>JAPPIK010000009.1 GCA_028820655.1 Candidatus Poribacteria bacterium | reverse complement strand
TTAAGAAGAGAAAAGCAAACAAATTGACCAGAAAGCAGTGAACTACTAAGTCCCTTTCGTTTCAACAAGGAACGGAAGGAATACAGGTGACCGCCGCCTGCCTTCCTGTCCACTAACCTGTTTATTTCCGAATCAACATTTTCCGTGTCGCGCTGAAGTCTCCTGACACGAACCCGTGTGAGTTTACCAGACGAATTTTCCGCTATAAAATGGACTAATAAACCACTCTCAGTTTAATCTCTGAGCATCTTGAGAATGTGCTTTGCCAACGGATCTTTGATTTCTCTGTGGCGCGGAACTGGCTGAGAAATACGCGTGTTTGGATTTTGATACCAATCATGCTTCGCGCCATGACGAATAGAAACACACCCCATCTTTTCTAATTCACGAATCAGGTCACGTCTTTTCATGCAATCTGTAACTGGGCAACCTTCCGAGCACACGGAATAGCGCCGCTTGTGAGGTCTGCGTAGATGTCACGAAGATTTTCCTCTAAGGCTTCTACGGATTCGCCTTGCGTCCAATAATCGGGATACGTTTCCAGATATCCGATAAACATCTTCTCATCTTGCCAATAGATGTACGTTTGTGTGTCCATAGTTAATATCCAATTGTGTTGACCAGACGGAGAGGTAGTCTATCCTCTTTCCTGTGCCGGGCTGTAACTGTGAGGGAGAGTTAATATCAAGCGTTCATGCTCGTGTTTGAACAGTTATAACACCGAAGGTGGTACAAATCAAGTTAATCCTTGAGCTATTCTGTTTACTTACTTATCAACATCTTCCGCACCGCGGAATAATTCCCGGCAGGCTGGTGATAGAAATACACGCCGCTTGCCACCTTTTCACCGAAATCGTTGCAGCCATTCCAATAAGCCGCCCTTCCTCTATCGGCATAGTATCCTGCCAACCGATGCCCTAATTCCAGCCGACGGAGTACGACACCTTTGGCATCATAAATCGTCAACGTGACATTCGCGTCCTCTGACAACTGATAGGGTATCCACGTCTCCGGGTTGAACGGGTTCGGGTAATTGGGCAAGAGTGCTGTCTCTTTCGGAGCCAGCGCCACGAGTAGGTGCTCCAAGAATAGAATGCCCCGTTGCAACGTTGCACCCGCCAGGTTTTGTGTTTGCGCAAGAGCCAACCACTGCGCCACGTCCGTTCTAGTAGGAGCGATCTCCAGGTCGCGATACCAGGCTGAAGGCGCGGCTGCCGTGTTCCCAAGTGCCCCCGCAACCAGCACCAAATCCAAAATGTCCACAACTTCATCACCGTTAACATCAGCCGGTAAATCTGTGCCTTCACCACCGAGCGCCGACGCCACCAACACCAAATCCCAAATATTCACCACATCGTCCCCGTTGACATCCTCAAGGATTGGCGGCAATTCGGCGATGGCGCTAACGGACTGCTCCTCTGCTATCCCTGCTACAGATACGGAAACGGTGTTCCTTCCCGGATTCGGGCCCAGCGTTAGGATACTCTCCGCCCTACCGTTGCTATTCGTCGTGACGCTCGTGGCACTGAGCGTTCCGCCGCCCGCCGTGACGTAGAATTTGACCTGAGCGCCCGGCAAAGGTTCACCGGACTGATCTCGCACCTCGACCATAAACGGATTGGCAAGCGCTTCACCGATCACGCCTTGTTGCTTGTCTCCAAAGATTATCCAGAACGGCTTAGGCGTTTGGATACCTTCGGCGGTAAATGTCTGCCCCTCCTGAATCCCTGCAACAGATACAGTGACAGTGTTCGTTCCCGGATTGGGCCCCAATGTTAGGACACTCTCCGCCCTGCCGTTGGCATCTGTCGTCGTGTTCGTGACGCTGAGTGTCCCGCCGCCCGCCGTGACGGTGAATGTAACCGGCACCCCTTCAAACGCAGTACCTCTCTCATCCAGTACCTTCACGACAAACGGCTTGTCAAGCGCCGTGCCGGGCAATCCACCTTGGTCATTCCCTGAAACTATGCGAATTCGATGGGGCGTTCGTTTGTCAAATAGTACCTCAACTCCTCTATTTTGGAGGGTTGGAATGTGCGTGTGGATAGATTGGTAACTCAGGGGGTTGATAGATAAATAAACTTTATCTTGATTTCCGAAACCTGTATTTGCCACCAGCGGCGAAATGTCCGATATAGTGTTGTTCTGAAGTGACAGAAACTCCAAATTGGTTAACCTCCCAATCGCAGAAATGTCCGATATACTGGTGGACGCAAGATTGAGAGCACGCAGATTGGTTAACCTTGCTACCGCAGAGATGTCCGATATAGAGTTGGTACTAAGAAACAGGTTACTCAAATTGGTTAACGTCCCTACTGAAGAGATGTTGGATACAAAGTTGTCACTAAGTACCAGCCATTCTAAGTTGGTCAAACCCGCTAACGCAGAGATGTCCGATACCGAGTTGTTACCAAGTGCCAGCCATGTCAGGTTAGTCAAACCCGCTACAGCCGAAATGTCCGATATAGAGTTTTGGCCAAGACGCAGCCATGTCAGGTCGGTCAGTCCCGATACCGCAGAGATGTCCGAGATGTTGTTGTATTCAAGATTCAGCCGCTGTATCGCTAATCCCGTTAAAGGTGAGATACCTGATATTGAGTTGCTGTTGCTGTAGTTTACCCCCTCCTCCGCCCACACATATTTACCGCCAAGATCCAATGTTCTCAGCTTAGTTGCACCTTCAATCCCGGTCAAATCGCTTATGTTGGCATTTCTCGCATCAAGTTCAATCAAAGTCTGTAGGTGTCCCCGGAGAATGGGGGCATTTGGTGGCAGCCCAATCGCTTCGGCTATCACAGCGTGAAGGTTGGGGTCGCGGATATCAATCTCAGCCGCCGCCTCACGACGAATCTGCATCAAGAAAGACGTATCCCATAATTCTATTGTGCCTTCCACCGTTGCGGAGGCAAATGTCCTCCCGTCCGGCGAAAACGCCGCAAAAGCCACCTCGGACGCATGCCTAAAGGTGGCACGACTTATTAGCGTCGGTACGTCCCACAGCTTAACCGTCCCATCCCCTGAACAAGAAGCGAGAGTACGCCCATCAATAGAAAACGACACAGATCCGACCGGATGTGTATGTCCTTTAATCGTGGCTTTTCGTTCTCTTGTCGCCACGTCCCACAAATTGACCTGTCCATCCGACGACCCGGTAGCGATGAGGGTCGCATCAACAGGTGAAAAAGCCACAGAATCGACCCAATACGTAAATGCATGAGGCAAGGCAATCTCATGCTGCGTCGTCACATCCCATAGCTTGAAGGTCCGATCCCCCGAACCTTTAATGGCGAGAGTACTCCCGTCGCTTGAAAACGACAAAGAACTGACCACATTTGTGATTGCCTTAAAGCTAGCGATTTCTCGTAGTGTCGCCACGTCCAATAGTTTGACCGTCCCATCCCGTGAGCCGGCCGCTAGACTCCTCTTATCAGGCGACTACGCTACCGAACTGATCCCAATCGTATGCACCTGAAGCGAAGCAATCTCTCGTAGCGTCGCCACACCCCATAGTTTGACCGTCCCGTCCCATGAACCCGTAGCGAGAGTCACCCCATCGGTCGAAAATGCCACAGAAAAACCCGCCGGCAGATGCTCTGCAAGCGTGGCGATATGGTATGGTGAAATTTCCGTAAGCGAAAAAGTGGCATCAGTTACATTCCCGTCCGCGTCAACGGCGGAAACACGAATCCGATGGTTAGCAGAATTAGACAGGTCCGTCGAGCGATCAGACGGATTAATTCCATCATAGTTAAATTCAACCACAGTGTCTGTGTCGCCCGCCAATCCGCGGCATTCCTTTACTTCGCGAAATCCGGCGCCGGGGTGCGGTTCCATTGTATCAACTAATAGGTGCACCTGGTGAAGTCCTTCTGAATCGCTGATTTTGAGATGTACAGGGACGCTCTGTGAGCCCCGCGGATAGGTACGCGGCGAGATGGTTTCGATGATGCTGTTTGACTCTCCCTCGTCAATTGACGTATCGGGATTGAAGTACGGATGCACTGCCAAGTATTCGGCGCTGCATGCAGATAGCCGTCTTGGTCGTAGTCCATACGACATGATGTACGCATTACTGCGGAAATCATGATTCAATCCGAAGGCGTGTCCCAACTCATGTATTGCCGTGGTGGATATAAATTCATCAGAAACTAACGCATAGCCGCCAGTTTTGCTCTTTCTTTCTCCGACACCTGCAACAGACCTACCATCCGAATTTATTTGGGTCTCGCTATTGTCAATGACGATTAGATGAACATTCGCTTCAAGATTAAACGCTGAGCTTATCTCGTCGCGTACAGTGCCAACTGTGTCGCCAGAGTAGTAACTATCGGGGTGTCGCCCATCCACACGGTGCACTATCGGATGGTTTTCAGGATCAGTTTCAATGTGAAATGTTGCATACCCATATCCATGTGCATCCATCTGTTCGGCAAAGAAGGTCCGGATGCCGAGCATTTGGTCTTTTATCCGATGCACCACCTCGGCGCGATACGGGCGATCGTTGGGAAGAAAGTAAATCATCCGTACGGTGCGCGGCGCCCCTACATCCAAATTTGTTATGGTCCGGGCGTAACGTCGGTTATCCTGTTGTTGTCCGGTATTTCCGCAAAAATGAGCACCATTTGCTCCTGGCGGCGGGACTGACCCAGCTGCAAGGTTGAGACCGGCAAAACTAGCGATAATCGAACACAGGATGAAACGCAAGACTTGCATTTTCATGGTGTGTTTATCTCCCTTTTAGGTTTCCCACAGCGGGTTGACCGCATTCGCTTTGATCACAAAGTAACATCTCATTCCTACGACGAGACCAAGTTGGTCACGCGCTTCATTCGTTATCTTCACCGACAACGGGTGTCCCTCAATCTCGGCAGACAGCATAATCCGATCGCCGAAAGAGTCAATCCCGCGAATCTCTCCCCTCAACACATTCCGCGCGCTAATTGGCAAATCTGGCTCCAGCGAGACGATAATGTCTTCCGCCCTGATGCCGACCTGCATCAACTTTCCGACTTTGATGTCTATATAGGGGACGACCAACTTCTGGCTTCCAATCTCCAATTCTGTCACGCCGCGTACTTGGTCGCACGCGATGACGGTCAGGGATAGGATATTCTCAACGCCTGTCATCTGGGCGATGGGAAGGGCTGACGGGGAGGTGAGCAGTCGATGCGGCTCACCCCGCGCGGTGACGCGCCCCTCCGCCAGCAGAAAGGCTTCGTCCGCCAACGCCATCGCCTCCGAGATAGAGTGCGTTACATAAAGAATCGGGATTTCAAACGCCTCTTTGATGTGGTGGAGGTAGGGCAGAATGCGATGTTTTAGCCCCGGATCAAGAGCGGCAAGCGGCTCATCCATCAACAGCAATCGCGGGCATATAGCCAAGGCGCGCGCGAGCGCCACCCGCTGACGCTGACCGCCGGACAACTGATGCGGGTAACGTTTCAACAGGTCACCGATCTCGAGGATGTCAATCACATGATCGACATCAATCTGATCCCCGTTCCGGGAGGTGCCGTTGTGGCCATAGAAGATGTTTTTTTGGACGCTCAGGTGGGGAAAAAGGAGACCTTCTTGAAAGACGTATCCGAATCGCCGTTTTTCCGGCGGGAGCCGGACCCCCTCTTGGGAGGAGTAGAGGGTTTCGCCGAGAAACGAGATGACGCCTTCATTCGGGTGCAGGATGCCGCTTATGCAGTTGAGCAGCGTGCTCTTGCCGCTGCCCGACACACCCAGCACCGCGGTTACCGATTGCGTGATATCGGCATCAATCTCAAGATGAAAATTCCCGAGCCGCTTATGGAATCCAAGCCTTAGCATGGAACTAGGGAGAATCGAAGCTGCAGGGGTTCAATCTGAATGCTTCATTGAAGATTGCGAATCGCAACTCTATCGCAACACGACTCCGTTGTCAACCATTTTCCACAGGGGAATCACATCTCGAATCTTTCGATTGCACGGGATTTGCTAAGTGAACTCTATTGATCAACTGAACAGACATTGAAGGCGATAGAATGTCCTACTCATTATCCATTCGCTTGATCCCGCTGGGGTTTCTGATGCGTAACAAATCGATGTTACTTTCACTCTAAGAACCCCATTTTCGATTCGATGATGGTCGATTGCCTAGAATCAGGTGCGTGTGTCTGCCAGCCACCGCTTTCCACTTGACACCGCCGCCAAAATAGATTACTATCTATCATCATTAAGGTCAGTTGTAAGCCCAACCATGTTAATGTGAGCGGGAGGATTAGATTTTGTCATTGGCGGAATTCATACCACTACTAGCACTCGTTGTTACCAATCTGCTCGCAGTGGCGGGTATCGTCTATTATATGGCATCAACACTCGGCAAGCGCATAGACGGGCTAGATAAGCGCATAGACGGGCTAGACAAGCGTATAGACGGGCTAGACAAGCGTATAGATGCTCTGGACAAGCGTATAGATGCTCTGGACAAGCGTATAGATGCTCTGGACAAGCGTATAGATGCTCTAGACAAGCGTATAGATGCTCTAGACAGGCGTATGGACGACATGAACGCCAATATAAACGCCCGGTTCAACGATATGAATGGGCGGTTTAGCGATATGAATGCGCGATTCGACGATTTGAGCCACCAGTTGGACACGCGCTTTAACGATATGAACATTCGGATCGACGACCTCCGATCACAGATGAACCGTGAACACGACGCCTTATCCCAAAAAGTCGACGCCCACATCAACGACCAGCAAATCCACCAGCCGCGAGTTTGAGGACAACCCACCCTTCGACCTTCAGTCGCCACGGACTAAAAAGTTCACTCTGGTCCGCTCTGCGCAACCTACAGCCGTAGAAGAGATTGACCGAATAGGATCATGGGAGATCCCATAGCGATTCGTCTGCGATTCGCCTAGAAAATCTCCGAATTGGTAATCGCCGATTCCATCCTGCAAAAACCCTACATCGAAAGCCCCAACAACCCTCGTGTAAACTGGAAATCGGTGTTTCCCTTCCCGTAGAGTTTGGGGGTGTATTGGCGGGAGGCGACGTTGAGAATCGCGTCAAGCATTTGGTTGGAAAAGGACTCCGGCGTCCAATCGTCGCCGGAGGGCATTACATCAATGTCCTGCTCATATATAGAACTCGTCGTCTCATCCGTCGTCACCTGAACCAGCGGAATCATGCGGTGCGATTGTACAGGGTGTCCCACGATATGAGCTAGGACGAGGTCCACGCCGGTTGCCCCCAATCCCGTCAGCGTTTCGACGGGATGATCCGTTGGCGTTTCCATGACGTGCAGCCCTGCGTCGCCTATCGCCTGTCCATAGGCGAGGGTATTTCTCAGTTCTCGATCCTCAACTACCGCTTCCAAATAAGCGGGTGAAGTCAGGAATGTGGCGTTGGCAGGGACGACTACGCTCCCGCCGGCCCCGGCAATTTCCTGTGTCAACCGTGCGAGACTCAACGCGGCCTTCTCGGTAATCTTTCCGGCGGAAGTTAATCCCAGACGCAGATGTTCCAAGCCCGCGTCGGCGTGGCGCGGCGCCGGCATTTCGTCCAATGCGTCTTCAAACCAGCGCTCCACCTTTTGCGTTACCGATTCGATACCGCCATCCATCTGGATGCTCGCCCAGCCGTAACGACTGCTGTCAATTCCATGCGTTTCAAGCGCGTGCAATACATGGTCGTTATGCGTCTTTTCGCACCCGTGCTCCAAGAGCAGCCCGAGACGGACGGTCGGGTGGGTGAGATGTCCCATGAGCGTCCGCGTGTAAATCTCCTCCGTTTGTCCGCTCGACACGCCGCATCCCTCCGTATGCGCCAACGCGACATAACGCGAGATTCCTTTGTCTCGTCCCAGTTCGCGGTCATTTAGGCGATTCGCAATCATCTGGGCAATCTGACCGGAGCAGAGGCTCGTCGGCAGAACCAAGCCGATCTGGTCACTGCGATTGCTGTCTTCCACTTGAAGCGCGTGAAATGTGTGGCTCCGGACCGGTGCATCGACTTTGACGGGGATGGATATTCCGTCTCGCATTTCAGAGACTGCCGCGACCGAATCCAAATCCGTTGGACCGGTCTGCTTCCAGTCTCTCCACAGCGACACTTGGGAATGTCCCGCCCTTTCCCCGACAGACCGTTCGCCGGACGCAACATCAGTCATGAGGTCAAGCGTCTCCTCGCCCAGCACCTCCATGGATGTCCCGTCAAGATACGCTCCCGCGTTTACATCCATATCCTTTTTCAACATATTGTATCTGTCGGTGGTGGTAACGATCTTAATTGTCGGAACAAACGGAAAGTTGGTGATAGAGCCGTTGCCCGTCACGAAGAAAATCATGTTCGCCCCCGACGCCACCTGTCCCGCGATGCTCTCAAGGTCGTTCCCCGGGCTGTCCATAAAATAGTACCCCGGTTGGGACATCAACTGGCTGTAATCGATTACATGGTCCAAGCGAACGTCCGGATTTCGCTTCATTGCGGCGCCGATCGACTTGATGGCGATATTGTACAACCCTCTAAAATTGTTGCCGCCGCTAGGATTCCCTTCGGCGGAGTGACCGTGCCAACTCGCGCGTTCTTTGAATCGTTCGATTGTGTCCAGGAACTTTGATGCCGTCTCCAGATCCTTGACATTCTGGAGCACATAGTGTTCAGCTCCCATGAGTTCGTCCGTTTCGGCGAGGTTGGCTGCCCCGCCGTAGCGGATGACCTCCTTGGCGACATACGCGGCGAGCGGGTTTCCCGACACGCCGGAGAATGCGTCCGACCCCCCGCACTGAAGCGCAATCTTGATGTTCGACAGAGGCTGTTTCGTGCGCTTCATCGCATTGACCGGATCCAGCCAACCCCTGAGGATTGCACTACCGTTCTCCAACTTCGCGTCGAAACCGCCCTGAATGCTTAGAAAATGATGAATCACATGGTCAAGCGGGTAGCCTTGTTTGATTAGATAATCTTGGAGCATCCGGTTCGTCACGGCTTCCGATCCGTAGTCAACGGCGAGAACCGCCCCGACATTCGGATGAATCATGAACCCGGCGAGCGTTCGCAACAGCATGTCCAGGTTGTTGGGCGTCCTGCCCTCTCCGCCCTCGGTATGCGCCACGGCGATAACCCCGTCTATGTCTTCACGATCCGCGGCGGCATCCTTCATTCGGCTCACCAAGGCGTTGACAAAACCGGAAGTCCGCGAAGTGGTGCCCATGACCACAATGTAATTTCGCGTTCCAACACCGCGTTCTCCACCCCGCCGGTAACCTTCGAAATACCTGTCATCATCATATCGGGATAATGGGGCGCCCGGCTGGAAATTCTTTTCATCAAGATGGTACGTGATGATCTCATCCCTAAAATTGGGGTGTGTCGGCAAATTGAAGTCGAGATGTCGCAAGGACAGCGAGTCAATCATCTTCTGATTACACACGTAGTCGCCCGGGCGAACCTGAGAGACTGAAAATCCGAACGGCAACCCCCAAGATAGCAACGCTTCGCCTACCGGAATCGGCTTGATAGCAAATCGATGTCCCTCCAAAATCGTATGGGACAACTCGAACGATTCTCCATCAAAACAGATTACCGAATTCGCTTCCAATCGACACGTAGCGATTGCCACATTATCGCTTGGAGCCGGCAGCCGCGCGATGTCGTTAAAGTTGTATCGTTCGTTCATCTTCCTCTTCTCCAATTCTGTTGTATATTCTTTGCATCAAGATAAGGAATTATACGTAAACGTCAAATCTGCTCATCTTACGCATTACGTATTACGCGCTATTTTTTTGTAAATGGTGACCTCCATGGCGTCGCGCTTTACCCATGGCAATTCCGTGTCAAACCAGCGGGTTTGGCAGTCGTAGCGGGAACGGACATGCTCGAGGTAATCCGCCATGCTATCCGCGCCAATACCGACGTTATCCGCGACGACTGTTGCCCCTTCCACTAGACGAGGTTCTATAGCCTGAAAGCAGGGGAAGTAGTTGCTGAAATTGTTGTCAAGCAGAAGAAAATCGACGGAATCGGTGATGGTTTGCAGCACGTCAATAGCGTTGCCGATTCGTGAATCAACCAGATCGCCGAATCCGGCGCGATTGAAATGATCTTGCGCTTCGCGAGCGCGGTCCGGCTCGATTTCCACGGTTATCAATCTGCCCTTTCCTGCGGATTTCAGTTTTTCAAGCATCCACAATCCTGAATACCCGATTGCCGTTCCGCATTCCACGATGAGGGAGGGCTTCGCTTTTTCGACGAGCGTCAAGAGAAATTCGGCTTTTTCCGGACCTAACATCGGTATGCTTTCCTCCCGACACCGTTTGTCTACTTCCTGAAGAACCTCATCGAAAATTGTCATCTCGTGCTCCCATTATCCGAAAGAGAATTGTGGTTGCTACTCTTGTAGGGGCGAACCCCTGTGTTCGCCCTTTTGTAACGGGACGGCACAGGGGCCGTCCCCTACATATACTCAGCACCGGTGAATTTTGCGCAATTGCGCGCCGAGGGTTTGTAGGAGATCAAGCGAGTGAATAGAGAGTGCGATAGAGATCCCTCGTCATTCCATACAGTGCAAAAGCTGGAATAAAATAAACTATAAAAACCCAACACTTCATCTGTAGGGGATGCAGATCTGCGTCCCCTATTCACCATTGCTTTTGGTTGACTTCCAATCAACCCTCTGCTAAAATACCTGCCGCATCAGACACTTCAACCAAAAGGTTCGGATGTGCGAATAGGAGAGCGAGAATGCCATCAAAAGAGGAACTTTACGATCAGGCTTTAACCCACTTCGGAAACAACGAACTTGACGACGCCGTTGCTACGTTCATCGAATTGGTCGAGCAGTACCCCGACTATGTTGACGGGCCCATCGGGCTTGGACACGCGTATGAGCGTCAAGGAAAATACGACGAGGCGATCCAAGCGATAAAGAAAGCAATCGAGATTGACCCCACCGATCCGCTAGTCTATACCAGCCTGTCCGTATGCTTTCAGCGCAAAGGGATGATCCAAGAAGCCGAGGACGCTATGGCGAAGTCCCAAGAACTACAGATGGCTTCAGAAATGCCCTAGCTAAACTGAAAACTGTAAGAGATCGGGTGAACGAATCACGCCCGGTAGGAGCGATCTCCGAATCGCGACTTCCTCTTGCCACGTAAGCCCCATTGGACCGAACCCTAGCTCCTAACTCCCTCGCATCAACCCAAATTCAACCTACGCACCCCGCACTGACTTCAACCTCAAAGAATTCGTCACCACAAACACCGAACTGCACGCCATCGCGCCCGCGGCAATCATCGGATTCAACAGAAAACCGTTCAGAATCGGATACAACACGCCCGCCGCAATCGGAATCCCCAACACGTTGTAGAAAAACGCCCAGAACAGATTCCACCGAATCGTCCGGAACGTTCTGTAACTCAACTTGATTGCAGTGACAACGCTCATCAAATCGCCTTTGATTAGAGTGATGTCCGCTGTTTCGATTGCAATGTCCGTCCCCGTGCCTATGGCAATTCCCACGTCGGCGCCCGCCAACGCGGGGGCGTCATTTATTCCGTCGCCAACCATGGCGACTACCTTGCCCGTCTCCTGCAATTCACGAACACGGTTTGCTTTATCTTGTGGTAGCACCTCCGCTTGAAACCGATCTATACCCACCGTCTCTGCAATCGCGCGCGCGGAATTTTCGTTATCGCCGGTCAACATCACGGTTTCCAAGTTCATGTCCCCCAAAGCGCCTACGGCTTCGGAGGCTCGCGCCGTAAGCGGATCGGCAATCGCAATCAGTCCGGCAATACGTCTGTCTATGGCAATCCAAACAGGCGTTTTTCCTTCGACGGACAGCTTCGATTCCGCTTTAGCGCCTCCTGTGGGCAATCCAGCGCCGACATCCTCCATCAACCGTCGATTGCCGATATGCACGGTCCGATCGTCGACAACGGCTCGAATCCCGTGACCGGCGACGGCTTCGAAATTCTGGAGTCTTTCCGTCACTCTTTCATTCGTCAACTGAACATCCGGGAAACGGTCCGAATAAGCACGGAGGATGGCTTGTGCCAGCGGGTGTTCGGACCTCGCTTCAACGGTTGCCGCAATCGACAACAGATCTCTTTCCTGATGGTCGGAGAATGTCAGCACGTCTAGGACAGTCGGTTCGCCTCGCGTCAGTGTACCGGTTTTGTCAAAGGCGACCGTCGTAACGCGATGCACCGTTTCAAGACTCTCGCCTCCCTTAATGAGGACGCCTAACTCCGCACCTCGCCCGGTTCCAACCACGATAGCCGTGGGTGTTGCCAGCCCCAGTGCACAAGGACAAGCGATAATCATCACTGCGATGAAATTCTGCAATGCCAGCGTGAAACTTGGACCAACCAAGAGCCAGACGATGAACGTCAACGCGGCAATCCCGATGACAATCGGCACGAAGATTCCGGCAATCCGATCAGCGAGGCGCTGCACAGGGGCTTTCGACCCTTGCGCATCTTCAACCAACGCGATGATTTGCGCCACCACGGTGTCTTCACCAATTTTGGTGGCTTCAAAGACAAAACTTCCCATTCTGTTGACTGTTCCGCCAATGACCTCGTCCCGTTCATGCTTGGGCACCGGCATAGCTTCGCCCGTCAGCATCGATTCATCGACCGTCGAACTGCCATCCTGTACAATGCCGTCGACGGGAATTTTCTCGCCCGGACGCACTACTATCCGATCTCCCACCAACAACTTCTCAATCGGGATCTCGACTTCCGAACCATCACGCAGGGTGTGTGCGCTTTTTGGCTGAAGACCGACCAGTTTCTTGACTGCATCCGAAGTGCGCCCTTTCGCTCGAGCCTCCAAGAATTTGCCGACGAGGATAAGCGTGATAATCATCGCGGCGGTCTCATAGTAGTTTGCCCCGCTGGGCGTCGGCGATAGGAACGAAGCTATCGTCACAATCAGGCTGTACCCGTAAGCGGCGAAGGTGCCGACGCTGACGAGCACGTTCATGTCGGCGGAGAGGCGTTTTAGCGCATTATACGCCCCACTGTGGAATTGCCAGCCTGCCCAAAACTGAATTGGCGTCGTTAAGATAAGGAGGAGAGCTAGTTTCAAACGGAGGACGGATGGGGCGTCCGGATGATAGAACATTAGCCCCATGGAGAGGAGGGAGACGATTGCGCCGACGACAATCTTCCGCTTCAGTCGCGAAAGTTCGAGACGATGAGCTTCCTCCTGCGCCGCGATTCGTGCCTCCCGCGACTCCACTGCCGCTATCGGCACATAGCCCGCGTCAGCGATGGCTTGCCGGAGCGTTTCGAAACCGGATAGCGACTCATCGTAGGTTACGTTTGCCTGTTCCGTGCTAAAGTTGACGCTCGCTTCCGAGACGCCGGGCACTGCCCTCAGCGCCTTTTCAACTTTCGCCACACAAGCCGCGCAGTGCATTCCCCCAATAGCGATTGTCGTCTTGCGATGGGGAGTCTTCTTATCTTTCATCGGTGCGACCTATATTGGGACATACGCTGCTGGACGCGCAAACTCATAACCTATGGATTCACTGTGAAAGGAACGTTACGCCGTGCACCAAAACCGGTAGGCGGGGCATCTTACCCCGCACTGGAGAAACCCGACCCACACTAAATAATAATTTAGAGAAATGGTACAATCTGTTGCAAAGCAAAGATTAGCTGTGCAACCATTTGCTAGTCGCGTTAGGGATTGACTTTTGCCCGTGTGACAACGATGACACCTCTGCTATTTGTCTTCAAACGCTTGACGTATCAGGGACAGGATGTAGTCCAAGTCGCCGTCTTTGTATGAGATGTTGTCAAGGTCATCAACAGAATCGAGAGCGTAAAAGGGTTTAGTGAAGTCATAACGTTTGGGCCTAGCATTGCCTATCTTAGCGATAAGCACCGTCGTCAAACGACGATCGAGTTGGTTCCGCATGCACACTTCTTGAGGGTCTTGAATCTCAGAAACATCTAGCACCAACCGTAAAGAGAACCACTCCTCCGTTCCACCAAGGAGCGCAAAATTCTTGTTGCCTTTTTTGAAAGCAATATACTTCTCGTTGATTCTATAACTAACAGAGTTATCAAATAACTTACCCCCATCCTTTAGACAGTAAATGACAAGATTTAAGTAATGAAATC
>JAPPIK010000005.1 GCA_028820655.1 Candidatus Poribacteria bacterium | reverse complement strand
CTCGCTTGCTGGATCTCTACCGCGCTCGCTATCCACTCGCTTGCTGGATCTCTACGCGCTCGCTATCCACTCGCTTGATCCCCGCTGGGGCTTGGTGCATGGGGCGTTGGGCGTTTCTATACACCTTCAAGATCTCTATCCCACTCACTATCCATTCGCTTGATCCCCTCTGGGGCTCTTAAAGGCCGGTGCGCGGCGCGCACCCGACAAAATGTACTTTTCAAACAGGCTCTTATGCTAGACACTTCTGCGGGAATAATATTCTGAATTTGCCTATCTGCCCGGTCTATAAACACCGTATTTTTCACACGAATGGAAGGACACCATGGCAAAGATTGACAAACTAACAAGATTGGCGAAAGAACACCACAATGCAGGCGAGGAGATCATCTCTGTCGTTCAGGGGACGTTTCAATCGGAAATGTCTGGGCAAGAAACGCTCAGAACTGGAATTCTATCGCAACAGATCAGAGGGTGGTCTTGTACTGTGAGAAGATGTCTGGTTATGAATTGGAAGTTTATCTCTATTTCAACATCTCTTCCATAGAAATAGGCAAAAATTGGTTGGGACATCGTATTGCGACTTTCGTTTCCAACAACAAAATGGGTATGAAATGGATTAAGACCGGAGATGTACAGAATTTTATAGAGTATGTGAAATCGAGGATAGAGAAAAGAGATCAAGAATCCACTCCACTTGAGCCAACGGTAGATATTCCGGATCAAATCAAGAAACTTGCCTAATTGAAGAATCAGGGTGTTTTAACCACGGAGGAGTTCGAATCAAAGAAACCGGAACTATTGACTAGGCTATAAAAAATTGACACCGCCATGGCAGTTTTTGGCACTTGGTCAAGAATGCCATAACGAATTTACGTGATTGGAGTGTATGCATTGCGAAAGGAGGGGGAACCAATCGAATCACTAATAATAGATCGAATCAGCAGTATAATGCTCAGTTTAAGGGGAGCGATGGTGCCGACAGAGATTATACTCAGTTCCAAAACCTATGAACAGATCGTTGCAGAACAGGAAATTGCAGAAGAAGACACAGAGGAAAGCACACGATTAATACTTGAAACTCATTTTTCAATTCCTATCTTGATTCGAGAAGAGAATACCGATGTAATCACGGCAAAGGAACTCTATCCTGACCGATGTCCCATTTGTGGTCGCCGCATTCCATTCCTCCGAGAGATGATTGAACGACTCGAATCCCGCGCTACGAACAAGGTGCGTTGCCCACTGGGCCACCGATATGAAGGGGAAATTAAGATGTACTATCTAAACATCTTCCAAATGGAGGAGATGCGCGAAAAATCCGAGAGGATCGAATCATGTCCAATATGCGGCAGCAATGACATCCAATATCTTGGACCGCGTGAAGTATTTTGTCTTGATTGCGAATGGGACAATAACATGCTTCCTCGTTTCTGACACGCGTATGTTCTAAGACATTTTAGGCATCACGGCAAAATACCCATTGGACCGAGGGTCCGGGTTCCTTGTTCAATATCCAAAGGCAATTTTCTATACGATTTTACCTACGAAAAAAGCCACGCCATATAGAAACTGATCTGGCGTGGCTTTTTGTTGTCTACAATATGCGCGATTTCTCTTAGGCATTCATCAACCCCAATCGGGATCGACCTCGCAGTGTCCGATTCTTCGCGAATCCAAGGTACCTCTGTTTTTGCAAGCGCGCTTGGGGACGCAACAAACCGCTAACGTCATAGTCTGTCGTTATCAAGGAATGGCTTAGTTAGTGATGGTGGTGATGGTGATGTGCGTGGGCATCAGGTTGTGGCTTTTCTTCAACTTCCGTTACGAGAGTTTCTGTCGTCAGCAGAAGACCAGCAACGCTTGATGCGTTCTGAAGTGCAGATCGAACAACCTTTGTAGGGTCCACAATCCCTGCTTGAAGAAGATCCTCGTATTCTCCGGTGCCGGCGTTTAGTCCGTAGGCACCCTCTCCGTCTTGGATTCTGGCAATCACCACGGAGCCTTCCAGTCCGGCGTTTTCGGCGATTAGCCGGCTAGGAGTCGATAAGATTTGACGAATTATGTTGACTCCAACCTCCTGATCTCCATCAAGATTGAAGGTATCCAATGCGCTACCTGCCCTTAACAGTGCGACTCCCCCACCGGGCACGATTCCTTCTTCAATAGCCGCGCGGGTAGCCGATAAAGCGTCTTCGAACCGCGTCTTCCGTTCCTTCATTTCCACTTCAGTAGCGGCTCCGACATTTATCACTGCAACTCCTCCCGCAAGTTTGGCGAGTCGTTCCTCCAACTTCTCGCGGTCGTAATCTGATGTCGTGCCTTCAATATGGAGGCGAATCTGGTCAATGCGGTTTGCAACATCCTCGTTTGACCCGGCCCCGTCAACTATTGTTGTGTTATCTTTGTCAACGACCACTCTTCGGGCACTTCCTAGCATGCCCGCTACGACGTTTTCAAGCCGAATACCACGGTCTTCCGAGATGACCTGCCCACCCGTTAGAATGCCGATGTCTTCAAGCATCTCTTTGCGCCGATCCCCGAATCCGGGAGCTTTCACGGCGGCGACATTGAGCGCACCGCGCAGCTTATTCACAACAAGCGTCGACAGCGCTTCGCCTTCGACATCTTCGGCAATGATAAACAACGGTCGACTCAGTTGAGACACCTTCTCAAGAATTGGAACAAGCTCGGCTACGGCGCTGATCTTACCGGTGTTGATTAGAATTAGCGGGTTTTCAAACTCAACGACCATCGATTCAGGGTCGGTGGTGAAGTTAGGTGAAAGGTATCCGCGATCAAACTGCATTCCTTCAACGGTATCCACATTCGTATCTGCGCTTTTGCCTTCCTCGACAGTAATAACTCCGTCTTTTCCGACCTTATCCATCGCGTCCGCAATCATGGAGCCAATCTCGCTGTTATGCGCCCGGTCATTGGCGGCAATAGCGGCGACCTGTGCGATATCGTCATGTGTATTGACGGCTTGGCTCTGTTTGCCGATAGCGTCGACGACAACATCAACAGCTTTATCGACACCAATCTTTAATTGCATCGGATCTGCGCCGGCTGTTACGTTTTTGAGCCCTTCATGCACGATCCCTTGTCCAAGCAGGGTCGCTGTAGTGGTACCGTCGCCAGCCACATCATTTGTCTTGGTCGCTACGAGTTCAAGGAGTTGAGCCCCCATATTTTCGTACTCATCGGGAAGTTCAATCTCTTTCGCAACGGTGACTCCATCACTCGTAATTACCGGTGCGCCAAACGACTTTTGAATTACCACATTTCTACCGCGGGGTCCCAAAGTCACTTTTACCGCGTCAGCCAGTGTGTCGGCACCTCGCTTGAGTGCTGCTCTTGCCTCCTGATCAAATATCAACTTCTTTGCTGCCATTCGAGTTCTCCTCGTTTTCTGAATTTGAGCAAGTCTATGGGGACAAATAAAGTATTGATTCCTGTTGTTAGCACTCTCAAGTACCGAGTGCTAACATGTGGGCAATTATATCATGTGAGAAATCAAAAGTCAACACATATGGTAGATGACAATATCCAGTGATCGACGGTCGAAATGGATTGACGGTGCCTCGCGATTAACAATCTGCCGATTGAATATCGGCACTTTTCATCGCGATAGCTTACTCAGCATCCACGCGCTTGTGCAGTTCGTCAAGCCGCTGCAGTACATCCGTCCGATTCCTCCCCTGGATTCCCAGACTCGGGATCTCGTTGATTACCATTTCAGCTTGAATGTGACTGTCGCCGATAAGGGAGATGGCGTTATCGTACGCCTCCGCCGCGCGCGACCGATCCCCGTGCTCTTGGTTCACAAGAGCACGGTAAACATAGGCTGCGGCGAGGCGAGGTGACCTTGGACGACTATCAATGAACTCTTCAAACGTGAGTCTTGCATCATTGTAGCGGCGGTCTTCGTAATGGACCCTCCCAATTCGGAATCGCGCTCGATCTGCTAAACTGTCTCTATAACCTTCGGCAAGGTATGAATCGCGCTCAGGATGGGTAATCGTCGTCTGATAGGCGCGCAAGGCTTCGTCGTACCGATGCAGTGTCCGATAAATCTCGCCCAACTGGAAGTTTGCCATCATCGTATGCGACGAAGAAGGATACTTTTCAATCAATCCTTGATGGCTTTGAATTGCCATTTCTGTATCATCAAGGTGTTCGAGGTAGATTAACCCGATGCGGTACAAAGATTCCGAAGCCCAAGGCGATTTTGGATAATCGTTGATTAGTTGGCGATAAACTGCAATTGCTTGATGGTATTCTTGCAATCCACGTTCGTAGATGGTCCCTATCCGAAATCTACCTTGAGCCGCCGCCGACTTTGAATCTTCGCTAATACGGTCTTGTAGATTCTGAATGGAAGCAAGAGACTCTATTGTATTGAGTTGCGCCCGTGCCTTCTTTGCATATTCGCTCTCCGGCGTGTTTGCAATCAGTTGTCGTGACAGTGATAGCGCAGCGACATAGTTTGAAAGGCTAATCGATTCGTTTATTTTCTCCCATTCAACCCGAGGGAGTTCAGTTTCAAGGAGTTCAATCTTCGCCCGCAATTCGGTCTCAATTTGAACAAAGTCTTGATTGTGTTTGCCGATTTGGCCAAAATAAGCGGGTTCAAGACTCGGGAGGTATACATGAAGGAAGGTTTGGTAGGCGCGAAGGGCCGAGCGGTAGTCCTTCGATTTTTCGCGGCAAACGCCTAGCCAATAAAATGCGGCTGATGTGTTCCAAAAATTCGGGTGCTTTTCAATTATTGCCTCTAGAATGGATACGGCTTGTTGGTGCTGCCCCTTATTTTCATGAATACGCGCAATCTGAAAGAGGGCATCCGCAGCAAAGTTGCTTGTCGGGTAGTTTTTAGCAACTTTCCGATAGGCTGCGATGGCAGACTCCGGCTCATTCAGAACCACATGCCATAGATTTCCGATACGCCATTGCGCTTCGGGGGCATTCTTGGCAGTCGGATAATCCTGCAGAATGGTTTCGTATTGAACAATCGCTCGTTCAGGCTGATTCAGTTGATAATGACTGCGATATATTTCCGCGATCTGGAATTGCGCTTCAACTGCGGACGGTGTGCCGGCATGAGTGCGGATAACCCGCTGTTGTGCCACTAAGTTATTCTGCGCAGTTTGGACGTTGTGAATTTTTTGCAGCGCGGTTTCGTGTGCAAAATGGGTGGAGGGAAATTGATCTACGAGCGTTTGGTAAGTTCGAATTGCATTTTCGCACTGTCCCATGCGGCAATAAACATCGCCCTTCTTGATTTGAGCGAGGAACAAGTCGGCTGTACCGGGTGAGTCCGCCTTCAGTTGAATGACTTGGTTGTAAGCGCTTAGTGCTTTTGGATACTCATGAGTATAGGTGTAGTGAATTTCGCCCAACTGATGATAGATTCCGCTGAGTTGGTCAATGTCGTCCGTTGAATCGGCAAGATTCCGTAGCCTCCGCGTGGCTTCATGGTACTCGCCAGCTTCAATAAACTTAGATATATTAATGATTTGTGATTCGACAACCGGAGAAACAATGAAGTTTAACAATAAAACGCACAACAACAATCTGACGCGCAGCGAAGTAAATCCGTATCCAGCGCAGTATTCGGCGATGTGATTCTTCTTTCTTTTCCAATCCTTACTCTCTTGGTCGCACTCGTGCTTTTTCATATTACGGGCCTCTATCGAGCGTTACCGGAGTCATCTGAAGCTACTCATCGCAATGCTCTCGTAACGTGTTCCTTGAGCCATGTCATTCAGCATTCTGGCCCTAGCGGCTGTTTCCCACTCGTCGTTTCTCAAATGCTTGATGACCAGCAATTCTTCCAAACTCTGATGAATGTCTTGAGAGCGATAGTGCTCAAGTTGCTCATTTGAGGGTAAAACTTCTATTTTGACGACGGGCAACTTGGCCGGCTGATCACCGTCGAAATAACATACGGAAATCAACAACACTGCGACGAAAGCACAACCGGTTAACACCCTAGGCCAAAGTTGGCGAAAACCGGTAGAACGAAAACTGTCAAGTAAATCGCCTTTAATTCGCATCGGGAGTCTAAATGGAGAAAGACGACGCACACGTGAAAACAAGGACGCACCGTCTTTCTGTTCATTCTCTGCTGCCAGACGTCTGTAAACTTCCATCTCAATATCTCTAAGTTCCCAAGATCTTGATGAGAACTCGGCTTCTGCCGTGTCGGTAAGGTTCACCACGGCTTCAAGCGCTTTAACTTCCGTTCGACAATCCGAGCAATCACGCAGATGTGAATTGAACGCTGCAATCTGTGCGTCGTTAAGAAGGTTGCACACATATTCTATATGAGATGCTTTAGGTTGTTTACAGGTCGACATTGGCGGATTCCAAATTTTAGATTTCGTTTCCTTCCCAGTAGGGTTTAAGCAGAATTTGCAATTTCTTCATGGCGCGATGCAGGTGGACCTTGACCGTGCCTTCTGCAATACCAAGTACGTCCGTGATTTCATTAATCTGCAAACCTTCATATCGATTTAACATAAAAACCGCTTTTTGATTTGGTGACAGTTGATCAACTGCCGCTCGAATTACGGAATTTCGATCTTTTTCTTCCAATTGCCATGCCGGGTCACTTCCCAAATCGGACGCGACTGGTTCCTCGATTGCCAACTCGTCGTCATCCAAGGAA
The DNA here is from genome assembly GCA_028820655.1 of Candidatus Poribacteria bacterium. GTDB lineage: Bacteria > Poribacteria > WGA-4E > WGA-4E > JAJDTR01 > JAJDTR01. Next base: position 74,242 of record JAPPIK010000005.1, on the reverse strand, counting down.
AATGTAACTCGTCTCGATTTTGCGCGGTGGTGGTCGATTGACAGATTATGAGCGATTTTATATATCCATGTTGAGAATCGCGCTTGCGGCTGCCAGCCATCAAGCGCACGATAAGCTTTGAAAAAGACTTCAATTGTCAATTCTTCAGCGTCTTCACAATTCCTCACAGATCTAAGCAAGTAAGCATAAATCTTGTGCTTGTACCGCTTCATTAATTCATCAAATGCATAGCGGCGTCCAGCCTGGAATTGTGCCACTAGCAGTTCGTCTTCAAGAATTGTATCCATAAGGAATCCGGTTAAAATTAAGATTACACGCCATTTCAAACGAAGAAATAATCAAATGGTTTACAATCAATGAGTTGGCTGCGTGCAATTCTTACTTGAGATTAGGTGATATCCGCCGCATTGGTAATAGCATTAGCCACAATGCTACTATTTGAGCGGAAGCATGTTTCGGGCCGAATTGAGTTCAATGGACATAGTTGCGTTTCGACTCTTCAATGACGCCATATGGTAGGTCAGTTTTCATCCCTAGCTTCGACAATGACTCGCACGCGGTTTTCGTCTACCTCATTTGTAGTTACTCCTCCACGTTTCAGCCATGTGCCGACAATGGCACCATCCGCGAATTGCAGTAGATTGGCAATCTCATCCGCCGTAACGCCGCTCCCCGCGAAAACGCGCGCTTGAGGCACTGCATCTTTTACCTGGCGCAGATGGTTGTAGCAAGTATGTTTGCCAGTTCCCAAGCCAGTGACGATTAACGCGTCAGCGAGTCCGCGGTAGAAAGTGTCCTCTGCACTCGTTCTTAAATCGAAATCTGCAATCGGGGCAGCGTGTTTCACCGCAATGTCAGCAAATATCTTCACATCGCTGTTGAGTGTCCTGCGATATCGAAGCGTATCGTGCGCTTTTCCTTGTAGTATACCTTGATCAGCGAGCATTCCTCCGGTGTGGACATTGATACGGATAAAACTCGATCGAGTGACTGTAGCGACTGCCATTGCCGACCTCGCATCATTCCGAAGCATGTTGATTCCGATCGGTGTTTCTGGGAAGTGTTCGTGAATTTCGTGCGCAATGATCGTCATTGACGCGACAGTGTGAACTTCCACTTGATCGGGGAGATAGGGTGCATCGCCATAGTTTTCAATGATAATCCCGTCAATACCGTTATTGATTAGAGACGCCGAATCAGACAGAGCGCGGGAACGAATCTCGGCAAGACCGATTGAGGATTTCGGACTGCCAATCAAGGGAAGTAAATGAACGACGCCGATAATGGGTTTGGGGTGATTGAATAGCTCTTCAAGACCGTGCATGACATTGGACGAAGCGTCAAGGCTTTTTGCGTGGACTGTGCTCGTATCTCTTGGCTAACGATGGATCCACTATGCGCCAATTTGCGGTTTCCTTCTGCTCCGCAAGCCATTTCTCCATCTGTTCGCCAACCTGTTCTTCAATAAGCATTGTCTCAATCTCCTCCTTGACCTCAGTGTAGGCTTGCTGGCGGCGTTTCTCGACACCGAATGAATTGACAATTAGGTACCCGGTGGGCGTACGAATAGGGGAACTCCATCTATTGGTCTTCAATACGGCAATTGTCCTTCCCAGTTTGGTATCAATGTATTCTGTCGTCGTTTCGGGCTTGATTGGCGCCAAATCTGGCAGAATTTTTTGAATTTCCTCTATCGTCATACCATTTCTCAGACGGAGATAGATTTCTTCGGCAGAGTTTTCGGCTTGTTGCTCATCCTGAAGCGAAGCGTCCAACTTTAAAGGAATACGGACGTATTTGAATCTGACCCGTGCCGGCTCTAGATATTTAGATTTGTATTGTTCAAAATGTTGCAGTGATGCTTGTTCGATCTTTTCCTCTTCAATCCAATTTATGAATTTTCTGAAAATCAGCCTATCGATTATCAAACCTGCTCTTACCCATTCCTCCAGCTCGGCAAATTCTAGTCCGCTTATCTTCAGTGTCTCGGGGAATCCAGGCTCGGCGGGGTAAGATGATTTGAGCCTTTCCATGCCGGCGGCAACTTTTTCTTGCCATGGAGCCAACGGGATTCCCCAGCGCTCGGCTTCCTGTAACATAAGCGTTCGGTCAATGAGAATATCAAGAATAGCCCGCTGTGCTTCTTCCGAGGGGTTTCTGAGTTCTTCGAGAAGCGGCGGCAGTAATGAAACCAAGGGATCAACGAATGCGCGGATAACCAGTGCACTCCGAAGTTCGGACCACGTGATGGCCTGATTATTGACGACAGCAACCACGTAGTCGAACCTCTCTTCATTTCCCGCAGCAGACCAGATTGCGGAGATTGAGATCAGTGCGCATATCGCGAATACCGCCAATCGTAGTTTAAAATTGGTGATTGAGTTTCGTAATCGATGAATCGTTCTTACCTCCACTTTTCCCAAGGGTTTTAGGTCCATAACATAAGCGCAGAATGCCGAACGACGGAAGCTATTTCGTGCGGTTGCCTCAATAGGCATCTTTCCAAAATATTAAAAGTCGTTTCGGAGTATATTCCGAGCGTTGAGTAGCCACAGGCGTGAATGAACGATCAAAAGATTTGGGAGATTCGGCAAAGGTTGTTCGTCCGCTTGCCCTTCATTTTCCCGCGCGGGGGCAGGTATCTCCGTAATTTAATCAACTCAGACGTTTTCTGTCGGAATATTCTGTTTCCCGTGACTCGTAATGGATCTTCCATGTTTGACGGTTACACTTCTTGTTCACCTTGGTTTGCGTGATTCAATTCGGCGTGCGACGCCGGATGTCGTCGCAGATGGTGGCTATTAGCAAGAATCGCCTTGTAATCCAGTGATGACACGGGTTGGACGGTTTTGGAGCGCCACGCCCTTTTCTGCGATATACTGCGAATATGATTCAGCGCGCCTCCTCCCGCTTAGCCAAACTATGGGGAGTTCGCCGATATAAATTCGATCTGATTTCATAGAGTTGCAACACTTGACATCGTTTGAGGAATCTGTATAAGATTTCTACGGGACTTCCACCGCGTTCGCTATTCGCTCAGTTGATCTATTCACTCCTTTGCTGGACTTCTATTGCAAGCCACAACACACATGGCACTCCGCCGGAGTGCAAGAATTGAGTTTTGTCCCTGCTATTGACATGCCGCTGCGCGGGAGCGGGGAATCGCGACCTCGAGGGGATCTCTATCGCGGTCGTTATTCACTTCCTTGATCACTCGCTATCCACTCGTTTGAGGGATCTCTATGGGATTTCTATCGCGTTTGCTCTTCACTCACTTGATCCTACAGAATTGCGCGAGAAAGAACGCAAGTTTTGAAAAAAACACGGTTTCAACGCTCACAGAAGGAGCACAATGTTAGTATACTACACACGAATTAAGTAATCAAGTTAAAATTGAGGAGCGGCAAGGCAAGGGATTTTTTTGCAATAGTTCTTCGGATATAGCCAAACAGTATGCCAACAGTTGGACACCTATAAAGAAATGTCGGGGTGTGTCCTTGACTCATGAGGCGGAGCAATTCAACCGACGATTGGCGGCACACAGGGTCGCCATCAAGCACATCGTCAGACAGGGTAAGATTTTTCGCATCACCAAAACCGTCAATCAAGGCTAGCATCACAACTTGGCGAAAACCTGGAATGGATTTGCCGTGATTGTTAGCATGATATACTCCGCGAAGAGCCTCCAATCGGTGTATTCATTTTAATATGCAAGATTACTGTAACCACACAGTTGCATTTTGGAAAGATGTCTAATGAGACGGTGTTGGTAAGGGATTAACGCTCGAACAGAAATTTCTGCAATGCCTGGGCAACCCCATCTTCATTGTTTGATGCAGTCACGTGAAATCCCATTTGTTTGAGGGCCGGAACGGCATTTTCCATAACTACGCCAACTCCCGCGAATTGTAACATCTCCAAATCGTTATAATTGTCACCAATGGCGATGATTTCACCCCGGTCGATCTTTTCTTTCGCAGCGAGAAACCGAAGAGGCTCACGTTTACTTACATCAGGGCTGGTGAGACCGATAAAGGCGTGTTGCCAATCCGTGGTAGTAACAACGATCGGTTTGACCTGGCGGTTCAGTCGCTCTTCAAAATTCGCCGCCAGCTTATGCAGGTCAGTAGTCGGGACTACACATATGACTTCGATAACGTCGTCGGGTAAATCTGTAGAGAGATTGTCGACTTCTCGTAGAAATCGCCGGTTTTCTTGAAGGTAACCCCGTTCCCACGAATCAAGTTTGTCCCAATAATCTTCGACCAAGACGGTTGCCTCGTCATCGGTCCCCGCAAAGACTACGGGAGAAAGCCCCATTTCTTTAGCAACTTCAACGACCTGTTGTGCCATGTCGCGCGACAGCAGACGATGATATAGCACTTCACCGCTGAATTGCTTGAGAATTGCGCCGTTGTGCACTGCAAGGAACATGTCAGGAAGGTCTAGTTGTAACATTCGCTGTTTGGCCGTAAAAAATCGCCGTCCCGTAACAACAAGAATGATGGCGCCTTCCTCAGCCGCACGATGGATTGTTTTGTAAGTCCTATCCGAAACACGACCACAGGAGTTTAGAAGCGTCCCATCAATATCAAGCGCAATGATTTTGTATCTCGTCATTAAAGGAATTCGAACCAGGAAGTCGTGTTTTTCTTGCTGATTACCGTGCACCGGTATAGAACTGAGGTTTACGGATTCCCCGGAATTCTAGCACACCACTATGAATCCATCCAGAGAAATCTCTGACACAAGCGATTGTGTACAAGTCTCTCTAGAAACACTCGACATGGCACTCCGCTGGAGTGCAGACGCGGGGAGGATTCATGTTCTATTGACATCTCACGGGATTTACTATCGCGCTCCTTATTCAGTCGCTTGATCCTCTGGAGTGAAAACCAGACTACGAAGGAACACTCTTCACGGCTAGTCATTGAGCGAAAAAACCAGTGTTACTTGCTGAATGAATTATCCCGGCAGGGATAATGGCTTGCTACCAAGTAACACTCAACATTGCCGGGATCTCTATCGCGGTCACTATCCACTCCCTTGATCCGCTGGAGTGCAGACGCGGGGAGGAATCGTGGTCTATTGACATCTCACGGGATTTACTATCGCGCTCCTTATTCAGTCGCTTGATCCTCTGGAGTGAAAACCAGACCACGAAGGAACACCTTTTCAAAGCCTATCATAGATTCAAAGACGTAAGTGTTGCTTGCTGAAAGAATTATTTCGACCGGGATAGTGGCGCGCTATCAAGAAACACTCGACATTGCCGGGATCTCTATCGCGGTCGCTATCCACTCCCTTGATCCGCTGGAGAGCAGACGCGGGGAGGAATCGTGGTCTATTGACATCTCACTCCGCTGGAGTGAAAACCAGACCACGGAGGAACACTTTTTACGGCCAGTCATAAAGCGAAAAATGAATGTGTCCCGCTGATGGATTGCGATCGCAAACTAACAGTTTGCGGTACAAGAGTGTTGCTTGCTGAAAGAATTATTCCGACAGGGATGATGGTGCGCTACCAAGCAACACTTTTTCAGAACCAGTTAGAGAGCAGGAGTTGAGAGTCACTTGATGAGGGAATCATTCCGCCAAGGATAATGTGCGCTATAGACAAACCGTCGGGGCAAGATGCCCCTCCTACATGGAAATGTGAGGCCGTTACTTGCTGAAAGAATTATCCCGACAGGGATAATGGCGCGCTATCAAGAAACACTCGACATTGCCGGGATCTCTATCGCGGTCGCTATCCACTCCCTTGATCCGCTGGAGAGCAGACGCGGGGAGGATTCATGTTCTGTTGACATCTCACGGGATTTACTATCGCGCTCCTTATTCAGTCGCTTGATCCTCTGGAGTGAAAACCAGACCACGGAGGAACACTCTTCACGGCTAGTCATTGGGCGAAAAAACAGTGTTACTTACAGAATGAATTATCCCGACAGGGATAATGGCACGCTATCAAGAAGTAGAAGTAAAATTCGATTCTGGGAACTAAAACTGGATTGGTTTGTGACATTAATCATATGAAGTTCGCAGAGTAATCGGTTTTGTCTGCGTTTAGTATTGACACGGCGTGTAAAATCGTAATACATAGTATGATGTTGCTACGAATCCTTAAAGATATAGGACTTAGCCGGTAGCTGTGGCTTTTGATGTCCGTCAGAGCATATCCAACCTTAATTAAAGTAGGAGTAGAACATGAGAAAATTTATTGTCACGGAGATTCTTGTGATTGTCGCACTAGTCGCCGGTTTCTGGATTGGCAAGTCAACCAATTCTGACACGGATTACGTTCGGTATTACGATAAAGCCGAGGAAACTTGGCAGAAAGCACGAACGGCGGATACGCCGCCCGTGACCCTCGATGACGAAGATCAGAAGCGCGTCCGCGAAGTGAGGGCACTATATCGCCAAGTGTTCGAAAAATATCCGGACAGTCGATGGGCCGATGATGCAATGTATCAACTTGCTTCACGCATTGCGAGGACAGATGAAGAGGTGTTTGCGTTATTTCGTCGCCTGATTAACAACTATCCCGACAGCGAATGGACGGATGACGCGTTGTTTACGATTGCTATAGCGAATTATAAAACTGGCGAAGGCGTGAAAGAGACGGAGGTGTTGGAGTCTGCCAACACTTATTATGACCGCGCTTTGGTTCTATTCAATCGGTTAATCGAGAACCACCCCGGCAGCAAACTCGTGGATCATGCACGGTTTAATCGAGCCATGTGTCATTATGGAAAAGGCCAGTTGAATCGCACCCTACAGGCGTTTGGTGAACTATCGGAAGATTTTAGGGATAGCGATCTCATTCATAGTGTAGTGTACTATACGGGGATGATTTACACCGAGCAGCGGAAACTGCGAGATGCTCGGGTCGAATTTAATAAAGTGGTCAGTGCCGGGCACGAAGAATTGACCCCGCTTGCCCAGTTCGGCATAGCGCAAACATACTTTGCCGAAGGCAGATATGATGAAGCCATTTCAAGCTATAATGATGTTATTCAAAGCGATTCGGAAGCGAAGGTTGCTCAAGATTCCCACTTTTATATCGGCTGGGCGCATCAGAAGATGGAGCAATACGATGAAGCCATTGACCAACTTGAAGAGGCAATTAACAGATATCCGGACAACGAGAACGCGCCAAATTCACAGTTCTTTGTGGCTCAAATCTACTATGTCAAAGGTGACACAGACGGAGCTATTGAAGCCTATAGAAGAGTAGCGGATAATGCCACTTTCGATTACGATACGCGACGGCAGGCTCAGTATTGGATTGGACACATACACGAAAAACGTAATGAGGCTGATCTCGCCGTTGAGGCATATCAACACCTAATCAAGGAGTTTGCCGAACCTCACCAGAACCCAACTCACCCTTCGAACAAGATTAACGAAAATTACATTCAAAACCTTCAAGTTAGCGATTTTTGATGTTAACAGCCTTGAGAATGGAACCTCCTGTCTTGCTGCAGCGAGAATTAGGGTAATCCCTGATCGAGGTCTGCGATGATGTCCTCGGCGTCCTCCAAGCCGACGGAAAGACGCACCAATCCATCCGAGATGCCCGATTGTTTACGTGCTTCGGCGGGGATATGCAAGTGAGTGGTTGAAGCAGGATGGCAGATCAACGTGCGTACGTCTCCTAGACTTACTGCCAGCGCGCACAGTTGAGTTCCGTTTACGAGTCTTTTTCCTGCCTCTACTCCACCTTTGAGTTCAAAGGCAATCATCCCTCCAAAAGATTGCATTTGCCGTTTGGCGAGCTTGTGCTGCGGATGGCTGTGAAGACCGGGATAACGCACCCACTCGATTGCGGGATGGCTTTCCAAAAACCTTGCAACTCGGAAAGCATTTTCACAGTGTCGCACGAAACGCAACGGAAGCGTTGCAAGTCCGTGGAGTGTCAACCAAGCGTTAAATGGACTAATCACTCCGCCAAAGTTACGTAACACCCGTATTCTGGCACTTTCGATGAATGGTGCCGAAGCTGCGATGGCACCGGCAATCACTGTGCCATTCCCGCTCATGTACTTGGTCATGCTGTGAACGACAACATCGATTCCAAGTTTGATGGGCTGCTGTCCACAGGGAGAGGCGAACGTGTTATCTATAATTGTCGTAATGCCGTGAAGCCTCGCGATCTTGACACATGCACGGATATCGACAAGCTTGAGCGTTGGGTTCGCAGGACTCTCGATGTAGAGTGCCTTTGTGTTTGCCCGTAACGCTTGCTCAATCTGGTTTGTGTCTGTTCCGTCTACAAAAGTCGTTTCGATTCCCACGCGAGGGAGATCTTCATAGAGAAGATTGTGCGTGGCCGAATAAAGCGAATCCATGGCTACGACGTGATCTCCGTGTCCTAGCCGCGTGAGCAACGCCGTGCTAATAGCTGCCATGCCCGATGCCGTTGCCAATGCAGCCTCGCTTTCTTCTAAAGCGGCAATCTTAGCCTCTAGCACCGATTGGGTGGGATTACCCCAGCGCGTGTAAACATGGTCAGAACTTTCATCGCTAAACGCGTCAACACATTCATCCGATGATGCAAACCTGAATGTACTGTTCTGGTAAATTGGGGGGATTAATGGCCCCGTTCTTGGGAGTGTCTCCTCACCGGCGTGTATGGCTTTCGTAACGCGCCCCCAGCGATGTGGTTTAACTTTCATTGTCATCTCCGTTTCCTGATAGTGAGGTTACGCGATTCTTTGTTGGATTGCGTGAAATGGTATTATTTCCTGCGGATTCTGTCAAACTCTATTGGCCCCTAGATCCAATCGGAGGTCCTCCCTGAATCGTTCGTACGTTTCGATCTCCACGCTTGATTCGCGGCAAAAGTTCGAGTGCTTGCCAACCCTCTTTATTGATGCGTTTACGTGAGACCGATTGATACGGAAAACCAATGGAACCGAAACAAGAATCGCTTGACATCTCGACCAACCATCAGTTATGATTTACCTAGATTCGCTACAATCTCTATCTGTCTGATTCTTAAAAAGTTCGTATCGAGCCCCATCATGAGCACACGCGGTATCATTCACTTTCATAAGAAAACTCACGCCGTGAGATATTGGTATCCTAGTGATGGGCCGGCGGCAACCGAAAAGTAACTTGAAGATTCGCAAAAAGCATTTGTCAATCGCCCATCATCGAAAGACGTTACCGATGATGGGCTTTTTTGTTCACAGATCAGATATTCCGCGCAGTCAGGGGTAATCGAGTGGAGAATGTCTTTGAAATATTAAGGGAGCGAGGATTCATACGGCAATCTACCAATCCCACGGAAATTGCGCGAATTTTGTCGGAAGAACGGATTACGTATTACGTCGGATTTGATGCGACCGCCGAAAGCTTCCATGTGGGGAGTCTTGTTCCCATAATGGCAATGGTGCACCTTCAACGTGCGGGACATACCCCAATTGCGATTATCGGCGGCGGGACAACGATGATTGGTGATCCCAGCGGGAAGACTACGATGCGGCAGTTGCTGTTACGTGAAACAATCGACGCCAACGGCGACGGGCTCCTTTCCCAACTCAAACGCTATCTAGATTTCGGCGAGGGAATCGGCACATTCCTGAACAACGCGGATTGGCTCCTGCCGCTCAGCTACATTGATTTTTTGCGAGAGATTGGACGACACTTCCGTGTCAATGAAATGATTAAGGCAGAGGCTTACCGACAGCGTCTTGAGCGTGAAGAAGGATTATCATTCATCGAATTCAATTACCAGTTACTGCAAGCTTACGACTTCCTTCACCTCTTTCGGCATCATGGTTGCGTTCTCCAACTTGGCGGCGATGATCAGTGGGGAAACATCCTCGCCGGCGTCGATTTAGTTCGGCGATTAGAAGGGAGAACCGTGCACGCGCTGACTTTTCCTCTCCTTACCACGGCGAACGGCGAAAAGATGGGTAAAACAGCAACCGGCGCTGTTTGGCTCGACACCAACCGCACCTCTCCTTATGATTTTTACCAATACTGGATTAACGTCGATGACAGGGACGTAAAGCGGTTTCTCGCATGTTTTACGCTTTTGCCTATGGACGAAGTCAATCGATTGGGCGAACTAAAAGGTGATTCAATTCGAAAGGCGAAAGAGGTACTTGCCTATGAAGTGACCAAACTTGCTCACGGAGACGTGGAAGCGGAAAACGCACGTTCTGCCTCGCGCGGAGCTTTCGGAGATGGTGACATCGATTTGTCGGCGATTCCAACGACAATCGTAGATGCGGATAGATTGAACGGAGGTATCCCAGTCGTCGATCTGTTCAATGAAGTGGGCTTGGGCGGGTCCAAGAGTGCGGTTCGTCGCTTGATTCAACAGGGGGGCGCGTACCTGAATGGCGAGCAAATAAATGATACTAATGCGATTCTCACGGGTGAACATCTTGATCGCGGTGCCTTGCTACTGCGGCATGGGAAAAAACACGTCCACCGTGTTGTAATCGAATAAAATACTTGACATTATCCAACATGTTTGTTAAACTATGATGGTAATATGCTAATACGTCTGGTTCGATAATCGAGACTCATGTGCATTTCGCTTCTACATACCAGCCTAGTGGATCTACACCACGACTACAGCGTTCTATTTTACCGTAGTTATTATTCATGGGCGCTTTATGCACTCTTGTTGTATTTGCGTCCCAATGATGGGCTGGCGGTGATTGTAAAGGCTTCATAAAAATAGTCCACACTGTTTTGATTAACAAAGCCCATCATTGACACAAGGTTCAATGGTGGGCTTTTTTGTTTTTGTATATGGAAGACAGATTGAAAACCGATACGGAGGTAGAGACTATGGTGATTATTATGGAACCTGGGGCATCGGAAAAACAGATTGACCATGTAATCAAACGAATCGAGGCTGCGGGAGTGCAAGCACAGCCGTCTGTCGGCGAAGAACGTACCGTGATTGGAGTCATTGGTGATAAATCACGGCTTGGTGACATGCCGATCGAATCAATGTCGGGCGTTGAACGAACTATGACGATCAGCGCACCTTACAAATTGGCGAGCCGTCAGTTTCGTGGCGAATCAACTACTGTTGAATCCAATGGCACGAAGATAGGCGGCAAGAAGCTTATCGTTATGGCGGGCCCATGCGCAGTTGAGAATTCCGAGCAGATTGTCACGATTGCCAAAGAGATAGCGAAATCAGGCGCGACCTTCCTTCGAGGCGGCGCGTTCAAACCACGGACTGGGCCCTACAATTTCCAAGGTCACGGCGAGCCTGCTCTCAAAATGCTGGCGGAGGCAAGGCGTGTCACAGGGCTTGGGATTATCACGGAAGTTATGACGCCGCATGACGTAGAACTCGTTGGCAGTTACACAGACATCTTTCAACTTGGAACGCGAAATATGCAGAATTTCTATCTTCTGCGCGAGGTCGGCAGAACGGGGAAGCCGGTTGTTTTGAAACGTGGATTGGCAGCGACGATTGAGGAATGGTTGCTTGCCGCCGAATACATCCTTTCCGAAGGCAACCCAAACGTGATTCTATGCGAGCGCGGAATCCGTACGTTTGAGACGCATACGCGCAATACTCTTGACCTCAACGCGGTACCAGTGATCAAGGAGTTGAGCCATCTGCCAATCGTCGTAGATCCAAGTCACGGAACAGGCATCCGAAGTCTTGTTTCACCAATGTCGAAGGCGGCAATCGCCGCCGGAGCGGATGGACTGCTTCTAGAAGTTCATCACGACCCAGACAATTCGATGACCGGCGACGGGGCGCAGTCGTTATTTCCTGATCAGTTTGATCAACTCATGCTTGAACTCAGATCAATTGCCCGCGCAATAGGTCGGGAAGTTTAGAGAATCAAGCATGGCATTCAAGACCTAATCAAGGCGGATTTAATTCTGCGAAGGAGGTGATGTAGATGGGTTTAAAGACGACCGAAGAATCGGATTTGCGCGACGCTGAACGCGAACTCACGTCCTTAAAACAGCGAAACGAAATTGAAGCAACTGCCAACAAGGAGAACAAACCGATGTCTGAGCAAGTTTACATTTTTGATACAACCCTTCGTGATGCCGAGCAGACTCCGGGCGCCGCGCTGAATCTCGAAGAAAAACTAGAGATCGCACACCATCTAGCTAAGCTGAACGTTGACATCATCGAAGCTGGATTCCCAGTCTCGTCACCCGGCGACTTCGATGCGGTGGAACGCATCGCGAACGAGGTCGGAGGACCGGAAATATGCGCGCTTTCGCGGATTGTTGAGAAAGATATCACCGCGGCTTGGGGTGCAATCAAGGATGCCCAAAAGCCGCGTATCCATACGTTTGTGGGCACTTCGGATATTCACGTCACTGGAATCACCCGCACCGATCGCGAGACAATTCTGAAGCGAACGGTTGATGCCGTGGCTTACGCGAGGAGCCTGTGCGAAACTGTTGAGTTTTCGCCAATGGATGCCGCCCGCACAGAACCCGATTATCTGTTCAACGTGATTGAGGCAGCGATTGACGCCGGGGCAACCATCATAAACATCCCCGATACCGTCGGATACGCTATGCCGTCGGACTTCGGGAAGTTGATCGCCGAAATATTCGTAAGTGTTGCGAACATAGAAGATACGGTCATTAGTGTCCACTGCCACAATGATCTCGGGCTTGCCGTGGCAAACAGTTTGGAAGCAATAAAAAATGGCGCACGCCAAGTTGAGTGCACTGTTAACGGACTTGGAGAGCGGGCGGGCAACACTTCGTTGGAAGAGATTGTGATGTCAATTCGAACGCGCAACGATTATTTCGATGGATTCCACACCGGAATCGAACCGAAGGAGATTGTGCCAATAAGCCGCAGAGTCAGTCGAACCATGGGCATTCCTGTGCAGCCGAACAAAGCCATAGTCGGCGCCAATGCCTTTGCCCATAGCTCGGGAATTCATCAAGATGGCGTAATCAAACAGAGGGACACGTTTGAGATTATTGATCCCGAAGATGTGGGTTGGCAAGAGAGCCAAATCATCCTCAGTCCGCGATCCGGTCGAAACGCGCTGAGACACCGACTCAACGTGCTTGGTTACGATCTCACTCAAGAAAATCTCGACAAAATCTATGAACGCTTCCTTGAGATCGCGGACAAGAAAAAGGCCGTCCACGACGCAGATCTTGATGCCATCATGCGCGACGAAGTTCGCTCGGTGCCGGAGACCTTCCAACTTGAATACATTCAAGTCGTTTGCGGAACGAGGATTTCACCTACAACTACGGTGGGTATACTGACCGAGGAGGGGCTCATCGAAGAGGCGTCGACGGGCGACGGTCCGGTCGACGCCGCCTACAAAGCGATTGATCGTGTCGCCAAGATCCCGCTTGTTCTTTCAGACTACAGTATTAGGTCGGTAACGGAAGGGAAAGATGCCATAGGAGAGGTGACAATTAGGGTTCAGGACAATCTACATTCAATTGTCGGCTACGGTGCGAGTACAGACATCATTGAAGCGAGCGCTAAGGCGTACATTGACGCAATCAACAAGGTTGTCCATTTGCGCCACGACGTATAAGTCGAGTAAAATCGGCCTGGCGGAAAGCTAAAAAAGCGAAACGATGTTCTTGGTCCTTCACTGTTTTCCGTTTCAAAATCTATGCTTGATTACCGTGTGCACCGACGTTGCAACGATGATTCAACCTGTAGGGGATGCGGCAATACGCGAATCTTCTCTTTTCACTTCTTCGTCTTCTACAGCGCCGATCTCCGGTATCTCTCCGACCTGTGCCGAACCGATCTCCTCATGGAGTTGAGTTTGGGTGAGTTGCTCTTGACTTAACATTTCTGTGTCCGAGAAAGGATTGTAGCTTTTGACGAAGCGTCCTTCGCGAAACAGAACCACCTCGCTGTTTTCCTCGCTGACTATAATAGCAGCCAAAACTTCGTCCAATGATGAGGCATAAATTCCAGCATTGTGCTTGGCACTTCCTTTCTGCAATGCCTCGACTTTTTCGTAGACGCGATGAGTACGAACCCCTTCCACCATGACACAGGAACGAAAAGCAATTCCTTGCAGATTTATAAGCAGAGCGCCATCGCGTTCTTCATAACCGGTAATCTCCCCGTTCTCATTCTTAATGGCAACTCTTTCGCCCATATAATCAAGGACTTCATCGATGTTGGACGAGAAAATGTGCGGTAGTCCGTCGATATCCTTGAATTTTTCTTGCGTGAGGTATTCCGTCTGGCCACCATGAAATTCCGAGAAATTTTCGCTCACCATGTTGCGCTCATCAACTAGCAGCAGGAAAATACCACGGTTCGTTTTCGCCTCTTTGTTGGACAGGGCAAACCGTTTCGCAAGCGAATAGAGTTTTGTAAGGTGCAGTTCAATGAGATCTTCTCTGTCTTCCCGGAAGGTCTCGACTTGTTCGGGGCTAAATCCCAATTTCTTGAATTCTGTGCTGATTCCCTCCGCAATCTCGGTTTCTACATCGTCCTTCAACTTTTCGAATCTTGTTCGAAGCGATTCATAATCTTGTGTTTGGTGCCGAAGTTTCTTCACTCGTGCATCAAGATCGGATCTCTCTCTCCGATATTCCCCCTGTAAGTCCTCTTTCTCCTTCTCTAGGAGTTTGGCGTTCATTTCAACCTGCCTGCACTGCTGCCGAAGATGTCTTGGCGCATCAAGTAACTGTTGATAATGTCTGCGCCCTAGAAATTTGAAGAGGAACATCCTTATACTCCAACAAGTAGCAAGAGATGCCGCAAAATGCCGAAAAGCATTTGGATCTTCGGAAATGTCCTAGTCACGACCTATTTGCTCTACCCCTATAGTACTTTCTTGCGGTGTATCCCCCGGAAATCAATACAACGACGAGAAGAACGACAAGCACACTATTGATGATATAGTGCCGCAGATTCAGTTGCCTCAGTCGTTTTGTCGCCAATTTGTGCTCGGCGGTTCCTTTACTCGCTTCCGTCTTGACCATTTCCCAGTAGGTTTTGGCCGTTTCTTTGTTGCCGAATCTGTCCGCCAATTTTGCCGTCGCGACAAAGTAGGCGATATTCTCTATGTCCATGCTATCAACGGCGGCGGAGAACGAGTTGAATAGGAGCACCGTTAGTTCCGGCGAGAGTGGCGGAATCTCAGTCGTAGTTTCAATAGCGTTTTGAAACGCCGCGATAGCTCCTTCATCATCCTTTTGATCGAATCGTTCTTCAGCGAGTTGGAACCACGTTTTTTCGGCCAGTGCCAAATTGCGTTCAATCGCATCATGCCCTTCAAAGGTAAAAGTGGTTTCGGCACTGTAAATCTCTTCCGCCTCCGCTTTTAGCGTGTACGATTTTCCGACCTCCAAGGATTCACCGGTGTTCAAATCTTCGAAGCGAAAAGTACCGTCCAGATTTACTATCTGATGGTAAGTGGTATCCTCAATCCAAGCGGTTATCTGTTCTATCACCTTTCCTTCGGGATGGGTGATTCTTCCAAACACCGGAATTGGCTTTAATTCCCACGAAACTTCAACGGTTTCACCTTGGCTCATAGTTGTTTCCGCAGACCGCGTAGGCGGAACAAAATAGCCTTGCTTCTTAACCTGTATTGTGTAATCTTCCCTCTTGAGGTTGTCAATGACACGGTGAGGACTGGATCCAATATTCTTGCCATTTAGGAAAACTGATGCTCCAGGCGGGACGGAAGTGATCTTAAGCATGGGGGTGAGTTTGAGCACGGGCGTCTCCACATCGCCGGTCGGTACGACGATGCTTTCCCGCGGCGGTGCTGTGGTGACAAGATGCTCATGAAGTTCACCAATTGTAATCTTTCGATTGTCATCCAAATCACTTGCATCCGTTTCCAGCGCCGACACCACCTTCCGGAGCAGCGAATCTTCACCCTTTCCGGTTGACCTAATCGAAACCAGAGCGGAAGTACCGAGCAGTTCACGATTGGCAAGATACGCATAGATGTTTCGATCATCGGTGTAGCTATCAAAGAGAACCATCACATCTTTAACTCCAGCTTCGCGAAACCAACGATTCAATTGAGTATCCTGTACCGCTTCCGCTAAATTCGCGGTTCCGGAGCCGTGCGGTAACAGGTATATCGAGTTTGTTCTGGGCGGCTTGGTCACACCTCCGCGATAATAGAATATAAACCGGTCTTCATGGTGCATGGGGGCGGCGAGATTCCGAATTGCTTCGTGAATCCCTACCTTGGTGCATTGCTCTGCATCAATATGCTGTATCCGATTGGAAGGTACGCTTCCGCGAGTATCCAAGAGGCGGACAAATGCCTCGAAATCTGCGCGTGATCGAGCATCAGGGTTGGTGTCTGCAAGCAGCCAGTGGACTGAAGAATCCGTGGGCTGGGCAAATGCCGGAAGAATGGAAACCGACAAGTAACCACTAATGATTACGACGAGTAAAAGTTGGCGTTTCATCATTTGCCCTTTATACTTTGGAGATAGGTTATTCTTACTGCAAGATTTTGACTTCACCATCTTCGACCATAACCTCATACGCTTGGACTCGTAAACGGGCATCGGTTTGACATGCTCCAGTCTTGGCGTCGTATGCGTAGCCGTGCACCGGACAAGTGACTACCCCATTCTTGACTCGCCCCCTCGCAAGCGACCCCATTGCATGAGCACATACGTTACTTAAAGCGCAAAATTCTCCATCGTCGTTAAAAACCGCAATTCGGCGTCCGTGGAAAGTAAATGCTTTGCCACGCCCTGGTCGAATATCCGATGCTTTCGCAAGCGTTTCATAGTTCGGCATACGTATTTTCCCCATCGTGAATCGATGCCAACACTGGCAATTCTTCAGGAAAAGCATAACAAACGCAAGGCGATTGCGTCAAGCCAAAAGCAGGTTTCCGTCCTTTCCCTTGCGTACCACATGGAAATGTGGCACAATACTTGGTGAGTGCTATCTCGCAGCTCTCTCTACATTGAGCGGCAACCGGAAGCACGTTAGATGGAGTTTCATTATGCAAATTACGCGCCAATACATTCCTATTAAGCCTGAATTTCCATCTTGAGTATCAATGAACCGGAGATAAGGAAATGAGTAAGAGATTTGGTTTTGTCGTTGGATTGTATTTCGGCATTGTGGCAAGCATTTATGCGGATATTGGGCGTTGGTCGCCGCTCGGACCCATTTACGGCGGTGTGGTCCGGGCGATGGTTTCAAACGGACTTTATGTCTATGTTGGCACAAGGGGTGACGGGGTGTTCCGGCGGGAAATCGCCTGTGCGGAATGGAAACAGATTGGCTTGCATAATTTTTCAGTAAATGCTCTGGCAATTCACTCACAGGTTCCCGGCACGATATTCGCCGGTCTCCAGTCGGACGGGTTATACGTCAGTCACAACGGTGGACTAACATGGGCGAAATTGAATCGATTTGCCGACGACAGCATTCTCGACATAAAGTGGCATCCCAAGAATCCCAATCTGATATGTTTAGTAAGTTATTTCAATAGAGTCGCAATCAGCCGTGATCGAGGACTGACTTGGGAATCAAGAAATCATGGGTTTGCACACGACGCCGTAATACGTTCGGTTGAATTCCATCCTGAAGACGAGAGTATTCTTTTTGCGGCGACCACGGGAGGAGGAGTGTATCGGAGCAAGGATGGCGGTACGACTTGGACTCAGGCCAATTCTGGGATTACCTCGAGTAGCGTTTTCTGTCTAGCGCACCAGCCTTTAACAGATATCTGGTATGCGGGGTCATATGAACATGGCGTTTTTCGTAGCTACGACATGGGTGAACGCTGGGAACCAATTAACACCGGAATACCGAGAATCTATCCTTACAGTTACGTCCAAGTGCTGGAAGTCGATCCAAAAAATCCGGATCTGGTTTACGCAGGTTCGCGTGAAGGATTTTTTGTGAGTCGTGACAGGGGAGATACTTGGGAAAGCGTTGACGCACTCCTGCCGTTTGATGTGCGCACGATTGAGCCTCTTGCAACGGGACTCTTGATAGGAACGTGGGCTGCGGGTGTGTTTCAAAAGACGGTGTCTGACGCGTGGATTCTGTGGAATGACGGGTTGACAAACATCAACATCAGCGGTTTTGTAATTGACCCCGAAGATTCACGCATGATGGTTGCAACCACATGGGGCGCAGGATTGTACGTCACAAGGGATGGGGGAATGAACTGGCATCTCTCGGATACAGGAATTACCAATAAGATGACAATTGACACGGTTATTTCGCCAGGCGATCCGACTCGAATTTACACCACCTCAGACGGCAGAGGAGTCTTTCTGAGTGAAGATTCGGGTAGGACATGGCGCCCTATTAATGAAGGGCTAAATGCGGGCATTGTCACCAGCATTTTGCTTGATCCGGTACATCCAAATCGAATTTATGCAGGTAGCGAATATCGTGGACTCTATCGCAGCGACGACGCAGGAGAAAGTTGGCAACAGACGAATTTGGATCGCTATGCGATTTGGGAAATAGCTGTCAATCCCCAAAATCCTGATGTCATCTATGTCGGAACGTGGGGAATTACAGCCTATGCTTTCGAGGGGCTTGCTGTGCTCCGCACCACTGACGGAGGATCGACATGGGAGATAGTGCTTGAGTTGCAGGACGCCGCACTGGCTCTGGCAATCGATCCAACTCGTCCAGACAGGGTTTATGTAGGCACACATGGCAGCGGAATGTTCAAAAGCTTGGATGGCGGCGAAACATGGCAGAGTATTAACCAGGGTCTTCGTGAACTGAAGATCTGGGATATGCTGATTGCACCGTGGGATCCTGACTATCTCTTTATCGCAACTGGCGGCGGCGGCATTTACTATTCCGCCAATGCAGGTGATCATTGGGTTGAGATGAACAACGGTTTAGAAAGCTTGAATTTAACATCTATCGGTCTAATCCAAGGGCGGATGAATCAACTGATTGCGGCTGGCACATCAGGTTTTTACTCCTATACGATTCCTTCAGTTACGTCCGAATCCACTGAAACCGTTGAGCCGGAGGTGGAAAAAACAGAAGTGTTTGCCAACTTTCCAAATCCCTTTAAATTCGAAACCTGGATACCTTATCAACTTGTCGACAATACAGATGTGCAGATTTCAATTTTCAGTGCTGATGGCAGCCATATCCGAACGCTTCAAGCAAGCAATCGAACTCGTGGTGTCTATACAACACGCGGTACAGCCGTGTATTGGGATGGCAAAAACGAAAAGGGGGTACCGGTTGCCAACGGTATGTACTTTTACGACTTTCAAGCGGGCGATTATCGTGCATCAAAGAAAATGGTTGTTGTGAGATAGTTAGAAGTTTAACAATTCAGCGTTGCATGGCGAAATTGGTCGCGATTGTTTGCCTCTGTGTTCTGGCTCAACTTGAGAATCAGAGCCCCTAAACGAGGCAGGTTGTTTGACTTGACGAGCGATGAAGCTTGTGTTCAGTGGAGATGAATCGCCAATTCAGGCGGTTGTCGGACATGCGACCAAATGAGTCTCTCAAAAAAAGATTTGATGCCATTGCCTTGGGAGCAGAGGGATATTTCATCCATTCTGGAAGAGTTTGTGATATACTCAACGAACGTCATGAATGAAGAATGCCAAGCGACTTTTACCGCGCAATGCGGCGGTGAAGTTGACGAAAGTGTTCAACCAGCCTATGCAGTTTCATATTCTCATTAGTGGTCGAGTTCAGGGGGTCGGTTTTCGCGATTTTGCACGACGAAGTGCAGAGAAACATGGGATTCACGGTTATACCAAGAACCTAGGTAACGGCGACGTTGAAATTGTCGCAGAAGGAGCTAGAATAGCACTGCATGAATTCCTCGTTGTGCTGGAAAAGGGGCCTCCCATGGGAATAGTCGACCGCGTCCGAATTGATGAACGCGATTGTGACGGCGAATACTCGAATTTCGAGATTCGCATCTAGGGTGGTGGGTTGGTCCATTGCACTTTGGCGCTCACTGTCCAAATCAATACATGAATACAACTAACATCCCTCGCGTTATCCTGCCCGATTACGTCTGAATCAGTCGTGCGTTATGCCAACAACAGACAATATCCATGGGATACTCCTGGCGGCAGGGTTATCCACCCGAATGGGTGAACCGAAGCAGCTACTTCCCTTCCGACACAGTACCATAATCGAAACGATAATCGATAACATGCTCGGCTCCAAGCTGGATGAAGTCATCGTCGTAATCGGTCACGAATCGGAGAAAGTGCGTGGGAAGATCCGAAATAAACCTGTCAGGGTCGTGTTTAATTCACACTATCAACAAGGGATGCACACCTCCGCACAGTGCGGAATCAAGGCTTTACCTAATCGAGCAGATGCATTTGCACTGATGCTCGTCGATCAACCGTTTATAACGTCAAACCTGATCGACTGCGTCTTAGACGAATACAAGGCAACTAGCAAGGGGATCGCGGTACCAAGTTTTGACTATCGTCGCGGGCATCCCGCCGTTTTCAATCGGTGCTATGCTTCTGAGATACTCGCTCTCCGAGCGGATAGCGGTGGCATTAGATCGCTTTTTAAAAAAAATGCTGACGATATCCATTACGTCATCGTTGATACAAACCATGTCATAAGAGACATAGATTATCGTAGAGATTACTACGAAGCACTGCAGGACGACAAAGTGGTGTAATGGATTTGATGACTTCAAGCCATAATCGCATCCGAAATACTCTGCACCAAAAGCTAGGTTAAATCTAAATGTTTGAATCGATTGAAGAAGTACAAAGTGCATGCGCGAAGGGGGAATACATTACCGACCGGGCGTTGGCAACGACCCTCTACTTAGCCCACAACTTGAACAAACCAATCTTTCTTGAGGGCGAGCCGGGAGTTGGAAAGACAGAAGTCGCTAAAGTCCTAGCTACGATAACTGATGGGAAGCTAATCCGTCTGCAGTGCTATGAAGGTCTGGACGCCTACAGCGCATTGTACGAATGGAACTATGCCAAGCAAATTCTACAGTTACGTATCGATGAAGCCCAAAGAATTGAAAAAGATCAAATCGGCGCGAACCTCTTTAGCGAAGATTTTCTTTTGAAGCGCCCTCTTCTTGATGCAATTCAAAGCGATGGAGATGTAGCACCTGTTTTGCTGATTGACGAAGTGGATCGGAGTGACAGCGAGTTTGAGGCGTTCTTGCTCGAGATCCTGTCAGATTTCCAAATCACCATACCGGAGATCGGTACGATTCGAGCGAAACACATTCCTTACGTGGTGTTGACTTCGAATCGTACGCGCGAAGTTCATGAAGCCCTGAAACGACGCTGTCTGTATCAGTGGATTGATTATCCCTCTCTCCAAAAAGAGTTATCAATCGTGAAGACGAAAATCCCGAATATTGACCATCGCCTCGCACAGCAGTTGTGCTCGATGATGCAAATTTGGCGGGAAGGAGATTATTATAAGAAACCGGGAATAGCCGAAACACTCGACTGGGGGTTGGCGCTTATCGCACTTGGAAAAGATACGCTTGATCCGGAGATCGTTGATGAAACTCTTGGCTGTCTCTTCAAATATCAAGATGACGTTCAGCGCGCGCAAGGGGCTGACCTTCATGAGTTTGTCGCTCGGGCGAAACGCTTAGCGGATTCGTCTTCGCATGGCGAGCCGGAGAAAACGGAATGGGTCTATTCGCAGGGGTGATGTCATGAGACAACGAACGCTATCCCGGGAAATCGTTGGTTTCTGTCACCTTCTCAAAAAGATGGACATCAACGTTACCACGACAAATCAGATTGGTTTCTGCCGCAGTTTGGAATTCATCGACATTGGACAACGCGACGAGTTTTACCATACTGCTAGGACGAATCTAATAGCAAACGAGTCTGATCGTGAAACTTTCGACTTGGCATTTGACCTGTTCTGGAAATATCCTCGCCCGGCGCTGGATCAATTGAGACCTGATGACGATGGTACTGATGGGCCATCTACGGACGAATCATCGCTTCGAGAACTCGCCGACCTAGTGCAGGACGACGACGGAGATTTTGCCGTCAATGAGTGGTTGGAAACGAACAACGAGGAAAACGAAGATCAGTCAGCGGGGGACACGATTGCTTACAGTCCGGATGATGTCCTGACGCAGAAAGATTTCAGCAAGCTCTCACCTGAGGAGATTGAAAAGGCGCGCAAAGCTATCGCAAAATTTGCGGCGCTGCTTGCGACAAAATTGAGTCGGCGCAAAGAACCTGCAACCAAAGGCAAAACTATTGACTTCAGGAGGAGTTGGCGCAGAAATATCGCGTATGGCGGTGAGACGATAAGCCTCATCCACAGGCGTCGCAAGATCAAGAAAAACAAGATTCTCCTGCTATGCGATGTTAGCGGATCGATGGACTGTTATTCAAAATTTCTAATCCAATTCATCTATGGCATGCAAAAAGAGATCAGAGAGATCGAAATTGCGGTGTTTAGCACGCGTCTGACGAACATCACCGGACTCCTTCGCCGCAAGGGCGTCGAAGATGGACTCCGTGAAATAGCAGAGGTAGTCCCCGATTGGTCGGGTGGGACGAAAATCGGCGAAAGTGTAATAGGATTTTATCGCGAATTTGCCCGCTCCTTTTCGGCCAATCGATCTGTAGTCATTCTCATTAGTGATGGTTGGGATCAAGGAGATGCAGATGTGTTACGGCGATCGATGGAATTGCTAAATCGGCACGCCTACAAGCTAATATGGCTTAATCCGTTACTTGGTAGTAGCGGATATCAACCCGTTTGCCGAGGCATTCGTACCGCACTGCCATATGTCGATTATTTTCTACCCGCTCACAATCTTGAAAGTCTCGTGAAGTTAACCAAAGTTTTGATACCGATCTGGTCTCACTAAAACAGTTGCCGGCAATGACATGATCTGTGAGCCATGCGATGACAACATTCTTTGTCCATGTGTAATCATCGCTTAAATCTGGCAACTCTCTATGTTGTCCATTGATTTGTTGTCTCCTCATTCCGTCCAGCGCCAACCGCGACTCAAGCATCCTCTCTTGGTTCAATCGTCCCCGGACTGCACGCTTGAAGGTCAATATAGTGTCAAAGTTCGTCCAACCCAATTTTGGGAACAATTGGTGTCACTTATGGGGTGTGATAGAAATAGGATTATTTTGATGGGATAATGGTTCACGCTTTTGAGGTATCGGCAGGTTAAATGCCCTTGTTGTTAATCAATGCCCGGCCCCGCTAGATTTCCACCTTTTGACCAGTGGTTCATGAAGTAAATTTTTAGCGCGAAACTTTGAATCGACAGCAACGATCCGCTATTTCAGGTGTTCTTCCGGATTGGAAGAGCAACATGACAGATTGGCAATTCGTCTGAAGGATGTACAATTGTTTTCGTAAATCGCTTGAGCAAAATACGGTTGATGTACCCGCTAGGGCGACTCAATAAAAGATCGCTAGAAATCACCACTGCCGGTTAGATTGGAGTCACGAGTCAAAAAAACATATTTCTTTGACTATGGACTCGGCACGGAATTTCGTCTTAAAACCACGGAGAAGACGACATGCGTAAGGTTCAATCTCGAGTTTCATTGTGGTGGATTTGTATTGTTTGTTTACTGCTTGTCCCTGAAAAGCGTCTGACGGGATCAACTCTGTTCGAGACCATTGAACGGGCCGAATCATATATCATTGCCGCTCAAAACGATGATGGCGGCTGGCCTCTCTTACCTGGAGGAGAGAGTGATGTTGAGATCACCTCTTTTGCGATGCAAGCCCTAATGTTCAAAGGATGGGGCACCGGTTCAACCGTCATTCGTCGGGGAGTGAAGTATCTGACGAGCCAACAGCTGCAAGACGGCAGCTGGAACGGTAATACCGCACATACCATCTTTGTGCTGGTGGCGCTCGCCCAAGCAGAAACGGATGATTCAGACGAAAGATTCGCGGGATTGAAATGGATAAGAGACGCGCAGAACGAGAATGGTAGTTGGGCAAGAGAAATGCACAAACCCGGTAATTCACTGTACACCGCCGCCGTGCTGGCAGGACTCAAGCGATTGGGTTTCAAGGCTGATTTTCGGCCCGTCTCAAGGGGCGGCAATTGGATCTCAAGGGGGTCCGATTGGCTAGCCGAGCAAATCAACGTGGATGGCGGATGGTCTTTGAAGCGTGCTGGCCGCTCAGATGTGCTTGTTACCGCTTGGGTGTTGCAGGGGTTAGCGCCTGTCTACAACATTGATGTTCAGATCGTTTGGCTGAAGCAGATGCAGAATGAGGACGGCGGTTTCGGCAGAACAAAAGGAGAGGCGAGCGATCCCGAGATTTCCGCGTATGCTGTTATGGCGCTTGCTGCCGGAAAAGACCCGTTAAATGCGGACCGTGTTGCACTTGGATACCTGACGACAGTCCAACAGGAGGATGGGGGTTTCGAAAGCGACACGCCGGTTGAATTGAAAGAACCAATGACGAACTTGCAATCAACTTGCTTTGCGCTCATCGCGATGTACGCGAGACAGTTTGAAAAGGAACTTGACAATTGACGGTTGTCGTTGGCGGGTACCGAACAGATTACATGAATCTCTTGTAACTATCGCCTATTATCGGCAACAATGGCGGCACCAGGCATTATATAGTAGACACCGTTTGTCGTCTCTGTAACGCTCTTCTCAAATGGAACCCTATTCTGGAAAGTGGCGGCGGAGGGATTGCTTCGACGCATGTTGCCGACCGTTTTCTCCCTGACCACGCGAATCATATCGCCTCGCATTCTATCCTGAAATAAATCATTGCGCATTGAAGATGCCCCGATGACGTTCACTTGCGCTCCTTCCCTCCGACAAACTTCAACGGCTTGCTCAACTGTATACCCCTTCGCGGAGTCACTACTTGGTGGTTCGTCCGTGAGGATTACGAGAACGAGTTTCCGATCTTTGGAAGTCCTTAGTTTTGGTACGCCCTCTACGACGGCATCAAGGAGATGCTCATCTCCGCGCTTGGGTATGCGGAACAGTTGTTTGACTTGATTGGCGCTTATTGGAGGTTTTGTCAACAGCACGATGCTCTGTCCGCCGCCGCTGGCAGCCCAAAATCGGATGACTCCAAACCGGTGATTGACCCCGCCCATATGTAGTACGTTTACCATCTCATCAACTCCACGGCACATTTTCTCTGCTTTTGCCTCCATACTAAAACTTGAATCGAACAAAAAAATAATGTCCGTAGATTGTGTTGCAGTTTCGGCGATGTGCTTCGCTGTTAACCCAAAGATGCCTTCAGTCTTCAGGATGGACCTATCTAGGTCAGCAGGTTTGAGGAACTTAACCGCGTTATTGTGGCTGTTAGATATAGGATACAACTTTCCCCCCGTCCCAATCGCCAATCGTAACGGTTCGGGTTCACTTAATCCAATCACGTGAATGTATATTTGGTCATTGTTGCATTCTCTAATGATTTGCTTGACCATTTTATCTTCTGCTCCTCGAACGTCCCAGACCGTCCGCAAGCTTGAATGCGATACAACGAGCAAGTGCTTCGACGCCTCCGGTCGGAAGTTTACCTCTCTCAACGTCTGCAGGATTGCATCAAGTCCGTAACAGCGAGCAGAATCCCCGGGAGTTAACCGCAATTTTTGAAACCATGCCCGACTACTGAATATATCACTTGCGAACGGCGAGACGCTAATGTTCGCGCCAGCGTCAAGTCTCTGGAACCAGAATCGAGAGTCGATCAACTCCTCGTCAAATACCTCTTCCACGTAAAAAAGTGTATCCTCAAGCGTTGAAATTCTACCCATCATGCCCCGGCTTCCATCAACGATGAACGCCATATCTACCATCTGGTTCTGGGATTGACCGGCGACATTTCGAGCAATTTCAAGAATGTGTTCAGTCATACGTTCGGTTGAAACCGTGTTCGACTCACCCCCCGTCTGTTCAGGTATCTCAACTATACGATGTTCAGATTGTCGCGTAGCTTCTACCGCAACTGTGGCATCAATAGTCAACCAGATTGTGGCCGCGGTCCAAGCAATTCGCTTCATTAAGGTGTCGTGGTTTGCCATGTGACCTCCTCTCTCGTTGTTTCTCGGCGATTCCACTGTTGAATTCAAGCCAATCTGTCAGGGTTTATTTAGTCTCGCGATTCAAGACCTAGACGTTCGACAATCAGATGACAGAATTCACTTCTGTAGCCAATGCTCACAAATTGCGCCGGACAGTAAAAAAATCGAGGATTTTAAAATTGGGTTGTCATTTGATATATCAGGGAATTATTTTCCGTTCAAAAAATTACTTTGAAGAAAGGAAGATGAAGCGCAAAAGCGCAAATCTGAGTGATGCTCTTACTAATGTCGGCCAAGAGATCCGGGCATAACGAAAAATACCCCGTTTGTAATCTTGGCAACTCGTTTTTGAAACTCAATAGAAGGAAGAGTTGCGCGGCCGCCAAATCGGCCGGAATACGAACGAGCACCCATCGAAGATTGGCCGATGACGTTCACCTGCGCGCCCGCCCTGCGACACACGTCGATAGCTTGGTCGACCGTATGTTCTTTTTCCAAGCGAAAAGTAGGCGATCCGTCCGTGACAATCACGAGAACTAACTGTCGGTGCGCTGGTGTATTCAGTTTCGGTATCCCTTTTACCACTGCACCGAGGAGATTCCTTTCTCCCTGCTTTGATGCACGAAACAATCGCTTGACCTGATCGGTGTTCAGTGGAGGCCGGGTGAGTGTCACCACGCTTTCGCCGCTGCCTATCGCCGCCCAATAACGGATTGCGCCAAATCGATAATCGATTCCGGCTTTATTCAGAATGTCTGCCATGTCTTCAATTCCGTGGCAGATTTTGGCAACTTTAGTCTTGTCAACCTTGGCCGCCATTCTCAAGCTTGAATCAAACATAAAGATAACATCAGTCGATTTCTTTACTGTTTGGACTATATGCTGTGCGGTTAGCTTGAAAACCCCTTCGATTTTAAGCATAGACTTGTCTATATCACCTGGTTTGAGAAATTTAATTCGCTCATTACCGTCACCGGAGATTGCGCAGAATTCGCCGCCAGTTCTAGCTGTCAGTTGTATCTGCGCCGATTCGCTCACCCCGATGATGTTAATGTGAATATCGGCTTTTTTACACAGGTCGACAATCTCTTTCAACATTTTGTCCTTTGCTTTCTCCGCGGCCCAAGCGGTCTGCAAGCGTGAATCCGTAAAGACGATCAAATGTTTTAGTGCTTCTGATCTGAACCCGGTCTCCTTGAGCGTCTGTAGAATGGCGTCAAGTCCGTAACCGGTCTCGGAGTTCCTCGACATTCGCAATTCACGCAGCCACGATTGAATACCAGCTAAGTCGGTCTCGAAGGATCGCGTAGCAATTCTCGGTTCGCCAACAGTTCTCCCATACGAGGTCGCCGCAATCCTATAATCAATCAACTCCTCCTCAAATACGTTAGCTACATCAACCAATGTTCGCTGAATCTGGGCGATTGCGTTCAGCATGCCTCGGCCACCGTCTATTACGAACACTAGATCCACCATGCGGTTTTCGGTTTGGTCGCTCATGAGCCGAGCGAAATTGAGAAGATTTTGTGGCAAATCTTTCGTTATATCGGCTTTTAACGTATCCTTCCGCTGCTGAAGCGGCATCGTTCCATCGCGTCCCCTCCGGCGATTTTGCGCCGAGGCTTCCAAATCAACTATCCCATCAATACTCAAAAAGGTTGCCATTATCACCACAGTGATCCGTTTCATCAAGGCATCGTAGTTTAACATGTGACCTTCCCTTGTCATGTGGCTACATTTCCTGATTTGAATTAACTGATTCTGAAGGTCGATTTCAATACTGAATTAGCACATCATGTCGGAGCGCAATCCGACAACAGAAAACCTTAAATTGACCCCTCTAGGATTTGACTAGCTTGATGTTCGATGTTTAACAGTGATGTGAATTATTGGACGAGAATACCATTTTCTAGACACTAATGATTGGGATCTGAACATCTACAGTGGGTTGTTGTGGATGTGATTAAACAACTGCGACCAAACAATCACTGCTCGGAAAAGGTTGTCTCCATTCTGTGTTCGACGACCAGTGTCAAAAGCGTTATAGTACATTTTAAATACTATTTTCGGGCCCGAATGCTCTCCCTTGTGATGGTGCCGTCTTTCTCTAATCCCTTATGCCATGCAACTTCTAGGCCATTCGTGGGCATCCAATATTACCGACAACAGAGTACAGTTATTACTGTAAGGTGCACAGCATGGGTCAGCGAATTCTGTCGTGTTGCACTACGTGGTGCATGGGAGACATCTGTTTCCGCGGGGCGATTATAGCCAGTCAACATGAAGAAAGACCGGGTGCCAGTGGCAATTAAACAGATCAAATTCTTAAACTGACAGTGTTCACTTGGGGGAAAGGTGGAGGCGATTGATTTGATAGATTGAAATGGATTACGGGATTGAACAGGGAGATGGGAGGGTTGAGACACAAGGCTTCAAAACTAGAGGCAGGCAATCGCCGCGGGGCGCTGACCCTTGATAACACAAACGGAAAGCAAACCAATCATCCGTTTATGGTGCGTTCTTTGACTTGAATTGAAGGTTAGCCGTGAGACCGGGACTTTCTGTCGTATGAGAGTGTCCAAATCGCAGTTCAAATGCAGAGGACAGATTAGGTATGAAGTGGCGGGGAGTAGCTTTCAACCCGATTTACGGAGTGATGTCTCTTACCACAGGGCTGAATTCTCTAGACTCGTGTCGCGTTATACTTGAACATGCGGCACCGATTAAAGCGCTAGTCGGAGTCACCGGGCATAACGTAATGTACGCCGTTTGTGACTTCAGCAACGCGTTTTTGAAATTCAACAGAAGGAGAAGTCGCACGACCGCCAAATCGCCCCTTATAGGAATGGATACTCATCGAAGATTCTCCGATGACATTCACTTGAGCGCCAGCCTTCCGACAGACACCGATGGCGTAATCCACAGAATTCCCCTTTTCTGCGCGATGCCGCGACGACCCATCTGTGACAATCACAAGGACAAGCTTGCGATCTGCGGGAGTTTTAATTTTCGGCACACTTTTTATGACTGCTCCGAGGAGATGTTTGTCGCCCTGTTTGGGTGCGCGAAAAAGCCGTTTTACCTGCTCGGTGTTTAGTGGCGGCTTGGAAAAGACTGTGACGCTTTCACCGCTACCAATTGCTGACCAAAATCGAACAACTCCGAATCGGTAATCGATTCCAGCCGAAGTTAAGATATTTGCCAACCCATCGATTCCCTTACAGATTCTGTTAGTTTTGGTTTTGTCGGATTTTGCCGCCATGCTTAAGCTTGAGTCAAACATGAAAACAACATCGGCAGGTCGCTTCACTGTCGCGGCGATGTGTTCTGCGGTTAGCTTGAAAACGCCTTCAATCTTGAGAATTGACTTGTCTAGGTCACCCGAGTTGACATATTTTATCCCCTGCTTCGTATGGCCGGAAATAGCGTAGAATTTGCCTCCGGTCTTTGCAGTCAATTGCATCTGCGCGGTTTCGCTCGTGCCGATGATGTTGACATGTATGTTGTCCTGAATGCATAGGTTGACGATTTCCTTTACGATTTTGTCTTTCGCCTTGTCCACGGTCCAGGCGGTCTGCAACCGTGAATCGGTCACTACCAATAGATGTTTTAGAGCCTCCTGTCGAAAGTCAGTCTCCCTTACCGTCTGTAGTATTGCATCAAGTCCGTATCCGGTCTCGGCGCTTCGTGACATTTTCAATTTACGGAACCATGCTTGGCTGGCAACCAGATCGCTTTCAAATGATTGCACCGATATTTTGGATGTGCCTGCGATTTTCTCGAACGAGGCTTGGGCGAATTGATAATCAGTCAGGTTTTCCTCGAATATGTCAGCAACATCAACGAGTTTGTCTCCGATTGCGGATATGCTATCCATCATGTTTCGACTCCCATCAATAATGAACACGAAATCTATCATGGGGTTTTGAGTTTGGCTGCACAGATTCCGCGCAATCTCTAGAAGGTTGTCGGTTACGCCGGTTGTTACAATCGTCTTTGGTATCTCTTGGCGTTGTTGAGGCATTACTACGCGGTTACGTCGCATCCGGCGGGCCTGCGCAGTGACGTCAATCGTGATCACACTTTCAACAACCAACCAGATAACCACAGTCGTCCAAACAAGCCGTGTTGAAAAAATTCGCAACATTTCCATCCGTCCTTTTTCCTGTTATTCATCTCGGTACTTAGTATTAAAGGCGTTGACCGCGCAAGGAAAATGCGTCCAATTCATTGGGTCTTGGCTGCCTAACCATTGCAGTCAATTGACAGATTGAAGTATATCATAGTCCGGCCCGGAGCACAAATCCGACCGTGATTTGCACTTGTGTGCGCTTTGCCCTTATGCTAAACTTTCTTAGAAAGTTAATACATCCGATTTCGATAAAAACAGTAAGGAAGACCAATCGTGAAGAGGGAAGTTGAAATCACACGTGAAACACGTGAAACACAAATCAAGTTGAATTTGAACATCGATGGTACCGGCAAATCCAAAATCGACACGGGGGTAGGCTTCTTGAACCACATGCTTGAACTTTTTGCCAAGCATGGTTTCTTTGATCTCACGGTGGATGCAACCGGCGATCTTCATGTGGATGCCCATCACACGGTGGAGGATGTGGGCATCTGTTTAGGCGAGGCGTTTAACCGTGCGGTTGGCGACAAAGTTGGAATGCGCCGCTTCGGAAATTCGTCCGTGCCGATGTATGAAGCACTTGCCCACATTAGTTTGGACTTGTGCGGACGGCCATTTTTTCGCCACGACACCCCGCTGCGTCACGGTAAAGTGGGCGAATTCGATATCGAATTGGTAGAAGAATTCTTCCACGGATTTGTGAATCACAGTGGAACAACGCTCCACATCAATGTTCCTTACGGAACAAATCACCACCATATCATCGAAGCCATCTTCAAATCATTTGCAAAGGCACTTGATTTCGCCACACGGATAGATACTCGCGTCAGCGGGGTGCTTTCGACGAAAGGGACGCTATAGGGGAATGATGGTGAAATTCACCACTCGGGTTGAAGAGTGTCGATTTCAGAAGATTTGCGATTCTCCCGATTTTCACGCGATAGGGAACCGCACTAGTATGCCATCGCTCAATAAATCGAACGGGATAGTTTATGAACGAAGACAAGGTAATTGCGGTCATCCTCGGAGGTGGTAGAGGAGCACGTCTGTTTCCTCTAACCAGGGAAAGAGCGAAACCGAGCGTGCCAATCGCTGGCAAATTCAGACTTGTCGATATACCGGTGAGCAATTGTCTACACTCCGGAATGGAGCGGATTTTCATCCTGACTCAGTTCAATTCAGTGTCATTGAATCGTCACATTGCCCAAACCTACCGATTTGATTCTTATCGTCGCGGATTTGTGCAGGTGCTGGCTGCCCAGCAGACGTTTGATGGTGAGGCATGGTACCAAGGGACTGCTGACGCTGTGCGGCAAAACGAATCGTACATCATTAGTCCGAGGTTTACGGATGAATTTGTACTCATTCTTGCTGGCGACCAGCTATACCGCATGGACTATCGCAAGATGTTGGATGTGCATGTTGAATCACGGGCGGACGTCACTATCTCCGTTATTCCGGTCGATAAGGAAAATACCGGCGGCTTTGGAATTTTGCAAACCGACAATGACGGTCAAATCACCGATTTTGTGGAAAAGCCACGGACGGAGGAGGAGCTCCAGCGGCTAGCAGTTCCAGAGAAGACATTCATCTCAAGAGGAATTGACCCGCGTGGCAGACAACACATTGCTTCGATGGGAATCTACATCTTCAATCGTGCACTCTTGGATCAAGTGCTTTCAAATGAGTCGCACGTTGACTTTGGCGTGGACATCATCCCAAACTGCATCCATAAGCACCGGGTGTTCGCTTACTTTTTTGATGGCTATTGGGAAGACATCGGGACCATTCAGGCGTTCTATCAAGCACATATCAGACTCACTGATGCGACGCCACAATTTAACTTTTACGATGAACAGACGCCGATATTCACTCACCGTCGACATCTTCCGAGCACGAAAGTAAACAATAGTAGCGTTCGGTCCTCAATCCTTTCCGAAGGGTCGATTATTGATGATTCTGAAATAGATCGCTCGATTGTGGGAATTCGCACTGTTATCTCCGCACGAACCCGAGTTTACCAGTCTATCCTAATGGGAGCTGATTTCTATGAGACAGACGAACAGAAATCCAAGAATCAGAAGGCCGGCATTCCTAACATTGGTGTAGGGAGAGGTTGCTTGATTCGAGGAGCTATCATCGACAAGAATGCACGCGTGGGCGAAGATTCAATTATCGCGAACACTGAGCAGAAATGCGACTTCGATGGAGAGGATTACTATATCCGTGAAGGAATCGTCATAATCCCTAAAGGTGCAGCAATAATGCCCGGGACGGTGATGTAAAAATGGGTTTCCGATGGAAGCCACATCCTTGAAAACAGAGACAAAAGATTGTGTTGAAGTATCCGAACAAATGAATAAAACCAATACGACCGTCTACCGAGTGCACTTAATGCAGTGCCTTCACCGTTTGGAGTCCCTTCTAAACACGGATTTTCACACCAAATGGTTGGCCTGACTTAGAAGACATAAAAAAGATTGGGACATTTAATCGCCCTCTTCAAGTCGGAAGTCAAATACCTCGGTACCAGCCGAACTTGGTGCTTCCGTTTGCTCAGTTTCAGGTGCTGCAGTGGCAGTAGAATTCAGCTTGGGTGACCGGATTCCAAGAATTGTGAGAGAGACTAGCGACAGAACCGACAGGCTGGTGATTGTTAGGGCAACAGGGCGTTTACGAATGGGTAATCTCTCCTTACGAGATAGAAAAGGAACCAAGAAAAGAAGAAGAATCGCAACGGTAGGAATAACGAAAGTCCCAAACACTTCAAGCGGTCCCTCGAAATATTTGAGCAATTGAAACAAGAAGAGGAAGTACCACTCCGGACGAGGATCGTATGAAGCATCAGTCGGATCAGCAATCTCTTCCGTGGGCACGGGAACGACCAGTGCCATTGCCACTAGCACGCTGAAGAGAATAAGAATCGCCACGCCGTCTTCAAAGAGCTGATTGGGGTAGAAGGGTTTGCCCGTATCCATGTCCTCGGGTGAATTTTTTGGCAAACCGGACGAGCCAAGATGGCGAACCAATAAAAGATGTAAACCAACCAGTCCAAATACAATCCACGGTAGCCAAATCGTGTGGATTGCATAGAAACGAGCCAGCGTTACCGCACCCACTTCCTCTCCGCCTCGCAGGATTTTACCGACAGCATCGCCGATGATGGGGACAGTGCTTGCGATTTTTGCGCCCACCACGGTAGCCCAGTAAGCCTTCTGATCCCACGGTAAGAGGTAGCCGGTAAACCCGAATCCCAAAACAACCAAGAGTAGCAATACACCGACAAGCCATGTCAATTCGCGTGGCGCTTTGTAAGAGTCGTAAATCACGACCCGTAACAAGTGCAAGAACACTACTATTACCAAGGCGCTCGCACCCCAATGATGTAGTCCACGTATAAAGTTGCCAAAAGGCACTTCGTTGCGGATATACGTCAGAGAATTGTAGGCGTGGTCTGGAGACGGAGAATAGTAGATCGCTAAAAAAGCCCCGGTCGCGGCCTGCAGTACCAACAAAAACAGTGCCATGGCACCGAGTGAAAACATCCAATTGATGTGCCTCGGCAAAGGCTTTTTCATGTGCTCTTCGATTGAGCGTAATGGAATGCGCTCCTCGAAAAATTCAACAATCTTCCGCTTCAATCGTTAAGTCTCCTTGACATATAAGACACCGTCTTCTACTTTGACAGGCAACCTTTCCAAGGCTTTTGGTGGCGGTCCTTCCACTACGTCACCCTCTTCATCAAACACGCCTCCATGGCATGGACACAGAAACTGTCGTTTCGATTCTTCCCATCGAACGAGACAATTTAGGTGGGAACAAACCCTCGAAAAGACGACAAAGTTTCCATTTCCGGTATCCGTCACGTAGACTGAACGTTTCTTGTTGGTTTTTACCCACCCGTCTTTAGACTGAAATGTGTAATTCACTTTCTTGTATCGGCTTCCTTTGAGGAGGTCAACGATTCCCAAGACGACAAATTTCCTAGGCTTATTCCGCAAGGCGGGCAGGATTGCAAAGCCCAAAAGCGGTACCGCAATAACTGTATTTATTAGACCGCCGATGAAAAATAGGCTTGCCTTGACGAAAGAACGCCGCGGGGACGATTCAGCTTTGTCCGCATGAAGATTCATCGGGGGCTTCTCCTAGTATGTTTTGCACGCTTTTACTACTAGTCCAAGTCTTCGTCCAGGTCAACGTCGTCTATGCTAAACCTCAAATGTGCTTTATTGACCAAATCTAAAATCGTTTCCCACTGATGATTACTATTGGTAGAAGCTCCCTCTATTTCAAGAATGTCGACGAACCGGGCAAGGGAAGTTGACAATTGATCCTGGAAATAGGCGTATTCTTCAGTCTCGTTTGGGTTGTTAGGAGGCTCAAAATAGTCAATATAGGCAATATAGTATTCAAGTTGCTTGGCCGCTTTTATTGCGGCGTTTCGGTCGGTGGGCGAACGTAAATACTCACGAACTACAATATACTCGTCCTTCATCATCTCCATCAGTTCTATTAGTGTTTCTGGCTCATAAACTTCATCAGGCGGCTCTTCAGGCACGCCGGTCGATTCGGGAATATGCTCCGACTCCTTGGAAAACAGCGCATATGTCATTAAGAGTGCCTTCTGAGGCAAGAGCGCGACCGATTGAGAAATCTCCTGATGTCCGGCGATAGGTTTCACATCTGTTCCCACTTGAAATACGTTCTCAATTCCCATGCCTGTGAACTGGTCGAGAAATTCCCTATTCAATGTGCTAGTTGTGCCCGCGTTCTCCAATATCTCGACACGCACGACTTTTCCTTGCATGTTGAGACCGACGCCACCCCGAATTTCGCCCTGTTGACCATCAACTTTGAGAAACAGAACCGCACCTAGCGGTTTATTGTTAGAGTTCGTTGCAATATGAAAGGCTGGGGAGAGATCGCTCGACTTGAGCTTTGCGCCCAGCGCGCGCTCTATGGAGGAGACCTCGTCTACTGAGAGTGAGAGGTTTTTCAAAACAAAGTTCTGTGCGTTCGGGAAAAACAGGGAGGGCGTCTCTTCAGAGATTGATTCTTCGCTGGTGCAACTAACAAACGGCAACGCGATCCAGAAAGCAGCCAAGAAAAATATGAAACGACTCGTTGTCATTGATCTTCCTTTGCAAATTCGACGGAGTCACTTCTTGATAGCTCCACTCCCGTGCCATTCTCATTCTAAATCCCAATCCAATCGGGTTCATTGGGGAAGCAGTGCGCCAAATTTAGGGCGGAAAGGCAAACCTTTGACCTAAGTATGCCGTGCAAGAATCTAATGGATTTCGCAGAAAAGGTCAATTCATTGCTGCTTTTTCACGATGCCAGTCCTGTACAGCTTCAGGTATTGCCTTGAGGTTCTCTAAAGCCGTCTGCAGTGGGATCGCGCACTCTGGGCCAACAAGCTGTACTCTCGCATCAAGGTTTTTAAGAACTTCTTGACGAACATCCTCAGGTTCTTTTGCGAAAAGCGTCTCAGGATTATTTATGTTTCCTACCAGAGCGATTCGGTTCTTCACTACATCCATTGATTCGGCAGGTTTGTTTTTCGAGTCATAATGGAAGGCAGCCATCCCCGTCTGAGCAATGTATTCCATGCGGTCCACCGTCCGACCACAGATATGAAGAATCAAAGGTATGGGAATGCGTTCGACAAATTCGGTGTGCAAATCTCTCAGATACCTTTTGTAATAGTCCCCACTGACCAAGTCTCCTGTCGCATGATCCGGCAAAGTCAGCGCATCCGCCCCCGCTTCTATTTGAGCTATCCCGAATTCTATGGTGGCTTCCTTCATTCTGTCTAGTGCAAGCTTAGTTTTGCCAGGATCGTCCAATGACAATAACAGGAAAGGTTCTACGCCAAAGCAGTGGTAGCCCAACGACCAAGGGCCCATTGTTTTACCAATGATAGCGACCTCATCGCCATATTCCCTCTTCAGAATCCGGATTGCATCAAGAACACATTTGGTATCTTGATGAGTTAAGTAATTTGACGGAACTTTGATGTCATCAACGTCTTCCCAGATTGGCTCACGCATTTTCACTGTGGGCCAATTGTCTTTCTGCTCCCACTGAATCTTGCAGCCTAACGCGGATGATTCTTGGATAATCGTGAAGACTGGCATGATGGTATCAAAACCCAGTTCAGTATATCCGGTTGCTGCCAAACGCGCCATTAAATCAGGTTTTCTATTTGCCTCCGGAAATGGGGCATCTACGAGATCCATCAATTCCACCGTAGCAACCGAAGTAGGATTACAAACCGGAGTTCGGTCTACTGGATCGCGGCGTAACGCCGCCAATACACGCTCGCGACTGGTCATCGAACCGACTGTCTGCGTTTTCATAGTATTGTCCTTACTCTCTTGATTTGGTGTCTTATCCCTAAGGTTATTCTTGTTGGCTTGGAGCTGAAAGAACTCCACGTGAGGACGCCATCTCTTGCTCGCGCATAATAGCTCTTACATTAGGTGCACGAACAAGCAACAAACCGACTAGAGCGTCATGGGGTTGTCCACAGGAAAAAGAGACGCGGTCTACTCTTTCGTCCACCATCTGTCCTAACTTAATTAAACCGCCCGCAATCGCAGAAATTCGTCGGTCTTTGCTCTTGGCGTCTCCATTGGCGCCGACATCGTAAACGCCAGCGCCAGTGCTGGAAACAGTGATGTTTAGGCCGGATTTTTTGTCTAAGACATTCAAAGGACGCGATTCAACCGGTTCGTTCGAACTGGTTTTACACGCTTCCAAAAAAACTCGTCGACACGCTAGTTCATGACTCTCTTTACAGGGGAACTGAAGCTGTCCGTCAGACGTCAACTCCATGCCACCCAAAATTTGCATTGCATTGACAATCGATGCAATGCGTCCATAGGAACCATCAATACGGCTATAGGAATGAACCACAAATGTAGCTACTTCATTGCGCAACTGACGATAGAGAGCAACGGTTATGTCGTGAAAATGCGCGTCCATTGGAACGACTTCGATTCTTCTGCCGAGATCCAGCGTTTCGCCCATTATTATAGTCCTCCTAAGATGCAAGTTTATCTCATATCGAGAAAATTGTAAAGTGGTAATTATTCATAGGGATTTGAGTAATCTGACTTAATCGTGCGCAAACTTAGGTGTAACGGTATCTTTGCCAGGATCTTCAATCCAAATAGGACTTCGTTTCGGCTTGACACCGTATGTCCTACCATTATAATGCCGTCAATCCATGGTGTCAAAGTCGGCTGAAGGAACAGTTCGGGGTTCACAATGAATGATAATCGATTGACAAGAATTATAGAAGTAGATGAAACAACAGCCAGTCAAGAGATAGAAGGCGGAGTACACATCCCGGTGCTTGTACGCGAAGTCATCAGGTATTTGACGCCTCGGGACACCGGAGTTTACGTCGACGGTACGGCTGGCTTGGGAGGGCATGCGACACATATATTGGAGGAATCCGCACCGAGCGGACGACTCATCGGAATCGACTTGGATGTGGATGCTCTCGCCATTTCGAAGACAATTTTGTGCGGGTTTGGAGAACGGTGCACACTAATTCAAGGGAACTATGCCAATTTGAATGAACAATTGAAAACACTTTCAGTCGGAAAATTAGACGGAGTGTTACTTGATTTGGGAGTTTCTTCTTTGCAAGTAGATACACCGTCGAGGGGATTTAGCTTTTCTCAGTCGGGAAAATTGGACATGCGTATGGACAGAAATCAACCGCTCTCGGCTGCAGAGGTGATTAATGACTATTGTGAACATGCGCTCACCGACATTTTTCTGAAATTTGGCGAAGAACGATGGTCAAAAAAAATAGCCTATCGGATTTGCCGCGCCCGACAGATTAAACGAATCACTACGACACTTCAACTTGCCGAGATTGTTGAAGAGGCTCTACCCAAAAGTTCCTATCGTGGACGAATCCACCCAGCAACGAGGATATTCCAGGCGCTCCGAATACACGTCAATAATGAACTGACGAATCTTGAAACGGGATTGGATGCGGCGGTTTCGTGCCTGAAACCTGGAGGACGTATCTGTGTCATCTCATTTCATTCGCTTGAAGATCGAATTGTAAAGCATCGCTTCCGGGCTTTGTCTCGTGCTTGCATTTGTCCGCCTAGCATTCCCAAATGTGTATGCCGGCACACTCCTTCTCTTCAAATATTGACGAAACGCCCGATTTCTCCAACCGTAGAGGAAATCGAGCGGAATCCACGATCTCGGAGCGCAAAATTACGCGTTGCAGTCAAAATCCGTGAATCTTGAAAACTAGATCAAGCGTTTTTCTTCTTGTATGAAGTTGGTTGCAACTCAGCAACTGAAAGAAACAAAATCTGAAAGTCTTTAACAGATTGTTTCTCTGGTGAATTTAAGTATACTTTTGGGTTTGTTGGAATGAATCATCACGAAAAAACTTCGGGAAAAAAACTACCTCTACTAGCGTATTTTCTTCTGCTGTGTTACATCTGCATTGCCTTCGCAACGGCTTGGTTTTCCTCAGCGCAAAATAGGATTGCATTGCGGATCAGGGAGGATTTTAGAGAAGAAAAGAACCGGCTAACAAACGAAATTCGCGGGCTGCAACTGGAGGAGGCGAGATTGACTTCGGCAAAACGCGTTCACGCCTATGCACGCGAACATCATATGGTCCAGCCGGCGCCGCCTGCCCGTAATTTAGAAGATTAGTTCGAAATGGAGAGTATTGAATAAATTGAGAAATCGATTCGTCGGCAAGCATCACAATCACGAAATCAAACCGCTGATCCGCAGACTCTTCAACAAGTTATTTCGAAGGAGAGACCTCTCAACTCGCGAATGGGATTCTGATGAGTATGGCGAGAAAATTGTGCGTATTTCTCGTACGCGTACTGCAATATTGTTCATCGCTTTACAATTTGGATTTGGGCTTATGATTGGAAGGCTAATTCTGGTCCAATTGTTGCATAATGACGAATTGACCAGTAGATCGGAGAAACATCGACAGATTCAAACTCCGAGAGCTGCGAGGGGCAAGATCCTTGACCGTC
The DNA here is from genome assembly GCA_028820655.1 of Candidatus Poribacteria bacterium. Lineage (GTDB taxonomy): Bacteria > Poribacteria > WGA-4E > WGA-4E > JAJDTR01 > JAJDTR01. Next base: position 35,099 of record JAPPIK010000005.1, on the reverse strand, counting down.
ACCACAATTTGCTTGCGCTCAATCTGGATCTTATTTCGGTATGGGCAGACCCGAGATTTTTCAATGCTGATGCCCGCGAAATTTCGGCTCAGCTCGCTCCGGTGTTGGAGACACCAAAATCTGAAATCCTTGCCTCACTTCAAAAGAAAAAGCGGGAATTCATTTGGTTGGCGCGAGATTTGCCGTTTGACCGGCTAGCTAAAATTCAATCAATCGTACAGCCAATTCGCGGCTTGAAGTACCAAATCCACGAAAGACGTTTTTACCCTAAGGATGATTATGCATGTCATATTATTGGACATACAGATTTCTCCAATGAGGGGGTAGATGGGATTGAATATTTGCACGATTCTCATTTGCTAGGTGCCGCCAACAAATCTGAAATTGCAAGTTCCGAATCATCTGTAGAACTGAGTATTGCGACCGACGGAAAGAAGCGTCCGATTAGTCCCAGAGCGGTCTATGAAACGATGTCTGCCAGTGGGAACGACATTATATTGACCATTGACGACAACATTCAATACATTGCAGAACGAGAATTAATGACCGGCTGCAAAAATTGGAAAGCAAAAGGCGGTGCGGCCATCGTCATGCATTCGACGACCGGCGAAATTCTCGCTATGGCAAATTACCCTAAGTATAATCTGAATGCATACTCCACCAGCCAAGAAGCCGCTAAGCGCAACCTCACAATCTGGATGCAGTATGAGCCTGGTTCTGTCTTCAAGATTGTTCCCGCCGCCGCCGCGTTGGAAGAAAAAGTTGCCACGCCGGAATCGAAGGAATTTTGTGAGAATGGGTCATACCGCCTTTCAAGAGGGCACACAATACATGATGTCAAACCAAATGGTTGGCTCAAACTGAGCGAGATTCTTAGAAAATCTAGCAATATTGGCATTTTGAAAATTGCGAATCGGCTCACCAAGAAGCAGTTTGAAACCTATACCCTTCAATTCGGTTTTGGCGAGAAAACAGGAATCGACCTGCCACATGAACAAGTGGGCAGTCTTCGTGGCTTTCACCACTGGGATGCCTTTTCATCTGCCTCCGTGCCATTCGGACAAGGGATTTCGGCGACGCCGGTTCAGGTACTGAACGCAATGAATGTTATTGCTGCCGATGGCGAATTGCTGCAACCGTATATCACGAAAGAAATTCGTGCACGAGATGGGAAAGTGATTGCTCAGCGAAAACCCAAAAGATTGCGTCGTGTTCTTTCATCCAAAACTGCGGCGCAGATGACGGAAATGCTCGTAGGCGTCACCGAAGGCGGTTCGGGGCGGAATGCCCGTGTGGAAGGCTATCATGTTGCGGGAAAAACCGGTACTGCGCAGAAGGCTGAAAAAGGGAAAGGTTACGTCGACAACAAGGTGGTTACCACGTTCGTTGGATTTCTACCTGCCGATGACCCTCAAGTCTCGATTGTCGTAGTTGTCGATGAGCCGGCAGGCGGTGCCTTGAGTAGTCGCGTGGTCGCTCCCATTTTTAAAAAGATTGCAAGTGAAACTGTCGCATATTTGAATCAAACAGATGTGTTTGCCCCGCCGCCATTGGCCGGGAGACGTTAAATTAAAAGGGAATCGAATTTGAATCTTCAACATCTGCTTCGCAATGTGGATGTAATCTCAACGGTAGGAGATTGCCACAGGGAGATATCAAGCGTAACACACGATCACCGATTGGTGGAACAGGGTTGTGTGTTCACTTGCTACGAAGGGGTAACGGTTGACGGACATGAATTCATCTCCCCGGCGGTTCAAAACGGCGCAGAGGCAATTGTTGGAGAACGCCCGCCGCCAAGGAATCTTCCAAAGAAGGCCACCTACATCCAAACCACGAACGGTCGAGCAGCGCTTTCCCTGATTGCCGCCAACTGGTACGGAAATCCCGCAGATCACCTGAAGTTGATTGGTATTACCGGCACGAATGGCAAGACATCAACTGCCTATCTCACGCACGCGATTTTTGAAGCAGCCGGGCTGAAATCAGCAGTAATGGGCACCGTTGGCCATCGCTATGGTGACGAAGTGGTGCCAGCGCCCACGACTACTCCCGATTCTCTCACTCTTCATGGTCTTTTTGCACAATTCGTTGCCACGGGTTTGCAGTATGTAATCATGGAAACCTCCTCTCAGGGCTTAGCTCAATATAGACTCGCCGGTCTCATGTTTGAAACGGCAGTTTTCACCAATTTGACGCAAGACCATCTTGACTATCATGAAACTATGGACCAATATCTTGACGCTAAAGCCATGTTGTTTCGACAGATTCGTCGGGATGATGGACTGGCGATTCTAAACGCGGATGATTCCGCTTCAAAAAAGATGCGCCAGGAGACAGGCGCAGCCATCCAAACCTACGGGCTTGACAATTGTGCGGATCTCACCGCCCGAGATGTTGAATCAACGCTAAAAGGACTTGCCTTTACTGCGGTTACTCCCCGAGGAGATATTCAGGTTAAATTGCGTCTCAACGGGGATTACAACCTGTACAACGCCCTTGCTGCGATTGGGGTCGCGCAGCATCATGAATGCTCTATAAATGAAATAAAAGAGGGACTTGAGAACACAATTGTGCCCGGTCGCTTCGAGTTGGTCGACCGAGGACAAGATTTCGCGGTCGTCGTTGATTACGCTCATACCCCCGATGGGCTTGAAAACCTTCTAACTGCCGCACGCCGGATTACCCAGAGGCGCTTGATCTGCGTATTCGGCTGTGGCGGTGACCGGGACCGTGGCAAGCGCCCAAAGATGGGACGAATCTCTGCAATTATTGCCGATCACAGCGTAATCACTTCAGACAATCCTCGTACGGAAAACAGGGATCGAATTATCGATGATATTCTTACGGGAGTTCCAAATGGTACGAGTCATGATTGCATACCTGATCGCAAGGAGGCAATCGTTCATGCTATCAGGCTAGCGAAAGCCGGAGACCTTGTTGCCATTGCCGGTAAAGGCCATGAAGATTATCAGATTCTAGGAGACCGAACGATTTACTTTGATGATCGAGAAGTAGCAGCAGAATGCCTTGAACATTACGGTTGACGCACGATAATGAACCTTACAGTCAATGACATTTTAACGGCAACGGGGGGAATACTCATCCGTGGCGCTCTCAATGAAGTAATCTCGAAAATCTCGACAGACTCACGGACCATCTGCGAAGATGACCTATTCGTCGCGTTAATCGGCGAACGATTTGATGGACATGACTTCATTAGTTCCGCAAGCCAAGCAAGGGCTAGCGGCGCAATTGTCTCTAAGCAAGTTGAAACAGATCTCCCGATTGTGATTGAAGTCAAAGAATCACTGATAGCGCTTGGGGACATCGCAGCTTATTACCGACGCAGTTTTGACCTTCCGTTCGTCGCGATTACGGGTAGTAATGGTAAAACGACGACGAAGGATATGATCACAACTGTGCTATCCGAACGGTTCTCCGTTTTTCAATCCGAGAAGAATTTCAACAACCAAATTGGCATTCCGTCCCGACTTCTCGAATTGGACCATGACCATCAGATAGCGGTATTAGAGATTGGAACGAACCGCCCGGGTGAGATTGAGAGGCTAACACAAATAGTCAAGCCAACCGTAGGTGTCATTACTAACATTGGTCATAGCCATCTGGAGTTCCTCGGTTCCTTAGAAGGAGTCGCCAAAGAAAAAGGCTCTCTGACCGAACATGTTGATTGCGCCGTGCTGAACGCCGATGATCCAATGACACCACAACTTGCAAGCAGGGCGTGCGGCAAGATAACCACATTTGGTTGCGTCAATGATGCGGATGTTTCGGCACATGAAATAGAGATGCAAACTCTTGGAAATCCATCCTTCACCCTGCGAATTAGAGACAAATACGCGGCTAGGATCAATCTCCCATGTCTCGGCACACACAATATTTCGAATGCACTTGCGGCGTCATGCGTAGGATTATGGGCTGGATTGACAAGTACCGAGATTCGTGTTGGGCTCGAGAATTACCAACCGGCAGATATGCGTATGCAGCCTATCGACCGCGATGGACTGCACATCATCAACGATGTCTATAATTCAAACCCAGACTCACTAGAACAGGCGCTAGAGTTCCTCAGCACCACGCGAACTTCTGGCAAGCGAATTGCTGTACTCGGAGATATGCTGGAACTCGGAACAGAGTCCGAAAAGCTTCATTACGAAGCGGGAGTGAATCTGCCCGAGAATATCAATGTCCTAATCTCCGTCGGGGCACGCAGTCTTGATATTGTTCGAGGAGCATCGGGGCGCGTAGAAAAGACTTTCGCTTGTGAAACAGCGGAAGAAGCCGCAAACCAGTTGCGAGAGTATTCTCAATCCGGCGATTTGGTTTTGATCAAGGGTTCGCGCGGCATGAAGTTGGAGCGGATTGTCGATGAATACCTCTTTAATTGCGGCGCCACAACAAGTGTTTAAATTTGATGATTTATGTTCTACTACCTATTTTCTCAAGAGCTCGCTGAAATCGTCTCTCCGTTCAACGTATTTCGTTACATCAGTTTTCGATCCATTTACGCTACCGTAACAGCGCTCTTGATTTCCCTTATTTTTGGGCCGTTCGTTATTGAGCGCTTGAGGCGATTGAGAATTGGCGAGCAGATTAGGGACGAAATCCCCGAGACTCACCAAACCAAAGCAGGCACGCCCACAATGGGGGGTATTTTGATTATTTCGTCCGTACTAATCTCGATATTCCTTTGGGCCCGTCTCGATGAACCATACATCTTTCTTCTAATTTTCAGCTTAGTGTGGTTTGGTGCCCTCGGATTCCTAGATGACTACAAGAAGATTACGAATCAACGGTCTTTGGGATTGCGCGGTTGGCAGAAGATTGTGCTACAAACACTCGGTGCAATTGCAATTGCTTTTTTCATTTACCGTTGGGGACCGATTCCGAAGGATGGTTTGACATCACAAACGTCAATCATCATTCCGTTTTTCAAGGATCTTCAGCCTGATTTGGGCATATGGTTTATCCCATTTGCCACCTTAGTCATTGTCGGCACATCTAACGCCGTAAACCTTACGGATGGCATGGATGGTTTGGCAATCGGCTGCACTCTGTTTGTTGCGGCGACGTTTGGCATTCTTGGCTATTTGACGAGCCATCAACAGTTGGCAGGATATCTGGACATTGTTCATCTACCGGTTGTCGGAGAAACAGCGACCGTCTTTTGTGCTGCACTCATTGGAGCGGGTTTGGGATTCCTGTGGTACAATTGCCATCCCGCCCGAGTTTTCATGGGTGACACAGGGTCCCTGTCCCTTGGGGCGGCGCTTGGGACGGTTTCAATATTAATTAGAGAGGAATTTCTGCTTGTAATCGTTGGAGGGATTTTCGTGGCAGAGGCCCTTTCAGTAATCCTTCAAGTTTGGTCGTTTCGAACTTATAAAAAGCGTATTTTTAAGATGTCACCTTTGCATTACCATTTCTTGTTAGGTGGCTGGGAAGAGTCTAAGGTTGTGATTCGATTTTGGATTGTTGCGCTGCTTTTGATGTTAATGGCATTGAGTACACTCAAGTTGAGATGAGCCAATGATTCAGCGGCAAGATTACCGGAAAACGAGATTTTCGCATGAAACCGGCGAATTTTAGAGGGCAAAGAATCACCGTGTTTGGTCTTCATAGCAGTGGCGTTGCTGTTGCGAAACTGCTCGATGACCTTGGCGCGGACGTGCAGGTGACAGATTCCAAACCGGCGAACGAGCTCCAATCTGAAGTTCAGGCATTGAAAGATCGAGCAATCCGCTTCATTCTTGGAGGCCATGACAATCGGTGTATCGAAAGTGTGGACCTGATGGTTGTTTCGCCCGGTGTGCCGCTGGATATACCAGTCCTGAAAGCAGCGCGAGCCTTGAGCATCCCAATCATAGGAGAGTTGGAGGTCGCGGCAAGTGTTTGTCCTGCTCAAATGGTTGCCATTACCGGAACAAAAGGAAAATCTACAACGACTCTCCTGATAGCTGAAATTCTCAAGCAGAGCCGGAAGTTTCCACTCGTGTGCACCTCGGGTAACATCGGTGTTCCCTTATCAAATAATGTCCAACGGCTCACCGAAAAAGACATCGTGGTGTTGGAGGCAAGTAGCTTTCAACTCGAAACAACCACATTATTTCAGCCGGCGGTAAGTGCTGTTCTGAATTTTACGCGAGATCATCTTGACCGGCACAAGACAGTGAAGGCTTATCGCGATGCAAAACTCAAGGTTTGTGCAAACCAATCGCCGACGGATTGGGTTGTGTTGAATGCTGACGATCCAGTTGTCGCCAACTTTTCGGGGCATACGGCTGCAACGCCGGTCTATTTCACAGAGGATGCGGCGACCATGAGGTCAGGCGCTTACACTAGCACGAAAGAAGCCGAAGAGCATCTGGTAGTGATGGGGAGTGAAAATGAAATACTTGCGAGGCAGAATGGGGCATTGAATTGGATTTGTGATGTAACCGACATTTCTATGGTTGGACGGCATAATGTCCGCAATGTGCTAGCCGCCACTGCTGTCGCGCGAATTCTCAATGTATCGTGCGAACAGATTAGGTCTGCAATCTGTCAATTCAGTCCTAAAGAACATGATGCGCTCGAACACACTCTGGAACCGGTTGGAACCGTTCGTGGCGTAAGAATCGTCAACGATTCTAAAGCTACGAATGTAGATGCGGTAAGAGCCGCCATCGAGGCAATATCTGATCCGCTCCTATTGATTATGGGAGGATACGATAAAGGGAATGATTACACCCCGTTGATTGACCTTGTAAAATCTAAGGTCAAGGCGCTGATTCTACTCGGAAAGCACACTGGAAGAATCCGAAACGCTCTAGGATCCCATGTCGTTACGTGGGATGCAATGACCATGAATCGCGCTGTTGAAGTTGCTTACTCGCATGCTGTTCCCGGCGATGTTATCCTTTTGTCCCCGGCGAATGCGAGTTTTGATATGTTTGATGATTATAAAGCACGTGGATGTGCCTTTCGGGAGGCCGCAATAAAACTTGAAACGATGGGTTCAATGGATTAATTCCCCAGTATTTACTTCCAATAGACTTGACAATGGCATAGATCACGTTCTTCTATATCTAACGCTGTGTTTGGTTGCCATCGGAATACTGATGGTGTATAGTTCGAGCAGCATGCTGGCATTCGAACTTTACCAGGAGGATAGCTTTCGTTACCTTAAAGTTCAGCTAATTGCCAGTGTGTTGGGTTTCGTGGGCATGATTTGCGCTTCGCGATTCCCATTTCATTACTACGAGCGGCACGCAAAAAAAATTCTTCTCCTCTGCCTCATAGGGATGCTGCTGGTTTTCTCTCCCCTCGGTTATAGTGTGCGTTCTGTAGCAGGCGGAGAGTTTTCTCGATGGTTGCGAATTGGTGGAACGCAATTTCAACCGGTTGAGTTGGCTAAACTAGGTGTGATAATCTACGTCTGTCAGTTTCTCCAGCAGAAGCGCAACAGAATTCATACCTTTATGCGCGGGATGGTTCCAAGTCTGCTGATTCTCACCATTGCCTTTTTACTCTTGTTCAAACAGCCCGATTTTGGTTCAGCAGTTTTACTGTGTGCCGTTGTTCTCGTTCTGCTGTTCGTGGGAGGAGCACGTGTCTGGCCAATTGTGTTTCTTGGCGTCTTTGCGCTTGGACTGTTCTATGTTGCAGTGCTTCTTGATCCTTATAAACTGCAGCGCTTCCAAGATTACATTCAATCTCTGAAATCGCCTTATTCCGGGAGTTATCAAGTTTCCCTGTCCTTAAATTCGCTTGCATTGGGCGGAGTTCTCGGTTCCGGCATTGGCGATAGCGTATATAAATTATTCTACCTACCTTATCCTCATACCGACTTTATCTTTGCTATCATCGGCGAAGAGTTAGGATTCCTTGGCGGAGTTGTTGTGATTGTCCTCTTTATGTTACTCATCTGGCGTGGTATCTACATCGCCCGACGGGTGAAAGATCGATTCGCAGGTTTACTTGCAATCGGAATTACAACACTGATTGGGCTACAAGCCATGGTAAACATTGGAGTTGTAGCAGGTGTGTTGCCTACCAAGGGGATTACGTTACCTTTTGTCAGTTACGGGGGTTCTTCCCTGTTGGTCAGCATGATTAGCATTGGAATCCTTCTGAATATTTCGCGCAAGATGAATATGAGAATGGAAATCCGGCATATCTCACCACTATCCTAACGGCACCGATTTACCCACCAGAACGCGAACGAATAGGAGAAGCCGTGCCGCTAATTGTGATATCCGGCGGTGGAACAGGTGGTCACATCTATCCGGCGGTCGGACTGGCTCAAGCAATTGTGAAGATTGAACCGGATATTGGGATTTGCTTCATCGGCGGCGCAGATCGTCTTGAGTCAAAAATTGTTCCCCAACACGGTTTCCGGTTTTTGCCAATTTCAGTAGCCGGTTTTCCGAGAAAACTGACCTGGAAATGGTTTTCGGTCATTGGAAAGGCGTGTCGTGGTTTCGCTCAATCCTTGCAGTTCATTGGCAGGCTGAAACCAAGTGTTGTCGTTGGGACAGGGGGATATGTCTCTGGCCCGGTGCTCTTTGCAGCTTCGAGGTTAGGCATACCAACTGCGATACAAGAGCAGAATGCGTCTGCCGGACTGACGAATCGGATCTTGGCACGTTGGGCAACGATGGCGTATTTAGCGTTTCCTTCGGCCGCAAACGGTTTGTCGGCTGACATCGTAAAAATCACTGGAAATCCAATTCGTCCGCAGATTGTATCTTTTACACGTTCTCCGGAAACTTACAAGAAACTAGGTTTAGATCCAGACCGGAAGACAATCTTCGTCATGGGTGGTAGCCAAGGAGCAAATGCAATCAATCAAATTGTAATCAAAATGTTACCTGAATTGGCACATCTACATAAACACCTGCAGCTAGTTCATCAAACAGGCGAAACAGACCTACAACAGGTGAAAGGGCATTATGATGGATCACCGATGAAGCATGTTGTGCAGCCCTATTTTGATCCAATCGGTGAAATCTACAGCATTTCGGATTTGATGGTTTGTCGGGCGGGTGGGATGACTATCTCCGAGATTACTGCGTGTGGACTTCCCGCCATCTTCATCCCGTTGCCTTCTACCCCTGGAAATAATCAGGAGCTAAATGCGCAGGTTGTGTCCAAAAGTGGTGCGGGTGTGGTTGTGAATCAACAAACGCTGACTGGCCAACTCCTTGCGGAACAGATTACAGGTATTATTGGAAACCCAAATAAACAGAAACAAATGTCGGATGCTAGCCGCAAATTTGGAAATCCACATGCCAGCGAAGAAATTGCTAAATTTATATTGTCTCTAGCGCATAAGGGGCTCAAGGCAAAAATTTCATGAATTTCAGCAGGGGTTGATAAGCGGACTACTCGTATGTTCGGAAAAACACGTCACGTTCACATCATTGGAATTGGCGGTGCGGGACTCAGCGGCATTAGCGAAATCCTACTAAGTCTCGGCTTTCACGTGTCAGGGTCAGACATGAGCCGCACCGAAATCACCGAACAGTTGATTAAACTCGGTGCGACTGTATACCATGGTCATCAGGATCGCCAAGTGACGGACGCGGATGTGGTTGTCATGTCTCCGGCGATTCCTTTTGACAATCCTGAAATACTCGCCGCGAAAGCACGCCAGATTCCGGTAATCCGCGGGGCCGAGATGCTGGCAGAAATTATGAGAATGAAATTCAGTGTGGCAGTTAGCGGAACACACGGAAAAACCACAACAACCGCTATGACAGCTGCCGTTCTTGACAAACTTGATCCCACCGTTGTCGTCGGTGGAAAGCTTGTAAGCCTCGGAAGCCACGCCCGAATTGGACAGGGAGAAGTCATGGTGGTTGAGGCCGACGAAGCTTACGGGTCCCTTGAAAAATTCTTTCCAACAGTCGCGGTTGTTACCTCGGTTGATGCCGATCACCTGGATTATTACAACAGTATTGAAGAAATCGGTCAGACGTTTTTGAAATTCATCAACAAAGTACCGTTTTTCGGGACTTCGGTGCTATGTATTGACCAAGAAAACATACAGCAATTGCTCCCTAAAGTTGAGAGGCGCTACATAACGTATGGCATCAATACCCGCGCCGATTTAATGGCCGAAAAAATTCGAGTGAAAGGTCCTACCTCTTGGTATCAAGTAAAGTTTAGAGGTGAGGTATTGGGTGAACTGCATCTCAAGATGCCAGGGAATCACAATATCTCCAATTCACTTGCGGCAATTGGCGTCGGGATTGAATTGGACATTCCATTCAGTCACATTCAAGGTGCGTTAGAGTCTTTCCAGGGAATCCATCGCCGATTTGAGATAATTGGGAATGAGCAAGACATTATTGTCGTCGATGATTATGCACACAATCCTGCCAAGCTTCAAGCCGTGTTCCGCGCGGTGAAGGAGAGCTACAATCGTCGTGTAGTCGCGGTATTCCAGCCCCATCGTTACCAACGCGTGAGGCATCTTGCAGAGGAATTCTCCAAATCCTTCTGCAACACAGATGTATTGATTGTAACCTCAATATATGGTGCAGGCGAGACACCCATTGAAGGTGTTACGGGTGAGAACTTAGCAAATGCCATTAAAGCGCGTGGGCACCGGCACGTAATTTACATCCCCGATAAAGGTCAAATCGTAGATGCACTAATGCCCGAAATTCGACCAAACGATATTGTAGTTACTGTCGGGGCGGGTGACATCTGGCAAGTTGGTCGAGAGCTATTGAGAAGGCTTCAATAGAATGGCGATCATGCATGTTGAGACACGCTCGTACGGTCAAGCACGCGAAATGGGCATCTCGATTGGCAACCGCCCGAATAACCGGACAGAAAGATTCTATATGTATGGTAAGCTGTTTTTTCTAATTGTCGAGTGCCGTTTTATGTGATTCGTCACCGTCGTTCATACCTTTTAGTGATTAATTGCGTAGCAAGTATGCTGTAATTATGATGCGACACCGAATCTGATCATCTGTTAATTTGCGGAAAGTCGGTTCGAACGCCGCAGATCTCCGCAGTGCCGTCTCCAACCCATGCTTAAGTAACGAGAAATACCACCAATCTCTCAATCCGCTTTCCAAACTTAAGCGCAGACACTTGCAAGATTATCAAATTGTGTTCTGTCGTAGGCGGGGCATCCTTGCGGTTGAAGTGACTCATTGTCATTTCAACAAAGACCCTTAGATTTTGATCTTTGGTAATTCGCTTGTACCCCCGCCATTTTTGCGCACCACCTATAAAAGTTCATATTGATTGCGGCGGGAGATCGCAATCGGGAGGAAATCTCTTTCGCGATCGCTGTAGGTCCACTTGATGAACTACATCATGTTCTGTGCATATCGCGGGTGTACAAAATTTCCACAATTGTAAAAAATGAAGAACTCCATAAAGTGATTATATAAGAAGGTCACGAATTATTGTTGTACACATAGCGAAATGTTTGATATACTATATTGTTAATCAGCCCAATAATTGGGATTAATACCTCAAAACAACGTCTGCGAACGCTTTGGCATAGTCGCTTGGACCATATATGTGTTAAACTGTGCAAGATACGTAAAGCAAAAGCCAAATGGAATCTTGCGGCTTGCCAAAATAGTCACACTATCTGTGAGGGAGGAGGGGTATGAATGCCTAAAGAGGATATTGTTGTTGGTTTGGATATTGGTACTAGCAAGATTGCTGTTATTATTGGCAACACATGGCAAAACGATCCTGAAAAGATAGAAATAATTGGTGTGGGAACCGCACCATCTGATGGCTTGCGCAAAGGTGTCGTCGTCGACATCGACCTCACTACTGCCGCAATTCGTCAGGCCGTTGAAGCGGCTGAACTAATGGCAGGCGTGGAGATTGGGTCAGCTTATGTCGGAATTGCTGGAGGCCACATTAGTGGACAAACTTCGCCTGGAGTGGTCGCGGTGGCGGGCGAAGGACACGAAATAAATCAAGCAGATGTAGACCGGGCTATTCGAGCTGCTCAAGCCGTCTCGATTCCGGTTGAACGCGAAGTCTTACACATTATTCCTCAAGGATATGCGGTTGACAATCAAGATGGCATCAAGGATCCAATTGGAATGTCAGGTGTTCGCCTTGAAGTCTATGTCCATATCGTCACGGGCGCTGTCGCCGCGGCTCAGAATCTTCTCAATAGCGTGTTTAAAGCAGGGCTTTCCGTGGAGAACATTGTCTTGGAGCCCATAGCCTCCGCTGAATCTGTATTGACTCACGATGAGCGCGAGGTAGGTGTTGTTCTCGCTGACATGGGAGGTGGGACCACGGATGTAGTCATCTACAAAGAGGATGCGCTCCATCACACTGCCGTACTTTCAATTGGTGGCGACCATGTGACAAACGACATCGCGCAGGTATTGAGAATAACACCTCAAGAGGCAGACCGACTAAAGCTGCATAAGGGGAGCGCCTCAATGGATTTGGTGGATTTGAATGACACTATTCAAATCTCGACGGTAGGCGGTGCACGTCGACCGCGATTTCATCAAAGACGAGATCTTGTCGAGATCATCCAGTGTCGAATGGAGGAGGTCTTAACACTGATTGCAAACGAGATTACTAGGAGCAAACTGGTGACCCCGGGAGGCGTTGTGCTGACTGGCGGCACGTCGTTGCTTGATGGCCTCATCGAACTATCGGAGAAAAGTTTCCCGTATCCTGTAAGAGTCGGCTATCCGACGCCGTTAAAGGGCTTAACTGACCGTGTCCATAGTCCAATCTACGCAACGGGTGTTGGTCTGGTTCTTTACGGTGCTATGCTACGCCACAAGAAACCACAACGAACATTCATCAAGGGGAACAATCTTTTCGAGCAAGTTCTCAAGCGGATGAAGGATTGGTTTCGAGACTATTTTTAAATCGATGTCGAATCTGCCACTTGTCGACTGAATTGTCAATCTTTGGACTTGAGTTGGTCTATCGTAACGATGGCTTAATCGTCTTTGAGCGGCCAAGGCCGTGTTTGAGAGAGACTTTTTTTGGGGAAATCCTATCCGATTGGGACTGTGTTAACTCAAACAATGGGATATCGGTTTCATGCCCCATTTTTGAATTAGGATACTCGCGAAAGAGAATAACGTGCTCAAGATTGTGGGGAAACATGTTGAAACGCACGTCAAGGAGTGCGGTTTTGAAAAAAACGTTGACTTCAGTTGTAAAGTACATTATAATCTGCCATGGGCGATGCAAAGATGAAGAACTCTGTATTAGCTTATGTCCTAACGCGAAGGAGGAAATTAGGTTGCTAGTTTGCCACACTTGCAACTGAAGCTAATTATGATTGAATTTGAACAGGAGGATTTTGAAGCGCTTGCAAAGATTAAAGTCATCGGAGTCGGCGGTGGCGGAAGTAATGCGGTCAAACGCATGATTGAGCAAGCCATGGCGGGTGTTGAGTTCTATGTCGTTAATACCGACCACCAAGCGCTTCAAGCATGTCCGAATGCCACGAGAATTCCAATCGGCCAGAATATGACGGGCGGGCTAGGTGCCGGGGCGGATCCCGAGATTGGCAAGAAAGCCGCTGAAGAGGACCGGGAGCGACTTCAAGGTGTCGTAGAGGGAGCAGACATGGTTTTCGTAACGGCCGGGATGGGAGGCGGTACCGGCACAGGCGCGGCTCCAATCATCGCCGCTCTTTCCAAAGAAAGCACAGCCTTGACGATCGCCGTCGTGACTCGGCCTTTTGATTTCGAAGGTAGGCGGCGCGCTGATCAGGCAGAATCCGGCTTAGAGAACCTTCGCGAGAATGCCGATTCCGTTATTGTTATTCCAAATCAACGTCTCATTGATGTTGTTGATCGAAAATTGCCTATTCGCATGGCGTTTCGTATGGGCGATCAAATCTTACACCACGGTGTTCAGAGCATATCTGATCTTATTACGGTCCCGGGAGAAATCAATCTGGATTTCGCTGATGTAAAGACAATCATGTCCAATGCAGGCGGTGCACTTATGGGGATCGGTACTGCATCGGGCGACAATCGCGCAGAACTCGCGGCACAGGAGGCCATTTCTTCCCCGTTGCTCGAGGAAGGATCTATCAAGGGAGCCACCGGAATCATCGTAAATATCATTGGTCCTCCCGACATGACGATGCAAGAACTAGAGGAAGCAATGGCAGTGATTAAAGACGCCTCTGAAACTGAACAGGTAATCTTCGGGCTTGCATACAATGAGGAACTCCAAGAAATGTTACGTGTTACTGTAATTGCGACCGGATTCAACAGTTATCATGAAGCATCACGGCCTGGTGCGACAGGCCCCATGGACGACCTCTTTAATCGTGATTATTCTTCCGCTCCTCCCAGCAACCGTCCGAGCCGTCAGAATTTTCAGTCGTCGAGACAGCAATCAGGTTCTTTCACGGAATCTACTCCGCGCCCCGGCACCGAACCACCGCAATCGAAAGATTTTCCACAGCGTAACTCGAACGAGAATCCAGACGAAGTGCTTGACATTCCGGCGTTTCTCCGCGTCCGAAATCCGAAGGACAAGAAGTAGATAGTGGGCAGAATGAAACCAAATCTCCGCCAGACGTACGCGGATCTGCTGAGTCAGGAGCACCGCCCCCACCACAATTTTCGGAAGAGCATTCGTTCTGTATTGGTTTACCCGGGTACTTATGAACTTGGGATGTCAAGTCTTGGCGTCCAGGTCATCTATTCTACGCTCAACCGGCGCGACGACACTTCCTGTGAGCGTGCCTTCTTACCACCACCGCAGATACTTGCACATCTCCGTAAGGATCGAACCCCGCTCTTCTCATTTGAAACTCAGACCCCGCTTAATCAGTTCAATCTACTAGGCTTCTCTGTTTCGTTTGAATCGGATTACGTCAACATACCGCTAACATTGGAATTAGCAAATATACCTCCGTTAGCTTCCGATCGGACGGATGAAGATCCGCTGATTATCGCGGGAGGCATCAACATCGCGTATAATCCGGAACCCATCGCCGATTTTGTTGACGTTTTTGTCGTCGGCGAAGCGGAAATCACTATCCATCGCTTGATAGATTGCATTAGTGAAGGCAGCAAGAACAACGACAGTAAGACAAACCTTCTACGTTCCCTCGCTACAATTCCTGGCTTCTACGTTCCCAATTTTTACAATGTTGATTATGATGATGATGATGGGACGATAAAACGCGCGAGCACCGAGGCTTGTGCGCCCGAAACAATTCGATCGAGCGCTGTTGCAAATCTTGATGATGTTGAAACCTGCACCCAAATCCACACACCTAACACAGAATTCTCCAATGCCCACCTGATTGAAATTGTGCGCGGCTGTGGTCGGCAGTGCCGCTTCTGCGTCGCCGATTATGCCCGCCGATGGCCTAGGCACCGTTCTGTCGAACACACATTGAAGCTTGCTGAGATGGCGCGTGGCATAACCGATCGAATCGGTTTAGTTGGCGCCTCAATCTCGGATCATCCTCAGATTGATGAGATTGCCACTGGACTCGTGGATAAAGGATTCCGAATATCGTGTGCCTCGTTGAGGGCGGAAACTGTTCGTCCTCCGTTGCTTGATGCACTTGCTGAGAGCGAACAGGGCACTATAACTATTGCACCGGAGGTGGCAACTGAGAATCTACAAAACGTCGTAAACAAGGCGATTCCGCGTGAACGTCTATATTATGTGTTTGAAGAAGCCTTGAAGCGAGACATTCTCAATTTGCGATTGTACTTCCTCATTGGAGTGCCTTATGAGACCGCGGCCGATGTAGAGGCCATCGCCGATATGGCAAAAACGATGCGAACCATTCTTTTGCCGTACGCTAAGTCAACGGGACGAATGGGACGGATTAGTTTCACTATATCTCCAATGGTTCCCAAGCCCCACACGCCGTTCCAGTGGGTGGCGATGGAGGACCCGAAGACGATTGCTCGCAAACTGGATTTTCTGAAGCGGGAAATCAACAGCATTGGAGGATTAAAGGTATCGTCCGCAAGTGCTCGTTTAGCTTATCAGGAAGCAGTTTTTGCGCGCGGAGATCGGCGGCTCGGCAAAGTCATTCTTGATCTTTCGCGGGGGGTGCCATGGAAGCATGCGTTTAAGAAACATCAGATTGATCCTGATTTCTATGCGCTTAGACCACGTTCCCTCACTGAGGTCCACCCTTGGGATCACCTTGATCTAAATGTAAAACCTGAATACCTTAGTCACGAGTTTAAGAAACAAACCCAAGGATTTATGACCGGACAATGTGACACGACTGTTTGCAAGAAATGTGGCGCATGCTAATCCATGAAGTCGCAGAAGCCTCCGTATTCTACCAGCCAAGTGGCTGAATATTCCCAATTGGGTGGTGAATTTGGGAGCACCAATCGGTGTCATTCATCTAGCTTGCTAAAATAAGAGTTACATTATCGGAATCAATAAGGCGTTCTTAAGGCAGGTCATCCCAACCCTTTAAGAGCGCCTTTTTTCTTCTCTTCACCCGAGTGACCGATGGGCCTTCAGCAGCTTGAACGTCGTGTGTGACGCTAAGTTCGGAGGAGTAATTCATGGAATCAAAAATACAGCGGTTTGTTGATGACCTTACGGCAGTCGTCGAGCCCCTCGCCGGGCGTTTGGCTGAAGCATATTGGGAGGCGAGTATAACGGGATCGTATGAAGCAACTCAAAGGGTTGAGCAACTAGAAACAGAATATCGTCTCATTTTCGCCGACCACGACCGATTCGAGGAGTTGAAGGCATTCCATGCAGAATCCCAAAATGTGCCTAGTCAATTGTCACGGCAATTACAGTTGTTGCTCTTGGAATTTACATCGGAGCAACTACCTTCAGAGGCAATCAAGGAGCTTGTCAGGCAGCAGACCGCGATTGAACAGATCTTTACTACACATCGCGCGGTCGTTGGTGGAGTAGAGATGAATGACAACGCTATCCGCGATGTATTGAAGTCGGAAATCGACCAGAAAAGAAGGCGAATTGTGTGGGAAGCTAGCAAGCAGATTGGACACAGAGTTGCAGCGGACCTCATTAAACTAGCCCGCTTGCGAAACGAATCAGCACAAGCGGTCGGGTTCGAGGATTACTATCAGATGTCGCTGACGCTTCACGAGATTGACTCCGAAGAACTCTTGGAAACAGTCAGCCAGATGGAAGCCTTAACTAACGAGCCCTATTCCAAGATTAAATTAAAACTAGACAATAACCTCGCGAGGCGATTTGACATCGACGTAGAGGCACTTCGTCCTTGGCATTATTCAGATGTTTTCTTTCAAGAAGCGCCCCATGTCGGCGAGGTCAATTTTGATGAACTGTTCGCCGACATAGACATAGTGGAAGTTGCAGAGGTTTTCTTTCAAGGTATCAAGTTGCCCATCGATGATCTTGTCGAAAATAGCGATCTTTACGAGCGAGGCGGCAAGAATCAGCATGCGTTTTGTATTCACATTGATCGACTGGGTGATGTACGTGTGCTCGCGAATATCAGACCAACTGCAAAGTGGATGGAAACGGTGCTTCACGAGTATGGGCATGCAGTTTACGACAGGGAATTAGACAGGGCACTTCCATTCACGCTGCGGACTCCTGCGCACTTGATCATTACGGAGGGAACGGCAATGCTTTTGGGACGCCTGGCTCACAATGCGGAATGGTT
Organism: Candidatus Poribacteria bacterium; assembly: GCA_028820655.1. Lineage (GTDB taxonomy): Bacteria > Poribacteria > WGA-4E > WGA-4E > JAJDTR01 > JAJDTR01. The sequence goes on along the minus strand of JAPPIK010000005.1, from coordinate 17,455 downwards.
GGATCGTATGATCGGTCTTCCGGCTCACCTGAAGCAACTAATTTCGGCTGAAATGGACGAAACATTTCGTTTGCGGATGCTCATCTTTATCCGGTGGGCGATGGTGATGATCTGCTTTGAACGTGAGTTCTACCGCAATCCAGATCAAAACCTGAATAAAATATGGTGGGATTTGGTCGAGCGCTTTCAATTTCTGACCCGTCCAGATGGTCGGGATGCACCTGACTGGGCAGCCAAGATTCACATTGCGACGGCACCGGTCTACTACCACAATTATCTGTTGGGAGAGATAGTCGCCTCTCAATTACAGCATACCATTGATCGTTGCGTATTGGGTGGCGCCGGAGTCGAAAAGACGGGATATGTCAACCAAGAGCGTGTCGGTGAATATCTGCGCGAAAAGGTCTTCAAACCGGGCAGGAGTGTACATTGGAAAGAATTGCTCGTTAATGCAACGGGGGAGAAACTCAATCCACGATGTCTGGCGGATCAATTGATGGATTGACCGTGTTGAACCTTACAAAGGACTTTACCCAAAAGAGAACATCGGCGCTTGGTCAAACGGGAGAAGTAGCGGGCTGTCCCGCGCCCATTCAGTTAGTTGGCCGATGCGTTAGATTTTATCTTGGCCCAAATCGTTGGTAATTTCCGTCCTTCATCAACTGAGCGCGGACGTCCGGGCCCGCCGTTCTTAATATTTGATCCGCTAATTTCAATGTCGTCGAAATGAGCGCGCGCATCTGAAACCACCAGTCCAGCTTGTCCGCCTTTCAATGGATCTAAATCCCGACTCACAAAAACCTCATCGTCAACCTGAAATTCCATGAATTCCCCGTTAATTGTAGCCTTTAACACATACCACGTGTCTATCTCCGTTACAAAAGGAAAATGTCGTATGAACCAGCCATTTGGTGTGGCCTTGATAATGCGGACGATTCCAAGGGTAATTTCAACAAAGAAGAGGTAACGAGTATCTTCTTCACCTCTATCATGAAGAGTAAGTCCGATAGTCGCAGGATCATTTTTTTCCTCTACCAACTTTGCTCGACACGAAACGGAGTATTCTCGCCAACTTAACTCTCCCGTCAGCCACAAACTCATATATCCCGGATGAAATATTTCGCCGACTGCCTCACCGTCTTCAATCCACCACTTTTCAACCCGACGGTCCAGATTGTATATTGTCCATTCGTCGGTTGCCTTGTCTTCAAAATCGTCGCGCCAAGTTCCAGACTGAGCGATTTGGCAGGGACACAAAAGGAGCAGTTGAATAATTACGAGCCAAATCATAGGTACGAGTTTCATTCGGTTGATACTCCTTCCTATCTCAAGGTGAATTCCGCGTCCCAAAAATAGTCCGCTAGCTCGAAATCTCCGTACTGTAATTATAGATTCGGCAACACGCTTCCTCAATATTCGGATTCTATGGATTCAGGTGGAATCATTATAGATGGTTTGCAGCTCGGTGTCAAGCCGTTCAGGATGCTATGCTACGTTTTTGCAGTTGACACTCTGTTACTGCCATGTTAGAGTAGTCGTGTCGCGCGAATACGGATGAGCGACCATGCGACCTTACTCTGAACGAAGTACAACCGCACGTTTAGCATTTGAGTGCATGACTCTGGACTATTGAGGGGTTTGTGTGCTGCCGTCCTTGATTACCAATCACCAAAGAGCTAGCCACCGCCCTTAAAGTGACAATCCGGGCACGGGTTCTGAAACTTCCTCGAAAATGTCAAGCGGAGTTGCATTTGGACTACCTATTACTTAAACACCTGCTGTCGCTTTGTTAGTGTCTCGCCAATGTCGTGGAATTAACGCATCATGGCGAGATTGTTGAACGTGTCAAGACAGAAATGAAACTTGATAGCCCGCAGACTCCGCACGTGTGCGTTGTTGACGGCTGCACAAAAGGTTATGGCGGAATCACGGGTTGAGAAGATTTGTCTCAATGGTGATGTACCATTCCCCACAGGATACCGTTTTCTTCCGCATTGTCCTAAATTAATTGCGCATTGTCGTGAATTCTATCCTTCCGTATCTGTCTTCATCGACACGCACGCCTGTCCCTACCATCTTTATGCGCTAGATGATCAGAGTGCTCCAGAATTTTCTGAATCCGCTCTCGGTGCGGCTTCTACATTGAAGGCTGAATCTTGGCTATTTCGCAACACTAACGCGGGACGTTGAAGGGATTCAACAACACAATGACTGCAATTCCTAGAATTACATTCTGTAGCCAAGATTTTGGATCGGCAATACTGTCAGTTGCTTCTACGTTCAATTGCTGTTCTACAGGAGCCAACCATGGCGCAGGTTAAGATTTTACCGCCCGATGTTTCGAACAAGATTGCTGCCGGCGAAGTGGTAGAACGTCCAGCTTCTGCAGTCAAAGAGTTGATCGAGAATGCTGTTGATGCAAAGAGTACGAGTGTTGCCGTTGAAGTGCGCGCCGGAGGAACGGTCCGCCTGAGCGTTTCGGACAACGGGACCGGGATGAGTCGAGAAGATGCTCTGATTGCCTTGGAGCGTCACGCTACGAGCAAAGTTCGCAGCATTGAAGATCTCCAGCGGATCCACACGTTCGGTTTTCGCGGCGAAGCGTTACCGAGCATCGCTTCCGTATCACGGTTTGAATTATTGACTAGAACCGAAGACGCGCTTGAGGGCACCAGAGTGGCGGTGGAAGGCGGCAGGGTTCGCTCTGTTCAACAATGCGGCTGTTCGCCAGGCACTCAAATTGTAGTTAACAACCTTTTCTATAATGTGCCGGCTCGTCAAAAATTCCTCAAGAGTGGAACGACGGAATTCAACCATATCAACAATCAAGTCATGTGGGCGGCACTTGCTCATCCGAAGGTTCAATTCTCCCTTTCCCACAATGGACGCACCTCAGTTGATGTGCGTTCCTGTGATTCGCACATTGAACGAATTCGTCTGCTGTACGGAAGGGAATTCGCCGACAATTTGATTGAATTTGATGCCGATCTAGCAAATTTTCACCTCCACTGCTTCATCGGCAGACCTGAGTTGACGAAGTCGAATCGCAATTATCAACTTTTCTTTCTGAATCGACGCCCCATTCGCAGTAGACTGCTCGGAGCTGCACTCGCAGAAGCTATGCGTTCATTGATCCCCAAAGATCGATACTCGGTCGCCTTCCTTTTTTTGACCATAGATACTGAGGAGGTTGACGTCAATGTGCATCCCGCCAAAACTGAAGTTCGGTTTCGGAATGAAAGAGGAATGTACGGCGGTATAGTGAGGGTGATTCACAGTGGAGTATTCCAGCATAAATACATTCCAAGAATAGAAACCGATGAGCGGGACACTACAAAAGAGGAGAAGGAGGAAATCTCTTGCGGCATTAAGGGAATTACTAAGACGAATGTGGACACTGCCTCGACAGAAGGGTCAATAGATTCGTCGCCACGTATCAATTCCAAAGCACTTATCAAGGGAGTAGAGACTGGGCAATTCAATCAACGCACGGAGAATATACCGACAAGGCCTCCGATAGATACAGTTGGGAATAGGAAGAGTGTAACATCGGAAGATGGATTACCACCTAAGATACAACCAATTTCTACCGCCGTCCAGCCTCCTCATCGGACAATACCGGACGGCGTGAACCTTGAATTGTTTGAATTCGAAAATGTAGAGTTAAAGACCAATCTCTTCAACACCTACATAGTTGCGGAAAGTCAAGACCGGGTGTTTATCATAGATCAACATGTCGCGGCAGAACGGGTGCTCTACGAACGATTTACCGAACAGTTGAAGGCTGACGGTATACCGGTACAGGGACTGTTGCTTCCCGTGACGATTGAAGTATCCCCGCAACAGCTGAGCTCTTTTAGCGCAAACGAAAGTTTCTTTGGAATGATGGGCTTTGACATAGAATTTTTCGGGGGAAACACCGTTCTCGTGCGCGCGATTCCTTCGGCGCTTCCTATTCGACTTGTCTCCAACACTGTCACGGATCTTCTTGATAAGGTTGCTACCGCCGATGGACCTGCGGTAGAAATGCTTGAAGTTCAAGATCGAGCTTTGATTACACTTGCCTGCAAATCCGCTGTCAAAGCCGGCGATCCATTGACAATGGAGGAGATGGTGAACCTGATTAAGGAGTTATCGAAGGCAAAATTACCATTCAATTGTCCACACGCTCGGCCAATAACAGTCGAATTAACCAAAAGTGAATTAGAGCGGCGCTTTCATCGGCGTTGACGTCGGAACAATATGTGAGACCCATGGATTTCTATACCGGAATAAACATGTCGGACATTCTTAGAATCAACTATAGAAAGCACACGCAGCGTCGGAATTAGGGAGACAAGGTTATGCCAAAGTATGGGGTCAACCTATTGTTGTGGGCGGACAAATTTGACCGCGAATCCGTTGACTTGATTCCAAAGGTCGCGGAAATGGGTTTCGATGGTGTTGAGATCCCAATCTTCGACCACGAAACCGTGGATATACGGCACACAAAGGCGGCGTTAAGAGACACGAATCTGCACCCGATAGGATGTGCCATCATGACGCATGATCGCAATCCGATTCATGAAGATGCCGCAATTCGCGAGATAGGAAAGAATTACCTGAAACATTCAATCGATGTTCTCGCGGAATTGGGTGGCGACACACTTGTCGGACCAGTATACAGTGCTGTCGGCGCATTAGTTGGTCGTGGTAGGAACCAGCAGGAGTGGGATTGGTGTGTCGATATACTTGGCGAAGTGGCAGATTTCGCGGGACAGCGTGGCGTTACCGTCGCAATGGAGCCATTAAACCGTTTTGAAACGTACTTCCTCAATATTGTCGCCGACGCTATAAAACTGTCTAGTGCCGTTAACAGTCCATTCTTCAAGATTCATCTAGACACGTTTCATATGAATATTGAAGAGAAAAACCTAGCGCAGGCAATTACCAATGCTGGAACACTGTTACATCATCTCCACGCATGCGAGAATGATCGAGGAACTCCGGGCACCGGATTAGTTGATTGGGAGGAGGTATTCAATGCTCTGGCAAGAGTCAATTATGATCGGTGGTTGGTAATCGAGTCGTTCACACCGGCGGTTAAAGAAATCGCCGCGGCCACTGCCATCTGGCGGGACATCGCTCCGAGCGCCGAAATCTTGGCAACGGAAGGTTTGGCGTTTCTCAAGCGCATGTCAGCTAAACATTTGCAGTAACGAGCAATCTTCTCACCTAGCAAAAACAGTCCGTAAACTTAGTAAGATATGGATTTTTTGAACGAATTCTTGGTACCGTACTCCGTAGCGACAGTTGGATCTATTGCTCTCAAGTTGCTACTAGCTTTTGCGCTTGGCATTGTCATTTCCGTTGTTTACCATTGGACGCACTTGGGAATTACCGAGCGGTCTTTTACAGATACACTTATAATTCTCTGTATGTTAATTTCGGTTGTTATGGTTGTTATCGGCGACAGCGTGGCACGAGCATTCAGCCTAGTAGGTGCACTGTCGATTATTCGGTTTCGCACCGTCGTTCAAGATCCTCGCGATATTGCCTTCGTATTTTTCGCTTTGGCAACGGGAATGGCAGTGGGTGCGAGCGACCCGCCCATAGCCATTTTGGGGACGTTTCTGATTGGCGGGATCATCATCCTACTTCACTGGTGGCACGGCAGGCATCCCTATCGGGACACCTATCAACTTAACTTCAAAGCGCCGCTGGCGTGTGCTTCCGAACCAACTATTCGCACAATTTTCGACAGATATCTCGTTCACGAGCGGCTCATCCATCAAGAAACGTCAAAAACCGGCGGGATTGAACTCAGGTATCATGTCTCCTTTAAGAACTCTGAAGGCTGGGAGCCTTTTTTCCAAGAACTTACCGCTTTGGAGGAGATTCAAGGCGTCAAATTGACGAAACAATGAGTTTAGATTCTTTGCGCAAACCGATGTCACTTACCGGCCGTCATTTCTTGGTGTAAAAACGCGATAATATCTGCGATGTCCTGATCAGACAGCCGATCCTCGGAGTAAAACGGCATGATGAAACCGCCGCCGCGAATCTTGGCTGCGTATTTGTGTAACTGCTTTGGCACGTTAGACGGCGGTCTACGACGGATTAGCTGCGATCCGATCCCGGCTTTCCGTGCGGTTGGGTGACAATCGTTACAAGCTCGGCTATATAACTTCCACCCCTTTTTTGCATCGCCCGCCATCTCGACAATCTTGTCTGCCGCAGAGTTCGCCGCTTCTTTATCAAGTTCTTGCAGTTGAAACTGCGGTCCCTTGTTGTCGCCCGACACATGCTCGAAATACGCCATTAGTGCTTCCGCCTGCTCTTCCGGGATAGCGGTTGGGTCTACTTTGGCGGTTGGAACACGCTGTAGAAAGCGTTGATAACAGTACCCGCCGCCGCCGGCAGCACGACGGAAGATATCAGCTTTTATCATCCCCCCTTTTGCTTCGCCACGGTACGGTACACCAATGATGCTGTGGCCCGCACGTATCTTGCCATCCGGATTGGCCTCTTCATCGAAATCCGCATGGCAGTCCGCACAAGCAAGCCCGCTAATCTTCTTGGGTTCTAGAGTGCCTCCAAATGACGGATCGTAAAATAGCTCACGACCGAGTTGGGCCTCTTCGGACATTTTGGCGTAAGTTGGGATAGAGAACACTAGAGATAGACACAAAATTGTAATGAGTGGATACAATCGGAAGATGATGTTACGCACGAAACTCTCCTTTCGAAGTGTGTATTAACAATATGTTTAGGCGGTATCACACTACAGCATGCAGGACATAATAAGAACGATTCTGTCGGTAGAAACATAGCCTAAAGGTGTGTCGCGTAGTTCGCGGGAATCCCTGTGGGCTATTTGCCGTTCATACACGTTATCAGGATAATGAGAATCTGTCAAATACATAATCAGATGAAGCGGCTCGGCCGCAGAAAATTGGTAAAACTTTCAACTCGTTCCACATTTACCGACGGCGCGATTATATGTCAGATGCCGATCCCCAAATCGCAGTGTGGGGGAAGAAAAACCGAATTCATTGGATTCTCGGTTGCTTGATACGACTGTTTGTCCATGCTTCAACTGTTAAGAGTTTTCCCCCTTCGCTTCGGCGAAAGTCTATCTGACCGGATGTTCCGCTAGAATCTTAGCTTCCTCTGATATGAACCGTTCGAGGTATTTACGGGGCGAGTGAAACACCGTGGCATCTTCGGCGCGCGGCACAATAGGTTGGCTTCTTCTCAAGACTGATTGGTTAAAATCTTCAAGTGAAAACGGTTCATTTCGAGATTTGTAGTATGCATGGATTCCCGCGACCGCGGCTCCCAGAGCGGGCCCTCCCTTTTCGATAGGGACAATCTTGCGATTCCAGATTGCTGCGACACGTCTCATGATTTCCGGACTGTGTGTCGCGCCGCCGGTGACGTGCAGGGGCGCATTGGCGATTCCGGTGAACTGTTTTGAATGTACGTACACCGCAGCCAAGCTTGTCTCAATGACCCCGGAATAATCTAAGCCTAACCCTGTGTCGATGTGAGGGGCTTTTCGAATGATGTCGAAGCTGCCGGAGGGTGGGAACGACTCGGTTTTTGGCTGCCAGAAGGTCATGGAGGATCCAGGTGTCACCGCCTTCAATGCCGATTCAGCGGGTTGATAGTCCTCTTTTCCCAATCCGTAAAGCGCTCTAATCTGGTCCCACACCAATGCACCGTTCGTCCTGCAACCAAACATGAACGGTCTTCCGACGCCGTCATACATCGCATTTGCCATTCCACTCATATCGTGTACGTTGCCATCAGTCGACACCATGTTCACGAAGCTAGTTCCCAAACTGAGTAGATCTCCTTCCACCAAAGTTTTTGCTTGAGGATTATCTCCGGATCCGGCGATGACCTTGCATCCAGCATGAAATCCGTATTTCTCTACGAAATACATGCCGATATTACCTACTACGGAGTCGGGGGGTACCAGATTCGGCAATTTCTTTATCAACGCGTCGCCTCCTCCCAGTAATCCTTTTGATGTTGCATTCAGCAACTCACGCGACCAAATCCTCGTACTATAATCCATGAGGGACATTCCGCAGGCGTTGCCGTAGTCAATGGGGGTCTTTGAATTCCCGGTCAAAATCGAAGGTATTAAGCTACTTATCAATTGAATGTTTTCCGTAGCACGATAAACATCGGGAAACTGCTCGGCAACCCGCCTCACGACCGCCCCTGTGAACCTTAGCGGCGAATCGGATCCGGAAAGACGAATCATTTCTCCCTTTCCTCCGACGCCGTGACGTACGCAGTCTGCCTGATTTGCGGTATTGGATGTCATCCATATGGGTGCTGTGAGGTACGAAAAACTCCCTCGAAGTAGCCTTACGAGGGACAATTCTCCACAGCCCCTTTCTCTAAGACGTGCAAAGCGATTCTCAGCCCGATTATTCAGGTACACATGCCCGTGTTGTTGGCCGGAGTTATTAATTAGAACAATGTCCTCGACAGCGACTCCGGCGGTTCGGAGGTCGTCAAACATGGCGTCAACGGATGCCAATATCATCTCGATTGGTTGATCTGCTTCACCCTCTACGCGCGGTGGAATAATGTAGTCCGACCCAATTCCGAAGACGTTTGTCCTATCGTCCTGCCGATAATCTAGCGAATGCTCAAGAACTTTCTCCGCAGTGTCGATATCCACGACGATTGATGATAGGCTTTGCGTACTGGAGTCTAGTGCCAGGGCTAATCTCGCCATTTTTCGCTCTCCACCTGATAGAAACCGAATTCATGCAAAAAGTGTATTAGCTAATGAGATGGATTACACGCCATGCTGATCCTGTGGCTCGGCGCCCTCATAGATCAAGTTTTGGATTTAGCACTCCAAACCAATCTGCGATTCCCATGTCGCGGAATTCCTGTCTTGCGCGGAACAGACATCGATGCGGGTAATGTGACCGACCACTACAGTTGATATCAAAGCGCAAAGAAGGAATAGCACTTTAGTGGTACATCGATTATAATCGTGTGTTATGAACTGTGCTATGATGAACCAACCTCGACCTAACGCCGGATTCGCAAACCGATGATCAGTAAATAGAGGAGACTATCGAATGACACCGGAACAACGCTATACGTTCGATGCGGCCGGTTATCTCTACTTGCCCAATGCAATGAGCCCGGAGGAGTTGCAGGAAGCCCGGAATGCAATTGACCGACTAATGACCACACCTCACGAGGAACTGAAGGGTGAGTTTGACTATGTCGACCAAGGTGGCGTGTTTCACCACTACTATCACGCATTCGCATACGACAAGGCGCTTGAAAGGCTTGTAACGCACCGCGCCACGTGGCCGATTATCAAGGAATTAACAGCCGAGAAACCCGGTTTCATGCGAGGTAATCTAAAGGTAGATTCGCATGAATGCACCTATCTGACGCTTCATTCGCTGCGTGAACAATCGCTGGAAGGAAACGGCTTTGCACGTGACATTCACTGGACGAGTCCGAACGGGGACAGGGTATATTGCGACTACTTCAATATCTTCTGGTATTTTGATGATGTGCGCCCGGGCGACGGCGGTGTAATTATGCTGCCGGGTTCCCACAAGAACACAATTCCGTTTTCCGATGGCATACATGAAACAATGGCGGAATTTGACTACGACTATGACAAATGTATCACGAATAATATTTTGCCTCACGGCCTAGTTAACCTTGCACCGAACGCCGGCGATGTCATCATTGCTTCGGACCAAGTGTGCCATGGCGGATTGAAATGGAAGGCCAAGGACCGTATGCGTCGTTTTCTAGTCCTGCGTTATTCTACACAGTATTTGTTGGCTTACATGAGTGACGGCGACCTAAACCTGCCGGCCGGTGTAATGAACCGCTTATCACCCGAGACCAAGGAGTTACTCGCGAAAGACCAAATCTTCCACACCAAATCCATCGCAATGACCGATGATGTAGTTTTGAGTTAGACGAGCAATGGAAGTCAAGGTGGTGGGTACAGTGCGTTTATGGGTGAATTACCAGGCCTCCCTCTGAGTCGACGGATGGTTTGCACCTGTCAGACTGAAATGAACGAGAACCGGATCTTTTTCGGATTTCCAATCTTCGGCTCAACGGGGTTTGTCTCCAGCCAATGTGACGCGATGCATGACCCTGCGATAGCCCTGATAGTCGTTCACCGGGTGGTGTTGAGTACAGCGATTATCCCAGAAGGCTAGGCAGCCCTTGCTCCAGCGGAAACGACAGGTAAATTCCGGTTTTACTTGGTGGCTGAAGAGAAAGTTCAGCAGCGGTAGGCTCTCCTCTTCGGTCCATCCCTCAAGATTTAGCGTGTGTGCATTATTAATATATAAGGCTTTCCGACCAGTCTCCGGATGCGTGCGCACGACCGGATGCTTGCTTACAAGCGACTTCAATTTGTCGCCCGCCTCACGCAAGCGGTGCTCCCGTGTCTTGGACACCTCGGGCTTCGTGGACACATTTACCGCAACAAGACTATCAAGTGTTTCTTTAAGGCCATTTGAAAGGGTTTCGTAGGCAAGGTACTGATTAGCGAACAGCGTGTCACCACCATGCGGCGGAATCTCTACCGCATAGAGCATGCTTGCGGCGGGCGGGAATTCGAGATACGTGGTGTCCGAATGCCACACCCCGCCAAAATTTGTGCGCTCCTGCTCCATTTTGGTCACAGCCGTGACCAACGGACTCTCTGGAAGACCTTTCAATTGCGGGTATTCCATTGGTGATCCAAAGTATTGGGCGAATGAAAGTTGCTCGCGGGGGGTAAGTTCTTGATCCGGGAAGAAGATCACGAGATGATCGAGGAGAGCGCCGCGAATCTCCGCAATTGCAACGGGTTTTAGCGACTCAGAAAGATTTGGTCCCCTGATTTCCGCGCCGAGGGCGCCCGAAATCGGTTCTACCGCGATATATTGATAGTCCTTATGTACCGTGTTATCCATCGCCCTTTCTGTAACCATTTCAGGTTGCAGCCAGGGAATTATATCAGTGTCGCCGTCGTGAGTTGGGCTGCAGGATACCTGCGAGCAACTAGATTCAGATTTGGAACTGGAATGCGAGACAACCTGATCTGGGTGGAGTTCAAAATTTAATAGTCAATTCACCGGCAAGCTTCTTCATTTCATTGCGACTTCCGAACACTTCGTAGAGATCTCCCGATACATCAAAATAGCGGCGAACATAATTACGGCTTGTGTCTGCGGGATTGAAGTTTGCATATTCCATCCAGAGATTTGCTCTAGACAGTATGTCCCAATTCAATCCTACGGAGAGTGCGCTGGCATCACCTTCGCTGTCCTGACGCTGTCTGTTGACTTCTTGGAATATCGCTTCCTGGTCGAGATCTGACGTTCCATCTATTCGTTCCAAATAGACATTCAATTCTTGATAACGATATGGGTTAGGATCGGTGATAAACTTAAGGTTGGCTGCGAGCGTGTTCGACAGCGACTTCGTCTGAAGGTCATAGCTGTCCTCCGCTTTTGGCGGCGTAAGGTATCGCTCGTCCAGTTCACTGTAGACAAGCGTATCGGCGAACATCAAACTCCAACGTTCAGATAGATTGTAATTCCATAGAAATGCGTTGCTCAACTCCAACTGTGTAATATCGTCTTGAATATCAGTGTTAGGATCTATATCTTCATAATCCTCCGAAAACCTATTGTCAACAGTGGCTGCACGTGCGTTGTAGAGTCCATCCATCCGAGATGGATTAAGGCTAAACCCTTCTACCGAATATTGACGTATGACAAAGTCGCTTCCATCTCGTAGGTAGATGTTTCCGAGAGCATCCAGTGTGAGAAAGGCGACATCCCGATTTTCTTCGTCTTGTTTGTCAATTTGATATATTATCCGCCCGAGGTATTTCCCGTTGCCATCAAATCTCTGCACGCGCATGATCACGTTGTGATATACGGTGGCTCGGATCGTTGCCGCTTTCAAATCCTCATCTTCTTCCTTCTTGTTTTCGTCCTTATCTCCTTCTTCGTTATCATCAAAATATTCGGAAAAGTAACGTCTGTATTCGGCCTCTTCCAGCAAACGGATGCGGCGATTCAAGGCATCGAAATTGGACTGATTCGTGAATCCACCGCCGAGTAGTGCGGAGCGGGATCGCCCAGATTGAATGACCAGATCCTGTATTCCCGCAGTTGTTGGTGGAATAAGGCTCAAAACGCCGCCGCTCGGTAACTCGCCCAAATGCCGCTTGTATTGGCTAGAATCCTTGACGAGGATTTCGCCCGTAATCAGAGGGGCGACTGCAATGGGCTTTGTGAATTGACCATCATTGCGTCCCTTCACACCGAAGTTTAGGATAAACTGGCCTCCCGAATTGAACTTGACTACTCGATGATTGCCTGTGTCCGCAATCAATACGTTGTCTCGTGTGTCAATCGCAATGTCGGAAGCGTCGCGATCAAATTCGCCGTTTCCCGCTCCATATCGCCCGAATACATGCAATTTTTCACCGTCGGCGTTAAATTTATGAATGCGCCCTCTTTTCGCATCAAGCACGAAGAGTTGGTTCTGACTATTCACGGCGATCAGAAGTGCGCGGTCATGGCCTTTTGGCTGAATGCCAAATGCTGTTTTTCCTTCTTCATCCACGATTAAACTAGCAGCCAAGGCCTGCTTTGGACGCACGTCGATCGGATCGACAAAGTAGGTGTAAATTAAGTTACCGCCAGGGTCGAATTTGTGCACACAGGGCGCAAACATATATATCTTTGGATCTGCAGTTTCAGCAATATGGTGTGCGGTGGTCTCTGCAACATAGATATTCCCGTTTTCATCAACTGCGATATCGCCCGGTTTCTTTAGCTTGTTGTCAATCGCTTGCGGTTCTTCGGGAATTTGCATGAGGAATTCGCCGTTGGGGGAGAGCTTTTGTATCAATCGGTTGTCTGAATCACTCACATAAATCTGTCCTTCGGCATCAAACGCGACATGGATATTCGCGCCAAAAGCACCGTCGGTTGAGCCCTTACCGGAAAATTCGCGTTCGAGTTTCAGAAAACTCACTGCAAAACCTGTATTGACACCAAGGAGAATTCCAATGCAGAGCACGGTGGACAGGGATATGCACACTTTTTTCATTCGCACAAACTCCTCGTCACAAGATTTGTTTCTGGCGGCAGATTCCATCTATGGGAGAGTGTCAAGGTAACATACCCGCGATCTGCTGGTTGAATCATTCCCACTCACCGTCCAAGTTCTTCCGCATAATGCGCGTTTCGTCGTACCCGCCGTAGTCACTTGGGGCATGAAGTTGGATTCCGAGTAATTGCTGCATCTCGGGCGACGCATTAGGAAATCGCTCGCGTGTTGCGTAGGGCATCCACGTTTCAAAGCGCTTCATCCAGTAATGTCCGTAGGTAGGGAAAACTGCCCTGCGGGGTCCGTCCGATTTATTGCCACCGCCTTTGTGAGCGAGGGTACAGTCGAAAATGACCGCCGAGCCTTCGGGAAGAACGAGTGGGATACCATCCACGTCAGGATCGGGAGGTGAATCGCTATCACGATGTGATCCCGGAGTGACCCAAATCGGACCGTTCTCCACTGTTAGCTCATCTAGGTAGATGCCGACATTGAGCATTAAGGGTTTATTGCAACGGAACTTGAAATCCGAATGCCACCGCTGATCTCCACTACCAGGGGCTCGATCAACACCATCGAACTGTAGCAGATGAGGGTGAGGACAGAGCAAAGACTTTATCGGATTCAATAGTGTCGGCATTGCGGCAACTTCAAGAAATGTCATATCTCGATCGAGCAGATTGTGATAGCCATCCAACCGATCGAATGCTTCACGTATACGATCCAGCAAATCACCTTTGAGCAGACGCCGAATGACAAAATAACCGTCTCTTTCAAACTGCTGAATCTCACCAGAATTGAGCATGCGACTCTCCTGTAGCTAAAGTCTTCTTCAAATCATCGTTGCCCCAAGGATCGTCTGAATCGCACAGTTCAGTCTCAATTGCACTTAGAAGAAGGTTGCTTTCGAATGTCGTACGGTCTAGCGCACGGCGTGATTTATTCTACATAATGGAGATGGGCTTGGTCAACTCTTTTTGCGTAGATGCGGGCAAGACTAGCTCAGCGTGCTGTCTGTGTCCGCGTTGTTATGCGGCTTACGGCGTTTGCAAGAGATGCAAACTCAAGAATGTTCAATGTTTCACCACGGCGGCGGCCGTCAATACGGAGTTCATCAAAGATGTCATCAAGCACTTCACTCGATACTGCTAGCCCGCCTCTTAGCATTGCATTCCGCAGCATCTTCCGCCGAAATTGAAACGCAGAGCGAAGAATTCGGAAGAAAAGCGCTTCGTTCTCAACCTCAACAGTGGGGGATTCTTCTATGCTTAGTCGGACTAACGACGAGTCCACGCTCGGAGCGGGATAAAACTGATTTGATGAGAAAGAACGAATGATATTGGACTTGGCGTAGTAGGAAACTGCCACAGAAAGTGCACCGTAGTCTTTTCCACCCGGCGAAGCAACCACACGTTGGGCGACCTCTGTCTGCATCATCAACACGCAACTACCGATCGATTTGTGATGTCCCAATAATTTCCAGAGAATTGGGGTGGTAATATGATACGGTAGATTGCCAACGACTTTGGCGTTAGGGCGGCACACACCGCTGAAGATTGGAAAGAGGTTCAGCTTGAGAAAATCAGCATGAACAAGACGAATTCGTGGATGGTCAATAGACTCGCTTTGTAACTCCGCGTATAGATCGGAATCGATCTCAACACCGACCACCGTTTTCGCATTGTCTCCCAATGCCTTGGTAAGATATCCGAGTCCCGTTCCAATTTCAAGGACGAGATCGGCATCTTCTATCTGTAAAGCTTCCAAGATAACCGGCAGAACGTTTGGATCAATTAAGAAATTTTGGCTGAGACGCTTTTTGGGCCGCTTTCCCGTACGTCTCAAGTATTCGTGAACCTTCTGGAATGGAGTCATGGAAATCAAGGATTGAGAAGATGAGAAAACATGTGCACATAGAAATTCAATATGAGTCAGCGTTTCTGCCGGCAAATCAAAGCTTCCAGTCGGCGCGACAGAACCTGGCTAAATAGTCAGAACCCGAACTGCGGCAGAGTAGTTTATTGATTCACGTAGGTTTCGTTGAGGTAGCGGGCAATAATCTCAATTTCCTCCTCTAAAAGAAAAAGACCGTTGTCAATCATCCGTGATATTAGCTCGCCGGTTTCCGCTTCGTTCGTTGGGGGCGCGATGTCAACGTCTGATAGAGGGTGGCATTGGGAGCACGTGTCCTCAAAGAGTATCTGTGCCTCCTCCGGATCGTAACTCCCGTCAACCGGATCCTGGACTACGGCGCTGTCAAGGTCTTCTGGCGCATCGGGAGACGCGATCGACGCGGCCTGAAACGCCACCTGCGCCATGCCCGTCTGCATTTGCTGTTTCCTTTGTTCCTTCACGGAGATTTGCAAATCGGGTGTGATTGCGATTAGATATGCCGATACTGCCCATGATTCCTTTTCCCCGATCGGCTCTCCAATCACCGGTTTTATCGTCATTCGATTGACCAACCGAACCCAGTCGGACGGGATTCGCGGGCGCGCCAAGATTGTACGCATGTCATGGCACTGAACACATTTTTTCCGAAGTGTATTTTGACCGTCCCTAAGTTTCCGCTTGGTCGCGAGTTGGTCGAGCGGCGCTTCCGGAGGTAAGCCGGCATTAGTCAAGAGTTTACGCGTTCTTTGCATTCCGGCTTCGCTGAACGCACTGGTCTGGAGCGTCGTTTCGCGGAGACTAAAGGGTGCGGAGAGGCCGATTAGGAGCCAAGTGCACAGTAAAAGTGTTGTTCCGAGATATGGCATCGCTTCCTCAAAATGTCTGAAAAAGCGGAGGATGGCAATTTTCACGAGAAGCAGCACGCCAATCGTGATTCCCAGCATTAAGTGAGCAACCGTGCGGGGCGGCAGTTCAATCTGATAGTTCCACAAGCGGGGCACCATGTGCCACATCATGAACACATAAAGTATTGCGTAGGCGTAACCGATCAGACGGTGTATCAACATGAGTGCGGGAGGCGCGGAGCTTGTCCGGGTTTCCTTATCGAACGGATATCCCCAGAGCTTGTACATCAGGAAAACCGAGGCGTTTCCGAGAACTAGAAAGACAAGCCCCATGATTGTGCTTGTTGCGGTGGACATTATGAATTCATCTCCTCTTTAAAGCAGTTTCAGCATAATAAGTTGGCTTTGGACAGCGTCAATTGGTATCACTTTCCCGACTGAGGTATTTCTGGCGCATCAGAATTGCGTGGAATAAGAAATCGAGCTAGGACTTAGGCAATCGAGCGCTCAAATCCTCCCAACTCGGTGGTAGGGAACAACGAAAGATCTCTATAGGACTTCCACCGCACTAGAATCTCTATGGGATCGCTACGGCGGAAACTGCTATCGGTCAATCAATCTATTCGTTCGCTTGATGTCAGTTAATCACCTACGGTGCAGTCCGAAGGATAGCGCACACGTCGCACAGAATCGAGAATCGCGCTCTAATGCACCCCGGACGCGGCTTCAAGCAGGATATGCCCGGTATTACGTTAGTGCGCTATTGTGCGCGCGTATATTTAAGGGTGTTCGGTTTATTGGTTATCGTATGTGCCCCTTGATGGTTTGTAAACGACGTTTTTCTTGTGCGGCGCAAATTGGCGTGGAATCCCGTAGTGGCGCGGGTTCCAGTAAGAATGTGGTCAGTTCCGTGAGGTTCGTGAAACTTCGTTTTTCTGCGTATTGACATATCGGGTTTCTCCAAGGAACGCTACGAAGTAACACTCTCAAAAAGCTAGTCATAGAGCGAAATATGAATGTGTCCCGCTGATGGATTGTAATCGCAAACGAACAGTTTGCGGTACAAGCGAGTTACCTGCTGAAAGAATTATCGCGACAGGGATAATGGGGCGCTACCAAATAACACTTTTTCAAAACGAGTCTTAGAGAAGGAAATCTGTAGCACAATCTGTTAGATTGTGATCCGCAAACTAACAGTTTGCGGTACAAGAGTGTTGCTTGCTGAATGAATCATTCCGACAGGGATAATGGCACGCTCTCAAGTAACACTTTTTCAAAACGAGTCTTAGAGAAGGAAATCTGTAGCACAATCTGTTAGATTGTGATCCGCAAACTAACAGTTTGCGGTACAAGCGAGTTACCTGCTGAAAGAATTATCGCGACAGGAATGATGGGGCGCTACGAAATAACACTTTTTCAAAACGAGTCTTAGAGAAGGAAATCTGTACCACAATCTGTCAGATTTTGATCCGCAAACTAACAGTTTGCGGTACAAGAGTGTTACTTGCTGAAAGAATTATCCCGACCGGGATAATGGCACGCTACCAAGTAACACTTTTTCAAAACGAGTCTTAGAGAAGGAAATCTGTACCACAATCTGTCAG
>JAPPIK010000022.1:45667-82610 GCA_028820655.1 Candidatus Poribacteria bacterium | reverse complement strand
AGGAGGCTGGCGCGCAGTGCGCACCCTACAAATTGTATTTTTCAAACAGGCTCTAAGATTTTCGACCGGAAAAATATATTTCAAAGCGGGGTTCTTAAGGTGACACCGCTTGACATGGAGAACTAGTGGCTCGTGTGCACTATTCAATTTTCTCGGCACCATCCAAGTATTAGGTGGAATAAAAGATTGTGTTGTGCTACAATAAGAGTTCGGATTTCTTGACACCAGTACGATTGCGCATAAGTGAAATAAACAAGGAGGCAATACTGCTAATGAAACGACTAAACAACGTTGTCTGGCCGAGTATCGCTGGATTATTCATATTACTGTTATTGACTATGGGTTGCACAAGTGGAACGCCACTTAAGAACCTACCGCCGATACAACCGTCCGAGCAACTTGATGAAAACACTGTACTAGACGAGAGCAATCCGGAACAATTCAAAATCCCAGCAAAGTCACCAGTTCTCATTATGACGAAAGACGACATCGAAATTGCTATATGCTATTGGCGCCACCACGCCTTGAATCGAAAATATCACCGTGGAAATTCTGTGTCCCCGTTCTATGCGTCCGAGGCCCTTCACCAAGGCGAGAAAACGGACGTGTTTTACCTCAAGATTACCAATAATCGACCTCAGAAAATCCTGTTTGACGTCAGAAAGTGCAAGATTGAGGATCAGGGAGAAAATTGGTACGGTGCGTTGGATTATGATGACTTGGTGGAACGATTCGGACTAATGAGCCGCGTCGCGGGCTTGCCGGTTAGAAACGGATTGGCAATTGCACGCCGGGTGCTTATCGAAAAACAGATTGGAAGATTGGATGACGGAATACCGCCAGGTGAGAGCATAGAGGGGTTCCTACCATTCTATCAGACGAAGCTCAATGCCAGAGAGATGACCGTTATGCTACCAATTGAAAAAGCCCCGCCGCCAAACACGACGAAACGGTATCAAACGATCCAATTTGACTTCCCATTCACGCATAGCGAATCGATTCGACATGCTCAACCTACACCCGTCAAGTATTGATTTTCGCAAGATTTAGGAGGTTGGGGGATGATCATCACAGATCGCGCCGTTGCAGGTTCGATCTGTTGATTGTACACGGCGGCAAGGAATTCAAGAACTGTTTACCGTAAAATTTGGTTGTCACGCGCGGATCGAGAATAACCACCATCCCCTTGTCAGTCTTCGTGCGGATGAGGCGACCGAATCCTTGTTTGAGCCTTAGAATCGCCTCGGGCAAGCTAAATTCCATGAAAGAATTGCCGCCCTGCTCCTCAATTCGCTTAATCTTTGCTTCCACAACTGGGTGCGTAGGGACTTCAAACGGTAGTTTTGTAATGATTACATTGCTGAGTGACTCGCCCTGAACATCCACCCCTTCCCAAAAACTCGATGTCCCGAATAAAACCGAGTTCGTGTCCTGCTTGAAACTCTCCAGCATCTGAGTTCTAGTGAGTTCTCCGCCCTGCTTAAACGAGGCGATACCGAGTCTCTCCAGATAATCCGATACATCCTCGTAAACCTCATCCATCATCCGATAGCTCGTAAATAACACAAATGCCTTTCCATGGGTCATTCTGAGGTATCGTTTAACTTGGAAGATAATGGATCGAGTGAACTCAACGGATTGTCGCGGATCAGGCATTTTCAAGGGGAGATGTATTTCAACTTGGTTCTTGTAGTCGAATGGAGATCCGGCAATCAACTCGCGGCATTCAAACAGACCGAGCCGTTTTTTGAAGAAGTCGAAATTCTGATTCGTTGCCAGCGTGGCGCTCGTCAGGATGACGCTGTTCAGTTTGCCAAACAGATACTCATTCAACGCCTCGCTTACATTTACTGGCGTCGCATTTAAGGTGGTGCGTGCAAATCGCCCGCGTTCTACCGTTTCAATCCAATACACGGAATCCCGATCTTCATGACTAACCATGAGATCCAAATCTTCTCGCAATTCACTGCACCGGCGCAAATGGGAGGTTATCTCTTCCTCATCATCGTCTGTCTGTGCCGTTTTCCTCAAATCTTTCAACTCCCCTTGCAGTGCTGCGAGGGGTGCGTCCAACACGTTTTCCACGAAGTTCACGCAGTCAACGCGCTGTGTTACGCTTCCTCCCCACCTCCGACTACCCTGCGTCTCCAACCAGTCAGCGATCGCTCTAAAAAATTCATTCGCCCGATTGCGCGCGTTTTCAACGGGCTCTTTCAGATGCGACGCGGCGTATCGGACCGAGAGACCACCCTTGCCGCTCGTGTTATCAAGTGAGTCCAAGAAACGTCTGACACGGAAATTGGTAAGTTCAACGGTTGAGTGCTTGCCCGCAACGGCTTCAAGGTGATGAGCTTCGTCAAGGATCAGATAACTGTAGTCGGGCAACACGGCTGATTGTACCTCAGCAGATTGCCGGATCGCTAGGTCGCTGAACAGCAAGTGATGATTCACGACAAGCAGATGCGCTTCTTGCATCTGCCGCCGCGCCTTGAAATAAAAGCAAGTATTATACGTCGGACATTTTGATCTCAAACAGTTGTCGCGATCTGACACAACTCGATCCCAGATGTCGGGCGTCGGCTGCTTGTCGAGATCTGCTCGGCTGCCATCGTCAGTGGTTTCCACCCATTGAACAATCCTCGACAGTTCTTCGGCCTCTTCTCTTGTATCAAACAAACCTCTTTCATAAGTTAAAAGGCTGTTGAGACGCCGGCGCGATAGGTAGTTGCTGCGTCCTTTAGCTAGCACGGCAGAAAATGAAACGGGCAGTACCTCTTGAAGAAAGGGAATGTCTTTTCGAATGAGTTGCTCTTGTAAACTGATGGTGTTTGTCGAGATGACAACCGTTTCACCTGTGTTGAGTGCTAGGTCTATCGCCGGTAAGAGGTAAGCAAAGGTCTTACCCACTCCGGTCCCCGCTTCCACAATGAGATGGTCATCCGCACGAAAAGCATCGGACACCGCATTCGCCATCTCAAGCTGTTGAGGACGAAATTCATACGCAGGGAGACCTTGAGCAATGAATCCCTCCGGTCCAAAAATGTGCTTCAAATCTGATAGGCGTTCGCTCATGCTGTCCGGATAGAGCTAGAATACCAAAGAACCAAATGTGTACCCACACCACTTTAGACGCCGCATTGAAATGCCAGGAATGCATACATCAACGTGTCAACGACGCTCTCACTATCGGCTTGGATTGATGTCGATCGTCTTCTTGCCCTCGCTATGCGTGATTTCTAAGGTCATCTCGGGTATATCGAGCGCCGATAAGAGAAATTTGTCGAATTGTTCAACGCTTTCAATTCTTACACCGTTAATCGCCACAATTAAGGTTCCGCGCAATATCCCGGCGTGATACGCCGGTGCACCCGGCTTGATGGCTTTGACCATAATACCTTGGTCTCCCGGTTTGAGGAAAGCATAATATTCAAAATCACTCGGTCCGAGTTCTCGGACAGCAAGACCCAACCTTTTCCAAGACACCGACGTTGGGGCAATCCATCTCTCCACGAGGTGCGGTGGGATCTCTCCAATTGCAATTTCAACGGTTTTGTGTTGACCGTTCCGAAGAATCGTAATCTCGGCTTTCTCTCCAACCAGCGATTCTGCTATGAGGAATTGTAACTGACGAGGTTCAGCCACTTCTGCGTCCTTATATAGCGTGATGATGTCTCCCCGTTGTAAGCCGCCGCGTTCTGCTGGCGACGAAGGTATCACTCCCCTGATTCGAATCCCTTCCCGTACTTTACTCATGCGAACGCCAAGCCAGCCACGGGTAACCTTCCGGTTGTTAACCAGCTGATCACTAATTCGCTTGACCAGATTAATTGGGATAGCAAAGCTAGCACCGGCTTTGACCGCGTCCGTAGCAATTGCATCGTCCGTTTTGCGGATGACCGAGTTGAGTCCGATGACTTTTCCGTAGATATTCAACAGGGGACCACCGCTGTTGCCTTTACTTAGCCACGCATCCGTCTGAATGAAGTCTTGATAGCGATTTATGCTGTCGCCGAGGGGAAGCGCACGCCCTATTCCACTCACGATTCCGGTTGTAATGGTGAAGTCAAGCCCGAACGGGTTGCCTATCGCAATGGCAAACTGCCCAACTCGAACTTCATCAGAGTCTGCAAAGGATAGTGTCGGCAACTCTTCTCCCGCATCGATCTTCAATACCGCGATATCCGTGCTGGCATCCTCACCAATCAACTCGGCGTCGTACCATTGACGATTGAACGGGCGAACGCGTATCGTCTCCGCACCGTTCACGACATGATCGTTCGTTACGATGTAACCGTCTGACCGGAAGATGATTCCCGTGCCTTCGAGTTGGTCTAATGGCGCGTTTTTCGCGTTGCCAAAGCCGGCTTTTCGCCTCACGTTTCTTGCCGAAACACTCACAACAGCCAGTTTACATTCATCGTAAATATTTACAAACGCGCTCTGCATGCTTTCCAATAATTCGATTTCCGTTGAAACCATCGGAGCGCGGTTGGGACTCGTTGGCTGAATCGACGTGTTACAGGTCGACACCAAGACACTGAGAACGAGCAGCGCGAGTATTGGAGAGGTGTTGGCGCCATTCTTCATTATTTCTTCCTCTACGATTCGTAGTTAAATTGAAAGCATTTGGGGACACTAACAATCGGTTTAAATCTCTGCGGTCAAGTTAGTCGCTGACCGTCCCGGAAACGAGGTAATCCCGGATCAACGAGGTGTGAATTTGCAATATGTAACGAGCAAAGAGTAAGGATATTCATCATTCCGCATTCTTCCCTATACAATCCCGAACTCGCCTTCGTATTAAATTCACACAACCACGTATTCTATGGGTTTCAAGAATCTCGCGATAGCGCCCTGATTGAACAGAGGTTCAGAGTTGAGATCCAACAATGTTGAACGAAAGAAACAGATCCCTTGTCATTTAACGATTGAGTGTACCCATGGAGTTTCAGAAGGTTGCAATCTGCCTCAGACCTCCCAACTTGTATCGCACTCGAAATTCCCGATCAACGTGTTGAAGTGCTGCCTTCTCTCCACATTTTGCTTGACACCTAAAACACCCAGAAATATCATATACCGACCTGTGCAGGCTTTGGACACGCGACTCGGTTGAAATGGAATGAAGCCGTCTTTCCCATGGAAGAACAACAGTACGTAGTGATCCGGAGATTGTTTTTGCCGCGGCCGCGCTGCAGGATACAACGGTAGATTGGTTTCACCGTCAATGCCAATCACGGGATCTGGGTGACAAATCTATGCATCCGCGGTACCTACGAAACGCGGTCAAAGTTCAAACACGCGCTCCTATAGCCGTACGTGGTGTTCTAGAAAAAGACAGACAGGAGAGAATATGAAACTTATTCAATTTCATCTGCCCACTATGGGTAAGCGCGTCGGAATCGTTACGCGCGAAGATGAGGTTATTGATGTCACCAGTGATGAATCCCCAGGCGTCCTCGAAATCTTGGAGCTAGCTTACAGTGAAGGAGTTAGTTTAGGCGTTCTGTTGGCAGATATTCAGGAGCGCGTGGCGAATTCGCCGCTCCCGATACCTTCACGCCCGGGCAGGTCGGGAGAACCCAGAAGCGATAGATTGATATTTGAAAATCTTGACATTCCGCCCGATCCGAATAAACCTCACCTTCTTCTGCCGCTTGACACGCCCGAAGTCTGGGGTTGCGGTGTAACGTATAAGCGGAGCGCAGATATGCGCGATGAAGACACCGAGCAGGACATCTATAGCCGTGTCTACAACGCGAATCGCCCCGAAATCTTTTTCAAAGGAACTGTACCTCGTTGCACCGGTCCGAACGACTTTATTTGTATCCGAAGCGACTCCGAGTTGACGGCAACAGAACCGGAATTGGCTTATGTCCTCGGCGCCGATGGCGAGATAGCGGGATACACGATATGTAACGATGTCTCCGCTTGGGATTTGGAACGTGAGAATCCGCTTTACTTGCCGCAATCGAAGGTGTTTTCAGGGTGCTGTGCTCTTGGTCCGATGTTTGTCACAGCATCCGAGATTGACGATCCGTACAATCTTGATGTGAAATGCACGGTCCTGCGGAACGACAAACCGTTGTATGAAGGCGAGGTTAACACCTCCCAAATTAACTGGAAGTTCGAAGAGCTTACCGAATTTCTGTGCCGAGACAATCCTGTTCCGATTGGAACGGTTGTATCCACCGGGACCGGCATCATCGTTCCGAACGACTTGCCGCTTGCCCCCCGAGATATTGTAACGATTGAAATCGATGGACTGGGCACGCTTGCCAATCCGGTCAAACAGCTTTAGGGCTTGAAGGAATAGTATCAACCGTCATTTTTCCCAAGGAGGCAAACTAATGTCCGAGGTTCATCCCGATGTTTTCATAGGCATTTCCAAAGAAGAAATCGACACCCCCGCCTTGCTCATCGATTTGGATGTGTTTGAAGCCAATATCCAGACCATGGCAAAATTTTTTAAGACTGTCAACGCAGAACTGCGCCCGCATGCAAAAACTCACAAGACTCCAATCATTGCACATAAGCAGCTTGAAGCCGGAGCAATCGGAATAACCTGCGCCAAACTTGGCGAGGCTGAAGCCATGGTACACTCGGGCATTCGTGATGTGTTGATTGCAAATCAGGTCGTGGGGACTCAAAAAATTGCGCGATTGATTAATCTTGCGA
This sequence comes from Candidatus Poribacteria bacterium, assembly GCA_028820655.1. Lineage (GTDB taxonomy): Bacteria > Poribacteria > WGA-4E > WGA-4E > JAJDTR01 > JAJDTR01. The sequence goes on along the minus strand of JAPPIK010000022.1, from coordinate 75,935 downwards.
AGAACTCGGAAATTATGGTTGCCGTTGATGATGCCGACAATGTCGATCAACTTTCCGCCGCTGCGGAAGCCAAGGGCGTTACGCTTCGTGTCTTGATTGAGGTCAGTACCGGAATGGGTCGCTGCGGAGTCATGCCCGGAGAATCGACATTGGCCCTCGCACGGCACATTCTAAAATCGAAAGCGCTTAAGTTTGAGGGATTGATGGGGTATGAAGGGCACACGGTAGCCAGACCGGACCTGATTGAACGAAAAATCGAGACCGGAAAAGCTGTTGAGTTGCTGATTGACACCAAGCATTTCCTTGAAGAATACGGTGTTGCTGTGAATATCATGAGCGGCGGCGGAACCGGAACCTTCGCCATTACCGGATCGTACCCTGAAATAACGGAAATTCAGGCGGGATCTTATGTCTTCATGGATAGCACATACCACAATGTCGAAGGAGTAGGCGACCGGTTTCAGTGCTCACTCACTCTGTTAACCACTGTTGTGAGCCGCCCGGAACCTACGCGGATTATCGTCGATGCGGGAATGAAAGTGTTGGCAAAGGAGTTTGGGATTCCTCAACCGCTTGCCGATGGACTAGAGATGCGTGGTTTGTCAGAGGAACATGGCACAATGGACGCCGAACCAAGCGTTGACCTCAAGCCCGGCGAAAAGCTCGAAATCTTGCCGACTCACTGTTGCACTACGGTCAATCTCCATGACCGTTACTATGGCGTCCGAAACGGAATTGTCGAATCGGTTTGGGAAATCGCCGCAAGAGGAAAATCGCAATAAATCCTCCGGCTACAACCGATCGCGAATTCAATTCCGAGTAAGAAATCCAATTCATACGGAGGTAAACTCGTTTATCTTGAAGGGTGTTATCCTAGCGGGCGGAAAGGGAACGCGTCTATACCCGCTGACAAAAGTCACGAACAAGCATCTGCTTCCCGTTGGAAGGGAGCCGATGATTTTTAATCCCATAAAGCAGTTGGTGTCGGCTGATATCACCGAGATTCTAGTGGTAACAAGCACGGAACACATGGGAGACGTTGTCAATCTGCTTGGAAGCGGAAAAGGCTTCGGTGTGGATTTTACTTACAAGGTTCAGGAGGAAGCGCAGGGAATAGCGCATGCACTCCTACTTGCCGAAGATTTTGCGGGAGGAGAGAGGATTGTTGTAGTCCTTGGGGATAACATTGCTGTCAAGTCAATCAAGCCGTACGTTGACAGTTTTCGAAGGCAGGTAAGGGGGGCTCGAGCTTTGCTGAAGGAGGTGAGCGAACCGGCGGAATTCGGCATTGCCGCTCTAGACGAGGAGAAGATTGTCTCGGTCGAAGAGAAGCCGGGGAATCCTAAAAGCAACTATGCCGTGATCGGCTACTACATGTACGATGAGAAGGTTTTTGAGCTAATCCGTCAGCAGAAACCATCCGAGCGCGGAGAATTCGAAATCACCGATGTCCTCAACGAATATATCAAGCGCTCCCAACTGGAATATGACATCCTATCGGGCGACTGGACCGATGCGGGAACTCTCGAGTCGTTGTCGGTTGCGAACGAAATTCTGAACCGATGCCAGAACGAAATCCTCTGATTGTCCCTGAAATTCCGACTCTCGTTTCTGGTTCCCATCAAAAATGTGCACGCCTCTAACGATGCCTACACTGAGTACGCAAACCGATTATTCATGCTTCTCAGCCTCAACAACATTCTTGTATAGCAGTTGTCGGATTTCCCTTATGTCCGCTCTTAGCTCCGTGTTTTCCGTTTTGGAATCAGAGTTGCGTGTCGACATATCCGCTTTTACCTTGGCAATATCCTCTTTGAGGTCGTGCTTGAGGGCTGACATGTCCGCTTTCACCTCGGCAATATCCTCTTTGAGGTCGTCCTTGAGGGCTGACATGTCCGCTTTCACCTCGGCAATATCCTCTTTGAGGTCGTCCTTAAGGGCTGACATATCAGCTTTCACCTCGACAATATCCTCTTTGAGGTCTGCCTTGAGGGCTGACATATCCGCTTTTACTTCGGCAATATCCTCTTTGAGATCTGCCTTTATGTCCGCCGTGTCCGATTTTATCGAGGCAATATCTTCTTTGAGGTCTGACTTCATGTCCGCCACGTCCGATCTCATGGCGTTCAATTCAGTTTTCGTCGCCATTGAAGTGGTGAGTTTCCACCACAGACCGGCAATTGCAATCAGCGGCGCGACAAACTTAATCCATTCTACCATCCCTCATTTCTTATCCTCCAATCAGCCAATTCGAGACAAAATCCCTTGTTGAGCGCGTCAACATCATCGTCCGGGTCGCTTTAATGTCTATCTAAAGCGTTCCAGGGCAGCCCGCCGATGGACGCTTCATGTCATCCTGGCGCTCTGTCAGTTTATCGAAACCAAAGGCTAGTTTTCACATAGCCGGCACCAACTAACACGGCGTGCAATTGCGAATCGTTATCACCCTTAATCCCGATTTGCCGCTAGTTTTGCCAACAATCGCAAAATCTCAATATACAGCCAAATCAAAGTAACCATCAATCCGAATGCGGCGTACCACTCCATAAACTTCGGTGCGCCTCGTGCCGCGCCATTTTCAATGAAATCAAAGTCTAACACGAGATTCAGCGCCGCGATAACTACGACGAACAGGCTAAAACCGATTCCAAGAAGCCCCGAACCGTGGATGAAATCCAATTGACCGATGCCGAACAGACCGAGAAGGAATGTCACCAGATATACAAGAAAAATCCCGCCAGTTGCGGCAGCCACACCCAGTTTGAAATTCTCCGTCGCTTTGATGAGACCGGTTCTGTAGGCAATAAGCATGCAAGCCAACGTGCCAAAGGTTAAACACACCGCCGGAAAGACAATCCCCGGGCGCCAGGCTTCAAAGATTGCCGAGATGCCGCCGAGAAAGAGGCCCTTTAGCAAACAGTAAATCGGTGCGGTGACGGGTGCCCAAGTTGGTTTGAACCCGGTTGCTAGGCCGAAAATCACACCACCGATTATACCGACGGTTAACAAGGGAAACACTAATTCAGATTCACTTCCGGCTAGAGTCCATGTCCAAGTAGCAGAGGCTATCGTCAGCACGAGCAGCATTCCAATTTTGTTGACCGTGCCCTGAATCGACATTACGTCGGAATCCGCATACGTGCGTTCCAGCCTCGTGAATGTATTTTCGTTAAGTGCCGGATTCGCCGTTCTCATGATGAATCTCTCCTGAATTCTGTTTGACGATGTTCGTGATACCGATTCTTACACCGCAGGCACACAATATTCTTGGTTGCGGCAACTAGACGCTCACGATTTGAATCTGTTCCCCATTGTTCATCCCAACTATACATTGCTGCTCGCCGTTGAACCGCTTTTGGATTCACGGCTTTTTGAACTTTTCCCGCTATCCGATTTCTTGTCTCCGCCAGGTTTCTTGTCTCCGCCCTTTTTCTTCTCGTCACTCTTTTTCCCGTCTCCCGAAGAAGGCGCTTCGTCCTTTTTCGCCGCTTCCTTATAACCATCCCCCCGATAGTCCGTGATGTAGAAACCGGATCCCTTAAAAATTAGACCTGCACCCGCGCCGATCAAACGTTTAACCTTGCCATGGCAGTCGGGGCACTCCTGAATTGGGTCCTCGGTCATACTTTGAAATAACTCGAACTTTATTCCGCAATCAAGACACTGGTAGTCGTACGTGGGCATTAATTTCCCATCCTCCTCATTGCCAAGGGATTTTCGTGGATTATTTATTGTAATGGGTGGGTAAGTTTGCTATATTTTAGCGGTCGGCATGTACCATGTCAAGCCGAATTGAAGAAAGCGAAATCTACATTTATGCTCATTTTGCCCGCAATAGATTTACGGAATGGAAAATGCGTCAACCTGGTTCAAGGGCGCGCGGAAGAGGAAACGGTTTTCTCGGATCAGCCGATAGAAATGGCGAAACGCTGGGAGGCGGAAGGGGCGGAATATCTCCACCTCGTCGATCTCGATGGCGCCTTTCACGGCGCCTCGGCAAATCTGCAAATTGTCCGAGAAATTGTTGAGACCATTCGGGTGCCTGTCCAATTGGGTGGAGGAATCCGCACGTTGGAACAACTGGACCAAGTGTTGGCGGTGGGTGTGGCGCGAGCCATCTTAGGCACGGCAGCCCTCAAGGATCCGGATTTGGTGAAGACCGCATGTCGAGAATATGGTGCGAAGATTGCTGTGGGAATCGACGCAAAAGATGAGTTGGTGGCAACGGAGGGTTGGCTTGATGTCTCGCACAAACCGGCGATTGAGTTCGCCAAAGAGATGCGGAATCTCGGCGTGTCCACGATAATTTATACGGACATCAAGAGTGACGGGATGCTAAAGGGACCCAACATGGAGGCTACGCGGGCAATTGTGGAAGCAGTCGACATCAATGTTATTGCTTCGGGAGGAATCACATCTGTCGAGGATTTAAAGATCCTCAAATCTCTCGGTGCAAGCGGAGCGATAATCGGTAGAGCGTTATATACGGGCGATTTGGAACTACGGTCGGCACTCGCCGCCGTACGCCCCCATTAAATTTCCATCCGCGAGTTTTCTGCAAGGTACGTCAACCGAAGCGCACGAATCTTGACTCTCGCACGTAATCCTATTCGTCCGGTCGAATCCAACTCACAATCTCTTCGGCATCACCAGACCCGCCTTCTCGACCGTCGCTGCCAAACGAAATCAGATCATATCCGAATCTGTCATGAATTCCCGGTCGAATGTAGATGTAGTTGTTTCCCCACGGATCTTTTGTGATTGGGATTTCCAAGTAAGGTCCTTTCCAATCAATGGGAAGAGGCGGTTCTTCAGGTTTCTCCCAGAGCGCGGCCAACCCCTGCTCCGTTGATGGATAATCCCCGTTATCTTTAGCGTAGCGATCAAGCGCAATACCGATTTTTTCGATCTCTTCCACGGCTTGCGCCTGCTGCGCCTTGCCGGCTTGGCCCAGCAATCTGGGCGCAAGAATGACAGCCGCTATAATGCCGATTACTACGAGAACAATGAGTATCTGTGTGGATGTCACACCGGATTGTCGATGTGTCGTCACTTTCAAAGAGGTGCCTCCAACATCTATATTTGGTGTCATTTTATCACAACACACCTAAACCTGCAATAGAAATTTCACGCAGCGAAGGCTAGCGCCCACCCAATAGCCAAATCAAAAGTGTAGAAATAATAATGCAAATTGACGAACTTGAAACCCCCGCGTTGCTTGTTGAACAGCCTGTCTTAAACGCCAATATAGAACGCATGGCGGGTCACTGCCGCGCACGGCAGGTTAATCTGCGGGTTGATGTCGGTTGCCACAAAATACCGATGATTGCCTATAAGCAACTCGCGGCAGGGGCTTGTGGAATCGCTTGCCGGACGCTGAGCCAAGTTCAGACGTTTGCCGATGCGGGTTTTGTTGACATCCTGGTCCCGCGCAGTGCTCTCAACGACGGAGAGTTGAAAGCTTTGCTAAATGCAGCAGAGCGATTCAAGATACAATTCGCGGCAGATTCATCCTCTGCCGTGAATGAAATCGCAGGGCTTACCGAGCGGAAACGTTTGCAAACATCAATTTTCATAGACATTGATGATAAGGGAAATAGATATCGAGCGATGTTACCGCGCGAAACTCTGGAGATTGCCCGGCGAATTTTAGCTGTCCCGAACCTTAAGTTCGCCGGTGTCGTGATTAACCTCGCCTCGCCTGCGGCTTCCAGATATGTTAACGAGATTATCAGCCGATTTAAAGCCGCGGAGATTTCGATACCGGTCCTTAGTTGCACAGACATCGACCACTCTTTCCAAATTGATCAAGTCCCACAGATAACCGAACTGTGCGTTGGAGCGTATGCGCTATACGATTATTCTCACGTGTGCCGAAACGAATGCACGATCGCCGACTGTGCGTTGGCAGTCTTAACGACCGTCATAGACTCCCCAAGCAAGAATCTGGCAATCGTGGACGCCGGTATGCAAAATTTCACCGCGACACCTCTCAAGCATACCAATCAGTTGCCGGCGTTGTCCTATCCCCTCGACGGATATAGGGCTAAGAAAGCGTTCGGCGCGACGAAACACTATCCTAGCGCCACCCTTTGTCATTTGGAGGAAGTTTTCGGGCATTTAAGCATGGCGGACAACCAATTTAAGGTTGGGGAAAAAGTGTGTATCATTCCTGTAAACTCAGAAACAACAATCAGTGCTCACGACACATTTGCTTTTGTTCAAGGCAACCGCGTACTAGAAATTTTGCCAATTCTCTAAGATAAGGTAGTAGGCATACGTCGTATGCCGTAAGAACCGTAACGTAGTAAAAATATGGAGCGCAGATACCATGTTTTGCTGACGGCACATGGAAAATCTCTATAGGATTTCTATCGCACGGGATTTGCTATCGCGTTCCCTATCCGGTCATTTGATCGCTAATTGCTCTCTTGATCCTGCTACCAACTGTCCAATCCCAACAATTTTCGTCCCAGCGGAGACAGTTCTGCTGTTTGACCGCTCTGATGCTCCTTTTCGTTTCGGAGTTCCCATGTCTTCTTGCCGGTGACCTCAATGACCAATCCCGCTAGGCGATCCCGCCACGCTTTAACGCGACGGTTTCGTGCCACCTCATCATATCCCTGCGATGGGAACATGGTGATGTATTGCGCCAGGCGAGGGTGCGTTGCGGTGTTGGGACTGCTTCCGTGGGGCAAAGCGCTGTGCCAGATGATGAGATCTCCCGCTGCCCCAGGAATCGGTCGCGCTCCGAGGCTTTCCAGATCCTGTTCACGTGGATTTGCCTCTGCCGGCAAGTCCTTCAACCAAGCCTCCAGCCGCCGATGGAATCCCGGCACGCAACTGAATGCTCCTTGATTGGCTGCGGTGTCTGTAAGGTATAACACCCCCTGAACCCAAAACTCAATTGGCGGTTCCAAATTGGTATCCCAGTGAAGTATGCCGGGATACTTCCAATCCGGCAGCTCTGGCGGGTTCATGCTTGCGCGGTCAATGCTCACCCATAATTTCTCGGTTCCCCAAATCTCCGCAAATGCTTGATGAACGCGAGGATATTGTCGGTTGTCCCACAACGCCTGATGTTGATACATCTCGGCCATGATGCCGCGAGGCGGGTCGGGATACCAGCTCCTCGGATCGTCGGACTGCATCTCCAGAAAGTCCCACACCGCCCTTTCGGCAGCTTTGAGGTTCTCCGGTGGAACAGCATTGTGAACGACAACGTAGCCGTTTTCTTCCCAGAACTGCCGATCTTCTGCCGTTAAAACAGGCATCTTACTATCCTCCTTGACTCCTCATTAGCCGATTGTCCCACAAGTTGGGAGACCCAACCCCTACTTGAGAACGACCATCTTCCGCAGGTGGACAACTGTATCCGCCCGCAGCTGGTAAAAATAGATGTCATTCGGCACAAGCTTACTCATCTCGTTGTTACCATCCCAACGTGCCGCACGACTTCGCCGCGACGTATACGCAAGTTGCTACGACACGCGGCGTGTGGTTGCTACTATTGTATCACAAAAACAAGGGGGAAGAGTATTTCAGAAAAAAGAATTACACACGTCGAATGGTACCGACGGTAGAGGCGACACACCCACAAGGTAGTAGGCATACGCCGTATGCCGTAATAATGCAGGGCGCGGATGCCACGTTATGCGGACGGCACACGGAAGTTTTCTATCGCACTCCTTATCCAGCGCTTGATCCTGCTACTATGTGCGCGCCACAGGATTTGCTTGCATCAGATTTAGCCATGTGCTAAAATACGTTTGGGTTTTTGGGCTAAGGAGGACGACAAATGTCAGGACATTCCAAATGGTCGACAATCAAGCACAAAAAGGCGGCGAACGATGCAAAGCGCGGCAAACTTTTTTCAAAGTTGATTAAGGAAGTTACTGTTGCGGCACGTGCCGCCGGGGCTGATCCCGAGATGAACCCGCGGCTGCGTACAGCCATCTCGGCCGCCAAATCAAATAACGTACCGAACGATAATATTGACAAGGCGATTCTGCGAGGAACGGGCGAGCTTGAAGGCGCCGAATATGAGGAGATTACATACGAAGGATATGCACCTGGAGGGATTGCCTTATTGATTGAGGTGTTGACGGACAATCGGAACCGAGCCGTCGCGGAAGTGCGGCATGCTCTGACGAAGCATGGCGGAAGCATGGGGGAACGTGGGTGTGTGTCTTGGATGTTCGAAAAACGAGGGCTAATCGCGGTTGACGAAGAAAGCGCCGATGAGGATGAACTCTTTATGGTTGTGGCGGACGCTGGGGCGGACGACATAACCCCGCTCGGAGGTACGATTGAAATTATTACGCCGTTTGATGCGTTCGATAACGTGCGGACGGCGGTTGAAGAAGCCGGCATCCGGATTACGGTCGCTGAGATAAGCATGATACCGCAGAATCTGGTGGAACTTGGAGCCAAAGAAGCTGAACAAGTGATACGCCTTATGGAGGCATTGGAGGATAGCGACGATGTTCAAAAGGTTTACGCAAACTTCGACATTCCCGATGAGATTTTAGAGGCTGCCGCGTAAGCTCTATCCTTCAGCATCAACCAAGAACCTCCCTCACCCCAATGCCCGGTTACGGATTTGCGGACTGAGACTCGCGACGACAAACTGACTTGATTATACTTGGAATAGACCTCGGCATTGCAAATACCGGATACGGGATTGTTGAATCTCATCGCGGCAAATATCAACTCCTCGATTTTGGTAACATTAGAACAGAGAGCAAAACCAAGTCGCCTCATCGTTTGAAGAAGATTTACGATGAGGTGATTCATTTAGTGGAGCGGTATCAACCGGAGTTCTTGGTGCTGGAGGAGGTCTTCTTCAGCAAAAACGTGAGCAGCGCACTTGGTGTGGGTGAAGTAAAGGGGATTGTCAAGTTGGCAGCTGCCAACACCGATTGCGAGGTATTCACGTATACACCCGCCGAAATCAAACAAGCTGTTGCCGGATACGGCAAAGCCACCAAGGTTCAGATTCAGAAAATGGTTAAGGTGCTTCTCAAGCTGACGGAAGTTCCTCACCCCGATCATGCCGCAGATGCGCTTGCACTCGCAATTTGTCACGCCCGCTCCCATAAGATACTCCAACTAAGCGGAAGATATGAGAGGCGCAATCCATGACGTGGATTTCGTTCATTAGGGGCACTCTTGTGATGCAGGAGGAAAGAGAGGTCGTCGTTGATGTTCACGGAATTGGGTATAGTCTCGAGATTCCGCCCGGGACGGTTGACGAATCGTCGGCTATCGGTTCGGAAGTCACCTTCCACACCCATTATCACCAGAGTAGAGAAAACGAGGTTAAACTCTACGGTTTTACTTCGCGTGACGATCTCAAGGTGTTCGAGTTAGCACTGACTGTAAAGGGAGTAGGGCCTACCTTGGCACAAAATATCGTCTCCAAACTCTCGCCATCCGAATTCCAACGTGCGGTGATCGGAGAGGATTCCGCGACGCTCATGCGCGTGCCCCGGCTCACTAAGGAACTTGCACAACTCTTCATCATTAAGTTAAAAAACTCGATTCGGAAGGTGCAATTTGAAGCCAAGAGTGAAGTACAGGTGCCGACTCGGTATTCGGATGAAGGTGTGCAAGCATTGGTCGGGTTGGGCGCGTCCGAACCTGATGCGGAGCGAGCGATGATAGAAGCGCAGAAAGCGCTAGGAGACGACGCCGATTTGCAAGATCTTATCCGACTCGCACTTCGGTACATCTAGTGAATAAGCACGCTCCATGAACAAGCAACACGAAGCCAATTCCAAGCAGATGGAATCTCTCAATGAAGGGGATGAGAGTTTAGAATACAGCCTCAGACCTCAGTCATTACGAGAGTTCATCGGGCAGGAAAAGGTCAAGGAGCAGTTGCAGATTCACATTGAAGCCGCCAAGCAACGTCAGGAGGCGCTAGAGCATATTCTCTTGGTTGGTCCGCCCGGACTCGGAAAAACAACGCTCGCAAAGATAATCTCCAATGAAATGTCGAGCGGATTTAAGCAGGGCATCGGCGCGGTGATTGAGCGGATAGACCTTGCTTCGATGTTGACGAATCTTGAACTCGGAGATGTTCTGTTCATTGATGAAATGCATCGCATCAAAGGTCATGTTCAGGAATCGTTGTATCCGGCAATGGAGGATTATACACTCGATTTGCCGATCGGACAGGGGCCCTCGGCGGAGATTGTGCAAGTGCCGCTGTCCCGATTTACGCTGATCGGAGCAACGACCCGCGAAGGATTGCTGGCAGGACCATTCAGAGACCGATTCGGCATTCGGCTGCACTTGGAATACTACACTCCCGCCGAGATTCAGATTGCCATCCGAACGAACAGCGAAAAGATGAACGTCAAAATTGACGAGGAAGCGGAACAGGAAATGAGTAGCCGATCGCGGGGTACGATGCGAATTGCCAACAAACTGCTGGCAAATGTTCGTGATTATGCCACCGTCAAAGGTAACAATGTCATCAACCTCGATATCGCGGCAGAAGCGCTCGAGTTTTACGGAATTGACGACTTGGGTTTGGACGATTGGGACAGACTTTACTTCCGAACGTTGATTGAAAAGTTTAAGGGGCGTGCCGGGTTGAAAGCGCTCGCAATCGCGCTGACCGAGGATGAGCGAACCGTTTCGGAAGTGTACGAACCATATTATATTAAACTCGGTTTCCTCGCGCTGACGCCTACGGGACGGGTTGCCACCGATGTCGCTCACGGACATTTGGGTTATGAATTGCCAGAGGACCTTCAACACACATTCTTGTAGGGAGGAACCTCGCTTCTATAAAACTCGAACGCCATCATCTTCTGATCGCAATTGTGCACTCGTAAAGTTAGCGCATGAAACTCGCCGATTTCGATTACCAACTTCCTGAACACTTGATCGCGCAATCGCCTGTTTTGCGGCGAGACACGTCCCGGTTGATGGTTATCGATCGATGCACCCGTGTATTCCGACATGCGCAGTTCTCCCAAATCGATGAATTTCTGCCGAAGGGTGCGCTGCTGACCCTAAATGACACGAAAGTCATTCCGGCAAGGCTGATTGGCAATAAGCCTCTTTCGGGAGGAAGAGTCGAGCTTCTATTGGCTCAACAAAAGGGTAACAATATCTGGGAGGTGCTTGCAAAACCGGGAAAAAGCGTGCTGCCGGGCACCCGAATCGAGTTTGGCGGAGGCGTGTTGAGGGCGCAGGTCATTGCTTTGACGAAGAGCGGTAGTCGGATAGTTCGGTTCGAACATAATGGGGATTTCCACGAAATACTTGCAAACGTAGGTCAAGTGCCCCTTCCGCCTTATATTAAACGTGACCCCAAACCGGCTGATAAGAATCGGTATCAGTGTGTTTATGCAACCTCCGAAGGAGCAATCGCAGCGCCAACCGCGGGGTTGCATTTCACCGAACCGCTCATGGTTCGTATGAAGCGGACCGGGTTCAAATTTGTAACGCTGACGTTGCATGTCGGGCTTGGGACTTTTCAGCCTGTTAAGGTGAGGAATGTCGAAAGACACAAGATGCATTCGGAACATCTTGAACTCTCCCAAGCGGCTGCCGCCACTATCAACGCTGCCAAAGAAGATGGAAACAAGATCGTGGCAGTCGGGACTACCTCCGTGCGCGCACTTGAAACCGCGGCTTCGGGAGGCGGTATCACACCTTACATCGGCGACACCGGCATCTTCATCTATCCGGGCTACCAATTTAAATTGGTTGATGCCCTAATCACCAATTTTCATTTACCTAAATCGACACTGTTGATGCTCGTTAGTGCCTTCGCGGGACGTGAGTTAATCCTTAAAGCCTACCGCGAGGCGATAAAGCGAAACTATAGATTTTACAGCTACGGAGACGCAATGCTGATTCTTTAATTCTGGAGGATACAATAAATGGATTCAATTACCGGTGTACTTTTTATGCTCGTGCCGATGTTCGTGATTTTCTACTTTCTGTTATGGCGCCCCGAACAAATTAAGCGGAAAAAACATCAGGCGATGCTGGAAAATCTAACGAAAGCGGACGAGGTCGTGACTAATGGGGGATTGCACGGCAAAATCGTCGGCGTGGATAAAGATCTCGCCGTAATCTCAATTGCCGAAGTCGGAGATCAGAGCGTTAAGGTCGAGGTTTCAAAGAGCGCTATCGCCTTTGTGAAGAAGGGTGGGGAGTTGATTGAAGGGGAGTGAATCCCGGGAGTATTTGACGCCTTGATTTTCTTGCCCGCTATTGCGCGAAACAGGCCGCGCAACCGCACCGCCTATCTCCATAGGCTCCGTGAATTAACGCTGGAGTTCCATACGACGCGGTTTATGAGGTTTGCATAGGCAAGTTCAGGCCCGCCCATTGAACTGAGCTTGTTTATCCAAATCGGTGAACCCATATATTTTACTAAAAGCCGAAGATCAGGCACTCGTATACCTCAAAACACCATATCTACGCAGTCATTCTCCTACCATTAACGTACCCTCTGTGCTAGTTTCCTGTTACTTCAGATTAGTCTAGCAGTCCCTTGAGCGACAGCGCGGTAGGATTTTGGGAATCAACCCCGATTACCGTTTGAACCGATGCCTTGGCTAGGTCATTTTTGCCAAGATAGAAATAGCAAGCCGCCTTTAAGGCGTGAAGATCCGCCGCCGAGCGGTAATCGTGCCGGAATAAGAATCGGTGGTTTGCGTCAAAGGCATTTTCAAGTGCCAGAAGTGTGGCTTGAAAATCGGAGTTGTCCCTTCGGCGTAGGAAGAGGGTATTAGCCAATCCGACCCACGCGTCGGCATTCGACGAATCAATGCGTATCGCATCTTCGAAAGACTCCTTTGCTTTTGACACAATTTGAGGATTGACTGCCGACACACGTGACATACTGAGGTGGCTCCAGCCCAAACCGTTGTGGGCGTCGGTAAGCTCTGAGTTGAGGTTCACGGCACGCTCAAAACTCAGGAGCGCTGCCGAAAAGTCGTTCCGGTCATACGCGAGCCAGCCGGTGGTTTGATGTTCCCGTGCGGCTTCGATATTGGGGTTTAGCTCTTCGGAGCAGCCGGCGACTGTAGTGAATAGTATGATTGCCAAATATATCTCTTTACGATTGTTCATCGCGAATCTCTCCGAAGCACCTGCCCTGAAGTTGGTCAAATCTCCCTTGTCCGAGAGTTTTCACACCAATCCCAAATCAATTTATACCCTATCCTATGCGTGATTTCAATGCGAAACGCTGCCGACACGTTAATGGTGAATCCCCTTGACACCCCCAATTCCCTCTGCTATGATTTCACGGCGCGAAACCCGACGGTGAATGCTGCTGCTCTTGTGGCCCGCTTTGCAACAAAAATTGGAATCCGACATCAAGACCGAAAGGCTATAAATTGACCCATGCCAGGTGCGTTAACGGGAATTAGAGTGCTCGACCTTACGCGAGTGTTGGCAGGTCCATACGCCACAATGGTCTTGGGTGATCTTGGCGCCGAAGTTATCAAGCTGGAGCAGCCCGGCGCCGGCGACGAAGCGCGCAACTTCGGTCCCTTCAAGAACGGGTTCAGTCTCTACTTTATGAGCGTCAATCGGGGCAAGCAGAGCCTGACGCTCGACCTGAAGGCGCCGAAAGGTAAAGAGATCTTTTTGGAGTTGGTCAAGCAATCCGACGTTCTCGTGGAGAATTTCCGACCCGGCGCGATGAAGAAACTGGGGCTTGACTATGAGACTCTCAGTGAATCTCAACCTTCATTGATCTACGCCGCCTGCTCCGGGTTTGGACAAACCGGTCCCTATGCCGAGCGGGGGGCGTATGACATGATTATCCAAGGAATGGGGGGTATCATCAGCATCACGGGCGAACCGGACCGTCCGCCGGTGCGCGTCGGCACCTCGATTAGCGATATCACGGCTGCTCTGTTTACGGCGATAGGCATTCTCTCTGCGCTGCACCACCGGGATCGGACGGGCAAGGGCCAATTGGTCGATGTCGGCATGTTGGACGGTATGGTCGCAATTCTTGAGAATGCCATCGTGCGCCATTTCGCCACCGGTGAGATTCCGGCGCCGTTGGGAAGCCAGCATCCGGCGATTACCCCTTTTGAGGCGTTCGAGTCGGCGGATGGGTACATCATCATCGCAATCGGCAACGATTCTCTCTGGAGGAAGTTCTGCGATCATGTGAACCGTTTCGACCTCGCCACCGATGAGCGGTTTGCATCGAATGCGTCGCGCACCACAAACCATGCCCAGCTCTACCCCATTCTCACCGAGATCACGCGCGAACGCACCACGGATCAGTGGATTAAGGGACTCGACGCGCTTGGCGTGCCCTGCGGTCCCATCAACACGATTGACAAGGTGGTGAACCACCCTCAAGTGCTCGCCCGCGAGATGATTGCGAAAGTATCACACGACATCACCGGCAACGTAGAGGTACCCGGAATGCCGATAAAGTTGTCGGAGACCCCAGGTCAGATTACCGCCCCCGCACCGGCGCTGGGGGAACACACCACGGAGATTTTGACCGTATTGCTTGGGAAATCCCCAGAGAACGTAGATAGGTTGAAACGAGAGGGGGTTGTATAGTCTTTCGGCAGCAGGAATCTCCTTTCCCGCAACAGATGTTTCGCACCTTGTGCGTGGAATTACGATTCTGGGGCGTTCCGTGTTCCCAAAGTCGATAGGTATGAGAGAAACAGTGTACCCCCATTATTCAGTCCTAATGCGCCGTGGGCTTGTGGAAATCACTCGCCAAGAAATTCAGCGTCGTTTGCAGGACAAGGGCAAGCTTGAATTCGTTTCGCAGGAACCGGAGCGCATCTTGATCCGCTATTCGGGCGACCCGAGAACGCTGCTATCACTTAGATCCGCGGAACAGGTATTCTTGGTTGTCAAGGCCTTGCCAAGAATGACTCGCTCACGTCATTCCTTGACGGCACTAGAAAAATCGCTGGGACGCATTGATTTTCAACCGCATTTTGATATTTGCCGGCGAGTGGGCGTCCGGCTTCGGAGGCGGGTCACTTTTTGCGTCAGAAGTCGGATGGTTGGGTTGCGAAATTTTCGCCGAACCGACCTCCAGCGCGGCGTTGAACGCGCATTCATGACCTACGGTTGGCGCTTATCTGAGGAAAAACCTGCACTTGAGATTTGGGTGGAGGCGGATGAAGAAAGAGTAACTGTCAGCTTTAAGCTCTCCTCAAGCGAGATGGCGAGACGGAACTATAAAAGAGCCGATTTCTCCGCCTCGATCAGCCCCACTGTCGCTTACTGCCTCGTTCAACTTTCCGATCCACAACCTGAGGACATAGTGTTGGATCCGATGTGTGGGGCGGGAACCATTCTCATCGAGCGGGCACATTCGGGACGTTACCGCTGCCTGCTTGGCGGGGATTCATCGTTGGAGGCCGTGGAAGCCGCACAGACAAACATCGGCAGAAAACATCAACCGAGGCAACTCTTCCACTGGGACCCCCGGGAACTACCGCTTGATCGGCGTAGCGTGGATAAGATCGTATGCAGTTTGCCGTCCGGAAAAAAGGACGCTGACGAATCCGAAATTGCCGAACTTTATTGGGAGTTTCTTGCCGAGTGTGAGCGCGCATTAAAACCCAAAGGACTGATGGTGCTCCTCACAACTCAGCGATCTGTCCTTGATAGTCTATTGAAGACACAACCCGCTTTCACAACCAAGCAGAGGTTTCAAATCGAACTGCGCGCTCGGAAACCTTGGATCTACGTTTGCGTACCATCTCCGGACCGGAGTAGGGACAACCGTATGCGGTCGTCCTCCCGTAGTGTTGGATGTTTTACTAACCACTAGCTTCTGGTAACTGAGATACTATGCCGTTTATCGACATCGAAGATTACGAGCCTGTTGAATTGGTCCCCGGGGCAAAGGCGCGCACACCTTACGGCGAAAACATCATGCTGTCCTACCTGGAACTGGGGGAGGGCGTCGTGGTTCCGCTGCACAAACATCCGCATGAACAGGCTGGTATGCTGTTGGTGGGCGAGATGGAGTTAACCATTGGCGATGAGACTCGGGTGTGCACACCGGGAGACATGTTCATCATCCCGCCGAATACGCTTCACACGGGTAAAGCCGTTGGCGGCAGCGCAATCGTGCTAGACATCTTTAGCCCGATACGCGAGGATTATGCCGTGTTGTTCAACAAATACGTGCGCCAGCGGCAACTGTAAACATGCTGTGTTGGACATTATTTGGCTCTTCCTATTACGGTGGTAGCTTGAGGATGGTGGATAACGCTGGAAGATCGGAGGGTTTTGTAGGGTGTGCACTGCAATCAAGCGAATGAATAATGAGTAACGACAACCTTATCAATGACCAACTACTAAGGCGGTATAATGAACAGGGGTATTTTACCGTCAAAGGTTTATTCACAGCCGAGGAAGTTGAAGGAGTGCGGAACGAGATTCCGAAGATTGTCGCGCGCTATCCCGATGTACCCGCAGAGTTGGTGCAAATTGAACCGACCGTCGCCAGCGGCGAGAGAAAACCGGAATCTTTTGAACTCGGGGTTCGGAAACTCTCGCGCATGGCGCGGCACAATGAGTTTTTCCGAAACCTCGCCTTTCATCCCAAGATGGTAATGATTGCGAAAGCCATACTAGGACCGGACATCGTATTGCATCAGGGTCAACTGCTCATGAAGCCGCCACACTACGGTGGTGAAAAGGTTTGGCACCAAGACAACGCTTACTTTCGGCTTGTGCCGAACCTTGTCTTCGGTTTCTGGGTGGCGTGTGACGATGCCACCGTCGAAAACGGATGTATGCATGTCATCCCGGGCTCACATCAACGGGGCATCGCCGATCACGCCGGAGTTGGCGACGAATACGGCTTGGTAACGCCGCAATCTCTTGAAGACGCGGTGCCCATTCCGCTGAAGCCGGGCGATGCTCTCGTCTTTCATGGAGAACTTTATCACTATACCCCGCCGAACCGAACTGACAATCGACGGCGAGCCGTACAGTACCACTACGCCTCCGGCGAATGCCGTCAAACCACGGGACAGGAGCGTTTCAAGATCGAACCGGAAGTTCGGATCGCCGGAGGAGAGTACGCGGGCACATTAACTAGGCAACTACCATCATGAGGAGAAATTAGATGGATGGGAAACTGAAGGAACTGAAGGTGTCAAACGACGCAATGAACGACCCTCGGGAATTACGCCGCCGGATTGCGGATGAGGGATATCTGTTTTTTAAGCGGCTGCAAGATCCGGATAAATTACGCGATTTGCGTCGACAGATCATGGAGGTGATCCAGGCGGGAGGCTGGCTCGTTCCCGGCACTGACCCGGTTGACGGGATAGCAGACCCTGCGAAGGCGTGCACCGAAGGTGATGTCGGCTACACCGATGTCTATCACGAGGTTTACAAGCTGCAGGCCTTTCACCAGTCGGGGCACTGGCCCGAAGTGCTCAATACACTGGCAAAGCTGACAGACAAACCTGTGCTGCCACATCCTCAGAAAATTGCACGGCTCTGGTTCCCGCAGTACACTGATCATACGACACCGATACACCAAGACTTTGTGCACTTTCAGGGACACTTCGACACATACACCTGTTGGGCGCCGGTGGGAGATTGCTCCATCGAATTGGGCGGGTTGGCGCTGTTGCCGGGCTCTCACAAAGTTGATCACGTCATTGACCACCACTTTTCACTGGGCGCCGGCGCTCTTCAGATCTACACTGACGATATTGATGGCGAATGGCACAGCACGAACTATGAAATCGGCGACACTCTCATTTTCTTGGCGTTGACGGTGCATCAGGCATTGCCCAATCTAACCGAAGATAGACTGCGTATTTCATTGGATAACCGCTACCACACCATCGGAGACCCAATCTGCGACGAAGTAATTCGTCCACATCTTTGGGGATTTAATTCCCTTAGTTGGGATGATGTCTATCAAGACTGGGAATCCGATGATTTGAAGTATTATTGGAAGGATGTGGTAGACACCCCCGAAACACCGGTTATACCGAAGGACCAAGGATACTCGGAGCACGGGTTTGCGGAAGCCTTGTCGCTTGCCAACGCGGGCGATGAGAAGGCTATTTTGCACTTGGAGCGTGTCATCAGGAACGATCCCGCCTCCGACGGGGCAAAAGCCGCGCGAGAAGCGATACAGGCACACCTGTGAAGGAACCAGCGTTTGCGTAAGTTGCCACCTATACCAGAGAAACCGAGTTTTTGATTCACGATTGATGAATTATACGTAGATTTGTGTTTTTTTTGTCAGCCTCGTGTTTCCACGTCGGAAAAAACTCGGTTTCTGTGCCCCTCACGGAAAAGGTGGCAACTTGGACTACGTAACGGGTAATACGTAGTTGCGTATGTCCTAACATGAGTGATTTATAGTTTGTATCAAATGACCTCATGAGCTAAACTAAAAGCGGTTGGTAAACCCATCAATCGCCATTAACTCATGGAGGTCATTATGAAGTCACATAGCAATTCACACTACGGTATCAATCGTCTGGAATCAAAGACGGCGAGAGCGGCAATCATTCAGAAGATTGCGTCAGACTTCAATCTGATGCCTATTCTCGCCGAAGCCTACTATAAACAGATTTCTTCCTACTTTGCCCAACACGCCGATATTAAACTCACATCGGGCCAAATCTGCTATGAAGCCGTAGCAGCCGACGAACCGGCAGGTAAACACATTGCCTTAGCCAAAAAGGTCTCCTGCCAACTCACGTTCAATGACGTGCACACCGATCTTGAGGTCTTAGCCAATTATGGACTTGCAGGACTCAGACGACATCGAATCTTACGGTTAACCAAACAAGCCTATGACCAAGATGCCTTGCTCAGCTATGAAGATTTAGCGGTGCTATTAACCACCAGTCCGGCAACCGTCAAACGCGATGTCCAACAGCTGAAACAGCAAGGGTTATTTGTAATGACTCGCGGTGCCAAACACGATATGGGCCCCGGCATTTCTCATAAGACACAAATCTTGGAACTGTACTTTAGAGGGTATCAATTCACCGAAATTGAGCAAAAGACGAACCACACCGAACGTGCCGTGTCGCGATACTTGCGTAATTTCACTCAGGTAGCAACGCTCCATCATCAGGACTTTCCAAAGGAACAGATACGGCTCATCACTCAACTCTCTGACCGATTGATTCGTGAGTACCTCTCCCTGTATGATGAATACAAACATACAGAGCGAATGACGACTTTACTTCGTCCCGAACCCGTTGATGAAAAAAAGGGGGAGAACTCATGAGTAAACCATTGACTCGCACTGAAATCAACGAGAAGAAAATCAGACGCATCAATGACAAATCACTGCGACAATTGCTGATTCATCGCTTTATCAATTCCTATGGGTATGACAAAGGCGAAGTGACTGCCAAAGCCATTGTCGATGACATCGTCAAAACCATCGAAGACTATTTCCTGATTCGCTTGCCACTTGATAAACTAGCCTCCGGGGAACAACTCCCTAATGAACGAATGCTTAGCTATGGTCAATTGGTTTGGATGGCCGTGCCGATTGACGAATATCCACAGAAAGGGAAGTCAATCGTTAAAACCCGCATGAAGCCTGTGGTTTTAAGCTTTCTCGCCCCCGAGGACATTGAACACTATTACAGCGACTTCAGCTCCCGTGAACTCAGAATTCATCGATTGGTGCGATGGTGTTATCAAGCCTATGACCAAGGTGCATTGTTGACTCAACTAGACCTTGCTGTGTTGCTCAACGTCCGAGATCCGGTGGTGAGTGAGTATGTCAATGAGTGGCAAAGCACCAGTGGAAAAGTCTTGCCCACTCGTGGCAACATTCACGATTTGTCAGCGGCAATTACCCACAAGAAAGAGATTATCACCCTTTATCTACAAGGGCATCTGACTCCGACCATTGCTGCTAAGACCAAGCACTCCAAAGAAGCTGTTGACCGATACATCCATGATTATGAGTCTGTTAAGCTTGTTCGCACCGCTACCGATGATATTGACAAAATCTCTCAGATTACCAAACTTTCCAAGCGCGTCATCTCTCAATATCTCGACCTAATTCCTCAACATGCGCTGAACGACATTGACGCAGACTTGGCAAGCAACTCGGAAAACAGCTAAGATAACACCGTGCTGTCGAGTTCCATACCTACGGGAAACCGGCAATGACACAATGAGACGAATATCGCCTAGAACTTTACTTGGCAAAACACGTCAAACTTTCTTTAAACTCTTTTAACATTAACTCGGAATGCGATCCCCTTTTTGGTATACTTTCGTCGTGTTTCTATCCAGTCGCATGAATTTCTTGAAGGATTTGCTGGTTCAGTCATCCTAGATCGCTCATTTGATGATGGCTCAAACTCAATGAAAATGGGCATTTCTGCCATCATCAGGTCATTTGATACTATTTTATGAGGACTCGGAATGATTATAAAAACGGCTGCCGAACTCGATGAATTGGTTCGAAAAGCGCTGATGGCGGCGGGTGCAAATGAAAGGAACGCCAATCGCGTCGCAGAGGCATTGGTGTCGTCGAGCCTCTGCGGCGTTGATACGCACGGAATCCATCACCTGCCGGGGTATGTCCGATTCGCGCAATCCG
Source organism: Candidatus Poribacteria bacterium (assembly GCA_028820655.1). Taxonomy (GTDB): domain Bacteria; phylum Poribacteria; class WGA-4E; order WGA-4E; family JAJDTR01; genus JAJDTR01. Next base: position 55,342 of record JAPPIK010000022.1, on the reverse strand, counting down.
GCGACATTGTCCCAACCGCTTGGCCCGAAATCCTGAAAGAGGATGGAACCACCGCCCAAATCGGAGGGAATTGGACATTCGGTCATGTCGCCGCCAAGTACGGTATGGAAGTGGCAATAGAGAAAGCGAAGTGCCACAACATATCCGTTGTTAGTATTGTTCAAGCGAACCATATCGGACGCCTGGGAGAATACGCGGAAATGGCTGTGTCCGAGGGAATGATAGGTATCGTCTGGGCGGGAGGATTTGGCGAGGAAGTTCCATCTACGGTACCCTACGGCGGGCGCAAACCGATCTTAAGCACCAACCCAATCGGGATGGGGTTCCCGCTTAGGGATGGTTCACAGATGATAATCGACTACGCTACAACCGTGGTTGCGGGCAGCAAAGTGCCCTCCTACAAGGACAAAAATTTGTCCCTGCCTCCGAATAGTGTCGTTGATAAGGACGGCAACCCTAGCGACGATCCGGACGCTTATCTTCAAGGTGGATTTCATCTGCCATTCGGCGGACACAAGGGTTATGCTTTGATGCTGGCGGTCGAACTCCTCGGGAGAGTTTTTTCGGGGGCGGACGGCTTCGCGGTTGAGGACCGGGGCGGACCGATATTTCGCCGCTCCGGCACGACGGTGATGGCGGTAAAAGCTGATCTGTTTCAACCGCTTTCCGATTTTACTGATCGAGCCGAGGAGTTGGCGAATCGGGCACGGTCGGTACCGCCGGCAACCGGTTTTGATGAAGTGGTAATTCCCGGCGATCTGGAAGCACGCACACGGGAGATACGTGCACGCGACGGCATACCGGTGCCCGACCCACTCTGGGAACGGCTCATGGAAATGGCTAATTCGTTGGGGATTGATATCAGTTGAATTGCACCTGTGCAGTCGAATGCCGAAAATCCTGCGTGGTCTGGTCTTCACTCCTGCGGAGTGAAATGTCAATAGTACACCATTCTTCCTCGCGTCTGCACTCCAGCGGAGTGCAATGTCGAGTGTTACTTGAGAAGCGGGCGCGTAGATCAAGGAAGGCGACTAACGGGTTGGGAACCCAAAACCTTACAGTTGCCGGTTCATGTCACGGTTTCATTGAGCGTAGACTCTATGTCAATCGTAGGAAACCAAATGAGCGATTAGCGACTGCGATAGGGATTTTACTACTCGCCCTCAATTAATACAAACATAGTTGCTTTACCAATTTTTGGTTCTACGAGCATACGCGGCGCGCTCCCTTCCCGCTCGGTCTGGATTGACAAATCCAGACCGGTGGACTATACAGTTACTATACTCTACGCCGTTGGAAGTTGCGTTTTTAATGAGTCAAAAAATGGAGCGTGAGCTTTGCGGGTGGTAGGAGGGATTTCCGATTCCCGACCATCGCAATTCGGAGATCGCTCCTACAAACCTACTGTGCACAATTGCGCAGATTTGACCGATGCTGAGTATAATCCCGAACAATTGAACTCGGGGAGGAGTTCTAGATGGTTCAAGTTCCGACCAGACGTTTTGGTCGCACGGAGTTGGAGTTGCCCGTGATTTCCTGCGGCGGCACGCGCTATTCGTACACGCTAAAAGAGGAATCGGGCGATTTGCGTGGGAGGAACGATCTGACGGTGGCGGATATCCCGGAAGAGATTCACGAGGGTGTCAGTGCCATTGTCAATCGTTCACTGCAACTCGGCATCAACCATTTTGAAACCGCGCACGGTTACGGTTCGAGCGAAGTTCAACTTGGGCATGCGTTGAGCTCTATACCAAGAGACAAGTACGTTCTTCAGACGAAAGTCGGTCCGACTGCAGATGAGTCTGAATTCCTGACCTCCTTTCACAAGTCCTTGGAAAGACTTCAAGTCGACTACCTCGATCTTTTTACACTGCACGGCATCAACAACCCCGAACAGTTCTATCAGACATTTCGGAAGAACGGATGCTTGGATTGGGCGTATCGGCTCAAAGATCAGGGCCTTTGCCGTCATATCGGATTCTCGACACATGGGCCAACAGACAGGATGTGCCGCGTTATCTCAATTGACCGTATGGACTACATTTTCCTGCACTGGTATTTCGTCGACAATCGAAATTGGCCCGCGATTGAGTTGGCGAGTCAACACGATATGGGTGTTTACATCATCAGCCCGAACGACCAAGGCGGTCGACTCTACAGACCCTCTCCCAAACTGGTAGATTTGTGCAAGCCCCTCACTCCCATGGCGTTCAATCTATTGTGGTGCCTCGCCCGTCCTCAGGTGCACTCATTGAGCCTGGGACCGGACAGACCGGAGAACTTCGATGCGCATGTCGAAGCCATATCGGCGTATTACAACACGAAAGAGGGCGACGAACTGACAGAATCGATCGCAACCCGCCTAAAGAACGAGGTTAATTCCGTTATGGGAGATGATTGGTACGATACCTTCCATATCGGTATTCCCGACTACGATGAAATCCCCGGTGAGATGAACCTCATTCACATCTTGCGCGTGTGGGGGATTGCCAAGGGGCTCGACATGTACGAATTTGCCAAGTGGAAATACAACTTGCTTGGGAATGGCAGCCACTGGTTCCCCGGGAACAATGCGGCTCGGATTGGCGAATTGGACATCTCAGACGTAATAAAAGATAACCCTTTCGCGGATGCGCTGCCGAGCATATTGACAGATGCGCACGAAAATCTCATCGGCGAGCCGGTCAAACGACTGACGCAAGGCGGACGAGATTAACGGAAAGCATCTCTTTTGCGTCTGCTGTAATCACTCCTTCCAACCTTACCCGTAGTTGCCAACTCCATCCGAAATACGGAAATGGAATGCCGATCTGCATTCCTGTATTCTCTATTATCGAAAATCTGTGAACTTTTAAGCGTTAAGAGCAGGGCTCAGCACTGCACCAAGCAGTGCAGCATGAAGGTCATGTCTGCACTGATCCGTCCACTGAAAAGACGAAACCAATCCATTTCGACGGTATGATTGAGTTGTCGCAGATGGCACAAAACTTGCCCAAAGACTTGAGCGGTATAAGGGGGATTCAGGCGCCCGGGGGAGAAATATCTCTCGACAGACTGAACACATAAATCCTAACGTAGATCAGCTAGTGGTTACCCAATTCGTCGGGTCGGTGATCATCAACCCTGGTTCTCTCCCTTGTCGTGAACTGACTCTCTTACCAATCCTCGGATTCTTATCGGTTAACAAGGAGAGTTATGTCATGAGGAACACTTTAAGTGTCATCCTTAGCCTTTTATCCGTTGTTGCTCTGTTCATTCAGAGTAGCATTGCCGAAGATCTAACCCAATCGAATCTGCCCGAAAGCGCCATAGCGCGCCTTGGCAAAGGTGCAATCGCCGAAATTTCCTATTCGCCTCACGGAACTCGGCTCGCGGTTGCAGGTGGAATCGGAATTTGGCTCTATGATGCAGCCACAGGCGCTGAAATCGCCCTGCTAACAGGACACACGCGATTTGCCACTTCCGTAGCGTTCTCGCCGGATGAACGCACCCTTGCCAGTGGGAGCGGGGACACGACAATCCGACTCTGGAATGCCCGTACCGGTGTACATCTGCGGACCCTTGAGGGACACACGAATTCCGTTACTTCCGTAACGTTCTCACCTGATGGGAGCATACTTGCGAGTGGGAGCGTGGACAGCAGTCTACGGTAGTGGGATGTTCACGCCGGTGTGCATCGAAAGCTTCTCAAGGGACATACCTCGCTGGTCCATTGCTTAGTATTCTCACCCGACGGATTTTCACTCGCGAGTGCGAGTAAGGATAGCACCATCCGGTTGTGGGACACCCACGCCGGGGTACACCGCCTTACTTTCTCGGGGCATAGTTACAGCGTTCTTTCCGTAGCATTTTCGCCTGATGGGAACACACTCGCTAACGGTGGCATGGACGGTACGATTCGCTTATGGAATGCCTCCACCGGGGAACTCCGGAAAACCCTGTCGGGGCACAAGGCTGAGGTTTCATCTGTAGCTTTCTCTCCCGATGGAGACACGCTTGCCAGCGGCGGAGGGCGCAGAGACCCTACGGTCCGATTGTGGGATGCCCGCTCCGGGCAACACTTGCAAACCTTTGATGGACATGTGAGGGGCGTTAATTCCCTGGCGTTCTCGCCGGATGGGAAAACGCTTGCTAGTAGCGGAGGCTGGTTTGCTATATGGGACAATTGGAATGACTCCACCATTCGACTGTGGAATGTCCGCTCCGGACAAAACCTGAAGACTATTAAGAGACATACGGGTGAAGTTATTTCCCTAGCATTCTCGCCGGATGGGAGAACGCTTGCCAGCGGAAGTATGGACATGACCGTTCGGTTGTGGTATCTTCGCAACGGACAATACCTGAGGAGCCTTGAGGGGCATACGGGTTTTGTCAGTTCGATGATGTTTTCACCTGATGGCGCAACACTTGCGAGCAGCGGAGGTTGGAGAGACTCCACAATTCGGAGGTGGGGTACCCGAAACGGACGACACAAACGGACCTTGAAGGTAGATGTGGATTTATTCTGTTACGTAGCGTTTTCGCCCGATGGCAGAACACTTGCCAGCAGCGGGGGCGTGTTTCTCAGCAACAAGGGCTGGAGTGACTCCACCATCCGGTTGTGGCACGCCGGCAGCGGACGACACCTGCAGACCCTTGAGGGGCATACGGATGAGGTTAGTTTCGTAGGGTTCTCCCCTGATGGGAGCACACTTGCCAGTGGGAGTCGGGACAATACGATTCGCTTGTGGAATGCCAATACCGGCGGGCACTTTCAGACGCTTAGCGGACATAAGGGTCCGGTATATTCCGTAGCGTTCTCCCCCAACGGAGGTATCCTTGCAAGCGGTAGTGGAGACTATAAAATTCGCTTTTGGAATGTCCGCACTGGCGAACACTTGCAGACGCTTAACGGACACAAAGGACCAGTGTTTACGACAGCGTTTTCGCCTGATGGAGGTACCCTTGCCAGCGGTGCGAGAGACTGTGTGATTCGCTTGTGGAATGTCCGCACCGGCGAACACCAGCGGACACTTGAGGGGCATACGGGCGCAGTAAATACTGTTGCGTTTTCGCCTGATGGAGGTACACTTGTCAGCGGGAGTTACGACGGCACGATTCTACTGTGGGACCTTAGACGTGTCACGACTTGGGGAAATGTTAAGCACGCAGCCATCACGGATGGTGCAAGGCAAGCTGTGCAACTTTCGCCTTCAGCCACTCCATTGCCTTCTAGCCAAACGGCACTCTTGGCGAACTACCCGAATCCGTTCAATCCGGAAACGTGGATACCGTATCAGTTGGAAACACCGGCAGACGTGGTGTTGACGATTTATGATATGAACGGGGAGAGGGTTCGGACGTTGGCGGCGGGACATCAACCTGCGGGCATGTATCATAGCCGCAACCGGGCGGCATATTGGGACGGGCGCAATCAACAGGGAGAGTTTGTATCCAGTGGCCTCTATTTCTGCACGTTAACCGCGAGTAGTTTCACCACCACTCGAAAGATGTTGGTCGGAAAGTAAGGTTCCCGTTCGTTTCAAGCGTTATGAGCCTGTAGGTTGCGGACGCCGATTCATTCCGACTCTTGTTCGGTGAACTCAAGCGCGGCTGAATTGATGCAGTAGCGAAGTCCGGTTGGTGGGGGACCATCTTCAAAGACATGCCCCAGATGCGCATCGCATTTGCTGCAAACCACCTCAACCCGCGTCATAAAGTGACTAGTGTCAATTTCAGTCGCCACTTTTCCTTCCGCCAGAGGTTGCCAGAAACTTGGCCATCCCGTCCCCGAATCGAACTTCGTCCCCGACTCGAATAGCTCGTCGCCGCAGCACACGCATTTGTAGACGCCGTTCCCCTTGAAGTCGTGGTATGCCCCGGTGAAGGGGCGCTCGGTTCCCTTTTTGCGCGTCACATAATACTGTTCGGGAGTCAACTGATCCTGCCACTCTTTGTCCGTTTTTTCTATTTTCTCAGACACGACTTGCTCCAATTGCTGAAGTCACACGCGCCGGAGGCAGACGAGCGTATCCAACGCACTTCTAACCTACGGGAAAAGGCTGGTGCGCAGTGCGCACCTTACAAGCTTGCTGTCTATGCACTTGGTTCACTTAGCGAATACGGATTAAGAAATGATGTGCCTCAGGAGGAACTGACGCCGTCCGTGAATGTCAATCTGTTGCCGAAGGGATCGGTAATCGACATGTCCCGAGTGCCCCAAGGCATTTTCTCGATTCCCGGTCTATAGTATTTGTATTGCTTTGCGATTAGCTCCTTCTGATACGCGTCTATCTCCGTCGTTTCGATTCTCATTGCACCGCCGGGGCAACAGTCGCCGTGATGCTCCGACAAATGGATGATGCAATCGTCCTTGGAAACCTGCATATACAGTGGTAAATCCTCTTCAAATCGGTGTTCCCAATCGACCTTGAATCCCAAGAAATCGACATAGAATTCCTTGGCTTTCGCTTCGTCAAAGATTCGCAGGATTGGTGTGGTTTTACCACAACTCATAGTCTCAATACCCCTTGTTTGACTGGTAGGAGTGCATAACTGGCGTATATCAAGGACGTGACGCAGTAAGGTAAGAGGGTTGTTACTAGAGCGTCTTCCAGACTAACCGAATCGCAAACGCGATCACAGTGACAACAAGAACGACCTTAATCCACTTTTCTCCTGTGGTAACCGCCCAGTGGCTGCCGATCCAGGCACCTGTTGCATTTCCGACAGCCAAGGTCAATCCAAGTTGCCAATTGACCTTGCCGCCTATAATGAATGCAACGAGCGCGATGATGGTATAAAAGAATATGGCAAATACCTTGATTGCATTCGCACGGACGAGGTCGAACCCGTTGATCGTTGTCAATGCCGCGATAATGAGGAATCCGATTCCCGCGTGAATGAAGCCGCCGTAAAAACCGAGCAGGTAAAATGTCACCACCGCAATGCATTTTCGCTTTGTACTAAGGTTCTCGGCCCCGTCCTGTAACTTTTTCGTCGGACTGAAAAGCGTCGTGAAGAGCACCGCAATCATGACACCGGCGAGGATTCGATTGAATAGCGCTTCATCTATATCAATGGCAATTCTTGCGCCCCGCCAAGCTCCAAAAAGCGTGGGCACGGTGACGAGTAGACTATAGCCAAAATTGGAAATGCCTTTGCGGCGGAATCCCATAATTGCGCTGGCATTCTGTATAAACAGGGCGACTCTATTCGTACCGTTTGCCACGGCGGCGGGTAGACCAAGAAAGATGAGAACCGGGAGGGCTAACAGTGAACCGCCGCCCGCGACGGTGTTAAGGAAGCCGGCGAGGACACCGGCAACGAGTATTAACGGGATTTCCCAAAGGTTTTCCATGTATTACCTTTTGCAATTCCTGGCGAGCCGCATCGCCAGCTTGCGAAGTTTGGCGATTAGAATCAGCCCCACTGCGGCAAGATTGCCGAGTATCAAAGCCCCAGCCGCGCCGGATAGCAATCCGAATATCGCCTTGTGGGTAATGTGATCACCGAACGGACACGCCCACCTTCCTGTAGCGAAGCCATACAGAGGAAGAACCACTCCGAACAGGAATCCAACAATCGCGGCGATGCCGGCCAGATTTTGATATCGTTTGATTGGTAGGTGAATCTGATACATTTTTACTCAATCGCGATTGTATCAGTTACGGCATGGTTTGTCTAGCAAAAAATCCTGGACATACGGAGCATAAGAATGGAAGTTGTGCCTGTTTTGTACACATGCTGCTCCAGAGGATCAAGCGAATGGATAGGGAGCGCGATAGGAGATCCTGCAGCATGTTTCTAGAAAAACGTATGGGCCAATATTCTCTCCGGAGGCATGACCCATTCAAGGTGATGTACGAGGAATTCTTCCACCCTTCCGATCCTATTCGTCCTACTCATACGGAACGGAGAATAAACTTCTATATTCAGACTTACTTAACTTGGAACCAACTCAAACGATTCAAGCTCGAAAAGTACCTCAACACTAACGTTGAAGCGTGTTTGCAGTTGGGTGAATTTTACGATGCCGACATCCGGCGCCAACCACTTCTTTACAACAGTTATATCAAGGTCTTGCATGTCAAAAAACGTCCATCTAAACGACTCCTGCACTTGGAAGACATGATCGAACGTACCGGCCGGCACCTTTACAGTTTCCTCCGATAATACCTCGAATTCATCCAACCCGTTGCCAAGAGGAAGCCGTTCAGGCACTATTTCTGCCTGAAAGCGAATCGCCCACTTATTTCCCGGAATCAAGGGAAAGTTGTATAACGGCAGAAACGGCAGGAACAGCATCGTCCCGTCGGTACCGGATGCAATATTCTGCGCGTGTTGGACGATTCCATTAACCGCCCCATCCTCATTGAGGCTCTCGCCGAGGTAAGAATAATTTTTAATGTTTTCCAAGTTCTCGTCAGTGCTAGATTTCTCAAGTACATAACTGTCGATTAACTCGTCTTCCGACAGGTGTATCAGTATCTTATCGACGATTGTGAAGATTATCCTATTCCCTTCATCATCACGATACGTCCACGTGTTGCCGACAGCTAGCGGATAGTAATTCCCTGGACGGGTGCGCCATACTTGGAGATCAATGGTGCTCGTAGTTGATTTATTCCCGTCGCTGACCGAAAGTTCAATTTGGTATTTCCTCTCTCGTTCGGGTGCGGTCCAGAGCGCTCCGGTCGAATCGCCGATGATTACGCCGCCCGTCGCCGACCACTGGTAAGTAATCGGATCCCCCTCAAGATCTCCGACCTCAATTGTGATCGGGATTTGACTGCCGGGCTCAACGATGTCGGATTCCACTTCGAAGACAAAGATTTGTGGGGCTAAATTGATGCCTCCCATTTCATCGCCGCCGCATCCGACTGTCATAAGCAAAAGCGCCGATAAAAGAGGAATCAATGGGAATTCTCGGTTGAATAGAATCATGGTTGACAATCCTCGGGAATCAAGAGATATCACGGATTAAGCTCGGCCAAAAGGTGGGAGCGATCTCTAGGTCGCGATTGCCCGTTGGCGCCTACGTTCTGGACCAAACTAATCAATTACAAATGATTAAGTGACCTCGCGGATTGGGCTAGGCCAAAAGGTAGGAGCGATCTCCAGGTCGCGATTGCCCGTTGGCGCCTACGTTCTGGACCAAACTAATCAATTACAAAAGATTAAACGACCCCACGGATTAGGCTCCGCCAAAATGTAGGAGCGATCTCCAGGTCGCGATTGCCCGTTGGCGCCTACGTTCTGGACCAAACTAATCAATTACAAAAGATTAAACGACCCCACGGATTAGGCTCCGCCAAAATGTAGGAGCGATCTCCAGGTCGCGATTGCCCGTTGGCGCCTACGTTCTGGACCAAACTAATCAATTACAAAAGATTAAACGACCCCACGGATTAGGCTCCGCCAAAATGTAGGAGCGATCTCCAGGTCGCGATTGCCCGTTGGCGCCTACGTTCTGGACCAAACTAATCAATTACAAAAGATTAAACGACCCCACGGATTGGGCTAGGCCAAAATGTAGGAGCGATCTCCAGGTCGCGATTGCCCGTTGGCGCGTGCGTTCAGGACCAAACTAATCAATTACAAAAGATTGAGAGACCTCACGGATTGGGCTAGGCCAAAAGGTAGGAGCGATCTCCAGGTCGCGATTGCCCGTTGGCGCCTACGTTCAGGACCAAA
>JAPPIK010000022.1:34446-45567 GCA_028820655.1 Candidatus Poribacteria bacterium | reverse complement strand
GTAGGAGCGATCTCCAGGTCGCGATTGCCCGTTGGCGCCTACGTTCAGGACCAAACTAATCAATCACAAATGATTAAGAGACCTCACGGATTAGGCCAGGGCAAGCGGAATGTCTCCTAGCGTCGGGCTGGAAGCCCGACCTACACGGCGAAAAGCACGTTTCCTGCGTCGGCCCCATATGCATTAGATGCTTACGAAACTGACACAAGATTCTTATTCCGCTACACTAAAGAACGGATTAGGAATCTCACTCGCCACTGACCACTCAATATGTTGCCCGCCCGCCGCTGATGTCGTAACACTGTCCGGTGACAAAACTGGCAAGGTCAGAAGCGAGGAAGTTGACAACCGCCGCCACTTCCTCCGGTTTGCCGACGCGCCCCAGCGGAATCTTGCTGATCATGTAATCAACGGTTGTCGGCGCCATGTCGTCGAGAATCGGGGTCCCAATTACCGCAGGCGATACGCAATTGACGCGTATGTCGTATTCCGTTACCTCTTTCGCTAGCGCTTTGGTCAAACCGATAACACCAGCTTTTGAAGTTGAATAGGGAATCAGAGTCGGATTCCCCTCCTTCCCGGCAATCGATGCAATGCTCACAATCCTGCCATAACCCCGCTCAATCATATGGTCGATTACCGCTTTGCAGCACAGAAAAACGGCTCGTAGATTGACGTCCATCACTTCGTCCCAATCCGATACCTCCAATTTGGTCAGCGGCAGAGTCCGTCCGGTGATTCCCGCGTTGTTCACCAAAATGTCGATTTGATGAAAGGCGTCAAGTGTCTGCTCCACCATGTTATTTACTTGGCTGAAATCTGTAACATCCGCCTGGATTGCGACAGCCGTATGCCCCGAGTCCGTGATCTCCTTAGTAACTGTCGTAGCTCGCGCCGCATCCAAGTCTACCACGGCGAGGCTTGCCCCCGCGCGGGCGAGCTGGATGGCAATCCCTTGACCTATCCCCTGTCCCGCACCTGTTACGATTGCAACTTTACCGTTCAAATCCATGTGATGACTCCTAAATGTTTAGAAAATCTCGGCACACCTCAACGCCAAATTGCGATAACGACCAAAGTATGCCTATTGTATCAGATACCGAAGCCACCATCAAGCATCCCAAGTTTTATTCGCACCGTAATCGCACATGATTCTTGAGACGGATGACATTAACTTGCAGACGGCAGTTTTAAGGTGTATGTATAAAGATAATTCCCATACCCATACCTTAGAATAACTTCCATGCGGACGCGATAGGTTCCTCGGAAACCAACTACGACTGAAGTCCGCACCCGAATCTTCATTTGCCTTGTTTTCGCCGTCACAGGGGGACAATCCCATCGGTCATCCCTCAAGGGCTCTATGGCAAAATGTGCCCACGGGTTTTGAGCACCTCAAACGACAGAAATTCTTCTCACGTTTACATACATCCGTTTGGCGTGTTGAAATCAATCCTTAAATCGGCGAGTTGATACATCCGTTCTGCAATTGCGGGGTGACGCCGGGTCCATCCCCTACTCGCATACGATTGGTGATACCAAACGTTTGATTGATGTTTTATGTTGGGTGTGCTATAATTCGTTGAAGGCATTCTACCTAATTTTCCAAGTTTAATTCCTCGATTCGGATTCTTTTGAGGAGGTACGATAGTGATCAAATTACACGGAGCAACCTACGACAGACGGCAATTACTTCGGCATATCGGCGATGTTTCTCAGGTTGCCGGCATAAAACGGTATCAACTTACTGAGGGAAACGAACGTGGTGTCAACGGGGCTGACTTCCGGACAGGTTCGGGGTTAAATTTCACCGTGCTTCCGGATCGTGGATTGGACATATCGTACGCGGAGTACAACGGCGTCCCGCTGTGTTGGCGCTCAAGCACGGGCGATGTTGCGCCTGCTTACTATGAACCTGAGGGATTCGGATGGTTGCGCGGATTTTACGGCGGCCTCCTCGCAACGTGCGGAATGACTCATGTAGGCGAGCCGGATGAGAGCGGTGCGCATGGGCTGCACGGACGCGTGTCCCATATACCGGCAAAGAACGTCTGGGTTGACAGCCGCTGGGAGGGAAATCGGTACATACTATGGGCACAGGGCAAAGTCACGGAAACTGCGGCACTGGGTGAGAACCTATGTCGAACTCGGCGCGTTTGGACAGAACTCGGGGCGAAGAATCTCCACATAGAGGATATTGTTGAAAATCTTGGGCACCAAGACACGCCGCACATGTACCTCTTCCATATCAACGTCGGATTTCCCATTGTTGCGGAAGGGGCCGAACTGCTTGCTCCCACGACGCAGGTTATACCGCGGGATGAACATGCAGCCGATGATGTGGACAATCACGCGCGGTGTGATGCGCCGACTGCCGATTTTCGCGAACGTGTCTACTATCATGAAATGAACGCGGACGCGGATAATCACGTCTACATTGCTCTGGTAAACCGAAAGTTTGACGATGGACGTGGATTTGGATTATACCTAAAATACCACAGGACACAATTTCCGCGCTTTGTCCAATGGAAGATGTGTAGTGAGGGGGCGTTTGTATTCGGACTGGAACCGGCAAACTGTTGGGTCGAGGGGCAGGAAAAGGAGGAAGCTCGAGGTACGCTGCAGTACATCGAGCCGGGCGGACGCAGGCATTACGAAGCTGAAATCGGCGTGTTGACTTCTAACGAAGAGATATCGAACATTGAGAGCCGGATTGCGAAAATAAAGGGATAAAACGAGACGAATAACAGGGAAACATTGAAAGGAAGAACATCAGGGAGTTCAGACCCTATATTTAAATCCTCGAAGCGAGTGGAATCGGTATCAGCGGGTTTAACGCACGCTGAGTTCGACTTGGTACAACGGTTGGGCTGTACGGAGAGCTGTAAAACACCCTACCCGTGGGTGCGAATCAAACGAATGAATAATGAGTGATCAAGTGAGTGAATAGCAAGTGCGAAAGAGTTCCCATAGAGTTCCCCCTAATTATTAGCCAGCAATGCAGCGGATAACGACCGCGATAGAGATCCCAAGGCGGTAGAGATCCGATAAACACTTACCAGTTTGGCTTTGACCCCGATAACCACTGAAAGAAAACTTCCCTTGTCTCCCGCAACCCGTTACTTTCAGCTTGATAACTTAACATGTATGTGGTATATTGTAACAGGTAATTCATAATGGCGGGGAAACTTTTTTCTATTGGTATCCTGTTGGCATTACGATCCCTGAGAACCCGCTCCGGCAAAGGAATCCTCAATTTCGGACAATGCCAACACGCCGCTTAAACCACCGCTCCGTTGGCATCGCTTTTCACTGTGTCGGTTCAATGAGAGCAAGCTGCTGGCGGCACGACGTGATCGAGGGGTTCAAAGTAATGGGAACACTTCGTGTGCCGTAAACCGCGTTATGCCACTCATCTGCAGGTGCCGGCGATCAGGTAAATAGTGCAGAAATACCCGGTGTGGATACACATGGAGAGCAGCAAATTTATAGACGCATCATTACTTTCTAGCCCGCAATCCAAGCGTGCCTCAAAAAGTGGGGTGAAATATAAGAGCGCACATTAGCGCACATTCGTGCGACGTGCCGTGCATGCCTTCAAGCCGTGCCAGGAGAGGCTTCAAGCGCAATTTCGGAGCTTGTTGAAACTGTGCGCTCTAATCTTGACAGCGCCACTGTATCCGGCACCCGAAAACCTCATGCCATCGACTCTATCGGCGGCTTTTGAGTAAGTGGTAGGATCAAGCGACTGAATCGAATCAAAGGAGCGAATAGACCGAGCGAACGGATATCAGAAAGAATATGTGGGTGACACCGAGTTTTTTCTTGAAAACTCGGTGTCTTAAAGTCTCATTTGACATATTTTTGACATGAGCCAAAGACTTTGAATCCCGATATGTGGGAGGACATCCCTGTCCCAATTAGCCAATTACTGTCGAACCAAGAAACCGGACCGACAGACATCTTGGGTTTCAGTGGCACGAATTCTTAACATGAGCGAGAAATTCAAGTCAAACTCACATGACGAACTGCCCCCGGAACAATCTATCAACCAGTCTGCCAAGACGCAAAATCAAGACGGGACCTGCAATCAGTTTTGCGGCAAATTCTGATATCCCAAAAAAAGCGCTTGAAAGTCTCAACTGCATCGCAATAGAAATCAACTCCAAGCCAATTAGAACAGGGGCCGATGCCATCAGCCTCTAGAATTATTTTGGAAAGATGTTCAATTTCAGTTCCACACTTGACTCTGAAGGGCCACTCAAATTTACGTGCTCAACTCATGGCTTAACCTCAACAAACAGGAGAGCAACATCGTCAAACCGTAGACACAAGCGGGAAACGGACTAAATTCAACCCAACACCGATATCAAACACTTAAGAAATGTCCAAAGGAGAAATGTAGAATGAGAAAGTGCGCATTTTTCAACATACACGTACTGATCTGCATCACCATGTTAATATTCACTGGCTGCGGTGTAAAGCAAACCGAGGCAACTCTTGAATCTCCAAATTATTCCCGGATCGCGGCAACCTCGGAACCTTCCGTTCCAGTTGATCCCGATAGCGTTCTGAGCGTCATCCCGAGTGATGTTAATGGACTAATCTACATCCGTAATCCGCTCGCGCTGAATGAGGAAATCAACGCACTCTTTGCCGAGCTGGTGATGGGCGAACCGCCGCAGGAAATAGTGGCGGATATACTAGCCGAGACGTTTGGCGCCGGTTTCGAAAGTTTGGAGGAGCTGGAGGAACTCGGTCTGAATTTGGGAAAGGATTTCTGCGTTTTTTTCACCGGTACGGAAACATTCATCCCCGGCGCTGCTGTCCATGTGAAAGACCCCGAGGCGATTAAACTGGTAATCAATGCGGAATCGGATGTCGACAACACGGTAGAGTACAACGGAACAACCTACAACACCACCGAAGAGGGCGGCGCCTTTGTGATTTTGGGGGACTTTCTAGTCTATTCGGAAATATCGTCCGTATGCGAAACTGCCATTGACGCCCACACGAAAGCGATACCATCAATCGGCATGAACGCCGATTATGCCTCTCTCAAAATCGATCCTTCTCTGGAGCAAAACGACATTTTGGCTTATTTTCCAATGGCTCCAATTGTAGAAATGCTGACCAAAAGAGCACACGGAATGCAAGCTAGCTTGGAGTCTATGGAAGCTTCCGTGCCAGATCCTGCAGGGTTAACGATGGTATCGAGATTGATGGATTGGGGCATCCAATTTCTCGATCAAGCGACAACGTTGAGCATTACCGTGGAGCTGGACGGCACCGATCTCCAGATTTCACCTTTCCTTAAGTTTAAGGATGGCAGCGACGCACAGACATTATTTCGCTCGATGCCCACGGAATTGACACATCTCGACTATTTGTCACGAACGTCATTCGCCAACAGTATGATGCAGTTTGACAAGGAAACGTGGATTGATCTTACCGTGGACATTATGAAGATGATGGCTCCTACTGATCCGGATGCCGACAACCAAGCCATTCAACAAACAACAAAAGTCTTTCTGGAAGCGTTGTCCGACTTTTACGAGCCGATAGGCGAGGAAGCGTCCGGTACATTCAGCTTTGGTGGAAGTTTGCTGCCGGACATGGTGTTGATCAACGACATCTTGGATGAGCAACAGATGGCGACCTACATGAAGGAGGATTATCTCTCCTATATTGCGGCCACTGAGTCTTTGTATAGAGCCATGGGAGCCAAAGATGCCGCCAATATGTACTCCGGAGCGTCGCCGGGTGCGTCTGAGACATACAACGATGTTGAAATTATGAGTATTACCTTGCCGAATATTTCAGCAGGATTTGCCGAGATGCCGCCAGAAATGTCGGCTTTGATCCCGGAAAAATGGGACATTCATCACGCGATTTACGACGGGAAACTTTTGATTTCATTGGCGGCTACCACCCTACCTATAAAGGACGCCTTGGATCGCATGGCTGGTACGGAATTTTCCAATGCGATTGACATGGTAAATGGTAAGGTGATTGATACAATGACATTAAAAAACAACTGGTTGTTTACGCTCTCACCAATTGCACTGGTCAATGGCGCGTTGCAGGCAGTTGCTCAGTCAGATCCGCAAGGCGCCGGCATGATGGGGATGTTTTTGCAGAACGCCCCTGACACGCATTGCATCGGAATAGCCGGTCATAACCGGGACGGCGGGGTACAGGTCAAGATTTTTTTTGCACTGGCGGATCTCCAGCCCCTAATTAACATCGGAACGATGATGCAACAAGCAATGCAGATGCAAGAGATGCAACCGATGCAATAACGGACCAATTGCGTTGATTGGCTGAGAATCTAAGTTGATGCCCGTGTTGTGAAAATGCGATGCGGACGGAATTGCCAACCTTTTAATTGCAGATTACGAGGATGTTCCAATGCGTCTTTATCTCTCAACGAAATTCATCGTAATGATTGCCTTGTCCTGCGTGTTAACCTTGGCCACCACAGTACCTATCGCGCAGGCGGGTGGAGGTGCGCGTGCGTTGAAAGTAGTGTTGTTTACCACCGGTATGGGCTTGAAATTTGGCAGCGTGTTTGTCGAAAAATCGGCTCAAGACTCTTATGACCAATACTTAACCACCGCACTCCAAGCGGACATCGCTCGACACCGCACCGATTACACTAGCCGGCGTGACGCAAGCCTAGTTATGTCGAGGGCTGGAATGGGGTTGGTAGGAGTTGCGGCACTCATATCAATCTTCGACCAACTGGATCTGATTTCAGATCAATCTCAATCTGCGGCGCTGCGCCTCACGCCGAGTTTCGATTTCCAAAACCGCGAAACGACTCTTAGCTTCCAAGGTCACTTTTGAGGGTATATTGTCATGAGAATCGAAAACGTATTACCATTCCTCATACTCTTCACCGCACTGAGCGGCACGAGTTGCACGAGTGATGAAGATTTTAGCAATCCGTTTGATCCGGAGAATCTGCGGACAGCCGGCGCACCCACCGATTTAAAGCTGACGGCCGGTAATCAGCAAGTGAAGGTTTCCTGGACGCACGTCGAATTTGACGGGATTACCAAATATCGCATATATCGACGCTATACCGGCGACCCTAACCCGCAGTTTCAGAGGATTGGCGAAGTAGACGCGCCGACGACCGAGTTCCTCGACACCAAGGACATCAATTACGATCAGTTCGATTCGGAACTTGGCTTAGCGTTATCCTATGAATACCGAATCTCGTACATAGACCGGGATGGAGTCGAGACGCCCGATCCGAACGCACCGCCTAGCGAGGACTCGGATCCGCCCAAGATTTGGCCCGTTGTGAGCATCACGCCGAGTGAACCGCCACCGGCTCCACAGGTCGTTCTTGGAGATCCGACTGACCTGACAATAAAACTGTTCTGGCTCGAATATGAACCTCCCGAGGACTTCGAAATTTTCAGCATATTTGCGGCGGTTGTAGATGAAAACGGACAAGTCGGAAAGTTTCGCTCACTCGGCGAAACAACAAAGGACAGACCGTTCTATTTTGATGAAGACTTCGATCGAGACGGGACTACGAAAGTGTATCATGTTATCGCGGTAGACCGCGCCGGCGTTGAAGCAGTTACGAAGATCCGAGCGACTTCCCCTGATCTGCCACCCGCACCTCCGCAGGGTTTTCGCGCCGCTATCATCCCGCTCCCGGCGGGAGGCAGGTACGATGTATACTTTTCTTGGATACCTAATAGAGAGGCAGACCTTGCGGGTTATCAACTCTACGCGACATCGGCTGACGGTGAGTTGCTTTCTCGCCCAAGAGTCGATGCGAAGCACAGTTCTCACAAGTTTTCCGGTGACCAAGCAATATTGGTTGGCCAAGATCTCGTTGCTCGTGAGTATTTCATTACCGCATTCGATGACACCCCCAGAGCCGATGGAAGCTTGGACGAAAGCGAGCTAGTCCCGGCACAATAATGATTCGTATCTCGGTTCTTCATCTGAATACTCAGTTTACACCTATTCAACCAACAAGGACTATCTTATGCGATTTCTTCGATCAATACATTGGACTTTTTTTTCTTGCTGTACGATACTGATTTTGATTGCGGAAACAGGATTCCCCCAAGTGCCCCCCGCACCCCATCTTGCCCTTATGCAGACCGCAGACACATTGGGAAAAGGCGGTTATACAACATCCTTCGGACACTTTCAGTTTCAGAAGGGCCGAGTTAAAGCGGAGGACCAAAGCGTTGAAATCGGAAATTTTGAAGAATTGCACACCGTGGATATAAATGTACAGACTTTCTTGATGCCGATTCGATTCACGTACGGTATTGGCGAGAATCTGGATCTTGTCCTGGGAGGAACGTTTTCAACCGGCGGGGTTCACAAGACTGTCTACGATTTCTATGAAACGGGGGATCCGGAACGAGACCGACGAGTTTACGATCAGGCACTGTTCGATACCGTTGTGGGTTTAAAATACGGCATAAAGCCCGACGACAATGATGGGTTGCCAAAATTAGCCATCGGTGGGGATGTGCAGGTAGGCTATTCCGCCGACGATAGACTGAGCGGCGCAGGCGATTTCCTCGATTCGTCACCTGCCGATGGCTTCCCGTTTGTTGGAATCAACACCTATATTCTGGGCGCGCTTCGTTTCGGCGACTTCGTCCGGGGGCATGCCGGCGTTGGGATGTATCTCTCTTCGAAATCCTTCAGAGCTACGGATTCATTCTTGTTGAATTGGCAGCTTGGAGGTGAAGTGCTGCTTTCACACAACCTGTGGCTCGTCGGTGATTACTCACGAGAATTGCCCCTAGTGGGAATGACCATCAGCAATCAACTCGCTGTAGGAGTGCGATATGAAATCTCCAATCGCGCATCGTTTCATTTCGGATATGTCAGTGAACCGGGCTTCCAGTTCTCTCTGGCCGTGGGCGGCGAAAAGGGAAGGCTGATTGCGCCGACCGCACCGAAACAGGATGAAATCCAGTTTTGACCAAAAACTGGGGGGTTAGAAACGACGTAGAAGATTCCGTACCCAGTAGTTCTTCAGTTCGCAAGCCGCACGACAGGTCCACGGCTTCAGAACACAACCAAACACCATAGTCCCGGAGAGGTGACGCCAACCCTAGGTCAGGACTAAAGCACAGACATTGAAAAGAGCAGGTCTTGGATCGAGATTCTCTAGCCCAGCTTGCGCGTAGGCAAGGTTTCTTACTTCACGCCACATACGTTTCTTTCCTTAATCTACGCAATTAATGCACCCTCATTTTTGAGAAATGGAAAACGATAGCATCAACAACCAAGAGTCGCCACTAAGTGGTTTACTCGCTAAGTATTTAATGATTACGAGACTGTCATAAGAAACCGTTCTACCACGCCGGTAGGTGATCAAGCGAGTGAATAGCAAGTGCGATAGAGATCCCTTCTAACCGCACCGACACCCAACACTCAATCATATTTACTCACCGAGAGAACCACTAAGTAGGAAAGCATGAGAGTTGTTGTTCAGCGCGTTGCATCCGCCAGCGTGACGGTGGATGAAAAACTGGTTTCAGAGATTGGAAAAGGGCTTCTTCTCTTTCACGCCGTCGCCCACGATGATAATTCTGCAGACCTTGATTACCTCACGAACAAGGTTGCGAATCTCCGTGTTTTTGAAGATGACGAAGGACGGATGAACCGTTCGCTCTTGGACATTGGCGGCGAGGCGCTTGTGGTTTCGCAGTTCACGCTTTACGGTGATTGCCGCAAGGGACGTAGACCAAGTTTTATCGATGCGGCGGCACCTGATAGGGCAGAGGCTCTTTATCAACAGTTCATTCAAGCGCTCTCGAATACGGGGGTTCCCGTCAAGGCGGGAATCTTCCAAGCCATGATGGACGTGAAGTTGGTTAACGACGGGCCGGTCACCATTCTACTTGATAGCAGCAAGTTGTTCTGATATCACCATCGCTTCCGTGCACATAATACAGCACTATTCATAGGGGTTGGGTTCACCAACCCGCATAGGGTCAAGTCCCCATTGGGCAAGGAGGAAATCTCTATTGATCAACTGAGCAGATAGCGATGGCGATAATGATCCCACCCCAAACGGTAGGTGCGGTTTCCAACCGCACCGGGCCCATGTCTACGGAAACTAGCGCCACGAGTAATCTGTTTTAGCCAACCCATCAATCAATGTGTAAGTATTCTCTCACCCAAGTCTACAGAGTACACAATCTCTCTTGGAGAAAAAATGTGACTACGTTCCCTAGCTATCATGTGGACATTACGAAAGACCAAACTTCGTTCTTCCGGGAATATGGGTTCTTAAGTGTTCCCCTTATCACGACGGATGCCGAACTAGAGTGGTTGAAGGAAATCTACAATCAACTCTTCGATCAACGTACCGGCGAAAAAGAGGGTAGATATTTCGATCTCGCAGGCCCCCGTGCACATTCCGGCCGTGAAACACTGCCACAGGTACTCGGCCCGGAAGCCTCGTTTCCCGAACTCAGAGAATCGACCTATTTCCACAACGCACACCACCTTGCTGCCAAGCTTCTTGGCGTTGAAGTGGAGAGCGTTACTGGCGGCGGACATATGATTTTGAAACCTGCTCGCTACGGTGGAGAAACGCCTTGGCATCAGGACGAAGCCTACTGGAACCCGGAGGTCATCCCTCACAGCCTTAGCGTCTGGCTGCCATTGGATCCCGCCACGGTGGACAGCGGCTGCATGCAGTTCATCCCCGCCTCCCACAAAACCGATGTCCGATGGCACCGCCACATCGACAACGACCCGCTGGTGCACGGATTGATCACCGATGATGTCGACCCGTCCCAAGCGGTGGCTTGTCCCATTCCGGCGGGCGGAGCCACCTTTCATCACTGCCGAACCCTTCATTATGCGGGACCAAATTTAACGAATTCCCCGAGACGCGCCTATATCCTCGTATTCGGCGCACCTCCGATACGGCGCGAAAAACCGGCACACCGACCTTGGCAGACCCAGGAACGCGAAGCGTTGGCTAACGCACAGCTTTCTACGTAACCTCCGGTAGGAGCGATCTCCGAATCGCGACCCGATTCGTGCAATACCTTGTGGGGAACTGGAATTCCCTCCTACAAGAATCATACGGTCGGAGCAATCCCCCATCCC
>JAPPIK010000022.1:0-34346 GCA_028820655.1 Candidatus Poribacteria bacterium | reverse complement strand
GGGAACTGGAATTCCCTCCTACAAGAATCATACGGTCGGAGCAATCCCCCATCCCTGACCGGTAGGAGCGATCTCCGAATCGCGACCTTCTCGCTTGATAGTTCAACCCAACCTACGGATTGTCGCTAAGAAATCAGTTACATTTCCCATGTCGCTCACTCGATTTTCCTTGACATCAGCAAAGCGGATGGATACACTCAATGTTTATAGCAGGGCTGCATCGGGAAATTCGTCCCAGTGTAGTCCCCGCATACAACGAAACATGGTATAGATTGGAACCCGCTAAGACGGCGGTTCAGTCAAAATTCAATATATTGGAGATGAAACCATGAAAAAAACGTGTTTAATCCTCACCTGTGTCGCATTGGTGGTAATGCCGATTCTGTCAGCATCCGCCAAGGTAACCTTCCATGCGGCTTTGGAAAGCAAGGAACAGGTGGAAGCGACCGGCGGATCAGTCGTCGGCGGCGGTAGTTTCGTTCCGGGCGTTATCGGGAACGGATTCATTAGTGACGAGAAGGAAGCTGTGGTGCACTATCCCTTTGAGGGTCACATCCCGGGTTATCAAGAACAAGGGACGTTAGAGTGCTGGTTGGTGCTAGGTTGGGACCTCGACAAGTTCTCCGATGTCACCGATAGAGCCGAAGCCTTCATGTTCTGGTCCTACAATAAGGCCGGCACAGACGCCATCGGCTTGATGGTCGGCGGCGGTCATAATACGCCGATTGCCTGGTTCCGCGTTAGGGAAGTCGACGAAGAATGGCATAGTGCGGCTAGCGAGGAATTGGACTGGAAAGAGGGCGAAGCCCACCACATGCTCGGAACATGGGGACCGAACGCAGTCAATCTGTACTTGGACGGTGAATGGGCGGCGGACGATCCTTACGTTGGGGGGCCCAAGAATCCTATCGAAAGGCTGTCCATCAACAACAACGAGTCCGATCCGGCTAATTTCGCTACGTACTCAATCGTGGACGAGCTGCGGATTCATGACGTTCAACTCGACGATGATGAGGTAGCCGCTCTGTATGAACAAAGAGTGGCGGAAGCTGCAACATCTGTCGATCCAACTGCCAAACTCGCCACAACGTGGGCAGCGGTGAAGCGATAGTAGATAACCTCGAACAATGGTGAGTTGAAATCGATTGGATTTCAGTACACCAGTTGACATTGGCTCATGTAAACACTACGTGCACGAGTTCTGCACGACCTGTTGGCATGAGCCATTCTTTTATGTACCTGAGCTACACGCCGGATTAGTCGCTCGAGAAGCACCGAAGATCGGCGGCATATTAGAGGGTAATAATTCCGGGGCGTGCGATACGTGATTCAATTACAGAGCTACGACGAAGGCCAGGATATCCTTTATGGAAGGCGGAATGCCGAGTTATGAAAAAGGTATGCTATAGTATCACCGCCGCTCTGTTTTTTGTGCATCTACTATCTGCCGCCGCCAAGATAACCTTTCACACAACGTTGGAAAACGCTGCCTCCGTCAAGAGAGAAGGCGGCTCGGTCGTGGGCGGCGGCCAATTCGTGCCGGGCGTGCGGGGGAACGGATTCATCAGTAACGAGAGGACCGCCGTAGTACACTTTCCCATGCACAAGATATTGGGTGAACATTACCTGGATGAAGGCACTTTGGAGTGCTGGTTGATATTGGGTTGGGACATAGATAAGTTCACCAACAAAACCGGCAAGGACGAAGCCTTTATGTTCTGGGCGTATAACAGAGCTCAAACAGATGCCATCGGTTTAATGATTGGCGGAGGAAGAAATCGTCCGGTTGCGCAATTCCGAGTGCGGGAAGTGCGTAACGAGTGGCACAACGCCGTAAGCGCCAAGCTGAATTGGAAAGAGGGTGAAATCCATCACATGGCTGGCACATGGGGCGCAGCCGGGCTCCATCTGTATCTTGACGGTGAATTGGCCGCCCAAAACCGGTACAAAGGTGGCCCCGCCAATATCATCGAACGGATGTCAATCAACAACAACGAAACGGATCCTGCGAAGTTCCCAACATACTCAATCGTCGACGAGTTAAAAATCCATGACGAACAGTTGCCCGCCCGCGCAATTCCCGATTTGATGACCTTATCCGTAGAGCCGGGGGCAAAACTCGCCACAACATGGGGCGGCATCAAGAAGATCCGGTGATGCCCGGGTGACATCCTAACTCTTAAGGAATACCTTTCGATATGAACCAACCATTCTACGAACAGATTCGCGTATTCGACCCGGTGCCGGGGCAAACAAAGAAGGGCAACATCTATTTGGAGGCGACCAACTCCGGTGCGGTTATCGCCTTCGGCACCACGTTGCCGACGGCTCGCTTGCCCGGCGGCGCCGACCACGGATTCCCTTGGATGCATCTTCGAGCACGCAGCATCGACAGCGGTCGTAGTTGGTCGCTTGACGAGATGAACTGGTGGGAGCCCGAGAAAAGAGGTTTGCTTGCCAGTGTTGTCGACCGCAGCACGGGCGAAATTTTTATGTTTACGCAAGGTACTTGGCCCCTTCAGGACGATCACGGCAAGCCGCTCTCTGAGAGCTGGCTCATCGCCAATTATGAAAAAGGGCGTCAGATGGGTGCGTGCTTGACGCTGGAACGCAGTGTGGACGATGGCCGCACGTGGACTTCAACCGACATCTCGGAGCAGTTTTACACCTATCCGGGAGCTGGATTGGCATGGTTTATCGGTTCCGGCATCCAACTCCAACGCGGCTCGCACCGGGGGCGGTTGGTAGTGCCGGGCAGATACTTTACCGGGAATTGGCAGGAGGTAGACCCTTCCGAGCATAACATCATCTACTATCACCCTGCCTTGGGGGATGTCTATGACGATGGTATAGGAGAAATTGCGCAAGTTCTCGACCATGAAGCGCATAACATGGTCATTTACAGTGACGACCACGGCGAAACCTGGCATTGGGGCGGCAATTCGCAGGGCCATTGCGGCGAAGCGTGTATCGTTGAATTATCCGACGGCTCGATCTATATGAACAACCGCAACCACGATCCGAGATCGATGGGTCACCGTTCCTGGTGCATTAGCCGGGATGGCGGCGAAAGTTTCACCGAGTTTGGAGTAGATCGAACGCTTATTGAGAATCGTTGTCATGCGGCACTGATGCGCTACTCATTCCCGAACGACAATGAACCGGGTTGTGTCCTGTTTTCCAATCCGGCAGTCCACGAGGGGAAGAGTCAATTGCACCCTCGAGGAGGAAAGGCTGGTCAGCGCCGCGATCTGACAGTGCGCGTGAGTCATGACGATTGCAAGACGTGGTCGATATCACGGCGCGTCAGTGAACAAGCGGGGTATTCGTCTTTAGCGGTGTTGGAGGATGGCACCATCTTATGCGCGTACGACGCGTACGTCTGCCGTTTCAACCTCGCTTGGTTGGAGCTCGATCAGTCCGGCTCCGCGCCAATTTGATCGCCAACCTCATCTGGAATTTTCGGCTTTACAGAATCGCGTAAGGGGTAGATAGTGGTGTTATGATTTCAAAAACATCTATCTACCCCTTATTTTTTGCCTCCATTACTATTGTGGTTGACCCGTTTTCATCCACGATGTAAAAAACGTCCGACAACGTTAAGACAGCACCGCACCTACAAGCTGATATGCATAGATATCTTCACCTCTTCCGGAAGCGGTCGACCTTCACATACATCGCCATTGCGCTGCTTGTCGCTCACCTCCTGCCTCTCTGGGTATTCAAATACTTCCCGTCGCAAGACGGCGCGTCCCATATCTACAACGCCTATCTGCTGAAAGAATACAACAACCCCGCCATGTATAAGGTTCGGGAGTGTTTTGAACTCAACCTAACTCTCTTCCCGAATTGGTTTTCCCATGCTTTTATGGCTGGCTTGATGTTTCTCGTGTCCCCGATTATCGCGGAGAAGATCCTGCTGACCCTTTGCATCGCATTGGCGCCGCTATCGCTTTTTTACTTTTTGCGCGCGATTGCCGGAGGCAATGCCGAGACGGCATTCGGATCGGGTAACCAGATTCTCGGTTTGCTCGGATTCCTTTTCGGATATAACTATTTGCTCCACATGGGCTTCTACAACTTCGCAATCAGTTTCCCGGTTTTCTTCTATCTCCTCGGCTACTGGTGGCGGCACCATGAGTCCATGTCGCTCGCGAACATCGGCGCGTTTTACGCTCTCATGATCTTGCTGTATTTCTGCCATATTTCATCGTATGGGCTGATGTTGGTGACACTCTCCATTTGCGCTTTACGGCTGATTGTTGCGCCGAGGAAGCTACTCATCTTCGCTGGATATATGCTTCCGGCGGGATTTATCATGGTCAACTACCTGCTCAACGACGCCACGGACAAGCTGTATCGGTACTGGAGTTCCGAGCAGTTATGGGAATATTTTCTTCAGACGAAGGCACTCGTGTACTTCAACGAGAGCCATGTCTGGACAAACTACGTGCTGCTCGGATTTATCGCGCTGCTCATTTTGTGGACACTATGGAAGGACAAAATCCAACCGAGGCAATGGCTGGCGAACCGGGACCTATTTCTCATCCTATCCATCGTTTTCGTGATTGCGTACTTCAAAGCGCCGCGGTGGATAGGCGATGGCGGCTACATCAATGAACGAGTTCACATGTTCTGGATACCAATCCTGTTGCCGTGGCTCAACCTCGATTTCCACAAGACGGTTCGGTGGTGCGCTGTTGGATTGATGGTTTTTCTCTCAGTCGTTCATTTGGGATATACCTGCCGGGATTACTACGGCTTTAATCGCTCCATGGACGACTACGGTGACGCGCTGGACTCATTCCCGGACCACATTGTCTTTGAAAATATGGGACCCGATAACGACGACTGGGATGACAGGTGGCAGTCCGATATCCCGCATCCGCATTGCAACCTCTACTTGTACCACATGATACCGGGAGACAGGGTATTTATCGGCAACTACGAAGCGCAATTCAACTATTTCCCGCTCAATTTCAAGGATGACAAAAAGCGGCATCAATACCCGGGCGGGTTCATTGATTATCGATTGGGATGGAACGTTGAGGAAAACAGCCCTCAAATGGACAAGTATCGGGGTGACTACGCTATTGTCCACTCCACTCCCGAATCTCGAAAATATTCCAAACCGTATCGAATTTTTCGGCACAGGAATCATAACGAAAACACTCAAGCGTGGCGAAAGTACGCGAACGCCGAGCAAGTAAACTTTCAGATGCAAGCTAAAGATGCCTCCAGTCCAGCCACATTTGATGGTATGTCTATACCAATCTTTGTCGACACACGGTATCAACCCGGAGGTTTCGGTTGGGACACGGTTTATCCCAGACATTCTTTCCAAAATACTGGCGACTTTTTAGGCACTGGCGTTTGGGACACGGAGGACGCGGCTTTCAGGATTGACCTGCCGAACGGAGAGTATGAGGTAACGTGCCGCTTCCAATCGAATGACGGGAAAGCGCACAGCATCGATCTTTACGCAAATGGAAGGCGCGAGATTCAGACTGCGGCGCCCGACAGCAATGAGATGGTTAAGGGAAGATTTACCGTTGAAGTGAGTGATAAAACGCTTATCTTAGTTATCCATGCTTCCGGAAATGAACGTCGCGCGCACTGGGTGTGGAGCGGGTTCAATTTGCGCCGGATAGTAGCCGACTAGATATGTGCGCCTCATTGGTTGCAAGCGAAAGTTCTAGTACAGATCTGTTGGCCGATTCACCGCATAACTGCGACGCACTCTGGCTATTTCGGAAGCGCGCGGGGTTCATCCCACTCCTGCCGAGCATTGTAGAACACCGGTGCATAAGACTCGGCATAAAGCGGTTTGCTCAAGGGCCCCACGATAGGACCAAAGCGGTCCTGCGAGTAAGGCTGCGGAATCGGCGTGCCAAGCAAAGTTTCAACCCGCGCCCGGTACTCACTCACTACCTCCGGCTGCTGATCGTGCATGTTCTGCCGCTCGTCTGGATCCGCTGACAAGTCGTATAACTCGGGGTTCGAATCCTCGAAATCCCAGCCCGTGGCGTAGACCCAGCGCTCGTCGCGAATCGAAACGCGTCCGCCCCACGCCGTAGTGATGTACGGGTGGAGCGATTCACGTTCGCCGGTCACCAACGACCAAACACTTTCTCCATCCATCTTCTCGCTCGCTTCCCGTGCTCCTGCCAGATCAAGGATGGTCGGACCAAGGTCGTAGTTTTGCACCCAGGCTTCGACGTCACGGTCCTGCCACCCTTCGTTCGGGTGTCGAATTGTAAGGTTTTGCTGCGTGTTGAAAGGATGCAACTCCGTGTTGCGCTTGCCCCAGCCCTTGTGATCGGCTAACTCGGTACCGTGATCGGTGAAGAAGATAATAACCGTGTCATCCTTCAGCCCGAGAGTATCCAGTTGATCGAGAAAGTGACCCACATGGGTATCGGTAAAGGTAATCTCGCCTTTGTAACAGGCGGTATAGTAATCAATATAATCCCGCGTTTTGACATCGAGATCCGCGCCTCTCATATCCGAAAAGAATGATCGATGAAGAATATGGCGAGGCTGTTGATATTTCGGACCTTGCCACGAGTCGATGTAGCGGTGCACGTAATCCAGCGGAGGATCGAACACCTCGTGCGGCTCGAAGCAGTCGATCCAAAGGAAAAACGGCGAATTCGCCGCATTGTCGCGTAGCCATCTACTGGCGCTGGCGAAGACCTTTGCACCGAACCAGTCTGCTTCCTCTTTCCTGTCCCGAACATTGTGTAAATGTTGCAGAAAGTGGCCTCTGCCTCCCAAGTGCGAAGCATCGGGCTCGGCAGATTCGTATGCTCCAAAATAGTCCTTATACAGTTCCCTGATGAGATCCCAAGAACCGGTGTGCCAGCCGTCGCCTCCGGCGCCTCGAATGTGATCCCATGTCATGAAACCTCGGAGGTGATTCATATTTGGCTTGAACAGATGGGGCGTGTCGGCGATCAAGCCCGTGGCGTAGCCATGATCCAGCAGAATCTCGGCAATCGTGGGATACTCGTCCGGAATTTCGTGCCAGCCGTAGTAGCCGTGGAGGTACGGGAATCCGCGCATACCGGTGAAACAGCCGTTTCGCACCTGGACGGTCTGTCCGGGTTCGGTAAAACAGCGATTGAATCGCGCCGATTCGGCGGCGAGCGTATCAAGCGCCGGCGTGTCGATGTCGCTGAACCGCTTGTTTGGCCCTACAATGTCGGCGCGAAATGTGTCGAGACAAATGACAACGATGTTCAGATGTTCCATAGTGGCAAGATTCCTTTCGGGCCGCCTTACTCATCTAACATGATAAATGAAGTTTTTTGTAGGGTGGGCACCGCCCACCACTTCCTTTAGGGCTCCCGAAGAATTTCCAACACGCTATGCGACGCTGTCAGCCCCATCCGTGAGCCATTCGAGGTCGAATCGCGCGAGGGTAAGCCCATCGTAATCACTTCCGAAGCCGTGATCGTAGAGGCAGCAGATGCTCATATCGCCGGCGGTGCAGATACCCGAGTAGGACGAATGGTCTTCGTGAAGGACTTTGCCCGCGTTCCAAGTGCGGCACTCATCATAGCTAATTCGAACGGTCAGGCGTTCTCTTCGGCTTTTGCTCGCAGGATTTGAAAAGAGAACCCGATTCTTGTCGTGCGAATTTTCGTCCGTGAAGCGGGTCATACCCGCATGGCAAATCGGTTCCGGCAACGTATCATCCCAACCGGACTCCAAAAAGGACAAGCCATCATCATAACTCCAAGCGTAGGCGCGTCGGTGGTCGCCCACGTAATTCCTGCAGTTCAAGTACAAGGCACCGTCAATCGTTTGGACGACATTCGATTCGTTCGTGCCCGCTTGCGCCACGCCGCCGATGTGCCAATGTTCACCGTGGTCATCGCTGTAGATGATGTGCGAATGGCCAAACGCCGCCAGTGTCGCCACTGAGGATGCCACGTCACTGTAGCCGCTCGCTACACCTTGCACATGATCGCACGGAATAACGAGCCTACCGCTTGACAGTTGGATTCCTCCCCCGGGACCCGTCGCGTACCATGTCCACGAAGGATCTTTTACCTCGCTTGTAATCTCCCGCGGCGTATCCCACGTCTCCCCATCGTCTTTGCTAGACGTGATCCAAACGGTACGCGGCGCTTTGCCTTCGACAATCAGGTCCTCCGGACCATCGGCAAAGTTCTGGCAAAACACCAGCCAGATTGTTCCCGTATCCCTATCCACTACCGCGGCAGGATTTCCATCGGTGTCCGGACCGGTGCGGACGGCGATCTGCATGGGCCCCCATGTGCGCCCGTTGTCAAAACTGCGTCTGAGACCGATGTCAATATCGCCCGAGTCGCCGCCCATTACGGTTGGGTCACTATTTCTGGCTTCGCAGAATGCCAGCATCGTTCCGGCCACTGTTCTTGTCAACGAAGGAGTGGTATAAGCACGATATCCGTCCTCGCCGTTATTGAATAATTGTGTCTGTTCAATTATCATATTTTAGACTCATTCCAAATTTTGGAGATGTCGCTTTTGTAATCTAAAGTCAACTAGGTCTTCATTAATGGGCGCGCCTTCGCGCCATCGGGCAGCCGCCATTGCGGCGAATCTTGGGCGAAACTCATAGTTACGCATAGTGTGACCAGCGTACCGGCTGCCAAAAGCAGTGCTTTCATTGCACGGTTCTCCTTTATAATACGTAACCGGTATTTGCAAGCAACGGTTTGCGCCATCGGGACAGGGGAACTACGAAATCCTTGATAGCACCCCATTATTCCTATCAGAATAATTCATCCAGCAAGTATCAACTACGTCTTTGAATCTATGACAGGCTTTGAGAAGGTGTTCCTTCGTAGTAGAGTTTTCACTCCAGCGGAGATCAAGCGAGTGGATAACGAGCGCGATAGAAATCTTAGATGTCAATAGAACACGATTCCTCCTCGCGTCTGCACTCCAGAGGATCAAGGGAGTGGATAGCGACCGCGATAGAGATCCCGGCAATGTCGAGTGTCACTTGAGAGCACGCCATTATCCCTGTCGGTGTAATTCATTCAGCAAGTAACGGCCCCAAATTTCCATGTAGGAGGGAATCAAGCGAACGGATAGTGAGAGCGATAGAGATCTCCTTACCCCGACTGTGTGTCTATAGCGCACATTATCCCGGGCGGAATAATTTCCTCATCAAGTGACTCTCAACTCCCGCTCTATGACTAGCTTTCTGAGAGTGTTACTTGACAGAATCGGTCCAAATAATCGAGAGCTTTTCCGTTTTGCGATCACAAAAAAATCAGGGCACCGGTGGGTGCCCTGCCAATACCAATCCTCGAATCTTGTGGAAACCTATTTCAAAATTAACATCCGGCGCGTGATTTGAGACGTGCCTGCGGTCAGTGTGTAGAAGTAAAGGCCACTGGATACGGGTTGTCCCAACTGATCCTGGCCGTCCCAATAGGCAGCAGTATCTTTGTCCTGATAACTGCCCACCGGCTGTAGTCCGACGTCTAACCGGCGCACAAGCTGTCCACGCGTGTTGTAGATGTGGAAAGCTACATCTGACTTGCGCCCCAATTGATAGGGCAGCCAAGTCTCCGGATTAAACGGGTTCGGGAAGTTTTGGAATAGCGCAGTCCGCTTAATGCCTCCCAGCGTTGCCGCCCTCAACAATGACGGTTCGACCGAGTAGGGAAGTTTCCAATCCCTTTGAGTGTAATAGATATAAACCGCCCCACCGTTCGGATCGCCGCGATCCGGATTGCCCTTTTGCAAACCGTACGCCGCGATGACAATAAACTCCTGCGTGGCTATTACCACATTTCCGAAACTCTGTTCCGGAAATTCCGGAGGTATTGTGGTCGCCCGTGATCCCTGTCTAATCCATTGGTCGCCTTCACGCAGATACGGGTAGACGATTCCCGCGTTAAGTTCACCATCCAAAATGGCGCCTTCGCCGTGTCGAGGGACGCCGACTAACGCGATATTACGGTTGATTGAAACCCCCGATCCGAAGCCGTCTGCCTTCTCCTTATCCTTTGCCGTAAGCTTGGCTTCCTCCGTCCAGGCGCCTCCATCGCTCGAGAAGATATATGCGGCGCTGCCCCTACCCTCTACGTCCTGCGCCAAGTCCAAATGGGGCGCTCCCACGAGGGCATAACGCTTTATGCCGCGGTGCCCACTAATGGATACGGCATCTCCAATGAAGTCGGAGGTTTGAGCGTCAGCGGATACCAACTTGGCCTCTTCCGTCCATTTTCCTCCGTCATGAACAAAGATGTATGCGGCGCCCGACTTCTTTCCGTTGTGCGTGTTGTTAGGCGCTCCAACAATGGCAAAGTCGACGCCGTTCTCGTTACCGGCGAAAGCAACCGCTTCGCCGAAATTGTCGCCTTTCGCGGTGTCGTTACCAGTGATTTTCGCCTGCTGCCGCCATCTGTCTCCGTTGCGGATGAATATATAGGCGGACCCGGCTTTGCTATCGTCGAGATAAGCGCTCACGATGAGATGTTCTCCGAATATGTCGACGGAATGCCCGAAATTGTCCCTCTTTTTGCCGTCGGCAACTTCGATTTTCTGCTGTTGCTTCCAAGCGCCCCCACTGCGCTTGTACACATACACGGCGCCGGTAGAACTGTTGATCCCGGGGGATCCGACTGCCACGTAGTCGCCATCGATTGCCACGGCGTAACCGAAGTTGTCGTTGCGGCGTCCGTCTTCCTTCGGATCGAGCACCGCCTTCTCTTCCCAGTTGTCCTTGTTCCCCTCTCTTTTGAGCGTAAAAATATACGCTGATCCGTGCTCGATAAGGTTGTTCTCGCTGTTGATTGGGGCGCCAACGATTATCGTATGCCCGCTGATGTCTACCGACCAACCGAACTGGTCTCCCCTGTTCGGATCGCTTGATATTAGCTTGGATTCCGCGAAAACTGCGGTTAACAACCCAAATCCGAGCAGCGAGCAAGCCGCAAGTATTCTCAAGAATTTCATAATCAACCCTCCTCCGTGATAGAGATTTTTAGGTGGGGATACTGTTTGCAGAACATCCGATTCTACTTAGGTAATGCAGTGGGAAGAACCTCTTCGTATCTCATAAAGCGACTGAAACCGAGGATTCCATCGTCAACTCGGTTTATGACGTTTAAAAATGTCTCCGCTAATTGGATAGCATTTTAGCACGTTGTGTTAATTGTGTCGAGAAAAATTGGGTGCGGTGATTCCACGCGGGTCGAGTGTCCATAGGCGATATCACTTTCCCCGTCACAGCAGAAAGCAATTACAATATCATCACAAACTTATAGGGTGTGCGACAACCGACTCGCCAGCGGTCTTCCAATGACTCAAAATTGGACTGTTAATCTCTAATCAACGATAAGTTCTGTCCAATATCGAGGAAATCGGAGGATTAGACATGTGTTTTACCCTATAGTCTATACAAACAGATTCCAAGTACCCGGCATATCAAGTCCTGAATTCAGATGCCTTTCCACAGAATCTAGATAGAGCTGGAAAATGTGCTCGCGATCTGGAAATCGCACTTACCGGCACGTCGCGTTTCAATTCAGCGTTGACGACATCGAAAAGAAACGGCAAATTCCGTGCAGAAATCAGGAGTTGTTAGCGCAAATACAGTGGCGTTAGACGACGTGCAAATATTAGCGGTTTTCCCAACTTCTCGGGACTATCGGGCAAGCGAGATTGTCAGTCGGTCACGGGCGTCAACACCGATGATGTTGAGTTTCAAAAGGCTTGACAGGTCACGGTATCATGGATATAATAGAGTTGTGTATTCTGTACGCTTTGATCGCAGATTGGGCCAGACCGAACTCGAGAAATCCATAAACTTTTCCACCTCATTCGCCATTCGGACTTAAGAAGAGGTGATTGCCATGTTTAGCAAAACACGTTTGACAAGTTGCATATTCATAATACTCGGCGTTAGCCTCCTAGCCATGTCATTGATCTCGTCGGCACAGGATGACGCCTTGGTGCATATCGTCAACATACGCGATCAGATTGGCAGCGGGATAATGACCTACATCCAGAGCGGTATTCTGCGCGCCGAAACAGCCCATGCGGATGCCATAATTTTTGATGTTGACACGCCCGGTGGTCGAGTTGATTCCGCGCAGAAAATCATGGACGCGATTCAAGACACGAAGGTGCCAACCATCGCCTACGTAAACAGACAGGCAATCTCGGCAGGAGCAATGATTTCCATCGCCTGCGATCAGATTGTGATGGTATCGGGCGGAACAATTGGCGACTCCGCTCCGGTCTCTATGCAGGGTGAAGAGGCTGGGGAAAAAGCGCTTTCCTATGTTCGCTCGACCATCGAAACAACCGCGGAACGACAGGGACACAATGAACATATTGCAGTTGCAATGGTTGACAAGAAACGCGTGCTTGTTAGATTATCGGATGGTAGAATTCTCTCGTACAGACCGGACATTTTTGAAGACAAAAAGGAAGATGGCGAGGAGATGGAGGTCATCTCCGCCGAAGGTGAGTTGTTGACATTGACCACCGACCAAGCCTTGGAGTATGGTTTCGCGCATGGGCGCGCAGATTCATTTGAAGAGCTCTTGGCGATGTATAGAATCGTCGAGATTGATGGAATTAGGAAAGCGCTGACAGAGGAAGCGATAGCGCAAAAACAGGAAGAACTTGGCGCCGAAAGTGTATGGTTTGTCAAGTCGCTCGAAGGTGCGACAACCGACGAAGCCTTGGTTTCATTGGCGGATCGGATTGTCATCTTTCTCACTAGTCCTATTATCAGTTCGTTACTGCTCTCGCTAGGAATGCTTGGACTATGGATAGAAATTCAATCGCCCGGGTTCGGCGTGCCCGGAATGCTCGGCTTGCTATGTTTGGGTATCTTCTTCGGCGGTCATATGCTGAGCCAAATTGGCGCGCAGTGGGCGGCGTTGGCTTTTGTTTTGGGAGTGGGATTAATGATGGTCGAGGTTTTTGTCTTGCCGGGATTTGGCGTCGCGGGTATCTCCGGCATCATTCTTATGTTCGGCGGAATATTTTATGTATTCAAGAGCGCCTATCAGTTTGAAACGGCGGTTTTGGCGTTTTCATCTGTTATCGTCCTCACCGCAATCGGCGTGATAGCCGCGTTCTATCTCTTCCCAAAGACGCGCGCATGGAAGCATTTCGCTTTGGCAACTGAGATGAGTTCGGACATAGGCTTTCATTCCGCAGGAGACGAGGATTTCCAAAGTTATATCGGACAGATAGGAACGTCAATAACGCCCTTACGTCCGGCTGGTACGATCCGCCTTGCCGGAAAACGCGTCGATGTGCTCACCGCGGGCGATTTCATCCCTTCCGAAACTCCTGTTAAAGTAATTGAAGTGGAAGGGTCAAAGGTCTTTGTCGAAGCCTCGGAGGAGGCACCGAACACAGCGTAAGACAGAATTAGATTTACACAGGCACTCCGCCTCGCTAAGCGTGTAAAGGAAGGATTGAGTCCTGTGATAATTTTCCATTGAAGGAACGCTCTTATGCCGCCGTTACCCCTCTTTCTCCTCGGCTTGGGAGTTTTACTGCTATTTATTGAAATTATCTTACTGCCCGGCTTTGGAGCGGCTGGAGTGCCCGCTATTATCCTTATATGTGTCGGAATCGGGATAGTTTGGGTCGAAAACGGATGGGAAACCGCGTCGCTATACGCTGGCGGGACCGTTGTGATTATCATTCCACTGTCTGTACTGGGGTTGTGGCTCGCACCTCGAACGAAACTTGGACGAACCGTCATTCTCAAGACAGCCCAAAATAGCGAGGAAGGCTTTCAAGCCCCGCCGCAGGAGTTAGCAACACTCGTCGGTCACTCCGGTCGTTCCGTGACTCCACTTAGACCGGCAGGTGTTGCCTTAATCGATGGCAAGCGGGTAGATGTAGTCACTAACGGCGAGTTCATCCAGCCCGAGACGGAGGTCGAAGTGATTGACGTCGAGGGAAGCCGGGTTGTCGTACGGAGCCAG
Source organism: Candidatus Poribacteria bacterium (assembly GCA_028820655.1). Lineage (GTDB taxonomy): Bacteria > Poribacteria > WGA-4E > WGA-4E > JAJDTR01 > JAJDTR01. Next base: position 20,379 of record JAPPIK010000022.1, on the reverse strand, counting down.
TAGACGGTCTTTAAATTGGACAGGTCGTTATGGATACCATCCTAACCTTGGTGATCGTTGCGGTGCTTTTGGCCGCTGTAGTGAAATTGGTGCGGGCGCTCATACTCAAGACATCACAAAGCAGCGCGGATGGATTCCAAGCAGCACCGCAGGAATTGGCGGCTTTAACAGGCCGTTCCGGTCAATCTCTATCTCCGCTTCGACCGGCGGGAGTAGCGTTCATTGATGGACAGCGGGTGGATGTGGTTACTGATGGAGAATTTATCGAGTCTGATACAGAGGTGGAAGTGGTTGCCGTAGAAGGGAGCCGGGTTGTAGTCCGGAGCCGGTAAACGTTATTTAAAGGAAGGAGAGCCTAGATGCCTGATATAACAGGTTTCACAGCAATTATCGCTGTACTGGTATTGATTTTCCTGTTAGTTTTCTTTTGGTTTGTGCCTGTCGGTCTGTGGATCGCCGCTCAAGCGGCAGGCGTGCGAATCCGCATTGTCGGCGATTTGGTCGGGATGCGTTTACGGCGGGTGAATCCGAACGTAATTGTCAACGCACAGATTAGCGCGACGAAGGCAGGGTTGACGGTTAAAACGACCGATCTTGAAGCACACTATCTAGCAGGTGGAAATGTGTTGAGGGTTGTGAACGCATTGATTGCGGCGGATAAAGCGAAAATCGACCTCAATTTCCAGCGTTCCGCTGCAATTGATTTGGCGGGGCGAGATGTTTTTGAGGCCGTGCAGGTTAGTGTTAATCCTCGAGTAATCACGACTCCGCGCATCAGCACGGTCGCACTTGATGGCGTTGAGTTGATCGCCGTCGTACGTATCACTGTGAGGACAAACATCAACAGGCTTGTCGGTGGCGCAGGCGAAGAGACTATCATTGCGCGGGTCGGAGAGGGCATCATCAGCGCAATCGGCGCCGCGGAAACCTACGAGGATGTCCTTGAAAATCCCGATGTAATGTCCAAGACCGTATTGGATCGAGGGCTAGACGCGGGCACCGCCTATGAAATTCTATCCATTGATATTGCTGATGTCAATGTCGGGAAGAATATCGGAGCCGAACTCCAAGCCGAGCAAGCCGAAGCCGATCTGGTCGTTGCGCAGGCTAAAGCGGAGGAAAGACGAGCAATGGCAGTCGCGCGCAAGCAGGAGATGACAGCCAATGTCCAAAAGATGCGAGCCACCGTTGTCGAAGCCGAGGCTTCCGTTCCCCGTGCTCTAGCCGGTGCGTTCCGCGAAGGCACCTTGACACCGCAATCATAAAAGGAGGGTTTCAGATGCCGTCAGTTGTTGCGATACTCGCGGTTCTTGTTATTGTATTTCTCATATTCCTCACCACGTTCGTCCCTATCGGTTTATGGATCACCGCGATCGCGGCGAATGTTCGGGTGCGGATCTTTGGCGATCTGGTCGCGATGCGTTTGCGGCGTGTGCCTCCCAAAGGCATCATAGAGCCGCAAATCAACGCGACCAAGGCGGGGCTCAACCTTTCGCTCGATGAACTAGAGGCGCATTATCTCGCGGGCGGAAGAGTCGCCAGCGTCGTCGCGGCGCTCATCGCCGCGGACAAAGCGAATATCTCGCTGGACTTCGCACAAGCTGCCGCAATCGACCTTGCCGGTCGCGATGTGTTGCAGGCGGTGCAGGTCAGCGTCACCCCGGAGATTATCGACATCCCCTCCAAGGGAGACAGCCAAACCGGAATTACCGCCGTTGCGCGCGATGGCATTCAACTGATCGTCAAGGCGCGGGTAACGGTACGGGCGGACATTGACCGGCTCGTCGGCGGGGCTACCGAAGAAACCATTAGAGCCAGGGTGGGCGAAGGGATTATCACGACCATCGGCTCTGCGGCAAGCCACAAGGAGGTTTTGGAAAGCCCGGTACGCATTTCGGAAACGGTACTAGAAAAAGGGTTATCCGCCGGAACCGCCTTTGAAATCCTATCGATTGATATAGCCGACATCAACGTTGGCGAGAACGTCGGCGCCAAGCTGCAGACCGATCAAGCGCAAGCCGAGTTAAAAATCGCTCAAGCGAAAGCAGAGGAACGGCGTGCGCGAGCGCAGGCGGAGGAAGAGGAGAACAAAGCGCTTGTCGAAGAGATGACCGTCACTCTTGTCGAAGCGGAAGCCGAGGTTCCCCGCGCAATTGCCGATTCCTTCGATTCGAGCCGAATGAGCGTTATGGACTACTACAACCTCAGGAATATCCTCGCCGACACGGAGATGCGCCAAGCCATTGCTTCACCCGCCGGCGACGCCGAGATTGACACCACCCGATCGTCGCACTCCATTGGGCTAACGTAGTCAACAGAAGTAGCCTTGAAGGTCCGGTGGCGAACCGACAGGATAAACACGTCGCCAATCGAACTTACACGAAATGCTAGAACGAAGTTACCAATAGGGTAAACAAGCGTGGATGATCTAGTTCAACTAATTCCGCTGATCATTATAGTGCTGACGTTACTGGGACGCGTTTTCCGCCGCAAGAAGCCGCGGGAATCGGAACCGGAGGTCGTGCTGGAGGATGAGCAGGAAGTGACCTTGCCCCCTTGGGGAAACCTCGAGACGATGGAAGGTAATACAGGGTTTCCCGACTTCTTGGAACAGGAGGAGCGATCACCTTCACCGGAACCGGCGCCGTCATTAACAGCGGCGCAAGAAACAGGACCTCCGCCTGAAGTCACACCGCCGAAACCGGAAAAGCGGCCATCCTATGATCGCGCAAAGGAACGAATAGAAGCCGCACCTGTCCGAACGGCGCCTCGTACAATTGCGGGCATTTCGCTAACATCTAAGACGTTTCGTCAAGGGATTATATTGCGCGAAATTCTTGGACCTCCCAAATCCCTCCAACGCCGTACTGACACAGAGAATTAGGGTAGACAGCGGCTGGCTAAGGTTCACGCTCGATTTCATACTGGCGCATTTTGCGATGCAGATGGGTTCGCTCAATGCCGAGTTGTTTTGCGGTTTCCGTAATGTTCCAACTGTTTCCCTTGAGGCAGTTCAGGATAAAACGACTCTCAAATTCCTGCCGCGCATCCTTGAGAGACGTCTCCGAATTGTCCCCGTCGGCGTTTTCTCTCCGTATTTCCTCAGATAAATCGATTTCGTCTATAGTCAGATTCGGGCACAGGATAACGGCTCTCTCCATGAGGTTGCGCAACTCGCGTACATTTCCCAGCCAGTCGCGTCTGCGAAGATTATTCATGGCGGCATCACTTAAGAACATTGACTGTTTTCCGTTTTCGCGGCAGAATCGTGACAGGAAATAATCCGCAAGCAGCGGCAGATCTTCAACCCGCTCCCGCAGCGGCGGCACATGGATGGGAACCACGTTCAATCGGTAGTAGAGATCTTCTCTGAAATTGCTCGATTCGATTTCGTCGGGGAGATGCTTGTTCGTCGCCGAGATAACGCGGACATCCGTCCTAAGCGTCTGATTCCCGCCGACTCGCTCATATTCCCGTTCCTCCAAAACCCGCAGAACCTTCGCCTGCGTTGACAAGCTCATATCTCCAATCTCGTCCAGGAATATCGTCCCGCCATCCGCCTGCTCAAACTTCCCGACCCGCTTCTTCGACGCTCCCGTAAACGATCCCGCCTCATGTCCAAACAGTTCGGATTCAATCAATTCTTGGGGAATTGCCGCGCAATTGACTTTGACGAGCGGCGCATCAACCCGCTCGCTAAAGGCGTGAATGGCGTGGGCGATGAGTTCCTTGCCGGTACCGCTCTCGCCGGTGACGAGCACCCGTCCGTTTGTCGGAGCCACCTGCCGAATCGTCAGTAGAATCTCATGTATCTGCGGGCTGTCTCCTACAATTCCGTGTACGTGAGGGTCCGTGCCCGCATCGCTGTCGGAATTCCTAATGGCAATCTTCGCACCGATTGCCTCAACTTTTCGTAGGATGCTGTATAGCGAGAGCGGCTTCCCCAAGAAGTCGGAGGCGCCCAACTGCCCGGCTTCAAGGGCGAGGTCAAACGTACCGTGGCCGGAAATCATGAGAATCTCCGTGTCGGGTGACATCTGTTTCAAACGCTTAAGCGTTTCGATTCCGTCCATTCCACCGGGCATGAGGATATCCAAGAAAACGAGATCGATGTGCTCACTCGCAAGGAGGCGAACCCCATCCTCGCCGCTGAGAGCAGTCTGGACGGTATATCCTTCGTCCTCCAAGACGCCTTCTAGGGATTCGCAAATGCTGATTTCGTCGTCAATGATTAGAATGCTTGGTTTGAATTTAGAACTCATACTGTTTTCGTAATCTCAAGGGTTTAGATATCTAGTCTGTCGTTGTTCAAATCATCGAACAGCAGAATCAGTAGGAACTTCAACGCTTAATGGAAGTCCCTCTGCCACACGAACAATTAAACATTCATTGATGGCATCTCTGATGTTTTCCCACGCTTCCTCCTCCGTTCGTCCCTGCGAGACACAACCCGGAATCGCCGGATATTCTACGACGTACCAGCCATCTTCGTCTCTTTCAAGAGTTACAATCCATTCTTGCATCTTGTTTTCCACCATCGGTGAGAAGTGCATACTTACATAGTCAAGAGTCTGATGCCTCCTCTCTCGTCAATAATTAATATGTGCCAATATCTAATGACAGATCGTTTGCGTTGTATCCAAAGCGGCTGATTAACGTTCTTGCGCGATTCTCAATTACCATACCGCCATGGACGTTAACAAAGATATCCGTTCCACTAATCTGCCTAGACGCCCCAGAAGCAATATCGTTAGGATTTCTTGAATAATTTGCGCTTAGTCGTAACACCTCGTCAACAAATCGATCGCCGTGGGACTCATGCAGTATCTCACATAATTTTACTATCATGTCTCCCCACGACTGAACCGGATATCTGGTTCCGCGGAATGTAAAGGCTGTACATGTCGTGCTCCTCGAGCGGCCCGAAAGGTTGGTGCGAGGTAGAGATCTCTGCGGTGTAGCGGGCTTAGAGGACGGACCATGATCGGGAGTTGGAGGCGCGACCGCGGAGGACATAATCTTTATTCGGTCGATATGTTCCGAAAGAAATTGTTCCACGCTGTTTTTATCCGGCTCACGTCCGCACAGTTCCCGTGTCTTTTCTCCTAGGCGTTCAACGATGAAACTATCAGGTTCACTCACTAGCTGATTCCATGCATCTGGCAAGGTCTTCAAGAATTGATGCTTCTTGCGAAGGTCCTCCGCGTTTTGCACTGCTTTGCCCGAGTTGACATTTTCTTTGCTAAGAAGATTTATCAACTCTTGGCTAATCTCTGCTTTGTCCTGTCTATGGAGTTCAACGGTCTCGAATTTTCGCTGCTCCCAACTGCCTTCTTGAAGTGGTAAATAAAACCACCACATCGCCCCGTTGGTAAGGATTGCGACTTTAACGCCCTGTTTAAAGGAGTAACCGAGCAGTTGTTCTTGGTGTTTTTCGAGCGGTTCCCCTCCTTTTTTTGCCTCAACAAAGACTTTCAGTTTCTTGTCAATTAGTAAAGCATAGTCTACTTCGTTGTTTTCGACCCGAAACTCTGGCCACACCTCATCAGGGTCCGTCGTGTCCCATCCCAATCCGCGCAATATAGGTTCAATAACGGCGGTCCTTATCCTAGCTTCCCCAAGTGAAGTTAAACGTTCATCCGATTGCCATTTTTCTATCACACTTAGCACTTCATCAACCATCTACTTCCTCCGTATTGTATTTTTAATCACTCACGCTCGTCCTCAACCACAACACAAACGTCGTCCCCGACTGTCCGGGTTGGGCGTCTTCAAGGCGTATATCGCCCCCGAGATCCGTCATTATCTTCTTGACGATTGCCAATCCAAGCCCCATGCCATCCCGTTTCGTCGAAACATGCGGAGTGAATATCTTCTCCCGCACATCGGGAGGAATCCCTCTCCCGGTGTCCGCGAAATGTACCTGCACTTTGGATTTATCCGCGGAAGGAAACACCCGAATGGTCAATGTGCCTTTCTCTATGCCATCCATTGCCTCAAGCCCGTTCTTGATTAGGTTCAGGAACGCGCGTTTCAGATGCTCGGCATCCCCCAAGACGGGCGGAAGATCGGTTGGAACATCTACACGGACATCTATGTGCCTTGGAAACTCGCCGAAAATATCTATCGTGGCTTCGACAACGTCGTCCAGATTGAGAGATGTTAACTCCGGCGCCGGCAATCGGGCGAGTTGCGAAAACTCGTCAAGCAGGTGACGCAAACCTTCAACCGCTGCAACTATTGTTTGCGTGCACTGTTCAAGCACATCAGCATATTCGCCCGGGTTGTTGTGGTAGCGGCGATGAAGTCGCTGCGCGGAGAGTTGAATCGGCGTCAACGGATTCTTGATCTCATGCGCCAGTTTTTGTGCAATCTCCTGCCACGCCGCGATTTTTTCCGCACGTTTCAACTCCTCCGTCCGCCGCCGTAGGTCGCCAACCATCTGATTAAAAGCACGCGCCAAAACGGCGAATTCATCTTTGCTTTGGACGTGGACCTCATAGTCCAAGTTTCCATCGACAATCTCCTCCGTACCTTTTACAATCGACTGGATCGGGGTGTTGATCCCCTTGGCGAGGATGCGGCTTAACCAGAATGATAGCGCAATCACCACGACGGCGGTGATTAACAGTGCGATAAGCGTTGAACGTATTTCCGTTCGCCGGTATTCCAGTTGGCCTTCGTCAATACCTGTAGCTAACGCACCGATATTTGTTGTCAGAGCGTCAACACGACCCTGGATTGTCGCCAACTGGTCGCGCGCCTGAGCCGTGGTTAACGGAATAAGCTTGCCAACGACAATTGCTCCGAGTCGTGAGGTCCCATCTTCTGAAAAGATGGGCATCCCGGAAATTAAAACCCCTTCGCCCTTCAATTCCTCGGACGTCGTCGGATCTTCGGGCAACTCGTCTAAAGGGTAAAGAAAGTCGGTGAGGTTTGTTGGCGGAATGTCGGTATGTGTGCGATAAATCGCCTGTCCCGACGTGTCGTACAGGGTGAGGATATATTCCTGATACGCATCGGCGAGTTCGGACATTCGCTGATTGATGAGACTGGAATCGGTTGGAGTTTCCAGAACAGCAACGAGGTTTTCATCAAGTGCCAACTCTTCAGCCGTAAACGTCAGCGGCTGATTTTCATACAGTTCAAGCTGATAGGCAAGCTTCTTCGAATTTTCCAACGTCGCCGCGATCTTATAGTCTGCCCAGCGCTCAATGCTCTGGCTAATCAGATGGTAGGCGACTAGAACGAGGATAATTGTGGGAAACAGCGCCATCCCCGTAAAGGTCAATAGTAGCTTGCGTTGGAACTTCATTAGCAGCCAACCGAGAGTTGTACTCTATTCAGTGGAATGCCGTAACAACGTCCAATCTCCTATATCAGATTCGTGAATTCCAAGGTACGACGGAGTTGCTCCAGATTCGCAGGCGCCATCGGTGCGAGAGGGAGACGCATCTTTCCGTTGAGTTTGCCCATTAACATCAAGGCTGTCTTCGCGGGGATGGGGTTTGTCTCGACAAATAGGTCCACCGCCAGCGGCATGGTTTCATAGTGCAGTTTTCGGGCAAGCTCAACATTGCCCGCTTTGAAGGCGCCGCACAGTTCGGCGATGGGCGTGGGAGCCACGTTTGCCACGACAGAGATAACGCCTTTTCCGCCGACCGAGAGGATCGGCAACGTATTGACATCATCGCCCGAAAGCACGACAAAATCATCGGGACACATGGATACCACTTCGCTGGCGCGTTTGAGATCTCCAGTGGCTTCCTTGAGACCGGCAATGTTCGGGTGTTCGGCAAGGCGGGCAACGGTGTCCGACAGAATGTCCGTGCCGCATCGACCGGGAACGTTGTAGATGATAATCGGGATGTCGACGCTGTCGGCAATCTTCATATAGTGGGCATACAGACCGTTCTGAGTCGGCTTGTTGTAGTACGGCGTAACAATGAGCACGCCATCTGCACCGGAAGCCTTTGCATGTTCCGTCGCGTGCAAGGTGCGCGTTGTTGAATTGGAGCCCGTTCCTGCAAGCACCGGCGTTCGGCCGTCCACGGTTTGGACGGTCAAGTCGACAACGCGATTATGTTCCTCGTCCGTAAGCGCGGGGGATTCTCCGGTGGTGCCGCAGGGAACAATGCCGTCCGTGCCGCCTTCGATCTGGAATTCCAAGAGTTCTTTGAGTTTGCTTTCGTCTAGCGATTCATCGTCCGCGAACGGTGTTACGAGTGCAACGAAGGATCCTTCGAACATGTCAGAACCTCCTTCAATTTAGTGGAAAATCCGTAGTCATAAGTCCTGTGAATCGTCCCTTGAGGATTTTATAGTTTTTTTTGAAACTTAAGTGAAGTTGTCTAATTTTAGTGAGAATGTCCCGGAACCGTCGGCAGGCGAATCATTGATTCTGAGACAGCGCATTTTTACGTAGAACTACACGGCGCACCATCAGCGCAATATTACTTTAATTCTAGGAGTCCGACGCACCAGACCACAGATGGCAACCGGTCGATCCGACGACCAATATGAACATACCGTCAATGAATTCCCACCAGACATCTTTAGCTGCTACCCCGGCAGGGGGTATGTTGCCCATAAAAAAGTCGTATGTCAAAAAGTTGGTGAAGAACCAAGGAGCCAGCAAGAGCGAGGCATAAAACGCCACGTTGGCTTCCAAATACTCACGCGTGATGGGACTATTGGCGCCCTCAGACCCAACGGCTCGTTTGCGGGCTATATTTGCGATTAGCGCTACCAGCACCGAAAACGCCATGAACCAGTTCACAACCTTCCAGACCGGATATGCCTTATCCCCATCGTGGTGGATAGGGGTAATCACCCAGTTTACACCCACGACAATCGCAGTAGCCACAAGGACAATACCTAGTATCCGTTTCAACGCTGACATGAGCCATTTCCTCCTGAATTGAATAACCGTAGTCGCCCAATCGAGCCGTAAAGGTTCTTGAGAATAGCTACAGTGTCAAACTCTAAACGAATTGGCATTATAGAATACCCGTTTAAGGGTGTCAAGCAAATTAGAAAACACGTCCCGAATGCGGGAGGAAGATTGGAAGGGTGGAAGGCCCCGGCAAAAGCATCCAATCGTTGGTTTTCGACAGAGAATAGAAGGACCGAGACAGAAGAATGCTATTGGTGGTTGGCAATGATTATTGGCGTTCAATACTACAGTAGTAGGGAAGGTAGATCTGCGTTCCTTACGAGATGCCGGCGACTTGAAAAATCGTAGAAATTCATCATTACTGCTCATTGTGTAAACCGTGCTTGGAATCAGGCGCGTTGTCCCGATCGTCGGAGAAAAACTGTTGACAAAGATTTCATTAACCTGTATACTTTGGATGTGTTGCGGACTCAAGTTTTCCTTAGTACCAAGAAATAGGACTACCCTCAAAACCACACTGTTCAGGAGAAAAAATCTCATGATTCAACTCAGAAATATAACTACAGTCATCGCACTGGCTTTTGTGCTCACTTGGATGTCCGGATGTGGAGGCTGTAATCCCGAACCGCTGCCGTCGGGCATGAGCCCCACTGAAGGACCCGAAACAGGCGGCACGACTGTGCGGATTAGCGGCGAGAAGTTCGACATGAAAAACGGCGTAACGGTTACCTTTGGCGGCAAGAACGCGCAAAGCGTCACGGTTCCGAGCAAGATGGAGATTACCGCCGTGAGCCCCGCCGGAACCGCGGGCGAGTCGGTGGCAGTCGTCGTGACCAACAAGAAGAAGGTGGAGAAACCGGCAACGCTCTCGCAGAAGTTCACGTATACCGATGCAACACCGCCGGCCGTGACCTCGGTAGATCCGCCGGACGGGTCGCTTATCTCCGAATATGAAGATTCGCTTAATGTGAGAAACACCGTCTCACTTACGTTTAGCGAAGACGTGGATAGCATGAGCGGGATGATATCCGTCACCGTCGAATCAACACCCGAGTCGATTAGCAAAGAATCGGGGGATGTCGCAGGCAGCGTGAGCGGATCGGGAAACATGGTCACATTCACCTCGGATGAGCCTATGCGGGCAGGGCGCACCTATACGGTCACCGTGTCAGATTTCAAAGACGCAAAGGGCAACGCCCAAGCTGCCAGTCACACCTCCAGCTTTTCAGTCTCTTATCCGGAAAAGGTTCGCAAATATAGAGTTAAAGAGGGCGAAACACTCCCGATGATCGCCGGACGCCCCGAAGTTTATGACGACTCCAACCTTTGGAAAAGATTGGTCGAGGCAAACCAAGACGACTCCGACTTTAATCCGCGGCGTCTGAAAGCGGGCATGATGTTGTGGGTTCCGGATCGAGGACCTGCGTGGGGCGACTAAACACGCTAGTACCCTGTTCTTTTCCGAAACATGCGATGACGCGCCTTTGCCGTGTCAACGCACTCCTGAGCGAATTGAAGGAGGGGAGCCAGTCCCCTCCTTTTTCATTGTTTGAAGCCGCAATTTCCGTGCAATTACAATCCTACCGCTCGTAACCCGTTAACTCAACATAGCCGCGACCCTTTGAGGTTTGCCCTCCGATTTTTCCCTCCACCGACACTGCGCCCTCCCAATACGTGAAGCCGCTGAATAACTCCTGATTTGGAACCAGGGGCTCAATGTGCAATTCGATATCAAGAGACGGGAAATGCACCTGCCAGCCGGAAGGATAGGTGATTCCGGTCTCCGGACTGTTCCAACTCCCCGTGGCGGTCACCGTGAAGTCCCCCGGTTGGATTGGAATCTGTCGCCCGTCGGCGTACGAAATCGTCCCCTCAAAGATACCGAGGTCTCCGCCTTCGCCAACGCGCAATCGTCCAAACATCAATGCGGTACCATCGTCGAGTTGCAGCCCGAACCAATCCCAGCCAACCACGCCTTTACTGAGCGCGCTTGTTCCGAACTCGTGATCCATCCAACTCTTGCCCGAAACATGGTATTCTTCTCCGCCGCTGGTTATTGTACCCTTTGTATCCAACCCAACTAGGCTATAGTAGTGATTTGCGTTTCCACGCTCAGGTCCCTTTTGACTTAACCCCTGCTCCCCGTGCAGCAGGGGAAGGCGCGTTTCTCGCAAGTTCAAATCGATCGCGAATCGTGGATCAATCTGGTCGTCAACCGCGCGCAAACGAAAAATACTCCCACTGTCTTGAGACACCGACCAGTCCTCAAGCCAAACTTCGTAGGTTGGCTCTCCTCGCGCCCCAGCCAGCCCACCAGCACCACGGCTGTATCGTTCAAAACTGGTGTGCGTCCTTGCCCTAACGTCGGTGAGGGCGAAGTGAGCCATGTAAATCTGATTTGTCGCCAAGCGCGATTTTCGCACGGGCATGTCCGCCGCCAGCGCTCTTCGGAAAATCGTGAGTTGATAACCGAACTCTCTGCCGCCGTCCGATTTCAGGTTACCCGTATAGTACCACCACTCGATTTTGTAGTCTGGATGTGGTCCGTGATCCTTGGGAAACACGAACTTCATCGCCTCTATGGCACGAGCAAACGCACCCTCGCTATCGCCGCTTAATATGTCGGTAATGTTCTGCCGGCGTGTGTCCCCGTTAACGTGGGCAGACACAGCTAGAGCAAGGATAATCGTAGCGAAAAACGTAAGCAGTTTGTTCATCAGTTGTAGTCAATTCCATTCATGTTTGCACATATGCGACGCACCAACTGTAGGAGATCGAGCGAGCGGATAGCGAGTAGGATTTACCATCGCACTCGCTATCCGCTCGTTTGATCTCAGTCGATCGATAGAGATCCTCTGATCATTAGCCACTGCCTCCCTTCCGCCCTTCCCATCTTCCAGCCTTCCTCCTCCCCACCTCTCGTTTTCCCGTCTTCCATCTTTCCATTCCAATCCCACTACTCTGTTCTTAGGGCCTCGGCGGGTTGCATCTGTCCCATGCGCCACGCGGGGTAGATACTCGCCAACAACGCCGAAATAAGCGCCACCACGAAGGCAAGAGAGAACTGCGAAGGTTGCAACTGCATCTGCAGCGTCCATCCGAAAGAACGCAGGTTGATGATGTAAATCAGAATAGTCGCAAGGACCAGACCGGTCGGCATTGCGATCACTCCGGCGATGGCGCCCATCAGTCCAGTTTCAAGGAGAGTCAGCTTTGCCAGCTGACCGCGAGTGATACCGATAGACCGCAAAGCGCCGATCTCGCGCGTCCGTTCCAGTTGCAAACTCATCAATGCCGAAAGCACTCCGATAAACGCAACCACCGCCGAAAGCATTTGCAGCGCAACGAAGATGCTGAACGTACGGTCAAACACCCCAAGCGCATTCGCTCTTAGCGCGCGATTCGAGCGAATGATCAGATCCAGCTTGCCCGCTAAAACAGATTTCAGCTCGACTATCTTCTCGTCAACATCAACGCCAAGTTTTACAAAGAGTGCGGCAGACGATAGGTGCGGATCGTCCCAATAGCTTCGGTAGACGGCATCGGACATCATCACTCCCGGTCGGACATCATAATCGTAAGCCACGCCAACAATCTCAAAGGGATTCTCACCTTTGTCCGTCAGAAGTATTATCGTGTCGCCGATAGAACGTTGGTATCGGGTGGCCAACGGTTCGTTGACAATGAGCCCGCCCGCTTGGAACGCATTCCACGTTTCGGCGTGATTTCCGACGGCGGACTTGTAGTGGCGTTTTTCCCCTGCTATGTCCCGAGTGATTGCGCTCAACGTAATACGCCCCATTCCGTCGGCATCGACTTCAACGCTCCTAGCCGTGGCAACTTGCGCGATACCCGGAAACGTCTCAAATAGCTTGAGGGCGTCCGGATCAAGCCTCGACCCCATTTGGCTGTTGGCAATCGCCGGCGGTGAGATGAAGATGTCCGCCCCCAATAGGTCGGTCAGCCATCGTTCAACCGTCATGCGGAAGCTCCCGATCATGACACTCACACCGACAATCACACTGACAGCAATCATGAGCGCGGCAACCGCGGTCGAGGTTCGGCTCAACGCGCGGTCAATGTCCCGAATCGCCATATTGCCCAGAATCGGTAGTCTTCGGCGCAGCCAACGAGTCCCTGCTAACGCGGCACATCCGCGCATGAACGCAGGTGTCAGGAGCGCCACTCCGACGAGTACGGCGAGCACACCGAGGAACGTTAGCCCGAGATGCCATTCGGGGAGAAGCATGCTCGCGCCGAGGGATAACGCGGCGACGCCGCCGATGCTAATCCAGCGGAGCGAGCGGCGTGTCCGAGATTCAATGGCGCTCCTCTGAAGCGTGCTGACGGGAGACACTCGCGTCGCCTCATACGCCGGAATTAAGGCTCCGATCGCCGCCGCCACGATGCCGAGCAGCACTCCTTTCAGCAGCGTCAAGGATGTGATATCGATTTCACTGACATTGCTGACAAAAAACAGATCGTTGATGCTGGTGGTTACCATGCCTATCGCCCCGCGGCTAAGCACGATTCCCAATCCAACGCCGAGAAGAGCGCCGGCGACACCGAGCACGGCCGCTTCGGCGAGAATCATGGCGAAGACTTCGCGCCGTGTCATTCCGATGGCGCGCAACCGCCCAATCACCGCACGCCGCTGAATAACGCTAAACGAGACAGTGTTGTAGATTAGAAACATACCTACCACCAGGGCTAACAAACTCAGCGCCGTCAGATTCAGCCGAAAGGCCTTGGTCATCTCTATGACCGCGCCGCGTCGGGCATCCGAACTTTCGATGCGGGCGCCGGGCGGCAGCACCGATTCGATGCGTTTGAGCGCTACCGTGTTCGATGGGTCGTCTGGCAGGATAAGATCGATCCTTTCCAGCTTCCCAATTCTGTCAAACACCTCTTGCGCTGTTGCAATGTCGGTTACCAGCAGGTCTTTCAAAGAGCGTCGAATTCGCCTATCTTCGGATGCAATGACATCGACAATTCGTAGTTTGTGGTGATAACTCCCTACCTGTATCTCTAGGCTCTCGCCAATGGCAAGCCGGTATTCATCGCTGACATTTGCTCCTATCAGGGCAGTGTTTGGTTCCGCCATGAAAGCGCTGAACGACGTCTGATTCAAGCCCGTCATCTTTGCGGTGCCGAGTTCTTCGCGAAAAGGTCGTTCAGCGAAACTTTCGACACCGAGCAAACGCATCGGCTGCCCGTCAAGCGACTTCACCTTGACGTATCCCTCGATGATCGGAGCGCTGTTGCGGTACCCGAGTTCTCGCCGGATTCGAAGATAGACACCCTCCTCCACTCCACTGGGACCGCCGACTATCTGATGCGTCGCCTTGCCAACAACGGCGTCCGTACTCAGAGTAAACGCCCGATTAGCCGACGAGTTGGCAAGGTCGATGGCAATAATCATGGCGACGCCGATGGACACCCCGACGATGAAAAACAGGCTTTGGAGCGGACGGCGCCAAACCCCTCCCCAAGCCAACCGAAGCAAGACCACTAGATGTCTCACGTTGCCAATCTTACCCCTTTTGCAAGTTCAGTTTTCCGCCGTCAATGTGAAACACACGGTCCGCGCGCTCCGCAATTTCAGTTGCATGAGTTGCCATCACGAGGGTTTTGCCAGCAGCTCGGGTTAGGCGCAGCAGCAGCGAAAGAACGGATTCACCCGTTTCGGCGTCCAGGTTTCCGGTCGGCTCGTCCGCAAGCAGAAATCGCGGATTGTGCACTAGCGCGCGAGCGATAGCGACCCGCTGCTGTTCACCACCACTCAATTTGTCGGGATAGGTGTTAGTGCGCTCTCCGAGGCCAACGGCATCCAGCAACGAAGCCGCGGACTTGTGAGCGTCCCTCTTGCCCATCAGGTTTAAGGGAAGTGATACATTTTCAACTACAGTCAGTGTTGGTATGAGATTGAAGAATTGGAAAACGAAACCGATATGATCGCGTCGGAACAGGGTGCGTTCGCGCTCCGTTAAGCGATTGAGAGCGATTTCGTCGTCAGGTGTTTGAATAAGGATATCGCCATCGCTAGGCGCGTCGATGCCGGCAATGAGATTTAGCAGGCTACTCTTGCCGCTGCCGGATTTTCCGTGCAGGCAGACGAACTCACCCCCATAGAACTCTTCGGTAATTCCGTCCAGCACGGTATGGTTTTGGTCGCCTTCCCAGTATATTTTCCTCAAACCGCTGATGCGTATAAGCGGTTTGTGGACTGCATCGCTACTTCTCATCCTTCCATCCTTCCGCTCTTCGATTCTTCCTTATTTCACTCCGTTTTTAACGCAGGAAGTAGCGGAGCGCGCAGCACAAAATAGACTGCTACAGCACTAGCTATTATCCCCACCAAAAACACGACGCCCAAGGTCACCGCAAGGGACAACCACGGAACATGAGTTCCGGGAGCAAGTATGTGCGGCGCGACTGCAACCAATGCAGAAACGGCACCGATCGCCATACCCCCCAGGAGCAGAAATGCGTTCTCGACCAGGAGCATCGCGGACAGCGTTAATCGGCGAAAACCAAATGCCCGCAGCGTAGCCAATTCGCCGCGCCGCTCAACCGCATTCCTCAGAAGAATCAAGCCAAGCCCCAATGTCCCGAGCAGCAGTCCGAAACCGCCCAGCGTCTGAAATGTAGAAAGATAAGTGTTCTCGACGGTTCTGAAGTTGTCGAGTTTTTCGGCGGTCGAGGTCACATCGAATCCGTGATCGCGAAGTACATTTTCAAGCACCTGCGTCACCGCTTCGGCATCTTCGGGAGGCGTTTGGATTAGGAAATACCTATACCCGCTCTGGCTCGGAAAGTATGTGGTAAAATTCTCTTCGGAGATTAACAGTTCACTCTGAAAAATGCTGCCTTGCAAAAGGCCTGCGAGCCGGAGATTCAACGGTTTGCCCACTTCGTCCCGGACAACAAGATCTTTGCCAAGCCCAAGGTGAAGAATCCACATCACCGAATTGTAATCCCCGATGGCCGGTACTACCCCTTCTTCGAGTTCCTCGTATAGAAGCTGCCATGCGGAGCCCTCTCCGTCCACTCTCGACTGGAATTGGAAGCCTCCCCGTGAAATGAGATTTTCGGGGACGCCCAGTATCCGAGGATTCCGGGGCTGATAGAGGTTCAGACAACTTGCGTCCTCGCCGGGCAGCACGCGAAATGGAATAATTCGGGTTTGAGCCAGTACCGTCTCATCCCGGTCCGAGAAACCCAATTCCAATCTTCCGGTTACAGAGTTCAAATCATGATGCAGCGAGATGTCCGCCTCCGCGACCAGCGTAAACCCGCCTGCGCCGGAGGTTCTCTCCAGAGACGCGCCGTGATCACTATTAGGATGTCGATTTGCACCGACCGCAACGATGACGAAACAGGCGCAACCCACCAGCGCCGCACAGAGTATACTCCGCCCGGGACGACGCCCGCAATTCCGGACGCCTAGTCGCGCTATACTGTGCTTTGAACACGAATCTTCGGACGCGCGATCCGACTTTAACCATAAACTAAGAAAGGAAAATCCTGCCGTCAGAAGAAGGGTCCCGACAGCGAAAAAGAGCGCGGGTGACGATGCCATATCCTCAATAAGCGCAAACAGCAAAAGCGACAGCGCAATCCCGGTAGTCGCAAAAGAAACGATGCGTACTGCACGTCCCGATGCCTTTTCTTCAACCTCGGTAGCCCCTGCGACTAAAGAGCGGACCGAGACTTTACCCAGCCGTCGGACTGTCCAGCCAATTGAAGCGAGAACGACGACGATGGAAATCAAGTAACCGAAGGACAGGCTCAATGGATTGACATGAAGGGACAGAAATCGGGTTCCCACTGCTGCCACCCACCAGGTCCGCAAGCCCGCCATCATCAACCAGGCGTAGCCGATTGCCCCAACCACACCTATCGCACCTCCAATTGCTGCAACAATACCTCCCTCCCGCATGAAACGCCAACGCACCTTGGAGCGTGAATAGCCGGAAGTCAATAGAATCCCGATTTCTCCCGCTCGTCCCTCGACGCCGAGTCGGAAGAGTAACCCTACGAGAAGCGCCGCAGACACGATGAGAAAAAGGCTGAATCCGACAAACAACATACTGAAGTCGGTGGCGCCTGCGGCGGCTTCCAAGCCGCGCGCTTTCACGGGTTGGAACCCAAACCCAATCTGATCGGGGTTAATCACATTCAGTAACTGTTCTCGGAATATTTTTTGGGTCGTCTCAAGATCTTTACCCGGTATTGCCCCAAAGCGAATTGCCGTCAGGCTGCCAAACCGGCTGCTCCACAACCGCTCGCCCGCCGCTGCAGAAACAAAGGCCTTGGGCGCCGCGCCGAATTCATCCCAGTAGGCTTCATCTTCGGGTCGAATTCGATTGAAATCGACCGGGAACGGCGCGTCCCAGTCGGACATGTCATCGGCGTCGTGAACTCCCGGAAATTCCGGTGTCAACGTCCTGTCTGCGGCTAATCCCTTTAGCGGGACAACACCCTTGAGCCGAAACTTGGCGAACTTTGTCAAATACTGTTCTTCGTGCCCGATGACGTAATAACTCACGTCAATCTTATCCCCGGGCTGTGCCTTCAATTCACCCGCTGCCCATTGGTTGATCAGAATCTCATCATCGCCCAATCTCGCAGCGCGAAACAGGACTTGATCGTCCGGTTGTTCTATGATGCCTTTCCGCATCCCCTCATTCACGCCAAGCGCCGAAATAGTGGAATAGGGCACCGACTTCCCATTTGCCGAAATCTCATTCGCCAAGTAGGTCATGACAGTAGTTACGGGAATCTCGTTCTCGGCTGCGACGTTCTTCGCCAGTTTAATGACATTTGGTTTGAGAACGAACTGACGGGATTCAAGTGAGAAATGGTCGTCGGCGCGCTGGAACGATAAGCCGAAGTCGTCCCAAGTTGAGAACTGCCGGAGTTCTTTCCTCAAACGCTCCGCTGCGTCCACCGCGGGAATTGCCGGTGACGAAATTAGAATGGCGTTGACTTTCGCCTCCTGATCCAAGGCATTTTGCAAAACGGGGAGAGAAACATAGGCATTGAATGGAAGACTTTGATGCGGGCGCAAACCGAATCGCCCCATACCAGAATTTGGGATGATTTTCGACACGGACAGTCGAAGGGTTTCCAAGACATCTAGAGTGTCGCGACGTCCGAGCAGGAATTCGGGATGAATCTCGTTTTGTTTCTGAAATGAGATGAGAAGCGTGTCACCAACCTCTACGTCGAGTTCCTTCTTGAGAGATTGGTTAATAATGACCGACGGGAAGAGATGTCCCGGTCTCTTTTTTAGGAATGCGCTTAGCTCGCTTTTGTCGGAGGTTGTCCAAAAACCAAGAAAACGCTCGTCAATCCCTTGAATTTGGACGCGCGATGCCCTAGTCTTGGTAGTCGCGTCAACCGCAGTGCCGCTCAACAGCATAGCAGGTACAACACGGTCGAGTCCTTTATCCGTCGCCGGTGAGCTCGCCAACTCCGCCGCGAGGGTTTCTCGAATGAAACGTTCCGAGAGCATTACATGGTCAATGCCCCCTAGCCGACTTAACGTCAAATCTCGTAAGCTGCCGCGAACGGAGTCTCCTACCAGAAGCGCCCCGGTGAGGACTGCCGTCGCAACGGCGGCGCCGAGCAACACGGCGAGATGGATTTGCCAGAAATGGATTAGGCTTCGACGCATGAAAGGAATCTCTGAGGAAGGCGTATCAGGTTTCGTCGGACGGTCGGTTTTGCAATGCGGGAATGCAATAGCTGACAATTGTGTTGCCATCAATCGATTCCACTTCCACCCTCGCCTGAGGTTTTCGGCGATGATCAAACACGATGTAGTATCCCTCGTGCACACCTTCAGAACTTAGATATGCCGCCAGTTGCGCCTTGCCTGCTTGATAGAGGCTTTCACCACCCCAAATCTTCGTCTCGACGATGTATTTCTCACCGGCATGCAGAATAATCAATTCCATCTGTCCTCGCCCGGTCCTGACTTCAAGACACATAAAACCTCGAATCTGCTGTACGAAGGAATCCAGAAAAGCAAACAATAGATATTGTCCGACAAATTCCTTGGGAGTTTCCGGAACCTCGAGGATACGATATCCCGCACGAGCGATGAAATCGCGGAAATTTGACAGCAGAAGCCGCATATCAATCTTCCCATCGGAGATCAGGTAATCAAGAAAACCCGCATCGGTATCCTCCGGGAGATACTGCATTTCCAAACCGTTGAACAGCGGTTGAAATGCTCGAACTATCCGATACTGGTATATGGGGTTTTGAATCTTGCAATTTCCGTCTTCGTCCGGGAGCATGACACCGTAGGTGAACAACTCACTCATTGTCGGGTC
Organism: Candidatus Poribacteria bacterium; assembly: GCA_028820655.1. Taxonomy (GTDB): domain Bacteria; phylum Poribacteria; class WGA-4E; order WGA-4E; family JAJDTR01; genus JAJDTR01. The sequence goes on along the minus strand of JAPPIK010000022.1, from coordinate 1,137 downwards.
ATCTATGCTGAATGGGAGTATCTGTTCATTGAGAATGACACGCATCAGTACGTGTTCAAATCGCGCCTCCCGGCGTATATTCGTTGTCAAGTGTGAGATATGCACATTCGATTCATTCAGAATCTTTTTGTAGGCAACCTCAAAGTGCTCGCAGCGAATCGTCTCTGACAGAGGAATGTTCATCTCTTCCGCTAGAATCTGCGCCATTCGGTTGACCAGAAAGGGTTGGCCCGCCGTCTGCGTGTGGATACTCTCAACCACCTTCAGGGCAAAGGCTTGCCCTGCCTCTTCGGTATACTGTCCCAATAGGGTATCCACCTGATCAAGGGTAAAGTTGGAGAGCGCAAACTCGTCTTGGATATTGAACGGGGAAATACTTCGATCGTAGTTAAGTTGGCGAATGTTCTTGACCCCGACAATTCCGACGCTGTACGGACATCGATTCGTATCCCTTGAGAGATAGATTCGGCGAAGTGTGTAAAGAAAATCGCTCAATGCCGCCCGCGGAATGCCGTCAAACTCATCGATGATAATAGTGATCCTTCGATCTCCAAGGTGTGAAGCGAGTTCTCGCAGGAAGATTTGGAAGGAATTGTGATCTCTCAACGGATAGTTGTCAAGGAACTGTCGGAAGTCCGGCGTGAGATCAATCCCAAACCGCTGAGGCTCTCGGACTACCTCATCACGTATGTCGCGCCGTACGCTGGCATAAAAACTATCGACGCTCACGTTCCTATAGGTCTCAAAGTCGAGTTGAATCGGGAAATAGTCGCTATCTCCAGCCGTGAGTACATCCAGAGCCCACCGGAAAAAGGTGGTCTTGCCCGTCTGGCGTGGAGCGAAGATGGAGATATACCGCCCCTTCTTCATCCGTTCAACCAGATCGGCAATTTCCGCTGTGCGCGGGACAACGTAGTTGCGGTCCGGCGAAACGGGACCGCGAGTTTCAAAGGTGCGGTTTGGTGTTTGCATGGACGGCGCGATTTTACAATGGTCTGATAATAGACATCTTTCCAAAATATTGTCAGTCGTTTAGGGGCTTTTTCACAGCGTTGAGTGACCAATGGAGCAAATGCACGGTCAAGAGATTTCGGGATTTCTATCGCGCCGGAATCTCTATCCGGATTTGCTGTTTCC
>JAPPIK010000055.1 GCA_028820655.1 Candidatus Poribacteria bacterium | reverse complement strand
TCCTTATCCAGTCGCTTGAGGGATTTTCTATCGCGCTCCTTATCCAGTCGCTTGAGGGATTTTCTATCGCGCTCCTTATCCAGTCGCTTGATCCCCGCTGGGGCTTTGGTGTTGGGTGATGTCGCGTTGCTATACATCGTCAAGATCTCTACGCAGTCGCTATTCGCTCGCTTGATCTAACCGGTCGTTTGATCTCAGTTGATCGATCCCTACAAATATCGTCGCAGTTCATGCGTTTCAACTTGAAAAGGGCGTCGAAGCGCCCCGTAGCCTGGCTTCGTGCATGAATTTTACTCGTGATTGGAGTATGCGATATTCTGCGATTTTCTGCGAATATAACTTCACCCACCCCTCTCCCGGGTGCTGAAACTGTTGCCCAAGACCGCGTCAGGCGCGATGACCGGGGACGCCCAGATTTGCTCAATTTCGGACAAAGCCGGCGCCGAACAAAGGCAAAAACAGTTGAAAAGTAAAGACGACATAGAAACAGATTTGACATTTTACGGTGTGTTTTTTCCCATTTTCGCGCCAAAAAACCCCGTGCAAGGGTGACCAGATTTCCCCCTCAGTACAACTCTTTGAAGGAGATTCGAATCCTCCTGCGGCAGAACCCTTTAGCGGCGCAGGCGCGGTGGCTGCATCGGTGAACAGAGCCCATTCGACACACATTGTATTATCGACCCGGGGACATATCGCCAGCCGGAGCAGGGCCGCAACTAACGCCAACGGCCTATATTATACTATACATGTGTGTAGTTTTCAACTGAAAAAACCAGTGATACCCCAATGAATTTTCTCCAATAGGCCACATGCGCCGTCTTGCGGATAATCTCGGTGCCACACTTAACTCTGGAGATCCGTAATCTTTGAGTTGGCGCAAGGCGGCCTGCATGATATAATACGTCCAATGACTTAGTCAAGAAGGGAATTGCGCAAGCATTTCTCAGGTCGGCCAAAGACAACCTTATAAAAGGAGTATCCTGTGAAACCAAAGATTGTACTGATATTGACGTGCATTGCTGTCACGCTCATCGCCGCATTTGGCGCCTATAACTATGCGGACGGGGAATCAAAAGTTCAGCCGATGTTTGGCAGTTTGCTCATCGACGGCTATGATTTTAAGAACGATGTGGGGCCAAAGGGAACCATCATATACGACCCGGAGAAGAATGAATTTAGAGGTACCTATATCGGGTTAAAAATGCCCAAAGGACGTAAATCCATTTTTGCTTGGGTTCACGACACCGTGAATCAGAAATCGGAATATATAGGCGCTGTAGGGTGGCTGAGAAACGACACTGGCGGGAAGAGACGAGGCAAATTTACAATCAGCGTTCCCGACAAGTTCAAAGGTGGTAATTTCGGGTCTTTTGAGGTTATCGGCTTTACCGCCGAGAAGACATCATTTCTTAATGTCACCGAGGAGGGAATCGAGGTATTGGAGAAACCCACGGAACCCTCCGGCAGCGACATCAGGGATAACTTGAAGCCCGCTTTCTATCTCTATGCGCCACTGCCCGGTTCCGACACGGAAATCCACTATTGCGGGCATGGCGGCGACTTCTTTTTTGCCAAGGACTTAGACAAACAGTTTTGTTACGACTGACTGTGCGGTACAAAGTATTCGAAGTGTAAAGAGGCCGGCGATAAAGCCCATGCAAGCCGCTAACATTTTGAATATTGTCTCAACCCGTGTGGTTGAGATTGCTTGAGATCGATAATCAGCCCCGATGCATGTTTTCAATTCACCGGGGTTTCTTATTGACAGTCGATTTTATCGGGCGGACACAACGAAAACCGACACTATCTACCTTGCCTCTTGGTCCGTTCCCATCACGATATGCAACGCGAAGCCTTCGGGCGGCGGCATCCCATCCGCCGCCGCGCACTACGCGGCGTGTGGCAACTTTTCGGAAACCGTCGTCCAGAAGAGAAATCTGCGGTCCCGCAACCGGGTTGTTGCCGGGGCTCGTCTCATAGAAATCCGCGAGGTACTCGTCGATGCACCACTCCCACACGTTGCCCGCCATATCGTGTAATCCGTAACCGTTTCCGGGATATGAGCCGACCTGAACCGTTTTTTCAATTTTCGAATCTTCGTAGTTGGCCTTTGTGACATCGAGTGCCTTGTTTCCCCAAGGGTAAACCTTTCCTTCTAATCCTCCGCGCGCGGCGTATTCCCACTGTGCCTCCGTGGGGAGTGTTTTTCCCGCCCACCTGGCATAAGCCATTGCGTCGTACCAACTAACATTTACCATGGGATGCTCATTGGATTCAGCATAGCGTGCTACCTCCGTCCAATCGGGAAACACCGCGCCGGTTGCGTGAACAAACTGCCGGTATTGCCCGACCGTAACTTCGTATTTGTCGATGTAGAATGCACTAAGGCGAACGGTGTGGACAGGTTGTTCATCAGGTGCGCCATCTTGGCTGCCCATCTCAAATTCCCCCGCCGGAATGAACACCATCTCTGTCCCACTCGGCGGAAACTGCATCGTCGCATCTCGGTCAACCCTTGTGATCGATTGTTCCGTATCAGGCCGAGAACCCGCCACGCAGCTCAATAAGCCACAGAATGCCAGGAAAGTCGGAAAGTGATAAAACATCCCTGCAAAGAGAATCTGAACGTGGGATAGTAAGTTTTCCTTAACTGCTTCTGACGCACTCATATAACACTTGCCCTCGTGATGCATAATGCGTTGGCTTAATTGGTTGAGGTTTGAAGTCACGACTTTCAACTCGCGGCGAGATAGTCCCGCGTACGGTGCTTATACCATTTCGTTAGAATGCAAGTGCATCGATTAGGTGGATTAAGTAAAGAAACTTGAGTGTGGTGTCGTAATAAGCCTGGTCTCCGCGCAAAGCCGGCGGGGCAAGAGGATCTTGTATCGCCGTCGTTGTTCACGCCGTTGAAGGATCTCTATCGCACTCGCTATCCGCTCGCTTGATTCCCGCCTACGGAGAACGAGAACGATATAGTTGAGACATATTATGCACCGTCATTCAAGCAAAATGGTATTACTCCCACCTTCCTCTGAATGTGCTTGCTACCGCAGTCGATGCTCAACCCCGTTCATCTATCATAGCAACGACCCGATCCAAGATGATGTCCGCGACTTCCTTCTTGGAAAGCAGGGGCAACTGTTCCCGTTTGTCCGAGTGGTCCAATAACGTTACGATGTTGGTGTCTTGTCCAAATCCCGCGCCTTTGGCTAATATGTCGTTCGCTACCATGAGGTCGCAATTCTTGTTGATTAACTTTGATCGAGCGTTTTCCACGAGATTGTTCGTCTCGGCAGCGAAACAGACCAAGATTTGTCCTCTCTTACGTTGACCCAGAATCTCGGCTATGTCAGCATTTCTCTCAAGCGGCACCGATAGCTGATCGGATGATTTTTTTAATTTATTTGGCGAAAACGCCTGCGGACGGTAGTCCGAGACAGCGGCTGCCATCACGGCGATGTTCACCTTATCGTACACTCTTAGAACCGCGTCTTGCATCTCGCCCGCCGTTTCGACGCAACAAAGTTCCACCCCGGCAGGAGGCGAAAGTGTGGTTGGACCGCTGATGAGCGCGACATCCGCGCCGCGCCGTTGGGCGGCTTCGGCGATGGCGTAACCCATCTTCCCGCTGGAAGGGTTGCTGATGAAACGGGTAGGATCAATATATTCGCGCGTTGGCCCAGCGGTAACCACTAGCTTTTTCCCCTGCAAATCTTGCCGCCCGGTCAGCAAACGGCTTACGCGGCTGAGAATGCAGTCAATCGTATTCAGACGTCCTATCCCTTGATGACCGGAGGCAAGATCGCCGTAAAGAGGTTCCACAAATTCGACGCCGTTCGATTTGAGTTTTTCGATGTTCGTTTTCACATACGGGTTGTGGTACATGTGCTCTTCCATCGCCGGTGCAATCAAGATGGGGCAGTGAACCGAGATTGCGACGGTGCTCAGAGCGTCATCGGCGATACCATTTGCCATTTTACCGATGAAGTTTGCGGTGGCGGGCACAATTGCCAGGAGGTCTGCGGATTCGGCAAGGTCGATATGCGGCGGTTTCCAATTCGTACCCAGGTCGAAGATATCCAGCAACACAGGATTGCGCGAGATGACTTGAAATTGAAGCGGTTGAATCAATCGTGTCGCGTTTTCCGTCATCACGACGTGAACCGAAACGCCCTGCTTGACCAATTGGCTTGCCAGATCGAGGGATTTATGAATAGCAATTCCGCCGGTCACGCCGAGGATGATTTTTTTGTTTTCGTATTCCATCTTTGGATCACCTGATTCGGGATTTAACTTCGGGCACCCCTATCATATTTGCTAACGCCTTGGTTATTCGCTGGCTTAGACCTTCGCGAATCGCTTAGTTAGTCTTGGCTATCGTCACGTCGCCAATGGTTCAGCAGTTCGATCGTTACGTTTGTGGCGTTTCGGTAATTCGATTCCCGCCAACTCTTGACATGGACGCGTAACGCATTCACCAAGGACAGGTCGTCGCGTTCCTCTCCTTGAACGAATCGCATTTAAAGTTGCCCGGTTCCCGAACGTTCGGCTTTGTACCAATAGCCTGCCTCGCGGCGTTATTACGGGGGAACTTGTATGAATCAGGATTAGCTATTGCACTCATAATCTATTCGCTAGATCCTTCGTTATCCACTCGGTTGATCGTTCCCTACAAATACCGACATGAAGATCGAAGTGCGTACAGGAGATTATCCTGATGGCGTCTCTGTGGCGGCACGTGTTTTCAGGCACCCACCGCGGGCGACGTGTGAGACTGTGGATACCGGTATGCCTCTCCGTAGAGGCAATTGCGGCGGGTTGGCGTCTATTCGGCGGAAGGCGCTTGCGGCGGGGGCGGCGGCGGTTCGTTAAACGGGAGGTTTTTCCCCTCTGCCTCAAGGCGGCGGTTATTCCATGCTGTCCATAATTGAAAAGCTTCAGCTATGCCTCTGGCTTCGCCTCTGGCCTCGCCTTTAGCTTCGCCACTAGCTATGCCTTCAGTTCTAGCTTGTTCAATCTGTGCGTCTATTTGTCGTTTGTATAGTCTCCAGAGTAACATGGTCAAGGAACCTCCTATTTCAAACATAAGCGTCAAGACAATCGCCACGGGAATATAGTTTGAAATGTGCCCGACGATGGCGATGAGTGTCTCAACAGGGTTTTCGCGGCCTGCTGCTATCTCGTGCCCTCCTACAATAACGGCATAACCGATTACGACGATAAGAAAGAAGATGAAGTCCACCAAGACAAAATCCCTGGCGAAACTAAGTACCGAGATTCTCTTGTTTTCCACTCAACACTCCTGAATACATCGAGGAGACACGTTGCCACGACCGCTTAATGTATATTATTTGTCAATTTCGGCGCGTTGCAGATGTCAATTATAGTATATGCTGCGTAGAAATGCTAGTTTAGCGGTTATTTTGAGCATGAGAAACGCATCCAATTACAGAGGGGTCTCATGGTGGCAGAAGGTGTTGGGTTTCACTCAAAATTTGGCACGTTCAAGCGAAATAAGCACGCAAAAACTCGTACAAGATTCGCTATGACTAACGGATTCCCGTTCAACCCATACGACTGGCGCTCATAGAGGCTGGTGCGCAGTGCGCACCCTACAACTGCCAAATCACGAACGGGAAAAGATCTCCATCGCGCTCGTTATCCACTCGTTTGATTGCACTTTACAAATGTACTTGCCGAGCAAACTCTCATTTCTGTAAATTATGATGCGGGACATTGCCACCTGAGAAATCAAACTTTTAAGTGCTCGACAATGTGGAAGATAAGTGTCTAATTAGGTAAAACGCATCTGGCTACGAAGGAGGTTTCATGGAGATAGAACTTCCGGTTATTGTTGGGTTTCAATCAAATCCTGGCACGTTCAAACGGAGTATGCACTCGAAAAGCACTACGAGATTATCGATAACTACCGGATTTTCGTTCAACCCAACCTACGACTGACGCGCATAGAGGCTGGTGGGCAGTACCCACCCTACAACTTACCACTGGCTCATTCACGAAGTTTGGTTCGGACCTGTTCCAATATGTCTTTTGTTATGCCGAGTGCATCAGTTTCGGGAGTCCGGTTCCTTAGTTCTTCCTCTTCATGGAAATTCGGGAAGTAGTGTTTTCTAATCTGCTCCATAGACCGGAAAACTTTTTCTCGGGGCTTTTTCTTAACCGTTGACGATTTTGGTGTTCGTTTATTCTTGGCTTCCATTGTATTCAACCTACCTGTAATAGTTAGCGAAAAACTGTTGGTTTAAGTCGCGCTCAAAGTAATGCTTCCGTTTTATCCAAATAAAACCGTCACCCTTAGAAATAACGGCAACATCAATCGGACCGCCGACTGTTTCCTCCTCCATTGAAACCCTTCTCTTGAAGGAGGTCAAGTTAATGAGAGATTCCGCCATTGCGGCAAGTTCATCTTTGGGCAGCACACGAACGACTCTCAAAATAGAGTCGGTGCTGAATGCAGTATTATGGTCACGCAACCGCGCTATATATTCGGAACACATTTCTTCCGAGATTGGGGCAAGTTTCAATTTCCATTCATCTTTTTCACGGGGACTGAATTTGTCGATGCTGTCTACAAGGACCTCTGGATACGAAGTAAGCAACTCACGCAAGTCATTCACTAGAGTTAACAGATAATTGGGGTGTACACCTGTGATGAAGGTATTTATCATATCGTCTTGACCGAATGGTGTAATCGACGCGTCGTTCTCAATGTCAATTTCATCAGACTTCTCTTCCTGGTGTTTGTATTTCATGAAACCGCAGACTCTTCCTTCAATCAAGAATGCCTTAAGGACAGGGAACACATCATTAGTACCGAACCCGGCGATGACAACACCAGACGTGAGAGGATATGATACACGTTCCGAATCCTTAACGAGATGATTCAAGGCGATCTCGGTGAGGTGGTCAGATGCAACATCCGAAACATTTGCATAAAAGTGTTCTTTGACCTCTTGTATTATTTCCTCGTATTTCGTTCTTAAATTATCAATAAGATCCGGAGGAGCATGTGGAAGTAAATCTGAGTTTTCCCAGATATCATGGTTGTCTCGCACTGTTTGGTCAATTATTTTGTTTACTTGTGTCTCCGTTAGTTTGCCTTCTAAATCCAATTCTCTTGAGAGTTTGTGAAGAATCTTGTTCAGGACAAGTCTAAAACAACCGCAAACTTGATTGATCACGTATTGTTCTTCTTCGATCTCCGAGAACAACAGCGTTTCGTCGGTCAGATAGGAAATAAAGTCTTGAGCATACTTGTCTATCGTCGCAAACTCTTTCTCATCTAGTTGGCTTCTGTACGCTTTGATAACTGTTTCCCACGGAACTCCCATAATATCGGCGTTGCCATATACCATTACGCCTACTGGATGGTATTTGGACAAGGTGAAAATCTTACTTGCCGACGTGAAAATCTTCTGTCCTTTATCATCACGAATTGTAACGGCGCTGTCTGCCGCGAGGGCGATTGCTTGTTTATTCATAATTGCTACTTCAGCCGTCATGGTTTCCTCCCAGTTATACAGTTAATTCCATATCCGCCAAAATCAAGATTAATGTCATGCCATCGGATAGAGGCAAGACAAGCCGGTGTCTTAACATATGGGTGACTTAAACACTACTTTGAAGACATGGAATGTCCGCGAAGGTTGGCGTCTCAATCTTGACAGCATACCCACTACCAGATATTTTGGTTAGTGGAAAACACTGCGCAGTTTCAGATTGAAGACGGGGCTTGGGCACTTCCGCAATTCTCTGTGTTGGGCAGTGCCCACCCTACAAATCCAAAGGCTGGTGCGCGGTGCGCACCCTACATACTGTTGGCGAGAGCAGCACTAAGATGTCGGTCGAGAGAATTCTTGGGATGTCCACGCCAAGAACGACTCATTTATGCGGCAGCGTTCCGCAGAGATAATGTGGCGAATCTGTTTAACGGTTTGATCAATCTCGTCATCGGGATTTATGACGCAGTAATCGTAATCTTTGATCCAGCCAATTTCGGACCTTGCAATCGTCAAGCGCTGTTGAAGCTCCGGATCCGATTCGGTCTGCCGCCGGCGAAGGCGTCTCTCCAGCATCGCAAACGAGGGCGGCAAAATAAAGATGGATATAATATTTGGGCTCCACGATCTGAGCGCCATGGCGCCCTTGACATCGATCTCGAAAACAAGATCCTTTCCCTCCGCCAAAGGCGACTCGATTTCCGATTTTAGCGTGCCGTAACAGTAATCACCGTACCGATTCCACTCGACGAACTCGCCTTTCTTGCGGCGTGTTTCAAATTCAGACGGCGATAGAAAATGATAGTTTACACCGTTAGTCTCGTTGGGTCTGGGAGGGCGCGTCGTGGCAGACACGGAACATGTCAGTGTTGAATCGGATTGGAGAAGTGCGTCGATAACGCTTGTTTTGCCGGCACCGGATGGGCCCGAGACGACAATCAGCGATCCTTGGCGGGTAGGTGGTTTATTCGACATTCTGAACGATTTCCCGAATCTTTTCGATTTCGGTCTTGAGAGAAACACAAAGGGAGGAGGGTGCCATTGGCGAGGCTTTGGAAGCGATGGTATTGACTTCGCGATTCATCTCTTGAAGTAGAAAATCGAGTTGTCTACCGACCGGAGCCTCCGCACTCAAGTGATTCTCGAATTGTGCACAGTGGCTGTCAAGTCTCACAAGCTCTTCCGTAACATCGGAGCGTGACGCGATTACACCTGCTTCCATGACGATGCGATTCTTGTCAATCTCAACGTGTCCTTCAAAGAGATCATTCAGACGGGTCTCGAGCTTGTTCTTCGCTGCTTCAACCAAATTCTCGCGTGCTCCATCAAGCTTCCGGAGGTAAGATTGAATTGATTTCAGAAGTTCCAGCATCGCCTCGGACATCACTTGACCTTCAGCGCGTTTCATCCGATCCAATTCGTCAAGCGTATTCTCCAGAAGCGGCTCAACTTCATTCCAAGCCGACTGGGCATCAACGGTCGGTTTGCCGAGTGAGAATACGCCGGGAAGTTGCGCCAACGATTCCAACGAAATCTCATCTGGTAGTTGAAGTTCGTTTCGGATTTCGGTTAGCCCCTGATGATATTGCCGCGCCAAGGCGAGGTTGAACTTTAGGTGGGAACCCGAGTGTGTGTCGATCTCGGAAAGTTCGATAGTGACCTGTGCATGTCCTCTGTGGATGCGATTTCGTACCGAAGAGCGGATTGGATGTTCAAACTGCGAAAGGAGAGGGGGGATGCGGACGGACACATTGGAGTGACGGTGGTTCCACGACTTTACTTCGATTGTCAAGGCGCCGAAGGTTGTGTTGGCCTCCTTCCGGCTATACCCTGTCATGCTTTTAATCATGAACCATCCTAGCGCTCTAGTCGGCAGCCTCTGCCAGCTCCACCAGAACGGGTGATTCCACCCGAATCGCGTCCTTGATGCAGACCTCTTCGCAGAGTTTGCATCCGACGCAATCTTTGGGTTTGACGAGTTCGCATATTCCGAAGAAACTCTCGGCGTGTTCACCCGTCTCGGGATCTTTCAATTCGAGGCAATCCCAGGGGCAAATGTGTACACAGAAATCGCATCCCGAGCAGAGTTCTTCGTAAATTACCGCGATGGGTCGATGCGTCGGGCGCCTTATGAATTTACAGACCTCTCCGAACTGGTCTCGAATAGCTTCGACGGGACAGACCATTCCGCAAGCGCTGCAATCGATACACACGCCCGGGTCGATGATATGCAGCTTGTTCCGATCACCGGTGATGGCGTCAACGGGGCAGTTCGTCAAGCACGCCATACACCCAATGCACTCATCCGTAATGTAGTACGCCATTTAGGTTTTCCTTACGCCTCTCGTGTGGCAAGTTTACCGGTTAGATTGGGATGGTATCATGACATTTTAATTATAACACGTTCCGCTCGATTAAGCAAGTATGAGTGTTGAAGAATGAGAGATCGAAAGGATGGAAGAACCAGAGGAAACACATCTAATTGCAGAGGAGGTCTCATGGTGGTAGAACGTACGATTACTGTTGGGTTTCACTCAAATTTTGTAGCGTTCAAGCGAAATAGGCACTCGAAAACTCCTACAAGATTAGCGATTACTAACGGATTCCGTTCAACCCAACCTACGGCTCCCAAATTAGTGTCACAAAGTTAGTCCGATTTTCTATTTTGTGATGCAGAAAATTTGGATGCATTTCCCCTGATTGGTCTAATTGGTTCGCTTGACAGAACAGACCTCATGTGCTATAATCCGGGACATGATCATCAATTCGCAGAGATGGAGAAGAGATAAGAGATGAACATCAAGCATCGATTAGACGAGACAATCTCAAAGTGGAATCTGCTCGAAAATCCCTTTTATCGAGCGTGGAATGATGGGACATTGCCTCAAGATGCGTTGCGCACCTACGCCGGCGAATATGGAGCACTCATTTCGCTTATGCCAAGTGGATGGGAGACGCTTGAGGATCACGAAATCGCTCAAGAGGAGAGGGAACACCTCGAGCTGTGGAACGAATTTGCCCAATGCTTGGGCACCGAGGCTGGGGAAGCACGCCTCGCGCAGGTTAGGACATTGGTCGAGACAGCGCAGCGTCTTTTTTCCGACCCGACCACGGCGCTTGGAGCGCTCTACGCCTTCGAATCTCAACAACCCGCCACTGCCCAGTCAAAACTTGAGGGTTTAAAAGCCTTCTACAACCTGCCCCACACCGTAGAACCGTACTTTGAAATCCACTCGCACAACCAGCATGAGAGCGAAAAACTGCTGGATCGGATTGAACTGCTGACATCGCACGAACAGGAAAAAGCGTTGGGGGCTTGCGAGACGATGAGTGTAGCCCTGTGGGATGCGCTCAACGAAATCTATGAGGTAGAGTGCTAGCCGCCTGGCAATCATTGAATGGGAGAGGTAGGCGGGCAGGCTCATTTGTGCCCGCCTACCGCTTTGTCGGCTCCATCCCGTCTGCTTCAGCGCCACAGAATCGCCAACCCGCGTTTAGACGTCCGCTTCGTAGCTATACCCCTCTTTGAGACACCATGCCCCCTAGGAATCTAACCGATGCATATCGTACGGTAACGGAGTATTTTGATGCCTTGGTGTCAGGGGATATCGAACGTCTGGCGGTCATGATGTCTTCCGCCGAATTCTACGTGAAGATCGGGACGGATGCGGAGGAGGTGATCGAGGGCGGTGAAAACGCGCTTGATTACTATCGCCATCACGCGGCGAGTACGGAGGATTTCTCCATTGGGTGGGAGAAGCTTGATGTGCAGGAGCGCGATAACGTCGCATGGTTTTACACGCGGCAGCGGTGGTGCCTCAAGTGGTGCGGGATTCGAGAAGAATTGGGGATGCGCATGACAGGGGTGCTGGAAAAGGAGGGCAAGTGCTGGCGATTTGTTCAAATTCATGCGTCGGTAGGGGTGCCCGTGAAATAATCCCCCAATCGCGCATTTGGCAATCGAAGGTGAACACCGATTTCGAAGCATCAAGTAGAATAAGACGATGGCGGTCGGGGGAGTTTTAATCCCAGTCATCTAGGTCTATTGATCCCACCTTACACGGTTCTTTCAACGTGTCAAACATAGCGCCGTTCGATCAAGAGTCCCAAGTTGGAACAATGCAAGTAATCAAACTGAAGAAGCTGGATGGGCAGGAGTGGGATCATAAACGGGAAAATCGCGTGAACCTAGCGCAATGCAGCGACCCGGTTTCCCTACAGCAACTCTTGGATCGGTATTGGACCTGGCACTACGACGACTCACTGGCAGAAATCGCCCGACTTTTATTGAATGCGGAACTGAATTGGGAGGGCACTGCAAGAGCATTTTCTCCGCCCGTTGAATCGCTGTTGTCGCCGTTGGGATATGCGCTAGACCACGAGCGTGTTGAAATTCGCGAAGGTGCTTTGCGTCTATTGGACAGTACGGTGAAGGTGCCGCGCGGCGAAGTGTTAATCGGCAAAGAGCTGGAGCCGGTTCAGGTGGATGAATTCCAGATTGGTCGATATCCGGTGACAAACGCCCAGTATCAGCGATTTGTTCAGGAGACTGGACATCGCGCACCGAAAGAATGGGAAGCAAACGCACACGCGGAGGGGCGGGGAGACCATCCTGTCACATGGGTGGATACCGATGACGCCGAGACATACGCGAGTTGGGCAGGAGGTCGGCTGCCTCGTTTTGAGGAGTGGCAACGGGCCGTGCGCGGGGATGATGACCGTTTGTTTCCTTGGGGTTATGAGGTTGACAAACCGCGCTGCAATACGGCTGAACTCCGTGCCGGAGATACAACACCCGTGGGCGCATTTCCCGATGGGATCAGTCCTTTCGGCTGTTACGACATGCTAGGAAATGTGTGGGAATGGACGAGCACGCCGTTTGACGACGATGACCCAAATTTCCGCGTTGTCTGCGGCGGCGCTTGGTACTACAACCACGACCATAGTACCTGCATCAGTTTTGATTTCTTTAGCAAGGACTATACGGAGTTCGTGCTCGGATTCCGCATCGCCAAGTGAAGGGGCCACTTTCTTGATTGGGCGCACCACGACTTCACCAGCCGATGGCGTACCCGTCCACTCGTGGATCGGATCCGCCGATGAGCGCACCGGATTCCGGATGACGGATAATGACTTGCGCGTTACCGGGGCCGTGCCAATCGCCAAGGATCTCAAGTTCATGTCCTTTTCGCATAAGACCTTCACGCACCTCTTGGGGAAATCGATTTTCAAGTTGTAGGTTGTTTGAACAGGTGTGCGGAACTGTGGACTCCATCGGGTTTTGCAGACTGCGCCAACGCGGCGCTTCCACAGCTTCTTGAGCATTCATCCCGAAATCGATGATATTGGTAACGAGTTGAAGGTTGGTTTGTACCTGTGTGTCCGCTCCCGGCGTGCCGCAAGCGAGAAACGCACTGTTATTTTTAGTGATGATCACCGGGTTCATCGTGTGGCGGACGCGTTTTCCGGGCATAAGGCAGTTTGGATGGTCTTCCTCCAAGTGCCAGTATGTCATGCGATTGTTAAGCAGTACCCCGGTATTTCCAGCGATTAAACCGCTGCCAAATCCCATCTGGATGCTCTGAAGCATGGAAACAACGTTGCCCCAGCGGTCTGCAACACAGAAGCAGGTTGTATCTCCAAACAGTTCAGGTCCACCAGCGGGAACATCCACCGCCGCTCGATCGGGGTCGATACGTTTCGCTTGCGCGGCTGCGTATTCTTTCGATATTAGGCCCTCAATCGGAACGTCGACGCAGTTCGGATCCGCCATGAATCTCTCTCGATCGGCAAAACCGAGTTTCTTCGCTTCGACCATCAGGTGCACACATTCAGCGGTGTTGTGCCCTAACGATAGGAGGTCAAATAACTCAACGATGTTTAGTTCCTGGAGTAAGATGTGTCCGCTAGAATTGGGAGGCATTTCATGAACGTCGTAGCCGCGATAGTTGGTCTGGATGGGATGGTCCCAATGTGCGTGATAGTCGGCAAGATCCTTCTCCGTAAAGAGGCCGTCACATGCCTTGCTAAACTTGACAATTTCTCTGGCAATTTCACCTTCGTAATACCCACCGCGTCCTTCCGAAGCAATCTTTCTTAGCGTGTTAGCAAGATCTCTATTATAAAGCATCTGGCCTACCGCAATGGGTTTACCATTATCGGTAAACACCGCTCGCGAATATGGACTTTCGTTAAAGAGAGTCATAGTGCTTTTGAGTCCGGCTGCGAGACTTTCGCCGACCGGAAAGCCGTCTTCGCAAAGCGAAATTGCCGGCTCGAAAACCTGATCAAGTTTTAATGCACCGTAGCGGTCGTGTGCTAACAGCCAACCATCGACAATACCCGGGAGAGAAACGCTCCGAATGCCTCTCATCGGAATCCCGCCGTCCTTGAGATACACCTCGCGCGTGGCGGCGTAGGGCGCCGGTCCCGTCGCGTTGACGCATGTGACGGAGTTGGATTCCGCCCAATAGACCATGATGAATCCATCGCCGCCGACCCCGGAATTTGCGGGATCCACGACGCCTAAGGCAGCCGCAGTCGCGATTGCTCCATCAACCGCGTTTCCGCCTGCCATCATGGCTTGGATTCCTGCCTGCGAAGCAAGCGGGTGCGCCGATGCGACCATACCGTTGTTCGCCATTACGGGTGCGCGGAATGCTTCGGATATGATACCGTGAGGGGATTGCATACGCTGTCTTTCTCTAGTGTGGGTGAAGGCTGTGTTTGTCTTGAGGTTTAGTATTTCTTAAGAACCTGTTTGAAAAGTCGGCTGCCAAGCCATTTTTCGTCATTTGAGGACAGTTTTTTCATGTTTTTGTAATTGCTCGCTATACACCTTCCGCCCCTCCGGGGCTTTTAAAGGCTGGTGCGCAGTGCGCACCCTACAAATTGTATTTTTCAAACAGGCTCTAAGGTATAAAGTTCTCACAAGTTATTTTCTGTTGCCCGCAATTAAAACCGTAAACTCTCCCCGCGGAGGCGTAGCCTTGAAATTCCGTAATGCCTCGCTCACAGTACCACGAAAAATCTCTTCAAACTTTTTTGTCAATTCGCGGGCGACGACGGCATGGCGATCTCCTAAAATCTCCAAAGCATCTTGGAGAAAGGGCATCAGCCGGTGGGGAGATTCGTAGAAGATTAGCGTCCGTTTTTCTTCGCGTACCGCGGTGAATTGTCTCCTTCGTTTCCCCGACTTTGGGGAGAGGAAGCCTTCAAAGACAAAAGCGTTTAACGGCATTCCAGCGACTGAAGCCGCCGTAATGCAAGCGGTTGGTCCCGGAATTGGGGTTATATCAATTTTAGCGTCAATGCACCGGACGACAAGCCGGTGACCCGGGTCGGAAATCGTCGGCGTCCCGGCTTCCGAAACTAGAGCAATTGAATTCCCCGTCGTTAATCTGGCAATCAGTTTTTCGCTTTTACTATCCTGGTTACCGTCAAAGTAGCTTGTTAACGGCGTGTGGATGTCATAGTGGCTGAGTAGCTGGCGTGTACGGCGGGTGTCCTCCGCGGCGATGAGATCCACCTCCTTGAGGATTCGAATTGCACGCAGGGAAATATCTTCCAAATTGCCGATTGGAGTACTCACAATATATAGCGCGCCCTTCACTCGACCATTATTGTTGACTGCTGGCGTTTGCATTGGGTACAGGGGCAGAGAAGCGGGAAGCATTTTAGCGAGAACAAGGTCCATTCTAGCATTCATACCCAAAATTTGCAATTGGTTTTAAGACGAAACGAACGACGCAGCGGCCAATGGATCTCTATCAATCAACTGAACGGACAGCGAAGGATCAGACGAACGGTTAGTGAGTACGTTAGAGTTCCCATAGCAGGTACTGCTCGTTATCTACTCGCTTGATGGTAGTGTCCGGCGAAAGAAGAGTGGAGTGTAAAGACGGAAGATTGCGAGAAAACAGTTCTTGGGACATGAAAGACAAATATGCGCGGACGGCGCTGTTGTGCAGCAAATCGGCCCCTTGACACCATGAAACCCATAACGGAGCCCATCCATATCGCAAATTTGAGCGTCTGCAATTGACTACATGGTTTGAAGAAAATCCGTAGATTTAGAAAAAATTGAAAAAAAACTTATTGATAAAGGTAGAACATATGGGTTATAATGTAAGCACCGTAATATTTAGGTATTCCCATAATAGATTTGGGTACAACAGAAAACTGCCGTGTTATGCATTGACTTCATGACACGATTTGAAAATTCACAACCATTTCTTGAATTGAGATATACTCTGTTACATTTCTTGAAATGACAAACATCTTATGAAAGGTGAAAATTTGATGAAGGACCAGATGATTAACCGAGGATTGCTTTTCTCGCTTGTCACTGTTTTAGTGATGTTGTTTGCTCTTCATGGGACAACTCATGGTCAAACGGTTGTCTCAATAATGCCAGCGGAAATCGAATCCCCAGCGGTTGGAGAGCAATTTGACGTCAAAATCAATATCACCGGTGGTGCTAATGTTGCCGGGTACGAGTTTGACTTAACTTACGATGCAAGTGCGCTAACGTTAGTCGCGATCGCGAATGCCGATTACCTGCAAGGGAATCCATTTGTGACGGGCCCAACCCCCGCGGTTGCGGATGCACAAGGGCAAGTGCAACTTGTAGCAGCGTCCATTGGTGCGGCTGCGGATGGCGACGGAACACTCGCCACTGCGACATTTGAGGTTGTTGAAGTTAAGGATTCTAGTATCGGTTTTGACAAAGTCGCGGTTGCTGATGCTAATGCAATGGCAATAGAGCTTACAATTGCAGGAAGTGCTGTCAGTGGCGCTGCAGCGCCACCGCCTGAGACGCCGGAAACCCCAGAGACCCCCGAAACTCCGGAGATGCCAGAAACTCCCGAAACTCCCGAAACTCCGGAAACCCCTGAAACTCCGGAAATGCCAGAAACTCCCGAAACTCCGGAAATGCCTGAAACCCCTGAAACTCCGGAAATGCCTGAAACCCCTGAAACTCCGGAGATGCCAGAGACCCCTGAAACTCCGGAAATGCCAGAGACTCCCGAACCACCAAGGATGGCATCTTTCTCCATGATGCTTGATGCGGGGCTGAATATGATTTCTCTGCCCCTGATGCCTGCAGAGCCGTACACGGCGCAATCCTTCGCGGACGCGGTAGGCGCTACCATCGTCATTAAACTTGACGCGGCAAGTCAGAAATTCGTCGGATTCACGGCAGGCGAAGGCGGCGACGGGTTTGCAATCGAAGGCGGCATGGGCTACATCGTCAACACGCCCGACGGTGGTTCCGTAACGTTCACGGGAATGGCGTGGGATAACCAACAGGCCGCCACCGCACCGGGTATCAATCCCTTCAGAGATGCGTGGGCATTTGTTGTGAGCGGCAGTCTGCAGAAGGCTGATCCGCATACCAACTATATTTTGGTAGCCAAGAACCTGCGTACCGGCGCCGTTGCAACCGATCCAATTTCAAAGGGCAAGGTACGATCCGCCGCCGTGTGGGCAGATCTCAACCGGAATAGTGTCATAGAAGCCGGCGATCAGTTGGAAATCACGGTGATTAATGACGGCGGGAATATCGTGTCAGGGCCGTTCACGCACACGGTTGACATTGCGGACATCAAACAGGCATTCCTGCGTCTGTCACTGGTGGTTGGCGATGTGCCTCCAGAGCAAACGCTACTGGCACAGAACTTCCCCAATCCGTTCAACCCCGAAACGTGGATGCCGTTCCAACTCAGCGAGTCCAGTTTCGCTTCCATTGAGATTTATAGTACCGCCGGTCAGCTTGTTCGGACACTTGATCTGGGGTTGATTCCGGCTGGCTTCTACATGACACAGTCTACCGCCGCGTATTGGGATGGACGCAACGGTACAGGTGAGCATGTCGCTTCAGGTGTCTACTTCTATACTCTGAAAACGGACGATTTTGCTGCTACGCGCAAAATGCTGATTTCCAAGTAATCGAAGTAAATTTCCCGCAACTACAACGCCCCGCTTGAACTTGCAACAGACAGTTTAGGCGGGGCGTTTTTTGTGTGATCAAGTTGAAAAGGACTAACCTCGGTACGACGGTCTCGGCGCGATAAACAGACAAAATGACCATTCTTGAAGCGGTTATACTCGGTATTTTACAAGGGGTGACAGAATTCTTGCCGGTGAGCAGCTCCGGGCATTTGGCACTGATGCAACATTTTTTGGGATTGAGAGAGCCGCAATTATTTTTCGATGTGATGCTACATCTTGGCACGCTCGGCGCGGTCATCATCGCGTACAAAAATTCGATCCGGGAACTTGCAGGAGCGAGCCTTTCAGCCGTGATAAATCTCCAGTTCTACCGACGACCGATTTCTACCATAAAGGGTTCAACCGATCTGAAGCTCATTTGTTTTATATTGCTAGGTTCTGTTCCAACGGGAGCAATCGCCATTGCGTTTAAGCCACAACTTGAGGCGCTCTTCGTCAAACCAACGGTCGTCGCGATGATGCTGATAACTACGGGCGTTATCCTACAATTACCGAGATTCAGGCGAAACCCAGTCGACGGAGATTGCCCTGTGCGGTTCTGGCATTCACCACTTATCGGAATCGCTCAGGGGTTAGCCATAACTCCAGGGATTTCAAGATCGGGGGCTACAATCTCACTGGCATTACTCTTAGGAAGTGCTCCGAAACAGGCGGCACGATTTTCGTTCCTTCTCTCCATTCCTGCAATCCTTGGCGCAGTTTTGCTCAAACTCAAGGATGTGGCGAGCATCTCGGTAAGCCCTATGGCAGTCGCATTTGGTACGTTGACAGCCTTCGCGGTCGGCTATATTGCTTTGCGAGTTCTACTTGCGGTGCTTGATCGGGGGAAATTCACAGGATTCTCATACTACTGTTTTGCGTTGGGCATGGGGGTATTGATTTTCCGAATGTTGAGCTAAATGGTTCTGTTGCCAAAAAATATGATTGAGCGTTGGGTGCCGGTGCGGTTAGAAACCGCACCTACCCGCGTGGTAGAACAGTTTCTTGTTCCAGTCTCGTAAGCATTATATTCTTAGCGAATAGACCACTAAACTAGCAGAGAGAATAGGAAGATTTGGATCCTGCAAAAGGGAGGATTGGACGGTGGAAAGACACGAAAACCGGAAGAACCCAATCGCCGTGGGTTCGACGCTTGACTACAGGGGAGAAGAAGGGACAATTGTGGACACGGATTGAAGGCTTAAGCGGCCATTGGGAAGTTATTTGCCCATAATTTCGCTTACCTTTTTGAGAAATCGCGGGATTTTCCCTTCGGTCATCCGTCGCATCCAGAAATCCGGCGACGTGGGAATTTCTTCCCATTGGGCGTCAGGGTTGTACAGAAAATAAACGTCCCACGGGATATCCCGAGTGCCAAGTACGGGCTTCCACAATCTTCCGGTGAATCTCTCTTTGTCCCAGAAGTGGTGAATCCTATCGTCTGCAAATTCCTCTGCGCGTCTTTCGGCAGCCTTGAGGTTGTCGCTGCGAAGGACAGGTTGCCAGATTACATGCACTACCGGATAGTCTTCTGCAGAGTTGCGAACGACTCTCATTATTTCGGAGACCCCCCGACGACATAGCGGTCAGTTTGGTGACACAAGCGCCACAATGCGTACTCGGCCGATCTCGTGCATGAACGCGGCTTTAAGGGGCTCCCAATCGTTCAGTTCTGTCAAGTTCGGTTGTTCGGCGACTTTGTTTTCCGGCTTCTCTTCGGTAGATTCCTCGCTATTCTCGGAAAGGCGGTGCTTTGGAGATTCTCGAGTCTGAATCACACCCAATTGCCGGAATAACGCGATGCCATCTAGATTTCCCCAGCGTTCGCTGATCTTCTCGCCAACGATTGCGTAGATTTCGACTGCCGAAACGTCAATCTGCTTATCGGTGGGCTCGAGCCCCATGAATTCACCCTGATGTGTTCCTCGCATTCTGATACGGGCTACTATTTTTCCTCGGCCAACAATAAAATCTTCTACGGCAATCACGAGATCAGGGAAACCGGTTCGGAATAGCTTGGATCTGTATATTAGCCCTTCAATTCCAGATGCCGATTTGCGATTAACCGGGTTGTGGTCAATGTAGTCCGGTGATATTAAGTTCTGAACTTCCGTTTGATTTGGAAGGTTGTATGCCGAATCATAGAAACGCTCGAGGAGCGCTCTATATTCGGCCTGCGCAGGTGAGAGATTCTGGCTAGATGGGCCGGCCTCGGTTGTCTCCGCATATAATCTTTCAACGAACGATTCAATCGGTGCGAGAGTGATTGAGGCTATGATGATCAGCAGTAATCCGAGTAATCGAGTTATGGCAGGTTTACGCTCCATATCCTTGTTTGATGCGTCTTGCATTAATTTCACGACGGAAAGAGATCTGTCGCCTATTTCTACTTATTCCATGATACTCCACGAAGCTAGGTGATGTCTACACTAAAAATCGGGTATCTTGGGCGCGTCGGATATTGCCGTCAGTTTTGAGATTCGATTCGGTGTAGGTAACGTATTTATCTCAAATTCGCCTTGACGACCATGGTAGTGCCAATCTAATATTGCAACTCAATGCTCATTGCGAGCGCACTAATTATCCCACATAAAGGAGCGGAAAAACGGGTCAGCAAGTAGTCCATTTATAAATTGGTGGTAGAGACGGAGAACAGTTGCGAGGGTTTTACACGGACCTCTTTCACTGAGTGCAATAGTGAATTTCAGTGTTTAACTCAAGCGGCTACGTTCAAGAATGTAGGCGTGTACCATTGTTTTCAATTGAGAACAGACCATTGATCGCGGAGATTTCGTAGCAATCAAGCGACTGGATAAGAAGTGCGATAGAACATCCCACTGTCAGTTTGCGCCTTACAATCACAATCTAACAAATCGTTCTACAGAAGTGGCAACGTGAATAATCTAGCTCTCTCAAGGGCTCAAGGAGGGAATTATGGGAAAACCGGTTGTCTATTTTGAAATTGCCGGGCGAGAGGGGGAGGGTCTGAAGGAGTTCTACGGCGACCTCTTCGACTGGAAAATTGCGCGTCATGCCCCAGCCGGCGACTACTGGTATATTGAGAATGTCGAGGGAGGTATCCCCGGGGGCATCATGCAAACGACGGACGAGATGCCGCCAAACTACGTCTCGATCTACATTCAAGTGGATGACATACAGGCATGCCTGGACAGAGCATAGAGTCTTGGCGGTAAAACGGTTGTGCCGCCGACGGCTGTTCCTGGCGGCATGGGAGAGATTGGTGTGTTCGTCGATCCGGCCGGGAACAACATCGGTTTGCACAAGTTTTAAAAGCGCTGTGCCATGCTGAAAAATTGGACGGACTGACACATGGATTCTAGCGCAATCACCATTTAACGGTGTCCGCACTAGGAAATCTCAATAACCTGACCATCGTAAGCGAGATGGACGTTGTCGGGAAGATCGATGTTCTGTTCTTCGCACTGTGCGGAGAAATAGCGGTGATCGAGGCGGTGCATAATGTGGGTGACGTATGTTTCTTTCGGCTGCAAGTCGTTGCTAACCGCGATCGCCTCGTGGACTGAGAAATGGGTTGGATGCCGCGAATTAAAGCTCAGTGCGTCTACAATTAGCACGTCAATTCCGCGCAGCAGATCTTTTGAAGAATCAGGAAGCCGCTTAACATCGGGAACGTAACCGAAATTGTCGATTCGGTAGCCGTAGGTTTGCACGGCAGCGTGCTCGACTGGAACCGGTAACAGTTCACACCCGTCAATCCGGAATCTTTCCTCAACTATGGTTGGAATCAGGTGGGCGATTCCGCCGCCTTGATAAGAATCCTTGCTGAACATATAATCAAAATTGCGCTGCAAAATGCGAATGGTCTCTTCGGGCCCAAAAATGGGCATGTCCATCTGTTGCTTGCGGCACGGCATTACGATGTCATTTGTTCCACTGACATGGTCTGCATGGCAGTGCGTAAACACCACTGCATCAATCCAATCGACCTTATTACGGTCGATCTGGTCCATAAAGTTGGGCCCCAAATCGAACTGTATGTGCTTTCCGTCTTTTTCAAGGTGAATCGAGGGGCGGGTGCGATAGTTTTTCGAGCCGATACGTCGAGCGTCTTCGCAGGTGTCACATTCGCATTTGTATTCTGGTACTCCCGTGGAAGTGCCTGAACCGAGAATCGTGATCTTCACACGTGACTCCTTGATTCAAGATTGTGGTGGGAATCACGGTTTATGATATATCAGGATGGGCCGGAATGCAACGACGAAATTGGGAAAGTGTAGTGACTTGTATACTTAAGAGTGGGGCAACGCGCAATGAAAGCAGATGGGCTTGGAAATCGGAGAAATGATGATCGAGAATTCCTACCGCGGGACTTCCGCCTCCGGATGGATAGGCTATAGTTGTTTCGGAAACAAAAAAAGCGCCTCTGTGAAATGAGACGCTTTTGACGAGGAGGAACGAAACGGTTAACCTCTTCCCCACCTACCTTCGGCAGGTTTTTTTCGAGGTGGAAGAATCACGCGGTCGCCTTCAAACAAACCACTCTCTATAATGACTTCAGTCTCGTTTTGCATGCCTGTTTCAATCGCAATTTTTTTGCCCTTCGGCGGGCCCTTGCGCTTTTCTTTCGTTTCTCCCGAATCCAAAGTCACGAGTTTTTCCTTGACTATGTCAATCGTACCGGCGACGCCATCTGCTACCTGTTTTCCTTTGGCCAGAAGCGCAAGTGTCATTTTTCCGGGCCTTATCCCCCGCTGCGTACTATCAAGGCTGATGATTAACTCCGTGCCGCTAATAGACTCCACTTGACCCTTGAAGGTTTTCTCGGTCGGCGTCATGATCTGAATTGGCTGCTTTTCTTTGAAGGGAGACATGTCGTTAACTGCCGCTGTGACCGTGACGGAGGTTTTGTCCTCGATTGCATCGATTGGCAATAGGAGGACGTTATTCTCCTTGTAGGTGATGATGTCAACATCGGCGCTCATTCCGGGCATCAACTCGGACGGGGAGCCGACGACTTCGACCATCACCTCAAACGTAATAATGTTGTCACGTTCTTCTCCGCTCGGAGATATCTCTGCGACGCGCCCCTTGTATTTCTTTTTTGGAAATGCGTCAACCTTGATATCGGCTTCTTGATCCAAACGAAGGCGTTCCATATCGACTTCGTTGATGAAAGTCTTTACAACCATCTTTGACAGGTCAGCGATTGTCATAAGCGGGGGGCTTTGAGAAAACGCGGAGCGACCGGAGGTGACAATCTCGCCCTCCTCTATCTCCAGCAAGGTGACCGCGCCAGCCATCGGAGCCTTGATTGTTGTCCACTCCAGTCGCTCCTGCTGGTTTTTCAAGTTGCTTTCGTTTCGCAGCAGGTTGGCTTCCGCGCCGACTTTCGTCTGCTCGGTGATCATCTCCTCCTCATCAATGGATTCCTGAATTTCAATGAGGCGGGTTTCTGCGATTTGCAACTGGAGTTCTGATTCTTTTTCTTGCGCCTCTCGCATTTGACCTAGTTTTGTGCGATTCAGTTCTTGATACGATAGTGTAGCCTTGCGGGTCTCAATCGCTTTCTGCCTAGCCGTAATAGTCTTATTCTGAGAGTCTACAGCTTGCTGCTGAGATTCAAGACGCTTCCCGGCACTATTGTATTGGGACAGCATAGTCGCATGCCTTGTTTCCGCCTCTTCAACGGATTTTTTGGCGATGAGTTTCTTATCGAACAGTTCCCGACTACGCTTCAATTCGGCTGCAGCGGTATCCAGCGCTACTTTCGCGGAGTCGCGCTCCACCTCAAGTTCAGCCAACCTTAATTCCGCCTGTGTAAGTGCTATCTTCGCCTGCTCTAAAGCAATATTGTCTTGCGCCAAATCGTTCTTCGTGGTTTGAATTTGTGTATCAGCTTGTGTAAGTTGTGTGCCGGACGTCGCCTTGGTCGTAATCAAGTTTGCTTTTGCGATCTCAACGCTGTCTTTCGCCTGCCTCAATCGGCTGTTGAGTTCTTCAATTTTCAGATTAATGCTCAGTTCGGCTTGCGCGAGTTGCGCTTCGGCTGCTTTGACATTGGCCTTGGCTTGTCTTTCACCTTCTTGGATTTGCTCCGGATCAATCTCAAGTAACACCTGATCCTTTTCTACCAATTGCCCTTCGCTGACATACAACCGCACGACTTCACCCTCAACGTTTGACTTTACTTCAACATCAACCAACGGTTCAAGATTACCGGTTGCACTGATTCGCGTTTGGAAATCGCCGAGCTTGACAATCTCGACCTTCTTCTCGGCGGATTTTCCATCGTTCACAGAGGCTGCGGGTGGCACAATGTTAACCCCGAACTGGATGTTTACTCCTCTCAACCTTAGAATGGCCACGATAGCCACGATAAATACGATGACTATGACACCTAAAATCTTCTTATTCACGTTGTACGAACTCCTCCTTGGAGTGACAATTGGCTATATCGAATGCTATTCTGATCTTAGCGCTTCCACCGGAGTCAATTTGGCAGCTCTATTGGCGGGATACAATCCGAAAAATATGCCTACGCTTATGGAGACAGTCATTGCGAGGATAATGGTGGACAGGGAGATTATCGAGGGCCAATTGCTCCCGGGCCAAACATACTTCTCGATAATCGCGGCGGTGCCTTGTCCCATGAACACGCCCAATGTTGCTCCAAGGATTCCTCCCACCAAGGTTAAAGTAGCAGCTTCTATTAGGAACTGCAACAATATATCGCGCCGCTTGGCGCCAAGCGCCTTGCGCAAACCGATTTCTTTCGTTCGCTCCGTAACGGAAACCAGCATTATGTTCATCACGCCGATCCCTGCCACGACGAGTGCGATTCCAGCAATACCTCCCATTAATGCTTTCATAGTTCCACCGATTTTTTCAGCCGTGGCAAGTTCCTCGGTCGCTGTCCAGTATTGATACTCATCCCCCGAGTTGTTATGTATTCTTCCCAGTATGCGTTTCGAATTCTCTTTTACGGACGCGACATCGTCCACGTCTTCGGCCTCAACCCGGATACGCTCAATGTCCTTTCTTCCCTTAAATCTTTGTTGGAGTGTCGTAATCGGGATGATAAAGCGATTGTCCCACCCTTGAGTGTCCATGGCGTCACCTTTCTCTTCCATTACCCCGATTACCGTGAGACGCACGTCATAACGACGCCCACTCCGCGAACTCGTGCGTGTCGCTTTAATTTCTTCGCCGATTGGATTCTCGTGTCTAAAAACCTCTTCGTAGATTTTAGAGCCGATTACGGCGACATTACTGGCGGTGTCCACCTCTTCTTCCGAAAAGAACCGACCTATCTGAGGGTACCAGTTGTGCGAGTGATCGTACCCCGCGGTTGATGCAACAATGCGTGAGTCTTTGCTAATGCCCTGATAGTTGACGTTCCAACCTCCCATGTCGTCTTCGGCAATCACATGTGTCACCCCTTTCGCATTTTCCAGAATGGCGTATGCGTCGGAAGTTTCCAAGTGTTCCGCGCGGTTGCGTCTCCAGCGTCTGTTTCGAACGGTTCGACCGGCTGCGCGGGTCAATGTGCCCGACTGTTTGTCCCAATCGTCTCGGTAGATCTCGATCATGTTGATTCCGCCGGTACGCTCAATCTCTCTCAGAACCATAGCACGTGAGCCATCGCCGACGGATACCATACTCACCACGGCGCCCACACCAACAACTATGCCCAAAATGGTCAACGAGGTGCGCAATGTGTGGCGACGAAGACTGGAAATCCCTACGGTAACGCATTCGATAATATTCATGTTGATCGCCTTTGATTGTACCGTGGTTATACATTTAAAGGTTAACTATTGAGTCTGTAAATGCCATTTCCCTATAATTGCAGCGTAATGATGGGGACCATCAAGGTTATGCAATGCGGGGCAAGGGAATCTCTATCGCGGTCGTTATTCACTCCCTTGGTTCCCGCCTACGGATTTTGATGTGCAGGGCATAGGATTCAGTTCGCGAAATCCCCAAAATTGGATGTGACTCGACTATTCTGTTCTCAATGCCTCCACCGGTGATAGTTCGGACGCTCGAATTGCGGGATACAGGCCAAAAAATATACCGATAGCCGCTGAAACTGCAACTGAGATAATCATCCAATCCGTTGAAATTACGGCAGGCCACTCGGGGACAATTTTTACGATGCTGACGGCGATGTGCGCCATCCCTTTGCCGGCGAGAACCCCTAAGCCGAGGCCGATCAAACCACCTGCGCTGCACATCAAGACAGCTTCGACCAAGAACTGAAAGAGAATGTCTAACCGCTTGGCACCAATCGCTTTTCGAAGGCCAATTTCTCGGGTACGCTCGGTGACCGACACCAACATTATGTTCATGATCCCGATCCCGCCGACAAGCAAGGAAAATCCTGCTATGATGCCAAGCGTGATTTTTATCACCCTGCTAATCTTTTCGAGTTGTTCCATTCCCTCTTTCAAAACCCAGACGTTGAAAAAATCGTCTTGATTATTGTGTCTCTTCCTGATGACAGATTTTACCTCCTCGGTTGCTTTGTCGAGCAGGTCGGCGCTCTTCGCATGGACAGAGAGCATGACAACGCGATCATTTCCGGTGAACCGCTGTTGAACGGTCGTTAGCGGCATGAATATAATGTTGTCAAGGTTCCAGCCGAAACGGAGGCTTCTTCCGCGCGACATCATGGTGCCGACAACGGTGAAGCGTTCAGTGCTCCGGTCCTGCTTCTCTCTTTCCCAACGGCGGTACCCGGTACCCCGCGCAATTTTGATCTCCTCCCCTATGGGATTTCGGTTGCCAAACAGCTCTTTGACAACTTCTGAACCGAGAACGCATACCTTGGTGCGATTGTCGATGTCTTCAGTCGAGATGAATCGTCCTTGGTGGACATCCCACTTCATTGAAGCGGGGAAAGAATCATTGACACCGTTGTATCCGGCGCGAGTTTCTGAACCGTCGGACGATTGAACGAGGACCCCGCGCCACTGGGGTATTCTGGGGACGACCAATTTTACGGAAGGACAATCGGCTTCGATGGCTAATACGTCCTCATATTCAAAGTATTCGGCGCTTCGGTTCGGGACCCATCGATTGCCTTTTCTCATATGAGAGCTGCGATACATCGTGAACTGGTTCAGGCCGCCCAACTTTTCCGCATCTTGGAGGACAACTTGCTTGGCGCCGTCGCCGATCGCTATCATCGCGAGAACTGATGCCACGCCAATGATTATGCCGAACATGGTCAGAAGCGAACGCATCTTGTTTATGCGGATTGCGGCAAATCCAACTGAAATTCCTTCTACCAGCCTCATCCGATTCCTCCAGCGTGATGGGTCATCAGTGGGTCAAATATCGGCGATATTTGACGATGGGGTTGGGCATTGGTTTATCCCTCGTAACAATCTTGAGACAGCAATTTTAGTCAAGACCGATGGCACGACAATCGACTTGAGCGCATACCGATTGTAATGTTATAATTTTCCCGTGCGGTCAAGGAATTACACCACCGATCACTCAAGCAAAATCAGGGGACGTTGGGAACTACGTTGAGTATAACAGTTTTTCCTCCAAGTGAAAAGCAAGAATGCACGAACTGAAGCGTGGGAGCCATGATGACTTGAAGGGGAAAGATCGGGTTTAATGGAAACATCCCATATAGATGTTGAAGTTCCACCAATTGGCAAGGTTTCTGTTTTTGTAAGAAGATGGGGCGGGGACACAAGAAAAGTGCTTCTCGTCCACGGATGGATGGATTCAAGCCGGAGATGGCATCGTCTCGCCCCTTACCTGGCATCTCAATACGAGGTGTGGGCATTGGATTTGCCCGGCTGCGGTCACACTCCACTGATTCCGCAACGTCACGCAACGCTAAAGTTGTACGCAGAGATTGTCACGAGTCTATCAGAGCAAATCTCTGAAGGAAACGGGCTGCACGGCGTCATAGGCCACTCAATGGGAGGGATCTTGTCACTCTTACTCCTCCGAGCGCCGCGCCTTGCCGCGAAACGAATCATCGCGTGCGGGCCGCCCATCGAAGGCGTGCACTACTTGAAGCCTTTAGCCAATCGTACGCGCTTTGTCGCTACATGCCTAAGTGTTTTTCAAGCATTTCGAGCGGGAATTCGAAAACTTTCTTCCGAGCGAATCACCTTGGGCGCTCATGGAATGCCCGAGTTTCCAAAGCATCGCCGAAGAATGCTGCCTGATGCTTACGCGGATGCACTTACGGCTGCCATCCTACTGAAGCAGACATGCAATTACAATCTCTTTGGCGAACTGGACATCCTACATAAGGAAGTTTCACGGGAACTAGCGTCGGTAGATTCTGGATTGCGCTGTCCCGAATCGGCTACATTCATCTTGCGCGGCCAACACGATCCTTTTTGTTCCCGTCATGCCGCGATTCAACTCGCAGAGATGCTCGGGAGTTTATTCCATGAGGTTCCGGGTTGCTTGCATGTGCCTTTTGTTGAGCGCCCTAGTCTCACGTATCCTGTTCTAAAGGAATTCTTGGATTAAGACTATTAATGTTTCTCAAAATCCTGCTACTCTTCATCGTCACCCCCTTGATTGAAATGGCAATACTGATTGAGTTAGGCGGACGTTTTGGTACGTGGCACACCATAGGAATCGTCCTCTTGACCGGTTTTATCGGCGCCTCTCTTGCAAAAGCACAAGGATTACAGGTGTACAGGAATCTTACAAGGTCTTTGTATAACGGGGAGCTGCCGCATAATCATCTGATTGAAGGACTTCTGCTCTTCGTCGGAGGTGCGCTCCTCATCACACCAGGGGTGTTAACCGACATCCTTGGAATTGTCCTGATCTTGCCATGGACGCGGAGGTTGGTGCGTGAAAAAGTGAAATCGCAACTCAGAAAGCGTTTGTTTTATGGAGGGAGCCACATACATCATTAAAGGAAAGAATGAGAGTTAAAACTAAGATATACCGGGTATTATTCTGCATTTTCAACATTATACTTTTCCTTATTATCCAGTCTTCAGATGCCTCAAACCAGCTTCCCCAATTTGTTGACATAACGGCTGAAGCGGGTATCAATTTTGTCCATAACAGCGGAGCATTCGGTGAGAAATATCTCCCGGAGACAATGGGAACGGGGTGCGCGTTCATCGATTTCGATAACGATGGCTGGCAAGACCTGCTGCTGGTGAACGGTAAAGACTGGGAGGGGCATCCGACCGGAAAGCCCCAAACAATGATCCTCTACCGGAACAGGGGGAATGGTACATTCGTCGATGTGACCAAATGGGCGGGACTTGATGTACCCTTGTACGGGCTGGGAGTTGCGGTGGCTGACTATGACAATGATGGTGATTCCGATTTCTATATCAGTTGTCTAGGAGATGATCGCTTGTTCCAGAATCAGGGAGATGGCACATTTGCCGATGTGACCACGGAGGCAGAAATCAGAAATCCCGGGTTCGGGACGAGTTGCGCATGGTTCGATTATGATCGTGATGGCAATTTAGATTTGTACGTTGCCAATTACGTTGAATGGACAATTGAGACAGACATCTTTTGTACGCTAGATGGCACGAACAAATCCTACTGTACGCCTGAATCCTACAAAGGACAGTCCAGCCGACTTTTCAGGAATCGGGGTGACGGGACGTTTGCAGATGTGTCACGAATCGCTCGAATTGAGGACCCGGAGAGCAAGTCGCTGGGGGTTTGTATCTTCGATTTTGACGACGATGGTTTTCCCGACATTTTCGAGGCAAACGACACCCAACCCAACAAACTCTATCGCAACAACGGAGA
This sequence comes from Candidatus Poribacteria bacterium, assembly GCA_028820655.1. Lineage (GTDB taxonomy): Bacteria > Poribacteria > WGA-4E > WGA-4E > JAJDTR01 > JAJDTR01. The sequence goes on along the minus strand of JAPPIK010000055.1, from coordinate 55,415 downwards.
TGGAACCTTTATCGAAATGGGGATGATTGCCGGTATCGCCTACAGCGAAAACGGCGTCGCTACGGGCGCTATGGGCATCGACGCCGGGGATTACGATGGATCCGGCAGAGAAAGTCTTGTTATCGGGAATTTTTCTAACGAGATGATGAACCTCTATCACAACGAAGGGGACTTCTTCATTGACGATGCCCCGGTTGCACATATCGGGAGCCCGAGCCTATTGACACTCACGTTTGGCTGCTTCTTTTTCGATTTCGATCTTGACGGAAGACTCGACATTTTTGCCGCTAACGGGCATGTCGAAAACGAGATTAATGCTGTTCAAAGCGAGGTTACTTATGCACAATCACCCCATCTATTCCGCAATCTGGGGAAGGGCACCTTCACGGACGTTGCAATGCGCGTCGGTGCGGACTTTTCGATTCCGATAGTTGGACGGGGAGCAGCCTACGGAGATATCGACAATGACGGCGACTGGGACCTCCTCGTTACCACATCCAATGGGCCGGCACATCTCTATCGCAATGATGGAGGAAACAACAATTGGATTAAACTGAAACTCAAAGGGACGAAAAGCAATCGTAATGGTATCGGCGCGAAGATTACGATATATACCGCAGCCGGCATGCAGACACGGACCATCAAGAGCGGTTGCAGCTACTGTTCTCAGAGTGAACTCTCTGCCATCTTCGGAGTTGCGGATGACAGCCGAATCGAGTCGATTGAGGTCACGTGGCCAAGCGGAGCCCTAGATAAACTTACCGATGTGGCACCGAATCAACTAATTGTGGTTGAGGAGTGAACCCAAAAATTACCCGCCAAAAAAATACGCCAAATCGGCACACCTCCTATCCATTAGATTTAATTCTGTCAATCTGGCACGTCGCGTAGCAAGTAGACTGCCGAAAACCCGCCTTTTTCCTCTCGAAAACGTTGGCATTTATTCTGCACTAGAATGGATAGCTAATATTTAGCGTAAAACCACAAATCTGAAAAAGAGAGGAATACCACGATGAGATTTGACCGATTAACGATAAAATCACAAGAAGCCTTGCAGACCGCGCAAGAGTTCGCGAGCCAAGTGGAGAGTCCCGAACTCAATGTCGACCATTTACTGCTCGCTCTAATCGATCAGCAAGACGGCGTTGTTACGCCGATTCTCCAAAAAATAGGCGCGGATGTGCAAGCCATTAGATCCGAGGTTGATGATGCGGTTCGAGAGGGACCCAAGGTACAAGGAAACGGCCACGAACTGCGCCTTTCGCCAGCACTGAATGCGGTGTTTGAAAGGGCTTGGAAAGAGGCAACCAACCTGAAAGATGAGTACGTCAGCACGGAACACCTGCTAATCGGATGTGTTGAGGATAAAAACTCCTCCGTTGGAAAGACCTTAAAAGTACATGGTGTCACGAAAGAAAAGGTTCTTAAAGCGTTGGTTGACATTCGCGGCGGGCAACGTGTTACCGATCAGAATCCCGAGGACAAGTATCAAGCGCTAACGCGGTTCGGGCGGGATTTAACTCAAGAAGCGATGTCTGGCAAACTCGATCCTGTTATAGGACGGGATGACGAGATCCGTCGCGTCATGCAGGTACTGTCTCGTCGGCGCAAGAACAACCCGGTGTTGATTGGGGAACCGGGAGTCGGCAAAACTGCCATCGTTGAAGGACTTGCGCAACGGATCGTCGACGGCGATGTGCCCGAGAGTTTGAAAAACAAACGACTCATTGGTCTTGATCTCGGAGCAATGATTGCCGGTTCTAAATACCGCGGCGAGTTTGAGGACCGGCTTAAAGCTGTACTTAAGGACATTGAGCAATCTGGTGGACAGGTAGTCTTGTTCATTGATGAACTCCATACAATCGTCGGTGCCGGGGGAGCAGAGGGCGCCGTGGACGCCTCAAATATGCTGAAGCCCGCGTTGGCACGCGGCGAATTGCATTGCATCGGGGCAACCACTCTTGATGAATATCGCAAGCACGTGGAAAAGGATGCGGCATTGGAACGGCGCTTTCAGCCCGTTATGGTTGAGGAGCCGTCGGTAGAAGACACAATCGCAATTCTGCGGGGTCTCAAAGAGCGCTATGAAACGCATCACGGTGTCCAAGTTCAAGACAACGCGATTGTTGCGGCGGCCGTGCTCTCGCAGCGTTACATCGCCGATCGATTTCTACCCGACAAAGCCGTCGACCTTATCGATGAAGCAGCTTCGCGATTGCGGATAGAAATTGATAGTGTGCCGGAAGCGATTGATGAGGTTGAGCGCCGCATCATTCAGTTGGAGATGGAAAGGCAAGCACTTGAAAAGGAGGAGGATGCTTCCTCTATGGAACGCTTGGCAAAACTACTGGAAGAGCTTGCCGAGTTGAATGAACGGAGAAATCATCTCAAGGCGAATTGGCAGAATGAAAAGGCGGGAATCCAGCGAGTTCGCGACCTGATGGAGCGGATCGAAGCGCTAAAGATTGAGGAGGAACAGGCGCAACGTGCAGGCGATCTCGCCAAGGCTTCGCAGATTCGATATGGGGAACTGTACGAGCTTGAAACCCAACTTGATCGGGCGAAGGAAGGCGAACAATCGTCTCACATGCTCAAGGAGAGAGTCGATCAGGAGGACATCGCCGAAATCGTGTCAAGATGGACAGGAATACCGGTTTTCCGGCTGATGGAAGGCGAGGTTAAAAAGCTGCTTCACATGGAAGATCGGCTTAGAGAACACGTGATTGGTCAAGATGAAGCGGTCGAAGCCATCTCGAACGCCATACGACGCTCCCGCGTTGGACTCCAAGATCCCGACCGGCCACTTGGTTCATTTGTTTTCATGGGACCAACGGGCGTAGGCAAAACCCACGTCGCAAAATCGCTTGCGGAATTTCTGTTCGATGATCAGGACGCCATGGTGCGAATCGACATGAGTGAGTATATGGAGAAGCACTCTGTGTCAAGATTGGTCGGCGCTCCTCCGGGGTATGTTGGCTTTGACGAAGGCGGACAACTGACGGAAGCCGTTCGGCGTCACCCGTACTGCGTCGTGTTGTTCGACGAAATTGAAAAGGCGCATCCCGACGTGTTCAACATTCTGTTGCAGATGCTCGACGATGGTCGATTAACGGACGGACATGGACGTACGGTGGATTTCAAGAACACCGTGGTAGTGATGACTTCGAACATCGGCAGCCAGTGGATTAGCGATAGCAAACTGGGGCACGAGGAACTCCGCTCTCGCGTATTGGAGGCATTGCAGCAACAGTTCCGTCCCGAATTTCTGAACCGTATCGACGATCTCATCATTTTCGATCGGTTAGGCATAAAAGAAATTAAGCAAATTGTGACGCTTGAACTGGATGTGCTTAGCGGTCGTCTTGCGGACAAAGAGATTGCATTGTCCATGACGGAGCTGGCAAAGGAGGAACTCGCGACTCGCGGCTATGACGAAGTTTACGGTGCGCGGCCGCTGCGCCGGACAATTCAGCGCGACATCCTGAATCCGCTTGCGATCGAAATGCTTGAAGGACGCTTCGGCGACGGGGTCGGAATAGAGGTTGATTTCGAGGATGGGGAATTTGTCTTTCGCGAGATGTAATTCTTCTTTGATACGAGAGTAACAGCAAGCGTCTTCTTTTCGGTAAATATTCTACCGATGGAAGGCGCTTTTTTTGGGGCTAGGATTCAATATGAGGGTTCTTATAGCGTGGGGTCGCTCTTATCGATACACCGCGGTGGGTTCGGTTTCCTATCCAAACAGGAGTTTGTTCATTCACGGTGGTATGGTTGGAACGGAATCTCTATGAGATCTCTTGCGCTCAGTTGATCGATAGAGATCCCTTTTTCCCCAAAAATACTTGGTTTATTCCTAAATGCTCATGGCTTCGAGATAACGGTCTGGCGGACTCATCACCGGCAACTTGCCACAGACAATCAAGGAAACCTTATGATCCTATAAATCACTGTTTGGACAATCACCAAGACATCCATTCTATTTGGAAAACAAACCATTTAGTGGCATCTCTGTCCCACGCACTGCCTGTTCATTTGATATTCCTTGATCGCTCAGTATCCGATCGCTTATTGGTCTGGATTTGGCAATCCAGACGGAGCAGTTAGGATGTGTAGTGAGAGAAGAGGGAAAGTGTAGAAACCGAGTTTTCGGGAAAAAACTCGGTTTCTCGGGGTAAGCAGGTCTATAAAGACATCGTGCAACGGTTGCAATTGCAGACAGATCTTACTTCTTGTTTTTGTCGGCGTCTTCATCGACGACCTCGTAATCAGCGTCGATGACTTCGCCTTCACCACCGGGCGCTGCGGATTCATCGGTGGGAGCGCTGCGAGGGTGATCGTCAGTCGGCGCTTCGCCAGGTTGCCCGGAAGCCGTTTGTTGATACAATTCGGCGGACGCTTGATGCCAAATCTGCGTCAAGTCTTCAGAGGCGGATTTTATCTCCTCCTGATTCTCTCCTTTCAAGGCTTCTTTGACTCGTTCAACTGCGCCTTCGACCTTTCCCTTGGTCTCGGCGTCAATCTTGTCGCTGAATTCCGTTAAACTCTTTTCAGTCTCGTAGACAAGAGAATCTGCGCGATGGCGGACTTCAAACTCCTCGCGTTTGAGTCTATCTTCGTCGGCATGGGTTTCAGCATCCTTGACCATCTGGTCGATTTCCGCCTCGGACAAACCGGACGAAGCGGTGATGGTAATGTGCTGTTCCTTTCCGGTAGCGGTGTCTTTAGCGGATACTTTGAGAATCCCGTTGGCGTCAATGTTGAAGGACACCTCAATTTGCGGCATTCCTCGGGGTGCCGGCGGTATCCCATCTAAACGAAAACGACCGATTGTCTTGTTGTAAGCCGATTGCTCACGCTCTCCCTGCAGAACGTGCACATCTACGGACGTTTGGTTGTCATCCGCGGTAGTGAAAATCTGCGACTTCTCTGTGGGTATGGTTGTGTTTCGTTCGATCAGTTTGGTAGACATCCCACCCAAAGTCTCAATGCCCAGCGAGAGTGGTGTCACGTCAAGCAACAGGATGTCCTTAACCTCGGAATCACCGGAGAGAACTCCGCCTTGAATGGCTGCGCCGATTGCGACCACTTCGTCCGGATTTACTCCCTTGTGCGGTTCCCTTTCGAAAAGAGCCTGGACTGCTTCCTGCACTTTGGGCATCCGTGTTTGGCCACCGACAAGAATGACTTCATCGATATTCTGCGGAGATAAGTCCGCATCGGCAAGTGCTCTTCGACACGGTCCTAAGGTGCGCTCGACAAGATCGTCAGTGAGTTGTTCAAGTTTTGCGCGAGTAAGAGAGACATTCAGGTGTTTGGGTCCGCTTGCGTCGGCAGTGATAAAGGGCAGATTTACATCGGTTTGGAGTGCTGTTGACAACTCGCACTTCGCTTTTTCGGCGCCTTCCTTCAGCCTTTGAAGTGCCATGGTGTCTTTACGCAAGTCGATACCCTGTTCACTTTGGAACTCTTCGGCGAGCCAATCTATAATCTGCTGATCGAAGTCATCACCACCAAGGTGGGTGTCGCCATTTGTACTTTTCACTTCAAAAACACCTTCGCCAATCTCTAGGATTGAGATGTCAAAGGTTCCACCCCCCAAGTCGTAAACAGCAATTTTGAGGTCTTTTTTGTTTTCCAGGCCGTATGCCAACGACGCGGCAGTCGGTTCGTTGATAATCCGCAGAACTTCCAATCCGGCGATTCTACCCGCATCTTTCGTTGCCTGCCGTTGCGAATCGTTGAAGTAAGCTGGTACGGTGATGACCGCCTGTGTGACATCTTCGCCGAGGTAGGCTTCCGCCGTTTCTCTCATTTTTTGCAGCGTCATCGCGGAGATTTCGGGAGGCGAATAGTTTTTATCTTCAATTTTTACCGCGGCATCACCGTCGTTGTCAGCGATTACGTCATACGGTACGCGTTTAAGTTCCTCCCCAATCTCACCATGTTTTCTACCCATGAATCTCTTTATTGAGAACACGGTATTCGTTGGGTTTGTAATCGCTTGGCGTTTGGCAACTTGGCCCACGAGCCGCTCTCCGTCTTTCGTGAAAGCGACAACGGAGGGAGTCGTGCGCACACCCTCGGCATTTTCAATCACTTTTGCGTCGCCGCTTTCCAAGATGGCGACACACGAGTTGGTTGTTCCTAAATCAATTCCAATGACTTTGCTCATTTTGTATGTCCTTTTTTGATTTTAATTTACTTGACGATGCGAGTCCATCGAAAGAAAGTTGACTTCTTTATCTGAACGGTGTTAGTGCGTCGCCGAGAACTTGCAGTAGACTGCTCTCTGAAACCCAATGCACGCCTGACGTATTGCAGGAAACGGCGTAGATCTATCGGTTTCGGAATGAACGTAAACGCGCCAGCCTCAAACACGTCAAACTTGACGTTGGTCGAGGTGTTTGCGCTCATAATGATGACTAAAATACGAGGTCTAGTTCGCTTAATGTGCTGAAGTAGATCCAAGCCGGTAGTGTCCGGAAGATCGTAATCCAGAATCGCCATATCTAGCGTATTCTCTTGGATTATCTTTGCGGCGTCGTATCCGGTTGATGCAGAATATATCTCGTAGTTGGCACGGGTCAACACTTCGCTCAATACTTCTAATGAAGCGTTGTCATCATCAACAATCAAAATTCGATGTGCCTGCCCGGCCATTGGACATATTCCCTTCTCTTCTCGGCCGATTCGCACCGGCATCTATAACCTTTATAAAGGGGAGCAATATCTGTGCCAGAGAATAGGCTGCACGACAAAGTACCGTCCAATGCCCGAATCATGAAGCGCTGTGTCGAATCTTGGACAACTCGGAACTGGCTTGTGACAAAAAATCATCGTTACAAGGATTTTACCCTGTGTCAGATTGGCAATGATGCTCATTCCTCTGTCAATCTGGCGTATTCAATGAACTCTTTAAATGTGTTTAGATCGAGTATTGAAGCGAATATTCTCATAAGGCGTGAAGCTCAAAAAGTCTTTTTTGGTTTCGACAAAAATAACCAAAATTCTGCCGGATACATAACATCTAACGCAAGAAAACCGCTTTCATGTTTCAAGACATTGACTGCCGCTTCCGGACAATGCTTGGAATCAATGATACCAAGACGACACATAGGGCCGCTCCAGCAAGATAAAACAAGGTCTTCTTTATGTTTCCCTCACCGACGTTTACCGCCGCGCCTAGTTGCACATAGGCTGCGGTCCCCGGTAGCATGCAGACCCATGAAACAGAGACAAATGTGACGAACCCGATCTTCGTGAGACCGTACGCGTAGTTTTGTAGATTGAACGGGAATACCGGGACCAGCCGGGTAATCATCAGCATTCGCCAACCTTGACGCCTCACACCTTCATCAATCCGCCGAAATTGTGCGTTGCGGTTAACCCACCCCTCAATCATGCCGCGGGCAACATAGCGTGCAATAAGAAAAGCGCACGAAATGCCAATTACCGATCCGATTGAGGCATAAACCACACCCCAGAGGGGCCCAAATACCAGGCCGGAAAGCATGGTAACCGGCAAGCCGGGCAGGAAGAAGATAGTCGCCAGCACGTAAAATCCGATGTAGACAAGGGGTGCAAAGACGCCGAAGTTGCTAATTTCTGCTTTAAGTTTAGGGATATCGTCGCGGGAAAGGTTTTTAGTGATGCCAATATATTGCAGAAGAAGGTACACAGCGATAATTAGCACGACAAAACAAAGTAGTTTAATCACATTCTTGTTCATAGGAACTCGTTGCCGAAGAACAATTGAAAGTCGACTGCCCCTTTCAGGGATTTCTAATCGACTCCAAATAGTTATTAATTAGCTGTTGATACCGCAAAGGGATTCGATTTTTCCCAATTGCTTCGGCATAGTCCTGTTTGGCATTGAGAAACACCTCGCGGTATGGAATATATCCGGCTTCCTCTTCGACGTTTGGAGCGTCGCTTCCCACATAGACATCCGTGTCGCCAATGGCATCTGCATTCGGTGAGACATCCTTCAACCTCAGTTCCGGCCCATCTGTTCGTAGATCGTGGGTTGGTTCCGTAGTCATTGGATTGTTTCTAAATTCTGCCTCTTCAACCGTTTTGTCCGGCACGAAGTCTGAATCCGCTGCGGCAATCGTCCCCTGCGTTTCTCCGGTTGCCGTTTCGTTGCCGGCGCCGCCTTGGCTATTTGCAGTTCCGCCGGAATCCCGTCCGATATGGAGATCCAAGCTTGCCAACGCTATGCTTTTACGACTTGCCGCGATCTGTTCCAGCATCTGTTCCAACTGCTCACGGTTCCTCGCCAATTTGGCCACATCCTCCAACCGGCGTGCAATTTTCTTCAGGAAATCGGGACTGACCGTTCGTGTTTCAAGTCCCACGAATTCTTCCGTGAGATTTTTGGCGGCACGGTTCCCTTCCAATCGTTCGGCAATTTTTCTGAATAGCGCTCGGAGTTCCTCTTGGAGCTCGGGATCGAGAATTTCCTCATTCGCTAGCTTTTCTAACTCGTCGGAGAGTTTGCTAAGATCAATGTTCTTGAAACGATTGGATTCCCCGCTGACTTCAGCAAAAACTTCACCTACCTCATCGATTTCGTTCTCATTGAATTCTTGCTTCCGGGCGCGCACCTCATCGCGGAGTTTGCTCAATCGTTCTTGAACCGAGAGACTATCGGTGTCTTTAAGCCCGTTCATAGCGTCTTGGAGCTTCTTGGCTAGTAAAGGGTCGTCTGTTTCACCTATCAAACGATTGAAATTCTCAACGGTCTTTTCGATTGCTTTCTTCTCGGAGGCTGTTGGTGGGAGGGGCAGTTGATACATGCGCGGCATAGCGAAGGAGGCAGTCAGTAGTAATAAGGGAATCGGTAACCATTTGAAGATCGATGGCAGCCTATATGGTACAATCGCCGAGGGAGAAGTCGCCGTGCAACTGCTTGCGGCATCTCGTATCTGTAAATGGCTGAGTTCGTCCGTTGAATCCCTTTGAATCAACTCGACCGCGGTGCTGAAGCGCTCTTTCAGGTTCATTTGCTTGTCAACGAAAACGGCAACGGCGGAGGAGGAAACTTTCCGCACGAACGACAATACCGTAACCAATACGGCGGCAACAATGATTGGCATCAGCAAAACCATGCTAGGAATGTTCGGCAGCCGTACAAATCGGCTAAGGAGAACTATCCCACTCGTTAGCAACAACCCCCAGAACGCAGTTCGAGCTAACTGTGAATAAAGAGACTGTACCCGCATACGACGCTGAAGGATAGACAGCAGGGCTTGAATTATTTGTTGTTGACTCACTGGCGGTCCGGGCGTGCGAGATTGTGTTTTTGCCGATGATGGGCGCTCACTTGTTTTCATAGACAACCTCTCTATCAATTTCCTTGCCATATATGGATTCTGATGAAGGACGATCTGTTTTTTACTCTATAAGCCGCGGCTTGTTTCAAAATTGCTCCCTAGCTACAGTGGTAGCGTTTAGACATTCCTCCACCGCAGATAATACGTCTTCAACGGAAATCTCCCCCATGTTGTTACGAGCTATAACTGTGTGCTGCGGCCAAATGGGCGCCCACTGAACAGGATTTGATGCACCGAAAAGAGCGATTGTAGTCGTTTTGAGTGCCGTGCTCAAGTGCATGGGCCCCGTGTCATTGCTTATGAACAAATTACACTTCTGAATAATGGCGGCAAGTTGCATGGGCGTCGTACCAGTGATGACGGTTGTTTCGCCGTGAATTAACGCTGCCAATTCATGGGGTAGGTTGTCCTCCCGCGGTCCTCCCAAGATGCACAGTTGGGCACTATAGTCCGACTGAAGCGAATTGCCCACATTTGCGAACCGTTCTATCGCCCATCGTCGGTAGGTTGTGCCGGAACCGGGGTTGAGACCAATTAGCAGGCAATCGCCGTCGATCTTGGCGTCACGAAGAAATACGGTTGCCCATGCCTGCGATTCTTCATCCACAAAAACTTCCGGCTCATCACTCTCCGGCTCGATTCCGAGTAGGCGCGCAACGTCCAAGTATCTGGCGGTTTCATGTTGGTTGGTGTTGTTTGGTACGGAAAGATGTAGCAGTCTTCGTCCGCCGGAGTTTGTCTCAAACCCGATCCGATAAGGGATCCCGGCGAGAAAGGTGTGAAGCACGAGGCGAAATGTCGGTTGAAGCACGACAGCCAATTGGAAAGACCTTTTTGCCATGCCAACAATCAGTCTTGGAATCGACGATTGATAAGGGAGGACCTCGTCAAGATTTGGATTTGCACGCACAAGATCCGTACGGATCGAATCGGTCATGCACGCAATATGTGCATGCGGGAATCCTTGCCGCATCGCACGAATCACAGGCGTCATCAGGACGGTTTCGCCCAGCGGGGCAAGGCGGATAATTATGATGCGTTGGAATTGCTCAACGTCAATGTTTTTACTAAACGGCATGTTGTATATTAAGGAACGATGACGAGATGTGCATAACCCAGAAAATCGGACACGCCCTCGTAGCGCAAACTGTTAGTTTGCGTATATCACAATCTAACAGATTGTGGTACAGAAGGATGTCATGGCCCACGAGCATGTGTTGTTGCTAGTTGCATATAATAATCAGAAATGTGAATCGCCGCATCGGAGCGGATTTTCCGTTCAAAATCCTGTGACAAAAAAAAGGCTCTCAAATTAATTAAGAGCCTTTTCTTCGCGACACTCAATTGGGTGAATGAATACTAAGCGTTTCAGATCTTGACCACATTTTCAGCCTGAAGACCTTTGTCCCCTTGGACAATATCGAACTCGACATCTTGGTCTTCATCGAGGGTTTTGAATCCTTCGCCCTCAATGTTGGAGTAGTGCACAAAGACATCTTGACCATCATCAGTCACGATGAATCCGTAACCTTTTTGGTCGCTGAACCATTTGACTCGACCTGTTGCCATTATATCCTATGTCTCCTTAAGTCCCATTCAGGACTCTTTGAGAGTTAGTTCATTTGTCACCGGTACGATAGACGACGAATTGGGAATCAAGCGTTCATCCCCAATGGTTCTTAATTTTAGCGTATTTTTCCACAAGATTTCCAGAATATCTTGAATAAAGCCACAAAAAACATAAAATTCTCCCTGTATTATGAAAGATTTTCGTGAAATTAGGTATATGGGGAATGTTATACGATAGGATTGAAATCTGTGCTATAATTCAATATGACACGATGACCGGAAAAAACGGCAGGATATAGTAGGGTAGTTTCCCACGTAACGCAAGACGTGGTATCTGCATACACGAATTTCTTTGGCGGAGTACAAAGGGGCAAACAGGGATGATGGAGGTGCCAAAATGAAAACCACTGATGAGTTGCCGACGCTGACAACAGATTTTGCGTTTGCCGCGGCGAATCTGGACGAATACGGCTACTGCTTGATTGAAAATGCACTCAGCGAAGAAGAGGTCATTAAGCTGCGGAGCAGATTGGAAGAGCAGGCGGCCGGTGAAAAGCAACGCGGGTTCGCCTCTGAAGATGCGGGACCAAATGAGACCGGAGTGAATCAGCGAGTCTGGTTCTTGGTCAACAAGGGAAAGGTGTTTCGCGATCTGTTGAAACACAAAATCGTGAAAACACTGGTTAAGCATATTCTGGGCGACGAATTCCTGTTGTCGAGTTTCACCGCCAATATCGCGAAGCCGGGAGGGGTAATGGGGCTGCACACCGACCAATGGTGGATGCCGAGACCCATCCAACCTCTTCGGACAGCGGTTAAACCCGGATCGATGACAGGGGCTCACTTCAGGGGCAGACGTCTGAGCGGAGAGGAGGCAGTGCCTTCAAATTCAATGTCGCCGGCAGTCGCGTGCAACATCATGTGGATGCTTACGGATTTCACCGAGGAGAATGGCGCGACTCACGTCGTTCCGAGAAGTCATTTAAGCGGAATGCAGCCGGACGCGGATTTGGATAAGGATGTGGAATCGATCCCCGTTGTGGCTCCTGCCGGCACTGCGATGGTATTTGAGGGACGATTGTGGCATAGCACCGGTTCTAATGTTAGCAATGCTCCACGGTTAGGCGCTTTGAGTTATTTCTGCGCCCCCCAATTTCGCCAGCAGGAGAACCTGACGGTCGGCACGGATCCGGCAGTCTTGAGGGATGCACCACCTGAGCTATTGAGGTTGCTTGGATTCAAAGTGTGGCAAGGTTACGGGCGAATCGAGAGTCCCAAGTGTGAATTTATTTCACCAGGTCAAACCTCGCTTGGCGAGTTGGCGCCGGAGTAGTTTAAATCTCGGATAAATGAAGGGAGGATGTATGGACGCCGGATGGTTTGATTACTGTCTGAGTGACGATGAACGTCTCGGATTTGAAGAAAAGGGGTTTTTCATTGTCGAAGATGCTCTTCCACCGGCGATGGTAGACAATCTCATCGCTGTAGTAGACCGGTTGGATTCGCTATATCGGGCTCCGGTCGGAGCGCAGGATACGGGGCCATCGCCATCAAGCGTCATAAACCCCAATCGCCCGCCGGGTAAATTGTTAGCTCCCCACGAGCGATTGAATCTCTCCGACTTTGTGGGGAAAGATGAGATTTTCCTGGATTTACTCGATTGGCCCAAGACATTCCCGAAGGTCTGGGATCTCTTGGGCTGGAACATTCAACTATACCATTCGCATCTTACCGTCACTCCTCCATCTTTTCCTGACGAGACCAAGGTACACAAACCCTTCGGATGGCATCAGGATAGCGGTAGGCTGAACATCGAGTTGGAGGGCAATCCACGCCCACGGGTTTCCCTAAAGATAGGTTTTTTCCTTACGGACACGAGAACGCCAGGTTGTGCCAATTTCTATATCGTACCCGGCAGCCATCTGAAGAATGAGTTGGAGTATCCCCCCGATGGAGTGTCAAATCCTGACGGCACGCTTGAGGTGCGTGTCGCGCCCGGGACGGCGGTGTTCTTTGATCGGCGGCTGTGGCATGCCGCGAGTCCGAATCACTCGGACATTACGAGGAAGGTACTCTTCTACGGCTATGGTTACCGGTGGCTGAGACCGCGAGATGACATGACCGTATCCCATTTTATGGATCAATGCGATCCAATTCGGCAGCAGTTGTTAGGCGCTAGCACCGGCGGTTATGGATATACGTCGCCGAGCGACGAAGATGTTCCGCTGAAGACATGGCTGAGCGGTCACCTGGGAACAGAGGCTATTGCGCCATGATCGCTTGACGAAGAGAGCGGAATTCGCCGTTCGTATGCCGTAGCGATTTGGAATGGAAAATTATCTTTGCGAAGTTAGACGATTATGCGGTTACTTAAGATTGGGACAGTGCGAGTTTCGAAAGAGGAAATTTGAACGCATCAAGAAGGGACGACTATTGGCTCGTCGATGAGGATCAATTGCTGGCCGCAACGGCGAGATTTCGTAGCACCGCCGAGATGAGGCAATTTCGCCGCGTGAAGCGTACGTTTCTAAACAGCCTCGCCATTTGATGGATCCTCCTCCAGTTCTACAACTTTGTCTATACCCTGAATCAGACCCTGTAGGAAATCCGACGAGTTTTTTCGTTCTTTATACATCTGTTCAGCCAAGTTCAAGGCAACAAGAATTGCTACACTGAGTTGGTCATAACCCTTTCGACTAACCTGACGCATCAGTTTGTCAACATAACTCGCTAGCGTCCGAATGTCGTCCTCGGTCAAATTATCAGTAGGTTTTATGAGATACTGATTATTGAAAATATCAACTTTCACTGCGTCAAGTTCTTCAGAGTCCATAAATCACCTTCTGGAGATGTTGCTAATCTCCCGGAGTACTGCATGAAGCAACGGCAAATACACCTGCAACGTAATCCCCTGTTCCTATTGCAACCTAACGTTTATTCAATACAACGCTTGTTGAAGTGCATCCTTCATCGTTTTGACGGGCGGTGTTACATGCGTCCACTTTTCAAATGCAATTGCTCCTTGGTACACAAGCATGCTCAGTCCTTGAATCGTGTGACACCCTCGTTCGGCGGCCACTGACAAGAGACGCGTCTCAGGAGGGGTATATACAATATCATAGACGGCAGTTTGTGGTCGCAGCCATTCGGCATGTATTAATGGAGGCTTTGATATATCCATACCGACCGACGCCGTGTTGACCACTAAAGCGGCACGGTTAACGCGATCCGCCAATTGCGGATCGTCAAGTCCGATCCCATGAATAGCTGTGCCGCTCGTATCAGAAAGGTCTTCCGCAAGTTTAACGGCTTTCGATTTCGTGCGATTCGCTACGAAAATGGTTTCAAGTCCAATTGACGTTAATGCTACGATGACCGCCCTCGCAGAGCCGCCAGCGCCAATCACGAGAGCAGATTCGCCGTGAGGTAACTCCAGCCCGGTTTCTCGCATCCCTTCCAAGAAACCCAACCCATCCGTGTTGTCACCCTTGATTCGGCCATTCTCAAAGGTCAGTGTATTAACAGCTCCGGTTAGCTCGACCTCGCGCGAGATTTCATCCAAGAACGGTATGACCGCCTGTTTGTGCGGAATTGTCACATTAAGCCCAACCACGTTGATTGCCTTGAACCCTTCAATCGCTGCGGGTAGGGCGTCCGGATGTATGCGAAATGGAACGTAGACGTAGTTTATACCCAGCTCTGCAAAAGCGGCATTATGCATTTGCGGAGACCGGGAGTGCTCAATCGGATCGCCTATCACTCCGACAATTTTGGTTTTTCCCGTAATCTGCATCATTACAATAGTGCTATGGTTTAGTTGAGCATCTGCAATTCCTAGTTTCCAAGCCCTATCAACTCTTCAACCTTGTCTTTGGCGATTTTCATTTTTGGGTAACGTACTTCTCGATAGCCACGGACCTCCTCGGGAGTTTCAAGAGCGTTTACATGCTTTTCGTAACTTTCCGTATCCGCCGGCGCGAAAGTATCGACTACCTCCGAAATATACCAGTCTCGGAAAGACTTTTCATTGGCATGCCACTGCGAAAGCCAACGCCGAAGAAACTTCATGCGTTTCATCAAACTCAGCTGCCAGTTGCGCGTACTTAACTCGCCTTCAAGGTCTATCCCCATGATTCTAAAGTGCGGACGATTGAGGTGGACATATTTGATCTTGTCGCCATTGGATTCGTCAATAGCATAACGTTCTTTATCTCGTTGGAGTTTCTCTTGGCTTGTTAGCAGATGCGACACATAAATCTCATCCTTTATTAGCATGACCTTGTGCAGATATTTAATGGCGGCTTTGGTAGCTCGGTAATTTTGGTCGCTAGAATCGTTGTCGTGAACACGTTTGATTTTCTCGACATATAGACGTGCGTACCTCAAATTTTCAAGCTGGATCAGGTCATAAATTCGCACCGCCAACCCACGGTTAGTCTCATCATCCAACTGCATGAAATTCACGGTTGTTTTGACCAACGTCGAGTAGTCACTGGCGATACTTCTACCTCGCCACTGTTTCCTCAGGGTTTGGCACTTTTCGCGAACTGCGTGCTCATAGGATTCTTTTTCGCGTGTTTCGACAAATGCATCAGGATGCAGAGCGAGCCAACGACCGATTTCAAAAGCGCGAAGATTGGATTCCAAATCGCTTGGTCTCACCATTTGCTTCAACGCCAATTGTATCGCCCCGAGCTCAAGCGGCAATTGCGCACGTTGAAACGCGACACCGAGTAGCATAATATTCGCGTAAAGTTTGCTGCCCAAGTGTTTCTCGGCAACATTGAAGAGATCAACGCCGAAATATTCGTCGGTTTGGGTGTACATCCGTAGCCACTCCTCAAGATTCGCAACTTCAAAACCATCCTTCCCGATTAACGATCGGACAGTATCGGTTTTCGCCGTATTAACGATCGCGGCTGTTAGATCCGGAGAGGCGACGTTGAAACCCGCCTTTGGATCAATACCCCGAACAGCTTCCAAAATGTCCAGTCCAAGCAGCAAGTCCGCTTTTCCGTATGGAATGAGCGGTGACATGTGGTTATCCGTCTTTGAATAAACCACATGGGTGTAGACGCCCCCATTCCTGATAGCGAGGCCTTTCTTGTCACAGAATTGAACATGATATCCTTGAATGTGCCCGGCAACTACAAGGATCTTTGAGATTGTGCCGATTCCCATGCCGCCGACGCCTGCGGCGTATGCATTCCATGTCTTATCAAAACTGGGGGTTCTTGGCGGCGGGAGGTGCTGCGTAGACATATTACGTTCGCCTAATTGAATCAGGCTAGATTCTACAGACTTTCGCGGCGGACGTTTGCGGGTGATGGTTACTTCCTCAAAGGATGGACACGCCCACTTTATTCTCGCGCAGGCGCCATCGGATACACAGTCGGATTGGTCAATACCAATCTTGGGACCATATTCCGTTTCAACAATCTTTAGACCCGGGCATCCCGTTGCTTTCGTGCACTCCAAGCAGAATTCGCAAACTTCTTCAGTGATGTTGATGTGTTTTTCGATCTTTACGAAACCGTGTTCCTTTACGGTTTGCTGCTGTTCACGCCGGACTCGTCGGTGGTAGGTGATTCCACACTCTTTGTCGGCAATGAAAATTTTGACCCCCGGCTTGAGAATAGATGTTTCAAGCAAACTCTTGTATTCATATCGGTTCTCGGGATCAACGCGGGCAACAAGTGTGTCAGAGTCTGCAACAAGACCACGCGCCACTCTTTCGATGTCTTGCGCAAATGTCGGATTTCCCAGAATGTCCTCGCCGGTCGAGGGAGTCGGCTGATGCCCTGTCATCGCAGTGGTTTGGTTATCCAAGATTACATAGGCGATATCCTGACCATTCTTGATCGAGTCCGAGATCGCTGCCATGCCGCCATGAAAGAACGTTGAATCGCCCATAAATACCACCTGTTTATTCTTGATGAACGGATCAATCCCGGCGCCGGTGCCTCCCCCTAAAGCCATAGCCGACAGATTATGCATCAGTCGTGGGTAAGGCTCGTACTTCAACATGGAATAACAACCGATGTCTCCGTGAAAAACGAGATCGATTGGGGGCGAATCGTAGTGCTTCTTCATGTACCCGGCGTCCATAAACTGCTTGACGACATCCAGAAAAACACTCGCCGAGTCGCGATGTGGACATCCCGGGCAAAATGTAGGTGTTCTGCCCGGGATTTCTACATGGTGCGAGAGGGCTTGATTTATTAGTTCCTCTTCCTGAAGCAGATTGCTGTCGTTTATATTCAATTTCGTCAAGTATCTGGTTCGAAGGAGGGGAATAAGCTTCTGCATGATAACCGATGGATTGAGTCCGCCCATTTCGGGGATACCCTCCAGTCCATCGGGAAATTGCTTCCCCCAGACCTGTACAAAGCGTTCGACTTCACCGTTTTGGTATAGCTGGCTAAGACAGGCTTTCACCTCGTTCTCCAAGAGAGGGCGATTTTCTTCAATAACGCAGATCTCACGAACCCGCCCTGCAAACTCGCGCAGGATTTCGTCGTCGAGTGGGTGAGTCAACCCGAATTTCAGGATTGGGATTTTACCTTGGAGTCCCAATTCATAGAGTGCGTGCTGAAGGTAGGTGTATGCTACTCCGGAGGACACAAACCCAAACTCATGAGTGGAATCGTGCGCGTTGTAAATCTGATTAAGTTTGTGTTTTCTGGCGGCTTTGACGGCGTTAGGCAAGCGCTCTTTCAGAGCTTCGTCACCAATCCTGGTCGAATCCGGCGGCAAGACGACTCGATTTGATGGGTCAATCAAATCTGTATCAAGCGTCAATTGAGTCATCGCGTTAATCTCGGGGTAACGGTTTGGCCGAAGTTGGACATCTCCTCCCCCGTCTGCTTGATTGACGGTGACCAAGTACGTCACGAAAAGGTTCGATTCGACAGAGATTTCGAAGGCGGCGCTCAGCCAATCCTTGATTTCTTGAAATGTACTAGGTTCCAAAAGAGGGGTATAGACATGGCGAGCCAAGTAGCGCGAATCCGCGGGTACTTGCGTGCTCCCGGAACCGGGATCGTCGCCTACAACAACGACGGCGCCCCCGGTAGTACCAGCCAGATTGCCAATGGCGAGCGCATCCGCCGCCACATGGAAGCCAACGCTTTTCATGAATGCGACCGCTCGCAGATTTGCCATCTGCGCCCCGTTGAGCCGAGCAACACTTAGCGCTTCGTTGTTCGCCATTTGAGCAACGATTCCATGCTCTCTGAACAAGCCGGCGTTGTGCTCAAGAACATCAAAGACCTCAGCAACCGGCGAACCGGGGTACCCTGTTATCAGGCTGACACTGCTCTCAAGTGTTCCCTTGACCAAGAGTTCACAGCCCGTATAAACATTGGCGCCGCTGGTTTGTATTAAGCGTTCATCCATGATATCCGACTAATTGTCACATTAGTACCGCGCCATTATCCCTGTTGGAAAGACTCTTCCAGCAAGTACTACTCATTTTCGCTCTACGGCAGATTTTGAAAGAAGCATTCCTACTTAGCATGGTTTTCACTCCAGCGGATCAAGCGAGTGAATAACGAACGCGATAGAGATCCCATAGTAGATCCTGTGAGATGTCAATAGAACACTCGAATCTTACTCAATCTCCGAATTATCTCAACAACTCCCGTGCGCGTGCCATCGTAGCGTCGGTCAACTCGCCGCCGTGCATCCGTGCAATTTCTTCCACCCGTTCTTTTGTCGTTAACTGCTTGGCCGTGATAAACGTCTGATTTTCTTTGACGAATTTTTCGACACGAAAGTGCCGATCTGCCAAACAAGCAATCTGCGGCAAATGGGTAATGCAGAGGACTTGGCGAAAGTTCGCCAACTCTTTCAGTTTTTCGCCAACAACATCCGCAGTCTGCCCCCCGATTCCCACGTCAATTTCGTCGTAAATCATCGTAGGAATATTATCGATTCGCGCAAGAATAGTTTTCAAGGCAAGCATGACGCGGGAAATCTCCCCGCCGGACGCAATGTTTGCCAATGGCTGAGGTTCAGATCCTACGTTGGGTGAGATCAAAAATTCGACCCTATCCATTCCGTGCGATCTAAGTTCAAATCGGTCATTTTCAAGTTGCAAAAGACCGCTTTCTGAGGGCACAGGTTGTACAAGAACTTGAAAAACGGATTTTTCCATCCCGAGTGTATAAAGTTCCTTTTCGACTAGCTTTTGCAATTTGGAGGCAGCGGTCCTGCGTTTTTCCGACAAATTGATAGCAAGTTCCTGTGCTTCGTCTATCGCGGTGGCAAGATCTGCCGTCAACTCTTCGGTATACTCGGAACCAAACTGCAAATCATTCAATTTTTTTTCAATCTCCGCCTGATAAACCAGTATCTCCGGGATCGACATGCCATATTTTCGCTTGAGTTGATATATCAAGTTTAGACGATCTTCAATTTCAGAGAGGCGATATGGATTGAATTCAACAGAATCACGATAATCGCGAGCTTGGTGAGCTACATCTTCCAACTCGTACATCGCGGAATTCAAGCGTTCGCTCAATTCCTTCAAGCGTTTATCCAACTCCTCCAATTTGGAGACGCTTCCACTCACGTTTCTCAGAACTTCCAGAATAGCCGAATCCGGTTGACCCTCGCCGTAAAGCTGTTCATAAACGAGATTGGCAGCTTCAGAGAGGTTTTCCGCGTTACTTAAGATGCGGCGTTCCTCGTCAAGAGATTCCTCTTCATTTTCTTGGAGTTCCGCCTCGTCGAGTTCTTTACTCTGATACTCCAACAATTCTCTTTCACGTTGGCTCTGCTCCATAATTTGAGTATGGCTATGAAGTTGCTGCTGAATATTTTGGATTCCATTATATTTTTGCTCCATCTTTGCTCGTTGTTTTTCAAGTCCGCCGAAAGCGTCTAGCAGATCAAGGTGGACTTCGGAGCGAAATAGAGATTGGTGATCGTGTTGACCGTGGATGTCCACCAGCAGGTCGCCAACCTCGCGCATGAGTCGGAGGTTCACCGCCCCCTCGTTGACATGGCAACGGCTTCGCCCGCTCCCACTGATTTGCCGAGATAGAAATAAGGGGTCCGCCGCGTCCAGTTCGTCTATCAACTCCGAATCACCGAGCCGTTGCCACATGGGATGGTCGGGAGGCAGAGCGACGGTAATTTGCACCTTTGCGTTAGATTCACCAGAGCGCACGACACCGGCTATTCCGCGTTCGCCTAGTGCCAAACCTACCGCTTGCAGGATAACCGATTTGCCCGCACCTGTTTCGCCGGTTAGCACATTCAAACCGGGAGAGAGTTCCAAATGGAGTTTGTCGATGAGGGCAACGTTGCGGATAGAGAGTTCTTCAATCATGGCACGAACCGAACTTTGACGTCAGCTGCCAACTCGCCGCTTCCGGTTGATGTGTCTTACAGCCGGCGTTTTATGTACTGCGTTTCCGACCCTCGCCCAACATGAGTTTTGTTCGTAGGACTTCATAGTAGCTTCGGCGTTGAGAACGGATGAGTTTGATGGTCTTCTCCGCTTTACGAACTCGGATTAAAGAGTCCGGCGCGAGAGAGTGCGTTTCACGCGGGCCGTCAACAAACAAGTTGACGCTGCTATAGTTGGATTTCATCGCAACCGTAATTACGGAATTGCCATGTGCAATGTAAGGTCTTACGGTGAGCGAGTGGGGAGCGATTGGGGTAAGAAGAATCGCGTCAAGACGCGGTTCGACAATTGTCCCGCCGCTAGCAAGTGAGTATCCCGTTGAACCGCTGGGAGTGGCAATGATCAAACCGTCGGCATTATAGGTGATAAAAGGTTCTTCATCGATACATGTGTCTAACTCGATGAGCCGTGTGTTGTGGCGGATGACGACCTCGTTAAGCGCAAAAGAACGCGAATGCTCCAGATCATCGTTGCCTCCACTAATCTCCAACATCATCCGCTCATCAATCTCATAACTTCCGTTCAAAATGTTGGTTAGCGCCGGATAGAGTTCATCAAGCGAAACTTCCGTGAGGAAACCAAGATGACCGAGATTGACGGCAAGTATCGGCACGTTCTCAATCATGGAGGTATGTACAACACTTAGGAGTGTGCCATCCCCACCGAGTACCAACAGAACGTCCGATTGTGCGACGACTTCGTTTTCGTCTACCCCAAGGCGAGGTATACCGAGGGCTATTGCCTGTTCATCGGGAATGAGCGGTTTGATTCCGTGGCGTTGAAGCCATTTGGAGGCTTCAACGACGACTTGAGCAGCTTGAGATTTCGAGATATTGACAAAAAAACCGACGGTTTTCATGACCTATCTGTGTGCCGGTCCTTCAGGTGAGTCCTAAGGTGGGACATCACGAAGCGATGCCGAGATGTTGGTTCAACCTTCTTAAGCAACTTTCGATATAGATCTCATATTTTAACGAAAACTACGGCACTAACTTACCAGCCGCTCCTGCTAGATTGACAAATCCAGCAGCACATTTGTAGGGTGGAATCAAGCGAGTGGACAGCGAGTGATCAAGGGAGCGAATAGCGACCGCGATAGAGATCCCATAGAGATCCTCTGCCCACCAGCCATTGAGAGTGCCAAGGAGGATCAACCGAACGAATCACGAGGGATCAACTGGTGGATAACGAAGGATCATGGGAATGAATAATGACTGATCAAGCGAGTGAATAGCGATCGCGACAGAGATCCCATAGAACTCCCATAGAAAATCCTTATAACGTTCCCATAGAAATCCACTAGCCACTAAACACTGACTCTTCTTTCGAACCGGAAAAACAAAAGGATCAATAATACTCCAACGAGAAATGCCGCACCGGTGATAAACAGATTTGCGTTCACTTCGGGAGCGATATGGGCAAGGTCAATGCGTTCGCCTCCGATAATTTCATAGTTGCGAAAAGGCCAGAGTCCATACAGCGACCCGACCATGAGTCCTATTAGGAACGAGATTGTCAAGTCGTAGAAGTGCTCGAAAACGAAATCTAGCAAACGCGTAAACGTCAATAATCCAATGCCGCATCCCGCAGCAAAAATCAACAATACAAGAATATCTCGATTGGTTATGGCTGTGAGGATGTCAAAATAGGAGCCGAAAAGCAGCAATACGAATGCACCGCTAATTCCGGGAAGAATCATAGCCGACGTGGCGAACGCACCGCTGAGAAACAGATGTATTAGCTTGCCGACCGAGAATCTGCCGATTGCTGTCGCTTTGGTTGAAGCAGGTTCCGAAGATTCTGTGGCTTCAAGACTTTGTTTCTGTTTTTTCTTCTCGAGGTGTTTTTCGCCCGCGCTCATTGAGAATCCGATGGTAAGGGTAACAGCGGCTATGAGAGCCAGCAATTCTTTCCAACCGAATCCCTTGACCAACTTCGCGGGAATGGCGATCGAAGCCAGTATCAGCCCGGAGAAAAAACCGTAAGTCGGATCGTGTTGTTCATTGAGCAGATAAATCATCAGTTTTGAGGTGCAAACAACGGCAATGGCAGCCCCGATTCCCAGAAGCGCTAGAAATCCAAAGTCAATCCGACGCAACTCCAACATCGCATCAGATACCGCCGCCCTCTTCAACGTTACGGCAGCCAACAATCTTCGTACAGTGGTCACGCCTATGTTGTGCAATGCCCTAATCAACCGTTCATAAATTCCCAGAATGAGAGCGAATGTACCTCCGCTAACGCCGGGGATTATGTTGGCAAGCCCAATCAAAAAACCCTTAACGATTAGAATCAGGTAGCTCAATGTCCACCTCTATCCCTCTTCCAACTTTTAGTCTTCCAGCCACTGTTTCAGGGGCTCGATTTCATGGTGCGCGGTGAAGTCAAGCTGGACGGGGGTAACCGACACACACCTCCTCTTGACGATGTTAAGATCCGAGTCGTCACGTTCATCCACTTGAGCGCGATCTCCGCCGATCCAATAGTAGGGTTTTCCCAAACGGTCCTCGCGTTTAATTGCGGTTGCGCTGTATGTCCCCAAATCTTGGCGTGCGGCTTCATAGCCTTCTATCATGGAAGCGGGGCAATTTGGCACGTTGACATTCAGTAGAATCCCCGTCGTTAAACCTTTAGCCAGGATAAGCCTCGCGAGCCGACAAGCAACGGAGGTCGCAGTCTCGTAATGGTAAGGCGGTCCGGAGATTAACGATACCGCCATTGAAGGGATTCCCAAGAAGGTGCCTTTTTTCGCTGCAGCAACCGTGCCGGAAAAATGGATGTCTTGGCCCAAGTTTTGTCCGTGATTAACGCCAGAAACCAGCAGCCTCGGGGATTTGGGAAGCAATGCACTCACTGCGAGGTCTACACAATCAACCGGGGTGCCGTCAATCGCCCAAGCACGACCGTCAACCTGCGCGGCTCTGAGAGGTTTGTCGAGCGTAATTGCCATCCCGATTGCGCTGCGTTCGCGATCGGGGGCTACGACATATACTTTATCAATGCTCTCCAGCGCCCGCGCCAAAGCGGTCAATCCGGGAGATTCGATACCGTCGTCATTCGTTACAAGAATCATCTAAGTCGTGATCGCACAGGTGATTTACATAGATTTTGCTTTCGTCAAAGTCCCGGTGCGAAGGAAGGCGTGAATCTCTACATCTAATCCTGTTAACTGTGGCGAAAACTGGCAATGAGTAATTTGGTGAACAAGCGCATTTCACGAAACGGTTTGATATTACTGATTTCGTCCCCATAGACTGCCCGAATCGGAATACTCTCAATCCGATATCCGAGACGGCCGGCTTTGATTAGCAATTCCGACTCGGTCTCGTATCGCTCCGTATTTAGTGAAACGGCTTTCAGGACATCGGCTTTTATCAACCGATAGCCCGATTGAAAATCGGGTACGTGCTGTCCGCATAGCGCCGAACCTACCGTAGAAATTAGCTTGTTGTTTAATTGACGATGGAGCGGCATTGAAGATCTGTTTTCAATGCGCCCGCCTATCAGAATATCGGGTTTTGTCTGGCGAAAGCGATCCAAGAAGCGCGGCAGATCGCGAGGATTATGCTGTCCATCGCTGTCCATGGTGAAGATAAGTTGGTACCCGGCCCGAATCGCATAGTCAAATCCGGTGCGTAACGCCATGCCCTTGCCGCAATTTTGAGGATGCTTCAGGACTACCGCTCCGCAAGCGAGTGCAATTTGGGAAGTTTTATCGCGTGAACCGTCATCGACGACAATGATGTCTCCGATTAATAGATTGGCTTCCCGAATGACACGTTTTAGGGTGCGGGATACGTTGTAGGCTGGCAGCAAAAGGCAGGTTTTCATTTTCCGTCTCGTGATCGTATCAGTCTCAATCGCAGTCTAAACCGCCACGCTAATTATACTATAGATGACCGGTAGAGTCAACTGTCGATTTAGCCTGAAAAGGCTTCCGGGTCTTCGTCGCACAGGTGGTCTCTTTCTCACTCTTGACCAGACGTGCACACAGGGGTAAAAGT
Source organism: Candidatus Poribacteria bacterium (assembly GCA_028820655.1). Taxonomy (GTDB): domain Bacteria; phylum Poribacteria; class WGA-4E; order WGA-4E; family JAJDTR01; genus JAJDTR01. The sequence continues at coordinate 31,089 of JAPPIK010000055.1, read as the reverse complement.
GGAATACTTGATAAATGAAGCCAGAAAGATTGAAAACCGGACGGGAGAGGAAAAGAGAGATTGGTGATTTCATGAATCTCCAATCGCACGCGACAAGAGATGCGTTCTCCCCCGGTGTTCTTGCTCCTATTGATTGACTTTTTCGAGCAATTATGCTAATTTTGCGGCAGTTTTTGACGAAAAACTTGGTCTACAGAAAACCGCATCCAAAGACGGCGGAAAACCTTGGGCGATGTAAAAATGAGAGACGAGCATGAATCCCAAGCGCAACGCATGAGTGAATTGCAGCGGCGCGTCGTGGAACTAGAGCGGGACAAAGCCGAATTGCAGGAACTGTTGCTCGAAAACGACGAGTCGGTGACTGAGCATTTCGAAATTTACTTCCATTCCCACGATATGGTTGTATCGGTCGATATGGAGACGGAAAAAGTGCTCAGGTGCAATAGGGCTATGATTAACAAATTGGGTTACGGTAGAGCAGAGATCGTTGGACATCCTATCTTTAAGTTCTATCATCAAGACCGGATCGAGGATGCCAAGGAACAGTTTCGTGTTCTTACAGAAACCGGCGAGATCCACGACGCCGAACAGACGCTGCGGAAAAGGGATGGAGGCAAAATGCACGTAAGCCTGAATGCCACAACCGTCCCCGATGAAAACGGGAACCCAACGATGGCTCGATTTGATTGGCGCGACACCACCCGCCACTCGGGGGAATTCGGCGAGTTGCGCTCAGAAAACCTTCGACTCAAAGAGCGTCTGCGTTCCAATAGACCCCAAAATCCCGAAGTGTTTTCCGACATTATCACTCAAAACCCGGCGATGTACTCGATTTTTCGTCAAGTCGAGTCCATCGCAGGGAGCGGGAATCCCGTGTTGATTACCGGAGAGACGGGGGTAGGCAAGGAGAAGATTGCGGCGGTCCTCCACCAACTGAGCGGGAGACATGGGGAATTTGTCACGGTCAATATCGCCGGACTCGATGACATGCTGTTTTCGGACACCCTTTTCGGTCACGAAAAGGGTGCATACACCGGCGCCGATTCGGCTCGCAGGGGTTTGATTGAACGAGCGTCGGGCGGCACGCTATTCCTTGATGAGATTGGTGAACTCCGTACCGAATCGCAAACGAAACTCCTACGCTTTTTGCAGGAGGGAGAATACCGTCATCTGGGTGAGGACACACCCATTATAGGCGACGTAAGGATCGTTGCGGCAACCAACCAAACGATTGAATCGCTCACGGGAAGCGAGAATTTTCGCAGCGACCTCTACTATCGCCTCGCAATCCATCATATTCACCTGCCGCCGCTGCGTGAGCGGGTGGGGGACATTCCTTTGCTCCTATCCCATTTTCTCAAGCGAGCTGCTGCGGAGCTTAGCAAAAAAGCGCCTACGCCTCCACCGGAACTCGTTACGTTGCTTTCAACCTACCACTTCCCCGGAAACATCAGGGAGCTTGAGGGGATGGTGAATGATGCCGTTAGCAGGCACGAAGGCGGCGTACTCTCCACCGAAGCCTTCCGCCGGAAAATTGACGAGCACACTTCTGTTTTCGCCAGAGATGGTGCGCTTAAAGTTGGCGCGGTTACGTTTTCGGATACCCTGTCTTTGCTGCAGGAGCTCCCGGCGCTGAAAGAAATTCAAGACCATGTGATTGCCGAAGCCCTCGAGCGCGCCGATGGCAATCAGACGATTGCGGCTCGAATCTTGGGCATGTCAAGACAAGCGTTGCACAAGCGATTGCACCGCGCCCGAAAAACAACTGACGATACGTGAGAGGCTAAGAGTACGTGCCTATTTTAACCCGTCTGTCTTGAGTGCTTGTTTCTCTACTGCACCTCAAAGCTTCAAAGGCGTGCGACAAATGTCGCTATCGTAAACTTCTGTCTCTATCGCGGCAAACCCGTATCCGGTAAGGCTTCACCTACCTTCTAAGCCAATTTCTCCCGAATTGTGTTAATAATTGTCTCACCCTTTCTATCTTGCAGTATCGCACTTCCTCTTCTCCTTCCAAGAAAATATAAACCCCTGAACCCCCGCTACACCTAGATTCAATGCCTTCACCGGCGCCAATTGGTTCCCATCATTTGTTTTTGGCACGGTTAATGCACCATAACATCAGTGAAACGTGAGTCGATAGCCATTCCGCAACATGGGAATGGTTATCGCAACCGAGAGTAGCATTCAGCTTTCTCCGCGATTTAACCTGTAACCTGTATCATTGTGATGAAAGGATAGGGAAACATGTCTTTGGTCAAGAAACGCCGCTTATGCATCATCGCTTTGGTTGCTGCGGTTTGCGTTTCTATCGGCACAGTCCTGATGATTCGGGCAAACCAGACTGTCGAACCCAAGACGGTTTACCTCCTGCCGGAGCCTAATCCGGAGCGCGCCGAAATGCTCAAGCGTGCTATGCAGCCTACAAGTCTCGTCTACGCACCTAGCGGGTCCGAAAGCGCGCAGGTACAAGACAGGCCTGAGGAGCGTTCTGAATCCTTCAACTCGGAGTTGTCAAGTCACGACGCCGAGTTCAACGATGCGGAATTTGAATCATACCTTTTGGGACTTGAGGACGATATCGCCGAGGAAAAACGCGATTTCCCGCCAGTCCCGGGAGGGTTCCCATCGGATTTAACACCCGTCTGGTTAACTCTCCCCGGATATCAAAAGGGGGACATGCCCGAGCACGAGTCAATCTACCGTGTGTTGATAAAACTCTGGAATCAGGGGGAACGCGGATTCATTAACGGCGCCTTCAGAGACAATGACGGCAAAGTCTACCCTCTTTATCCCGATGTGGTGTACGTCAAATGGGGATACGGCGAGACTCATGACGAGCGAGGGAATCCGACTCCATATAGGTACATCGCCACTTCGATGGGGACGCATGCGCGAGACTTCAACTTCACTACGGAAGATTTTGTGACGGGGGATTGGGAAACCATGTACCCCGGCACCAAATTTGTCGCGTATGACGATGCGGGATACGACCCTTACACCTTTCTCACCGATGATGATTAGCAATTTATAACTAATGGATAATCGAAAGGAGACAATATCATGAAAGGGTTTTTTGTTTTGGCAATCGCGGGTATTTTTGCCCTTGTAATGGCAGTAAGTATAGTGTACGGCTGGGGTGCCACGGCAAGTTGCTGGAAAACCGGCGAGTCAGGCAATGGAACCAATTATGCTAACGCGATGGCCGGGAGCCACGGGCTCCACAATGGATTCGTACGGGCAGAGACGACTGTTGGTCTTGATCACCAAGAAGAGGATTCTGGATTTGGAAATCAATTTGTTGTGGTATCCGCCCATTCTTCCGGTGACTTCGATGCACCTGGCGAAGCACTTTCCGTCGTACACGGATATGATGAAGACGAAGTCTTTCAAGTTCAAGATGCTGAAGATGATAATTAAATTAACCGCCGAAATCGAACTTTGATTTCATATAGAGGATTATCTCACCCGCTGGCGATGGTTCCCAAGTGAATAGTAGAGAATGGAGAATCCAAGACATCACTCTCGTTCTCTACTTTTCACAGTTTTAGGAGGTGAAAATGTCCGGAGGTCGTCTCTTAAGATTCAAATATCCTCGAAAAGGACATACGTGTCTATTGACCACTCGCTGCGCGTTCATTGTCACTGTCCTTTGTGTCTTTCTGGTATTATTATTGTGTGGATGTGGGTCCGAGGCACCCGTCAACAACCCCATGGTTGAGGCAAAAGAAGCCGTACAGTCCGAAATCATGTTTCCCGATTACTACCCGATAACGGTTGGTAACCGCTGGGTTTACCGCAATCCTGACGGCTCCGAGTGGGCGCGTGAAGTTGCCGGCAAGCAGATTGGTTCATATCTCACATTCCATGTCATTCACTACGACCCTCCGATTGAAGATTCGCGTTCCGATTTTCTCGAATCGCCGGTGTATGCCACAACTCCCTATCGGCTTGAGCTCTCGGCCAACAACAACAGTATTAACGATGCAGTGTGGCGGACGATCCTCCGTAGTGGCGGGGACGATCCGGACTGGCATTTAAGTCACACGTTTGATGGTGGTGTTTGGCAATCGTCCAAGGCGGAAGGTGCCTTCGTTTACTTGAAGCATTACCGCACACGTGTGGTTAGGCACGGCGATTTCGTATTGCTTCGTTTCCCGCTTGTTTCAGGCCAGACATACAAAGTCCTGAATATGAAACTGAACGGGAGTCGCGAAACCCTTACCTCTTTTCACTCCTTTGAAGCGAGCGGGGTGATTTCAGCAAGCGTAGGACACCCGGAACCAGTTGAAACGCGGGCTGGCACATTTGAGAACTGCCTGAGAATTCAATACCGAGGGGATCTACAGTCAGTTAAAACTACGGAATTTCAGCATCTGGTTCCACTGCCTCTTCCGGTTGGAGTTAGCAAGGGTTTCGTCAGACTTCTGGAATCGGAAATTCACAAGGAATTGGTAGATCTGATGAAGTCTGTAATTCTGGAGTTGGGATTAGAAACCGTATGGTTAGCGCCGGGAGTTGGACCGGTCAAAATAGAACGCGCCGACGGCATCGCCGAATTGATTGACTACGAAATTAAATAAAGCCGCGGATCTCTATTGCACGCGCTAATCACTCGCTTGATGGCTGGTAGTCAGTGATTAGTGGTCAGTAAGGGAATATAGTTTGCACGTGACTCAACAAAATGGAAAGATTATGTGAACTCTTGGAAAATTATATTGGAGATTGGTGTCAGGAGGCAAATATGTCCATACATCGGTTATTCACAAGGCAATTCCTTCTAAAGAACAGGGTTAACGGGGTTGCTATTTTCTGTTCCATCCTATTGATGTCCGGGTGCGGCGGAGAGGAAACCATCAATACCCCCTTCGCCGAAAACCCTGATGTTGCGCCAGCCCCGACATCGTCGCCTTACTTTCCCATAGCTCTCGGCAACCGTTGGACTTACCGCAATCCCGACGGTTCCGAATGGTCGCGTCAAGTTACCGAATCAGAGGTGTTTGATGCCGATCGCTATCATTCTTTCAGCTATTCGCAAGTGAAAAAAGCCCGTCATCGCGCGATTGAAGAAAACATCCCGCGATGGCTCCGGCCGATCGAACACGACTATCACGACCTTTTTGACTCGGTCGGGCCCGCCGAGTATTTTACGTATGCCGATCGGCTTGTCCGCCCGATTAAAGTCACCGAATTCAATGACGCTATTAGGAAAATAGTTCTCGATAGCGGAGGTGAAACTCCGGAATGGAATTTCGGGCTCTCTTGCAGATTCGATCTCAATGGTCACGTGTGTCTCATCGATAAGGGCTCACGTGTATTCAATCCGCCCGGGATATTGACCATGCTATTTAAGACAGCCCCGCATGTCGCTTCGCAGAGCGAATTAACGCCCCTCCGGTTTCCGCTTATGGCAAACCAGTCCTACACGGCACTCGAATTAAGATTGCGATCAAAATCCGATGCACATTATCTGTGGGAATTCTACGTCGACACTACGATTGTCGCAACGACCGGCAACGCCCCCGAATTGGTCGCAACGTCTACCGGCACATTTGAGAATTGCCTCAAAATTCAATATGAAGCGGGGCAAATTTCGATTAAAACTTTACAGTTTGTAGACGTTGGCCCTTTTGCAGCTTTGGGCCAACCCGGGCGTGCGGAACTCGCGGCTTTCGAGTTGACCTTTCGCGACGAGTTAGCCGACCTGTTGGCGAATTTAATGCCGAGATTAGGATTGCAAACGATGTGGCTCGCCCCGGGGGTCGGTCCGGTGAAAATCGAAACCCCAAACGGCATCGCCGAATTGATTGACTACGAGATAAAGGCAGTGGATCTCTAGCGCACTCGCTAATCATTCGCTTGATGGTCAGTGACCAGTGGTCGGTAAGGTTACTGCGTTTCTTAGCTCCGCTTCCGGTGTTAAAGGAGGACAACATCATGCTTGCTGGCGTAAATGTGAAGCGAATAGTCATTACTACTGTCATCGTCGTCCTGACCGTTGCAACGATGTATGCCGTCTTTATCGTAGCATTTAGTTTCGTCAACGGTCTGTATCTAAAGAAAACCTTAGCCGAATTCCCGGGCCTCGTGGGGGCTGAAGTATTACGCGCGAAAGACCCACCCGAACCCAAAGTGCGGCGCCCCGTTGTGGATCCCGAATCCGAGCCATCCGGCTCGCCGGGTGAAGGAACTGAATCGAACGTACCTAGCAATTCACCACCGAAAGTTTATCCAAGTGCGGAGACTCAGGGCGATGACACGCGGGGACGGGAAGTGAATCCATCGCGCGCCCAACCCGGTTCCCAATGAGCCGGATGTCTGTCCGCGATCTGATCGGTCAAGTTGATATATTATTTCTCGCCTATCTATTTTCGTGTCTGAGCTGGGTATGGGATGGGTGCGATAACGACGAAATCATCAATACCATACCCCACGCCTTTCTACCAATCCACATCAGGTTGATGTGTAGTCGAACTCGTCCATATCTTCCGCCTACGGCTCGTTGATTCAGGACAGCTCGCGGCGCATGGACCGGTAGCGCCGCACTTCCCCATCAAAATCCAATACACGACGACGGCACACTCAACAATTGTCCCTTCGTAACCGAAGGGTTCATCCCAGTTATGACGTTGCCTTGCACACGCCAAAATCAGCCTCGATGCATGCGGTCGAGTGCGATTGTAAAGTGCGGGTTGCAAGAGCCGGAAGATTATGCTATTATGAGGGCGGGTTGAGGGACCTGTATGAACGGTCTGTCCAGTGGTCAACCCACAATTCAGTTTCTACAGTTCGAACATTTGGGAGGTCTCAAACGACATGGCAAGTGAAGCATTGGGATTGATTGAAACGAGAGGTCTTGTTGCCGCAATTGAGGCGGCAGACACAATGGTTAAGGCGGCTAATGTCTCGCTCATTGGCAGAGAGCAGATTGGCGCGGGATATGTTACTGTTATGGTGAGAGGCGATGTGGGAGCTGTGCAAGCGGCGACGGACGCGGGCGCGGAAGCCGCCAAGGATGTTGGTGAACTCATTTCCGTCCATGTAATCCCACGTCCGCACGCAGATGTGGAAAATATGCTCTCTCAGGGTTAAAGACGCGGAGGCTCTGTATTCGTCGTCGGGAAGTGATCAACCATTCCCGTTCCGAGCCTCAAGTCTGTAAGCCTAACCCCTGGAATCGGAGGTATATATGGCGGAAATTAACCCTGATCAGATTGAAGAGATTGTATCGCAAGTCATCAGTAATCTTCGAAGTGAAGGGCGTATTCCAAGCGCGTCGGAAGAAAGATCGAAAGCCGGTGTTGGTTCCAGATCGCAATCAGGAATCCATCCGAGTACCGATCAAGCGGTCATGGCAGCCAAGCAAGCGCAAGAAGAATTTACGCGGCTCGGATTTGCCGAGCGCAGGGAGATCATTGAAGCAATCAAGCGCGCCGCTCTCGAAAACGCTCAATCTCTCGCTGATCTGGCAGTTGAAGACACGGGAATGGGAAACGCCGCACACAAACTGATGAAGAATGAAGGTGCGGTCAATCTTTCACCGGGAGTGGAAGATTTGCAATCCGAGGCTTCTTCAGGCGATGAGGGAGCGCTGCTGGTTGAATATGTTCCGTATGGCGTGATTCACTCAATTACACCGACGACCAATCCGACCTCAACGGTTATCAACCACGCTATAATAATGCTCTCGGCCGGAAACGCGGTGGTATTTAGTCCGCACCCGAATGCAGCAAACTGCACGCATGAAACTATGCACGTTATAAACGAAGCAGTCGTAAAGTCTGGCGGCCCACCGGATTTGTTGACCGCCGTTGCCGACGCGACGCTCCGCACCGTAAAAGAGATCATGAATCACGACGACATCTCCATGGTCGTGGCAACCGGCGGTCCCAGCGTGGTAAAGGCGGCGTTGACCAGCGGGAAGAAAGCGATTGCGGCGGGTCCGGGCAATCCGCCTGCTCTGATTGACGAAACCGCGGATATAGCCAAAGCCGCGAAACATACCATCGACGGCACAAGCTTTGACAATAATCTCCTCTGCATTGGCGAAAAGGCGTTGTTTGTGGTCGAATCTGTTGCCAATGAAACCGTTCGCGAACTGGCGAAAAACGGTGGTTATGTGCTTAAAGCGAACGAGCTCAAAGCCGTGGAGAGGGCCGTGATTAAAGATGGAGATGTGAACAAAGACCTCATCGGGAAAGATGCGAGTGAAATCTTGGATGCCGCGCGAATCAAGGCATCGGCTAACACGGTGGCGATTGTAGCGGATGTCCCTGCCGACCACACTTTTATCATTGACGAGTACCTTATGCCTATCCTTCCAGTTGCGCGGATGCGAAACTTCGAGGAAGCGCTTAAGGGCGCCGTAAGAGCCGAGGGCGGGCGCGGACATACCGCGATTCTCCACACGAATGACATGAAAAGAATCACACAATTTAACAAAGCGATGGATTGTAACATTGTTGTGGTCAATGCGCCGTCATTTGCCTGTGCCGGCTTGGGCGGAGAAGGGTTTCTGGCGATGACGATTGCGGGGCCAACCGGAGAGGGGTTTACGCGGCCGCGGACTTTCACGCAGCAGCGTCGATTGACAATTGCAGGCGATCTGTCGGGGCATACACTAAATTAGTGCGTTCGCGACGATTCGAGCGGGAATGCTGAACGGGGGTGGTATGGAGTTAAGCGATGTGAATCAAGTCGGGGTTGTCGGAGGCGGGACGATGGGTTTCGGCATTGCGATTAACTTTGCCCTCGCAGGCTACCCTACCGTCATCAGCGACTTGAACGATGAAGTCCTCGAGCAATCCATGGCAAACATCAACTCAGCTCTGAATCTCTTTGTCGAGGAGGAGTTGACAACCCAAGAACAAGCTAGGGGCGCCGTTGAAAGGATAAGGACGACGACCGATCTAACGGAAGTTGCCTCGGACAGCGATTTTATTACGGAAGCCATTGTCGATAGATCCGCAGATAAACGAGAGTTATTCAACAAACTTGATGATTTGTGTCCGCGCCATACGATATTCGCGAGCAACACATCGGGACTCGTACTTAGCGATTTCGGCTCCGATGTCGAGAGACAGGACAAACTGGTCATAACTCACTATTTTGTGCCGCCTCACATTGTGCCGGGCGTTGAGGTTGCAAAGGGGCCGGGAACCTCCGACGAAACGTACGACATTACCTGCGATCTGATGGATAGGGCGAGGAAAATACCGATTCGGTTACGCAAAGAATTACCCGGCTATCTGCTCAACCGGTTACAGGGAGCTATGGCCCGAGAGGCGCTTCGATTATGGGCTGAAGGGATGGCATCCGCGGAGGACATTGAGCTTGGTGTCGTTTCTACCTTTGGTTTCCGTATGCCGCATGAGGGGCCTTTCCGACACTATGATTTGTCGGGAGTTTGGAAATGGCCGGAGGATATACGGTCTCCTCGTGGCATAGAGAATGAGAAAATCAGAAATCGCTTGGCAGAAGGCACCCCGTGGTTTGTCGACCCAGAGCGGTTTGACGAAGCGTTGGAGAAGAGAGATAGAGAATACATTCGCCGCCTAAAAGAATTGTATTGGTCAAAGTTAGAATAATGCGAGCCTACGGGGCGTATTTCCTAAAACCACCGAAATCAAGTTTTTTCTTGAAAACTTGATTTCTGGATTGGACCAACATGGCGTGGCCGAGTAATTTCGTCAAGACCGTCGAAATCAAGTTTTTTCTTGAAAACTTGATTTCTGGATTGAAACAGCATGGCGCGGCCGGGTAATTTCGTCAAGACCGTCGAAATCAAGTTTTTTCTTGAAAACTTGATTTCTTTCTACCACCATGCCGCAGGTTTTTAATGCGCACCTTACATATCTTACATTTCAAACAGGCTATAAATCTATATCGACGATGACGGTTTGTAGTAGTGATCAAGCGAATGGACAATGAGTGCGAAAGAGCTCCCATTCGTTGCACGTGCGTGCTAGGCATGTAAACTCCCGATTCTCCGCAAATGGCACTGTGTTCCATTGATCGGCGCGTTACTTGCCCGCTCGGTCTGGATTGGCAAATCCAGACCCATGGACTAAACTGTTACACTTTTTCTTAGTCTCTATCTCGTACGAATTCTCCAGATCTGGAAGACAACCTAATGAGCACGGCGTCGAGTAAAATTCGATGATAAACTTGAGCGTAAATGTAAATAAAATCGCTACCCTGAGAAACTCAAGGGGTGGAAATCTTCCAAGCGTGACTCAGGCGGCGCAAACCTGTATTGACGCGGGAGCGCAAGGTATCACCGCTCACCCTAGGCAAGACCAGCGCCATATAAAACCGCACGATGTTTACGAACTTGCGGAGATGGTCACCGTCGAATATAATATCGAAGGCGATCCTAGGCCCGATTTTCTTGATATGGTGACGGAGATTTGTCCGACGCAGTGTACTCTTGTGCCTGTTGTTCCGGGGGAAATTACGAGCCACACCGTTTGGAATCTTCCTGGTGACGGCGGCAAACTGAAGCCCATAATTCAACGTCTCAAAGATGCGGGAATTCGCGTAAGTCTTTTCAGTGGAACCGATCTTCAACAGATTGAGTTGTCGAGAGAAGTTGGTGCGGATCGCGTCGAGTTTTATACCGAGCCGTACGCCTCCGCGAAGACAAACAAAGAAGTGGAGCATCAGTTCGGCTTGCTTGTCAGGGCTGCTGAAAAGGCTGTTGAGGTAGGGGTCGGCATTAACGCCGGACATGACTTGAATTTGGACAATTTGCCTCCGCTGCGGAACCTGCCTCTACTTGAGGTTTCTATCGGACACCATTTAATTAACGACGCAATATACATGGGCCTTGAAAACGCTGTCAAAGCCTATCGCAAAGCATTAGGGCAGAAGGTGAAGTGACGTGATGAGTTCTTGCGCAATCTTTGATCTTGACGGGACAATCATAGATTACTCTTCGGAGCAGGTTTTCCTCAAGTACCTTCTCAAGGAGGGAGAACTCCCGATGTCCAACTTGCTGGATTGGACCTCCTATTTTCTCAAAACACAGGATCTGCGCAAAGCGAAAGCGTACAAGATGTATCTTCACGGATTGGATTATCAGCGTGTGTGCAACTTGGCGGAAACCTGCTTCAAAGAACGGCTTGTAGATCGAATTTCCCCGCGTGTTTTGGATCTTATGGCATTCCACCGTTCCGAAGGCAGAACGATCGTGATTCTCTCCGGATCATTGCAGGTGCTCGTCTATCTGTTTCACAACTACCTGGAAACCGATCTAATGATTGGCTACGAGTTGGAAACGGTTGACGGCTTTATAACAGGGCATCAAGTGGGTTTAAATCCGCATGCCGAAAATAAAGCCCTATTGGTCAAGGAATTGACCAAAACATACGCCTTTAATTTGGCTGACTCCTACGCTTACGGAAATCACCATTCGGATGCGCATAAACTGCGGTTAGTGGGCCACCCTGTAGCTGTAAACCCGGATCGCAAACTACGCCGAATTGCTATGGAAAATGGTTGGCAAATCGAGCAATTTCATGTCAAAACGTAGTAAACCGCTCCGAATCCATTAGGTCCTCCTCACACTTAGTTGAACTCTTCCCTCGGAAGTTGATCTCGTGAACAATTCAGGGACAGAATATCCCCTCGGAAGTGAACAAAGACCATTGCGAGTAGCCGTGGTTGGCGCGGGTCCTTCCGGATTCTATGCGGTTGACGCACTATTGCGGCGAAAAGATGTCCTGATTGAGGTGGATACTTTTGATCGACTTCCGGTGCCTTACGGTCTTGTTCGGTTTGGGGTGGCACCGGATCATCAGAACATCAAAGCCATCATCAAGGGATATGAGAGAATTGCGGCAAATCCGCGGTTCCGTTTCTTTGGGAATATCCAATTTGGACGAGACATTCATTTGGGAGATCTCCAGGCACATTACGACCAAATAATCTACGCCGTCGGAGCCGAAACAGACCGAAGGCTCAATATTCCGGGCGAGATGTTGTCGGGAAGCTATACCGCCACCGAGTTCGTGGCATGGTATAATGGCCACCCCGACTATGTGGATTCCCGATTTGACCTGTCGCACGAACGCGCCGTCGTCGTTGGAATGGGTAACGTGGCAATGGACGTGACGCGCATTCTCGCAAAGTCGCCTGACGAATTGGCTGCCACCGACATCGCGGACTACGCACTAGAAACTTTGCGTGCGAGTAAAGTAAGAGAGATTGTTATTTTAGGCCGGCGCGGCGCCGCACAAGCAGCCTTTACTCCTAAAGAAATCAAGGAGATTGGTGCGCTCGAAGGGGTAGACCTCGTGGTCGATCCGGCCGATGTGGCACTAGATGATGAATCCGAGAAGACACTAGAAACGGACAGGCAGGCGCGCACAAACGTCCAATACCTGACCGAGAAGTCTCAAGAAGGGCCTGGAGCAAGTCCCAAGAACGTCCACCTTCGCCTATTGCGTTCCCCCGTGGAAATCATCGGAGAAAATGGATACGTTGCTGGCGTGAAGATCGAACGGAACGTGCTAGTCAAGAGCGAATCGGGGGAGATGCGGCCTAGAGGATCCGGAGAATTCGAAACCATCCCTTGCGGTACCCTCTTCCGCTCTGTAGGCTATCACGGAATCCCTCTACAGGGCGTACCCTTTGATCAGGCTAACGGAGTCATACCAAACGAACGAGGGCGTGTCGTTGACCCTGACAGCGGGGAGGTAGTTCGGGGGCAGTACGTCGTTGGTTGGATTAAGCGGGGGCCTACCGGACTCTTGGGCACGAATAAGGGTGATTCCGGAGAAACTGTTGAAGCGATGTTAGAGGACATTCAGGGTCAAACCGCCGCCATGCGTAATGAGCAGGAGCCTGACGCCATTGAGTCATTTCTGAAGTCTAAAGACGCTCCCTATCTGACTTTTTCCGATTGGAAAGAGCTGGATCTTCTCGAAATTGAAAAGGGAGAAGCGATGGGAAAGATTCGGCAGAAATTCGTGCACTTGTCGGATATGCTTGAAGCATTGGATAAAGAAGGTCGGTAGCCAACTAGGTTCAAGCGTTTTCCGTGGCGAATAGGATTGAACACTGGAAGTATTCTCTTTCACGTTAACCTGCAATTAGATATTCCGTTTGAGCAAAAAATAGGAACTGAATCGCGTGTAGATTCTCCAGATTCGCCAATCCCGGCAGGAACGCCCTGAAACATCCCCTTTTTCATCCCTTTCGAAATGCATAATTCATCCTTCAAACGTGCTTAATGCGCCTCGAAAAGTATCTGGCCAAATCTGGCGTCGCTTCCCGGCGAACTGCGCAGAAACAGATAATAGCGGGCAGAGTTACCGTCAACAATAAACGTGTACTGATCCCAGGTACACACATCGAACTCGACAGAGACTTCATCGAAGTTGATGGGCAGCCTGTCGAAGGGACGCCCAAACCGGTCTATTTGATGCTCAACAAGCCGCCGGGATACGTGACAACGGTGCGCGATGAACGTCACCGCCCGACGGTTATGGAGTTTGTCAAGGACATTCCCGAAAGAATCTACCCGGTAGGACGACTGGACCGGGATACGGAAGGGTTGCTGCTCCTGACGAACGACGGGGAATTCGCAAATCGTTTAACGCACCCGCGGCACGAAGTCAAAAAAACATATATCGCATGGGTGCGCGGCAAACCCAGCAAGAAGGCGATTCACCGATTGCGCAAGGGCGTCAAAATCAAAGGAGGGTTTACATCTCAAGCGGAGATTGCGCCAATCTCACATCGCCAAGACCATACACAATTCAGAATCAGTATCCGCGAAGGAAAGAAACGGCAGATTCGCCGTATGTTTCAAGCAGTGAAGCATGAAGTCACCTTTCTGAAGCGCATTGCAATCGGGGAATTGATGCTGGGCGATTTACCGGTTGGTCGATATCGGATGCTGAGTCCGACCGAGACTGATAATCTCCGAAAATAAAAACGCCTATACCGTATTCGATATAGGCGTTCATTTTTTCGTCAACCCAGAAATAAATGGGCGGCGCAAGGGTTTTCATTTCCGTGTGTTAGCTTCTTCTCTGGCGATTTGCAACATCTGCATTGCCGCTGTTCTCGTGTCTGCATCTGATGTGTCGCTCAATTTCTCAAGCAGTGGAATCGCTTGGTCGTACATTTCTTGAGCCACGTAGATTACAGCCAGATAGTAATGTGCCGGTTCATGATCCTTGCTGTCGGAGTATTGTTCAATCACAGCCTTGAAGTGGCTTTCCGCTTTTTGAAAATACTCTTCGGCGTTTTCGTCATCAATGTGATTGCCGTAATAGAGTCCCAAGCTAATATGCAACTCCGGCAGATGTCCCGTCCTATTCTCCGGATCCAGGTTAAACGCTTTATCAGCGAGCGGTGATCCTTTCTCCAAATTGTTGCGCTTCAGATAGATAAGCGCGATTTGGGCATTCGCCTCCGGATCATTCGGGTTCTCCCCTAGTTTAGCATTTAACCGCTTCAGATCTTCCTCAACTTCAAGCGTTTTTTCCATCTCAAGGACAAACTTCTCTGGATCAAATGCTAAATTGATCGGAGGTTCGCTGATGAGGTTGCCCTCGAAATCAACGAATGCAACTGCCGGAACCCCGGGGCTCCTGCTATATTTCTTGTAGGCAGCGAGATTATCGGGGTCGGCTTCAATATCAATTTTCAGGTTTACGAATTTTTTCGACACTTCAGCAACTTTCTCATTGTGGAATGTAGTGGCATCCAGCCGCTTGCATGACCCTCACCACTCCGTGAAGAAGTCAATTATCATCGGCTTGCCGGCTTCTTTGGCTTTTTCCATCCCCGCCTTTAACGATTTTTCCCACTTAACCTGCTGTGCTGCGTATAGGGGCGAGGCCACAATGGCGGCCATTGACATGGTCACAATCAAAGCCGCCCAATGATGTCTTCGGATTTGACTTAACATGAATTGTCTCCTTATGTATTGAAATGCATTCAGGATGAAAAGATTGAATCCTTGTTTGGGTATAAGCCTATTGCCGATTTCGGTTCGCCAAGGGATTTTGAAACCACTCGCGTCACGGATGTTGGCGCTTGTCGGCTACACGACACAGAATGTCCTATTTCTTTTCTGGGTTTTCCGCTTCTTTCGTCGGTGTCTCCGCCGCAATCTTCTCAAGGATAGACGCACTGGTTGTCTTGCTACTCAGTGTAGTTCGGCACTTACGACAAGTGACAACGATCTTCGCCAGCCTACCGAGTTTTCCAACTTTCGCATGCTTTGCCTCAGTCGCCACATAACGATTACAACGATGGCACCATTGTTCTTTTGGGGTTAGCATTAACTGCTCCTTTGCCAATGTTTGCCAAAGAGACAACCAAATGCTACCGAGGGAAAGAGATAAAATGGAGAGTCTTCCCGTCCTACTGCAGTGAAACACCGATTTCACGATTTGGTTGCACTCTGCGAGTTTGGTCCTATTTGCACTTGTATATTTTGAGCCGATAATTACTTGCCGATGCAGAACTGCGAAAAGATGCGATCAAGTATATCCTCGCTTGTAGTATTGCCGACGATTTCACCGATAGCGTCAAGACTATTCCGCAAATCAACGGCGGTGAACTCGGGCGGCATTTTCGCATCAAGACTTTCTATCGCGTGGGAAACAGAGGATTGTGCCCGGCGTAAAGCATCGTCATGACGAACATTGGTGACGATGGGTGAGTTTGCGAGAACACACTCGCCTCCAATGACATGCCGAAGCACTGCTGATTTCAACTCCTCGATCCCCGATCCATGAAGGGTTGAGGTTTGAATCACCGTTTTTTCAGGCGCATGGGATTTTAGATCCTTGGGAAACGTTGCGAAGGGCAAATCCACCTTGTTCAAAACGAGAATAGCGTGCCGGGAGGAGGCCTCCCGCAGTAACTCAATGTCTAGGTCTGTCAACTGTTCCGACGCGTCAAACACCATCAGAATCAAGGCTGCGCGGTCAAAATAGCTCTTACTCCGCTCAACTCCCTGCTTCTCAACGATGTCCTCCGTCCTCCGTATGCCCGCTGTGTCGGTTAAGTTGACTGGTATACCTCTGAGATTCAGCGTTTCCTGAATTGTGTCTCGTGTCGTACCGGGGACTTCCGTAACGATTGCTCGCGTCGATTTGAGCAGCTTGTTCAGCAGGCTAGATTTACCGACGTTCGGCTTGCCCAGAATTGCGATGTTTATCCCATCTCGCACGATTTTTCCATCTGACGCCGTGGCTATCAACTGTTCTAATCCATCTTGGATTGCCTGGGCGGTTCGACGCATAGCAGTCAAATCCAAAAAATCAAGCTCTTCCTCGGGAAAATCAATCGACGCCTCGACTTCTGCGAGAAGGTCGGCAAGCCGGTCATTGAGGGAGTTTACTTCCCGGGAGAGCCGACCAGACAGACTATCCATCGCGATCTGGCGGGCAAGGTCGGTCTTTGACCGAATAAGATCGACAACCGCTTCGGCTTGGGCAAGATCGATTCTTCCGTTGAGAAAAGCACGGCGGGTAAATTCTCCCGGTTCCGCTAGGCGTGCGCCTGCCTGTAGCGTCAAATCAAGAACCGTGGACAGTGTTGAACTCCCACCGTGGCAGTTGAATTCGACGACATCTTCTGCCGTGTAGGATTTTGGGGCGCGCATAATACCTAGCATGACTTCATCGATTACATTGCCCTCAATTGGATCGACGATGTGTCCGTAGTTCAGCGTATGCGAAGGAAAATCCACAAGCGAAGCGTGTTGCGGAGATCTGAAAACCTTGCAAGCAATTGCTATGGCGAGGCTGCCGCTGACACGAACAATCCCGATGCCGCCTTCCCCATGAGGCGTTGCGATTGCCGCGATGGTGTCAGACAGCAGCATTTTCCTCCGAGTCCCCATTCGGTACTTCGCGCGGCGTCACAACAATGTATCGCATTAAGCCTTCACCACGGCTATACGTGTGGACACTTTTGTCTGGTTGCAAGGCAAGGTGCACGACTCGGCGATCCCTGGGTGGCATAGGATCCAAAACCACTTCTTCCTCTGTATCTCTCACTTTTTTTGCCGTGATTGATGCCAAGTCAACAAGCATTTGTTCGCGGCGTTCGCGATAGCCTTCGGCATCGATATATACTTTGCGCTTCACGAGAGACGACTTACTCAGAATGCAGTTCAACACGTGTTCGATCGCGTCAAGCGTTTGTCCATGTCTGCCAATAAGCAATCCGGGTCTGTCGCTGCGAATGGCGAGATGGATGCTTCCATCAATGATTTGAGACTCGATTCTTGCCTCGATCCCCATGCGGGAAAAGATTTCGTCTAGCACCGCTTCGGGTGTGGCGGAAATATCCTCCTTGAGCGTTACCCTAACTTGAGCGGGTTTAGCGCCCAACTTTAGGATCCCCTTGGTCGGTTCACGCAGCACCTTTACATTGACCAAATCTCGATCAACACCTAGTTCCTCAAGGGCAAGGTTCAAGGCTTCTTCAGTGGTTTCTCCTTCCATTTCAATGTATTGTTGCACGCTTGATTTCCTCCTAGAATAGCCCAGTCGTTTCGATCAGAATATCGCGCCGTGCCCGCCATTATTTTTTTCGCTTCTGCTTTGGTGAAGGGGAAGGTTTTTTCGACGCATCAAGCGATTTAGTCGAGGCCAAGGGTTTCGCGATCGTTTCATCGGCACCGTTTGATCCGCGCGACTGGAGATATTGTTGCGCAATGGTGAAGACGTTGTTGCATAACCAGTAAAGCACGAATCCCGATGCCCAATTATAAAAGAGGAAAACAAAGATAAGCGGCATGAACTGCATCAGTTTCGCTTGAAAATTATCGGTTACAGGTGTCATATTGCCCATTACCTTCTGTTGCAGCCACGTTGTTAGTCCGTTAAGTAGTGGTAGAAGCCGAATCGTATCGATATTGACGAGAGGTATTGTGAAAGGGAGTGCGGCTATGGCGTCGGGAGCAGAGAGATCGTCTATCCAAAGAAGAAATGGAGCGCCGCGCAGTTCCACCGCGCTGCCAAGCAGTGAAAATAGCGCGATAAAGATTGGTATCTGAGGCAGATAGGGGATGCATCCTCCGAGTGGATTTACGCCGTGTTCCTTGTACAATCGCATCGTCGCCTTATTCAGTTTTTGCGGATCATCTCTGTATTTCTCGCGCAGTTCAGTGATCAGGGGTTGCAACTTCTGCATCTCTTTCATTGATTTGTGCCCCTTGTGCGTCAACGGAAATGAAACTACCTTCACTAACGCAGTCAACAGAATAATGGCGACGCCGTAGTTTCGGAAGATTCCGTGCAGCCCATTGAGGAGCCAGAGCAGTGCCCAGGCGACGGGCCAGAAGAACCCTAAATCGATGATCTTCGAGAGTCTGAGTGGTGTTTCGGGTGAAACGGGACTCTGAACCTGTTTTAGGATTGCGGTATCTTTTGGGCCGACGTAGATACGAAAAGTGTGTGTCTTTCTGGCGTTTGCCTCCAAAGGGAAACCCGGGATTATCAAACTTGCCGTTTCGATTGGCGCCGCAACATTGAGCGCTGGCGGCGTGCCGTTGTCCTTGAGATCCTCCATAAGATATTGGGCATTTAGCCCATCCTGGGGAATCATTAGTGCTGCAAAGTAGTTATTGTTTAATCCCGCCCATAGCAAAGGTTCCCTAAGTTGCGAGTCGTTGAGTTCCTTTTCTGCCTTGCCAACCCCGGTATAAGCCTTTGCACCTGCGCTTTTTCCCCATCGTCCTTTGCCGCCGTGCTTCTGTTCGTGAAGCAGTAGATCTGCGTCAATTCCGGGACCACAGCGGAGTTTGTACCCGTTTTCTTGGTTTTCATTTGTCACTTGAAGTGTGGACAGGGATGAATCTGACAGATTTTGGAATCTCAATTTAAGGTCGACGTAATAACTGTCTCTATAAAAGGTAAACTCTTTTGAAACCTTTATGTCATCTCCAATTTGCGTGGTAAAGGTAATAGAGTCCTCCATTTCAGGACTGTCACCGGTTAGATTTACCTCGGACTTATTTGCCGTCCACGTAGCGCGCATTGCATCTAACTGTAATTGAGCATGAGAGAATTGAACCGCCAACCAATTGAGCGACGTCGATGGAATAAGGTTCAGGAACTCTCCTGTCTCGGAGCGATTTTGATATGTCTTCAGAATCCATTTTTTTGCAATTGCAGGTTCGACTGCAAAAGTGATCTCGTATCTTTCTGTCCAAACGTGTGCTTCCGTGCTCTGTTCAATTTGCGTATAACGTCCTGATTCATCAGTACTTTGTTGTTCGTTTGCGTCGGTAAAGTCTTCACCGCCATGTGAAGATTGAGTTTCACGAGATTGTTCGGTTAATTGCCTTTCTTTCTCCTCAGATCTCTGCTTTGACATACGGTTGCCGAATAACAGACTCCAAGCGAACATCACGATAACCATGAGTACCAATGCCAGGATGTAACGTTGTCCCATGAAATTTAGAAACTCCTTGCAGATAAATTGGAATTGAGGATTTGCTAATCGATGGTACCGAAACAGGGATTGGATTCAGACTCTTCGTCCGAGTCTCGGAGTGGATCGTAGCCGCCAGGGTGATAAGGATGGCATTTTGAGAGTCGCTTGATTGCGAGCCAGCCGCCCTTCAACGCGCCATATGCCCGAATAGCTTCTAGTGCATACTGTGAGCAGGATGGGTAGAAACGACAGGTCGGCGGCAATAGAGGCGATACACATATGCGATAAAAACGAATAGCGCAGATCAGAACGAAGTTCATTTTAAATATTTCCACTTTTTTCCAGAATACGCGCTTTCCGAAAGAGGTACAAAAGAGCTTTTTGGGCACGCTGATAGTCAAGATGGATTGAGGGAGTTCTGCCGACAACGATAATGTCGTAGCCGGTACGGATTCTTTCCTTTGACAGTCGAAACACTTCTCGAATCAATCGTTTGGTGCGATTTCTGCGGACGCTATTCCCAATTTTTTTACTGGCTGTGATGCCCAAACGAGTGCTATTAAACGCATTGTGGTGCACGTAAATCACAAACTCACGATTCCAATATTTTTGCCCTTTTCTATAACCTCGCTGAAATTCCCACCTTTTTTTCAGTCGTTCAGGATGTGGCGTTTGTGTCATGTCAAAACCTGTCAAATCTCAGATGGCTCTCCCATTCTCCCAAGTTAATTTGTTTTTCGAGATAAGATTTGTAGTTGACCACTTGTGTTTCCAACCTATATTTTGGCGTACCATCCTCATCTTCGGCTATGGCTCTGACGACATCAATTGTGTCTGGATCTAATTGCGCTCCATGTACGATTGCACAAATCATCAAGAATTCCTGTTTAATTGCCCGATCCGAGAATGCACGCGGGATAAAGTGTACTTGGACTACATTCTGTTTGCCCTCCAGCCGCCCATTCTTGGATCGCAAATGGGTCACCTCGAATTTCTGCTCTTGAAAGACCTGGCGGAGTGCATCTTGTTGCCATGAAATGGGGACCCTAGGCAGTGTGCGCTGAGTTGATTGGTCCGTTGGTGGAGTTTCGGGGATTTGGAGCGGTTTGAAACCGATTAGTTGTGCCGGGGCCTTTCCCGCCTCAAATGCAACTGCGAGAGGTTCAGATTTCTCCGGGTGGGAAACTGTCTGATGTAGATCACGACCGGTCCGCCGTCGGTTGTGGTCCCCCCATTCTTCCATTAACGTGAACTCGAAATAGTAGTCCTTCGGCGCACGCGAACCGCATGCCGGAAGCAAGAAAGATAGACCGACAAGGAAAACAAACCACTTAAAGATTGGAATCCTCGCCATCTCAGTTGATATACAGGTATTTCTTCCAGGCAGGATCGTAGCCACGGAAATGGCGGTTGAGGTGTAGATACGTGAGGATTGAAGGGGCTTTCGGTGATCGTTTGGTAAACATCCTCGCTTCATAGGGAGTTTGGTTCCCTTTCTTGGTGTTGCATGTTTTGCATGCGGTTGCAACGTTTTCCCAAACGGTTGCACCTCCGCGGGAGCGGGGAATGACATGATCGAGTGTAAGAATGGATGGAGGAAAATCCGTGTGGCAGTATTGACATGTATACTGGTCGCGAATAAAGACGTTTTTGCGAGAAAACTTCACAACGCAGTGAGGAATGTGCACATAGGTTACAAGTCGAATCACAAGAGGAATGGGCATTGCAGCGGTTGGAGAATGAATCTCGCGGTCGGAGACTTCCTCCATCCGTGCAGATCCCTTTACAATCATCTTGACAGCGCGCTTGAGGTTACAAACGTTAATTGCCTCGTAGCTCGCATTCAATACCAATACGGATGTGTTCATGCCTATCCCCACGGTGGGAAAAACAACTATCCAAGATGTCTTAATTGGCAATTCTACGAGATTGTGGTGTCGGTACTACGCCCAAATCACTGGTGCATCTAACACATGTACAATTATGCCGTCTTACAAATTCCGGTCAAATTCACCTCAATGTTGATACAATATCAATCGAATTGTATCACACCCATTCCCAACCTGCAAGAAAAATCTCGTCAACGTATGCCTTCTAAAGCTTGATTGGAAAGGTAAGAGCGCACAGACGATGCTTAAGGTTGGATTGGAGGCTTGGACTTTCGTGCAAATGTGGAACGGTGCTTGAGAATGATGTCGGAACTTCACCGAAATCATCAGTCACCACACCTCATAGATCAACTTCTAGCAAGTTCCGTATGTGGAAGACGCAAGCGTCTTCGCCGTTATCTTGATAATACCGCCTCCGAATATGAACAAGCCGAAATCCGAACTGGCGGTATAGATTTTGGGCTGCTACAT
This sequence comes from Candidatus Poribacteria bacterium, assembly GCA_028820655.1. Taxonomy (GTDB): domain Bacteria; phylum Poribacteria; class WGA-4E; order WGA-4E; family JAJDTR01; genus JAJDTR01. The sequence continues at coordinate 9,316 of JAPPIK010000055.1, read as the reverse complement.
TACTCAGACGAACTTCCAGATGAACTTGGCGTCCGCCTTTATCTCGGATATATTCTAACGATTTAGCAAGCAGATATTTCCCCAGACCTGATCGCCGGTATGCGGGTGACACGGCAAGATTTACGATGTGGGCTTCGTCTAGAATCAGCCAATAATTCACGTATGCAATTAAAACTTGACGGAGCCGGACAACATGGAAGTAGGAATACGGGTTCTTTCCTTCAATTGCTTCTCGGAGTGTGCACATGCTCCATGGATCTGAAAACGATTGACGCTCGATTTCAGCGACTATGTGTAAATCGCTCTCCCGCATACAATCGAGTTCAATGTCAGGGAATGGTTTCGTGATTCGCACTGCTGTCGGAGAAGGTTCACAAAAGATGGAAGAATTACAAATTTAATGTTGATACGGGCGGAAAACAAGCACCGGTCATTTACGTCTCTCAATTTTAACATTACGGGACCGTCGGGTCAATCGTTAGCAGTTGCAATGCTAGGATTAATGCTGCGGAACCTGCATTGACAACTTTATATGTGTATAGAAAAATTTGAAACGAACAGATAAGGGGGCGGAGTGGAATTGCGATTCCCCAAATCGTCGAATTCCTGTGTTTCAACGGAGTGGCGCTCAGGCTTTGTACGTACCCACCAGCAGCCTTCGTGACGACAATTTTTTCTATTGAAGTCACGGGAATGAAAGCATCTGCTGGTATTGCATACCTTCCGCTCCGTTGCGCCTGTTGAGCGATAAACCAATGAGCCTGAAAAAGGCATTCATGATGGTTAGATTTAACGCGAGAGCGCCTGAGTGAATTTGGATGCATTTCCCCTCGTTACGTTGCTGCAACGAGGATGAGGCATGGAATGATCAAATCTCTCTTTCGTGTCCTACGCATGAGGTGCTTTTTCTAGGATTTTGGCTGCATATGTGGTAAGATATTTCGTGATAAGACACTGGAATTTAACCGCCTACGTACCCTATAACTGGATTATCTCAGACAAGTCTAAGGATCAAATCATGAAAGATTTTGCATTTACCGGAGGCCGCCCCGATCCGTTCACATTTCCAACCGAGGCCCTGATTGAGGCGAGTGCCAAAGCGCTTCGAGATCTCGGAGGCAGTCTCGTGAATTATCCTGGTGACGATGGATACCGTGGGCTGCGCGAGCTAGCCTCGATGCGGTTCGAGCGGCGAGAAGGAGTGCCCCTTCCCGTAGACAATATCTCTCTTACATCGGGCTCGATGCAGGCGCTGGATCTTGTACTTGGTACGTTTATCGACCCAGGTGATACAATTCTGACCGAGGAATTAACTTACAGCGGTACGCTCGGCATAATGAGACACCTCAAAGCGAACATTGTCGGCGTGCCGATGGATTATGTTGATGGATTGGACGTGGACGCCCTTGAGGCGCGCCTGAAAGCGCTCAAAGCGCAAGGCATTCGCCCCAAATTGATATATACCACGGCGAATCACCAAAATCCTACGGGGGCGATTCTCACGCTGGAACGGCGCGAAAGATTGCTTGAATTGGCAGATGCCTACGACACGTTGATTGTTGAAGACGACTGCTACGGCGACATTGACTTCATGCCCAATGCAACTCCTGATGCACTGTTCAAACTTGACGACTCCAATCGTGTGATATTCATTGCAACGTTCTCGAAGATTTTGGGAGCCGGGTTACGACAGGGATACTTTGTCGCTCGGCAGCCGCACTACAACGCCATTCACGAGAATCGTTGGGATGGTGGAACGAGCGCACTCGCTAGTGCCATTGTCGCAGAGTTCTTCAAAACCCACTTGGACGAACATCTTGCCGTGACGAATGCGGCGGTCGGTGCGAAATGTCAAGCTGTGATTGATACTCTCGAGGACAATGTTGCCGGTTTATGTAGTTGGACTCGGCCGAGAGGCGGGCTGTTTCTCTGGATTACGCTACCGGAGACAACGGACATGGAGATTCTTGGAGAGCTTGCGGGCAGACACAATGCAGGGTTTAGCGAAGGACGCGCATTTCATTATCGAAGCGATCCGATTAAGTGTATTCGCCTTGCATATGCTTACTGCCATGTAGACGACATCCCGGAAGGGATCACTTATCTTTGTGACGCTATCCGTGAGGCTCAGGTCGAATCGATTGACATAGCGGCGGATTAGCGGGCTAATCCATTCATTTCGAGGCCTCGTCAACTTAATCTCGTGTCGGTTAATGACGAATAGATCACAATCTTGCCTAACGCCGATGTAATGGTGAGTCCGGGATTTGCTTCATACAATCGAGCTGAAGAATCGCCATAAATTGGTTCGACACACTTGGGTTCGCGTATCGCTAAATTCTAACCCCACATCTCATTTGGTTCTCGTTCGGGGGACCATTTCTTGGTTGACCGGCAACATAGTAATGCTGGGTTGCAATTCACATGAGGGAGATTTGCGATTTGAAGCGATTTTGTTATACGGGGATTCTCGGTGTATTGCTAGTGTTATGCGGGAGTCTCCTTGGATGTCTAGCCCAAATGATGCAGCAGGGGACAGGTGGGTCAAGGTTGGTAGACTACGCTCTATCTGAAAACGGCGCAACGGTGAGCGCTTCCAGGTCGACGGCTAATCATCGTCCGGAAACTGCAATCAACGGGATAATATCGTCCGAAAACTGGGGCAAAGGGGAAGGCTGGGAAGCCGAATTTGAACGCCGGAATCTTAAGGACAACTGGCGCAATTGGCAGTGGGACACGTCGCGGGCGGAAGCCCGTGGTGGGGCATGGATTGAAGTTGGTTTCCCGGAACCGAAGCGGGTCAACCGCATAGTAATTCATACCTTGGATTCCGACAAGTTTCCGGCTTCTAAGTATGGCATTCATTCGGGGGCATTACGTGTATGGACGGGAGACCGTTGGGAAACCATAGCTCTCGTGAAAAATGGAAAAGTGGAATATACAAAAACGAATCCAATTCGATCTGTTGCAGGGGGAAAGATTGAGTTTCGGTTTCCGATGATGTCAATCGGCAGAGTGAAGTTTATAGTTCTTAGGAGTAACGATCGAAAAATCGCCGGAAAAAGCCTATCCACGGTTACAGAACGAAGTGCAGCTCGCATTGTCGAGATTGAAGTCACCGGAAGCGAGTCTATTGATGAAGTCGTCCGGAAACCGGAATCAATTGAGCCGGAAGACGAGTTGGATGCGATCATGCAATAGTGCTTCGTCCCCATAGAGACATGTGTTATAGAAGGAACTAGATTGCATGTTCGCAAGGATATGGGATAAAAGAAACAGAGACATGAACCTTCCACGACCGGAGATTGGCATTGCGATGAATTTGGCAACCGCAGTGCTCCCTAAGGTGTGTAGTGGGAAGGTACTGAGTTTACGTGAATCTTTGAATGGAATTCTCCATTGCAGTTGAAATCGCGAAAGTTATTGCGGTATGAATATTGCCTCATTTTCCGAAATCACGGGTTAAAACATGTGTTTCCAGATATGTGCATATCTGAATCGGGATGTCCCTAATGTCAGTCCTAGTGTTCTGTTATCGCAGCCTACTGAGGCTATCTAAGTGGTTCTCTTCACATCGCAATCAAGAAAAGGTAAAGGCGAATAAACCGATGGCACATTCAAACCGATTTGACAAGAAGTGGGTTTCCATGCCTATCCTTATTCTACTATTGACCTCGGTCATCAGTTGCGCGGCGCTGGAAGAGGCGCAGCAACGAAGACAAGAGAGGATAAAGCGAAAACTCGCAGGGTACACGACTCCACCGGAAATGCCCGTAGAAGATTTTTCCCTGCGTGGTCAACCTGCTCCGTTGTTCACCTTACAAGATTTGAATGGGAATCAGGTCAGTTTAGCAGAGCTAAGAGGAAAACGCGTCGTGATTAACTTCTGGGCGACGTGGTGCGGTCCCTGTCGTATGGAGATCCCACACTTGGAGAATTTGTCCAAGAAGTACAAGGATCGGGGATTAGTCGTTTTGGGCGTGAACAATGAGAGCGATCACCAAGCAGTTCGAGACTTTGCGAAGGCGCAGATTTCCTATACTGTACTTTTGGATGGGCACTTGCCATTCCTAGATTACAATGTCGGGGGCATTCCGTGTACATACTATATTGACAAAGACGGGATCATTCGGGATCGAGATGTCGGCTTTAATAGTGAAGGAGCAATGGAAAGGAAGATCAATAATCTGTTTAGCAGTTCTTCTCGTGCACAGTTTGAAGCGTATCCGACTGTAGCGTATCCGATAAGCCGTCCGGTCATCGCGGCGGGATGCTGCAAGTAAGGAGAATTCGGTAAAGAGTTCCTCCATGGCAACAGCTTGATAGTCGACGGCTTGACTTGAACAGGTGAGAGCGCAGTACGCGTTCGCCGATCAAAAAAGCGACAGATGAGAATACTGAGAGCATCCAAGAAACACGTGAAGTTATTGATTGTGCATTTTGCGATCGCGATCTGCATAACCAGTTGTGCCTCGCTTGAGAAGTCTCGACAACGTCAGCGAGAAAAAATCAAACAGCAGCAGAGCAAGCGTTACCTGACACTTCCACGTCCCGACGCGCAAATATCAGTTTCTCCCGATGGCTTAAAAATTGGAAGCGATCACTATGAATTGACGTTTCATGAGGACTTGCTTAAGAGAAGATCGTTGGATGAGTCCAAAGAACGTCAAGAGTTCGGACATGGCGCATTGCTTTATATGGAGAGTCTTTATAAGTATATTCACGAACTTTTTCACATCGAGCCGCCAACTCGCCGCATCGGCATTGTACTGTATGAGACGTTTCAAGGAACCACAAGGCGGGCAATGACGGAATCCCGTCATGCGACGGTGCCTCAAGGCAACGCGCTATTGAAAACAGTCGGGAATATCGTGATGCATTTCCCAATGGCTATGTTTGACGAGAGAGAAGTAAGGGCGCATGAGCTCACTCATGCATTCACAGCCAATTACTACCTGCCGACATGGTTCACCGAAGGAATTGCCGTTTTCGTGCAGATACAGTATGCTAGGGGAGGAGATTTTAGACCTCTTGATCTTCAGGAGAACATGAAGGTCGACATGGACGATGTCAACGCCATACAATCGTGGAGGGGGCACGCGTCGGTTGATGCGCAATGGGGTTACGGCTACTCGTTCTCAATTGTCAAGGAACTCTACAATCTTTACGGTGAGGGATTTTATCCCGAGGTTTTCCGCCTTATGGAAGCGGACAGATACCACCAGCAACTTCCTGGAGAGATGAAAACGAGTATGCTGATTTACTATATGAGTCAAGCTGCGGGAGAGGATCTTGTTCCCTACTTTGAAAATCTTAAATTCAATGTCCGCCGGTTGACCAGAGACGACATTGAGTCGGCCCTTCGAATAGCAGCCCCAACTCGACAGAGATAGAAAGGAGCAAAACCAGATGCATTTTCAATCGGTAATGACAGTTCTGATGGTTGTGATAGTCATGGTATCGTCACATGGCTGTCTCGGTTTACAGGGATTCTCTGCGGAGCAACAGTGGAGCAGCAATTTTGTATTGGCCGACGGCGTTAGGGCAAACGATCCGGCAATAATTGACGGGAACGTTAGGACGGTTGGGCAGTCTCAATACGTTGAGAGCACGGGCGACATGATCATGAGTTTCGGGTCTCAATCCGAGTCGATAATTACTCTCCCAGAACCCAAATCCATTCATCGCGTCATCATACACTCTTCCAACCTGCAAGCTTTCGATATCTGGACGACTGATTCGCAAGGCAGGTGGGAGAAAATCAAGGAGGTTGAAAGCAACAAGAAGAAGATTATTGATATCCGACTTAACAGGACGGTGTTTACTTCAGGCATCAAGATTCGGATACGCCGGACTTCGGACGATGCGGGCCAGCGTCGCAAGAATGTTCAAAATATCCGTGGCTGGAGAACGTATAGCGGGAAAGTCAATGCTCCGGCAAAGATTTCGGAGATCGAATTGTATGGGTTTGTCTCAAAGTCTGATGCGGTGAGTGCAGTTCCCCAAGCGTCAACCAGCAACAAAGGCGAGGAACTTGATGCGCTTGACGAATTTCTGAAGTGAAGAGATTTCGTGTGCAAGTCTGATCATCGGCGGCGTTGCGGCATTTTGAAGTTTGTGTATCTGCCGAAGCACAAGCCAAAACTGATGCTTGACGCCTGATTTTGGTTGTTGGAAGAGATTAATACAAACTGTCCTGTAGCCAACCCGCCAGATATGCTCTCTAGCAGCCACAAGTATGAAATTCTTAGCGTAATCCCTCCCCATCTAGAACTCCGATGTACGGCAAATTCCTGTAGTGTTGCGCGTAGTCCAAGCCGTACCCTACCACAAATGTGTTCGGAATCTCAAATCCAAGGTAGTCGATTGAAACGGGTACTTCTCGTCGGTCGGGTTTATCCAGCAGGCTGCATACTTTTATGCTAGTCGGTTCAAAGGAACCGACGTGATTTAATAGTAATTCCAACGTCATTCCCGTATCGACAATATCTTCCACAATCAGCACATCTGCCCGGAAAAGGTCTTGATAAAGTCCTTGTATCATCTGCACTCCTGAAGACTTGGTATCGTTGTGATAGCTTGCTAGTTGTACAAACTCATAACGGGCTGGCACCGCGAGTGTGCGAATCAAATCGGCGAAAAACATGATTGCCCCTTTCAGAACACAGACCAATACCAAATCTGAGTCATCATAATCCTTGGAAATCTGTTGCCCTAATTCATGCACTCGTTTTTCGATCTGGGATTCACTGATTAGAACCGACTGCACGGTAGGTATCATGATATAGACTCCCGGTAGATGCGTAGTGTGCGAAGATGAGTTCTCGCTCCTTAACAAATCCTAGTCGCTCGTAGATTCGGATTGCAGGTTCATTCTGGTCGACTACAAATAGACTGATAATCTTAATCCCCATCCGCCTCAAATGGTTCGTAACAGCGATGGTTGCCGCTGTAGCATATCCTCGCCCCCTAAATTTGGGGTGTGTGAAAACATTACCAATCTGGGCGATGAAGGGTGTCACAAAATGTGTGCCTGCTGCCGAGATAAGCTGGTCATTACACCAAACCCCGTAGTAGGGGCCCATCTCAAACATCGGTGGCGTCCACGCCTCGGCCTGATGTTCCACGTAAAATTGATCTAGCGAATCGAACTCTTCCCGTTGTATTAATCTGGCTGGTTTTTCTCGTGCCGTAATAGGCTTACGCAGCAGCATTTGACGTTCGGTGTGGGAATGAATTAGATTCCCGAATTTACGGAAAATCGAGGAAGAAGCCGAGTTTGAAACTGTCATCCACTCAGTTTCAAGGTCTCCGCTCATCCTCGACAGAAGTGTGTTTTGAACTACCAGGTTGCTTTCGGTAATGATGACCGACGGCGTCGGAAAGCCGCGAAACAGGCTGCCTACGCCTACAATATCCCCTTCCTCGATTGCGACATACACGTCCGAGACGTCAATTAGGGGTGGATATAAATCCCCCAATAGCATGAGGTTTTGAATCGGGTCGCGGGCCAGCCAACGGATGCACGCCTCTCTGTCCAAAGCTTCGCCGAGAGAATAAACTAGGATTGGCATCTTCCACTGTAAAACTAAGCTACCGGCACTTAGCGATCAATTAGTTTCCTCTCAAAGTTTAACCGGCGGTGAATGGAGATAGGGTGCCTCTATTCAGGAAGTCCATCGGTTGCCATAATACTTGATTCTGCATCTTCCTTGGTTGCGAGGAAGCTTGGACAATATGATGGCATCGGGTTGGTTAGGATTTTGGGGAATAATTCAGACGGAGGATTCGCCTTGTTTTGTCCTTAACTTTATACTTTTCGCTCGTGCGGTATCCGACGACCCACAAAACCTCGTTACCCGCGACAAGAATCGGTATGCCCTGCCGCGTTAGTTGAGGTACCTTTGCATCAATTAAAAGGTCTTTCACCTTCTTTGTTCCTGCCATGCCAAATGGTTGAATTCGATCACCCGATTGCCGATTCCTGATTTTAAGCGGCATTTGAATCTCGTCGGCATCGAACAACGCCTGAAATCTTCCACTTGGAATCTGAAAATCCCTGCCATTTGATACTTCAACAATCGTAGAAGTCATCACTGTGTTCAAGGCTGGAAAATGGTTTGTTCCCGAAGCCGCAACAGTGTACTCAAAGTTATCAATCTTGCTTGAGGGGCGTTGAATGATTAACTGATTGTATGCTCGTAGGAATTCCAGGTTGTTGGGAAGATTGAGTCTCCGATTGGGAGATTCAACCTCGCACAATTGTAGCATGGATTCGGAATGATTGAAAGCCAGGTCTTTCGCGTCCCCCTGTATCTGTTCGACAGCAAGTCGGAGGATGCGCCGGCGCATAGCACGGTGCTGTCGAAGGAATTTCAGGCGGTCTAAGGCAACCACATCGTGTGTAGGAGACCCTGCCAAGCACGCATTGAACGCCTTGCAAGTTTCCTCTTCCAGGTAGTCTGATTCCTCACGCACCAACTCGGCGTTCTGAGCCAGTGTATTTTGAATATTGTGATTATAATCGCGTTTAAGAAGAGGGATCAATTCTAGTCGAATCCGATTGCGCAGAAAGCTCCGATTCCAATTGGTTGAGTCTTCGCAGGGCCGCAATCCTTGCTTGGCGACAAATTCGTCGATTTCTAACCGTGAAAAATGAAGCAGAGGACGAATGAATTTCCCATCTCTGACAGGAAGTATACCTCTAAGCCCGGTGATAGCGGCACCCCGTAGTAGATTTATCAACACTGTTTCCGCCTGATCGTCACGGTGATGTCCCAGTGCTACCTTGGTTGCGCCGGTCTGTGAGCAGACGGATTCAAAGAATTTATAGCGTACTTCGCGCGCTACCGCTTCTTTCGACTGTTTTCGCTGCTTTAGCAAGGCGGGTATATCAACCTTTTTGATTGTAAATGGCAATTTCAAACGGCTGGCGTGTTGCTTTACAAGCTGTGCATCGAAAGCCGATTCTTGGCGAAGTTGATGATCAAGGTGGGCAACGTGGAGTTTGCAATCAAAGTGGTGCCGTAATTCGTGTAGAGCGATGAGAAGAGCGAGAGAATCTACTCCACCGGAGAAACCGATTACTACGGTTTCCCCCGAGCAAATCATATCGTGCCGCAATATGAACCGATGGGCTCGCTGTAGAAAACCGGAGGATATGCTCATCCTGTGTCTCGATAACGGGCACTAAATAGGCATAAAAAAAGCCGCGTATAGCGGCGAAGAAAACAGAGTGGGTGAAATGCCGGTGCGGAGAGTTGAACTCCGGACAGCACGATTATGAGTCGTGTGCTCTACCACTGAGCTACACCGG
>JAPPIK010000008.1 GCA_028820655.1 Candidatus Poribacteria bacterium | reverse complement strand
AACTCCGGACAGCACGATTATGAGTCGTGTGCTCTACCACTGAGCTACACCGGCAGAATATGAAAATGGGAAACGCGTGACGGAACGCGTTTCCCATATTGAATGGTTGCAGGGGTGGGATTTGAACCCACGTCCTCTGGGTTATGAGCCCAACGAGCTACCAGACTGCTCCACCCTGCGTCAAGTCGGGTATTAAATGGTGGTCGAGGAGGGACTCGAACCCTCACACCTTTTTACAGGCGATGGATTTTAAGTCCATTGTGTCTACCGATTCCACCACTCGACCCCGGTGCAGGATTACGCCGATTTTCTTGCGTTCTAAGGAGACACAATAGTATATTTTATTATACCTCTTTCGTATTTGTCAAGTTTTTTTGAATCTTCCCAGTCTTTCGCAATTTGTCCTTGACCAATGCCGTTGTCTTGAGGTAATTTTGTGTAAGTTTTGACAAAATTGCCAAATCATCGCACGGATGTAAACTTCAGAGCGGGCTAGTCTGGTTCCTGTTTGATGTCAAATGTCTGTATAACTTCGTTTGCCAATAGACGCCGTGAGATGGTTTCTATTGTGCTCAGATCCACGTCCCCGAATATCCGGTATCTTTGTCCTGTCTGCGCAGCGTTCACGCAAGGTAATCCCAAGTCTTGGATGCCCTTGACTACGCTGTCTCCAACGGCGTCGGTAACCCCCGGTTTGAACCGAACCTCGACCGTCCACACGCCCGTATCGGAAGTTGATACTTCTGAATTGCCGTCGGACCTCTGGCAAAAAGATTCTTGGATCACGGGGTCGGCGAGCAGTTCAGAGCAAATTCGATCGACTTCTCGAGCCCGGAAATTTCCTTCGATCCAATAAACTTTCGCTGTTTTGACCAGATCAACGCCGCTGATTCCGAGGTCTGCAATGTCTTCCAGTATGCCTTGCCCGGCGGCGTCGGGAATGTTGGATTTGTAGCGAACTTCAATCTTCCAATCCATTTTCTAAGTCTCCTACATTCCAGGAGTTAATTATGCCAACAGAAGAGGCGAGTGCGCGGACACTCATGGTGATTGTTAGTATCATAGGATTAGTCTTTGCGATAGTCATGGTAATCCTATTTTTTAATGCTTCTCCCGCACGGTCAAACATTCCGGTACACCGGAAGTCAACGGCCCCTGCCGCCTGTTTGGAGTGTCATCTTGTTGGAACGGAAGAATCGCCCACCATGCCTCACCTCAACTTAGGTAACTGTGCGTTCTGCCACGAATTAGCCGACTCTACTCTACAGCCACAGTGACAACTCTGGCACCACCGAATTATTTGGTTGACCTTAAGCCACCGTAAACAGCGACACGAATGGAGAGTTTCGTGACCAACCGCCTACGCCTGCCCATCCATAAATTTTGTCAATTCCGTATCGGACTCAAGAACCTTAATCGCCGTTCTCTCGTGAAGTGAGACATGGGAGGTCAGTTTGTCAGAGGCTTCGAACTGCGCGTCCGCGGAATCAGAGACGCGATAGCTTCACGTTGCTATGACTGTGTCTCGTGAAATCTTAATACGAAACAGATCGCCCAAAAAAGCAAGAACATCTTTCACATCGACATACCTTCATTAATGGTGCGCCGAAGATTGCAGATTATATCCCTCGGTATTAGAATTGCCATTGAGCCAACGTAAAGCTGAAGCAATTTGGGATGTTGGACGGCTATATCCTATTGATCGTTGAACAGTAAAGACTTTCAAATTGAAATGAGCCAAGCCGATTCATTAGCCACCACACAATTGATAGTGTTATTTCGATTTATAGAAGGAATCTTCCGGGAATGCGGGAGCCGGAGTAGTCTTGATTTGCATCTCTATTGCGAATCACCTCGGGAATTTCGCTATCCCAATACTCGGGCACCGTGCAAGTGGGTCGACTGTGCCATGCCAAGACAAGGGTTCGTCTATCGTCTGTCAGGTTTCTTCGCGCCGAATGCAGGATTCGAGCGTCTGCTAGGACAAGCGATCCGGCGGATACGCATACATTGACCTCGTCCGGATGATCACTAAACATAATCGGATGATTTTCTTCTACGAATCGAGCTCCCTGTTCGTGGGCGGGAACTAGCTGATCATGAAGCGGGATTCGCCTGAGATGGGTGCCGGGGATTACCTTGAGGCAACCATTTTCAATATTTGTGTCACTCAAATAGTAAGACACAAATATTGTCTGGGGCCATGGCGAGCAACTGATTGGATCGTTCCAGCGCATCCAATCTTGGTGCCAATACAGCGGTGGTTCCCCCGGATCCTTCGTGAGGATGATTACTCCCCCACTGCTTATGAAGTCTCCAAACCCAAGTTGTTCGAGCGCTGAACGTGAGGGGCTCCAATCTAGCAACTTTTGAATAATGGTGTTGTCCGTCCCGCGCACGGTTACATGTTGACCCTGATATCTAATGTCGGGAGAGGGGTCGTGCCCCTCAATCAACCGTTCAGTCTCCTCTCGGAGTTGGTTTAGAAAGTCTTCGGTCAAAACATCATCTATCACGCAGTAACCATCACGCGTCATCTGTTCCCGCGTTTGGATGGCTATTTCTGGTGTCATACCGTACCTCCTACGATTAACGGATCAAAAAGGTAATGGTTGGTCGGTTCACAAAGTGTACCAACCGAGTCAGCGGATAAGGAATCCGGAGTAGACGAGAGGCACCGGGATTTTGCCTAAAGGTCACTGATGATTCAACGCAAGCCTCACTCCCGAAAATTGCCGAAGATTTCAAGCATTTGGCTCGAAAGATTGCTCGCCCATTCTTGCCAAGATTGCTACCCATTCCTCGTCCCGCTCTATGTCGACAGGGAACAATTGATGCATATTTAGCGTCTTCACAACCTGTGCCGCTTCTTGTGCCGTGATCCCCGATAATATAACCTTGCCATCCAGATTTAGTGATTGAGGCAGTTCAGGAATCATCGGTAGCAGGACCTTCGTCAAAATATTGGCGACAATGACATCGTATTTGCCAGAACATGAATCAAGTCCATTTCCAGCTTGAAGGCGGACAACCGACTCGACATCATTTTGCTTAAGGTTGCCGGCGGCCACCGGAAGTGTCGATTCATCGAGATCGACCGCATCAATTCGGACCGCGCCGAGCTTGGCTGCGGAAATTGACAAAATTCCGGAACCTGTGCCTATATCGGCGACTATCTCGTTTCCTTTGATAGTTTTCTCAAGCAAACGGATTGACAGGCGAGTGGTTGGGTGGTGTCCGGTACCGAATGCCATTCCCGGATCTAGCCGAACCAGAACGTCGGACGGCTCGGGCACAATCTTGACCCATGTGGGAGCAACAATGATACGATTGCCAATTTTCTGAGGAGGAAATGCGGAACGCCACTCTTCTGTCCAGTCTGTATCCTGAATTGCCTTGAGCTTAATCGACGCCTGTCCGGCCGGAAGGTCCCATTCAGGTAGTGAATCAATGAATCGCTGAACCTTTTGGACACGGTCACCGACCAAATCGTCCATTGGGAAATGAGAAATCAGTGTTGCGGATTGGGAGGATGGTGGTTGAGCATCTCGAATCTCAACTCCGGGGGCATCCAAATCAAAGAGTTGATTGGCAACAGCTTCCGAGGCCTCCGGGGAAATTGTTACGGTTAGTTGTACCCATTTCATGTTTGATTATGGAGTCAGGGGTTACCAGTTGAGAAAAAAATCGCCGATGACGTACATCCAAAAGATTTTGAAGTCTCGTGCTATTTGATTTCGTCGTCGTCGTCCTCATGATGGCGGTGGAACAATTTGTCAAAGAAGCCACTGTGTTCTTGCTCGGGAGTTTCTTGTTCGCCGCGAAGTTGAGCAAATTGCGACAGAAGCTCTCGCTGTTCGGGCGTCAATTTTGATGGTGTCTGCACTTTTACTTGGACAATCAAATCGCCCGATCCGTAATGGTTATAGTAGGGTACGCCTTTTCCTCTTATGCGAAACTGTTGACCATACTGTGTCTCCGGAGGGATTGTCAGTTTTTCAGCCCCGTCTACGGTCGGCACTTGAATTTCTGCGCCTAGAGCGGCTTGTACAAAGGAGATTTTGGCTGATGTGATCAGGTTGTTTTCGTCACGCGTAAAGGTATCGTGAGGAATCACATGAATAGCGACGTACAGATCCCCAGGAGGTCCTCCGTTCGTACCGGCCTCGCCCTCGCCGCGCAGCTGAAGCTTGAATCCGGTGTCAACGCCTTTGGGAATGTCGACCTTAATTTTCCGTGTGGCGCGGCTAACACCGCGTCCATTGCAGGCTCCGCAAGGATGAATCACAACACGACCGTCGCCATGACACCGTCCACAGGTGCGTGACATTGTAAGGAATCCTTGTGAATGCGTGACTTGCCCCCTGCCACGGCAGTCCGGACAAGTCTCTGGTCGCGACCCGGGTTCAGCGCCGTTTCCATTGCATCTTGTACAGGTTTCGAGCCGAGGAACTTCGATAGTGGTAGTTTTTCCATGAATAACGTCTTCCAAGGACATCTCCATATCGTATTGCAAGCTCCTGCCACGCCTGGGCCCGGTCCTTCGCCTAGAACTTCCAAATCCGAAGGCGTCACCAAAATCTCCAAAGATGTCTCCGACAATGTCCTCAAAGTTGCCGAAATCAATACCTGAACCGCCCGTCATTCCCTCAAGACCGGCATGGCCAAACCGGTCGTACCGGCTTCGTTTGTCAGGGTCGCGAAGAATCTCATAGGCTTCAGTCGCTTCTTTGAAGCTATCTTCGGCGTCTTCATCGCCGGGATTTTTGTCCGGGTGATATTTGATAGCAAGCTTGCGGTAGGCTTTTTTGACTTCGTCCTCAGTTGCGTCGTGGCCCACGCTTAGCACTTCGTAGTAGTCACGCTTTTGTGCCATTCTGTGTTCCCCTTCTCCTATCAACGTGGATGCATTCGTAGTCCACGTCATTCGCAATTCGGTTATTCGGAAGTTGCATGATCATTGACATCATCCGGCGTGTTGGCCTCTTCGTCTTGAGCGGCTGATTCGACCGCTTTCTCAGGATTACCCTTCGAAACCGAAACCATCGAGGGGCGAATCACGCGATCGTGGAGCGTATATCCGCGCTGATATTCTTCAATGACAGCATTTTCCGGTACGTCTTCTGATTCTACATGCATGATTGCCTCGTGGCGCGTAGGATCAAAGTCTTCGCCTATGGCTTCAATCGGATTGACGCTTCGCCTCCGGAGCGAATCAAGAAGCTGTTTGTGTATCAATTGGATTCCCTCGCCTAGCGCAGCAAAGTCCTTGGATTCATCTGTGGATGCAATTGCTCTTTCGACGCTGTCAATTATTGGAATTATGTCTCTGATGACGCCTTCAACTGCATATTTGGAGGATTCTTCCGCCCTGCGCTCTGCCCGTTTCTTTGCATTGTCGTATTCTGCAATTTTACGAAGCATTTGGTCGTATTGTTCTTGATATTCGGCTTTTAACTTGGCAAATTCTTCCTCCAGTGACGTTTCGGCCTCCGGTTCGACATCGTCACCAATTTGGGTGTCATTCTCTGCTTCGTCTGAAGCTTTTTGTTCCTCCAATTGGTTTGAGTCGTCGGTGGGGGTGGCGGTTTCCGGCGACAGATCACCTTCCGCTTCGCCCATTTCTACCTGTTTTTCTGCGTCTTTCGACATGTTTGTCTCCTTAGATTCATAGTGTATGTTCAAAAACCTGGCTCATAGCTTGAGCCGTAAAATCGACAATTGACACGACGCGTGAGTATGGCATCCGAGTTGGTCCGATTACCCCTATCGTCCCCAGAACGTCACCGTGGCTTGTGTAACATGAGTACACAACACTACACATCTCCATACCCTCATATTTGTTCTCGCTGCCAATTACCACCTGAATTCCGGACGTTGGTTGCTGGGGCGACAACAGCCCGGCAATTCGATCTTTCTGTTCAAGCAAGCGGAACAGTGGTTCCATCTTGTCCACCTCCAAAAACTCGGGCTGACTGAAGAAATTGGAAGCGCCGTCTAGATGAACATGGATTTCTTGGTTTAGTGAGAAGGTATCCCGAGTGAATGCGACAATCGAATCCGAGAGGTCAGTGTCAAAAATTGCCCTGAGATCCGCTGTGTCGTGGGAGATTTGCTGGATACGCCTCAAAGAGAGGCCTACCAGCTTTTCATTCAATATACGGTTAATTCCGCGAATGTCTTTGTCGGCAAGGTCTTTACTGACTGAAACAATGTGGTTCTTTACTACCCCCGATGCCATCAGCAGAACAGCGAGCACTCTGCCTCGATGCGCCGAATTGTCTTTGTCACCATCAATCGGAATAAGCTCAAGCCGTCGTAAGATACTATCATGAAGTTCTGGAGTTAGGACGAAACCGATGTAATGTGAGATCTCGGACAAAATCTTGGAAGTTTGTTCAATGATTCCCTCGTAACTTCCCTCAAGTGAGGCGCATCTCTCTTGAATCAACAGTTTCTCTTTGTTGCTAAGTTCCTCAGCTTCCATCAATGTGTCGACATAAACCCTATATCCAATCTCCGTTGGCACCCGTCCGGCGGAAGGGTGAGGCTGAGTTACATATCCAAGTTCCTCCAGATCCGCCATCGTATTCCGGATAGTCGCCGCACTAATCCCCATACCGTATAGGCGTTCGATGGTACGGGATCCAACCGGTGCGGCTGTCTGATTGTAACACTCAATTATTGCTTCTAGGACTTCGCGTTTCCGATAGTCCAATGCGGAGGTTGTCAAGGTTCTATCCCCATCCCGCTTGAGATTTTAGCACTCTCCACATACGAGTGCTAACACAATGCGAAAAAATACCATGTAGAGTGATTGATGTCAAGTGAAAATCTGTTCAGGCGGTTAACCGTGTACTGCGTCGGCGAACTGTTTCATTAACGTCAAAGAACGGTTGTTTTCAATGACGGTACCCGTCACAATAAAATCTGCACCAGCTTCGACTTTTTGGGCAGCAATTTCGGGCGTAGTAATGCCGCCGCCAACTAGAACCGGGATACTGATGTGTTCTTTTACCGTGGTAATCATCTGATTGGGGACAGGTTGTTCGGCTCCACTGCCCGCTTCGAGGTAAACCAACTGCATGCCAAGGTATTCGGCGGCAAGCGCATGCGCCCACGCGAGATCGGACTTATCGCGGGGCAACGGCGTTGTACCGCTAATGAATCCGACGGACGTTTGCCGGCCGCTGTCAATCAGCATGTATCCTGTTGGAATAGGTTCGATATCGTATTGTCGTAGCCGGGGTGCAGCCTTGACCTGTTCGCCAATTAGAAAGTTCGCATTTCGACCACTAATGAGACTGAGGTACAAAATGGCATCGGCATGAGGCGATAGATGCATAGCATCGCCGGGGAAGAGGATGATTGGTAACCGGGTTTCCTTTTTCAGGATCTCCACTACGGGCTGAAGGTCGGTGGTCAGAAAGCTGCCGCCTAGAAGAAGTGCATCGGTTCCCGCTTCTTCCGCTTGATGCGCCGATTCGACACAGTCAGAGACGGTAAACTGGTCGGGATCGATGAGAACCAGATATCCCGCTCTGTATCTCTTGATAGTCTGGTGAAGGTAGTTGAGGATAGTGCCAGTTTGCATACGAATGGGAACGCTACGGTAAGAATCCCAAATGCCAACGCTCTGAGCGCAGCATCCTTACTAAACCCAACCGGCCAGAATCAGATGTCTTAATTCCAGCAGTAATCGAGGCTGGTGTTTTAACACGGTTTTGAAGATCTGCGTCATGGTAACTTTTTCGCTGGGCATTTTGGATATGACCTCGGCACACCTATCAAACATGTCATCGCTGAACTTGAACAGTCCGTCACGTATGCGGCATATGTGCTTGAAATGACTTCCGATCTGTTCGTTCCAACGCCTCTGATAGGAGCAAAGAGTCTTCGCGGTGACATCTCCGATTCGGATTCCCTCCACTGCGGCCTCCGCTGCGAATTGGCCCGAGTACATTGCGTTGGCGATTCCCCCGCCGGAAATGGGATCGCTGTGGTGTGCGGCATCACCTATCAGGAGGATTCCATCCCCCACGATGTCGGGAAGGCTGTCGCCGACCGGCACGCAGCCGACAACTTGAGCCAAGATTCTGCCATCCGGGAATTTCCGTTTTACAAACTCATTCAAGTAATCAATGGCGAGTTTGCCGCCCTTTCCGGAAATGGTGCCTCCGATGCCAACGCCGACATTGGCGATGTTATTCCCCTTTGGAAAAACCCAGATATAACCGCGTGGAGCAATCTCGCGTCCCACATAGAAGTCGCAGTAATCCGGAATAATGTCAATGTTGGAAACCAAGTATTGGGCGCAGATGTCCACGTCACGCAAATCGTGAGTGCTATCAATTCCCGCCCAACGCGCAACCTGCGATTCAATTCCATCCGCTGCGATCACTGTTTTGGCTTTACAGGTGTAGTCGCGACCGGAATGACGGAACGTTACACCGTTGACTACATCGTCGTCGGACTTGGTGACCGTGGTGACGCGCGCTTTCACTAGTAACTCGGCGCCGGCATCGCCTGCCATCTCCGCCAGCACGCGATCAAATACCTTGCGCTCAAGAACATATCCTGCCCTCGGGAAGTCAAGTGTAGCCGCTGTTTCGTTAGGCGAGAAGAGTCTGGCTCCGTTGATTTCTTGGGAAATCCAAGATGGGTGCGGCTGAATGAATTCACACAGCGACGCTGTGCCTATACCCTCCGCTCAGCGAACGGGGGAGCCGATTTCCTGCCGTTTCTCCAGGAGCAGAACACTTAACCCATTTTCCGCGGCAACCTTCGCGGCAATCGAACCTCCCGGTCCGGCACCCACGACAATAACGTCAAATTCGGAGTGGAACATTAAAACAACCCTCTCCCTTCATACGCTGGATAATATACCTTACCGTTGCGTTCAAGGGCAAGCACACCAACCGGACAACCTTTAACGCAGCGCATGCAGTCGGTACACTTTGGCTGATCGATTTTCAGGTATAAATCTATCAAATCAATGATGTTTTCCGGACACACGGCGACACATGCGCCGCAGTAACTGCACAGTTCTTCGTTAATTAGAATCATTATTGTAGGTACGTTTGTCGAAAATTGAAGAGCAAGTGGCTAATTCAATATATGAAACAGACGAGAATTCCCGCTATGTGCTTTCAAGATAGTGATTATTGTGCTGCGTTCCCTTGTCGGTCATTGCCGTATGCAACCTCAGAACGTAAATCCAAGCCCAATCTGCACACTGGCATTCTCGTACTCGCCCACACGCCATCTGCCGTACGCGGCAGTGAAATTCAGCGTACTATTCGTGTAAAGTCGTATTCCTAGCCCATAATGATGAAGATAGTTCTTTATTATACCGGAATCTCTGTCTCCCGCGCCACTGGCTGATCGAAGTCTCATTGAACCTGTTAAATCAATAGCGACGCCATCGAGTGGATAATACTTCAAACTGCCCCCAAGAACAGGCGTGATATGATTCGAGTACGTAACCTGCAACGAGCCAACATCGGAACGCCGGTATCCTACAATCCCGCCGTGCAATGCAAAACTCACGTTGCTTTCTTTAATCCGGGGTCCCCACTGAACGATGGCGCTCGTGTTTTCCGGGTTTTTATAAGCAAAATCCAGTTGCGCACCGAGTGTCTGAAAGTCCTTGCCCTCACTTAGATAGGCTATACTAAACACATTCCCCCTCTCCCAATGCGAGTTTAGGGAACCATTTTTCGAGACATCGTTAGACCACGAATGACTCGCCCACACGCGTTCATTCAGATTGACACGTAGCGACCTGTCGGGGGTCCGCGACTCCTGTCCCAACGAGTCAGAAGCCGTAACGAAATAAGAGATAGATTCCGCTTGCTGGTTGTGTTCTTTTGGTATCTCGCCGACGTAGGTGTTCGTGGAAGATAGATGCTTCAATTGCGAGTTTTCATACGACTGAATACTGTTTGAACGGTAGTAAACGCGAACATCGTTTATGCGCACGCTGGATATGACTCTTGCTAAGATGCGTATTGGCTGATTGGGTTTGAACTGGGATTCATGCGGCGGTTCAAGAACTACGAGTTGCGGAGGTGCGACGACAATTACCGACTTGGGGTCTGACTTTGATTCTCCGCCTGCGTTGCTAGCCGTGACGAAATACCATATAGTTTCGCCTCTCTCAATATCTCCCACAGGAATCTTTCCTTCGTATTTGCCCAGGGAGGAATGGTCATATAAATCTTGGAAAGAGGAACTTTCAAACAGACGTGCCTCTGACGAGGCATAGAAGACGGTAACCTTGTTTATGGGCACACTAGATTCTACATTCGCGGTGATGTCGATTGGTTCATCGAGCTTGAACTTGGTCTGATGCGGCGGTCCTACACTAGTAATCGTCGGAGGACGCGGTTTGATACTTAACTTCCTATCTAGCCTCTTTGATTTCCCGCCAGCGTTACTGGCAGTGACGAAATACCATATAGTCTCGCCTTTCTCGTTATCTCTCTCTGGGATTGTTCCGTTGTATTTGCCCGTAGGCGAATGGTAATTGAGAACTACGGAAGGGGATATTTCAGACAAACGTGACTTTGACGAGTGATAGTGGACACGGACCTGGCTTATGGACACGCTTGATGCCACTTCTGCTGAAATGCTGATTGGATCTTTGTAATTGAAAGTTGCATTGGGCTTTGGTCGTAGGACACGGATAATAGGAGGGGGCGGGCGGTTAACTGAGATCTCATAGTAACCACGTTTCGGGTCCCTCGACCCATCAACATGGAAGTAATACTTTATTCGCCCCGTGTGCGCAGTCGGAGGAAGTTCCACATCATACTCCCAAGTGTATAAGTTGGATGTTTTATTCACTAGGATCATTTCTTTACTGCGTCGTTCTATCAAATTGCCACGTCGATTGTGTAATGTATAATGAACCTCGACCTTCTTCGGGATATTCTCGCTTACGACAGTTAATTCAAGTTGAGGCGCTTGGCTAACGAACACAGGAGGAGGTGGATCATGATTAAATTTAGGCAGAATTTTGAGACGAATAGTCTCGTTGTCCCCGGGGTTCATGCGGACAGGTGCACTTTCGGAATGCCCTGCGAAGTTGCCGGTGACCGTGTAAGTACCCTTGAGTAGCCACGTGCTCGCAAAACCCGATCTCTTTTTCTTTAATTCGTTTCCGTTAATTAAGATTGAAGCTTGGGGAGGTGACACGGTTGTGTTCAATTTTCCGGCTATTCTCCCTCGTGCTTTTTCAAGCATCGGGCCAAAGATCGGATGGGGGTATGGCAGTTTTTGATTGGGATTAAGGCGCAGTGCTTCTTTAAACTCGGTGATCGTACTTTCTTCAGACCGTTCAAATCCCCATTTTGAAAAACCCAAATAAAGATGGGCCTGAATCTGATCTTCTCTACGGGACAATCCGTTCAATGCCGACCGAAGCATTCTGATTGCTTCGTTGAACCGCGCCCCTTCATACAACATAATTCCTTCTTGAAGTCTTTCCTGTGGGGACAGGCTTGGCGGAAGTTTTGGCTTCGGTGAAGTCACGTTCGGAAACAACCGTTTGGGATTAAACGGTCGATCGCCAAGTGGCATGACAACTGCTTCTATATTTTCATATTGCTTGGGTAGTTTCCCTGCCGTATACCCATGGTGGGGTTCATATGCAGTTTCGCAGTAGTAATAACTACTGCCATCATAGGAATAGAAGTCACCCGCAAAATCGCCTTTCACGCCTATGGCGAGATGTTCCGGTGGCAAAATGAGTGCAACTTCATACCCTAATCCAGTGAGAATGGATGCAAAAAGTATGCTTGTGTCTTCACAGTCTCCTTCGCCTTCAACAAGCGTTTCAATTGCATATTTGTAAAACTCATCGTACCCCGTCGTTTTAGGATCGTGGGCGTACGGAAGAGATTGGACGAAGACAAGTATAAAGTTCACCCTTCTCTTGGCACTCCAGTTCCGCGGCATTACGCGGCGAAACTCACGTACCATATCCTTTAACGCTTGGGTTCCTTCCTCGACTAATGACGGAAAATATCTGTAGTTATACCCCCTTAGTCTCTCGGAACCGCGCGCTCTGTTATATTCTTTCCTATCTAATGCTATAAGGATTGTGTATTCCTGATTCTCAAATTCCCAATTGTAACTCTTGTTAATTGCACCGGGTACTAGCACTCTTCCGGGACTTATTCCTTTTGTTATTTTCACTTTTTTCACCGCATCACCTGCATTCGCACGACTCAAAGCCACCAAATTCGCTAGGATCAACATGAAGATCATGAGCCAAGACTTCGTCGCTGACAGGATCTCGTTTAAATGAATAGACATTCTACACCGTCTTTATTCTTTGGAGAAATCGTGCGAGATAACCCACACACCATCTCGAACATAGCGTGTTTCGTACGGGAACACCACTTCGGTTTTATTGTGCACCAACTTTATATCGGTGCCACGCCATGCCTTCCGAGTATCGGGCGTGATTAAGGGATTGGGTGGCTCTGGTTGAACGTAGCTGCCCGACCAAGGCGGCTTTATGAAAACTTCGGCATATGGTTTGGCATTTATCTGCACGGATACTTTCCATGGTATGATGATACAAATGATAGTTGTGAATACAATAACCGCGACTATAACCATTAACCAACGAGACGAGCCACGTCGCCCTCCCCAAATAAAGTTCCAACCGCACAAGAACCACCGCTCACGTTTACCATTATTCGGGGAGGTTGGAGGAGGCGTGGCACCCGCCGGCTCTGAGCTTGTTTGAGAAGCCTTGTGATTCGACTGGGGCATACCATATCTGTTTTCACCCGGCGATCCTCTAACACAGCATAGAACGATGATAAAGATTAAATTGACTAAGGGGACCAATAACAGCCAACGCCATCCGCCCGACTTATTCACATCGTGCAGACGACGAATGGTCGGATTTATCATAACAACTACGAACAATATGTATATAAGCAAATCCAAGATAAGACTTGCGTCTTCAATTTTCTCAACCTGAACGTATGACTCAATGAATGCTGAACCCAAATAATTTACTATTGCGTGTCCGAAAAAGATTAGCAGGGAGTATTTGAGGAAGGTGAGTCTGCCGATACGTGTTTTTTCGGGTTTAGCTTGGTGTGATTGTGAATGTGGAGGAGATGGCGGCGGTGAATTTGGTGGTGGTTTAGAGGGTGCTGGTGATGTGCGAAAACCTTGTATTATCCAGTGGGCGGCCCAATATAAAACGAGTCCGGCGGGATACATTACGGCAGCAGTTATCAATAATGCAGCAAACCAATTGTCAGAATCTTGTATGCCTACGACAATGGAGACAATAATGGATGTTATGCCGGTTAAGACCATCCACAGACGATTCATTCCTTGTCTTGTTTTAGGGGAGTTCAAATCAATATTTGATAGTTTCATATTTCATACCGCGCACGTTTCGGCGGCGTACAAGCTCATATAGCAGAACTCCGGTTGCAACTCCCACATTTAAGGACGATTGTCCCGGCGCCATCGGGATGGTGACAAGATTTGTGCAAAGATCCACTATTGTCTTTCGAATTCCTTCATTTTCGTTGCCAACAACAATCGCGAAAGGTGGTTCGAATTCAAGGTCATACAGGCTCTTGTCCGTTTTGGAAGTAGCTGCAATGAGATTGAAACCGGCGCCTATCAATTTCGTGAAATAGGCATCGGCGTCCGAACAATATAGGAGAGGGATTCTCCCCACGGCACCCCTTGACGCTCGAACACAATTCCTATGGAACGGGTTTGTGCCGTCTCCAATAACGAGAACGCCATCTACGCCGGCTGCGTCGGCGGTGCGAAGAACCATTCCGAGATTATCCGGGTTAGCAACACTATCCGTGATTAGCAGTATCGTATCCGGTGTCAGATGAAAATCATCCGCGTCACGATAGTTCATTGGAACTGCCGCCATGACTGATGGCACTGGCCTTGTAGTCGTGAGTGCTCCCATCACGCCATCATTCACCTGATAGCACATCAAGTTTTCCCGATGCATACGATTGAGGAGGCTCTTACCGTCGGTATCTGATGGCAAATTGGGAGTAAAAGCCACTTTTTCTACTGGCAAACCGTCATTGATCGCGCGTTGGACAAGGGTTGGTCCCTCTACGGTATATTTCGATTGTTTTAGCTTACCGCTCAGAGTAGCAAGGGTTCGAAATTCAGAGATAACGGGGTCTTTGCGTTTGCGCGTTCGTTGGTTTCCATGCTCATCTTCAGACTGCTTCACGAAAGTAGAATTGGCAGAGACATTGTTGCTGCCTCGTTTAATTCCAATAAAGCAGCAGTCGCCTTGTTCGGGTGTCTCATGACCGTCGAGAATCTCGGCTAGAGCGACAAACATCCATCTGCCGCCGCAATGAAAACGTCCAACCTTCGTGCGCGGAAAGGATAACAGTAATTCTCTAAGCGCACGTTCGTTGGTTGCTGAAATCTCAGCTACCAGGTCTGTCCCCGACTCTTGGACGGGAGTGAGTACCATGACTCCCTCAAGCTGTTCCCAACCGGCAATGAAAACCTGATAGGCACGCTGCCATTCACCAGTTCGCTTTTGGTGTTCCCAATCCTTCTCCATCAATGCTACCAATTCGGAAGCTACTTCCGGCGAACATTCCGACTCGGAGCGATCTGAGACCTGTGCAGGACGTTTCCTTGAACGGGATGAACGAAGAAACCTGATCGCTGCCTCGTAGTCTTTGGTTTCAACCGCCATTCGTCATATACCCGAGAAGCCAGACTGAATTATGCGAAATCGCCAATGCATATTGCACCGAGTCCGACCAAGATGTCCCACTTCATCCACTTCTGGATACGCCAACTGTTTTCTTTTGAGGCATCTTTCCAGATCTGAATCACGAAATAGACAAGTACCAGATCAACGCCGATAAACACTGTGAGCATGTAGTGCCACGAATACCAGCCAAACAGATAGGGAACAGGGCTAAATACAATCACCGCACCCATGAAAATTGAAGCTGTCAATACAGCCATCGATCTGCTAATGACCGCGATCGTGTGCGCATTGTTCTTGAAGTCGCCTTCCGCATCTTCAATGTCTTTGACGATCTCGCGCGCAGTGGTGAACAGGAGTGCAAACGTCGCCGGTACAAGAGTCCCTCGCAATGATTCAAAAACCGCGCCCCCCACGATGAATGTCAGTCCTGTAAGGGAGCCTACTAGGAGATTTCCGATGATTGGAGTGCGTTTGAGCCAAAGAGCATAGACGATTAAACTTGCTGCGACACTGGCGCCGATTAACGCCACGTATCGATTGACGAGACATCCGAGCGCAATTCCGGCTCCCATTAGAAATACGGCGGTGATGAGCGCCTCGCTCCGCCGAATCCGCCCGGACGGGATTGGGCGGCGAGGTTTATTGGTGCGGTCAATTTCGGAATCCCGGTAGTCATTAAGGGCGTTTCCCGCCGCCAAGAGTAGTAGTGCGGAGCCTGCCGCTTTCAACAGCGCAAGATCATAGAGTCGATTCAGTTGTCCTTCGACCGCGAAAAGCCCACCGAGCATGACAGCGGCAAAAGCAATGACGCCATTAGCTGGGCGCGAGAGTTCTAGAAAAGCGCGTAGCCGCGCTACTGATGAAGACATTCATTCACTTGTGTGCGTAAAGCCTATAATTGACATCTTTCCAAAATATTAATAGTCGTTACGGGGTATTTTCCGAGCTTTGAGTAGCCACAGGCATGCATGAACGATTGATTGATTTGAGCGATTCGGCTAAGGCTGTCCGTCCGCTTGCTCTCCATTTTGCAGCTCGAAAGGAGGTATCTCCGTGATTCAATCAACTCAAGCGTTTCCCCTCTGGATTTTCTGGTTCCCGTGACTCGCAATCGATCTTCCATGATTGACGGTTACACTGCTTGTTCTCCTTGGTTTGCGTGACTCGATTCGGGGCGCGATGCCGGATGTCGTCGCAGACGGCGGCTATTCGCAAGAATCGTCCTGGAATCCAGTGATGACACGGGTTTGACGGGTTTGGAGCGCTATGCGATTTTCTGCGATAAACTGCGAATAGTTTTCTGCGCGCCTCCTCCCGCTTAGCCAAACTACGGGGAGGTCGACGAAATAAATTCGAATCTGATTTCATAGAGTTGCGACACCTGGCATCATTTGAAATGCACCCTGCAGAAGAAGCGCTATGTCAGTATACCACATAAGCGTTAAGTAATCAAGTTAAAATCGAGGCGTGACAAGGCAAGAGATTTTCTTCAGTAATTATCTGGACAAAACCAAAGATTGTTAACTTAAGATACCCCGAGGCTAGTTGCCAATCGGTGTAGATATTCTAATCTCCAACATTACTCTTATCTTCCGCATAATAGACTTGTGTAATTTCGAATCCTCACATACTAGATCTTGGGCGTATCTCCTCGAACGGCGAAAATCACCGAGATACTACCCCGATTCCGATTGATTGACCGTTTTTCCCTTCCATCATCAGCTTCAGAGCCTGTTTGAATAATCGGTAGCAGAGCCATTTTGTTCATTCGTAGGAAGGTTTTTCGTGCTTTTATTGTTGTCTGCTATGTACCTGTAGGATCTCTATCGCACTCGCTATTCGCTCGTTTGATCCCCTCCGGGGCTTAGGTGCACGGGGTTCTGGCATTTCTACACACCTT
>JAPPIK010000011.1:21731-270511 GCA_028820655.1 Candidatus Poribacteria bacterium | reverse complement strand
CTTTTCATGAGACTTGTTGATGAATGCTTCACCTGAGTCACCCGAATTGTTTGACAATCGGTATATTCTGTCAAAGACATTATCATGGTGCACTGGAAATCTTATTAAGAAGAGAAAAGTAAACAAATTGACCAGAAAGCAGTGAACTACTAAGTCCCAAAAAAAATGCATCATATGCACTGATATCTAAGCGAAATGGTAGTATTTCCTCGGGTTCGTGCGACCTTGTTGCCAGACCTTAAACTGTTTTGGACTCACAAAATCTTCGCCTTTAATCTGCGTAATCCGCGTAATCAGTGTAATCCGCGATTCAGACAATTCTTCTCCTTCTCCCCCAACCGACACAACCCCTCCGTCTAGTGACCGAATCGCAGAGCGCCACCGATAAGGATTCCATGGCGTAAATCAGCGTGAAACGAGATTCTTGTTTCGTGACTGTTTAGTCCACCGGTCTGGATTTGCCAATCCAGCCCGAGCGGGCAGGGAACGCGCCGAGTATAGAGGTACTACGCTAATTCAGACGAATCGGGGACTTACATGCCCAGAACGGACGTGCAATGATAGGATCTCTATCGCGCTCCTTATTCAGTCGCTTGATTACTACTACGAACCAAGCGATGCACTAAACAGTTGCCTTGTTTTTAATCTGCGTGATCTGCTGAATCCGTTTAATCCGTGATTCAGACAATTTTCCCTTCCATCCACTCAACGATCATCCCTCTCTTCAGAATAACTCGCGCGTACAACCGTCTTAAGACCGCCCCGGATGTTAAACTCTCCAACCACCTCAACTTTGCGCGGGCGGCAAGCCGCGACAAAATCGTCCAAGACCTTGTTGACCACATGCTCGTGAAAAATGCCGATGTCGCGGAACGAGAGAAAATACTCCTTCAACGACTTGAGTTCAACACACCGCTCATCGGGCACATACGTCACCCGAATCGTCGCAAAGTCGGGCAATCCTGTCTTGGGGCAGATTGCGGTAAACTCGAGATTCGTAATGTCAATGGTATAGTCCCGGTCGCCGTACTCGTTCGTCCATGTTTCGATTCCCGGCGTTTCCAGTTGGCGAATGCGGTCTTGCAAGCCATCGTAGGAACGAGATGTGCTCATGTAATTATCCTTTCTTATTCTGCGTTTTGATAGGAATGATAACACCGCCTCATGAACGTCGTCAAGTTGTAGACGCGGTCACATGCATGACGGACTTGCAGAGAGGTTTCGCTTGATATGCATGGGGATCAGATTGAGCGTTGTAGGGCATTAGTCCTGCGTTTTTAACGTCTCAAACAGTTAATCTCACTGTAGTGGACGAGGGAATACCAATCCGTTCAATGATGGAACCAAAAAAAAAGTTTTTGGTGCTCGTTCCCCTAAGGGCGACGCCCGGTGCGGTTGGAAACCGCACCTACCGTACGGGGTGCGACGGAAACCCTCGCCAATCCTAAACGAACTCCTCTAAACTCAATCCCTATGGGGAGGTTTGCCTTGACACGCCCAACAGTCGGAATCTATAATCATCGCATTGCCACCACATCGCGGCAGCGGGACCCCACGGATGACGACAAGTGCGCTAACGATATTGTTTCTGACGATGTTTTTCATCATGCTTGGTTTCGGGATTATCATCCCACACCTCGCATACTTTGCTGACGAACTGGGGGCTAGTCCGCTGCAGATCGGGGGGTTGTTGGCGATCTACTCGGCGATGCAGCTTGTCTTCGCGCCGATGTGGGGCAGGTTGTCCGACCGCAAGGGCCGAAAACCGTTCATTCTAATTGGACTCATCGGAAATGCGGCGGCACTAATTTTGTTCGGCTTCTCGAATTCGCTGGTCTGGGCATTCATTGCGCGCGCCTTATCCGGGGCTTGGTCGGCGGCGGTGCTTCCCACGGTCATGGCTTATGTCGCGGATGTGACGACGGAGGAGGAACGCGGCAAGGGCATGGCTTCGATGGGCGTGGCAATGGGACTCGGGTTTATCCTGGGTCCCGCCATCGGCGCCATCCTGCATCAGCACGACACCCCGTTCTTTCTTGCCGGTCTACTCTCCGTTGCGACGTTTGGTTTTGCCTTAATCCTGCTGCCGGAGTCACTCAAGGCGGCGGATCGCGTAGATGGCAGAGAGAGTTGGGTTTCCCCCTGGGAAATATTTAGTCCGCGCACCTTCAGCAATCCGTTAATGCCGCTGTTCCTTGTCGCATTTTGCGCGACCTTCGTTTTCTCGGGATTGGAGGCGACCTTCCCGCTCTTCATCGCGGACCGATGGGACTATGGGGCGCGTGAGATGGGACAGATGTTCGTCGTCATGGGATCCATCGTCGCACTGTTGCAGGGGAGCGTCCTCGGTAGGCTGATAAACAGGTGTGGCGAATTTAGGTTGATTGTACTCGGGCTTTTGATTAACGCCCTCGGCATGGCGCTGCTGCCGTGGTCGGTGGCTTTCGTGACCGTCACTGTTTATCTGACAATCACCGGAATCGGAAATCAGATTATCCGTCCTACAACGTCGTCGTGGATCTCGAAGGAGACAACAATCGGTCAAGGTACAGCCATCGGAATGATGGACGCCTACCTAAGCTTGGGCCGCGTGTTGGGTCCTCCATTCGCCGGGAAGTTGTACACAGCCGAAACTTTTCGGGTGCCCTACTGGATTTTGGCGGAAATTTTGGTATTGGCGTTGGTGTGTCTGTTTTTCCCTTTGAGGCGGATTGGACGGGAGAGGCAGTGACTAGTGATCAGTGGTTAGTGGTCAGTGGGGTACTTCGAGACTGCTGCGCGGCGAAGGAAGCAGGCTGAATAGATGGGCAGCATAGTCCTTGCATCTTTCAGAGGCTGGTGCGCAGAAGATTAGCTATCGCGCTCCCTATTCAGTCGCTTGATGGATCTCTATCGCACTCGCTATCCACTCACTTGATTGCACCCTACAAGAACGGGGCAGCAGGTGATTGGTGGGCAGAAGATTGGCTATCGCACTCCCTTTTCAGTCGCTTGATGGATCTCTATGGGATTTCTATCGCGCTCACTATTCGTTCGCTTGATCACTCACTGTCCATTCGCTTGATTCCACCCTACAAGAAGGCAAAGACGCGTCTTACTCTAAGGCCGGCAAGTCGTGATTCACGCGGCGTGTGTTGTATTCCAATCGATGGCGCAATTGCACGGGGTCGTTTGGATAACTCTCACCCTCGGGATACGGGTAGGCGGACATTCCGTGAAACGGTAGCGGCTCGACCGTTTGAGAATGGAGCGTGTTGATATCCCCGTCCTTGTCCCATCCGTCGCTGTAAAGGATAAAACTTCGTACCCACCCATTCTGCAATGGCGGCAACTTATCGGCATCAAATTCCACCGTCATCTCGTCCCCCGCGTTCATAATGACATACATATCGTCAACCGATTGCAGCAGCGGCGTGACATCCCCGAACCGGGTATAATGCCCTCGTAAATCCCGCCATTGGCCCGTCGTCGTTACCTCGTCGTAATCGAACAGGTGCGGCGCATGCGGCGTGGGACGGTACATCTTCGAGAACCCGCGATAGTGCAGATCCGCACGGTCAGGGGGCAATTCGGTCACTTGAATCGGCAGGTTTCCGTCGTCGCCAACGCTGACAAACGCTTCGTCCCAGTAGATTTGCATATCAGTAGAAATCTTCACTCGCCGGTCGTCGGAAAGAAACTTCCCGGTCAGGTCGATTGCCATCGTCTTATTTTTTCCGGCGGGCAACCCGATGATATCAATCACCGTTTCCCAATTTCCCACCGCATCCTGCACCTGCATTGAGGGGAAAACCGGATTGATCCGCGGATTCTGGAAAAGTGACACGTTGATGCTCGTATCGGTGGGAAAGATCCAACCGGTGAGGAATAGCGTTACTGTCTCGCCATCGGGCACGTCCCCTAGATCAAGGATAATTGCGTGCGGCGAGACGACGCCCTGATATTCCCCCGGTTCGTGCTCAATAGCATACTGGTAATCAAACTCCCTGAGCGCCTCGGAGACATCGTTTCCAAGGTGGTCGAAAGCGCTTTGCGGCTGACGTTTCTCCTCGACCGAATAAATCTTGAACGGAGCATAAGGTGGCAGCCCATATCTTTCGTCGACGAAAATCTCCGCCCCGGCAGGCCGATCTACAGCAATCAGTTTCACCAGATCGAAATATGCCGTTTCCCAAAGCTCCTCGGTAATCTGGAGAGAATAGACACCGTCCTTCGGAGCGATGAAGTCCGGAATCTTTACGTAATCTTCGGTCTGATCCGGTGCAATGGAGCCGATAGACGTAACCATACCTAGAGGGCTACGCCACAGAAGGTCGGTTACAAACCGGTACCCCTCGCCATCGTAGACATAAAGGAATGGACAAGACCCTTTCAAAATCTGCTTCTCGACGATTCGCTGATTTGCTTCCGGCTTAATCACATTCTGCGGAACGCCGTTCGTCCATACCACACGCAACACATCCGCCCGCTCAGCCGATCCCAAGCCGAAATGCGACATCGGCTCAGTCGTGCACTTCATCTGGTACAGATCGTCGATCTTGACCTCGACTTTCGACCCGATGCCGTCTATATTGACCTTGTTGTTGCCCGTGGTCACCGCTTCAAGCCGCACCTGCAGCCAACTGTTCCGGTTGCCGCCATCATTTCGCAGCGCCACAACCCGACCGTTCTCGTCAACGAGAAAGAGATCAAGATCGCCGTCATTGTCATAGTCGCCGACTGCGCCATGGACGCCGCTAGAAAGTGAGTTTGGAAGGATGTCCGAGACATCCGTAAATCGTCCTGTGCCATCATTCCGATAGAGGCGAACTCCACGCACGATCTCCGCATCGGAACTCCCGATGAGGAACAGATCCAGAAAACCGTCGTTGTCGTAATCAAAAAAGTGCGCATCTTGACCATGCAGCGTATTTGCTGCTGCAATCACCGCGTCGGAGCGATTATCGCGCGAAAATGTCCCGTTGCCCCGATTGCGATAAAGTCGATGGGGGGTTGTCCCCGCTCCCGCCAGGAAAACGTCGAGGGCGCCGTCATTGTTATAATCGGCGACTGCGACCGCACTGAACGATTGATTCTGCGGTATGCCCGTCTCGTCGGTCACTGCCTTCATCCGACCTTGACGCTGGTTGTCGTAGAGCGTGCATCCGGCTTTACTGTTGACAATAATCAGATCGATGTCGCCATCATCATCGAAATCTCCAAAACCTGCGTCAATCGCAGGGAGCGGGTCAGATGGAATAAAGGTCTCGGAAGTTGCTTCGGCGAATTCGCCATCGCCATTGTTGCGGTCAACCGTAACTCCTGCGTCCCCGATGTCAGCCACGAAGAATCTATCCAGATCGCCGTCATGGTCGTAATCAGCGAAGAACAACTCCGCTCGGGTCGGGAAAAAAGATCGCTGTTCAGATTCACCGTTTTCATTGTCCACAGGCCTCTCCACTGCCACACTCTGAATATGGAGCCGTGGATGTCCACTCTTGCCAATGTCGGCGTAAGCGGCAGCGTCTCCGCTATTGGCACCGGAATCTGCATCGAATTTCCCATCCTCATTCCGTAAGGAGCCGTGAGTATCTCCCTTCGTGGCGCGGGAGAGTAAGGGACACAGATCGAGATCGCCGTCGTTGTCGATGTCCCACAATATGACCTTTATGTGTTCGCCTTCCAACTCCCCGAGCGCTGCTTCTTCGGTAACATCAACGAATTGCACATGAATCGGTGGGCTCAACTTGGCTTTTACGCGGGACTTGAAACCCGGACTGAACGCTTCAATCGGGTGCCCCAAGATGTCCGTCACGAGTTCGCCGATCCCCTGCTGGTAGCGAGGTGTCGCTTTCTGAATATTCTCGAAGATTCGAATATATTTTTTTGCGCCTTTTGAATCCCTCTGCTCGATTAGGTGCAGCCCTTGATTGAGATACTGCAACGCATCCTCCTTGACATCCCAAAACAGGGCAGCCAACTCCGCGCCAACCTGTTTCGATTCGTGGATTTGTTCAACCTGCAACAGCGCTTGAGCCAATTTGAGCCGAACTACGGCGTTCGTCGGTGATTGGCCGCGCAGCGTCTGGAGATGCGCAATGGCACGTATAGTAGCTTCTTGGTCATCCCGCATCCCGAGATAATGTCGAACCAACTTGTACCGCGCCCCCAAATTCTCCGGCTCGAGTTTCACGGCCTCGTCCATCTCGGCGACTGCCTCCTCGGACTTCCCCTGCCACTGGTAAACCTCGGAGAGTATAAAATGCAACTGGCTATCCATCGGTTGAACTTCAAGCCCGCGTTTTGCCCACGTCTCGGCTTCTTCGCTGTTCTTGAGACGAAGATGCGCCACAGCCAAATTGCCGTAACCGATGGCTTCATCGGGAAGAAGATCAACCAGCGCCCGAAATTCTTCAGCGGCCTTGTTGGGGTGAGATTCTTCAAGATAGGCTAAGCCAAGATTCTGGTGGTGGATAGCCTCCGCGATAAGTTCGCCGGGGTCAACACCCTGAGGATGCGCATGTGGAAGATAAATTAGAAGGGAGAGGATAACAGAAGATAAAATGCGAAGAGTGTTAGGCCTGGCGTGGTTCATGAAATTACGCAGCAATTCTGAACATACAATCAAGATGGGATTTCCTCATCAATCGTCATTCTCGGCAAGGTCCAGCGCGACGAACCGGTAGCCAACGGTTTTCAGTTGATCCACTATAACTTCACGCAACTGGAGTGCTCGTTCAAAGACAGTCTCCGGTACTTGTACGCGTAAGACAGGGGAGTGGTCAAAGAGTAGCGCGCCCGTGATACCAATCTCCTCCAGACAGCGCCGAGCGTCCGCCAACGATTTGTCTTTTTCGGTGTTTGTTTGGGAGTCGCGAATCATTCTCGAATTGTGTGTAGGGATTGCACCTTGAGGCGTCCTCGCCCGACGTTACGGCAGCGAGCAATTCTATCACCCTTGTTATAGGGAGTCAATTGATAATCGCTGATTTCCTAAGTGCATAAAGAAAGGGTTCGGTGTCGTAGTGGAAATTTTCTGAACTGTGATTTGCGTGATTAACCTCATTTTAGATGCTTGGTGGTGTGTTCGGCTCGTGTCTGAATCACGGAATAAGCTGATTATGCGGATTACACGGAATTGAGTTGGCTAAGCAATTTTCTTGCTGAAAACCCTATGGTTGTTGGCGCTTGTGGACGGCACGCGGCGCGTGCCTTCTGCCATAGGGAGATCCCGGAGCAGGTCCCCAGCCCGCGCGGTCTGGACTGCCAAATAAGGATCCAATGAGGGCGCTCAATCCACCTTCAAGAGAATCTTGCCAAAGTTCTTGTTGGCTTCCATGTATTCATGCGCCTCACACGCTTGGGATAGCGGAAAAACCGTGTCGATTATTGCTTTAATCTTGCCCTCCCTGAGCAACGGCAGCCAGCGGTTGATGAACCGCTCGGTAATGCTTATTTTGTCCTCGAGGGGTAGCGCACGCATCACGGAGCCGAAAATCTGCAAACGCTTACGCAGGATGACTCCCATATCGATTTCGCCCGCACTGCCGCCCATTAACCCGACAACCACCAATCGCCCGCGCGGTTTAAGTATGGCAAGATTACGTTCGAGGTAAGGCGCTCCGATAAAATCTTGCACGACCTCCACGCCTTCTCCTTCAGTCAGTTGCATAATTTCTTTACCGAAGTCGGCCTTTTTATAATTTATCCCTTCCGTGCACCCAAGAGACCTGCTCCGTTCAATTTTTTCTGCGGATCCAGCGGTGATAAACACCCGTGCGCCTATCTGATGCGCCATTTGCGTCCCGGTTGTACCTACTCCGCTTCCGCCGGCGTGAATCAGCACCGTTTCGCCGGCGCTCAGTTTGCCGAAGGTGAATAGCGTCTCGCTCGCAGTAAAGAAGACCTCGGGCACCGCTGCCGCCTCCTCAAAGCTCCACCCCTCCGGAATAGGCATTGCCATGCGATAGTCGATAACCGTCTGCTCCGCGTATCCGCCGCTCCCAATCAATCCGAACACCCGGTCTCCCTGCTTGAAACCGGTTGCATTATCACCAACTCGTTCAACCGTGCCGGCGATTTCCAAGCCGAGAATTTCGGATTCACCCGGCGGTATAGGGTAGGAGCCCTTTCGCTGGATGGTATCGATTCGATTGATGCCGGCCGCTTTGACGTTGACCAATAACTGGGTTGGACCAGGGGATGGCGCGGGGAACTCCTCCAATTTCAGAACCTCGGGGCCGCCACTCTCAATTGTAACAATTGCCTTCATAAAACATCGTTAGCGAGAATCGCCTTCTCCTTTTATATTCCGCTGTTTTCGGCTATCGTAGAATTCTATCATATCCGGCAAGTGTCGGGCAATTTCAAAAGACCGGCAGGTAATTTGTGCGCGGATGACTTCCATGTACGCCTTTACAGAATCTAGGCAAATATATGCGTCTGGCGATGGTGGACATGGGAATTCCATGGGGATTTCTGTCCCACTGGGATCTCTATCGCGGTCGTAATTCACTCGCTTGATCCGTCGCTATCCGCTCAGTTGATCCTATCCGGCCGCATGATCCATTCGTTCAGTTGATCGATAGAAATCCACTGACCGCCGGATACTGCATTTCTCCCACGCTTCCCCTCTTCCATCCTTCCTGCCCCTCCATATGATCTGGAGAAAACCTGTCGCTTTCGGGTAAAATAAAGGCGAGGGAATCGCAATACGGAGAGTGTCGCCGACTTACATGCTATGGCAGTCTCCGGTCTTAGTATGTCTAGCAATGTCAGAGGACTCGCGTCGGAAGCATGAATCTAAAATACTTTATTCTCGGTGGAGCCGCTGTATTACTTGGTTTTCTCCTGTACCCGCGCGGGGAAGATTCCGTCATTCAGGAGTATGCCAAACCTTTGCGACAGCTAGACAGCGAGCCGCTCCATTACACGGGCATCTTGCGCACGACCCCGATTTACACTACCTACGATCTCGGTTATGTCTATAAGATCGACAAAGTCGACATCCAATTTGATAACCCAAACGAGAGCGGTCCGAAACAGTTTGACCTGTTGGTTCAAACCGATCGGCTGAAGACCCCCTTCCCTCGAGCGTTTTCTTATGTTGGCAGTTCCCGCGAGTACAAGTATTCCACACATTCACTGCCCAGCCCCGCCGAAGCACGCTGGATACAGATTGTGATTAACGACTGGTTCAGCGATCAACCCAGATTGAAAAACGAGGAATTCAGAGTTGGCTTACGTCACGAATCACGGAGCCAATTCTTCACTGTCGAGGCGAATTACAATAACTCGCCGGACCTGACAAAGCTGACGGATCTCCTGACTACCGAGGATTCAAAGTGGATAGGTGCGCGTAGAATCGAGGAGAAGGTCGAAGTCGACGGCAAAACCGTGCGCCAAGTCTCCTACGCATCGCCGGAAGACGTAATTGAAGTCACAGTGGATCTTGGCGCCGTCACCACAATTCACGGATTTCGAGTCACGACCGATGGCCCCGGCAATAATCTCAACCGGTACCGCATTCTGATCAGCTCGGATGGGGGAAAATATTCCGAGGCCTACGTTTCAAATATCCTTCCGGACGAAACCTTCACCGATCTTCAGATGTTCGCGTCGTCCCGCGTCAATGCTACCAACTCCAACGAGCTACCGCACGACATCGCTGTCAGTGCACGTTATGTACGCCTACAGATTGAAAACGGAGATTGGTACGGCAGTTATCCGGAACTTCGCGAATTTGAAGTCTTCACGGATGCCTATCGACTTCCGCCCCCGTCCGAAGTGAAGTTGAGTGATTACAACGCATTACAGATGCACTACGAGAATCTGGGAGTAGACGAAAACGCCTTGGCGCCGCACCTCGTTCAAGGATTTGCATTCGATCGTGATTCGCGAGATGAAAACCACTATTTCATAGCGCCGGAAAATGTGGATGCGGGCAACTCGCCGAGCCAGTTGAGTTTCGCCTACCATTACGATCAGGTGAAACTAAGATACAGGGGCCTCGATCCGTCGCACCTCTATTGGGTGCGCACAACTTATCTGGGTGAAAAGGGCGGAGGTCGGATACAGAATTTTGTGCTCGACGGGTTCATTATGCATGACGGGAGGCTCGTGCCCGAAGGGAAAGCCGAGCTTGATGTCTACCGCATTCCGAGCTCGGCATACGCGGATGGCGTCATCGAATTGGATTTCAATCGCCTCGCGGGACCAAACGCCGTAGTTTCAGAGGTCTCCATTCTAGAGGCGCGGATTTCAACAGATACCGACCTTGATGCGGCAACTAGAAGTCAAGACATAGGGTGGGCGATTCGCGTCCCTTCCGAGCCATCCTCTGCCAGCCGAGTCGTGATCGATGGGCAACTGAACGAATGGTCTCAACTTTACCCGCTGCTCCCTGACGGCTATGACACGATCGCCAACACCCCCATTGCGCTTCACATCCAATGGGATGATGACAATCTCTATTTGGCGGCGGTAACGCATCAACAATTAGCGGCGATAGAGAATGTAGGGTCGCAGCAAGTCGAAGGTGAACGCCTAGCCTCGGAAGACAGGCAGGTGTTGCACCTGTTTGTTGATTCCGCTCTCCGCAGATCCCCCGGAATGTACACGGCGAGCGACCACCATTTTACATTCACGATCTTCGCTTCGGAAGACGGCAGTTCACGGGTCGTGCCCGCTCAGATTCACCACCACCTTGATGCCATTCCGAATAGCATTGACCACCATCAGGCAATCGAGACAGCATTGACGAAAACGGCTGCCGGCCACATCTTGGAAGCGCGAATCCCGAGAAGTCTCGCGCTGTCCGAATTCCGTCCACAGCTTGGAGGACGCATCGGATTGAACTATGTGATAGAGGGGTTGAATCGACCCGACAACCCGTCTCGTCGGCTCGCCTATGGGACGGATGATTTAACGGCGCCGCCCAATCGCTGGGATGTGGTCCAACTTGTGAACCAGATTAGCGGGCAGGCTGCTTTCATTGGTCAACACCGGTCAGCGACCGTCGAAGAAGCCATTGACTTGACGGAAGTGGATGGCTATAACCCTCGCTCACACGTCGTGTTCAGTGCCGGAGACATTCTCATGCTCTGTGTCTGGGATACCGAACGCAATACCAATCGGGTCGAGTCGGAGTCAATTACGGCGGAATTGAGAAATGAAACAACCGGGCAATCGCGGATGGTCGTTTTACGCGAGAGTGATCCCGCCGCGCTCATTGACGACGATCCGGAAAACGATTGGTCGGACAACAGTTTCCTATTCGCTGCCAAGGTCGAAACCCGCTACCGAGAGCCGAACGGCGAAAACCAAGATTCAGAGGCGGCCGCGAATCCGGGAAATGTGCCCGCCCCACTCCTCGTCGATGGCAAGGAGGTAATATCTTTAACCTATATCGATCCCTATTACACGACCGCCCAACAAAATGAACCCGTTAAGACCTCTACAACGGTGAAGACAGGGACAACGGGGACAATAGCAATCACGAACGAATCCGACGAGATAATCAGAGAATTTGAACTTGACGACACAATTTACATCCGAGTGCAAGATGCGGATTTGGATGCGATGGATTCGGCCTCTTCCCACGAAATCAACGTGCGCCTACTTGTCCCTCACACACCGGAAGCGGAGGTTGTAAAACTAAGCTACAAACAGGATCGGGATGCTTATGTGGGGGAGATTATTACAGTATATAGTGAGTCCCCCGCACCGGGTGATGGCGCCTTGCAATCCGTCGGTAAGCGATCGGTGCAGGCGGTGTATGTGGATGAAATTCAGGACTCGGGGAGGACCAACGTGTCCGTCAGCGCAAGGGCAGACGCAGTCGTGGGGAAGACTGCCCGCATTCAGTTTCGACCAAGTAAGGACTGGGATACCCGCTACGATTATAAGTTTTTCTACGCAGGGGACCGACTTGCAATCTGGTTAACAGATACCGATTTGAATCTGGATGACAACGAGAGAGAGACCGTTGACGTAACGTTGAGGGGCAGCCTCCTCGGCGATCAGTATGAATTGACGCTCACCGAGATTAAGCCGGAATTAGGAGAATTCATTGGGTTCTTTCAAACACGCCACGCCACATCCGGGTTAGCGAACGGTATTCTGGAAGTAACGGGAACGGAGATTGTCACAGTGAGTCATCTCGATCTCCTTCAAGGTTCAGGCGAAACAGATGTAGTTGTCACTGACACCGTGTTTGTGAAGGCCGGAGGCGATGGGGTGATCGAGATTCTAAAATCCAATTTCCTGACACGGCGTGAGACATTTAACGCGGGAGAAACACTCTACTTCCGTTTGCATGACGAGGACATAACAGATGAAACCGTTGAAATCACGCTCACAGGGAATGGACTAAACGATCATGAGACTGTTCACCTACTACCATCTCCTGCGCCGGGCGATGCTCAAATCCAACCTGTTAAAAGCGTATTTTACGGCTCGATTCCAACAACCTATGACCTCGCATCGACGAATGCCGATGGATTGCTGCAAGTCGAGGGAACAGAGCAGATTAGCGCAATCTACGTTGATGAGTTGCGTGCCTCGGGTGAAGTGTCCTTCGCCGTCTCGGCAAACTGTGTTGCAAATGCCGGCGCAACCGGTTCGCTGAAGGTATATGACAGTGAAAAATTTATCCCCGACGCCGCTGAAAATCCTGAAATATCAAAATTTCGCGCAGGCGACACGTTAATATTGGAAATTCAAGATAGCGACTTGAACAAAGCCGATGCGGCGGCGGATCTTTTTGAATCGGATTTTAATGATAACACTCTACGCGATAATGTCCGTGTCTCGATGGTGGAAACGCGGGGTGGATCCGGCGTTTTCCGGGGTGAGGTCCGCACCGCTTACGGCGAGACAGCAATTCCAACCGACAACATCTTGCAGGTTCAAGGGGGTGGGGTTGTCAATTTCACATACGTTGATGCGTTGCAAAACACGGGGGCAACTCAGGTGCCAATCACGGCAACACTCGCAGTCGGGGCGGGAGACAAAGGAGAGTTGAGGCTCTACGGCGCCGAAAGCGGTAAGCTAATCAGCGATTTGTCCGTCGGCACAGGCAGCTTCGAAGCGGGCGAAAGACTCCGTATCGAGCTAATCGATAAGGACCTCAATCTCTCACGGGAAGTGGTTGACACGGTAATGACTGTCGCATACGGGAACGTACTCAAGGACGAAGTAACGCTCATGTTGGAAGAGACTGAAGCCGATAGCACCATTTTCGTAGGTGACATGCGGACGCAGAACTTTGATCAAACCGCACTCCCCGATTCTACTTCGCAATCTGAGGGCGAGATTGCATCGATTGACGGAGAGACGACATCGCCCGCTTCCGAGGACAACTCTGATATAGTCCGAGAGATTCAACCCGTCGTCGTCTCCGACCACCTTTTACAGGTTGTCAATAAAGAGAGAATTACTGTCGAATATGTTGATATGCTAACGACGACAGGGGAACCGAACGTACCAATTCGAGTCGACGCCGTTGTGTTGGGGAGTAGCGCGGGACTATTGCGTATTGTCAACGAGGATGGTGTCGGCCCGCAATTTGACCCGAATCAGGAGTTGGCAAAATTTAACGCCGGAGAGCCAATCTACTTCCGCTTGGAGGATCTGCTACTAAGTACGGTCATCGACGCGCAGGAGGTGCAGATTGCGGTCTCCGGAAACAAGACTAAGGATCGCGTCTCTGTGACCTTGCGGAAACACCCGGAGGCGCGGGAGGTGTTCACCGCGTTCATCCCGACGCGCTATGGAACATCCCCGGTGGCGGACGACACCCTTGATGTACAGGGCGCCGAAGAGGTGCGCGCCGTCTATAACCCTCCATCTCCGATTGTCCAAGATTTCGGAATAGCGGATTATACGTACGTCAATAACGGCGTGCGGGGCAAACTGGGTATTGTCAATCAGGACGGAACCAGTCTCGCCAACTTCAACATTGGAAACTCGCTTTACTTCCGTCTGGAAGACGCCGACTTGAACAAAGATCCATTCCTGACAGAATCAGTAAAGATTCTGGCATCCAAGACCGACCCGCAAAGTACAACACAGTCTTCAGACCCGATCGATGTTTCCCTGTACGAAGATGGGCCGAACTCACATGTTTTCCGGGGGATGCTATCTACCCGATTCGGCAGAACCTCAACGGATGAAGTGATGGGGCTAGTCGGGGAGGAGGTGGTGACCGCAACCTATAGAGATGCGCTAATCGATACGGGAGAGATAAACGTCGAGATCGAGGCTGGCTGCCGCGGCAACCCGGTCGCATGGGCGCAGTACGCGGCCGAGCCGGTAGTGATTGACGGGATTGACGACAAATGGCCGCTGGAGAGGGTTATCCGAACATCAAAAGACGAAGGATTGTTTTGGTTGCAATGGAGCAACGATTCCCTTTACATTCTCGCCCAAATCTATGACGATGATGTCACGGTGCCTAACGCGCTCAGATATTACGAAGGCGCGGATGCACTGGAGATTCATATCAATATACAACCCGCCGGGGATAGCAAACCGCGTTACCTACAGACTGGCGGTGATCCGAACCGGTACATCCTTTGGATCTGTCCGAGAGGGGCGGGCTTCGGCGGGGACCAACCTTACATCGGCCAGTGGCAGCCGGATCGCATTTACAACTACGAGGCAGTTAATCTTAAGGCTGCTGTTCGGCAGGAGGCTAACTATTACATTATAGAAGCCCGCATCCCCTTCTATCCCGTCCTTGGGAGTTTTGATCCCGTAAAGACAAGGCGACATAAACGCATCGGCTTCAATGTGGTCATCCATCGCTCCGACGACCAGCGCGTGTATTGGGCGAAACAGCCGGCGGGGGCCGAAACCGCCTCTCCAAGCGATTTAGGAATGCTAATCTTGGAAGAACCCGATCCTCGGTAACCCCACATTCCGCTCTGTCGCTCAAGGGCTGGACAACTCGTTAATAATCGCGACGTTCTCCTTTACCTGGCTCCGACTCTCCATCCCGATCGTCATGGCATGAACACAAGGCAAGCCCATTACGAATTCGATGCCCTGCCTGGGCCCATCCTGCTTGGCGAGTTTACCCTCTCCGAACACCTTCATGCCGTAAATCCCTTTGCCGAAGGCAGCCATCTGTTCCATGGTTCGGATAACATCCGCCGGCGAGGCATCCATACTCACACCGGCGTAGTTAATTCGCGCCAACACGACCTCGACCCATTTCGTCATCGCCGCCGTCTGAAATGCGCCGTAGTCGTGGCAGGACACACCGTGCGCACGAATCAAGCCCTGTTCCTTACATTCGGATAACGCGTCCATCGCATCGGGATAGCGGGCAGTCCAGTCGTGTTGTGTCAGGCAGTGCAACAGCACGATATCAACGTAATCGGATCCTATCTCCTTCAAGAAACGCTCGACGTCGCTCCTCACTTCCTTTTTCGTACGTGAGGTCGTTTTGGACGTGATGACTACACTCGAGCGATCCACGTACTTCAGGGTTTTCTTGAT
The DNA here is from genome assembly GCA_028820655.1 of Candidatus Poribacteria bacterium. GTDB lineage: Bacteria > Poribacteria > WGA-4E > WGA-4E > JAJDTR01 > JAJDTR01. The sequence continues at coordinate 255,028 of JAPPIK010000011.1, read as the reverse complement.
GAACGAATGACTTCCGTATGCATCTGCGGCGTCCCAAAATTTGACGCCAATGTCATGCGCAAAGCAGAGAAGATCGGTGAATCCTTTCACTCCAAGCTTGGTCTGGTTGGACCTGCCGCCGCCGCCGACAGTGCCTGTACCAATTGAAAGCCGCGAGACGCTTAGACCCGTATTTCCGAGATTAACAATCTGCATCCGATTCCCTCCTTTTCTTCAACCCGAACGTGCAACGACAAGAAACCTTAGCCTTCATTATACCACAAATTTGGCAATCGCGGGAGGGTTTCTACAGAACACAGAAACGTGGCAACATCTACTCGGCATCCGACAAATCAATTGCTTGCCCCGACTCGATACTCTCACTTATTCCGCGTATAACGCGCATATTTTGATACGCATCCTCCAGGCTGGGTTCGGGCTGTCTCCCACTAAGCAGCGACTGCGCCCAATGGCTCATCTCTTCGTAATACCCGGGGCGCCCCACTCCGTCAACGGCGGTGTTAACATCCCACTCTTCTGTCGGAGTGTTCGCATACCCACCGCCATCTCCCGTCCACGTCGGCACGCGGTAGCGGCGCAACTTCCGCGTTTCGAGGACTTCTACCGCATGATTGTTGGTGCTCTTGATAAACACCATCGCCTCGAGAACGGCGCCGATGCCCAGGGTCATGGTGCCGACGCCGCCGTTTTCGTACCGAAGGTTGACCGAGATGGAGACCGTGCCGCTTTCGGCGTCGTTGACGGCGAGTGCGTAGAGTTGGCTCACCGGTCCCATGAAAAAGCGCATACAATCCGTCGGGTGAATCACCTGATCCAGCATGAAACGCCAAGCGTACGGCGATTCCGGTTCATGAATACGCGGTGTCGGCGCAAGGTATCGCGTCTCGTATTGGCAGACACTCCCGAACCCGTCCTCCCCAAGCAGTCGTTTCGCGAGGCGGTGCGCCGGCGCGTGACGCCACATGGTGCCGACCATCCCTGTCTTGCCGATTCTAACCGACGCATCAAGCAGCATCTTCGCCCCTTCGACAGTTGTGGCGGGCGGCTTCTCGGTGTAGATGTGATACCCGCGTTCAAGGCACTCGATACCGATATCACGATGCATCCTGTCCTCGGGGCGGCCCACAACGGCAACCGCGTCGAGTTCCTCGGTTTTAAGCATCTGATCGTAATCGGTATACCAGCGCAACGCGCCGAATTTTCGCGCGTTCGTCTTCGCTTTTTCCTCGATGAGATCGCACGTCGCGACAAATTCAAATTCGGGAATCATCGGAATGCATTGCTGCAGCCCTGACGACATCGCGCCGCATCCGATAAATGCGAGTCGAATTTTTCTCAAATTACCCTCCATACCTGCGCCGTTGATAAATTGCCTTAGGTGATAGCATTCACACCTGCAATTCCAACACGAGTGCGAGCTCATTCTTGATTAACTCAAGTTGCTACCTATATATAGAGAAACCGAGTTTTTGGTTCACGTTCGCTAAATTATAGGTGAATATGCCTGATTCTTGTCAATCTCGCGTTTCCACGTCGGAAAAACTCGGTTTCTGTGTCCCTGTCGGACAAAGGTGGCAACTTGGATTGATTAACTGCTTGGTTCCGACACCGTGGAAGCCGCAGCTGCGAGCGCTTCTTCAACCCGACGATTTTTCTCCGCATCAATGGCGTTCGGATGAATGGCGGAGATTGGCCCATCTTGGTGAAGATCGCCGGCAATAACAGTAATCTGATCGACGGGAAACAGATCCAGCGTCTGGGCAAACGGCTCGACCAAATCCTCAAACTTTTCGATGATATAGGTCGTCAATCCCGGATCGCCCACCGAGCGGAGGATTTCAATGGTGCGCTGCAGTTGCGTTAGCTCGGCTTGCGATTGACCGCGAATCGTCGCGGCTTCAGCCTCTGCTTCCTGAATCATCTTCTCCTTTGTCGCCGCCGCAGGAACGACGGTGTCCGCCTGACATCTCGCCCGAACCATTTCGATGCGCTGTTTTTCGGCCTCAATTTGAGCCTGAATACCAGCGACCTCGGACTCCGCGTTTCGGGTTTCCTCCTGTGCATCCACGGCGCCGCGCTGATTCTCTTCGGCAGTCTTGACCTTAGCCTCCGCATCAATGCGCTGATGCTCATTCTGGAGTTCGCGGACGGAGACTTCAGCCCGACGTTCTTCCGCCTGCTCCTTTGCCGCGGCATGCGCATTCGCCTGTGCCTCGCGCGATTGCGCCTCGGCGTCGGCGGTTTGGATCCGCTTCAGCAGCGCGATATATAGATCGGGTTCATCAACCCCATCAAGCCGATGATCGTCCACATCCGCAATGTTCATGGTGGTGATCTCCAGACCAATGCCCTCCAAGTCGGACTTGCAGACTTTAATCATGTTTTGGATGAGTTGATCCTTTTGGCTCATCACCTCTTCGGGGGTCATTGCCGCGATAGAATCGCGCAGATGCCCCTCAATGATAGAGGTGGCAATGTCTTGGAGTTCGCCCCAATTCTTGGTCATGTTCAGAATGCGTTTGACGGCGTTGACGAGGCCCTTCTCAGTCTTTGCCACGGCATAACTGACCGTCGCCTTTACCGTCAACGGGACAATCCCCTCGGCGATGGCGGACTCCACAACAACCGTCGTCGTTTGGGGTGTCAAATCCATCGTGCTGAAACGGTTGATGAGCGGAAACACGAAAACGCGACCGCCCCGGAACGTGCTGAAACTGCCGCCTTTCCCGTGTACCACGGCAAGCTGGCTCGGAGGTATGAGCTTCATCTTCATCACGAGCTGAAAAATCAGCGTTACCAAGATGAGTACGGCGAGTGTGATGAGGAAGAATATCATGATACACCTCCTTCTTGGATTGGCGCGGGTGGTGCCGCGTCTTCTGTTGCGACAGCCTCCTCTGTCTGCTTCCGGGTAATCAGCTCTTTTACACTAACGCCCAAGCCCTGTTCAAAACACTTCAAAAAATCAACAAATGCCGCCGGTCCCCGATTGACTGCGCTATTGAACCCATCCTGTTCATTGAGAACCACGAGATTATCAACCTTCAGTGATTTCGCGTGGGTACGGTACGCCTCAAAGAGATGGGGCAGTTGTGTAATGAACAACGCGATTTTACCCGTATCTCCGGAATTCTTGAGTAAATCCACTTTCTGTTGCAAGAGTTCGTTCTGGGTTTGCTGAACGACCTCGACAGCTTTTGCCTCTCCCTCCGCGAGGATCTCCGCGGCGCGGCGCTTGGCTTCCGCTTCAACGATAACCTCGGAACTGTTTCTCAACTCTTGAAGGTCCGCTGAGACCTCTTCTATGCGACGCTGACCGGTACTTTTCGCCTTGACAATAGCACTATCCGCCTCCAGTTTTGCACGATGCACTTCCGCGTCACACTGGCGGCGAAACAGCTCTACCTCTTGCCGCGCTTGAAGAATCTTCTCGGTGGCCTGATTTTCAGCGACCAGCATTCGACGTTTTGAATCGGATTCGGCGCGCTCGGCTCGTGCTTGCAAACGCGACTCCTCAATCTCCACCTCCTGACGCTTTCGCGAAAGCGTCTTGTTGGCGAGATTCGCGATGTAGTTGGAAGTATCCCATATGCGTTGGAGCGATACGGAAACAACATTCATTCCAAACGCACTCAAGTCCTCTCGGCAATCTTCGAGAAGAAGGTGACGGAAGATTGCCCGTTCACCGTCTCTCGTTTGAGGCGTCTCTGTGGCAGACGCATCGTCGTTTGTTTGGTAGCCATCGGTCATACCTCCTTCAGAAGTCGATTGATTCGGTGCATCAGAGTCTCCATTCTGTTCCTGCTGCTCGATGCTTTCCACACTCTCTACCATGCCGATAGCCTGTAAAGGCGTAGTTTTGTTAAGCGTCGCGCGAAAGTTGCCGATCATCGTCTGCTGTATCTGTTCCTGGATCTGTGCGCGCGATTTACCTAGTAACTGTTGCACCGCGCTGTAGAGCAGCACTTTGTCCAAGTCGTCGATACAGACACAGGCGGTCGCATCGGATCCGACGGTGATTCCATTCGCAGAATTTACGTTATCAACCTGCACGTTGATTGGAATGATTGTGATATCAATGAATTGGACGCTTTGGATAAACGGTATGACGAAGGTCCAGCCGCCCTTCTGCAGACGGAATCCATATTTCTTGCCCTCAACCACGGTTTCCGTGCCGCCGGTAACTACAAGAATATGATTCGACGGACAGACGCGAATCAAAGAGCGTAGAACCCCAATCAGTACAAGGAATACGACAATAGCCAGAACACCCCCGGCTACGCCGCCCATCTGGGCAATCATCTCCATATTCATCATTTACTCCTTTGCCATATTATCGTGTTCAACGTACACGCACTCAGGCGTAACATTGGTAACCCGAACCGTGTCGCCTTTCTCAAATCGAGCATCCGGTTCGGCAGCCAGTGCATATTGTTCAGTTACATTCATGCCCATCTGTAGGCGCACCTTGCCCATCGTGTCGTGTGTTAGCGGAATGATAACAGTCGCTGGCTGGAAGTAGAGTTCCTCCGCGTGCAGCGACGAATCCGTGTCGGCACGCTGGAAACGAAAAAACGCGTGCGCCAACACAAAAGCCACCAGACCAGCGGGCGCCGCCCAGATGAGGCTTTGGCCCGCGCCGTTTCCCATGGCTAAGGCAACCCAGCCGGTGGGACCAAAACCGAGACAGAAATAAACAAGGCTTCGGAGGTAAGCAAGCACAGACAGTACAGCCACTTTGCCGGGGTCGCGAGGCACGCTTTCCGGCGGGGTTTTCCCCGAGACCGCCTCGTCGCCCGGGACATCGGTATTGAATCTCGTGCCGCCATCTTCAGCACCTTCGCCATCCCCGCCGCCCGCCGCATCGCTCCCGGCATCGGCACCGCCACTATCTTCGCTACCGCCGAGGACACTATCTTGGTTTCCGCCGAGAAATCCGAGAAAATCGAGGGCGGTGATGGTCACGGAAAACAGTGTACAACCGATGTAAACTCCATTTAGCCATATCATCGGATACCTCTTTTTGAAGGGGAGAATTTGGGGATTGGAGAGATGAGGAAAGACGGATAAGCCCCGGTCGTCGTGACTCGAGGCTGATTGAGCAATTTGAACCAACGTCCGACCGGTCCGCGTTTCCTCACGGTTTAGGTGGAAAGTAATATTTAATGTGTAATACGTAATGCGTAATACCTTAAGAAATCCGGTTACGCATTACGCTGGGGCGAATAAAGCGCAAGTACCTGTCGCCCCTCTGGGGCTATTCGACAGCAGTTTTCACAGCCTGTCATAGATTCAAGACGAAATGTTACTTGCTGAATGAATTATCCCGACAGGGATGATGGGGCGCTACCAAGTAACACTTTTTCAAAACGAGGCTTAGAGAAGGAAATCTGTACCACAATCTGTTAGATTGTGATCCGCAAACTAACAGTTTGCGGTAAGAGAGTGTCACTTGCTGAAAGAATTATACCGACAGGGATAATGGGGCGCTACCAAGTAACACTCGACATCGCCGGGATCTCTATCGCGGTCGTTATCCACTCCCTTGATCCGCTGGAGTGCAGACGCGGGGAGGAATCTTGTTCTATTTACATCTCACCCCTCTGGAGTGAAAAGCATTATTCGAAACAACACCTCCTCAATGCCTGTCATAGATCGAAAAATGAGTGTTACGTGCTGAAAGAATTATCCCGACAGGGATAATGGGGCGCTACCAAGTAACACTTTTTCAAAACGAGTCTTAGAGAAAGCTATCTGTACCACAATCTGCTAGATTGTGGCATCCGCAAACTAACAGTTTGCGGTACGAAGGTGTTACGTGCCGAAAGAATTATCCCGACAGGGATAATGGCGCGCTACCAATTTACACAGGTTACTACCCATTCCCGTAGGTCGGGCTTCTAGCACGCCCTCTTATTATGAAACGTCGCAAACCCAGTAATGAGAGTTACACCGACTAAATCTACTCGCAATGGATTGACAAATCCACTACGCACATGCAGGTGCGGCTTGGATATGTCTATCCAAGCCGAGCAGGATTACAATATCACACTCGGAATAATCCAAGTTCAACTATCAACAATAGATGGCAACTTGGTTTACTTAATATGCGGTGACAACAGATCGTGCGCCGTGATCACGTTCACCGCAAGCGAATCGAGCGCGAGCAGGAGTTCATTGTCATCCAGATTCTCCGTTGCGAGACTGTCCACCAGCACGATCCGCTTGTCGTTCGAGTCGTCCGAATCGATCCCGAAACAACACGGTAAAATCTCGGTATTCTGATCGAGAATCCTTTCGTAAATCTCTTCCAGATTGCCCTCATCAAGATCGCCCACCCCACACAGGTCTACCATGAATTCGACCTGGGAGTCATCAATAACGGCGAAAATAGTCAAGCCGTCTTCATCCTGCAAAATCAGCAGTGGATCCTTATCCTGAGTCGTGTATCCCTGCTCCTGAACAAAACTGACAATATCTGCTTTGGAACTTAACTGTGCCATTTTTCCCTCATTTGATGTCCTGAATTCTGCTTTCAAGTCCGAGGAGTCGCTCCGGTCGGACCGTAGCACTAATAGCCAACCTCGTCGGATGCCGCAACAAAAACGGGGCACCCATAAGGGGTACCCCTTCGCTTAAGCCCCTTCTACGGGCGAACAATATGAAATTGCGCGGGCGGCGGGATTCAGCGGAGCATTTGCATCAACGGAACCCTTGAACACGTTAATTCGTGCCCATCTTTGCCTTTAACGCTGCAAGATCGTCGTCCACATTGCCCTTCCCAAGATCCGCGAACTCTTTCTCCAAGGGGTCTTGACTCATTTCGGTCATTTCCGCCGTGGCATCCGCACGCGCTTCCGCATCGGCAACTTTCTGCTCCATGCGATCGAAACTCTCGAAAGCGCTGTTCTCCTTCATGCCCGACATGGTTTCATGTATGAGCTTTTGCGCTTTGGCGCGCTTCTGTCGAGCAATGAGCAGTTCTTTCTTCCGCCTAGCTTCCTCAATCTTTCGCTCAAGCGTACGCAGGTTTTCTTTGAGCGCTTCCACGGACGCCTTTTGCTTCTCCCACTGAGCCTTGTAGTCTTCCGCAAGCCCACCGTGTTCGTTCCGGCGTACGAGCGCCTCTCTTGCGAGATCTTCTTTTCCCTGCTGCAGAGCCAAGGTCGCCTTCTGTTCCCAACTCTCCGCCTGCTCCTTTGAGTTTTCGTAATCTTTGTGCAGTCGCTTTTCGAGTGCAATCGTCGTGGCGACTTGCTGCTTTACCTTCACCAACTGCTCCTGCATCTCCGTAGTTATCTGGTTCAGCATCTTTTCCGGATCTTCGGCTTTATCCAGTGCGGCATTTACGTTTGCCTTGAAAACCCTTGAGACGCGGTCAAAAATACTCATGATTAAATCTCCTTGTGAGTTAGATTGAATCGTTTGTGATAGGGCACGTCTTGTGTCATCACCGGTTATTTGGATCGACGCAATGCCCTGTATTGTTGAATTAACTGACGACTGGTAGATGGACACATTATAGCCGAAACAAGGCTATGTGCCAACCCAAATCCATGTCACCGAGATCCTCCAAAATACTGTATTCGAAAAACTCCAAATCCCATTGGTGCAAGACATTTGCCGTTTGACGCTATGGCAGAGCACCGACGGTTAACGGAGCCATAAGTGATTAGTCCCTGACTTCCAATTGATGCAAGGTTTTTGCCGTTCCCCTTAAAGGAGCGTTCCCAACTTCCCTATTTCCGTCGTGGGCGTTAGACAGGCGTAGTTTTCACACACGTAGACCGTTGCTCTTCCGTCTATCTGCGTCTTGCCATCCGTCAACGGCATTGGCGCATCCGCTGAAGGTTGACCGTCGCTCGGATCCAGCAGCGCCAAGATTTTATGCGGCAGAAATCGCCCGTGAATCTCTCGCAGTACAGCCATCGTGTCGTCCGCGTTCGTTTCGCCGACAATCGCGATTTCTTTGGGCGTTGACAGCAGAAACTCGAGTTCACACAGCAGTTGACCCGATCCGGATGGAGCATTTTCCATCTGGTGGTAATAAAGACGCAGCGCCTGAACCGCCTTATCGTGAAAGTCCGCGCTATCCAGATGCTTGGCAAGTCTCAATAGGCTGTGTACCGCCATTGCGGTCCCGGACGGCGTTGCGCTGTCATACGCGGATTTGGACTGAACAATGAGCGATTCGTGCGCTTTGCCGGTAAAATAGAAGCCGCTGCTCGAGGCATCCCAGAACTGTTCAATCATTACTTCCGCAAGCCGTGCAGCCTCCGTCAGCCATCGTGGATTGAAACTCGCTTCATAGAGCGCGATCAGTCCCGCGCAAAAGTAGGAATAATCCTCAAGGTAGGCGTTCAAATGGCTCTTCCCTGCACGGTAAGTTCGCAGCAATAAGCCATCGACTTGAGTAAGTTCGGTTAGAATGAAATTCGCCGATTTCTCGGCCGCGTCAAGATATCTCCGGTCATTGAGCAGTTGGAAGCCGAAAGCCATACCTCGAATCATGATTCCGTTCCAACTCGTTAATACCTTGTCGTCCAATCCGGGTTTAATTCTACCCTCTCGCACCTCAAATAGTTTCTGTTTTGCATTAAGGAGAATTGCCTCCAATTCGACATCATCTCTGCGCAGCTTCTTGGCGAATATATCCAACGGCGTCTGTATGTGAAGGATGTTCTCCCCTTCAAAATTTCCCGATCCCGTGATGTCGTAGTATTCGCAGAAAACTTCCGCGTGTTCCCGACCCAGAATCCGCTCCACTTCATCCAGAGACCAGACGAAGAATTTGCCCTCGACACCGTCGCTGTCCGCATCCTGCGCGGAGTAGAAACCTCCCTTATCCGCATCGTACATTTCGCGTAAGACATAATCGAGCGTCTCTGCCGCAATCTCGCGGTAGAAGTGTTTCTTCGTCGCTTGGTAGGCTTCCAGATAAGCCACCACGAGTTGCGCGTTGTCGTAAAGCATCTTCTCGAAGTGAGGGACGAGCCAAACGGCATCGGTTGAATAGCGGTGAAATCCGCCGCCGAGCTGATCATACATACCGCCTCGCGCCATCTTCTCCAGCGTCAACTCCGCCATCTCAAGCGCATTTGAGTTCCCCGTCCGCTGCCAGTAGCGCAGCAGAAAAGGCAGTCCCATGCTCGGTGGAAACTTGGGCGCGTTGCCGAAACCGCCGTAGTGGGAATCGAACGTCGAACGAAAGTGTCGAAAAGCGCCATCCAGGAGATCGTTGGTCAACTCATGTCCGTGGTCGCTCACACTCGACAACTGAGTGAGATGATCCACAATCTGCGCGGCTTGCTTTGCGACATCACTTCGCCGGTCGCGGTATGTGGTCGCGACGGCTTGCAGCACGTTTGCAAATCCGGGGCGTCCGTAGCGATCATCGGGCGGGAAATAGGTGCCGCCATAGAAAGGCTGAAGATCGGGAGTGAGAAACATCGTCATCGGCCATCCCCCCTGCCGCGTCATGATCTGCACCGCGTTCATGTAAATCTCGTCCAGATCGGGTCGTTCCTCGCGATCTACCTTGACGTTGACGAAGTGCAGGTTCATGATGGCGGCGATTTCCTCGTTCTCGAAGGACTCGCGCTCCATCACATGGCACCAATGACAAGCGGAGTATCCGATGCTCAAGAGGATGGGTTTATCCTCCGCTTTGGCGCGCGCCAATGCTTCTTCGCCCCACGGATACCAATCTACCGGATTGTGGGCGTGTTGCAGAAGATAGGGGCTGGTTTCATTGCCGAGTCTGTTGGTATGTTTCGGCGTGTCTGACATAAAGTTCCTTCCATCCAACTTCATTTGGACGCAGGTTCACGCAATTCGCATCAAGTAAGTGTTTAGCGGATCTCTACCGCCGTCGCCATCCACTCCGTTGCTGGCTAGTGATTAGTGGTCAGTGAAAACCCTGAATTCGTAAGACGGGCAATAATTGCCCACTAGAAGCCAAGGAAATGAGCATTAACGCGGGGTACGCCTAGAAAAATGGCAAAAAACCGCGCAGATTCGTAGTATTCGACCCTAGAAATCAGTAGACTAAACAATTATCGCATCATATTTTCACCCATCTCGCTCGGCGCGTAACGTGACATAACTCCGATGCCGGACAGGACTGATCTCTCCCGCATCCACCGCTTCGGTGACCGCGCATCCCGGCTCGCTGAGATGAGAACAGTCGTTATATTGGCAGTTTCCAAGGTAGGGCTCCAATTCCGGGAAATAGCGGTCAAGGTTCTCCGTCTCAATCCCCCACAGCCCAACTTCTCGTATCCCCGGGGTATCCGCTGCTTCACCGCCAAAATCAAGCGGAAAGAGTTCGACTAGGGTGGTCGTGTGTCTGCCCTTTTCCGACTTTCTTCCAACTTCGCCGACGCGCAGGCTTATCCCCGGCTGAATCGCGTTTAGAAGGCTTGACTTGCCAACACCGGATGCGCCGACGAGTACGTTAAACTTCCCCTCCATTACTCGTCGAAGTTCGCAAACACCTGGGGATTCCACCGTGCTTGTGTAGATAACCTCATAGCCGAGAAGACGATAGGTGCTAAAGAGCGACGTCACCCGTTCCCCTTCCTCCGAATCGATTAGATCCATCTTGTTCACGCAAACGACGACATCCATTCCGCCGTTTTCCGCCAGTATCAAAAACCGGTCCAGAAAACGGAAATTCAGGTCGGGTAGACGCGTCGAGATGATCACAATCACCCGATCCGCGTTGGCAACGACGACCTGCTCGACCACCTCGCGCTTACCCGGATATTGACGCGAAAACTTGGTACGTCGCGGCAGCAACTCTTCAATGACTCCTTCCTCATCGTCGAGTTGGGTAAAGATCACTTCATCGCCCACGGCTACCGGATCCGCGAAAATTCGCCTGCCTAATTCGGAACGCTGTTCGCGTTTGATGCGTCCACGCAGTGTGCAACGGAGAGTGAGATTGTCGCGCCGAACGTCGTAGAATCCCGATCGGGCGCGAATGACTCGCCCTTGAATCTTATTCATATCAGCTTGACTTCAATGTCGGTTACACCTCTCATGTTGAACAGGATGGATGATATGCAACGATTACACGACAGGCACAATCCAATGGAGCAGGGCATCAATCAGCGAAATCAGAAAAGCGGCAATGAGCGTGTTAAACAGCCCTTTAACCTCGAACCCCTCAATCAGCTTGTCCGTCAGCCATAGCAGAAAAGCATTAATCACAAAATAGAACAGACCGAATGTCAAGACAATCAAGGGTAACGAAAGGAATACAAGGAGCTTCGTAAGCAGTAACTTTAGTATCCCGTATACGAAAGCAACAATGACCGCTGTCGTACACCCTTTAATATGTACGGACGGCAGGATGCGTGTCACTACAAACACCGACACGCTAAGGATGAACCAGTTGAGAAGCCACACTGCGAGCATATAGATTTACCTGTTCCAAATGCCTATTTCCCGAACCGCCGCTGTCGCTGGCTATAATCGCGAATGGCACGAAGAAAATCGATTTTTCTGAACGAAGGCCAGAACGTGTCGCAAAAATAGAATTCCGAATACGCACTCTGCCATAGGAGAAAACCCCCGAGTCGTATCTCGCCGCTGGTACGGATAATCAGGTCCGGATCCGGCAGATTGGAGGTATAGAGATGCGGTGTAATCTGATCGACGCACAATTCGTCGGCAACTTGCGCCAAATCCTTCCCCGCTGCCAACTCGGCGTTCAGGTGCTCGCGGCACGCTTCGATAATTTCTTCCCGTCCGCCGTAGGCAACAGCCACATTTAGGATAAATTTATCGTAATCCTTGGTGGCTTCTTCCGCGGCGCGGATAGCTTCCTGGAGACTCGTTGGCAAAAGTTCAATCTCACCCATCGCGCGGACTTTGATCTGGTTGGTGTGCAATCCCTCAATTGTCACCAGATCCCGCATCTTTTTCTCGATGAGGTTTAAGATGCCGGTCACTTCGGATTTTTCGCGTTTGAAGTTATCCAGCGAAAAAATCCAGATGGAGAAAATCTTGACTCCCAATTCGTCGCACCAATGGAGTACGTCTTCGAGTTTATCCGCGCCGTCATGATGTCCCTGAATTATATCGGCAAAGCCGCTCTGGGCGGCGTACCGGCGGTTCCCGTCAAGCACAACTCCGATATGGTAGGGGATATTCCAGTGACTTGCTTCCCTCTCCAATCGCCGTTGATATAGGTTGTAGAACAACCTTTTAATACGCGCTTTGATAAATGTCCATAAATTCATAACAAAACCTCGTCGAATTGTCCCGTATTTGTGGGAGAACCTTCGAAACTAGAATGAATGCAAATTGGGCAAATTGCGCGGCGACATCATTCGAACGATTGGTCCTCAACATCACAATCCCCGCCCTGCCGTTACTATTATAACATTGGGAAGTCTCTTGGGAAAAGCAAAACATTGTGAAAGTGCATGAACGTATGCCGCCCGTTTCTATTGACATTGCACTACACTGAAGTGCGGAGTTTGGTTTATCGGAACGGAATCGGTTGATCGCGCACTACAGTATAAAAAACGCAAAGGCTGGTGCGCAGTGCGCACCCTACATGTTAATCGGTCGGTTGATTTCAGGAAATCGCGACCGGGAGGTCGCTCCTACAACTGTATAGAAAGCGGAATATATCTTGTACGCCATATGATTCACATTGAATTCCGGTGGAGTGCATAGACGAGTGCCGCCCGATTCTATTGACATTGCTCTGCGCTGCAGCGCGGAGATGGGTTTATCGAAATGGTGTCGGTTGAACGCGCCTTGCAATAAGAAAGATCAGAAGGCTGGTGCGCGGAAGATTGGCTATCGCCCTCGTTGTTCACTCGGTTGATGGATTTCTATCGCGCTCATTATTCATTCGCTTGATTGCACCCTACATGTTAATCGGTCGGTTGATTTCAGGGAATCGCGACCGGGAGGTCGCTCCTACATAGGGCATTGTGCATACGACAAATTTACAGAGTCGAGCGAATTTCGTCGTTGACTCAAATCAATTAAGGGTTTATAATGCTTCTTGCGCTTGATGATTATATAACGCGCCTGACAAACTATCGCGGCTCAAAGTGTTCAGATTCGGAATTGCACGCAACTGAAGGACATGGGTAATTTGACTGCAATACCTCGCGGAATACATGGACAAAGGCAGGCCCAGCTTCTCGCCGGTCGTTACGCAAACTAGGAGATTACATGTTATGAAAGTAAAAGGATACAGTTACGCGCTAGGTCTCGGACTTGCAGTTTTACTGCTTGCTTCGCCACTCGCCTCTCTCGCGGAGGAAAAGAAAAGCCCGGTCAAGATCGGGGGCGCCATGCGTCTAAACTACATTTACGGCAGTTACGTCGATCAAGGACGAGGCGAAAAAATAGGTGACGTTGACCTTGAGATTTTCCGCCTCAATGCCGATCTGAATTATGACAAGATCAGCGGTAGGATTGAATATCGGTGGTACCCTAGATATTATGGGCAGTCCCACGGTTACAGTATGATACATACAGCTTGGCTGGGGTATAAACTCGGTGATTCCGGCACGCTTAAAGCTGGGATTGTTCGTGTACCCTTCGGACCGACCGCCTATGGTGTTTCTACGAGCTGGTTCTTTGACCAGCATTTTTATGTCGGACTTGCTGACGATATGGACTTAGGAATCAGATGGACTGACACCTTTGACAAGCTGACGCTTGATGCGGCGTACTATCTAACGAGCGAACCCCAGACAATAGGGCGTAGCCTAGCGAGTTCACGCTACGCCTATGACATCGTCCCATGGGAAGAAAAAACCGATGCGGACGGCAAAGTTGAATGGGGCGCGGGTGAGAACGGGTATGATGAGCAACATCAAATCAACCTGCGCGGCATCTATACGCTCGAGAAGGTTGCAAATGTGGGCGTCTCGATTCAATACGGTTTGCTGAAGGCGGCGGAGGGCATGGACGATGACGGCGCAAATCACTATGCACTTTCCGCGCACATGAAGAACGTGATCTCGGACTTCACGCTCTATTCACAATTCTCCATTTATGCGCATAACATTGCCGAGGAAACGCCATGGGGCACCGGCGACCTGATTCCAATGGGGGCTTACGATTTCGCTTGGCCCATAGCATCCAAGGGAATGATTCCCGCGCTATCCTTGCGCTACGGTGGTATTGATGTGTCAAGTATCTCGTGGATTAACAGCGTCACGCCCTACGCTGAGTGGAGCAGCATCATGAAATCGGTGGACAACTTCAACAACAGTACGTTGATAACGTTGGGCGCAAGCTGGACGGTCTTGGGTGCACTATACGTGTATAGCGATCTGGGGCTTTCCAACGGCAATTCATTTGTCGGTAACGCCGATGCCGACGGCAACAAAGAGGACTACGCCAATATCTATACGGGAGCCGGCGACTTCGGCGCCAATGGAAATAACTCGTGGAACTGGCGCGCCAATTTGAACTTCGGTTACTATTTCTAATGCTAAACTACAGTCTATAGGCTACGGGCGCAATGTGTTCGTAGTAGCGCAATTCATTGCGCGTTCTCTATCGAATATCACCTTTAAATGGTGAATTCGTGCAAGCTTCAACGCTGCGGGAACAGACGGCTTCTCTGCCCAATTAGAAGGAGAACTTTGAATATGCATGAAGAAGGAAACCAAACTCAACTGCCGCATGAGAGGGAGTACAGGAGGTTGTTCGGTTGGGATATCTATTTGACTCCGGTATTCGTGATCTCCAGTATCATCATCCTTATCTTTATCGTCGGGGCGCTCGTTTTCCAAGAAGGCGCGACAAAACTCTTCGGAGACATCCGCACGTGGCTGACTACGAACCTCGATTGGCTTTTCATGATTACCGCCAATCTGGTGTTTCTGTTTTGTCTGGTTGTGGCAATCTCTCCGCTCGGCAAGGTGCGCCTCGGGGGTGCAGATGCGAAACCTGAATACTCTAATTTGACGTGGCTTGCCATGCTCTTCGCCGCGGGTATCGGCATCGGTCTTCTATTCTTCGGCGTGTCGGAGCCGATGTATTATTTGGCGAACCCTCCGCTCGGAATTGAAGCCGACACGGCGGAAGCCGCCAAGGCCGGAATAGCAGCAACAGTCTTTCACTGGGGGTTACACGGCTGGGCGGTTTACGGCGTTGTCGGACTTGCGCTCGGGTATTTCGCGTTCAATCGTGGATTTCCCCTCACTATCCGATCGGCATTCCATCCGTTGCTCGGAGACCGCGTTTGGGGATGGCCGGGGCATATCATCGATACATTCGCCATCTTTGCAGGCCTGTTCGGGTTGGCAACCTCGCTCGGATTGGGGGTTCAACAGGTAACGACCGGCATGAACTATCTGTTTGATATCCCGGCAAACAGCACCACCATGGTGGTGCTGATTGTGGTGATTACTGCTATCGCGCTGACATCGGTGATGACCGGGATTAATGTCGGAATCAAGCGCCTCAGCCAGTTCAACATCGTTCTCGCGTTTTTATTGTTGTTGGCGGTTATCTTTCTTGGCCCAACGCTCTACATCCTCCGCACCATGTTCGACGGGCTTGTTACCTACGGTGCCAAGATTGTGCCGCTCAGCAACTGGATCGGACGGGAGGACACAGGTTTCTTTCACGGCTGGACCACGTTCTACTGGGCGTGGTGGATTGCTTGGGCGCCCTTCGTTGGCACTTTTATTGCCCGAATATCCAAGGGGCGCACCGTACGTCAGTTTGTGATATTTGTGCTGCTTATACCGACGCTGTTATGCCTAATATGGTTCGGCGCATTCGGCGGCACCGCACTCCAGCAACACCTTGTCGATGGCTATACCGGTGTGACGGAAAACGTTTCCGCTTGGAAACTGGAGATTGCCCTGTTCAAGATGTTTGACGAACTGCCGTGGACAAGACTGCTTTCCTCCGTGGCAATGCTTCTGACCATCATCTTTTTCGTGACATCTTCAGACTCCGGCTCGCTCATTATCGACACCATCGCAGCCGGAGGTAAGATGGATGCGCCAAAACCTCAACGTGTTTTTTGGTGTACGATTGAAGGGTTGGTTGCCATCGCACTGTTGCTTGGCGGAGGTCTAAAGTCCTTGCAGGCGGCGTCGCTCGCAAGCGGTTTCCCGTTCGCCATCGTGCTGTTGGGTATGGCGGTGTGCGTTTGGATTGGGCTACGGCAGGAAACTCGCAACTCGCATGGCGGGTAGGTACGGTCTAACAGACAGTTTGTAATTGCAGATGGGTTGCGTCGGGCGGTTTACGGCACACGGTGTGTGCCTACCATATTATTGCGGAGGTCTAAAATCCTTGCAGGCGGCGTCGCTCGCAAGCGGATTCCCGTTCGCCATCGTCCTGTTGGGTATGGTGGTGTGCGTCGGGATTGGGCTTCGGAAAGAGGCCGCTGAATCGCGCTAAGAGCATTGGTATGAGAGGCAACGCGCCTCGACTTCTGTAGGAAAGGGATTATCAAGGCAGGAATTCCTTTCCTACGGACTACCATCTAACCACAAATTGTCAGTGTTTAGTGGCTAGCGATGAGTGATCAGCAAAAACCCAGCAACCATTAGACAGGCAATGAAAATCCGATTTCGCTAGGGAATTGCGCCCACATCGGGGCAAGGATAGGAATTCTATCGCACTCACTATCCGTTCGCTTGATCCCCTCCCACAGGAGGTCCTTTGCACAGGGAAAGTCCATCGCACATCGGGATTTGGGGCGGAAGCGCTCTCGCCTGCAACATAACGCTACTGTCCTCCATTCGCGGTAAGAGACGAATGGACTAAACAGTTACCACAAATCTTTGCCATCAACGAAAATGGCAGGTTAGCTATGTTCACGTTAGGGTCTCAACATGTTCATAATCAAGAATCTGTGCATCGGCTGTCAACAGTGGGCAGTTGTAGATTCTTGCTGTCGCAACAATAATCTGGTCTGCCGGATCTTTGTGGAGTCCAGCGGGCAATTGCGTTGACTCATTCGCAATTTGTGGTGTTAGGTTAAGAAATCGAATACCCGGATAAAATAGTGCCATTCCCATCCATTCTTCAACTGGATAGGGCAAAACAATCCGATCATATTCAACTAATTTTGCAATCTCCCAATATGAAATTGCACTCACTCCCAGACCGTCAGGTTCATATTCTTGTAACCAAGCCGCTTGCTCGTTGGTAAGAGAAGTATCACCATGCACCCACCAGACCCAGATGTGCGTATCAAGTACAATCATCTCACCGCCCTCCAATCCTCTTGCGCTACAGGCTCAGTAGGGCTGATGTATGTTATCGGCATGCCACGCAGCGGATGTTGCTCGTTTTCGCTCCGTTTCGGCGGACATTGCAAGATGATGACTTCGACCAATTCCCCTACACGAAAAGGTGAATCCTTTATAATTACTGCGCGATCTTGACTGATGACCGTTTCAACTCGATGTGCGTTCATTCGAAACGTACTCCCAAATCCTGCTATAGTTCCTAACTCTACACGAAACTTTATTTTAGCACATTGAGTTCAGTATGCCAACTCCAAACAAGAATCTCAATGAAATCACTTGGGTAACACTGTCTTGAAACAAATGGCGGCGCGTGTCTGAATAGGGCTGCCACAGAATCCAGTTGATTCTTGGTAAACGACGCTCCTTACTTTGACGTTAATCAGGTCACAAGTGTGTTTAACCTTGTCTTAGATTTTACGATTTGGAGAGGAGACATATAGATGAAATATTTGAAACGGTGCGTCCACCGCTTGTTCTTCCTGACACTGTTCGCCCTGCCCTTCGCAGCCCTTATTGTTCATGCAGATGTCGAGATGCCCGCCAGGTCCGTCGTTTTGATCGGCGACAGTGCGAACCTCCCCGACGCCGACGTACACACCGCCGCAATGTTGGTGTACGATGAACTCCGCAAGCACGGCATTTCGGTCAGTGAACCGGTTTGGGAAGCCCCTGCGTCCGCAAATGTTTACCGGATTGTTATGCGCCCGCTGGGTACAAAAATCTTTGTCCGCTTGAGCGAGGAGAAACCCGTCGGAACCATCCGTGCGGAGCGGCAGATCATGTTGGCAGACATTGAAGAAATGGTCTCCGCCGCTCCGAGGTTGGTCGACGCACTCGTCGGCAGAAAGCCAATCGAATCTACGATCGACATGGAGAATGTCACCGAGCAGGATGCGCGTTTTCACCGGAAGATCTCGGGTGAGTCCCTGTGGCACCTAGGCATTCTCGGCGCTTCAATCCCCGGTACGGACATATGGGCGGAACCCGGCTTTACGACAGGTTGGTATTACGAGACTCCTGCCTTCGCCGTCGGAACCGAGTATCGTTATAGCGGACGTGGCGTTGATTATGATGACGAGAGCGACAGTTTCTCATTTTTCGCTTGGTCTATCGGCGGACGCTATTTTTTCAACTAACAGAATATATCGCCCTATGTGGGCGGCGGATTCGCCATATTCGGCGCCAACTACGAAACGAAAGAGAAAGCAACATGGGCAGAGGAAGATTGGCGGCACGACGACTATAGGCCAAGTTACGGCGATTATGACTATTACGACTATGATTCAGAGGACGATTCCGGCCTGGGCGCGTACATTGTCGCCGGGATTGAACTCCTCCGTCTCACGGAGAGTAGACTGAACCTCGAATTGCGCGTAGATAGACCGTTCTTTTCGTTGCCCTCCCGAGACATGATGCCGATAACCGTGGGCATCTCCTTCTCTAGGAACTATGTTCCCGGCGCTTCCTGCTTATTCTAAATACTGCGAATGTACAATTATCCAATCAAGGAAAACTGTTTTCGAGTTTTTGCGTACCAGTGGGGATAGACTCCAAATAAATTCGAAGTTTATCAAAGAGGAACAGATTCAATGGACTACAAAGACATTATTACAATTAAACCGGGCAAACGAGGCGGGAAGCCGTGTATCCGTGGAATGCGCATCACGGTTTACGATGTTTTAGGCTATCTTGCTTCGGGGATGTCACGCAAAGAAATCCTTGATGATTTTCCCTATTTGACCGAAACCGACATTTCGGCGTGTCTTGCATACGCTGCGCACAGGGAAAAAGCGCAGATGGTCGTTTACGCGAATGAGACTCCTATTCGATCAGAACCTATCACCTAAGCTAGTTTCCCTACTTGTTTATATATTTCCAGATTCCACGCATGTCCAAGATGTCAACTTGGATACAGCTGACGATCTTGAGTTGTGAGAGTAGGCCCGTGACAACGACTTTCTTATTGTATCAAAGGATGCCGACTTCAGTGCTCGAAGTATGATCTATGGGTATTCCCCAAAAGTGATTTGGCTCAGACCGGGGAATTTCTCGACAAATGCCGTCGCACGAATTTTGCGGAATCACTACTCGGATATTCGGAGGTTTGCCGACGATTTAAGCCAAGGATTGCTGATACTGTTGTAGTTCACGTATATCCCGTAAAAGCCTAACCTGCCAAAAAACCTGCTTGAATCGATCAGCAAGTTTTGGCCGCATCTACTACCTCACAACCTATCCCAGCCAAATTTGCATCGCTTCTTTGCTCGGCGCCCACCTTAACCGCTCGGCTTGGATTACCAAATCCGAGCCCTGACCGACCTAGTTGCCAATCTGCGGTAGACATATGTAAAGTATCTCTACAAGACGCCTTCAACCAACTTCTCGAACACCCACGATGCTTCTCTCCAAATTTTTTGAAAAAACATTTGAAAAAACACTTGACAAATCCCCATACTCGATTTATAATCACCAAAATCGGTTTGATTTATGGATGTTAAGTGAGAATGAGTCTCAGTAGCAATTTAGAATGGGCTTATCAATCATTCCTCTGCGGATTAAGTGTATCCATTTCTACTTTTGCTCGTTATTGATATTGATTCTCATTTGCAATAGCACAATCGGGGGTGTAATTGCGAGTTCTTTTCTATTTTGCTTTCCTTCTGTTGGTGCTTCAATCCGTACCTGCAGATACCGAGAAGTTCAAAGTATCGGGCTACGGCGTCATTAACTACGCCAAATTCGATTGGCAGATCGATCCCGAGCGGCGCGCCCACATTGATGTCGAGCGGTTTGTCGTCGCGCCCAAGTACCGAATTAGCCGCAATCTTCGACTTGAAGCCGAGATTGAATTCGAGCACGGCGGTACCGGCATCACGATGGAGTTCGACAAATTGGAGGAGTTTGGCGAGTTTGAGATGGAGGTCGAGAAGGGGGGCGAGGTCATCCTCGAGAAACTCGCCGCCGTATTTGAAATCAAGCCTGAATTCAACGTTCGCATTGGACATATCATCGTCCCCGTTGGTCTTCTCTCCAAGAGGCATCGACCTCAACATTATTTTACCACGACTCGTCCAGAATCCGAATCGAACCTGATTCCAGCCATCTGGCATGAAAACGGGATAGAGTTATTTGGTGAAATCGGTTCGCTGAGTTATCAAGCGCAGGTCGTCAACGGATTGGACTCAACCGGTTTCAGTTCGCGTCGTTGGATTGTCGGCGGCCACCAACTACGATTTGAAACCGCAAATGCCGAGGATTTCGCACTCGTGGGCAGGCTGGATTATACCGTTATTCCGGGAGCGGTCGTGGGTGTCTCCGGCTACTTCGGCAATAGTGCGAATAACCGCCCTAAACCGGACTTGTGGGATGACGCCAACGTCGGCATCTTCGATCTCCACGGCTTTTATGAGGTCGGTGCCTTAAAGGCTCGCGGCTTATTTCTTTACGGCAGGCTCCAGAATTCAGACCTCGTCTCCAAAGCCAATCGAAACCTTTCAAACAACTTGAACGTAAAGCGAACTCCGGTAGGCAGCAAAGCCGTCGGCGGGTATCTTGAAGTAGGCTATAACGTACTCACATTTCTCAAATCATCGCAAAATACCGAAAAAGTTCTCGACCTATTCGCACGCTACGCTAACTACGACACGATGGCTGCCGTTGAAGGCGAGATTTTTGACAACCCGCGTTGGGATCGTCAAACTTGGATATTTGGTACCAATTACCATCACCATCCGCAGCTAGTTTTCAAAGCACACTATTCCGCACGGAGATTGGGATCGAAAGTTGATAATGCGGAAGATACCTTGGCAATCGGCTTCGGATTTCAATATTAGCCTCAAGTCAAAAAGGAGGAATCCAATGAGATTCATCTTATCCACTTACACGACAAGATTCTTTTTTCTCACTCTTTCCACCCTTGTCGCCACGTCATTTTTCCTCGTCGCATGCGGCGAAGACGACGATGACGGCGACGGACGGTCAGCCTCGGAAATCACCTCGCGTGAACTGGAATATCTAAGCGCCACGACAGAGAATCTAAAATCGAAAACCTCTCAACTGCGTCGGGCATGGGACTCGTCCGGAGAAAATTTCGCCGCTGAGGTCGCAAACGCGGGTACCTCAAGCACGATTTACAAGTCACAAAAGTCGGCGGTTCAAGAGATGGTTAACGGCATGATCGTCATTGCCGACGAGGTGGCTAACGGTAAAATCTCCGATCCGTTCAACGAACGGGATACGACACTCGTTGAATCACAGTTTAGCTTCAATTCTATCGCCGATTTCCAAGACAATATCCGCGGAATTCAAAATGTCTACATGGGTAAATTCACCGCTGACGGCAAGGGTCTGAACGAGTTTGTCGCGGGCAAGAACTCCTCACTCGACTCCAGATTCCGGCGAGAGGTGCAGGCCGCGATTGACGCCATCGGGGCAATCCCCGACCCATTCCGGGATTCAATCACTGCCAATCGTTCATCCGTCCAAGCGGCAATTGACGCTGTCAGCAAGGTCCAGCAAACATTGGAGGGGGATATCTTGAAGTTGGTGTTAAGCAGTGATTTCAATGATTTCGACGCCTCCACAATGCTAGATGACTTTGCAAACAAGGTCGTGCTCGCCACCTATATTGATCTGGATAATAAAGCGAGTACACTTCTAGACGCAGTGAGAGAACTACAATCTAGTACCACTCAAGCGAATCTAGAGAGCGCGCAGGAGGCATGGATAGCGGCGCGGCGCCCGTGGGAGCAGAGCGAGGCGTTCCTGTTTGGTCCGGTTGATACGCAAGGACTGGACCCGGCGCTTGATAGCTGGCCCGTTAATCGTGTAGACCTCGACGCAGTGCTCTCCAGCGGAAACACGTTGAGTGCGTCGTCGATCGATGGTCTCGAAGACACGCTAAAGGGTTTCCATACCATCGAGTATCTGCTGTTCCGGTACTAACCGACGTTAGCCGGCGATTACGGTGAGCATTCTCAATTGTGCTCACCGTCTTCTCCAGCGGGACCGTGCTCGCCGCGTCCGACTTCAGGGTGCGCCGTCCACCCGTCGAAATCGTTGCTTGTTGCCGCCAGTTCGATTTCTCTTTTTTCACCGGGGACAGGTCAGCCGGAGTTGTTGGTCCGAGTTCCGTTTCGTTTGACAGATGGACTTCAACTCGGATTTACTCCAGGGTTTCATCGGTGGTGTTTTCCACCGTACCTTTGAAAGAGTTGCTTTGCGCGTCGTATGTCAGAATGAGGCACGCACCGTTTCTGACTTGATCGTACGTGTCGTTGAACGCGAGTTCGGTGCTTGATTCTTCGTCGTTTACTCCATCATCAACACCTGAACCGTCGATAATGAGACCGGTTGTTAACATAACAGCAATTGCGATTAAAGTACCACGAGTGAATTTCATAAGTACCGTCCTTTCTTAATTTGTCCAAAGCGATGATTGGACAAGATCAAACTCGCAAGCGGCAATGAGTTTATTCTCGTTTACACGGTCTGTGTTTATGCGAATCTCCGCAGCTGTTTGAGTTTTTCCCTACACGTATCGACCAAGTAGCGTGGTAATGAGATCAAACTATCTATTTTACACTACGATCCTTATCGGGTCACTGTGCATGACGATAATCGCCTGTGATTCGGAGGATCTACACGGTTCGCCGGCGCCAGACAACCCGACCAAGGCGCTGTCCGGCGGTGAAACAACCGTATTCGACGCGACAAGCCACGCCTTCTCTACCCCGGCGCCGAACCTTACGGCTGAAGGGCTGGCCGAGCATCTTGCGGGTGACAAGGAGTTTGAAGCCGTCTTTGTTACCGTCCCCGCGGAAGTCAATCCGGGGCTGGGACCGGTGTATAATAATATCTCGTGCATCAACTGTCATGCACGCGACGGCCGCGGGCGCGCTCCGACATCGGGCGAAAAACTCACATCCATGCTTTTCCGCGTGAGCCTACCCAATCCAAACGGCGACGGAACGGGCGCCCCAGTTCCGGTTCCCGGTTTTGGAACACAACTCAATAACCGCGCCATCTTCGGAGTCTCTCCGGAAGGTAACGTCCAAATCAACTACACGGAAGGTCAAATCACCACAAGCGACGGCGTCATCGTGCATCTTCGGACCCCGAAATATACACTGGTCGATCCGTACCAACCATTGCCGGATGAGATAGAACTCTCCCCCCGTGTGGCTCCGGTCGTGTTCGGATTGGGTTTGCTCGAAGCTGTTCCCGAAGCGACTATTCTCGCACGTGCAGACGAGGCGGATGAGAATGGTGACGGCATCTCGGGCAAAGCAAATCTCGTCTGGGATGTTCAAAAGAACGGGCTTAGCCTCGGGAGGTTCGGCTGGAAAGCGAATCAACCGACGTTGCTTCAACAGGTGGCATCCGCCTACAACGACGACATGGGTGTCACGACATCGCTTCTACCGTACGAGAATTCTAATGGTCAATCCCAGCATGATGGGCGCCATGATGACCCTGAACTGAGCGATGAAATCTTGGAAGCCGTTACATTCTACGTCCAAACCCTTGCGGTGCCCGCGCGACGGAATCTCGACGACCCCGTTGTTCAGCGCGGCGAAGAGCTTTTCGAAGTCGCGGGGTGTCCGGGATGCCATATTCCAACCCTTCAGACTGGGGAACTCCCCGATGTGCCCGCCGTATCCAACCAGACGATTCACCCGTACACCGATCTTCTGCTGCACGACATGGGACCGGGGTTGGCTGATAATCGGCCCGATTTTCTCGCCGACGGTTACGAATGGCGAACCCCGCCCTTATGGGGCGTAGGGTTAATCAAGACAGTCAACGGGCATACCAACTTCCTCCATGACGGTAGGGCAAGAGGCGTCTTGGAGGCAATCCTATGGCACGGCGGTGAAGCGGACGCCTCACGTGAGGCAGTTCAGCAGATGTCTACAAGCGAAAGAGATGCCCTAATTGCGTTTGTTGAGTCGTTGTAGATTCGGTTGTTGAAAAAGAGTTCGTCAAAAAATCTTCCTTAATTTCTCTCCCGCTCTCGCCCTCAATCATCAAATCTTTGTCCCCAGTGTTCAGTCGCCTGATTCACTCACGTAATCGGATGACACGCCAGACAATCCTGCCCTATCTATACACTGAGATTCAACCATACACTTTCCTCAAGAGTTTAACCAAAAAATCCAACAAGAGTATTTACCCAGGAAGTACATTCTGCTATAATGTCATTAAGGCGCAACGCATCGTGGGTTTCTCTTGCACCGTTTTGGGGTAACGAAACCGCTGAAACGATGTGAACCTTAAACAATTTAATAAGCCATCAGCACCTAAAGGTTTATCCTCGGGACGTTAGGACATCTCCGGTTCTATTAGGCATCTTTCCAAATTGGATCTATGTGGTTATAGTGATGTTGGAGATCAGAATATCCACACCGATTGGCAGCTTGTCTCGGGGTATCTCATGTGAACAATCTTTGGTTTTGTCCGGATTATTACTGAAAAAAATCTCTTGCCTCGTTACACCTCGATTTTAGCTTGACTACTTAACACGCATGTGATATACTGGCATAGCGCTCCCTCTGTAGGGTGCATTTCAAATGATGCCAGGTGACGCAACGCTATGAAATCAGATCGAATTTATATCGTCCACCTCCCCATAGTTCGGCTAAGCGGGAGGAGGCGCGCTGAAGCATATTCGCAGTTTATCGCAGAATACCGCATGGCGCTCCAAACTCGACAAACCCGTGTCATCACTGGATTCCAGGCCGATTTTTGCGAATAGCCAGCGTCTGCGACGACATCCGGGGTCGCAGGCGGAATTGAACCACGAAAACCAACGGGAACAAGCAGTGTAACCGTCAATCATGGAAGAGCGGTTGCGAGTCACGGGAAACAGAAAACCCGGACAGAAAACGCCTCGGTTCATTGAATCACGGCGATCTCTGCCTTCGATCGTCAAAATGAAAGGCAAGCGGACGAACAACCTTAACCGAATCGCCCAAATCAATGAATCGTTCATGCACGCCTGTGGCTACTCAACGCTCGGAAAATACGCCGTAACGACTGTCAATATTTTGGAAAGATGTCTATTTTACGTTCTCCAAACTCTTGATTTTCAGGGGGCGAAACACATGAAAAAAACAACCCTCTTCTCCTGGATACCTGCCCTTTGCCTAACCGTACTTCTGTTGGCGGTACACTCAAGTTACCGCTCCGCCTCCGCCGCCATCACCGGAAAGATTTCAGGCGTCGTTACATCTGAAACAACCCCAACCCCCTTGGCGAATGCCAAAATAACCGTCGTTGGAACAAGTGACACGGCGACCTCCGACCAAAACGGGTATTATGTTATCGCCAAAGTCGCGCCGGGGACCTATGATCTAAAGGTTGAACGAACCGGTTACAACTCGCAGATGGTCACGGACGCCAAGGTACATGCCGGGCTGACCACAACCCTCGACTTCGCCCTGGGCGCTTCGGACGTTGTCACACTCGAAGAAATCATCGTAACCGCGGCCAAACCGCTGATTAAGCGCGATGCCACCCAATCAACGCGAATCATTGAAGCGGAGGAGATTGCCGCCATGCCCCGCGACACGGTGAATGGAATCCTTCAACTGCAAGCGGGCGTCGCGCAACTTAATTCCACCGGTACGCTCCACGTACGAGGCGGCCGGTCCATGGAGGTCAAGTATCTCGTTGACGGTATCCCGGTGAACGATCCCATCGGCAGAAGTCTAGGCGTGAACATCAGCACGAATTCGCTTGAACAGATGGAAGTCATCACGGGAGGATTCAACGCGGAACACGGAGATGCACAGTCCGGTGTGATAAATCTCATAACAAAGACCGGCACTCAGAACTTCACCGGCAGATTCAGGTACCGCGTCGGACAGTGGGGTACCCACCACGGCGACCCCGTGTACGGACCGTGGCTGGACCCCGACAACGGTTTTCGCCCGGTGGCATTGGAACCTTTCAGGGGAATCTTCCTGGGTAGACCTTATGATTATCAGACCCCGTACCGTGGACAGAGTGTCACCGTGGAGGAGTTGGCAGCGCGCGAAGGCAATGATCAAGTCATTTTCGAGGAGATTGTTCCGGGCGTCTTTGCCGACAGGACGGAAAACCCCCTTCTCCCCGTCATTGATTCGGAAACTGGCGAGCCCAAGATGAATCCGGATACGGGTGAAGTCATTACCGCCCCCCAACCCTATCGCGACACCGATGGCACCCTCATCGACTACGAAATGAAACAAGTAACTCTATTGGACGGGTATATCGTGGATCTAAATCAGTACGCCGGGCTCTTCAACGATACCAAGAACTACGACCTTCGTCCAAGCCATACCGGTGAATTCGCACTTAGCGGGCCGCTGTGGGGCAACCGGCTGACGTTCTCCACAGCCAGCCAGTTGCGGCGCGATGAAAGCTACCTTCCGAACGCCAATGGTAGGGGATATACATTCCAAGGCAAACTAAAGTTTGAAGTGACGCCTGACATCAGACTCACTGCAAGCGGGTTATTCGACCATCGCGAAGCCGTCCCCTACGGCGGCACGCTTCGCTTTTTGCCAAGCGCGATTCCGGTGGCGAATAGAGATGCGCGGAGCATGTCAATGCAACTCTCGCATAATCTCAACTCGGGCACGTTTTACACCCTCACACTCGGGCAATTTCATCGCACCTATGAAAGCGCTCAACCGGATAAACTGTGGGATCCCTTGAACAAATCCTTTGAAGAAAACGCATGGGACCCGGATCTGTCCTTCGCACAGAATCAGGAAGAGGGTCGAATCAGGAACCCGCCTCAGCAGGCTTACAACGATACAAACTATTTCATCGCGGGAGATGAATTTGGATGGACTAATCGAGAGACGACCTCGTCGATGCTAAAAGCTGATTTCTCCAGCCAAGTGACCGCAAACCACCAGGTGCGTACAGGGATTGAACTTTCGACGCTCGAGATCTACAATCTCGGCACGACAAATTATGGGAGTTCAAACCTTTACATGGAGTTTTACGACGTGCAGCCGAGTTCCGCGAGCCTGTACCTGCAAGACAAAATGGAGTATGAGGGTATGGTTGTCAACGCCGGATTGCGGTACGAACTCTATAGTCCGGACGGCGTCTCCCCCGCCGACCCGTTGGATCCGCTAGAACTCAACGACGACGGCACAATCAAGTTGGATAAAGAAACCTACAAAGTCGGGTTGCCCATCATCAAAAATCCTGTGGAGCCGTCGGTCAAACACATGCTTGCGCCGCGCCTCGGTATCTCATTTCCAATCACCGACCGCGCAAAACTGCACTTTACCTACGGACACTACTACCAGATACCTCCCGGCGACGACCTCTATGAAAACCTTAATTTTGATATGCGGGGCGCTATCCGCAGAAGAGGGAATCCCAATCTGGATCCCGAGAGAACGGTCGCCTACGAGGTCGGGATAGCCCAGCAATTGACTCGCGACCTGACTGTTGATGTCACCGGTTTCACGAAGGACATCGACAATCTGGTGAACAGCATCCACGTCGATATTACCAACGATTACAGCTACTTTATAAACGACATCTACGGTCGGGTTCAGGGTTTTGAACTCACCGCCCGCAAATGGCGCCTGGGACACAGCCCGATTTCCGGCATGATTAACTACACCTATTCCGTCGCGAAGGGGAAGGGCTCGAGCCGGTCCTTGGGTTATTTGACCTACTACAGGCAACAGCCCGAAGTCACGGAGAGCCACCCATTAGCTTGGGACCAACGGCATGTGGTTTCCGGGTCGTTGGACATACAATTGCCGTTTGACATCGGCATCAACTTGATCGGCAGGTACGGCAGTGGCTTGCCCTACACGCCAAATCCGAGTTCACCGGTCAAACCCGATATAAATTCAAAACGCTACCCGCCAACCCACAACGTTGACATGCTTCTGAGCAAACGGATCCGTATTGGCGAACTGACATACACCGTATTTGCCGATGTGCGGAATGTGTTCAACACGAAGAATCTGGACGACATCATCGATGCGGTGACATACGACCGTTACGGGATTCCGCTCAACTCACGAAAGCACTCAAACCCGTTCTCTTGGAACAGCCCGCGTTTGATGATGATGGGCGTGAGTTTGGATTTCTAACGCAGGTGTTCAAGAGGAAGGTAATTCAATAACGTAGATATAAATGCGTTGCTACCCTAGAAATGACGGGCCGTGAAAATAGAGAAACGAAAGAGTTACAAGTCCCAAGATTTAAGAGTTATGAGGAGGAAGCGGCGTTTTGGGATAATCTGGACACTGCCGATTTCATGGAAGACGATGGGGAATGGTTCCGTTTTGAGACGGCGCGCAAGCGCGCAATTCGGATTGCGATTCTCCCTGAAATAGCGGAAGAACTTATGCAGAGCGCTCATGCGCAAGGCGTGTCGGTTGAGACCCTAGTGAACGTTCTTCTAAGTGAGCGCATACGGGAATCCGCTGAGACAAGTTGAGCGTGTGTACTCCCTACGATATCCCCAAGAAGAATCACTGGCAATCTAAGAGAAACTTTGCAACTTTACTTTGGGCCTCCTCTACACCACTCTGGGGTTGTTCTACATCACCGTTTTTGATATTGATTCATGCCGTTTGCCGTTGAACTGTTCTTTGACACACACGCAGAGAAACAGATTTGTGATGCGTGGGAAGCCATCCAAAAAGCGGGGATTGGCTCCTCTTTACTGGATGACGGCTACCGCCCGCATGTCTCCTTGAGCGTTTGCGGCCGCATTGATTCAACTGCGTTTGAGGCGGGACTTTTCTCCTTCGCGGAGAGTGTGGTACCGTTTCCGCTGTCACTCTCCAACGTAGGCGTCTTTCCCGGCGCGGAAGGTGTTGTTTTCTTAGGCGTAACAGTCACCGAGCACTTGTTGGACGTACATGCGGCTTTTCATAAAATTTTCAAGAAGTACGCGGGGGAACAATCGGAACACTACGCCGTTGGGAAATGGGTTCCGCACTGCACACTCGCCTTCGGTTTGTCCGAGCGTCAGATAGCCGAAGCGGTGTCAATCTGTCGGGGTATTCCCCTACCCATCTCGGCAGAGGTCAAAGAGATTGGACTGATGGATGTTTCACCTAACAGTTGCCAGACGTTGTGTTTGCGCAAACTGGGTTGATGGTTGGCAGCGATCGGCGTCGCGTTTAACATTTTAGAATCGGTATGAAGATCAAAGAGATTATAACACTCGCGTCCGTAGTGGCGATCGCCGTTCTGGTGGCGGGGCTTTCCGGCTGCGAGGAACTTCAGTCGTTTTTTCAACCGGCCACGTCTTCGCAATCCTGTACCGACGGAGACCGGGCGCTCAATGTTGGGTTCTACGCCTATTTCTCACCCGTGAGTTACAGCGAGGACGAAGACCCCGCTTCTGCGGGCTTTAATACGCATCGCGGCTATGAAGCGGACCTGTTGACAGCGCTCGAAGCCATGCAAGGGGCGGGGTTGTCCTTTGTCCGTCACCCCATCGCGGTGTGGCCTGACATCTGGCTAAAGTCCGCCGATCCGGAATACGATATTGTCGGCGGCGGTATCACGATTCTCGATTCCCGCACCAAGGACGCGACCGGCAGAAAGGTCATCACTTTCACGTTGGGGCATATCGAGTTCCGCCAATCGCTGCTGGTGCGCGCCGAAGATGCGGAACGCCTCGCCACTTATGCGGATCTGACCGACGATGTGCGCGTAGGTGTGCTTTCCGCCACAACCGGAGAGGCGCGCTTGCTGGAACTGACGGGCCTTGTTGACGCTGACGGCGTTCTCGCCGAAGGCGCTCGCGTTACGACGCCGCAAGGCGCTGTCGTTGCCGATGGCACTGCCGCGTACACGATTACCGCCGCCGCCGTCACTCCGAATTTGGCAGGACGGAATCATATCTATCCACCTATGCAGAATATGCCGCAAGTGATTTATCTGGGAGAAGAGGCAGGCGAATCGGAACTTCTTGACGCTCTCGCCGCGGGCACAATTGACGCGTTGGCAAGGGGAGCGATTGGGAATCTGGATGCAGTCCACGCTTTCAACAATCGTTTTGCTGTCACCGCCCTTGACGAGGAAGTGGAAATCGGCGGGTTTACGCTGGCGATAGAAGATGCGGCGTTGGCGGCGTGCATTGACGACAAAATTAACTTTTTGACTGATGAGCGGAATATCGGCTATGCGGAATGGGTGGCGGATCCCTTGGTGTTCATGCGTCGCGCCGAGATGTGGAATAATCAATAGCCGCGCGGCATACAGCGCCGCGCTAGAATCGTCCACAGGCGGACACCGTACCCACAACAAGGGTGTGCGCAACGAATCCGAATCATTTGCGCTCAAAAAATGACTGACGGAACCGGACTAAATGACGAATTACGTCCCAAGTATGACAGGACATCCCTGAGAAACGGGGTTCGTGGAAAATATGCGGAGCGGTACGCCGCGAGAAAAAACATTGTACGGCTCGCGCCCGATGGTGCCGCCGCTTTCCCTAATGAAGACGCAGTGAATGAAGCGTTACGATTCGTGTTGAAGCTAATGGAGGATGCAAGACATCTAAGTCGTCATCGCGATTGATAAAGATTCCTAGCCCGTCGGGAACTTTCGTCACACCTCGTTTGCGCCTATACTGTGCCTGAATGATAGGAGAAAGAGAACATGGGATTTGATTACTTCACCACTCTGTTTCCAATTCTGACCGGGGTATTGGGAATCTTTTTTCTAATAGTCGGGCTCAAAGGGCTTTTAACCAAGCGACCGTTTTTGATCTCAAATGGTTGGCTGCGCGTGATGATGTTCGTTTTTTTCGCACCGATGGGGCTTTCTTCCTTGATGATTTTGGATGGCGACCCTATAAGCTGGTTAAGCCCCGTTCTATGTGCAGCATTGCTGATAATGATGTGGTTTCAACTGCAAGGATACGTCGTGTTTGCCGTTACAGATGCGTCCTTTCGTGAGGCACTGGTCGCGGCACTCCAGAGGCTAGAGTTACCTCATGAAGAAAGCCTTTCCGCAATCCGCCTCACCTCTGTTGAAGCCGACTTGCAAGTAGCTATCCAGTCATGGATGGGAACGGGCACTGTCAAGATCAAGCAGCGGGCGCACCATTCCGTGCTTAAAGAAATCGTCGATGCAATGAACGAATACTTCCGCACATCGACCGTGTCTACAAACATGGTTACCTGTATTTTCTGGGTAGTTATGGGAGCGGCACTTCCAATCGTCGGATTTAGCATGTTCTCACTTTGAAGCCTATCAATTTCTAGAGGACGCACGACCATGGAACGCGATTACTTCGACATGATATATTCCGATCTATTTCCAATTGTGTATGGAATTATGGCACTCTTTTTCTTTTGGACTGGGATTAGGGCTATTTTGACGAAGCGACCTTTCCTGGTCTCTAACAGATGGTTGCTTTCAGTGATGTTTGTCGTATTCGTCCCTATGATCGTCCGGTTTGTCCAACGACCACTCGACGGTGTTATGGGTTGGACAAACCCTATTCTATTTGGGACAATCCTTTTGATGATGTGGTATCAACTTAGGGGCTATGTGGCACACGCAGTAACGGACACGTCGTTTCGTGAAGCGCTCGTCGCAGCGCTCCAAAAACTGCAGTTGCCCTACGGGGAAAGCCTTTCCGTGATACGCCTCACGTCGGTCGATGCCGACCTGCAAATAGCCGTTCAATCTTGGATGGGAACGGGCACCATCAAGGTCAAACAGCGCGAACACCGCGCCGTGCTCAGAGAGATCGTCACTGCAATGAACGACTATTTCCGCTCCTCGCGTGTGTCTACAAATCTTGTCTCCAGTGTTTTCTTGGTGGTTGCAGGCGCGGCTATGGCTATTCTCGCACTAGACATGTCTCGTATGCTAGACATCTATTAATAGGTTGATAGCAGAGATCCTTGGTTTTATGATAAAGGGGCAGCAATGCAACAAACCATTGAAGCTACAATTGATGAACGAGGCAACGTGCGATTGTTAGAACCTATCCAACTGTCAGAACCGCGACGAGCCGTTGTGACGATTCTCACAGATGAGCCAGATTTTTCCGAAACTGCATTGTTCAGCGAAGCCGCGCTCGCTGAAGACTGGGAGCGTCCGGAAGAGGATGTCGCATGGTCGTACCTACAACATGATAAAATCAATGCGGTGCGATTTTAATGTGACAACTTTGGATATTAACCCAATCACAACCGAATCAGACTACGAAGTTGCGTTGAGAGAAATTCAACGGCTTTGGGAAGCGCCTCACGGTTCGCCAGAGGGGGATAAGCTTGATGTAATGGTCACCTTGGTTGATGCGTACGAACAGCAGCATTATCCCATACCACCCGCAGATCCGGTTGAGACTATTCTTCACCACATGGAAAGTCAAGGTATGTCTCGTCGAGAACTTGAACCCTACTTGGGCTCCCAATCTTACGTGTCAGAAGTCTTGAATCGGCAACGTGCTTTGACTCTCGATATGATTCGGAAACTGCACGAAGGACTTGGTATTTCCGCTGATATTTTGGTTCAACCGTATCAGTTACAAACCGCATGAAAAACAACATCATAATGGCATACACCGACGGAAAAACCTTGACCCCATATGGACGAATTATGAAACTTGAGAATACTCATAGATATCCAAGCCTCCCCCGACTGGGGCTGCTGGTAGCCGCACTTTTTATCATAGCCACCTTCCCTGCAATGGGCGGTGTCGATTGGAAGGCACTAGATGTCGGCAATCTATCCTCGGCCGTCTACAATACCGCAGTTGTCGGCTATCCGACCAGCCCGACCCAAAACCCCTCCGGATGGTGGCCCGCCGGGACAAACGACTCCTACATCTACGAGGGAGACATCTGGATCGGCGCCAAGAAGGGTGGAGAGGTTGGCGTGTCTTACTCCGATGGGCGGCAGTCCGAAATCTGGCCCACCGACGATTCGCCGGAGGTCATTTCTAACAAACCGGGGATGACGACAAAAGGAACTCCTACAGGTCAATCCATCTGGTTCAAATGCACCGACACCAACCCGGAAGCAAACCAAGAGTTAATCCTCGGGTTAGATATCGAGGTCAACGGATTCCAGTGGAGTTACGCGCCGCTCTACGATTTCTTCATCTTGGAATACAAGGTCACCAATGTTGGTCAGGACACATTGGAAGACGTCTTCATGGCGTTTCGATACGATGTGGATGTTTCCAGCAGTGAAACCGGCACGGCGAACTACTCCGCCGATGATTTTGTTGCGCTGGACGAAACGCCGGATGCCCTCAATCCCGACGCCCACCCGAACCGCTACCTCTCTTACGGGTATTCTAACGCCTCGTCGACCGGCTTCATCGGCTTACGTGTCTTGAACGCCTATATTGGCGATAACGCGCAGGACGCCAACGCCAAAATTCCGTTCGCAGCGCACAAACGGATTACAATTTCGACCGATCCATCGACCGCCGCCGAAATGTACGCACTAATCAGTGTCCCCGGTGTTGATCCTCTTCCTGCAAACTACGACGACCAGCGCTTCATTCAGTCCTATGGCCCCATAGAATCGCTTGCGCCGGGGCAGGTTTTCAACGTCATCACGGCGGTCGCCATCGGCGAGGGGCTTGAGGGCCTGCAAGCATCATCGGACTGGGCGCAGAAGCTGTATGATGATGACTATATCGCACCAGCCCCGCCGCCGTCGCCGAAAGTGACGGCGTATCCCGCCAACGGACAGGTGACACTCGTCTGGGAAAGTGCCGGGGGTTGGGTTCATGAAGGAGTAGAAAAAAGTATCGAAGAGTATATCGACATTACCGACCCGGAGAAGGTATTCGAAGGATACAGAGTTTACCGACGAGATACTTCGTACGATGAATCTACCGGCGATCCGGTACAGGACTGGGTCATGCTGGCGGAGTTTGACAAACCCAGTGCGACCGGTAATTTTCTCACCGTAGCGCACGTGGGGAAACAGTCGGACGCCACCATCGCCGCCATAGGCGACGAACCATTCTTTTCCGACTTCTTCAAAAATGCCGTCTACGTCATTAAGTTCAATTCCAGCACTACCTATGAGATAATCAATACAACCTTGTGGGAAGTCATGGCGCACAACCCCCAATTCCCGGCCGATGGGGGCGGGTACGTCGTTATGAATCCCAACACTGGCGAAGTTTATCCCGACGGCGAGTATCGTTCCGGGGCGCTTATCTACTTTGGCGGGTTGTATGTGCAGATTTCGGATGGTCCCTCGGGTCCTCCTGTTGCCGGTGACATTTTCCGAATCGTTTCCACTCCTTCACAGGCACTCGGCGAAGACGCAGGCATAAAGACCTTCTACACGGATGACGGATTGACCAACGGGATTCAATACACCTACGCCGTCACTTCATACGACACCGGCAATCCCAAAACCGGGCTTATCGCGATGGAGAGCAGCCAGATTGAGACGATGGTTCACGTGACGCCGCGCCCAAACCCTGCAGGGTATCGCGACGCTTCTGCCGAGTTTGCGGACAACGCTTTTATGCGCACCGGAAGCATCACCGTCGAGCCGATGATTATCGCCCCCAAGAATGTCACCGGGCATCAATATAAGATTGTTTGGTACGGCGCCAAACCGACGGATGCAGGTGCGTATATCACGGGCCCCGGCTACCAGCCGCCCGCGTATGAAATCATCGACATGACCACGGATCAAATTGTAGTACATAAACAATCCTTCGGGTGGTACGACCCAACACAGATCGCGGCCGTTGAAGCACTTTCTCCCATGTTTGATGGAATCACCTTGAGGATAAAAGGGGTTGACGTGACCTACGGGCATCCGAACGAAAACCCAATCGAAAGTGTAAAGTTGACCAAGGGCACGGTGACAGGTTGGAATGTAGACATCCAATCCCCCGGCGTCGGCGAGAACACATGGACGAACATCTGGTGGGCAACCTACTACCGCCCGCATACCTACTCGATAACCTTCGTTGACGATACACATGTTAAAGTGAAGGATGAAGATACCGGCGAGGAAATTCAATTCAACCCCGAGCGTGCGGATGGGTACTGCATTCTGACGGGCTCGGGCTGGCTTGACGAATACATTCCGGCTGATACGCCCGGCTTCTTTCGGATCTTCATAAGAGGTGCTTACGTTTATATCAGAGATCCCAACGGTGAACTATCCGCCGGAGACGTATTCACCGTTAAAATGGGCGGGATTGGCGCCCCTCAGGATGGCGACGAATTGCTGCTCAATACCGGCGGCGAGACGCTCATCGCCGACGATATCAGTGCTGATCTGGATAGAATCCGGGTTGTTCCTAATCCTTACTTCGTTACGAACAGGGCTGTAATTTCTGAAGGAACGGATAAAATCTTCTTTACCCACCTTCCGCCGAGATGCACGGTGCGAATCTATACCTTGGCTGGCGAGTTGGTGCGGGAGATTGAACACGAACACACCTCACCTTACGACGCGGAGGAGCGGTTGGCACAGGGTGACAAGGGCGGCACCGAATCCTTCGACCTTCTCAGTTACAACAATCAAGCGCTTGCCAGCGGCGTCTACATTTACCACGTTGAGGCGCGTGATGAATCGAATGCGGTCATCGGGAACAAAATTAGCCGGTTTGCGATTATTCGATAAACCTTGCGGCTTATGTCAAAAGAAAGTGCAAAGTGACTTTGAGAAACCGAGTTGTGCAAGAAAACACTCGGTTTCTTGCACAACTCGAACGCGAGATAAAAAATTAATCCTCACTTATGGGAATGAATCTAAGACACGATAAGACGCTCTGCACACTCCTATTCACGGCAATTTTTCTGTACTCACCACACGGCGATGCCGTGACGAACGTGGGAACAAGCGGCGCCCAGTTCCTGAAAATCGGTCCCGGCGCCCGCGTCGACAGTTTGGGAGGCGCCTTTGGAGCGATCGCCGACGATGTCACCGCCATCTATTGGAATCCCGCAGGTTTAAGCCAGATCGCCGCAACCAGCCTTTCCGGTACGCATACCGTTTGGCTCGCCGATACGCGATACAATTTCCTTGCCTTCGCCACGCCGGTCGAAAAAGTCGGCACACTCGGAGCAAGCGTGACCTACCTCTCGGTTCCCGATATGGAAATCACGACGCTGGCAAAACCGGATGGCACCGGTCTATGGTTCTCCGCATGGGACGCGGCTGTCTCATTGGCGTACTCTAGGCAACTTTACGAGAAAGAATCCGGCGTCAAACTCTCCTTCGGCGTCAATGCCAAATTCATTCAGCAGCAGATTCATCGAGAAAGCGCCAACGGAATGGCGGTTGATATCGGCACCCTGTATCACACCGGTTGGAACAGTTTGCGGATTGGGATGTGTTACTCCAATTTCGGACCTGAGATGAGGTTCGGCGGACCGGATCTTCAAGCGGGGGCGGAAGAGGCGGGAGACCCCCGAACCGCCGACTACCGCCCC
Organism: Candidatus Poribacteria bacterium; assembly: GCA_028820655.1. GTDB lineage: Bacteria > Poribacteria > WGA-4E > WGA-4E > JAJDTR01 > JAJDTR01. The sequence continues at coordinate 218,340 of JAPPIK010000011.1, read as the reverse complement.
TTCCCGGATACAACAAATCCTACTCGCAAGGCAGAGTTGGATACTGTGGAATTCCCATTACCATCAAATTTTCGCCTTGGAATCGCATACGATCTCGTTGACGACGCGAACAACCTCCTCACCGTTGCCATAGACGGCAATCATCCCACCGACAATAGCGAACGCCTTCACGTCGGGCTAGAGTATTGGTTCAAAAATACGGCGTCGGTTCGAGGCGGCTACAAGCTGCGTTTGGGTCCGGAATCGGCGAAAGACGAAGAAGGGATTACGCTCGGATTCGGAGTCAATACCAGCGTTTCGTCGACGGCGCTCTCGCTTGACTATGCCTTCGCGGACTTTGGACATCTGCAACAAGCGCATCGCGTCAGCCTGGGGTTGAAGTTCTAGCGTGTTGTTGTACTCGACTTTTCCTCTTTGAGTATTGCTGTTGCCGAACACTCCAGAACAGGGGTTTTATTTGAGTATAGAGAACAAACTTTACTTTCAAAGACGGTGTGGACAGAATCTTCCAACCTTCCTTTCTTCCCTGCTTCCAGTACCCTTCTTCTTTATTGTTTGTTTTTCTTGCATAAGACCTGGAAATTGTGATATTATGAATCTGTCGGTGTTCGTTTTCTGTATCCACCGAAAGAGATTTGACGTTGGCATATCTTGATTACAATCGGTTTATTTTTCGCAATCCATTCATGATAATGAGACTCATTATCATCTAAGAGAGGGTTCAATGATTACCGTTGCAAACCGTATCTATGTTAACCCGGAATATGCCGAAACCTTCGAGGAGCGATTTCGCAACCGTGCTCGGCTCGTTGACGGAATGCCGGGTTTCGTTTCTAACCAAGTGCTGCGTCCGGTCAACGATGGCGATCCCTACATCGTATTTACGCTCTGGGAATCGCGCAAAGATTTCGAAAACTGGGTAGAATCCGACGAATTCCAAAAGGGTCACGCACAATCCGGAACGCTCCCCAAAGAAGCATTCACCGGATCGAACAAGCTTGAACTTCACGAAGTCTTCTTGGACTCGACTCGTCCCGATCTCAAGGAGGAACCGAGCGGCGGCCCGTTCAACGTGCATTAACGCAGCGCCAAATTAACGTTGCGCGTTGTTATTGAGACTGAGACTCATATTCATAAACTGACTATTAACAGAAAAGACGAACGATAGGAAAAGGGACAGCTCCCAACGGCCAATTGTTAGCTATATCCCAATTCTCTATCTGCAAATCAAGGGGGCCTTTGTGTGCCCATCGCCTTTTCTGTTCCTATTAAGATATGTGAATCGCACCGCGATTGTCAAGGCAATCGCGCCGAAAGGAGTCAATCGATGCAACTACGACACCGAAATTTGAGTGCTTTACTCCTGTTTGCTCTTGCCTGCGGGGTGGGGTGGAGTTTCCCGGAAACGAAATCCGAGTCTGACGTTTTCAAGATGGATGAAATTGTCATCACCGGCACCAAAACCGAGCGTTTGCTGAGGCACTCCCCGGTCGCCACCGAAGTCATCACACGAAGCGAGATTGAAGCCATGGGCGCGGAGAATATTGGCGAGGCGCTTGAGCATCACGTCGGGATCGTCGTCCACCGCGACGCTCACGGCGATGGCGTTCAACTACAAGGTCTCGCCTCCGATTATGTTCTGATCTTGCTTGACGGCGAGCCGCAGGTCGGTCGAATCGCGGGAAAACTTGACCTCGCGCGCATTCCCATCGAAAACGTTCAGCGAATCGAGATTGTCAAAGGCGCTTCTTCCGCACTCTTCGGCAGTGACGCCATGGGAGGTGTTATCAACGTCATCACGCGCCGAGCCTCATCCCCGATCAGGCTTCGGTTCACGAACAACCTCGAGACACACAACACAATCGATAGCCGTGGCACGGTTGAGATGAATCGCGGAAAACTCAATGTTTTGACGACGCTTGCGGTGAATCGCCGCGACCCAATAGACTTAAACGAAAAAGACCATTCTACCACAATCGATGGATATCGGAACCTTACCCATTCCACCCGAGCGGAATATCAACTTTCGCGTCATGCGAAACTCCTATTTTCGGGACAGTATTTCGCTCAAGCGCAGGAAGGCGTGAGTGAAAACAGGGATGTGGTCTTCGACCGTCTTGGCGACATCGACAACTTTAGCGCAAATGTCGGGACCGTATATCAGATCGGTTTGTATTCAGAATTGGTCGGCAAGATCTACGCCACACGCTACCGCGACGAGTCTACCGTGATTGACCGCGGCACCTCCCTCACCGCGTCCTCAAACATCACAATTCAAGACCTCATCAAAGGCGAGGTGCAGTTTGATACGGCGCTTGGAACCAAGAACCAACTGACGGTCGGTGCGGAGTTAATCTTTGAAAATCTCGAATCTCAGCGCATCACCGGCGGCGAGAAGAATCTTACGACCGACTCCCTGTTTTTCCAAAACGAATTCCGACCGAAGCCAAATTTCGCGCTCATCGCCGGCGGTCGATTCGATCATCATTCCGAATTTGGCACGCACTTCAGTCCAAAGCTGAGCGGGTTATATCGGGTGACCGATAATCTCGCGGTGCGCACCTCGGTCGGTCAAGGCTTCCGTGCCCCCGATTTCAGAGACCTCTATCTCGATTTCAGCAATCCGACCTCCGGCTATCAGGTGCACGGAAATCCAGGCCTTCAACCGGAGTCGTCGAACAGTTGGAATCTCGGGTTTGAATACCAGTTTCGATCCGCGTTACTAGGGCGACTACAGGTGTATCGGAACAATCTGAAAAATCTCATTGAAGCGGAGCGTGTCGGGAAAAGCGCACTAGGCGGAAGCAAGTTCCAGTATTTCAACGTAAGCAAAGCCTTCACCGAGGGCTTTGAAATCGAACTGGCGTCACGCTCCATCGGAGGTTTCTCCGCGGCAATCGGATACGCATATCTCAACGGGAAGGATGAGGATACGGGCTTAACGCTTCTGAATCGTTCAAAACACGGCGGAAACCTCAAACTAACTTACACAGACGAGGAATTTGGTTTCAACCTGGATCTGCGCGGGCGTTACGCGAGCAAATGGGGATTCTATGACAATGGCGACAACGTGCTTGAAGACGAAGAGTACGCGCCAAGCAACTGGATTTGGAACATGCGAGGTTCCAAGCAAATACTCAAAAGGCTGAGAGCCTCGGTCGGCATCGATAACATCTTTGATTTTAGGATACCAACATATTACACGTTCGCCGGCAGATCGTTCTATGGCGGTTTATCTCTAACCTACTAGACCGACTATTGGCTACTACCGGACTCCTTCTCATCTGATTTATGTGAATGAATTCACATTGTGAGGCAAAGATGGAATTTAGCAAAACTCATTTCTTGAGACTGGTCTGCTTCACCTCATTATTCTTCATCGGAGCCCTGGTTCTTTTCACGACCATCTTGCAGTCGATCAGTTGGAGATTATCTTCAAGAACGCTGCTGCTTGCGAACGGCGCTTTTGCATGCGCATGCATCGCTTCGGTGACATACCTAATTCAAGAGATTCAACTGAAACGGAAACGCTTTCTGGCAATATTCGGCCACCTACCACCGCTCGAGAAGTTGGATAGGGTCTGCTGCCAGAGTGTAATAGTCGGGCTCTCACTGTCCACGCTCGCAGTGCTCACCGTCCTTCTATCGCTCAACGATCATCGCGGCGATTGGTCTCGCCAACTCTCATGCGCCTGTGTTGTGTGGATACTTTATCTGCTTCAACTTTTCATGCGCTTTGCGTTATGCCGACGCGGAAGACAATCGGCTTATCTGTCAATTACCTGTTTCTCTATCCTATTAGCTTTATACGTATTTGCTCAAAGCTAATTTTACGCCACCGACACAATCAAGAAAGGGAACCACGAAAATGAAACACACGAGAGAATCGTTGTCAAATTGCGGTGTGTGCGCCGTTTATCAATGTCTTGATGGTCATATCCACCTCAAATACAGGGGCGTTGACCTTGCCATGCCTCCGGAGGATTTTTACCAAGTTGCGGGTACCATTGCGCAAGCTATATTGGTGCTGAACGATGATAGTTCCAAATCCCTGGCAGACATAGATATCCCGATTTCTGTCTAAATTACCATATGTATCAACCTATAGGAGGATCACAGTGAAAAACCTAAAATCACTAACCACTTGGCGATTGATTGTTTGGGCGGTTCTTTATATCAGCGTATTTTTCTACTTCAGTTGTGGGGGTGACGAGGAAGTTGAAGTCGCCCCGACCGTTCAAGAGGCCGCTACGTTCACCGTTGACGCGACAAGCCGCGAGGCATGGACTTATTTCTCGCTCGCGAAGGGCGGTGTCGTGGAAGTTGCGGATCCGGCTAATTCAATGAATTGGGATCTCGGTTTTCAGCGGACTACGGTCAAACTCAACGGCGGCGTCAGCGGCCCAGGTAAAGGGCGTGCCATCATGCTCGCTGATGTAGGATTTAACGAAGTGAAAGAAGCGCCTGCGAGCGGGTATGCCGCAGATTCGGAGGCGAACCTCGCCATTGTCGCACAAAGCGAGAAGGGATGGTACATCTACACCGGACCGCCAAGTCACTGGATTTTGCCATTGGAGAATCGCGTCTTCGTCGTCCAAGCCGCAGATGGAACCTATGCCAAGTTGCAATTCGTAGGATTCTATAAAGACAACGCCAGCAAAACTGATGGTGGATACATTACATTTGAATACCTCCATCAACCAGACGGGAGCCGGCAATTCTGACAGTTCTAAATGTCTAAGGAGCTAACAATGAAATTACGACACGTAGCGGTGTTGTCGCTATTGATTTCATCAACCGCTGCCGCGCAGCCGGTAGAGATAATTGACGCCAGCGGGGAAACCGTCTTCATCAACTCAGCCGAGCGAATCATCGGACTTAACGGCAGCACCACCGAGATTCTCTTCGCTCTCGGACTTGATGCGAACATCGTCGGTTGTGACGCCTCTTCCACCTATCCGAAGAATGTACAGAAAAAACTTCCATCTGTCGGCTACCAGTATCGGCTCAATGCCGAAGGAATTCTCTCCCTGAAACCGACGCTGGTAATAGGCCGTGAAGACGTGAAGCCGCCCCAGGTTGTCGAGCAATTGCGCGCCGGCGGCGTGACGATGCTGCTTCTCAAAGAACCGAGAACCTTCGACGAAGCCAAACAACGCCTCCGCACCATCGGAAAAGCTGTCAACCGCAAAGAGAACGCAGAGGCACTAATCTCGGATCTGGAGATGCAAGTCGAAACACTGGAATCGAAACTCGCCGCACGTGAAGGTCTGCCGAAAAAGAAGGCTCTGTTCCTCTACCTGCGGGGCCCGCAAACCGCCTTTGTGCTCGGAGAAGACTCCGCGCCCGGCGCCATGATTGAAATTGTCGGTGCGGTAAATGCCGCGGGCAACATCAAAGGTACCAAGCCGATGACTTCGGAAGCGGTCATCGCCGCCCAGCCGGAAGTTTACGTACTCTTTGAATCGGGATTGAAATCGATTGGCGGGGTTGAAGGGTTGCTTAAAGTGCCCGGGCTGGCTCAGACGCCTGCCGGTCGGAATAAGCGGGTGGTTGCGATGGACGGGTTGTACCTATCGGGGTTTGGTCCTCGTTGCGGGCGCGCCGCCCTCGATCTGTTTCGGGGAATCTATGAAGCAGAAGGGCTTTTCGCGGCAAGCGGGGAGTAGCTATCAACTTGGAATTGCCAGACTCTCGCGAATTGCTTGGCGGACGTTTTCACAAATCCACATCGCATGATAGGCGTCATCGGCTGTAGCAGACTTCCCATGATAGCGAAAGTCCACAGCATGGGTAGTTAACGTTACAAAGTCAGGCCGCCAAACATTCCATTCTGGAATGGTGTTTACAATCAGATCCAACAGCTGTTCCAAATCGTGTGTCCGGGGAAAAAGCGTATTGGCTTCTTGAAGCCAAGCCTTTAAATACTTTTCAACACATTGTTGGAAGTGGAAACAGATCGCATCATGCACCGGCATCGGTGCCCGTTGCAACCATTGTGCCGAAGCGTAGTCTTTTTCAGCTTTTTCGACCCACTCCTGCGTCAACAGATTCATAGAGCACCTGCCCCTCCTGAGTGATTTCTCGGAGAAACCAGTCGTTAAGCGAGACGCGGCGGGCAATTTCTTCCGGTGAACGCACCACCAGATCCATGCGAAACCGGCGTGGAATGCGTTGCCTGATTTCCACCGCTTGGCGGCGGGTCTGCGATTCCGGAATGGGCATCACCACCAATAGGTCGACATCCGAGTCCTCGGTAGGCGTCCCGTAAGCATAGGAACCGAAGAGGATAACCTTCAGGGGGGCAAACTCTCGGACGATGTCATCGCAGGTTGCTTGAATGTTTTTTGGGTCAACCATTATACCAGAACTCCTATTGGTTACTACGGCATCAATGAAACCGAGGGAGATTTCATGGAAGGGGAGATCGGGAGACCTTCTAATAGGCGGATGTTATCAACCGCGCTTAACTTTGACAAAAAAACTAAAAGCATTCTCATTATAACACATCGGCTAGAAATTCTCAAATTGGACACAATCCATGCAGAACCGATCAAACATCCTTTTATTCCTTTCCGGTTTACTCCCAATTTCGCTCTGCGTAGCCGCGGGTATAGGGGCATACCAGATTCTTCCGTGGCGTATCCCCCGCATTCTGCTTTTCCACGAAGACGGTTTTGAGGTCTTAATCTACGTCCGATTTCCCCGTGTGATACTGGCAACCATCGTCGGAGCAGCACTGGCTATCTCCGGTGCGACACTGCAAGGCATCTTCCGCAATCCACTCGCGGATCCGGGTTTAATCGGCGTGACGGCGGGCGCCGGACTCGGAGCGGCGATCTGGATTGTGCTCTTCGGAGGCGGCTTCTTGGGCATATGGGGCGTACCGGTTGCGGCGTTCACCGGAGGCATTCTCGTGACAATCGGTGTGTGGACGATCGCCCAAACCCAAGAGCGTGTTCCCACGCTGACGCTTCTGTTAGCTGGAATTGCACTCAACAGTTTCGCGGGCGCAGGCATCGGATTGATGACCTTCCTCGCCGACGAAGAGCAACTTCGGAGCCTCACGTTCTGGCTGCTCGGTGGATTCGGCGGGGCAACCTGGCGTGCGATCGCCGTAACGCTTCCAATCGCTATCATTGGGGCAGTCGTACTGTTCCGGCTGGCTCGCGCGCTCAATGCTATGAGCTTGGGCGAATCGGAGGCGTATCATCTCGGCGTTTCGACTGAAACTTTGAAGCGGTGGGCGGTTTTCGGGGTTGCTTTGGCGGTGGGCGCTGCCGTGTCGGCCGCGGGTGGAATCGGTTTCGTGGGACTCATCGTGCCGCACCTGCTTCGTCTCATTGGCGGTGCTGACCACCGCTATGTCCTGCCCGGTTCCGCGATCGGCGGAGCGGCGCTGCTCGTCACCGCCGATCTCTTCGCACGCACCGTCGCAATTCCCGCCGAACTGCCCGTTGGCGTCGTCACGGCTCTGCTCGGCGGACCCTTCTTCCTCTGGCTGCTGCTGAGATTCAAAAGAGAGGTAGTGCATGGTTGAATTGGAGCAAGTCGGTTATCGCACCGGTCAGAAGTGGGTTGTCCGCGATATCAATCTCAAGGTTGAGCCTCGCCAGTTCTGGATGATCGTTGGTCCAAACGGTGCGGGCAAATCAACGTTGCTGCGCCTCATCTCCGGCGAACTGACGCCGCAAATGGGACGGATTCGACTGTTCGGTCGCGACATTAGTTCCTATTCGGCACAACAAATGGCGCGACTTCGCGCCTACCTTCAACAGAAGCGCGAGGTTAATTTTCCTTTCCGTGCTTTGGAAATTGTGCTGCTTGGACGTTATCCACACCTCAACGGATCGAAAGAGACAGCCGACGATTGGGCAATCGCACGAAAGTGCATGGAGCAGGTGGAAGCCGATGCCTTTACCGAGCGGCTCTATACGACATTATCGGGCGGCGAAGCCTCGCGTGTAGACCTCGCCCGTATCCTCGCCCAAGAACCCCGGCTTTTCCTTTCAGACGAGCCGACAAACCATCTCGACCCGCGCCATCAGGTACAGACACTGGACCTTTGCCGATCGATTGCCAGATCCGGAAAATCGGTCATCGCTGCCATCCACGACCTTAATCTGGCATCCATGTATGCCGACAAGGTACTCATACTGCGCGACGGAAACGCGGTCACTGCCGGATCCCCGGAAACGGTGTTTACACCGGAGCAGTTAGAATCGGTCTACGACCTACCCTTTGAAACACTGCACTCCTCAAGTGGACGGACGGTAATCACGCCACTCGCTCCCACTCCCCAATAACAAACTATCAGGAAGGTAAGAAGTGCTTGCTCGGTCGAAGCCCACATGTCTTGCTTCACAGTCAAGAAAGGATTTGCGTAACGTCTTAGAACGGTATATAATGGAATTCCAAATTAAAAGTCCGCTCCTACCCATTCCAGAGCAACCGAGCGCACTGAGCAAACCATAATCCGTAACGAGCTTGTGAAAGAGCCAAAAGGGGTTATGACCGATGTATACCCAAGCTCCCCGCTTGACTCGCCAACTACGACTTGGATTATTCGTCTTCATAGTGACCAGTCATTTCGATTTACCGGCAGTCCCGCACCCACACGGAGCCGACCCCCAAAATCCGCCAGTTAAAAGTCAACAAGATGTCCGCACATGGGAATTGCCCGACAGCGCTATTTTGCGTTTGGGTAAAGGGGTACTCGGCGGTTCAGACCGAGCAGTGGCTTTCTCACGGGATGGAAAACACCTTGCAGTTGCGAGCGGAATCGGCATCTGGATTTATGACGTGGCGACGGCAGACGAACTTGCCCTGCTCAACGTTGAACGCACCATGCTAATCAGATCTGTAGCGTACTCGCCGGACGGAATGATACTTGCTGCCGGGACGGGGTATGGAGCGGTTCAACTATGGGATGTTGAAACCGGCCAACGGATCGACTCACTCTTTCGACCTGGACCCGCGTATGGTGTTGATGCTCTCGCATTTTCGCCCACTGGTAAAATCCTTGCGTTCGGAGCGCGGGATGAGATCACACTCTGGGATGTCTACGCCAGGGGACACTTGGCTACACTACAAGGGCATAAGGGACCGATCTTCTCTGTGGCATTTTCACTTGACGGAAACACCCTTGCTTCAGGGGCGGAGGACGCGACCGTCAAACTGTGGGAGATAGCGACCGGAAAAGATATCGCTACATTAAGGCACACCAGTAACGTTAAGTCTGTGGCGTTCTCACCTGATGGTGCAATACTGGCTACCGTAGAATCCAATCAGGTTAAACTTTGGGAAGTCTCCACAGAGACAAACATCGCCACACTTGAGCACACGAATGATGTACACGCGGTATCATATTCCCCAGATGGAACTATGCTTGGTGTGGCGTCACTTGACGGAATCATATTGTGGGCAGCTTCCACGAAGAAGAGAGTCGTTACGCTTGAGCATGAGGGCTATATCGGCGCGGTCACGTTTTCTCCTGACAGCAAGATGCTCGCGTCAGCGAATACCGATCGCTTTGGCGGCACGGACGGAGCAGTGAAATTATGGGAAGTCTCCACTCGTGAAAACATCGCGACCGTAGGAGGGCATACGGAGCGAATTACCACAATAGCACTTTCGCCAGATGGGAATACACTTGCAGCGACGTTGAGAGATTGGACAGTTCGGTTCTGGGACACCAGGACAGAACAACCCGCCTCTCCGGAACGCAAGACAAATGCTTGGTCTGTGGCATACTCGCCCGATGGGACGAATCGCGCCTTAGGCAGGTCCGATGGGACGGTCCAACTGTCGGATGTCAAGAGTGGACGAAGAGTGGCAATGTTACGCGGTCACGGCGGCGGGATCGTATCCCTCACGTACTCACCCGATGGTACGATGCTCGCTGTGGGAGCACTAGGCGCGGACGAGCCCTCACGCGGAATGGTAAAAGTATGGACAATGCCGCCCAACCCATGGCAAGTCTTGAGACGACAGGGGCTCCATGAAATTGAGGCGGATACTTTGATGGGCGCCTCCGGTATATTTTCGCCCGACGGTAAGTTGGTTGCTGTGAGGTCGAAGGATGGCGTAAGGTTGTTTGATACCGAAACAGGAACGAGTGTCGCCACGCTGCTGGAATCTTATAGTATCTCAGTCGCTTTCTCGCCCGATGGGGCAATGGTTGCCGCGGGTTCAGAGGATGGGCTAATGCTATGGGACATCTCCAAAGAGAATAACACAGCGACACTACGGAAAGAGACAGAGTTAGGCGCGTTCTCTATCGCGTTTTCGCCGGACGGCAGGATACTTGTGATGGGAATGCATAGAACGATTGAACTTTGGGATTCTTCGATCAACCGGAATATCACCTTGCGTCATGGGCACGGAGATGCAGTCTTCGCCGTGGCGTTCTCGCCGGACGGAAAAACACTTGTAACGGGGTCGCGCGATGGCACTGCTCTGCTGTGGAACACGGCTGACTTGACTCAGGGGCAGTAGGTCGGTTGTGTTAGTTTGGCCTGTTGGTCTCCGTGTGCATTTAGACCGATTTTCTGGAATATTCGCGCATAGACGGTTCGTGAATACCCACGCCCCGGTACGAACATCGTACGAATTCAGAGGTAGATCCGATTCCGCTCCGCTTTCACGAGGTTTGATTGACCTTACCGATTCACTGCTTGATGTACCGAATTCCTATCCGCCGAATATGGCTTGAGAGCATACAAGTCGGTAGTCACTAAAAGGCCGAGTGGCATGAATATACTCGTTTTGTCTTACTTCACGTTTCACACCGAGCCATCCGAAAGGAGAGATTCACGATGACTCGCACACAAGTCCCGCCCTGTCTTGCGTGTTTCACTGCATTGCTTTTGCTCACCGCTTCCAGATGCGCTACAGACGGAACAAACACATTTTCGGGCCGCATTGTTGATGTAAATGGGCATCCGGTTAGTGGACTTACGTTAATTACCGGGCCCACGAAACTCATCAACGGTCACGCCATCACGGCCGTTGGGAATGCTTCTATTATATCGGTCGCGGATTTCAAAAAAAGCAACGAAGCGGGATTCTTTATTATCAGAAATGTGCAACCCGGACCAGTTCAGTTGGAGGTTCTCCCTCCAGTTCCCGGAGAATCTCAGAAAAGTTATGAAATCTTATCAATGAAGATTGGCACGACGACGTTTTATCCCACGACTCCGGCGCACACAAAGGGTCTTAAGTTTGCTATGGAGCCAGGGGCAGACCTTGAAGATGTTGTCGTTACCGTAAGGCCTCGAACCCGGTATCGAGGTCAAGTAATTTTCAATGATGGCACCTCACTTGCGCACACAATGGTCAATCTCGACGAGAAGTGCAGGTACATACGAGGGAATCCTATTAGCATAGAAGCGGCTTATCCAATTCAAACGGATGCTAACGGCTACTTCGTACGATATGTTGATGAACCTGATTTTGAGGTTGCACACTACAGTGTTGAGGTAGAATGTCAGGGATTGTCGGAAACGACGGAGTTTACCCTTACTAGCGGAGAACAAAAGGAGAACCTAGTGTTCACGCTCCAATGAACTCCCAAGTCTATTCGCGGCTGAATCGTCTTTGAAGATGGTCCTCCCTTTTCAGACGTAATGTCCGTGCTCGACGTTCGTAGTAACGCCTTGGAAAAAATACTCTTTGCCATTCGAGTCGCAAATCTGTGACTGCCGATACCGATTACTTTATTGAATGTCTTGATCGACCGGAGGGCTATATCATTTCAGTCGAATATCAAGGGCTTTCGGCAGCGTCGGAGTTAACGCTCAAGGCAGATGAAACGGGATGACTTGGTTTTCACGCACAACGGTACCCCAATTATTTTCGAGGTTTTCGGAATGGAGATGATGGCACCCAACGAATCAAACACCATTGGCGTGTGGATTGGGGCGGCCAACGGCTCCCAGTACAAGAATGCGCATTGCGACTGTTGGGAAGATGCCCAAACTAAGGCACATAAGGCAGGTGCACAGCGGAGGAGTGATCCGTCTCGCGTTTTCACCTGACGGCAAGACGCTAATTACGGGAACATGGAGCGGAAAAATTATACTATGGGATGCTAATCAGCGCACAACATCACCACCCGACAGCGCATGGAGCATCAGTTATCTTCGTAGCGTTTTCTGCAGGTAGACAAACGATCGCATCGGCAACAAATGATGGAACCGTGCTGCTGTGGCGCACGACCGATTTAACTGAGCGACAGTGAATTCGCTAAATTTGTCTAACTGTGCACAACCACACTTGAGCCGTAGCTGGGAATCAGGCAACTCAATCGAAGTATTCATCTTCCTTGAATTTCGTCCACGATTCAAACAAGGGAAACGGCGAGGGTAGACTTCTACTTGGATCATTCAGTTTGAAGGAAATCCTGTTGTTATCAAGAGGACTTCTGACTGAGACGGAGAAGCCCGACACGTCAACACAGTCTTCGCACGCCGTAGGAAACTGCTGTGTGAACGTGGGGACCTCAAGATAGAGCATGAATTCGGGGTTATGTCCACCGCGTCCGATGCGGCTGGTGTTCCCGATCTTCAAGACGCGGTAATCTTGGGCGGCAATCTCCCACTCGTTGACCGCATGACGCTTTTCGGAATATTGCGCCCAAACACGAATCCCGTCAAAGAAATCGAGGATAACGGCCTTTCTCGGGCTAGCGTCTTTGGAAGGCAAAAGCTGCCGAAACGATCGATTATCCAATGCATCCTTTATGCGCTCCTCCTCGGCTTCACCTACCGGTTGAAATGGCCCATCAGACCCGCATGACGACGCGAAGAAAAGAACGGACATGAGAAGCATCGGCGTAAGATAGTATTGCCCAATAGTGAATGACACGATTCGCCTCCATATAAGTTGGGTTGAACGGACAAAAACGGTTTATCTTTGCCAACCCAAGATTCACTGCTACTCAAGCAGATACTTCAGGTCGAACATCTCTGTTGAAACCCGACAATAAACAAAACAGCGGCTTGGGTTGTAAACACACTCAATCCGCATCCAAGTTCGTCTTTAGGGCATAAACTTCCTCCAAAAACACGTCGTAATCAATCATGTCGCTGCTCGTCATTCTTTGGGCAATCGGAGACCCAATTGTCCGAGCGAGTTGTAATCGACGCAATCTTGGAAGGCTTTCCCGGCGCGAGATGTACTCCCGTATCGCGATCAGTTCTCTGTCTATCACCTGTTCCGGCTGAATCCAGGCGCCGTAGACAAACGCCGACTTTTGAATTGTAGGCGCCTTCGCCGGATTGGGGGACGCTTTGGCACCCTCTTTAACAACGAGCGTGCCGGCAGCTAGGTCGCCCAGCCGCTGCCAGTTTTTGTTCATCAGCATCGTTAGCATCCCAACACCGTAGAATAGCGGAAGAAAATCCACAACCCGCACAATATTTCGAATTGCGGAATCCGAAAAACTAATCGGATACCCTTGTGCTTTAATGACCCGCAAGCCGAGAGCTCGTTTACCCGGCGATTGACCATTCGTCGTAATCTCGAACGCCATGTAGTAGCCCCATTGGAGTGCGAACGTAGCAATCCCCGCAATTGCCGCCAACCAGTTGCCAAGTGATTCATCAAGGTCGGACGCCGCACGTACGTACACGTAAGAACCCACAAGAAGGATTGGAAGCAGCAGCGCGATGTCGATCAACGCGGCATAAAAGCGCGAACCGATGCCTGCTACACTATAGTCAATCTCAATCTGTTCGGGGGTTTCGATAGATAAATGGTCGCTCATGAATCTTCTAGGATATTCCCGATTTTCAACTGTGTTGATAAAAGCGGTACGTTGCTTGAGACTTTCTTCTAGCTATAGTCATTTACATCCACATTTGCGCAAATTTTGACTGTACATCAATGAACCATGATGACTTTGTTTAATTACGAAAAAAAATTGGACGCACCCTTGTAGCGCAAATTGTTAGTTTGCGACTGCCACAATCTAACAGATTGTCGTACAGAAGAATTTCATTGTCCGCAATCATGTGTTACTATTAGTAGCAATGACTATATCTCCCGAGGTATACCTGCCGACGAGGGTAACGATATGACACGCGACGAGTTTCTCAGTAAGAAGCAACCAATCTGGACGGAATTGGAGGAAGCGTTAAAGCGAACCCGTCGCTACCGCACCAACAAATTGTCTCCATCGCAATTGGATCGCTTAGGCTATCTATATCGCCGAGTGACCTCGGACCTGGCGGTTGCCCGTCGGGATTTCCCAGATGATCGCTGTGTCCCGTATCTGAACGCGCTCGCCTCCCGCGCTCACGCCGGTATCTATCAATCCTCCCCCTTGAAACGCAACACCATTCGTCACTTTTTCCTCGCCGGGTTCCCGACACTATTCAGAAGCAACATTAGCTTCATCACCGCAGCATTCTTTATGTTTGTCATCGGGTTTATCGCCGCATATTGGATCGCGTTTGAAAACCAAGGCCTTGCCGAAAAACTCGCGCCCAAACCCCTCGTCGAGAAAATCCACGACCAGGAGATGTGGACAGACACCCCGGCGCATGCAAGAAATCTGTTTGCCTCTGATGTCATGACCAATAACGTAGGAGTGGCTTTTGCCGCATTTGCGCTTGGCATAACATTTATGGTCGGTACAACGTACATTCTGGCATTGAACGGCGTGTTCATCGGTGCAGTTGCCGGACTGTGCCACGTTCATGGATTGGCTCTTCCGCTGTGGGCGTTTGTTTCACCACACGGCTATGTCGAATTGACGACAATTTTTATCGCGGGCGGCGCCGGATTAAAAATTGGCTACGCTCTGATCACGCCGGGCTTGCTGACCCGAAAACATGCGCTGATCGACGCCGCGAAAGTTGCGGTGCAACTCATCGGAGGTTGCGTCGTGCTACTCGTCATCGCCGGCGTTATCGAGGGATTTGTATCCCCCTCGAGTTTACCGCCAATCGTCAAGATCGGATTCGGATTCACCACGGGAGTGCTGCTGTTTTGCTACCTCTTCCTTTTGGGGCGCCCGAAAGGTAAGCCTGTCCCGACCGGTAAAACCGATTAAGCCAGAGTCCACATGGGATTTCCTGAGAATGGTTTCGGGATCGCTCCTTCGACGGAGTGAATTCCCCTTCCTCCCGACTTGATCGCACTTACTGAGACAACCCCACGCCTATCATCTCAATTCCACAAGTAGAGCGATGGCGGGTCGCTCAATGAGTTGGCCTGAATCGGATCGGCTCATCCGAAAATCGTGTCTGTTGCTCGAAATTTGAGGTTATCTTTTGTCTCAATCTCGGCGATTATCTTCCGCATGTCGGCTTGCGTCGCAATCCCAAGTTCCCATAGCGCTCGTAAGATCTCTTCGAGGTTAATGCAATCTACTCCGTTTTCCCGACAGTGATGTTTGACTCGTCGCTCGTTGCTAACGAGGATAGGATTCAACCGTTTACAGATTGCGATTGATTCGCGCTCTCCTAAACCGAGTGATGGGGACATAGTCGCCATCAACTGTTGGTCAGCCGTCGTCGGATGGTACGTTCTGATTCTCCCCTGTGAGTGCAACTCAATGATATCTCGTGCGAATCCGAAGCCCTTGGCAACACCTGTTCGAAGTTCGGCCTCCACGGCAACTGAAATGTTGAGAAGGTTTTCACCACATATGGTAAACAACAAAGGAAAACGCTGGATTTTAGCGAAGACCGAAAGCACATCTGTATCAATGAAGACCACGACTAAGACCCTTTTTCTCCGCCGTTGGGCTTGTGGTTCTGCTTCAGGACCGAAACACCTGCTTGCAAGTCATCCACCGAACCGACTTCAACCGTTTTAGGGATGCCTTTCGCATTCAATTCCGCATCAAATTCGAATCGGTGAACGCCCGCCAATTCGGCGGCTCTGGCAAGTGTCACTTCACCATGCTGATAGAGCAAAATTGCGGCGTCAAGGCGAGATTCTCTCTTGGTAGTGACCAGTTTTTCAAGAGCGTCGGTCATCAACACCGTCAGGTCAGCATAGAGCCCCGAATGAACCAAGGCGTTAATCTCTTTTTCGAGGGTGGGCGAGTCAATTTCAATTTTGAGCATGGCTATCTGTCCTCACTGTCGTGATGTGGAATTGGTAACTTTTATGTCCGCTCTTACCTCGGGAGGTGCAGCATTGAGAATCAGCGCCGGCTCGTCATCATAATCACAGTCCAGTGGCAGTATCAGTAGAAGACTTATCGGCGGAGAATTTGTGAATAGACCGATTTCAGCAGCAGGGATCATCTCTCACTAAGAGAATAGTTGAGCGCGGGGCATCCGTTCTACCGGGACGCGGTGTGGTTGAGCGCCATCAACGGTTACACACGCACTTCATCCGACCAATCGCGCCAAATATCGCCATCCGTGTCGTCCACCGCGAGCGGGTCGGGAAGCGACTCGGGCGTTTTCTTGAAGCCGTAGATTGTCGCTTGACGGATAACATCGTTAGACGTGTTCTGTCCCGCGATGTGTAAAATTTTTGTGTGCCATAGGATGACCGTACCAGCAGGACCATGGCAATCGAACGGTTGGGTATCCTTCTTAATTTGACCGATGACGGGGTCGGTATATCCACCCGCATTTCGTAGCGCCAAATGCTTGTCCGTGTGTTTCTCTCCGGCTTTGAAAGCCTTCCACTGTTCCTCCCAGATGCGCGAGTGGCTCTCGGGCCAGACGGTAAATCCGCCGCAGTTCGGCGGCACATCGGAGATGTATGCCGACATCTGCAGCCGCCACGTGCCGTAGCACGGACCATCGGAATGGGCGCCGGTGTAGTGAGGGGAGTGAGAAGGACTATTCGGAAGCGTGCAGTATAATCCGCGCGTCCCCTGCCCGTTGAGCCACACCGGTCCCGTTCGGGGCAGCCGCAGCGCTGGCTCTGTCGAAAAGCTGCCCTTTGACGGATAACCCATTGAGTCTCCCAGATGTGTATCGAGACTTCCCACGGCGTCGTCGCACATAAAGCACGGTCCTGTGGTGTAGCCCGACTCGTCGAGTCCAGCAGGCCATACCACCGCCCCCTTCCCAAGAAGTTGCTCGGCAACTCGCCACATGGCGCGGGGAGCCAGATTGAGCATCAATTCCGACGCTCCATTGCGGATAAAGAACTGGTGTCCGCCCCCGCTGAAATACGGATCGCCTCCGCCCTCGGGACGCTGCGCCCGCAGTTCGGCGCCCTCCTCCTCCGTGATAGCCGTCCATGTCGAGGGGTCGTCCCGCTTCATACGCGGAAGGTAGGCTTCAATCGTCTCCCACATGTCGTCACGTGCCTGGAGGCAGAGCGTCGGGTCGAGAATCGCTTTGAGAACCAGGAACCCATCACGTTTGAACTGGGCAATCTGATCTGCCGTTAAGCGATCGATTGATTGAGAACCTCGGTTCGACATGGTCATTCTCCATTTGAATTCGAAGTTATGAGACGTTTCACCGAAGAAAGAGGCGTATACATCGTTTGCCATGCCATTGTTGAAGTTAGCGCCTGTTGCGTCAAGCGACTATTTTAGCACCTCTGCCAAATCGCATCAATGCCGATTTCATCAGGAATCGGGGGGCAAGCTGACGTAACTAACGCTGTTTTTCAATCTTCAACCACGCCTTGCTCAGCCAACCTCGTTCGACCTTCCACACGCGCATGGTGCCATCGTCAGACTTGGACAGTAACTTCGTGCCGTCGTGACTAAAATCCAGTGAACCAATGTGTCCGCGATGCCCTTTGAGTTCTGCAACGCTTTGCCATCTCAGTGTTTCGATGAGTTCAATGACGAAGTCCTTCCGACCGACTGCTATCAACGACGTGTCCGGGTTGATCGCTACGCTGACTGGATACGGTGCTCTAGATTCATAGCCAAGTTGTAGGGTTTCGAGGAGCATTCCCCTCACGAGGTCAAATACGAGAAAATGTCCTGACGAAAGTCCTGCAAAAAGGCGTTTTCCATTTGTATCGAACTTCAAAAACATTACCGAGTAGGTCCCGTCACCCGGAGTACCTGGCCTTAAGCGTTTTGGGTTTTCGACCGGTAGTCCCGATGCATTATGCGGAATCAAATCGGTGGGAAGGACAAACTTCTCGCGTCGCTTACCAGTTTCCACATCCCAAAGCCAGATTGCGTCAAATGTGCCGCCGCAGGCGAGCTGCTTTCCGTCAGGGCTGAAAGCCAAGGCGCGAACGAATGCTGACTTTAGCCAGGGGATAATATTGTCCCTATTGACAAACCGGTACAATTCCTTCCCCGTTGAGATGTTCCACAGTCTTGTCGTATAGCTAGACTCTCCGATAGCGAGTTGCTTCCCATCAGGACTGAATGCCAGCACGCGAGGCTCTTTATCCAGAATAGGGATTCGATGAACCACTTCAAGTGTCACTGGGACGCAGATTCGAACTTCACGTTTTTTCTTCAAGCTAATCGGAACGGCGATATGAGAACCCATGGGACTTATGGCCACAATTCGCGGATAAAAACCTTCCAAAGAAATGTCTCTCGAAAAACGCTCTCCTGTTGCACTCATCCTCAAAAATGACAAACTCTCGCCTACGGCGAGAATCATGTCATCCTCCGGCAAGAAATATGCGCTCCATGAAGGAGCGGCGGGCCTAATTACGGCCTTCTGCAGCAATTCATCCTGTTTAATCTCCCACAACTCGATTGACGCCAAATCGCTGATGAGAAGTTGTGTGTCATTGAGAAACCGGCTAAACCCTCCAGCACTGCTTGCGTGCACAACCTCAGCCGTTTGGAAATCCCAAACGTCGTTTCCATATGCAAGGTAACGACCATTGGGCGAAAAAGTAACTGGCGCCCCCCCAAAATGCACTACCGACAAACGTGAAAGATTCTTCGCTCTTCCAATCTGTCGTATTTACCGCATCAATTCTTCCTTCGTCCCGTCGTGGGAAAGCGAACCATCTTCCATTCGGGCTGTATGCGTAGGTTATCTTTGGTATAGTAGCTGGCACCTCGAATTTGTGCAGGACTTCTCCGTCCCGTGGATTAAGGAAGACGAATCGATGCGTCTTCGCAACATACTTCGTTCCCTCGTCCAAAATCACGAGTTGGTTGCCATCAGGGCTGTATTGCATCATGTTGATGAACTCGTTTCTACTTCTAAGGTCGTCTTGGGTATATAACCTCTTGACCGATCGGAGCAGATCACCGGAAATGGGGTCAATGAACATAATTTCATCGAAATCCCGTTCATGCCAAGGCAACACAACAGCTATCTCATTCATCTCCGGGTGGATTGCCATGCGGAGCCATCCAGAAAACCTCTTAATTCGGTCCCGTCTTGGCAAATCAAACGAATGTACGACAACCGTCTTCTGTTCCTCAACGTCCCATACCGTCAATTGTTCGTCGCCATTCCAGACTAGAAACCGGCCATTCTCGCTGAAAGCCAAGGAGTGAATCCGTCCGAGGGTATCAATAGTTGCCGTTGACTGGTTTCCGTCGGGCCGGTGCACTTCCAACCCAAACGGCGTACGCACGGCAAACAACCTTCCGTCCGGCGAAGCAACAATATCATCGACGCGGCCGCCGCCGATAACCTGTGCCGACGACACGCTGCTTTCACCGCCGTCGCCCCGTCGTTCGTCCTCAGTTGAACGTTCGATTGATGCGTTAATGCGTTTCTTCCGTCCGTCCGTTTGCGCTATTTCAATATCTGAGTCGGGATCTACCAACGACACGTTTATACCCTCATTGCGAGCGCCGCTGTGCGTTCCCACGGGGAAAAAGCCCGCAAGCCCGCCCAAGAGCACAACGCTTAAAACGGCTGCGACGGGTAACGGTGCCAACCGATGCGCCTTGGAAACAGGCGAATCCGACATGGACGGTACGGGAAGTGACGTAATCTTATCCAAGATTGCAACACAAAGATTAGGTTTTGTCGACGAGTCAAAATACTCCTCAAACGCACCCTTTAACCGCAAGCCGAGCCTTTGGCGTGCACGAAACAAACGCGCCTTTATGGCTTCACGCGATGTTCCCAGGAACTCCCCAATCTCCTTGAGCGAGAATCCGCTGAAGTAGTGCATCAGTACGACCAATCGCTGCGATTCCGGTAGCGCATCAATCTCCTTCTTAACCGTGAGTTGCGTTTCCAAATCGCTGCCGCGTGCTATTGACCCTGTTCCAGCCTCGACTTCCAACGCTTCGTGCGATCGATGCCTGCGGTGCCACATGCGGCACTCATTGGAGGCGATGGTGTACAGCCAACTCCGAAAAGCATGAGGCGTTTTCAATTGCCTTAGATTAAGATACGCCTTTAGCAATACCTCCTGAGTTACGTCTTTCGCATCCTCTTCGCTCCGAACCTGGTTCAGGCAGTAGGCGTATACCGCGCCTTGATAGCGATCCACCAAAAAGACGAACGCATCTTTATCCCCATCTAGTACGGCTTTGACCAAACCGGCATCATCATCGTAATGCATAATGTCCTCCCTGAAAAGTTTTGATGATTGACATTCGGCGATAAGATGCGCGAACTGGGGAAATGGTTACGCAAAAAATGGAAATGTCGAGGCGGACACCAAGTATGCCGCTAGAAAAATGGGGGAATACGATTCTGTGAATTTGAATATTAAAGAAAAGACGTTGATAACGCACGTTGCTGCCTGTAAAAGAGAAACCGAGTTTTTGGTTCACGTTCTCCAAATCATAGATAAATTGGTCTGATTTTCGTCGATGTCGTGTTTCCATGTCGGCAGAAATTCAGTTTTCTGCAACGCTCAGACAAAGGTGGCAATTTAGGTTAACCCAAGTTGCGACCTTTATAGCACAAGGAATTCCTATCGCCTTGGGATCAATATGGCACTTACTGTCAAGTCGGTCGATTCTCACTTAATCTGTTAGATTGTGCTTGTGATCCACAAACTAGCAGTTTGTGGTACAAAAACGCCTCAATTTACGGGCTATGCTCAATGATAAACGGCTGCATATGGCTAGTGTCTAGTAGCAGCTTGCATAGGTCAATACTAACAAAATGCCAACAGAACAAAGATTTGCCGCGATCTTGGTTTGTCCTGGCGCCAACGATCTGATATTTCACTTTTTTCAGAATTTTCTGGCACCACTTTTTTGGGGAGTAGCGCACTTATCACACAGTATCGAGAATCAAGCTCCAATACTTGCCGGACGCCATTTAAAACAAGCTCATAACTCCCCAAGGGGAGCTCTGTCAAGATTTGCTATGGGACTTCTATCGCAGTTGGTTTTCACTTCGTTGATCGCACCCTGCAAATGTACAGATTCCAATTATCGGAAACGTCTCTAACGGCGGAATGTGAGACAAGTCGAATCATCCGGCGGTGTAATACCGCCGATTTTTCTCAGCAAATCAAATCCCCAATATATCGCTAGGCAACACTCGCCTATCTTAGCCTGCGTTAGCCCAGATTAAAATTTATCCCGGCGGTTTAGCCAGTAGAAGGAGGTTAATGAACCCAGTCGTAGTCTGAGTTGACAGCGTTCCGGCTTGTGCTAAAACAGAAGGTCTTCGCGTTTCCGGGCTAACGCTCATGATTTGGAAGTTGCCACCATTGAATGATTGTTCCTAACTCCCGCAACTGTCAATTCCTTATTCGTTCGTTTGATTGTGTATTTCGACCGAATTATACTATACATGTGTGAAGTTGTCAATACAAAAGTGAAACTGAGTGGTTCGTAGAGGTTGAAAATACTGAACGGTGAAGTTCCGAAACGAACTCTTGTTTGGGCAGTATTTCAATCAAGGCGCCACCGGGGAGGTGAGGAGGGAAGAAAAATCTGGGCCATATGGAAATAATTTAAGAGAGTTCGTTTGGTAATGGTGGGGTTTTCCGCCGCAAAACCTTTAACTTAGTGGTTTATTTTCCAGAAAAAACATGGTTCGTGTTGGGTGCCGGTGCGGTTAGAAAGAGATCTCTATGGGACATCTATCGCGCTCATTATCCACTCGCTTGATGGATTCATGTGATTGCCTTGATAGCGAGAGGGTTTAGTGGAGTCGTAATCCCAAATCCATTGGACGTGAGATGCAAACCAATCCCCTAGGGTTACCTATCGCGGTCACTACAGGAGCTACTATCAGGATTTGCTATCGCGCTTTATAGTCATTCGGTTGATCCGTTCTTTCGCTTCATTTCCGCTGGTTCCCTCAAAGGCTGGTGGAAGGGGGATCCTAATAGGATTATCTATCGCGCAGGACAAAATAAGTCAAATGTCCAATAATAGCACTAGTATCTATTATTCAAACAAACTCTAAGAACCTGTTTGAATAATCGCAGCAGAGGCTTTTCTTGGTCATATGTAGTAAGTCTTATCGAGTTTTTAATGTCGTCTGTCACGTACCTGTGGGATCTCTCTACCGCGCTCGCTATCCACTCGCTTGCTGGATCTCTATCGCACTCGTTATCCACTCGCTCGATCCCGGTTGGGGCTTGTTGCACGGGGCTTTGGGCGTTTCTATACACCTTCCGCCCCTCTGGGGCTTTTAAAGGCCGGTGCGCGGGGATTTCTATCGCGCTCGCTATCCACTCGCTTGATTGCACCCTACAAAGGGTACTTTTCAAACAGGCTCTAAAGTTATTCAACCTTGCTGAAACTGACTGAGATTCACTTCCCTCCATGTTACAGGGTGTTGCTTCAAACTTCGTTTTAACCATTTGCGTTCATGCGTTAACACATCATTAGCTTTCGCGTGTCGACGTGCTTGCTTGGTAAACTCGCGATTCGTAACGATAACCAACTGAAAACCGGCGCCGTATCTTTCCTCATAAAACGGTTTTGCCGCGAGAATTTCATCCACAGCGTCTCCTCCCGGTTTGTTCCCTTCCTTACGTTGTTTGACTTGTATCAACAATCCATTGGATTCACCTTGACACTGGTGAGCGATGACATCCGCCCCTTTGTCACCGGAAACGGGTGTTAATTCAACACGATATTCCTGTGCTTGAAAAAGGGCAGCAACGAGTGCCTCAAAGAATGCCGGATTAAGCGCATCAGCATGCTCTATGGTCAATGGTGTTCGATCCTGTGGTTGGGTTCGCGTTCGTCGTAGTTCATCCAGTATCTCTTTGCGAGTGACTTCGACTTGTTCAGTGGGAAATAGCGTGCCCTGCGAAAGTTGGCGTTTTCGTTCAAGGAGTTCGTGCAGGATGACATCAAACGTCGAAAATCCGGAATGTGTTGCCATCGGTAGATAGACGTGCACGGGGCGTGTTTGCCCTATTCGGTAGACTCGGTCACTCGCCTGATCTTCTTTGGCGGGATTCCACCAACGGCTATAGTGAATGACATGGTTCGCTTCCGTGATGTTGAGCCCAACTCCAGCCGCGAGCGGAGACATGATGATAGCGTTGATATCCGGTGCGGCTTGAAAACGATCGACAGCTTGTTGTCGACTGACCTTCATCGAATTTCCCCGATGTGCGCTACCGGGCGTGTCACCATTCACGATAGAGATGTCCGTCAATCCGAAACGTTCTTGGATGACACGCTTCAATAAATGCTGTGTTTTCCGACGTTCTGCAAACAGAATCACCTTCTCTCCAGCCTGAGCAATCTTCTCAATAAGCCCTACCGTCACGAGCAGTTTTGCCGATTGTTCAATTAATCGTGGTGCAGGAATCTCCTCCCATTGAGAATCGGCTAACACAGGGTGGTCGGATATATCGCGCAACTGTTGAAGCACCCGCAAGATACTGTTCGGAGTCTGGGGTCCATCCGACTCGCTCTCGTGTACGGATTGAAGCGCAGCCAGATAGCGTTCAGCCTGATTCGACGGCATTTCTTGTCGGCACTCGTGGACGAGTTTTTCGGGAAGATCTTGTAGAATGTCGGTTTTCAGCCGTCTTTTGAAATGAACCCCAATGCGATCTCGAATCTTATCACCAAGCGCTCGAATGTCGGTCTCAGGATTTCTAAGGGGACGACAGAAGTCTCGATTAAAATTCTTGGCGCTGTCAAGATAGCCCGGGGCGACAAAATCGGTAATACACCACAAATCCATTAGCGAGTTTTCAACGGGGGTTCCTGTCAACGCGAGCCGAAAATCGGTTTTAAGCGCTTTCACGGCATTGGTAACCAATGCGCCCGGTGTTTTGATGCGCTGCGCCTCATCAATCACCACTGCCGCCCAGTGAATCAAGCCCAAATCCAATTGAAAATCGCGAACAGTCTCATACGTAGTGAGCACCAGCTTGGCGGTTCGCAGGCGGTCCACATCAAGCCCTCCGCGTCGGCGCCGCAGTTCGGGGAATTGGTCCGCTCCGTCGATTTCCGGAATTTCGTGTTCGCTATCGCGCCTGAAGGCTTGCAGTCCGCTACCATATAACGTGATGAAATCCAATGAGCCTCTATCAAAAAACTTCGGATATTCCGATTGCCAATTTTCCAAGAGTGCAATCGGCGCAATTATCAGATACGGTCGTTCAGAACTATATTTAGTATGATGCCACTCCAGAAAACAGAGCACTTGCAGCGTTTTGCCAAGTCCCATGTCATCGGCGAGCAAACCACCGGGATATTGATTCTCCCAAAGTTGCTGTGTCCATGCAACCCCTTCCTCTTGGTGCGGCAGGAGTTCTACTTCCAGCTTCAGGTGCGGGGAAGGTTCAAGTAGATGACGAAACGGTTCCGTGGCTGGTGGATCAGGCGTTGGTTCAATGTAATCAGGATCTTCAATGTTTTCCCGAATAATCAATACCGGCGTCTCCAGTTTTTCATCCGGGCATGGCGGCCTGTTTCGGCGCGTGAGCCGCTTTTCGATGAACGGAAGATATCGCTCAACCTCGGACACGGGAAGTCGTCCATTCTTCCAAGTTACTGTTTCTTCGTGTGTGCTCTTAGCCTGATTAATCAGACCCTTCAGTTCGTTTAGTTCTTGCTGATTCTTGACGGGAATGTTCGTACGCTTTCCATCCTTGTCCTCAACCATAATGCCGGGAATCCACTCACTTCTGTAAGGTGAAATGAATGGATAAACTTTTGGTTGATAGACCCCAATCTCGCGGACGCGGTCACTGAAAGACTGAGGTTCATCAGCAGTGGGATCCAGTTCGAAGATTTCCGGATTGAAATAGTCCTGAGGATGCTTGGCAATCGCCTCAATCTCTTCATGGGAAACACGACGATGACGCTTAACGGCTTTTAACGCCTCGCGCTGTTCATTTTTGAAGAGCAGGCGGGTTCGTCCGCCATTGGGCTGAGAGATATTGTAAACGGATTCGGGACTCGGAAATCTGTCAAAAACCTCCTCGAATTTCGCGCCGTCAACTCCAACTACGTCAGGGACAATCTCAATACCATCTCCATCCTCACGCAGACGCAAGCGAACGGTTTTCGGCGCGACGACTTCTTCCTGATTCAGATACTCGTCAAGCACCGCGCTCGTTTTTGCCGCCAATCCCTTTATCGTCCCAAACTTGAGTAAATTCGCTTCGTACTTTTTGTCGTGCGTTTCCGGATTATTGAAGGCAGCCAATGCTTCCAACAGTGAGAATTGTTCGCCTGTCAGGAGATATGCCCATTCCGCTGTCAAACGAAGAACGCAACCAATGCGTTCTGGATGCAAGGGCTTCAAATCCGGTTGTAGAAACTGATAGTTGTACCGAAAATCTGTCTGATTAAACGTGCCATCTGATCGAATCTCAAGGTCAAACGGATACGGCTCCGGCAAACCGAGCAAACTCTGCTCAACGAAATCAAGACGACACACTTCCTCACACGGTATGAAAATCTCCGTGTCCGATAATTCCGCTTGACCGTTATCAAGCAGTTCCTTAAGCAGCACCCACTGTGCCTGAGCATGATAGGCATCTGTCGACAGATTTTCGGCGTATTCGGTCACGGAAAGGCTACCCATCGGAGCGGTAAATCGAATGCCTCTCGGTGTTTCCTGCCAGTTGAATTGTAGCGGCTTAGCTTGTTTTCTTCGCATCAAATTTGATATGGTCAAAATACCTCCACTCGCAAACTCGAAAGAGCAATCGCAGCTTAAGACAGACGATTGATTCGCTCCAAGACCAAACCAGCTCGTATGCGGACATAATCCTTTTCATCTGATTGTCGTAACTGTCTTAACTTGGGCATTGCTTCTTCAGCGACGCCACCCATTTCGCCTAACGTATTAATAGCGCGAAATCGAACCTTGTGGCGGACATCGCTTAGCGCCCTAATCAATTCGGGTACTGCGGGCCTGCCAATCCCTACTAACTCCTGCGAATAAGCTTGCCACGTTCGCTTATTGCATAAACCCTGTATCAAATTGGAAATTCTATTCGTCTCCCTGTCAGTCGCACTGTCCAATCGGTAACTTCGTGTTTCAATTGCACGAGGGTGACTAATCCACTGTGCAAATTTACTTTGCCAATGATATCGTTCTGAACCGATGTGAGGCTGACGATAGACGCATTGAGTCCGATTACGCAATTCGCTCATGTGATACTGCGAATCTTCCAACTCAAAGGGACACGAAGAGTTGTCATATACGTAGCAAGCGCCTTCTGTGCTAATTTCAACAAAGGTATAATCACCCATCTGAATGATGAAAGCGTGTTGATCCGAATTCCCACCCGTCAACGTGGCGGGTTGTCGTTCACGGTAGTATTCTAGGGCTTGTGGATTGTTTCTGAGAAGGCGGTGAACATTTCTGCCTAACACTGGACGACAAGAGGAGATGCGTTCAAGATACTCCAACCAGAACGCTTTTCGGTATTCAAACTTCGGATCATTGCAGGCATTAGCAACAGCGTCAAAGAAGAAGCGAATGTCTTCTACCGTAATCCAGCGAGTAAAGATCTGCTGCGCCTCATTAGAAACGCCACCCCAATTTGCAACGTTTCCCGTAATTCTCGGGTCTTTCCACTTTTCGAGAACGTATGATTTAACAGGTTCTCGCAAATCATCGGAAGCGTCAATGCCAAGTTTTTCTATAGTTCCCGACAAAATAGCACGGCTCGCGTTGTTGTTTCCATGCCTCTTAACAAATTCGATGATGTCTACGATAGTCTCCTGATCAAGGCGATGGTTACTCTCGTAAAGTTTTCTTACATACGCCACTCCAACGATACCGAAGTAACAATAGGGGCGCATTTGATTGGGCAACTTAAGATGCGACCAAACGTCCGATAACTTCACATGGTCTCGCAACAGACGCGTCGCGAGCAGAGTAGCTCCGTCCTCTTCACAATACCACGCCATGTTTGCTCTGAGGTTCTGAACAAACCGCCGTCGTCCATCATAATTTGAAAGATGCCTCCTGACAAACGTGCGTAGCAAGTTCGCCCCCCACGCATCCCACGCTTCCATCAGTGCATCGAAAACGCCGAGAAGGACACTGATGCGGAAACGGTCGTCAATGATCTGGAGCGCGTCGCGGAGCTCCGGTGTGTCCACAATGCAGGGAAGATTAGGCTCGGCGTAGGTCAGTGCCCATGCCAGCCGCCGGATACGTTTAGGCGAATCAAACTCGGTGTGTAGCCTTCCTGTTCGGATGGCATTGAAGAAGAGATGATAAATCTCACGTAAATCTTCCCTCTCCGGAATATTGCACATACTATTATGTTTCCTTTCTATTCCCTCCAAATCCGAGACTAGCTCTTTCGGAATTGCAGTAGGCTGCGGCGCGCGACGAGCGAACGCGTCCGCATCAAAATCGAATTGAAGCAGTTTTTTAGCCGATGCCATTCAATCTCCTTTTTACTCCTACTCAGGGAGAACGCATTCCAGTTTCTATCTCCAATAATTTCTCCAAATCAGGCGAAACCATATCCCAATCCCGCAACCGGAACTGGAACTCGACGCGACGGTTTTGGGCGCGCCCTTCTTCCGAATCGTTGGACGCAATAGGTTGGACGAAACTCCGCCCGTTCGCGGACAGCAATTTTCTCAAATCTTCCGCAT
Organism: Candidatus Poribacteria bacterium; assembly: GCA_028820655.1. Taxonomy (GTDB): domain Bacteria; phylum Poribacteria; class WGA-4E; order WGA-4E; family JAJDTR01; genus JAJDTR01. The sequence goes on along the minus strand of JAPPIK010000011.1, from coordinate 190,445 downwards.
ATGAAAATGTCCCGAACTCGTCTGTAAATAAATACGCCACGACACTATTTGCGCGACGCAGGCTTAGACTAAGATTGTACTCATAGCCACCAACATCATCGGTATGCCCTTCAATAATCACTTGTGCGATATGCTTTTCCACTAGCGGATCGGAGAGTAGAATTCCCACATATTGGGGCGTAAATTGACGAAGGAAATCCTTTCCGTCCTGCTTAAGTTCAGCTTTTCCGAAATCGAACAAAATGCCTTCCGTGATGCGGATTACTCCTGTGTCCGGGTCGACTTCCACATCAAATTCCGAAAGTTCGTGAAGGAGTCGACTGATGAGTGATTTTTTTATTCGTTCTCGTACATCAATCAGCTCTAATTCTCTTCGCTTTTCCTCCATCAAGTTTTCAAGCCGCAACATGACGAAAGAAAGGAGGAGTACGAAGATTAACAGTAACCCTGCCATTAGGTCACCCAATGATAGACTGAATGGGTTGTCGTCTGAAAGCGTTTTTGATTTAGCCAGCCTTCTTTGCATTATCCGTGACTTCACCTGCCTCGCAATCTTTCAATACTATCGCTCAAATCCTCAACGAGGTCGCGCTGCTCTTCAATACTGCCGTCCAATGACCTTACCGCATTAGTCACGAGAGAAGAAAATTCGACAAGATATTTGTTGATTGAATCATGGGAAGCTGTAGCATACGCACTCAGGCCGTGCTGGACCTTCTCAAATATGTCCTGCAACCCGGCCTCTATTGTTTGGAAGCGTTGCGCAAAGGCGCTAAGTAACTCTCTTGATTGGACAAGTGTACCTTGTAGTTGTTCTATCGTTGCACGATTTGCTGTAAGATAGTTTTGGTTTTCTTGGTTAAACACCCGGCTCGCCTGCGTCAGCTGTTCTCCCGCATTTTTAAGCCGATCTGCCCCAGTAGTCATCTGGTTTGAAAATGCCTGCATATTACCAATGATTTGGCGCATGCTTGTTACGTTTGCGTCCATCTGCCTCAACATTTCCGTGCCACTTTCAAGTATTTTCCGTGAATTTTCTAGTTGCGCATTTACTGCTTCAATCTGTTCGTCCTGTTGTTTCAAAAGTGTACTGACACGTTCTTCAGCATTTTGAACGCTTTCGTCAAGTCGGTCGGAGGTTTGCTCAAAGCTATGTCGCATATTATCCGTTACGGCTGCAGATTCAGCAGCAATATGTGAAGCTGTGGAAGTTATAGATTCTTGCAATTGCGCAATTGTGCTTTGAAGCGCTTGAGCACTCTGATTTGAAACTGCCTCTACATTCTCCATCTGTCGATTCAATTGCTCGTCGGTCTGATTTGCCGCCGATTCTAATAGCTCGCGCATCCGAATTATCATTGCTTCAGACTCTGTGGCGTTTTGCGACGTAATAGAAGTGATAGACTCCTGCAATTGGGCAATTGTGCTTTGGAGCGCTTGAATACTCTGATTTGAAACTGCCTCTACATTCTCCATCTGTCGATTCAATTGCTCGTCGGTCTGATTTGCCGCCGATTCTAATAGCTCGCGCATCCGAATTATCATTGCTTCAGACTCTGTGGCGTTTTGCGACGTAATAGAAGTGATAGACTCCTGCAATTGGGCAATTGTGCTTTGGAGCGCTTGAATACTTTGATCAGTTGCATCTGACAAGTTAGACTGTTGTAAATCAGCTGCTCTTTGAAATGCGTTGAGCATTCCGTCCATCAAGCCTTGTAACTGCCCTGTCTGTTCTTCGGAAGTCGCTGACAGCAATTGGCGGCTTTGGTCAATCTGCTCCTGCACACTTGCCATCATGCTTGTCAACTGATCGGGTAAAGTTGTTAAACCCTCGCTTGCACTGCGAACAGTTTCCGCAAGCCCCTCCAGCTGTGCTGTAGCTGATCCTGAAAGTGATTCACGGAATTCCTCAACCAATCGTTGGATGGCATCAATAGAAGAATCTTCTCTTTGTCGTCTTAATTCCTCAATGGCATTGTTAAGACTGCTCAGACTTGGATCTAACTGTTCTGCCATCGCGTTGCTGAAAGCTTCAGGCGCGTTATGAAGTTCCTGAATGATTTCTTGTCTTCCCTGAGCCATTGCACCCGTAATCTCGTTTGCCAAGTCTGTGGAAAATGATTTGAGCGCCGCTGTCTGCTGTTCAAGTTCATATTGTGACTGCAACGCAATTTCTTCTTCGGTTTTCAGCGTAAATAACCGATCAAGAGCGCGTTGTAGATTCGAAACAGATCGACTTACCCTGCCGATTCGCCACTTTTCCAGCCAGTTAAATAGAAGCGACGTGAGCATTCCCCAGACAGAGGTCACAAAAGCGGTCGACACCCCTGAAAGGAGTCCTTTTATCGCGCGCTGAAGATCGTCAATCTGTGTCCTGGATTCTTGAGGCCTGTCTGGGGCTCCTGCTGATTTCGCCGATTCATTGTGGGTCTGGGGCAAGTTTGTGCGGGATTCTTGTGACTCGCCTTGGGCGCTCGCTGGCGGTTTAGCGATAATATCCGTGATTGGTATCAACCCCCAAACCAGCCCGACAAAGGTTCCCAGAATCCCAAACCCCACCAACAAGGCAGGAACGCTATTCCAAAACCGCAGATTCAAATGTTGGTCTAATAGGCGATCTTCGCTGAAGAAAAACGAAGCATCGTCTGTTTTATACACTATCCTCTGACTTTCATCTTGTCGTTGGCGCTCAATAAGTGAATCCTCAAATTCCTGCCACACTTCACCGAGCTGATTGCGCTTAAATTGGGCTTCTAAATTGTGCTTAATTGATGGTTCAGCAGGCCTATTGTATTTCCCGACTTCCTTGCTCAACCCTTCAATTAACCTGGTTTGACGGATAGTTTTCCATAGGAAAATCGCCAACAAGATTATGAAAGTCAAAAGGATAACGGAAATAAAACTGTCCGTAATCCAGTTAACCTTGCCCCACCATGGGAGCAATAGATCAATGAAATCAACAACATTGAATTCGCTAGCTTCTTCGTTTTTCATAACCCTCCTCGTTCACAGTTCACAATTGATTTGTGAATGCCCTAAATCTGTGACTTTGCCTTGAGCTCAAGATATTTATTCACCACCTCCATCGTCAACTGGTGCGCCGGAACATCGAGCGTGATGACGCCACGACTCCGTAGAATCTCTAGCGTCGTCTGTTTTTCCTGCAGCAACCTCTCGGCGATTGCCCGTTGGTACACGATTTTGGAACTGGTCGGCTTCTGTGCGGCGAGTGCGATGACTCCGGAGTCCGTCAACGTTACGCAGGCGATGAGATGGTGCCGGGCGAGCGCCGACACGCAATGAGCAAGACCCTCCGCCGTATCCTTATCCAAGATATCGGTAAAAAGGATAATCAGAGCGCGTTTGCGCTGTTTCGACGCCAGGAACTTAAAGGCGGTCTCGAAATCCGGCTCGACAGGATATACTTGCAAGGCATACGTGGCTTCCAGCATGGCGAGGAACTGTTTCTTTCCCGGCTTGGGGTCGAGGTAGCGGTGCACGGCGTCCGAAAAAGCAATCAAGCCCACCTTATCCCCTTTGAGTGTTGAAACGTAGCTCGTCATTAGAGTGGTGTTGATGGCGTAATCAAGTTTGATCATTGCCTGCCCCGATTTTGACGCGGCGTCCGGCGTGTCCTCCTGTTCGTGCGCCTCAGTCAGTACCGGCGATGCCATCAACCTGCCGGCATCCAACATAATCACCACGTCTTGGCTGCGTTCCGTCTCAAACTCCCGGACAATCGGTTTTTGGCGTCTTGAAGTGGCTTTCCAGTCGACGCGGCGGATGTCATCATCGGGAGCGTAGTCACGCAATCGCTCGAATTCCGTGCCCTCACCGAATTGCCGCGAGTTTTTCAGCCCGAGTTGCCCGAGCAGACCACGCCTAACCAGCAGTTCGTACTGTCGGATGGCGAGCAGGTTGGGATAGACCTTGATCTCCGCTGCCGCGTCGACCCGGCGTTGGCGAATAATCAGCCCAAAAATCCCCCAACACTGGACGTGGACTGCCCCAAAATGGTAAATGCCGCGGCGCGACGGCGTAAGTCGGTAGGTGACGCTTTCGGTTGCGCCCGGCGCAGCATAAACCTCGTGAATAACGCGGTCAAACCGAAACGTCGGGGGAAAATCATCCTTCAGCCGCAACCGCAAACGATGGCGAGAACGGTTGACAACCCGCAGTGTTACCACGTTTCCCGCACCCAACGAGAACTTGGAGTTCATCACGCGGGAAACTTCAACCCTGGTGAACAGGGGTGTTTTCACGTGATCAACGACACAAACGACGAACAGCAGCGAAAGATAGACGGCGTCAATGACCAACAAATTCGGCGAGACCGAGTAAAGCATAATCGGAATCGCTGACGGCAGCAGGAAGCCGAGTAGTCGTTTACTAATTCTCATGGCGCAGTTCTACCTAGAAAGTGGTCAGTGGTCAGTGAAAAGCCTGAAACCGTAAGACGGGAATAAACGGGATCTCTATGGGAGTTCTACCGCGCTCGCTACTCACTCACTTGCTGGATTTCTATTGCGGTCATTATTCGTTCCCTTGATCCTTCGCTATCCGCTTAGTTGATCCCACGCTGGGGCTTGGGTTCACGGGGTTGCGGCGTTTCTACACACCTTCAGGATCTCTATGGGAGCTCTATCGCGTTCGTTATTCACTCACTTGATCACTCGCTATTCACTCGCTTGAGGGATTTCTATGGGATCTCTATCGCGGTCATTATCCATTCCCTTGATCACTCGCTATCCACTCCCTTGATTACCCTACAAATGTACTTTTCAAACAAGCTTTCAAGTAACACTCGACATGGCACTCCGCTGGAGTGCTGACTCGGAGAGGAATCATGATTCTATTGACATTGCACTCCGCTGGAGTGCGAAATGCCGGAAATATCAATCACGGAACTCTCTTTCAAAGCTAACCAAGGTGTGCAAACCAGTGTTACCTGCTGAAGGAATTATTCCGACAGGGATAATGGCGCGCTCTTAATCTAAACCTCCGAGGAAGTTAGTGGCGCGGACTAACGCGGGATTTCCAATTCGGCGAGCAGTCTCTCAATCACGTCGTCTGCGGATAGCCCCTCAATCTCGGCTTCAGGTTTCAGCAACACCCGGTGCCGATAGACATTCGGCGCCAACCACTTCACATCGTCCGGCAAGATGTAGTCGCGCCCCTGCATCGCCGCATAGGATTTGCACCCCAGTAACAGCGAGATGGAGGCCCGCGGACTGCCGCCCAAAAGGAGGTCGTCCGAATTGCGAGAAACTTCCGCAATACCCACAATATAGTTGAAGATGGATTCCTCGACCGTGACCGCCTGAATCGCCGCTTGGCATCGCCCAAGCAAATCCCTATCGATTACCCCCTCGACTCCCGCATCCGAGAGTTGGGAGGCATCGAAGCCGTTGTGATAGTTTATCAGTATCTGCTGTTCCATTTCGTGACCGGGATAATCGACGCGTAGTTTGAACAGGAATCGATCCAGTTGCGCTTCCGGAAGCGGATAGGTGCCTTCGTATTCTACCGGATTCTGCGTCGCCAATACCATAAACGGCGGGGCAAGTTCGTGGCGGACGCCGTCAATACTAACCTGTCGTTCCTCCATACATTCAAGAAGCGCCGACTGAGTCTTTGCCGGAGCGCGGTTGATTTCATCCGCCAGCAACACGTTAGTGAAAGCCGGTCCCCGCTTGAGGTTGAATTGATGCGTGGCTAAATCGTAAACGCTCGTTCCGACAATATCCGACGGCATGAGGTCCGGCGTGAATTGCACGCGGCTAAATTCACCGGACACGACCATAGCCAGCGTTTTCGCGAGAAGCGTTTTTGCCGTGCCGGGGACACCTTCAAGCAGAACATGTCCGCCGGAAAAGAAACCGACAACCACCAGTTCAAACAGTTCCTCCTGCCCGACGATCACCTTTTGGGCTTCCTTTTTCATTCTTTCAAAGACGTCTTGAATTAAATCGGACATAGCGCTCCTATTGTGTGGCAGAATCAAGAGTTTTTATTCACTGCGGTAAATACTGCTTACTAACCAAACCGGCATTTATCCGGATTCAATGGTGCGGTTGAATAAAGGTTAAGCATTTAAATCGGTAATTCAGTTTTCCCTAAACTCGGTAGGTGCGGTTTCCTAACCGCACCGAGCATCGTTAGAATATTACCGAATTATTTTTTAAACTTCATGAAACCGCACCTACCGAAAAATGTAAGAATCTGAATGGAATTGACTATAACCTCAAAACATCCGCTGAAGATCCGAAACACTATCAAGTACCCACGTGGGATTCGCGGTTGGGCTTTCCAACTGATTCGGCTTGAACTTCCCGGTCCGAACCAAAACGCTCCTCATTTCCATTCGTTCCGCGCCCAAGATGTCGGTCGTGATATCATCGCCAACCATAATCACTTCGCTAGGCGGCAGTTGGAGGCTGTCCAGCGCAATTTTGAAAAAGAGTTTACTCGGTTTACCCATTACCTTCGCCGTCTTGTTTGAAGCATATTCGAGGAGTGCCGTAAATGCACCGCAATCCAATCGAATCTCCTCCGGCGAAACCCAATAAGGCGATTTTTGCAGCGCTATGAGTTCGGCGCCATCCATTAACAATCGAAACGCCTGATTCAGAGAGCGAAAGTCGAACCTGTCTCCATAGTCGCCTACCACGACAAAATCAGGAGACTCATTGTCTGTCGGTATCTCGTTAAAATACGATTTGACGAAATCATCCACCAAAAAGTGGCATCGCGCACGGGGTTGTGAACGCAGATAGAGGAGACAAGCGTAACTCGCGTTGAGAATCTCACTTTCATGGACATCAAACCCCAAGGCACGCATCTCGTCATGAAGCATTTTCGGGGTCTTGGCCGTGATATTTGTGAGAAATCGAACTTGATACCTTTTCTCGCGCAGATACCTCACAGTTTGAACCGCCCCGGGGTACGGTTCATTCTTGAAATAGAGGGTGCCATCCAGGTCTATTAGGAAAGCCTTGGGGTTTACGGTGGTCATACCCATAGGGATCAAGTCTGGCGTTTTAGCGTGCAAGTCATGCGGTTTCGATGTTGTAAACTGCTAATTCCTATGTAATCTTGGACGAGCGAATACCAATCCATTGATGGATACGGGGCCCACAAAGGAGGATTTATGGCACTCGTTTCCGTCAGGGCGTGGCAAGGTGCGGTTGGAAACCGCACCTACCGTATGGGTGTGACTGAAAACCCCGCCGAGACTCGACGAACTCCTTTAACCTGATCGCTATGGGGCTTGCCTCAGTCATACTTCCCTCCCAGTTGTGTGCACGCGTGCGCAACTCATTCCGTTAACAGGTTGGGTAGATTCCTTGGTAGGAATATCCTCGGAACAGTCCGAACTGTTCATCATGGCGTCCAACACCCCTCAATGTACGCCTCGCGGGTGAACAGCTTCCTTCGCGCAGCATCGGCGCGCGCCATCCAATCGGGCGGAATCTCTTGCGTGTAACGGTGCGGCGGTCCCGCCTCCTTGAAGATGTCGATAGCAAAGATCCGGAACGGTTGCGGAGAATTCAACGGCTTCGCTTCGGCAGCATGAAAAATACGCGCGTTAATGTAAACCATGCTACCCGGCGGCAGGGAAAGCCGCCGCTCTTTGAGCGGGCATCCGACCTCGGCGTCGAACTCGCCCGCGAGCATCCGATCCGGTGTCGCGGCTTCGGTCGGCGCAACCAGGTGGCTGCCGGGGATGACGTTTAGATTGCGGTCACCGAGCGAGAACCCGTTGGGATAATACAGAATCTGCACATAGTATTTGTCACGCTCGGCAAGGTTGATTGGATGCTCGTGCCTCCAATGGTGATGGTCCTGGTGGTAGGGAAGGGCGCCGGTGCCGCGCGGAGCAATGCTCATCGCGGAGTGGCAAAAATGATAATCGTTTCCGATGGTCGACCGCAACAACGATGTAATGAAGGGGTCGTCGATCAACCGGTCGCTATACGTTTGGCGTTCGTTCCAAGGGCGAATGAAGTACGATTTCAGTTCCCCATCATTCTGATCCAACCTAGCAAGGTACTGCCGCACGGGCTGGTATTCCGTGATCTCCGCAATCAGGTTTTCCCGCGCTTCGTCTGTGAAGACATCGGGATACGCTATATAACCATCATTGTGAAAGGAATTAACATCCGCTTCGCTAGGTCCCGATAAGCGGAATAGAGATCCCGGTTCGACTGGCATGAAATTCACTCCAATTTTTGTAACTGTTTAGTCCATCGATCAGTTGCCGCGCCGGTGGAAGAGAAGCACCCGATACTTGGGAAAAGAACCTTGAAGTGTTGGAATTCCGTAAATGGATATGGCAAGTGTCATTTGACGGTGGCTAACCTCCCCCAAACTGTGATTCATGTGATTTTATGATTGCCATGATGAAGTGTTTATACCAATACTCTAAAATACATGTGCATTAATAATCTGTATTAGGTAACGAAACTTCTGTAGCAAAAAGCCTTGTCTCCGCGCAGAATCGGCGGGGCAAAGGGGATCTCTATGGGAGTTCTATCGCGGTCATTATTCATTCCCTTGATCCCTCGCTATTCGCTCAGTTGATTCCCGCCTACGGAGAAGTTGAATGACATAATTGAGGCATTATATGCACTATTATTCAAGCGAAATGGTATTAGTGGATTGAGTGGCAATTGTTCTGAGCGGAATCTCTTTAAGAGCGCTATCGCACCTGCCGTTGTAGTAGGGGGCGTTTCGTTTAGCGGCGTATTGAGCCCGGGCGCCCGATTTTCGCCCTTTCACAATAAGCCTCGACGCGTTTCGCAATCGATAAAAGACGCGCCTCTGAAATATCCGCCCGCGTTTCCATTTCGGTCAGCAACTTCACAAGTTTCTCGGTATCAATTGGTTTCCGTCTGGCAATCTCCTCCGCGAAGCTGACAGTCTCCAAATTCGGGTTGATATTCCACCTCGCGGCAAGATTTGACCGAAATGTATCGCGTATCTGCTTCAAAATTGCACGACGCGTATCCCCTTTTTGATACAAAGCGGTCATGGCGTGCACATACTCCGAACTAACCCGCCTGTGCGTTTCATCCACCGCTAACGGCGTACCGAATCGTCTGCCGCGAAGAATCAGAAACAGGAAGACGATCACTCCGATATAGACGACGCCCAAACCACCCGCTGTGTTGAACAGCAGGTGCATCAACGGATTCGCCGCACCCGATCCTACGGCGTAGTAGTAGTCCTCGGCGACCCCTACGCGTGCGCGACGGGGAAATGTCGTCGCTAGGTTATAGAGGAATGTCGCGTTGCCATTGTGCCGTAAACCTCTCCTGGAAAAGATGTCGGGGCAGGAACTAAAAAAAACTCGCCCTTCTCCCTCACCGAACGTTACAATCGAATAATCTTCGCCCTGTCCGTAAAGCGGTGCAACATCCCTTTGCGAGGAGTGAATGGCATAATCCGTACTGGAATAAATCTCGTTCACCGGACGATTTGGAAAGATCGGTTCTATCGGGATTCGGTGCGAGGTCTCCAACGAGTTCGATACTTTGCGTATCTCTAATCCGTATTCGAGCGACAGGGATTGGAGTGATTCGTGGTCGCCTGCCACGATCAGTGTGCCGCCCTCTTCAACGAATTGCAGAATCTGCTCAATCTCCTGTTTGTCCAATTCTTGACGCAGTTCCGTTAAAATTAGCACATCCAACCGGTCCAACCGAGCAGGTTGTGACGCGGCTATCTCCGTCGCGCGGAATTTTAGCTTTCGCATGACACGGTAAAGCGCACTCTCATAGGCAAGAGAATCACACGAATATTGAAAAAAAGTAAGTACGGCAAGGACGACGCCGAGGGTATAGTATTTGGCGTGTCTCATCGGAGAATTCATTCGCTCGTTAGATACACCCTTTTCAACATTTCTCGGTAATCGGCTACGGTTTCCGCGTCGCAAGGCTTATAGCCGTACCAAACATCGTCAAACACCCGAATCGCCGGTCCTAGCGCCTGCTGCAATTGAGCGTGCGCCCCTAATGTGCGAAGATATTCCAGATTGGTCAAGCTCCGGTCGTAAGTGAGCAACCCGCGCTCCTGGAGATTGAAGATTGCGGACAAATAGAGGAACCGGAGCGCCTCCCTAAAGTTCTTTGATTCCGCGGCTTTTACGGATTGCGTTAGAGCTGCCTGTTCCGTCGCCACGTTTTCGGTTGGGGATTCAGTTGCCTCGGGCCGCGCCTCGGAAACCAAATTCGAGCGGATCTGTTGAATGAAGAAGATGCTTACGCCGACCAGAAGGATGCAGCCCAGCGTGACAAGAACGTGTGTGAGATTTATATCCATTTGACTACGAGGAGCGAGAAGCTTGTCCAAGAACTCCTCATACTCCTCAAAGGAAACTTCCATCTCACCTTGGCTCGTCTCAACCTCTTGCTTTAACCGCTGCTCCTCCGTCTCCACTGCCGACAGAACGGGGACAGCCGTAAAAAAGAGTATCGCACAGATGGGAGTCTTCAGGTTCGAAAAGATCTTCACAATGTCTGGGTAAGATTTTAATCGGATGATTGTGGAAACGCGATCTGACATGGGTGGAAGCCCCACAGACGTAATCATGCCGCCTCGCTCGTCGCGTGCATCTCAATGTCGAAACCCTCTTTCCGAATTCGACGGTCAAAGTATAATAGCGTGACGCCGATGACACCGACGGGAAGAATAAGACAATCAATGGCGTAAACGAGACAACTCCAAATGGCGTACTGGGCAAAGCTCCACCAAGACGTCGGTTCAGGCAGTTCCAGCTCTAACATACTGGCCAACGTATCCAGTAGATTCATGTCTTCTTGCGGCACCTCCTCACCATCTTGCGTACTACCCGTTATGCTGCTAATGAGTCCAGAAGACATTGGAAGAATGCTAAGAATGATGGACGTCAGAAGAAGAATCCCCATTACCACCCCAAAAACCCGCCACCAGCCGCCTTTGACCAGTTCACCGCTGCGCTTAAGCGACCGGACTGCAGATTTTTCTTCAAACACCGCCGCCAGACTACAGAAAATCCAACGTACTCCGACACAAAATGCTGCCAAAAGACAAATGTAGTCGATAACGTAGTCCGCGATTTCGGGTAGATAGATTTCACAAAGAAACCGGAGGTCCACTCCGATACACAGGAGATCCAACGGAAAGTCCCATCCGAGACTGTAAAGAAGTATTAACGGTATTATCACTATCCCGTAAAGGAGACCACTAACAAAGAATGGCCAAAAACGACGTTTGGTCTGCCGGAACGCAGCACGGGCCGTAACGCGTTTGCCCAAATAAACTTGAGTGACTCCAAAGAACAGCGTACCTATGACGGCAAACATCGCTAAAATTGCGACTAAGGAGGCGACTGAGGAAACAAGACGACCAACTCCGGACACACTGCTCAGATCGTTGACAGAAGGGAGAAAAAGCGCGGAAATCCCGTCCAATAGATCGGCCGCTACTCCGATAAGAAAATAAACGCTGCAGATGCTCGCAAACAGTCGGAAATGGTTGCGATAGAGGCTGAACATTGAGTCCAGAATGTCCGTGAACCCCATCGGTTGAAGGGATGCCGCAGTCGACACTTCGCCGTCATTTGCTTGTAATGAATCCTTGGGTTGTAACATTTTGGTCTCTACGTGTTAGAGACGGGTAGGTTAGCCGGAGCTGTAATGCACCCCAGTTCCCTACGGCTATCACACCGGCTCACCGGTCACGCGCATCTCAATGTCGAAACCCTCTTTCCGAATTCGCCGGTCAAAATAGACAAGTGTGACACCGATGAAGCTGACGGGGAGCATCAAACAGTTAATGGCAAGACTTATAAAAATCTGAATTGAATAGACGATTAGTTCCTTCCAGGTCGTCAGTTGCGGGAGGAGAATCTGCCGCCATAAATCCGCCACATCCTCATCTCCGCCCGTTGACGGCGAAAAGATTTGTCGCAATCTTTCCACCAAATTTCCATCATCACCCATAATTTGCGTTAAGCCAAGGACGAACGTCAGAGAGATTTGAAGTATGGTCTGGACGAAGAAAACAAGCAGAAAAATCGCTATCATCACACCGAACACACGCCACCACCCGCCCTTAACCAACTCACTGCTACGTTTGAGCGCTCTGACTGCCGATTTCCCTTCAAATACGGCTGCCAAACTACAAAAAATCCAACGAAATGCAAAAAAGATAGCTAACGGAATGCCGAGGCAAGTTATCATCAATAGTCCTACAACCAAACCGTAGAGACAATTGCTTCCGAGGTAAGGCCAAAATCTGCGTTCCGTTCGCTTGAATGCTGCGCCGACGGTGATCTGCTTACCCAAGAAGGCTTCAGCGCTTGCGAAGACGATCGCGCTCACTACAAACAGCATAACCACGGCGCCGATCAAATAAAGTGCAACGGCCATCAGCATCAACCTGTCGAATTGACCGGAACTAGCCAAGGAAACCACAGAAATTCCAATCAGCAGATCGACAACCAATCCGTAGACAAAATAGACACCACAGATACCCACAAACAGTCGGAAACGATTGCGATAGAGACTAAACATGGAGTCCAGAATGTCGCCGAACCCCATCGGTTGAAGTGATGCCGCAGTCGAAACTTCACCATCACTTGCTTGTAATGAATCGTTGGTTTGAGACATTTTACCCTCTTCGCGTAATTTGTGCGTTACTTAGACGGTTATTCATCGCATCATTCATATACAGACCTAGGCATTACCGCATCGCTTGGCTACCGAGTAAGGAGGAATTGGAATCCACGCCAAATTTCCATGGCTCTCATACCGACTCACTGGTCACCCGCATCTCAATATCGAAACCCTCTTTCCGAATTCGGCGGTCAAAGTAGACTAGCGTTGCGCCAATAACGCCGACAGGCAACATCAGTATAGCAATGGCATTACTCACGAAGCTTCGAATCCCATGACCGATCAAGTCTGCCCAAGTCGACAGTTGAGGCACGAACATCTGCCGCAGCATCTCCAGGCCTTCTGCATCTCCACCCATCGTTTGGGGCAAGCCAAGCACGAACAGTAACGAGATTTGAAGTATGGATTGAACGAAGAAAACCAATAGAAAAATTCCGATCATCATGCCGAAAATGCGCCACCACCCGCCTTTGACCAATTCACTGCTGCGTTTAAGTGCTTTGACTGCCGAGTGTTCTTCAAACAAGGCGGCCAGACTGCAGAATACCCACCTTAATCCGAAAAAGAGGGCGATGGGAATACCGATGATGGTAATAGTCAATAACACCACAACCAGGACGTAGAGAAAGTTGGCTGCAAGGTAGGGCCCGAATCTCCGTTTGGCTTGCCTGAATGCGGCGCCGGCGTCAATACGCACCCCCAAGAATACTTGAGCGCTTCCGAAGACTAGCGCACCTATGACATACAACATAACGGCGCATTCAATCAACAAAAGGACACTGAATATTAGGACAAACCTTTCTAACTCGCCAGAATTGGCGACGGAAATGGCGGCGGATCCAATTAACAGATCGGAGATTACTGCAATTAGAAAATATACAACGGAGATACTCAGAAACAATCGGAAATGGTTGCGGTAAAGGCTAAACATAGAGTCCAGAATGTCGATGAACCCCATTGGTTGAAGCGATGCCGCAGCCGCCTCCTCAACGTTGCTTTCGTGTGATGAGTCGTTAGCTTGTAACATTTTCTCTCCCCATGTCATCAACGGATTAGCACTTTAGCGGCAACAGAAGGTCGCGGTGTTAGGAGGGAACTCTTGCCCTGCCACAACCAGTTGACCGCGACCGGGGGGTTGCGCTTATAGAGAACCCAGCGTGGAAAAAGTGATAAACTGCTCAGCTGCGAACCCTCTAGGCGTTCATTTGTGTAAGTATTCATGGTTAATTGAGGTCGAACTACGACACGCAAACATATGTGCCATAATAGCACAGCCCGCGATGATTGTAAACATCTGGCATAAGTATCTTGATTGTCTTCCTCACCGACGATGTGTCGAATATGGCACCGACATCGCTGCGGCAAGAACTGTCTGACCGAGCTTTAATCAACTCTTAGCCTTAGCCTCGCCTATTGTAATACACTTCTGCGCGCCGCCATCACCTCAATATCGAACCCCTCTTTCCGAATGCGGCGGTCAAAGTAGACCAGCGTTGCGCCAATAATGCCGACGGGGAGCATCAGACAAGTGAAAGCCAAGCTGAAGCCACGTCGAATAACGTACGAAAGTAAACCGCTCCAAGTTGTTATTTGCGGCGCTGACATAAACCCCAATATGCTCCACAATATGTCCAGCGAACTGCGCTTTAAAAATTCCAGCGGATCTTCACCTCCTTGAATTGCGTCTTCCAGCAAGTCTTCATCAACTTCCCGGCCATATCTCAAACCCTCAACGACACCCATCGAGATTCCAGGTATGGATTCAATGACGGAAACCAACAGAATAATACCCAGCATTATCCCAAAAACGCGCCACCAGCCTCCCTTAACCAACTCACCGCTGCGTTTGAGCGCATTGACTGCCGGTTTTTCCTCAAATATTGCGGTTAGACTATAGAACATCCAGCGAAATCCAAAAAATAGGGCAAAAGGAATGCCGATGAGGGTGATAATCAATAACCAGACAATTGTGCCGTAGAGGAGGTAACTGCCAAGGAAGGGCCAGAATCGTCGTTTCACTTGCTCGAATGCCGCCCTGGGAGTAATATGCACCCCCAAAAAGGCTTGAGCGCTTCCGAAGAAAATCCCTCCTTTCACAAATATCATCACTACACGAGAAATCAACGAAAGGACAAATACTGTAAGCATCGGTGCACTGAATCGGCCAGAACCGGGAGCCAACATCGCGAAGATACCCGTTACCAGGTAGGTACCGAACTCCCAGACAAAATAAACGCCGCAAATGATCGCAAACATTCGGAAATGCCTGCGATAAAGACTAAACATAGAATCTAGAATATCCACGAAATCCATCGGTTGAAGCGACGCTGTGGTTGCCTCTTCACGGTTGTTCATTTGTGATGCATGCTTGAGTTGACACACATTACCCACCGTGTTGTGAAAGAGGTGGCCGGAGTAATTCTATTGCCGCCCGCATTACGCTAAGATTTGAGATATGCCGACACCCTAATCTACCGCTTTGGTCATTTGCCACTCAATATCGAAACCCTCTTTCCGAACACGTTGATCAAAATAGAGCAGCGTGAAACCGATTGGCGTAATCGGACCCGTAAGGGCACTTATTGCGGTGTTTATGGCGTGCAACAGGTGGAGGGCACCCTTGATTTCATCGTGGGATTCGCCCCAGACGCACCATCGAATCAGTTCCATAAAGTCCATTTCTCCCGTATTGCCTGATAGTGCGATGATGGATGTTGAGAAGAACACAAATATCAACTCTATCGTGAGAGCAATCATGGCGATTGCCAACATGATACTGAACACGCGCCACCACGTACCCTTGACCAATTCGCCACTGCGTCTCAGCGCTGCCGCCGCGGGATAGTTTTCAGCCAAGACGGTCAGCGGGAAAAAGCCCCAACGCGTTCCAAGAAAGATTGCGACAGGGATGCCGATTACGGTAAAACTCAGTGCCAAGACAACCAGCAGCCAAAGCACGGCGCTACCCACGAAGGACATGAGCCGACTCATGACTTGCCCAAATGCGGATTGCACAGTGACAGGTTTGGCCAAACAGATTTGAGCACTCGCATACACAGATCCTGCGTAGGTTAAAATCGGTACGGCAATGTCACACAAATCCGTGATCCAGTGCCAGTAGACAGTCAGCACGACGTGCGAAGTGAAGTAAACAGCCGAAATACCCAAAAACAAAGGGAAATGCCTGCGATACATGCTGAACGTCGTATCCAGAATATCCGCGAAACTCATCGGCTGAAGCGACACTCCGGCGGAAGTTTCATCTTGATTGAATCGTGATGAGTTACCAGGTTGGGACATGCGAACTCCAAATATGAATAACGGGATTTCTAGAAAGTAATAGGGATTCCACAGTTCGATCGGCAGTCGCGCAATTTACCGCGGGGTCTCTGTAGTAGCGATCTCCCGATCGCACCATCTAGAGCGTAGGTAGAGCCGGCCGGCCGCAGGAACGATATGGCAGCCAAGCATCAACCGAAAAAACCTGGCATGATTCGCCGTTTCGTTTTCTACGCTTTCATACTCCGGCGCGCTTGAGATCAATCCGGCGAAGCGCAATGTCTGCCAGCAATAGAAGAAGGGCGGCAATGAGAAAGGGTCGCCAGAGGTGAATCCGAAGAACAACCGGACTATCGGGCGAACGAAATGTGTCTTCGGGGGAAGGGTTGAATTTACCGCCCGACACCAACGCGATTTGGGTTAAACCGGCTTCGTTAGCGTTATGAACGAGGTATTCCTCCGGATAGGAAACCACGGTTCCGGTGACTTGCGTATTCACGACTTCGCCGCTTCGTTTCTGCATGATATTCACGAAATACGGTCCGACATCATTCGTGGGAAAGTCAAGTTCGTACCGACCGGGCGCGGTCTGTGCCACGCCAAGTTGCTTCTTTTTCAGGTCCGGAGCGATAAGGGAGATAACGCTTTCCAACTCGTTCAGAAAGTCCCCGGTCTCACCAAGGGCGTCAATAGCAAGGTGCGCGTTTCCCTTTTCCTGTTTGATTTCCGCTTGAAAATTGCTTAAGGTTGTTTTGCGCATCGTGTCGCGTACCAACTGCGTCCAAAATTTGGCAAAACCGGGCCACTCCAACCAGTCCGAAGCCCAACGCGCTTTGGCGTCGGATGTAAAAGCGACTGATTTGCCCAATCCGTACTGCCAACTTGCCAGCAGTGGATCGCCCCGGTCGGAAACGAGGAAAATCTCAGCCGTTGGCCGCGGTTGCGTAGCGACGTAGCCGAGCAGAAAAGGTGCAACTTGAAGGTCGATTCCGCTTAAAACCTGCGTAGGCTTGATCATCTGCGAAATAAACGGTTCATCAATAATTGCCGACTTTGATGCGGTGATGGTCTCCTTAGCAAAAATCTGGGGAATGTTGTACGGATCCTGCGTAAAATAATCGCGGCCGCCTCCCCAGTTGGCGAGGTTTCCCAGCAGATTCATGTCCGCGCCGCTGCCGATTCCGACCGTGGAAATCGTGATGCGTTCCGCACGCATGGAACTCGCGATGCCGTACCAATCCCCGGGCTGCGACATTCCGTCGCTCAAAACGATGACATGTTTCAGCTTGGCGTTCGTCTCCGTCAGCGCGAGATACGCTTGCTCAAGTGCGGGGTAAAGGTTCGTTCCGCCGCCCGCGGTGATCGATCCTATCTGATCGGAGAGGTACAGTTTGTCCGATGCGGAATGCATCTCGGAAATCCAAAACGGCGAGCCGTCGAAAGCGACCACACCGATTTTGTCGCGCCTGCCCAGCAGTTCGACCGCCCCGCGCGCCGCCTCCTTCGCCAACTCAATCTTGATGCCGCCCATGCTCCCCGACTTGTCAATCACCAGCACCATTCCCAGAGAAGGGGTTTCCTTTTTCTTCTCGGTGTCGGTACGAACGGGCAAAATAGCTTCGATTGGCGTTTTGTAATAGCCGCCGAGCCCGAAACTGTTTTCGCTGCCCAGCATCATGAATCCGCCGCCGAGATCCTGCACGTAGGTGCGGATAAGCTCCATCTGCTTCTCGGAGAGGCGATTGGCGGGTACATCCGCGAACACGACAAGATCGAAGTTTTGCAGGTCGGACAGTTCATCGGGAACGCCCAAGCCGTTGCGGACATTGACGCGAATGTCGGCATCCTCAAGCGCCTGGGTAAGATAGCGCGCTTGCGGCTCGTTCTCATCGATCAACAATACCTTCGGTTTGCCCGATACCGCGACAATGCCGAGTGCGCGATTGTTGTCGAATCGAGTATCTTTCGTCGATCGGGCAATCGCATCAAATGTTAACGTGCCGCTCTCCGTCGATGTCTGCGTGAATAGCACGCGATTCTCGCCCGCGGTCAAGCGTACCTCTTGTGTTGCCGCCTCGAATTTGTTCTTGTAGAGGCGAATCTCCGCGATGTCCTCATGGTTGCTGTGGACAAGCACCTCTACAGTGAAAGGCTCGCCCTGTTTGACCTGGACGGGAGCATCGATCCGCTCCAGCATCACCTCCGGCTCATCGCTCGGATAGAGTGGCACCGTGTCTATCTGTACCCCAAAATCCTGTCCGCGAAGTGCGGCGTGAATCGCGTCCCCCTGCGTCTCTACGCCGTCAGCGACAAGCACAATCCGCTTATTCGCATTTGCGGGAAAAACACCCCACGCCATCTCGACCGCTTGGGAAATGTTCGTGGCGTCTCCCGCCTCCTCATCCAGATCCAACCACGACTGCTTTATGTCGGCAAGGTACAACTCGTCTTCGGAGTCGCCGCGCAAATTCTTGAGTATCTCTGCCCTGTCCGTGAATCCGATGATACCCGCCTGCTGCCCCTCACCTCGTGATTCAAGAGCCTTGTTGATATAGTTCGTCGACGTTTCCAAGCCGTCCGCCGAGATACTATCCGAAATGTCCGCCAGAAAGATTACCGCCAATTCATCGCCGGTCTTAAGATATTGAAGATCGGCGACGCTCAAGACAAGCAGCACGATTATGATCGCTCTCATAATCAGGCTGGCAATCCGTTGTGTTCGCGTTAGGTCGACGAGGCTGCGGCGGTAGCCGTAGTAAAGGGCGGGAAGTATGAGTAGCAGGAAGAGTAGAAATGGTCGCGCGATTTCCATTAGTCCGAGCCAGGATCACTTATGAGATTGACGATGAAATGACACTCACGATGGGATTGTCGTGAAACCATTCAATTCAAACCTGAGTAAACCCTCTGGAGGACCCTCTCAGCAACGGGAAATCTAAAACGTAAGCGGGAATCCACAGAAGCGAACGCAGATCTGCGTTCTTACAATCTAAATTGACTGAGTTCCATTTCTGCCCCAATGACTCAGTCGCTCCTATCCAATTTCCTTGTGAACGCAATCCAACCACTTATTCTGCGGCGGCACAAGCGGCGGCAGCGCCGAAATCCGAGCCCAAAACAGTGTGAAGATATGGTCCTGATCGCCTTTTACCTCCCATTCCATCGCGGTTTCTTCTAACGCGGTTAGCCGGAAAAAATACCTTGTTTTCCGGGCGCTCAGGTTTTTACCGGGCACCCATCCGGCAATGTTACAGCGGATCCGCGTCGGATCGGAGGCGCTGTCGTATTCGACATACGAGACGTGAGTGAAATCTGTGTGGCTAGAATTGTAATTTACGGTCAGCCCTCTGGTTAATTCCTCCTTGTAGACGTTTGAACTCAGACTTGGGTTGGTATAAACCCGGGTTGTTTTCGCAACGATTCTCTCATTCTCCTCCAACTCGTTTTCAATACAGCCGAGCGATTTTTCGATCTTCACGCGACGCAGGCCGGTTTCCTCATAGACCTCTCTCATTACCGCCGCTACTGGGGTTTCACCGTTTTCTACGGTTCCGGCTGGAAGTTGGATGCCCGCTATTGGATGCTTAAACAACAGCAACTCCTTCACCCCACTGCGTTCACGAGTGACAAATGCGGTAACTTTCTCGACAACGCTGTTCACTCGAATTCTCCTCGGTTTTCGCCCGATGCCTCATGTTTGAGAATTCAACTCTGATTTTCCATCACCATCTCACTGACCTTGGGTAGACTTCCATTCTCTCCGAGCATCTTTTCCAAAGAACTTGGCCTCAACCGCCGCCCCGATGTCGATATCAAACTGGTCGGCTAGCGCCGCAAGAATCACGAAGGCGTCGGCTATCTCCTCTTTAAGCCGGTCGGCGCGAAACTCGTCATAGTTTTTCGACCAGAGCCGTTTCAATTCCGATGCAATCTCCCCAACCTCTTCAGTCAACAGCACTCCCAGCTTAACGGGATCCGTAACAAAACCGCGTTTGCCGCGTTCCTCAGTGATTCGTCTTTGAAGATTTCCTAACTCGGTCATCAATCCCTCCTCGGTGGGTCATTCTTTAAGAATGGGTTGACTTGTCACGCACTCTGTAGGAGCGATCAAGCGAACGGATAGCGATAGAGACCCCCTCAGTGTAACGACCATCAACCGATTGGATAACGTGCGCAACATAGATCCATCAGGGGAGCATACAGCATCAACAATAGCAAATACCCTGCGATGGGAATTTCATCAGCCTCCAACAGTTCGTGGGTAAGCTTCACACGTATTCGCACCAAGATAGGTAAAACAACGTGTACGGTGTACGAAAATCAATACAACTGTTCAACAAAGCGCCGCAATTGGAGCTCCAACTCTCCGCCTTTTTCCGGGTGCCGATCCACGAGGTTGTTCAGTTCGTACGGGTCTGCCTTTCGATTATAAAGTTCCGGTTTTGGCGGCGTTTCCAAACTGCCGACGAGTGTGCAGGAGATTGCGCCAAGTGTGCCCGGCATGCTCCGCTCAACCTTGGGAAGGGTCGGCAGCCACCAGATGTAACTCCAATCCGGCGTGCGTATACTCCACGATTTTAGGTAGAACCCGGAGTAAGCGTAGTCGCGAATCTTTTCGATCTGACCGGACATGATCGGAATCAGACTCTGACCGTGCATGTGCCCCGGTCCCTCAATATCCAAGAAATCAAGAGCCGTAGGCATAATATCCGGGGGCTGCACGAATGCCCTCCTACGTTCGCCGCTGCCAATTCCTCGAGGGTGCTTTATGATCAGCGGTACATGCACAAGTTCCTCGTAGGGCCAAGGACGCGCTTTGCGCATAATGCCGTGCCCCCACATGCCCTCGCCCAGCGGTTCGCCGTGGTCGGACATAAACACAATCAAGGTGTTATCGAACATCCCGAGTTCGCGCAGCCGGTCAAGGAAGATACCCATCCATTTGTCCACCAATGTGATTTCACCCGCATAAAGCGCCTGGACGCATTTTAGGTCCTCCTCCGTCAGATACCCCTTAACCTCGCTGGGTATCGGGTGAATGAGTTCTTTGCCGTTGTAGTCCGGCTGATACATCCGATTGAATGGCTCCGGCGGGTCCCAGGGTTCATGCGGGTCAAAACAGTCCATCCACAGGAATAGACCATCCTTTTTGGGTTGATTCTCGATCCAATGCAGCGATGATTTGACAACCTGCGCGATAAAGTGGTCCTCATCACTCTTCCAGTGCGACCGATTTCGCAGATATTGTTCAAGCTGATTGCGCACGTTTTCACTTGCATCTGCGTCGCTGCTTGGTTTGTGATACGCATCGACATCAACCTGGATTGATTCGTCAAGGATGTATGGATCGCCCTCTTGACCTCGGATAAAATGAACGTAGTCGAATCCGCGCTCAAACGCCATCTGCGGCTCGTGCATGTGAAAGGTATCGGAAATCAACGCCGAAGTATAACCCGAACTCCAGAGCACCTCTGCCAAGAGGACATCGTCGTGTTCAAGACGCTGCCACCCCCGAAAAGGAAAGGTGTAACGCCCGGTGAACAGCGAGGTGCGAGTTGGGATAGTTGGCAATCCTTCCGCAAAAGCCATATCGAAGACACAACTTTCCTCGGCAAATCGATCGAGATTTGGCGTTTGAATCCACTCGTTGCCGTAGCAGCCGAAATGGTCGACACGCCAACTGTCTGCCATAATAACAATAACGTTCATAGTTTTTTATTTAGCCTCAGGATCGGGCTTCAGTATATTTGCAGGGTGGGATCAACCAAGCGAATAGCGAGTGCGATAGGGATCCACGGCCCATCATGTCCTGTAAGGTACGATCGGCCGAGTGAACAACAGAGGATCACCGGAGCGAATAGATCGACCGACCGGATAGGAATGGATCAAGGAAGTGAATAAATCAACCGAGCGGATAGGGAGTGATCAACCAAGTGAATAACCAGGGCGATAGAAATCCCATTGTGAATCCCGCGCGATGAAACTCCCCAGGCGATAGGAAGTCTCAATACAGATCCCAGTGCTATAAAACTCATGTATGCACATTACAAACCAACATGGGCTTCGAAAAAGTGCTTCTCGCTAGAATCATTCGGATGCCCCGTTGCCAAACCCAGCGGGTTTATGATTCGTGACGATTTCGGGATGTTGTTTACTTTGAGCCATCCCATTATCGTTTCGATGGAAGCAGATCTCCTAAAATTGGATCCGTCTCCCCATAGTACCCGCCAACGGATCGGGATAGGAGTCAAATTTCTGCAGTGAACGCAGATAGTCTGTGCTAACCTGCGCGGCTTCCGCTGGCGACATAATCTCGGCGAGTGCCTGGTGAACGGTCACGTACCCGTCATAGCCGACCGATTCCAAGGCATGGAAAACTTCACTCCAGTCCACGCCGCGCGCGTCGTGGAGCGGGATGTGGTCAAAATGAACTACCCCGCGAACCCAAGTTTCGACGTTAGCCTTGCCTTCGGGGTTGGGCATGTAATTCTGAAGATAAACATTGAACAGATACGGCTCGAAGGCTTGGAGCGCCTCCAAACCGTATGGTTGACCGCACATTCGCAGATTTGCGGGCTCGTAAATAATGCCAAAATTCGGACGATCAACTCGCCGCAGCACCTCCACCGAACCTTCAATCGTCTCGAACAAGCTAGCAGCGTGGCACTGGTGGGCAAGACGTATCCCACGTTCCGCTGCTTCATCGGAGGCACGCTGCGCCCAAGGGATGTCCTCCTCTTTCTTCATGCAGATCCGCATCAATCCACAAGTGAAGGCTTCGGCGAGGTCGAGGTACGGTGTAATGTTTCGTAGAGCGCCGGGACCTCGCTCAAAATTCTCCGGGATGGCGAAGTCACCGGTGACCATTGAGACTCTTAAATCCAAATGGTCGAGGATTTGGCGCACCTCTGCAATGCGTTCTTTTGAGGACTGGATGCCGGCAGCCGATGCCCGCATACAGATTGCGTGATAGCCGTTGTCCTTCGCTAGTTGCGAAAACTCTTCAAATGGCACAGCAGCCTTCTCTTTGTCAGAGAACGATTCCGCAATCCGCGTGGAGAGTGAGAGTTGCATGTACGATACCCCTGTAAGTTCTTCTTACGCCCTATAAGCGCTTAGCAAAAGGAGTGATACAGAACACAACGAACACAGAATTAACCTTAACATGATGAACCTTCTGCGTCAATTACAAATGCCTCAAGATCCACCAATTACGTTTTCCAACCCTCCCTCTTCGTAGCCAGGGAAACTCGTGGCACACCCTGTGCTTTTACGCATTACGTATTATGCATTGCGTCACCTCTTTTCCTTCCTTTCTCAGTTCTGATAGCGTATTCGACCGGAAATCTGCTATCATATTCTCCCCAACCGAAACGCATTCACACGCATCAGCCATAGGAGAACTTTGGAGGGTTTCATGCAAGACCAAATGAAAGTCGGAATCATCGGGTGCGGCAATATCAGTAGGGCATACTTCGGTGGAGCCCAAAACACGAACGCCTTGAAAATCAAATCCTGTGCGGACATTCGCACCGAAGCCGCTCAAGAGGCGGGGGACAAGTGGGGGTGCCACGTCGTCAGCGTGGACGACATGCTGGCTGACGAAGAGATTGAACTCGTCATTAACTTGACCGTTCCAAAGGCGCACGTAGAGGTGGCGATTTCGGTGTTGGAATCGGGCAAGCATGTCTACAGCGAAAAGCCGTTCGGGGTGAACATTGAAAGTGGTCGGCAACTACTCGCGAAAGCGGATGAAACGGGATTGCGCGTCGGTAATGCGCCAGACACCTTCTTCGGGGCTGGAATACAGACATCACGGAAGGCCGTTGACGAAGGCGGAATCGGAAAGCCCATCGCTGGAACTGCGTTCATGTGCGGCCACGGTCCCGAGAGCTGGCACCCCACTTCCGCGTTCTTTTATGACATCGGCGGCGGTCCAATGCTAGACATGGGTCCTTATTACGTGACAGCGCTGGTCAACATTCTCGGACCCGTCAAACGCGTCGCCGCTGTGACCGCGAAGGCGTTTGAGGAAAGAGTGGCAACCAGCGAAGCCGCATACGGTTTGCGCATCCCCGTGAAAACCACCACCCACCTGACCGGGGCGCTTGAGTTTGTTAGCGGTGCCGTCGTCACGATGATCATGAGCTTCGATATGTGGAGGCATAGCCTGCCTTGCATCGAACTTTACGGCGAAACAGGCACCTTACAGGTGCCCGACCCCAACGGATTTGCCGGTCCGGTGTTCCTTTCACAACATCGTGAGGACTGGTCGGAAGTTCCACACGCCTTCCCCGCGAATGCTCGCACTATCGGCGTAATCGACATGGTTCGCGCGATTCGCTCCGGGCGCCCGCACCGCGCCAATGACGCTCTGGCTTACCATGTTCTCGAGGTGATGCTCGCATTCGACAAGTCTTCGGAGTCGAATGAGCATGTCGAGATTCAGAGCACTGTAGAACGACCAGCACCCTTGCCGCTGGGTCTTGATGAATGGGCGGTAGAGAATTGAAGGATTTCTTGGACTAAAACTAAGGTTAGGTTGAACACGGTCAAACCCAACTAGACTTGCATTGAGGTCATACAATGAACCAACAACTCAAGCGCCAATGGCAGGAAGAATTTGAATCGGCGGTCATTGAGACCATTAGAGAGATGCTCGCTCAAGAGCCGGAACTGGTTAATGTGCGGGTGAGGCAGAGCAATCAGGAAGAGCCGCGATGGGGACCGTTATTCGTTGCCAGCATAAAACTCAATAGTCTGGAGATAATCAAAGCCCTCGTAGAAGCGGGGGCGAACATTAACAACAGCGAACTCGGCACGCACTGGCCCAGCACCGATTACGAGATCAATCGATACCTCGTTGAGCACGGAATTGACGTCAACCAGCCGAGTTATCTCGGGTTCCACGCCATCGGAGTTACAGGATTGGATTCCTTTCTCCTGATGATGAAGCACGACCTCGATCCGAACTTCACGTGGGACTACATCGGACAGACTATGTTACACATGCAAGCGCTGCATGATAACGACAAAGAGTTGGCGAGCACGTTTATGCTGATCCGGGCGGGAGCCAATGTCAACGCGCAAGCCCGAACCGGTCTGGATGACGAACCGATTATGGAGAACGAGCACGGTATCAGGTACGGCAGAGAAACCCCGCTTCACTCTGCCACACGTTCCGGAAGCAAGCTACAGGTGCGGCTTCTGCTTGACCACGGGGCAGACGCCTCGCTCAGGACAGTCAGCCGGATAGTCGAGCCCAAGCAACTCACCGAGTGGACCGAGGAGGTTACATCGTTCCTCTGGCCCATGACCGAATTCAAACGAGTGCTGTTTGAGCCGTATCCGGGCGAAACTCCGCGGGAGATGGCGAGCCGTTACGGGCATCATGAAATAGTGGCAATCTTTGACGAGAGAGCTGGCTGAATCCAGTTTGATCCTGTCAGAACTGCTTTCTATTTCTGCAATAGGACTTACGCAGTTGAACACCTAAAAGGTCGCGATTGGGCGATT
Source organism: Candidatus Poribacteria bacterium (assembly GCA_028820655.1). GTDB lineage: Bacteria > Poribacteria > WGA-4E > WGA-4E > JAJDTR01 > JAJDTR01. The sequence continues at coordinate 164,991 of JAPPIK010000011.1, read as the reverse complement.
TATAGTCTGATTCTGCGCTTCAATTCCTGTAGGAGCGATCTCCAAATCGAGACTTTGATCTACTCTTCTCCTATCTTTATGACGACTAACAGAGAAATAAGTATTAGCAGCGCGAAAAGTTTATAAACTCACACCATCGCCATTCCCGCTCTGCAGGAGCGCAATGTCTGTAGAACCGCAAGGCTACACAATTCACGCGCTCCGGAGGAGCGCCATGTATCTACCTCTATTTCGTTTGAACAACAGTGGTCTTGTAGGGTGGGCACTGCCTACCAGCCTTTTGCAAACCCTGGTCCATAGGCTGGGTTGAACACGGTGGAACGCAACAACAACTAGAATACGACAACTTGCTTGAAGGTCACACGATGAATCAACAACTTAAAGCGCAATGGCAGGAAGAGTTCGATAAGGCAGACGTTCAGACCGTTAGACAGATGCTCACTCAAGAGCCGGGACTCGTTAATGTGCGGGTGAGGCGCAGCAATCAGACAGAACCGCGGTGGGGACCGTTATTCGTTGCCAGCGTCAAGCTCAATAGCCTTGAAAAGGTCAAAGCCCTCGTGGAAGCGGGCGCGAATGTTAACAACAGTGAACTTGGCACCCATTGGCCCAGTACCGATTACGAAATCAACAGATACTTCATTGAGCGTGGTATTAATGTCAATCAGCCGAGTTATCTCGGGTTCCACGCCATCGGTGTTACAGGATTGGATTCCTTTCTTCTGATGATGAAGCACGACCTCGATCCGAATTTCACGTGGGACTACATCGGACAGACGATGTTACATCTGCAAGCGTTGCATGATTCCGATAAGGAGTTGGCGTGTACCTTTATGCTGATCCGGGCGGGAGCAAATGTCAACGCGCAAGCCCGAACCGGCTTAGATGACGAACCAATTATGGAGAACGAGCACGATATCAGGTACGGCAGAGAAACACCGCTCCACTCCGCCGCACGTTCCGGCAGTAAGCTACAGGTGCGGCTTCTGCTTGACCACGGGGCGGACGCTTCCCTCAGGACAGTCAGCCGAATAGTCGAGCCCAAGCAACTCACCGAGTGGACTGAGGAAGTTACATCGTTCCTCGGGCCCATGACCGAGTTCAAACGACTGATGTTTGAGCCGTATCCGGGCGAAACGCCGTTGGAGATGGCGATTCGTTACGGGCATGATGAGGTGGCGGCGGTCATTGAGGAGAGAATTGGCTGAATTTATCGTCATCCAAGCCAACAAATATACGCCAAGCTATTGTTATCCGGCGCGTCGCCGCGTAATTTAGGGTATGTCCGCTGTAGGAGCGAAAGTTTGATACCGCTTGTCAGTCGTACTCGGGTTGTATTGACATTTCCAATCCTTGCCGTACAGATATGGAGCCAAGGGTGGTCGTCTAACATCGGTGCGCTCTACTTGGTAGAACCTTTAACGTAGTCCGCAGTGGGTATAGAGAAAATCTCTATGGCGCCCATCCGGTAGGTGCGGTTTCCAACCGCACCGGGGCCTTCCTAAACCGAATCCGCAAACCTGCACCTGATTCGGCAACTCAATGCGAGCGGGTATTGACTCCATCTAACTCACTTCTCTCGCTTCGAGACGATTCCGTTGAGCGGCAACTCAAGCCATCGAACACGCTCAAGGGAAAAACCGATACCCGTATCCTCCGACAATCTCACGTATGATTGTCCACAACCCGCCGACGACATGCTGCCCCAAAATCACCCCCAGGAAAAACGGTACCAGCTTGCGATAGAGCTGTATGCCCCCGAATTTCAGTATCACCCACTTCACCATCCAAGCCAGAAACACGGAGAACCACATGGCGCTCATCACCCAGCCGCAAGCCACCGCATACCCGACAGGATGAAACGGAAACCCGACAAACCGATGATGCAACAGCGTAAACAGTGCCGTGATGCCAGCCCCCAAACCGACCTCCCGCAGCATGAGATCGTTGCCTTCGCCCGGGTTTTGCAACCACACTTCGAGGCGGCGCATCGCTTCCGATCCCAGATTATATCGGGTTCCCGTACCGTGACGGTACATGGCGTCCGTGTATGCCCAAAAACCCGCGACCGTGCCGACAACCGAGGCGACAATCATCGCCGCAAGAAATCGGCGGCTCGACGCCCCCACGGTCTGCGCAAGTTTGAATCCTTCAAGCTGATGACCTACCGGATGAGATCGATACGCCCGGCTCATCCAATAAAGCCGCGTGAAGAGCGCGATGTTGCGCGCGCCCGTGCGGCGTGCCCCGAGCCCGTTTAGAATGAGCTGCTCGGGACCTATCCACTCGGCGTCGTGCGCAGGCGGTCCCGTTTCGGCGCGGATACGGGCAAGCGCGATCATGTAGAGAAAGTAGATTAGAAGAAAAAGGGCGGCGATCGCCACAGACATGCCGGTATAGTATAACGCCAGCACCAAGATACATATGCCCGCCACCATCCCGGCCAGCGCAGTCCGGTAGCGCATTGGCTCGTTCGCCTCAGCCCCTTCCGGCGGATCGCCGCGAATGCCCCAGCCCAGCACCTGCCGCAGGTATTTACGGCTTGCCCACAAAGCGAGAATGGTAAGCGCTATCCACGCGCCAGATGTCTGATAACTTCGATACGGTCCCGGTGTGTGCCAAATTCCGACCGCCCGCCGGAAGATGAGTTCCGACTTCCAGAACAGATGAAAAAACCACGCCGAAAACGAGAGGTTCACCGGCAGGAAGTAGACCAACCCGATCACGAAAGGATAAACCGCCACCGGCGTCCAGCCAATGGCATTCCACGGCTTTGCCGCGAACAGCGGCGCGGGGTTGTACACAATTTTGAAACTGGGAACAACCGGAAAGAGACCGTGCAAACCGTTAATGACATCAATGCTGCCGGTCAAGATGAACCCGATCCACAGCGCCCGATTCGAGAGTAATCCTGTCCCGCCCCTCGCCAGTTCCAACGGTAACTGGATGACCGGGTAGGACAATTTCTCATTTTCCGTCCACTGCTTCCTGATGATGGTGTTCATGCACAGCAGAACGAAGAGAAGCACCACCAGAAACCCGCTCCAGAATGCCACCGGCAGCAACCATGCGCTCAAGTTCCTATCGGCGTAAAGCGTGGTCTCCCCTTTTTGGAATGCGATGAGAGCGCTCTCGTCGTATACGGTGAGCCATTGAGGGATATGCCGCCCGAACAGCACCGCCCACTCGTTTTCCGGCGTGGCCGCCCACATAGAGGTCAGCGTCGGGACCACGACAATCATCAGGTCATGACCGAAGATTCCGGTGCCGATCGATAGCATCACATAAACGATGAGGATTTCGCTCGGTTGGAAAGCGATCTGTGGAACGGCTCTCTTTAGCAACGCGTTCAGAATCACCAGTACGAAGATGCTGAACGTCACGTTATAAAAGAGTGTGAAAAGCGTAGAATAGACGGCGGGGTTGAGCGACTCCGCATGCATTAGCCAGTAGAGGTTGATCGGTATCAGCAGCGCTCCAAGAACCAAGGCGCGATAGAACGAGATCTTCCTCTCTGCTTGCAAAGGCGTCGAAGCTCCTCAGATGTGAAGCGCAGAGGCGGGGATTCCTCTCACGATTCACGTGGGATGCGGTTTGCTGCGGGGCTGATTCATCTGAAACTCAAGCTGCTTTGTGCTGAATCATACGTCGTCTTGCACTCGCACGTGCGTGCTCAACATCCGATGTGATGTGGCGATACTCGGTAATACCGAGATTGATTGCATGCGCTGTTTCGAGGTTGAATCCCCACTCAATCCATTCCGAATAATCTGCCTCCGGGATTTCACCTGCGGCGATGACCTTCATGATGCTGATACCCTTTCCGAGGTCATAAGCGCGTCTGATATATTCCAGATGCCGGTCAAGCGAGCCGCCCTCCAACAGCCTTCCCTCCTTATTTGCCGTCGCTAGGATCACCTCGATTTCGGGATGCTCGATGACCGCGTCCATCACGGCGCCCGTATAGACATGCGTGGAACATCCGATTACGCGGACTTTGCCGGCTTCCTTCGCTTCCCGATACGCTTCCAACGCGCCCTCGCGCGAGACCAGGTCTTCGGGTGTAGAGATGCCGTGCAGCAGCAGCACATCGACGTAATCCGTTTTCAGTTCCCGAAGTGAACGCGTGATGCTTGCGGCGGCATTCTCGTAGTCTTTCGCACCGTTCTTCGTCTGAATGACAACCTTGTGCCGAGGAATTTGACGCACTGCCTCTCCGAGGTGGGGTTGTGTCTTGTACCCCTCCGCGGTATCCCAAAAGGTAATCCCCTCGTCAAGAGCCCTCAAAATCAGTTTGGCGCCCGCTTCGTAGGTATCGCAGGTGTCTCTGATCCGTCCCGCGCCGAAACAGAGCCGTGAAATCTCCAAACCTGTTTTTCCATACGACAAATACTCCATTGTGCCCTCCTAACCGTCCGTTGCCGTCCGTAGCAAACGGTCTTTGGAACTCTTGTTATCGGTATTATAGTCAATTCCATTCATATCTACACATATTCGGTAGGTGCGGTTTCCAACCGCACCTACGAGACGTAGTAAATACCGGTTCGGTTAGGAAACCGAACCTACCGCAGTGTATAAAGAACAATTGATGTTGCTCTAGTCCTCTTCAGCATGCCATTAAGGTTGGCTGTTCCAAGACACTCTATTCCGTCTCGTAACATGCCTCCTTCAAGAATTGGAGCATCCGCAATCGTCGCGGCGGGGCATCTTTGAAAGTTTCAGGGGTATAATATCCCCCGTCTTTATGGTAAAGCCACTTGATGTACTCCGCCTCCGCCTCGGTTCTGGGCTTCTGTAAATAGTTGATATAAATTCCGCGCCGTTTCACGCCCGCGCCGAATGCCGCATGGTAGAGTTTCACATTGAACGCCAATAAATCGCCCGGATCCGTTTCGATCGGATACACACCGGGAATGTCCCTTCCAAGCGGCAGAATATCGTCGCCGTATTTCTCCAACCGCTCTCGGTAGGGGAGAAAGTGGCTCCCCGGCAGCACGGTGAGGCAGCCGGTTGTTGATCGAACAGGATCCAGATAGAAAATCACTTTCAGTTGAAGATGCCCCTCGGGACCAATATCGTCATGATGCCACTTCGTGTTGTGGGTTCGAATAGTCCCCTGCGAAACCGTGAAAACATAGCTCTCGCCAAGCAGATCCTCAAGAAATTCATTGAGTTTGTCACTGTCAAGCAGTGGATGGTAAACCGCAGGATTGGATTCAAAGAACTTGAGCGCATTTATCATCCTTGTCTCTTCATTTGTCTCCAGCGTCTTGAGACCCTTGGCTCTTTTCAATGTCTCATCGAATGCATCGGTGTAGCGCTGCAAGTCTTCAGCAGGAAGAAAATTCTTCAAACGGAGGAATCCCAAAGTTTCAAACCGGCGTTTCTGGGCTTCCGTTAGCATCTTTCACCTCCTTCATTTGCTTCGGAGGAAATAACGCGAGTGAATTGCGAGTGCGATCCCCTTCGGGGCTTTTAAAGGCTAGAGAGATCTCTATCGCGCTCATTATTCATTCGCTTGATCGCAGTGCGCACCCTACAGATCTGACCTTCTAACAAGCTCTCAAGCAGACACATAACCCCACACGGAAAAAACATTCGAACAGGTGGAATCCACTCTGTCCCTCCAGTTCCATCGACGGCACGTTTCCGAGTTGTCCGATCTCGGGCTATTTTATTCCGAATCGTAGCATGTCTCCTTCAAGAATTTGAGCATCTGCAATCGTCTTGGCGGGGCATCTTTGAACGTTTCAGGAGTATAATATCCACCGTCTTTCTGGTATAGCCACTTGATATACTCCGCCTCCGCTTCGGTTCTGGGTTTCTGTATGAAGTTGATGTAAATCCCACGCCGTTTTGCTCCCTCTCCGAATGCCGCGTGGTAAAGTTTTACATTGAAAACCAGCAGGTCGCCCGGATCCGTCTCAATCGGATAGATACCGGGAACATCCTTCCCGAGTGGCAGAATGTCTTCGCCATATTTCTCCATGCGCTCGCGGTAGGGAAGAAAGTGGCTCCCCGGCAGCACGCACAGGCAGCCGGTCGTCGCCCTGACAGGTTCCAGATAGAAGATCACCTTCAGATGAAGATGTCCCTCCGGCGCAACATCGTCATGATGCCAGTTCGTGTTGTGCGTGCGAAGGGCGCCCTCCGACACCGTGAACACGTACTCTTCACCGAGCAGATCCCCAATAAGCTCATTGAGTTTGTCGCCGTCAAGCAGCGGGTGGTAGACCGCCGGATTCGACTCGAAGAACCGGAGCGTGCCAATGGTCCTTCTCTCCTCGCTTGTTTCCAGCGTCTCAAGACCTCTGGCTCTTTTCAAGGTCTCATCAAACGCGTCGGTGTACCGCTGCAATTCATCGGCAGGGAAAAAGTCTCGCAAACAGAGAAACCCCAACGTTTCGAAATGGTGTTTCTGAGCATCTGTTAACATTTGTTATCTTCCGTGTGTTCGTCCCGTTAATTTAACGTGGTTGGTCGGCATGATTGGTAATCATTGTGTCCGCCGATTCTGTTTCCCAATTTTGACGCACAAACGGACTGCTCATCGCCAAAACTCAGCCAATTACCAGATAATCTCTTTTAACTTTGGTATGAACCGTGTTCTTGCCACCTGTTCCCCGGATGGCGCATTTTCATAAAGCGGATAAGCCACCCCTTTTGGATCGATAGAGACGACATCTGAACCGCGCAGTTCCAATTTGTATGGAATTTCCCCGAGCACGCGATGCACCACACGTTCCGGCACCGGAAACTCTAATGTGACCCGATCCCCCGGTTTCAGCCAACCGATCCGCAGATAACGTCCTTCAACCAAGCCTCGGCGCGCTTCTGTCCCAACGGTTACCCGCACCGCGTCGGTTGGGCACCACTCCGGAATCCGCACCGCCGCTTCGGGCGCATCCTTAATGTGAAGCACCACCTTCCCCGCTGCCGGCAAATAGCTGTCGATGTCGAGCCATTCGGAGGCGCGGTTCAGCAACAGGTGCACCTTCACCAAATTGCCCGTCCTACTCACCATGCTATCCCACACGCAAAAAAACGTCCGTGCGCCGTTAGCCGTGCAGCAGTGCATAATTGACGAATCCATTAGCTTCGGCCCATCGGGAGTTTGATTCACCGTCAGCGCCTCATTGGCGCGCATCCAACCGAAGAACGACCCGACAGATCTTTCGCGAATATTCGTGCTGTCTCTGTATAACCGGTTGTCCGGCTCCGTATTATAATAGCTATCGGGGATATGCTCGAACAGGTGAGGGTCACACAGTTGCCCTTGAGCGTACACATTACGAACCCACCGATCGATGTCGTCCCAGTAATCGCCCAATCCGGCTCGGGTCAAATATAGTGCCAGCCAAACCATATCGGCAACCTCACAAATCTCGACCGAATTGCCGTATCTTTCCAGGTAGCGGTCGGTCCCCTGCTGAACCTCGGGATAGAACCCAATGAGGGGATCACCCATCTCCCGCGCCCAGCGGTAGCATGCATCCACCCGCTCCAGCACCTCCCGATCCCCGACGGCGTAGCCGTACTCACACACCGCCATCAAGGCGTAAAGCCCGTGATGATAATGCCAAAACGTGTAGCGGCCGTCTTCGCTGTTGAAAACACGGGCTAACGCCCAACGAGCCAAACCACGGCACAACTCCAGAGCAGGCTCATAACCCGTGACGCGGTAGAACAACCCCGCACCGTGACCGGAGGAACCTATCGAATATATCGTTGTGAATAGATCTTCCTTGCTGTATAAGCCGCCGCCCTCGTCCGGCATCATACCCGGTTCATCGGCATTGCTCGGCGGATTCTGCCCCGGCTGATATTGCGCTCTCCATAGAAACCTGAAACCATCCTTCTCTTGAGTCAGAGACAAAATGCGATCGACCTTGCGTTTGCCAATCTCAATCCATTGCGAGTCATCGTCAACCTGTGCCAGTATCGACATCGTCACGAGTTGTCTGCCCTCGCCCCAAATCTCGGCGAAAGGCGTCATCTCATCAGCTTCACCCTCCGCAAAATTGGCTAGTCCCATCGGAACCCTGTCGAAAATATCGGTCGGGCAATAGGTGAGTCCGTCCTCGCCAATCAGGTTTACTTGCGCCTGTATGACGCCCGCATCGACATCCAAACTTGACTCTTCCCCGGACGCCAGCCGGCACAGCGCCAACGCCTCCACGAACTTCGGCGGGATATTCAGATACACATCAATCAGATGGTTGACAAACAGCACCGCCGGTTTACGCGAGAAATCCACGATAAATTTCAGACCCCATCGCGACTCTGCATCCCAGACATTGGTTAGGGCGTTGATAGCGAGCGCCATCCTATCCGCCAAATCCAGCGTATCCGGTACCTCGGCTTCATAACGATTACCCTCTACGCATCGTGCTGTTGGGTTATTTTGAGACATATGCTTCTCGTCCTTTCGATCTCAACACTGTCACAAGTTTTACGCTCCCAGCCTCATTGACTCGTCGTGCCCCCTCAATGCTCGGTCTGGATAGGCAAATCCAGACCGCACCTCGAATCCACTCGTCCGAATGGCACTCCTTACTTACCTCTGTCGGATAAACTTCTGCAACCGACCATCCGCCTGCACCTCGCTCACGTACATGTCGCCATGCGAGTCCACCCAGATCCCGTGCGGGCAAGCGTAGAACATCCCGGGCACCTCATTGCCTCGCTCGCTCCCCCACTGAGTAATAATCTCGCCATCGAGCGTCATAATCGTGAGGTGCTGATCCATCTCCGCGATGTAAACGACGTCATCCTCATCAATGTATATGGTGTCCGGATGCTTCAACCCGCTCCACTCTTCGATGTATTCGCCATCCAGCGTGAAAAACTGAATCCGATTGTTGCTGCGGTCTGCGACCATCACGCGGTTGCGTGGATCCACCCGCACACAGTGCGGCAGATCGAACTCGCCGGGCCCCGTCCCCGGTGTCCCCCACGACTTTATCAACTCTCCGTCGGGCGAATACTTGTGCACGCGCGCGTTGCCGTACCCGTCACTGATGTACATCTCGCCATCCGGACCTATTGCGAGATCGGTCGGCAGATTGAAAGGTTTACCCTCCGGCCCAGGCTCACCTTGCTCCCCAACGGACATCAACAGTTCGCCGTCTGACGAGAACTTGTGCATGATGTGCGCGTCCCGCTCGACGCAATACACGTTATCGTCGGCATCAATGAAGATCCCGTGGGCATCCACAAGGATGTCGTCTCCCAACGACGTGAGGAGGTTACCTTCGCGATCAAAAACCACCAAAGGATGCTCGCTTCGGCTATAGACATAAACGCGGTCTTTCGAATCCACGCCCACGGCGGCAATCCAACCGAATTCCCATCCTGCGGGCAGTTCCCACCAATTTTCCTGAACCTCGTACGTATGACTACCTGAGCCGTATATCATGGATTTCCCCTCCGAGAGCGTTATCATTGTGTGAATTGTTTATGTCATATCTTTCACCCATTATCTCACAGTCGCTGTAGATTTGCAACAATCAAGCAAATGAGTGAGAGCGATCATCGAAGCATATAAATTCCTATAGAGATCCACGGGACACTTCATATTCCTTCCCGCTGCCTTAACTGACCACTAGCCACTGCCTTTCCGCCGGATTTGTGCTTGACTGTATTTTACCATGGGATTATAATCCCATCCGCGACACGCGCAAGATTACGGAGCATGCGGAAACGTGACACAATCGAAGAAACTTGACGTGAGTACCTTGCAATGTCTCCACCGAGAAGGATTCATTTGCCTATGAGTATGCAGGCGGCGTTTATGCACGGGGCGCGCGACATGCGCGTTCAACAATCGGAGATTCCCCATACAGCAGAGACTACCGCTGTCATAAAAGTGATGAGCAGCGGCGTCTGCGGATCCGATCTGCACTGGTATGCGGTGCGGCCATACCCTGAACCCACCGTGCTCGGACACGAAGTCAGCGGCGAAATCGTGGAAATTGGGCCGGGGCTTGAAGGCATTCGCGAAGGCGATCGTGTCTGCGTCGACCTTACTCGCCACTATGCATGCGGTGTTTGCTCCGCCTGCAGCAGCGGCGCATACTTCCACTGTCCGAACAAGGCTCGCGTTCCGTGGGGCGGTGGTTTCGCGGAATACATGGAGGTCAAAGGTTTGGGAATCCACCCCCTCCCGGAAGCGCTTACCCACGAACAGGGAGCGATGGTCGAACCCGTCGCCGTCGGAGTTCACGCCTGCCGCTACGGCGATATCAAACCCGGCGACATTGTGTTGGTGTTGGGTGGGGGAACAATCGGTTTGCTTTCCCTTGCCGTGGCGAAGATATTCGGAGCCAAACGCGCCTACATCGTCGCCAAGTACGATGTTCAGGTAGAGATGGCGGAGGCGATGGGTGCGGATGGTGTTATCCGCTTGGGAACGGGCGACTTGGCGCATCAGGTAGGTGACATCTCAGGCGGCGAACCCATAGACACCGTGATTGAGACCGTCGGCGGATCCGCTTCGACCATCGACCAAGCGGTGAGGGTCGTCAAACCCGAGGGAAAGGTTGTTGTTACCGGTGTGTTTCCCAATCCCGTCCCGATCAACTTGGAGGGGGCGCTGGAGAAAGAGGCCAAAATCATCTTCTCCGTATGCTACAGCGCCGAAAACGGAACACACGACTATGAAGTCGCTTGCGATCTCATCGCCTCCGGAAAAGTGAACCCGACGCAACTCATCACGCATCGATTCCCGCTGAATCAAACGCCCGAGGCTTTTGAAACCGCCCTTGACAAAACGACCGGCTCGGTCAAAGCCATGATTAACGTGTCTGCATCATAAAATTGTCCACAGGTTACGTGCACATAATTAGCTCGACTCCGTGCATTTAAGCGACATAACAAACGGATTAAATCAGGCGTTGAAGGAAAGCGGGAGTATCAAGTTCTAAAATAGACTTACACAGAAGAGCTCACACTCCGAGTGTTCTTATACCATTTCTATAAAATGGAAGTGCATTGATTTCATGTATTAAGTGAAGAGACCTGCTTGGAGCGAAATAATCAACTTTGTCTCCGTGCAAATTCGGCGGGGCAAGATGCCCCGCCTACAGAGAAAATGGGCGATATAGTTCAGACATCATATGCACCATTATTCAAGCGAAATGGTATTACTAACCACTAATCACTAGCCAGCAACAGAGCGGATAGCGATGGCGGTAGAGATCCACAGAACACTTACAAATAGAGGTTTTCTACATGGCCGAACATACCCACACTCAAAATGACTCGAAGCCCCTCTTGACCATTCCCGCGCCGGAAACCGCCGAACGGATGGCGAATGCATGCGCGAATTTCTTGGAGACCCTGACGCCCGCTCTGCGCCGAAAAGCGGAATTTCAGTTTGCCGATGCCGAGCGGCTGCGTTGGCACTTTGTCCCGATGGAGTTGTGGGAACGCAAGGGCGTACTACTCAAGGAGATGAATGACGCGCAACGGAAGGCTGCCTTCAAGCTGATGGAATGCGGGTTGAGCGAACAGGGGTATCGCAAAGCGACCGCAATCATCGACCTCGAACCGACACTCGGCGAAATTGAACGCGCCGAGGGCGATACCCGATTTCCGCGCGACCCGGATAAATATTTCTTCTCCGTTTTCGGCGACCCGACCAGTAACGAGCCTTGGGGTTGGCGGGCGGAAGGGCACCACGTCTCTCTTCACTTTACCGTAATCAACCGGGAATTCATCTCTCCGAACCCCTCCTTTTTCGGCTCCAATCCCGCAGAAGTGAGGCATGGCGCCGAAAAAGGGCTGCGCATTCTTTCCACCGAGGAAGACCTGGCGCGCCAACTTCTCGGCAGCTTGAAGACGGATCAGAGAGGAAAAGCGGTCATCAACCCGACCGCGCCTCCCGATATTCTGACTCGCGAACAACTGAAGGTCGAGGTTGGGGCGGTGCAAGGTTTGGCTGTTGAGTCGATGGAAACCCCGCAGCGCGAGCTTCTTGTCAAGTTGATTCATGAGTATGTAGATCGGTTGCCGCAGGAGATAGCCGATATAGAACATCGGAAACTACGAGATGCCAATCTGAACGACGTCCATTTTGCTTGGGCGGGCGCCGAGGAACGCGGAAAACCGCACTACTATCGCCTTCACGGACCGTTCTTCTTCGCGGAGTATGACAACACGCAGAATAACGCCAACCACATCCATACCGTTTGGCGGCACATGGAGGACGATTTCGGGCTAGACCTCCTCCGTATGCACTATCAACACGCCGAACCCACCAGACACCATCAACATTGATAATAAGGAGGAATAGATGGCAGGTTATTCCAGAATCTATTGCATTGGAGGTGAAGGTGGCTTTATGGGAGCGGACGGTATCAACCCAATTCATTTTCAAATTCTTGTTGGGGATGCTGACCGTCAGTGGTTGGAAGCACATTATTTTGATACGTCAATCAATCCCATCGGGAAGATTTCTACAATAATTCCTGCGGGGCCGGATCATCCTGATGCTCTAATCGACGCATGCTTAGCATTTATCCCAGAATATTTTGAATCGTGTCAATCATTACCACAGGTTGCATGGACACTTAGAGACGAGGAGCGGATTGACTTCCATCTTGACGGAGATCCACCTGGATGGACACAGCTCCGCGAAGAAGCTAGACGAATGTTCAGAGACCTAATAATCTACGAAGCAAAACTCAGCAAAGTGAATCTCTGACAAAGAAGCAATGAGTAGAAATGCTGAAGAAAATAGGTCAAAGTCTGTACACGTAGGCATCGTAGGGCTGGGGCTTGTGGCAGCCTCCCACCTGAAAGGCTACGCAAGCCATCCAAATGCCGAGGTCGTTGCCATCTGCGATCTCGATGAGGCTAGAGCGAATCAATTCGCGTCGGAGCACGGCATCGAGGCTGTCTACACCTCCTATGAAGAGATGCTGCGGAAAGCGCCAATCAACACCGTTGACATTGCCACTCCGACCTTCCTGCACCCGTCCATGACCCGCCAAGCCGCCGAAGCCGGGATGCATGTCCATTGCGAAAAACCCTTCTGCCGCAACGTGGCTGAAGGTCTCGAAGCCTGCGAAGCGGTAAAGAGGAACGGTGTCAAACTGGTTGTCGGTGAAACGTATGTCTTTATCACATCCCACATGAAAGCGCGCGAACTGATCGATGCCGGAGAGATTGGACGCCCCCTCCAGATCCGGCAGCGGCACGGCGCGTGGTTCGAGCGCGAACGAGAGGTGGTCGAGGAGATCCCCGAAGCCCGAAACTGGCGCGTGGATGGCGAAAAGTCCGGCGGCGGCGACTACCCGTGGATCTTCGACCACGCCGTGCATTTCTTCGCCACCGCCGAATACCTCATGGGAGATGCCCGCATCGCCGAAATTTCCGCCGTCACCGCCACCTGCAAGACGGATACGAACGGGGGCGGCGCTGCCCACGATCCCTACTCGATCCCCGAGGTCGACATTCCAATCATTACGTGGAAGTATGAGGACACCGATTGCCAAGGGCTGTGGATGCGCGCCGAGCGGTTGAACGGCAAATTCGACTACATGCACGGCTTCAGCACAACCGTCATCGGAGTGCATGGCATGATTGAGGTGCTGGGAGAGGGTGGTCACAATCTGCTGTGGAACGGAGAGCAGCAGCATCTTCTCTTGCATCGGGAGGGCAAAGAAACCCGCGCCTTCCGCTTTGACGAGGGAGGCGACGACGTCTGGCAATCCGACATCAGCTACTACAGCTACGGACATATAAACCAAGTCCATCACCTTATCGACTGTATCCACCATGATACCTCACCCCGTTATTCCGGGGAGGACGGTGTGCATGCCGTACGCTGCACCTTAGCCGCAATACGCTCCGCCCGCGAAATCTGCCCAGTCTCCGTGGCGGACATTGCACCCGGTTACACCGCCTACTCGTAAGGGCTAACGATCGTCAGTAAACGGAGTTCGTAGTAGTGCAATTCATTGCGCGTTTCTTAGTTCTACCAGTTGAGTTTGCCAAATGAAAAACGTAAATCACATACCCGTTAACAAGACGACGATTTTGGAGGTGTCGGTATGAAGATCACCCAATTCTCAATCGAAGAGGTACGCTGTTTTGCCGAACGCCAGAATTTTGAGATTCGTCCTCTGACCTTCTTAGTTGGTGAAAACAGCACCGGAAAAACGACCGCTTTGGGATGTTTCCAGGCGTTGGCAAACTGCTTTACTGAGGGAGTGGTGGATTTTAATCGTTCCCCCTATAAAATGGACTATTTTGAGGATATTGTCAGAAATAGCAGGAAAAAAGAGAAGATTTTCAAACTTGGGTTTAATTTTGAACACGGAAAAGAAAACGTTGAATGGATTCTTGAATTCGGTGAGGATAAAGAGACGCGAGAACCTGTCGTCGGTGAAGCTTTGCTGAAATTCCATGATGGCGAAATTGTTTGTAAACCGGATTTGGGACTAGAGCTGGATACACATATAGCAGACTTTGACATAGAGAGAAATAAGTATTACATAATTCATAGTTATGATTTGATGAGTGGATTTCCGCCTTCTGCATTTCTCCGCTACATATTGTCTGAAGCCGAGTCTGAAGACGAGAAGGCTTTACAAAAGTATTTGAAGACGAAGCCCACAGTTTTATGGCGTGATAAACCAACTCTCGCGTTTAGTATCGCACCTGTTCGATCACACCCGAAACAGTCCTATAATTCGACGAAGATCTCTGATGATCCTGAAGGCAGCGATGTACCGATGCAGTTGATGGAAAGAAAAGCGACTAAAAAAGAGGACTGGGAGGCCTTGAAGCAACAACTGATAAAATTTGGACACAGTTCGGGACTGTTTCAGAATATAGAGATTGTGAATATGAAGTCACGTAATACTTCATTTAAACTAAAAATCAAGGCAAGAGGTCCCAGCACTAAAATCAGTGATGTCGGTTATGGCGTAAGTCAGATCTTACCAATTCTGGTGCAGATTTTGGATCTACCAAGTTCCCTTGGTCCCATAACAGAGATGCCCTTTTCCCTACTTCAACAACCTGAAATCCATCTGCATCCTAAAGCACAAGCGGAAATCTCCTCCCTGTTAGCCACATTGGCCGGGCAGGGTAAACGCTCGTTCATCATTGAAACACACAGCGACTACATAATTGACCGTGCACGAATTGAAATCAGGAAGGGCACCATCTCTCCCGACGATGTATCATTGATATATCTGGAGCCAAAGGCACGTGTTGTCAAAGTGCATAACATCAGTTTTGATGAGATGGCGAACATGATCGGTGTGCCGAAACATTACGGAGCATTCTTCCTAAAGGAAACTGATCAGCTGATGGGGTTTGAGGAATAAGGGATGTGCATTGTCTTGGATGCCAGTAGGTTTGGCAAATTTCAGAAACCGGCTGATGAAAACATGAAACCTGTGCGAGATTGGGTGTATCGTGGCTACGGGAAAATAGCATACGCAAATACCGAGGACGTAAAAAGAGAATGGGATAAAGAGGCACCCAAGGTAAGGACACAGCTGCAAAGGAGAGCGAAACTCAAACTTGTGCCAACGAACGCGGTCCGAATAAAACAGGCTGAACTAGAAGGTAAAACAAAGTCGAATGACGCGCACATCATCGCATTAGCCATTGTAGCAGAAGTAAAGTTGCTAGTCTCCGATGACAACGACTTGTGCTGTGATTTTTCGAATCCCGATTTGGTAGGCGGCGAGGTGTATCGGACCAAAGACGATAAGAACAAGCTGACTGAAGTCTTCTGTCCTTAACTGACTGACAACCATCATTCTCAATTACGAAAGCCTGAGGTCGTTAAAGTATTTGACAGTCCGCGTGGATTTTCCGTGCAGATCTAATCCAAGGTTCGGTCATCGAACGCATTCAGACATCCAAGGAACCAAAAACTTAACATTTGTTAAATTCAGATGCAATTGCGCTGTTGCTAAAGGCGAGAAAATACGTTATATAATTAGATTGTATTGAATCTTCCGGAACGTGATTCCCCAACAACTGTGGGCATACAATTCAAATTTAGCTTGAAGAGGATACTATGAACGTAGAATCGTATATCAATGATAGAGTTGACGACCAGATTAAATACTTCGATCAAAGCGCCGTAAAGAACCAGAGGATATACAGGTTCTTGAGGATTATCGCAATTTCATGCAATGTTCTCACCGCCTTGGCAATCGCGTTGACATTCGCCGTGCCTGCCGGATATAAGGCACGAGTAGGCGTTGCGGCATTGGTTCTCACGATGATTGTCCTTGCGACATACCAAATCGAAGAGTTCTACAATTTCGGCGCTAAATGGCAGAAGTTCCGCATCGTCGGCGAACTGATTAAGTCTGAAAAGTATTTGTACTTGAACGGCGCCGGAGTGTATGCGTCCGGTGATGTGGAGCAGCGGAAGCGATCCTTTGTGAGGAGAGTTGAGGACATCTTCCGCAGCACGGACATGTCATATTTCTCATTGACGGTGGAGCCGACCAAGGGACTTGAAAGACGCTCGTCCTAGCGTCAAGTTGCATAATACAGGACGAAGATTATCTATTCCTTGTCGTATCCATTCAACTACCAATCATGCGAACAACCCCTGCCTGTTTTAGGAGATAAGCCTCACAACCAACTCTAGATTAGGATCCAATGGAGGCGCACAATCACGATTGCAATCCAATAGTCGGGGACGATTTATCCGCCCAGTCATCGTGGGAATCATCCTGATCCCGATAAACCTCTATTGGGTTATGCAAGCAGAGACCATCTATCGCCCCGTTTTTTCCACCCTCTTCACGCTCTTTTACAATGTAACCTTCAGTCTCTTTGTCCTGGTCGTTCTAAACGCCCTGCTAAAGAGATATAGTCCCGGCATCGCCTTCCAGCCGAGCGAACTGCTGATCGTATACGTGATGCTTGCCATCGCCACAGCAATCTTTGGGCACGACCTGATGCTGGTGATGATACAGAATCTCACCGCATTCTGGTTTGCAACACCCGAGAACCAGTGGGGGGTCCTATTCGGGAAGCACCTCCCCGATTGGTTGAGTGTCGTGGATGAACAAGCGCTCATAGGCTACCAGCACGGAGAATCCACACTCTATAGCGAAATACACCTCAAAGCCTGGCTGGTGCCGGGAGCCTATTGGGGCGGCTTCCTGATTGTGCTGCTCCTCGTACTGCTCTGTATCAACACCATCGTTCGAAAACAGTGGACGGAAAATGAGAAGTTAGCCTATCCAATCATCCAACTACCCCTCGAACTGGCGCGCGGCGGCACCGGACTGCTGGGAAATCGCGGTTTGTGGCTCGGTTTTGCCCTTGCCGGCGGCATGGACGTGATTAACGGAGTACACGGGATCTTTCCGTCATTCCCCGCCCTAAAACCCACCTACGATGCCACGCCATTGTTCAGCACCAAACCTTGGAACGCCATCGGTTGGACACCCGTAGCCGTTTATCCCTTTGTCGTAGGGTTGGGTTACTTCCTGCCGCTAAACCTATCTTTCTCCGCCTGGTTCTTCCATCTATTCTGGAAAGCCGAACTCATCTTTCGGAACGCGGCGGGAATCTGGAGTGTCCCCGGACCTTACAGGAGTTTCGAAACTGCAGGCGCTTGGATAGTCCTCGCTTTCGTCGCGCTCTGGGGCAGTCGCAAATATCTCAAACAGGTTGCGGTTTGGACGATTCGCGGTCAACCCCTCGAAACTACCGCCGATGAGCCGATGACCTATCGCACGGCGATCGCCGGTCTGTTGGTAGGAGGAGCTATCCTGGTGCTTGCTCTAAGTTATGCCGGGATGACGCCTTGGATTGCCGTCGTTTTCCTATTAATCTACATCGTCTATGCCTTCGCCATTGCCCGAATCCGAGCAGAGATTGGACCGCCCGCCCACGATGCCGAATGGATAGGTCCCGAGATGATGCTCCTCAACACGTTTGGCGCCCGGTCGGTGGGGCAACGCAACATCGCACTCTTCAGCCGAACCTACTGGATGAGCCGCGCCTACCGTTCCCACCCCGTCGGACACCAACTGGAAGGCTTCAAAATTGCTCAAACCATTAGGGCATCGAGCCGCGGCTTTTTGGGGGCAATGGTTATTGCGATTATCGTCGGTACCATCGCCGGATTTTGGGTATTTCTGGATAACATGTATCGGCACGGTGCGTTAAATGTTTATCACCTTATATCCAGCGAATCGTTCCGACGGCTCGAGGTCTGGCTGGAAAACCCGTTGGAGGGCAACGACCAAATGCTCATTGATGTTGGGTTAGGCGCAGGCATAACGATGGTACTGACGCTGCTTCATCAGCGCTTCGTCGGCTTCCCTTTCCACCCGGTCGGCTATGCTGTAGCTTGTGGGTGGGTACTGAGTGTCGCTTGGGCTTCACTTTTTTGCGCATGGCTGATAAAATGGTGCATCCTGCGAATCGGCGGAATCCGACTCTATCGAAAGGCGGTCCCCTTCTTCGTCGGCTTGATACTGGGGCAGCATGTCATCGGAGGGTTATGGACAATCTTCGGCGAACTCCGAGGCGCCCACGTACACCAGTTCTTCCCTTACGCATTCTAACTGCGCATTTGTAGGAGCGACCGACCGGATATGAAGGGCGATACAAGATTTCAAAAGAGCACCCATAGCACATGCCATTTGAGATTCTCTAACCCCGTTGATTGACGCCATTAATGCACGAAGCCTCCTAAAAATGGTATAATTCGATATGAAAATGAGGCTTCTCTTGACGTATTGGACATTGCTCCTTCTGTTTGCAATAGCCAAAGTGAGTACCTCCCAACTTTCACCAAACGGAATCCAATCCATGAACTACACTACAGAAATAGAAAAGACTGAAAAACTAATCGACTCGACACTGGCATTGACGCAGAAATTCCGGGACGATCCTCATCGACCCGTCTACCATTTCATGCCGCCCTCGGGCTGGATGAACGACATCAACGGCACAATCTATTGGAAAGGACGATATCACCTCTTCTACCAATACAACCCGCAAGCCGCCTACTGGAATCAGATTCATTGGGGACACGCATCCAGCGTGGATCTCGTCCACTGGGTGCATCATCCCATCGCGCTGGCGCCGGGCCCCGGCCCCGCCGACCGCATCGGCTGTTTCAGTGGCGGTGCATTCATCAGCAAGGAGGGAATCCCAACCTTCATCTACTACGGCTTCCCGGACGGAATCTGTTTGGCTACGAGTCAAGATGACCTGCTTCTGAATTGGACGAAGCATCCCGACAACCCCGTTATCCCGGCGCCCCAACCCGGCGACCCCGATTACGGAAAATACACGGTCCACGATCCGTGCGCCTGGCTTGACGGCGACACCTATTACGCCGTGCTTAACCGCGGCGACCCCGCAGGGAAGGGCGATTCGGGCTACCTGTTCAAGTCAGGGAATCTCACGGATTGGGAATATCTCGGCGAGTTTTACGAATCCTCTCGAGAATGGACAGAGGCTGCCGAAGACCTCGCCGTGCCCGATTTCTTCCCGCTGGGCGACAAGTACATGCTACTCTTTTGCAGTCACCTCCGAGCCACGCAGTATTACCTCGGCCGTTTCGAAAACGAACGGTTCCACCCGGAATTTCATGCGAGGATGAGCTGGCCCGGCGGACATCTCGGCGGTGCCAGAACGCTTCTGGATAACCAAAATCGACGTATCTTCTTCGATTGGATTTCCGAGGTGGGCGGGGTGGAGCGGGCGCGTGCCACCGGTTGGAGCGGTGCCACGACCGTACCGCGGATCCTCTCGCTGAACGGTGAGGGTACTTTACAGATTGAGCCTGCCCCCGAACTGAGCGTGCTTCGCATGAACGAACGCAGCCATCAAGATTTGCACCTGCAACCCGACTCCGAACTCGTCGTCGAAGCTGTGCAGGGCGACTGCCTTGAATTGGAGGTCCACATAACCTCTGAGGACGCGCAGGAATTCGGCGTGAAAGTACGCTGCTCCCCCGATGGCGCGGAGCAAACGACCATCTTCTACGACAGGACATCAAAAACGCTCAATGTGGGCGTCGGACAATCAACCCTCGACGATTCCATCCGATACGCCTACTACCGCACCGCGGAAGCGTCGGAGAGCCTGCCCGAGTCGGAACGATACGTCTCTGCGCAAGCTGCGCCGTTTGCGTTGGCTGCCGGCGAATCGCTCGAACTTCGGATATTTCTCGATCACTCGGTGTTGGAAGTGTTCGCAAATAATCGTGAGTGCATCACGCAGCGCATCTACCCGACCCGTCTTGACAGCACGGGCGTCAGTCTGTTCTCGAATGGCGGAAGCGCACACGTCAAATCCATTCGGGCATGGGACATGGCACCCACCCACAACTGACGCATGCATCAACTATTGTATGGTAGTAGAGTCTCAAAACGCTAGAGCACCGCAAATCCGCCTCACGAAGGGGAACGGCTCGTGTTAACCGGACTATGGACAATAGGCATAAAAGTGCCCTCTCTTGAACGGGAGTTGGAGTTTCATCGGCAGATGGGCAACGAAATTGTCCTAGATGAAATCCTGGAACTTGATGGTGAATCCTTTCGCCTACCTCTAATCAAGATGGGGGACAAGTACATTCATGTGGCGGAGAAGATGGCATACGAGCCTCTCTTGGATGAACCTCTCCCCCATGGAATGACGCACTTGGTCTACATCAGCGACGATTTTGATAGGGATGTTGCCAGAGCCATTGATAGTGGCGCCGTCGCCCTGAGGGAACCGGCTGATATAAAAGCTGAATTCGGCGAGAGAAGGGTCGCATTCCTGCGCGCCCCAAGCGGCTGGATCTTCGAAATTATCGAAATCAAGCGGAACTTGGTCCCCGAGGTCTAGACGAAGGTCCGTCGCTCAAGGGATTTCTGTAGGATGCGCATGGCGCACCCGCCTTTGGAAGCGCCAGGGGCGATCAGACGAGCGAAAAGACCAAGCAAACGGATTACGAGTGATCAACCGACAGTAGAGAGGGTGATAGAAAATCCCTTGCGATAGAGGTCCCATCGCGGTTCAATACCTTAAACTATCTCGTTGACCAAAAATCAATGCGCCGAAACCCGAACGACCAAGGACAGCACTATGACAGAAACACAGCAACAAATCACTGAATCACTGATAACTGATTTACAGAACGGCTCCCTCACCGACGTCCGACTGCGCCAGAAAATCTCTGCAATCGCCGCCGACACGGATAAGCAACACCAAGACATTCTCTACCTACAGGTTGGAAATACCTCTCCCGCATCTCAAGCGATAGGCATGACCTACATAGAGGCTGGCGTGCTTAAAGAAGCATCGTCCGACCCGGACGATTGGCAATATCAGACAGTGCTTGATGCCGTCCAGGACGGCTGGCGGATTATCTCCTTTCCCAACATGGCGCTATTGGCTGTTTCGGACGAAGATGCGTACGGACTCGGGTTTGAATTCATATTGGAACGTTGGAGGTAAATCATGAAACCGTCCGAGATGAAAACCTACGATTGCAAGCCGACCCTGACCGATTCGCAGATCCTGGAATTTTGCGCGAACGGTTATCTGATGCTTGAGGGGGTGGTGCCCAACGAAACCAACCGCCGGTCAGTGGACTACTGTGACGAGTTCTCCAATCACGAACCGAGCGGTATTTTGCAGCAAGACTGGTTCGCCGAGGATGTTATCATCAATCCGGTCGCAGCCGGTGCCGTGCGGTCGCTGTTAGGGGCGGATTTCCACCTGCCAGTGCTGATGAGTAACCACCGCGTACCTTGCCCGCAAGGTCCTACGCACTGGCACGTAGACGGAAACTTCAAGCATCAACATGAGTTGAACTTCCTGCAAGTGTTCTACTATCCTCAAGACACGCCGATCGAGATGGGACCGACACAGATCATACCGGGTTCCCACCTTGTACGCAACAAGGCGAGATTCATGAGTCATCTAAGCGGTATTCGCGGAACAGTCTCGACGGCAGCGCCGGCAGGATCCATCTTTCTCACGGTTTATCACATTTGGCACCGCCGCGGTCCGTCGACTGCGACAGGTATGCGAAACCTGCTCAAATACTTCTATTGGCGTACAACACCGCCAAAACGCGATTGGGTAATTGAACCCGAATTCGATTTCGCGACTGCCCGATATGATGGGCCGGGACAAAACTATAGCGAACAGTTTCGCGACGCGGTAAAGGTTGCAGAGACGTTTTTGTGGCTCTGCGGCAAGCACAAATCTTTTCGGAATCTGGGTGGACAGAGTTGGCCGCTTCCCGCAAAACGGATCGACCTGCCCTACGGCTTTCCTGAAGGCCTTCCCCAACCTTGAACGGTAAAAGCGCGCGGTTAAGGTCATTTACATTCATAATCGGAGACGTACTTGTACCGCAAACTGTTAGTTTGCGGAAAGCACAACCCAACAAATTGTGGAACGGTAGAATGCAATTGCCTCCAAAGTCTAGACGGTCGTAGGGTGGGCGCTGCCCACCAGCCATTGACTATTCCGAGACGTGAATGCAAACCTCCGTTTGGCTCCGTCCCTATCTAAGCATCTGCAACTTAAGGAACGCAGATCTGCGTTCCCTGCAATCTAAATTGCGAAAATCCCACACACTATTCTCACAAGGCAATCCCATGTGGCCAAGGCTTCAAAAACCTGAGCACGCGAAGTGCATCGCGATACTCTGCGGCGCAATCCTAACCGCGCTCGTACAACCGGTAGACTCCTATGTAAAGAACGAGGAAGCACTCCAACTGTACGACGAAGGATTGCGCAATGCTTTTCGCGGCGAAGTTGATGAAGCCGTCTCCTCATTCGAACGGGCGGCAGCACTCGACGGTTCGCTGGCGGATGCGCATGCCTATCTCGGCATGTTATATGGAATTCGTGGTCAGTGGAAGGACGCGATTCGAGTGTTTCAGGATGCGATAGAAGCCGACCCCACCTATGTCGAGGTCTATACTGAACTCGGAGAAGCCTACCTGAACGCGCTTGGAAGTGTTGATCAAGCCATCTCACCCCTTGAAAAAGCGGTCGAACTCCACCCCAATGATGAGCGGGCGAGACGACTGTTGGGGACGGCGTATCTCCGGGTGAATCGGGTTGACGAGGCAAAACACGAACTAAAAAAAGCCCTTGAACTCAACCGCTCCGGGGTCGACGCTATCTACAATCTCGGTCTGGCTCACTTTCGGGAAGGAGAGTTTAAAGCGGCAAGTTCACATTTCAGGCAACTGCTAAAGTACAACCCCCTCCACGCTCAAGCGCATTTCAATCTGGGGAATTGCTTGGCGCGAACCGGGCAGCGAGCCGAATCCAAGAAAACGTTGCAAACCTTCGAGAAACTTCGCGTGCAAGAGGAACAGTTGAAGCATCTCGACCGGATGGCGAGCCGTCATCCGAAGGACCCGGCTGTTTGGCGTCAACTAGGTTTGCTTCGCTTGGAACGACGCGAGTGGGATAATGCCGTAACCGCGCTCGAAGAGTGTACAGCATTGGCGCCGAAGGAAGCCAGATGCCAAGAGGCTCTCGGTTTCATTTACGCCCAACTCAAGGACTACGAAAAGGCGAAACAGATATACGAGGATATTGTTCGCAGCCATCCCGACACCCCGGAATATCGACACAGCCTGGGACTCGTTCACTATATGCTGGCGGATTATCCCCTAGCCATAGAGCAGTTTCAAGCCGCGATTCGGCTGGCGCCCTCCAATCCCAGGTACCACGCGAGTTTAGCTAATGCGTACAAACTCGCGGGAGATGAAGCCAAAGCCGAAGAGCATTATAAACGTTACCAAGATTTGCAGTCCCAAAAGAAATGACCTCACGTAAACCGTCGCCTCTCCCCATACTGCTCGTAGTCGCATGTGTTTTCCCATCTTTCCCCAATCTTCTCTGGAATCTAAAATCCTCTGCGTATGCCCAAACGCCGCCAGCACCCGAGGGAATGGTGCGAATTTCCGCCGGAGAGTTTACCATGGGCAACGACGAAGGGGCTCAGCATGAAAAGCCCATGCACAAAGTGATCCTCGATTCCTACTACATTGACATTCACGAAGTCACCAACGCCGAGTATCACACCTTCTGGATCGAAGATGGCGGCGCGAGCAGTAACCACACTCCGATTAGTTATGGCGATAGCCTCGGCGTAGAAAATTGGCCCAAGATTGCTCGCACCAAGCCTAACCATCCGGTGGTGGGCGTTTCTTGGGAGGATGCCGTTGCCTATGCCAAGTGGGCCAACAAGAGATTGCCGACGGAAGCAGAATGGGAAAAAGCCGCCCGCGGAACGGACAGCCGGTTATGGCCCTGGGGAAATGCCTTCTCGCTCCGAACCCGGGGAATCGAAGTCCACGCCAACGTGTGGATCGGAAACGATGGTTATGCGGACGGTCCCGCCCCCGTGGGAACGTATCCGACCGGAAAAAGCCCGTACGGTATCCGCGATATGGCTGGCAACGTCTGGGAATGGGTATCGGATTGGTACTCCGAATCCTACTATCATTGGGGACCGACGCAAAACCCGAAAGGTCCCGAACACGGCGGTAGGCGTGTGGTGCGAGGCGGCTCTTGGGCAAACGGGGCGCAACTAACACAATGCTCCAGCCGTATGGGTCACTATCCTGCCGTGGGAACGAGTTTTATCGGTTTTCGTCTCGCAATGGATGCAGAGGAATCATCACAGAAATGACAATAACGACAAATCGGTTGACCTCTCTACTCGTAAAGAGTATATCGTGGCTTGCTTGCCCGGTTATACTGTTAGCACCGCCCATTGTACGCGGCGACGTACCTCAAGTCCAATTCACAGATGTCACCGAAACCGCCGGGATGAATTTCCGGCACATTAGCGGGGCACAAGGCGAATACCATCTTCCAGAGACCATGGGCGCCGGCGGGGCTTTCTTTGACTACGACAACGACGGCCACCTCGATCTCTATCTCATTAACAGCGGATATCTGACAGACGCTGAATCGCAGGCATCGGTTACAAGTATGCTCTTTCGCAACAACGGCGACGGTACGTTTACGGACACCACCGAACTAGCCGGGGTTGGCAACGCTGGAAACTACGGAATGGGCGCCGCTTGCGCCGACTATGACAACGACGGAGACACCGATCTCTACGTGACGAGCTTTGGCGCGAATATACTCTATCAAAACAACGGCGACGGCACCTTCACGGACATCACCGAGAAGGCGGGCGTAGGCGATGAGTTGCTGGGCAGCAGCGCAACCTTCTTTGATTTCGACCGTGACGGGCATCTGGACTTATACGTCGTCAACTACGTTCATTATGACGTTGATGTCCCGCGCCGACCCTGCGGCGTTAAGGGCATTCGTACCTATTGCCATCCGGAACACTTTGTTGGTGCACCCGACCAACTCTATCGAAACAACGGCGACGGTACATTTTCGAATGTTTCCGAAGCCGTCGGTTTAACAAACATTAGCGGTCCGCACGGCGGAAAGGGCCTCGGCGTCATCGCGGCGGATTTCAGCAACGACGGCGAGACCGATCTCTACGTCGCCAACGATACCACTCCCAACTTTCTCTTCTACAACAACGGTAACGGCACCTTCACGGAGATAGGCCTTTTCTCGGGTTGCGCCTATAGCTTCGATGGCATTGCGCAGGCTAGCATGGGGGTTGACGCCGGAGACTTCAACCGCGATGGATTCTTGGACATTTTTGTGATTAACTTCTCTCAAGAAACGAACGCGCTCTACCAAAACAACGGCGATGGAACCTTCACGGATGTAATATACGACGCGAACTTAGGAAAGGAAAGCTACATCTTCCTCGGATTCGGAACGGGTTTTTTCGACTACGACAACGATGGATGGCTCGACCTATACATTGCAAACGGGCACATTAGCGACAATATCGAACAGATTACCAACGTGGTCACGTACGCACAACGCGACCAACTGTTTCGCAACAACAAGAACGGCACGTATACCGAAGTGTCGCTGAGTTCCGGAAGCTATTTTCAATACGAGGGAGTGGGACGCGCCGCAATCTTTGGAGATTATGACAATGATGGCGATCTAGACATTGCGGTGACCCAGTCCAACGGCCCCGCCCATCTCCTACGCAATGACGGCGGAAACCGCCAGAACTGGCTGCGTATTAAGCTTATCGGTACCAAGAGTAGCCGTGATGGATTTGGGACGCGAGTTTGGATAACGGTGGGGGAGGAGTCATGGATGCAAGAAGCGCACGCAGGTTACAGCTATCTGTGCAGCAACGATCCGAGAGTATTTTTGGGGTTGGGCGAAGTCTCAACAGTAGATCGGCTGGAAATCCGCTGGCTCAACGGGACGGTGCAGGTACTGGAGAATATCCCCGCAAACCAAGAAATCACCATCATCGAACCGAATAGCGACCAAGCGAGCAATTAATTCGAACAACTGACGGGTAGGCTTGTAGTAGCGCAATTCATTGCGCGTCTTACGCAGCAAATCAAGCGACTGAATACAGCGTCTCGCCGGTCACTAATCACTAGACACTGACCACTTTTAACTCTCAGACGGAATATTCTGTGTGGCGTTGATGTGGATGGTGCGCCGGCCCGGATTCGAGCTTAGCGCGGAGTGAAATAATTTATGGTTCATAAAAAGAACATCACCCGGCTCGTTCACCAGGTCGTGCTTGCCGGGCACTGCCTCAGCCGGCGTTCCCAACATTTCAATCGATTTTATGCTTCGCTGATCTGCATCCGTACCTAGCGCGTCTCGAAACTGCGTAAAGTGGCTGCCGGGAATAACGCTGAGGCAACCATCCTCGGGACCGAGCGGATCCAAATAAATCGCTGCCCGCATGGTAAAATATCCCTCTCTAGCCACATTGTCGTGATGCCACCCGCTCCCGCCGGCATGAATCAGCCCTTCGGTCACCGTGATTCTGAAGTCATCACCCATTAAGTTCCTGAAGACTGAGACAATACGTTCATCATCTAGCAACGGGTAAAACACATCGGGCGCGTAATCGAAAAACGGGATAAACGGCGGAATCGTATTATTCACTTGCTGCCTGATCGAGGAATAGCCCCGGTCGTCTTGACGAAGTTTCGGCTCCGTCGCGTTGTCGCGGGCGCTCTTCATCGCCACGTCAAACGCTTCCGAAAGCGCTTCCATCTCCTCGCCGGAAAACATCCGCTTACGCAGTAGAAACCCGAACGTACGGAAATGAGTAACCCACTCCTCCATTGCCTGACTCATTATCGCAAAAGCCCTCAGTCCTGTTCCTTCACCATCTTCGTGCCCGCCGGGTCAAATCCATCGGGGAACTGCGTCTGCGAGTTATAATGAACGCCTTCCAAAACCGCTCCTTCAAGTTCCGCTTCGCGAAGATCTGCACCGCACACCGATGCGGGACGCGAATCTGCACCCTCGAGGTTCGTTCGACTCAAAGAGCGCCAGCGATATCCGACAGCGTTCAAATCCGCGCAACTCAAGTCCGCGCCTCGCAGATTTGCTCCGCGTAGATTTGCATCGCGAAGGTCCGCTCCACGCAAATCCGTAGCCGATAAGTCCGTCCCTCGCAGATTCGTTCGCGTCAGGAATACCCGATGCAGATTGGCGTTCTTCAAATCTGCTTCATGTAGATCCGCGCCAGCGAGGTTAGCGCCCTGCAGATCTCCTCCCCGCTCAATCACATATCCGTTTACATTCCCGCTCATCTCGAATCTTCTAATTGATACCTGTACGCCATCCCTTAATGGCGCCCCACGTGGTGGTTACTTTATCACGTGTGGATACGGCGAGAAGCGAACCTATACCGTTTTCCATAACCTCTTGGACTTCGGCTTCCGACAATGGTCGATTCCAGAATCCTATCTCGTCCAGCGTGCCGTTGAACCATTCCGATCTGCCCTCCCAAGGCAGACGGTTACCGAAGTGCATCGGCTTTCCGGTGACTGGAACTTCCCCGAGGATCTTGTTGCCAACTTCCTTGCCGTCCCGATACACGACACTCGCTTCATTAGGTTCATGTGTCCATGCCACATGATACCACTTCCCAAACGCCCCAATCGGTTTGCCATCCGAAAAACCCCAAGCCCCTCCAACACCCCAATGATGGCGCTTATCGCCAAGTAGATACCATTGGATTCTCGTGCCGTCACCGCCCGATTTGTCCATGATTGCGCCGCCTTTGGTTGGTTTCATCCAGTGCGCGATGGTGAACCCGTTAGGCAGTTTGTCCAGAACTCTTGAATTTTTCACGGTTATGAGCGATTGCCCCTTAAGTTCAAATGCCTTTCCGATTTGGGCATCATCGGTCCACACGCCTCTGTCCACTTCGATTTCGCCGGGGTTCTCACCCACGGAGTCTCCCATCACATCCCCGCGCCCTTCATCTAGCGCCCAATAGGCAACAAGACCGTCAAGGAGTTTGGCGTGCACGCTTGCTGGGGTGGCGACCACAACCACAACCATGAGAAACCAAAGATAGCATCCGCTTTTCACGGTCACACTCGACCACCTCGATTTTCTTTCGCGACTTGCAGATGAATCATCCAAACTCACCGACGTGCGGACGATTTGCGTCCCGACTGCTTAATCTCACCCCATGTAACCGTCCGCTTCGCCTTTGAATCAACCGAAAACGCAATCTTGGGATCGAACCACGACGGGTACGTATCGGACCCTTTATCATTCGTGACGTTCCTAGGATTGTTGCCATTGGCATCCATGATAAAGATTTCATTGTTTCTGGCTCGATTCGAGGAAAAAGCTATCTCCTTGCCATTTGGCGACCACGTCGGGTGACCGTCCCAGACGAAGATATTCTTGGTCAACTGCTTGACATTGCTGCCATCTCGATCCATGACAAAGATCTCGCTATCGCCGTCCCGGTCGGACGCAAAAACTATCTTAATGCCTAGTGGCGGCTGCCATCCCGGTTTTTTCTCGTTCATGGGAGTTTTTGTAAGATTCGTTTTTTTGTCCCCATTCCTGTCCATCACAAAGATGTCGTAATTGCCGGTTCGATTGCTCGACCACGCTATCCGTTTTCCATCCGGCGACCATGCTGGGCTCTCATCCTGCGCCGAGTGAAAAGTCAGTCGAAAACTGGTTTCCCCATCGCCGTCTCCCAGATTGGCGAATGGAAACGGCTCGATATTCTTCTTTCTGTCCTCGACAAGGCGGACAACCCAAACATCAAAATTCCAGTTGTCGGCGCCGTGTGCGTGGACGACGGCAAGCCAATTCTCATTCGGAGACCACGCCGGAGTGAGATCCCGATTACCGGCCGTGACCACTTTAACGTTCTCTCCATCGTTGTCCATGATGTAGACTCTCTCAAAATGTGATTCCCTATCGGAAGCAAATAGGATTTTGGTCCCATCCCGAGACCAGGAAGGTGTTATATCCTGTTTACTGTGCTTCGTTATTCGCTCCACATTCTGTCCGTCAGGGTCTATCGCATAGATATCCTTATTCTTCTTCGCCCTCCTATCCGACACAAAAACGATGCGCGCAGTCTCCGGCGGTTCCACTGCAATCGCACTTACCACTCCTAGCAGGATACTCGCTAGAAAGGCGCCGCATAGAACAACACATAGCCGCTTGCCATTACCTAGCATTATTGACCTCCTTTGCCATCAATGGAGAGTTAATTCGTGAAATGAAAAAATCAAATTGTCGGCGAAAGTAAATTAGCGCACGAGCCTTTCACCTTACGGGAAATTGCAAGACATTTACAAACATACGAGAGCATTTCCGCATACGACCACACACGACTTGACCACTTGGTAAACAACAAAACTCCATAAGTTCAGCACGCCAATATAAAAGAAACCGAGTTTCTAGTAAGAAACTCGGTTTCTTTTTTGGTTGTACAAATAATAAAGGCTATTAAAACAAATACCGTCCGTTTCTAGCAATATCAATGATTCAGTAATTCAACAGAATTCACTCTTTATTTCTCTGCACGTTTTCGCCCGGACTGCTTAATTGCTCCCCAAGTGACAGTGCGTTTTGTCTTGGGAGAAACCGAGAACGCTATTTTGGGGTCGAACCACGCAGGGCTCTGATCAGAACCTTTGTTGTTGGTGAGATTTACCAGATTGTTGCCATTGGCATCCATGACATAGATTTCATTGTTTCTGTCACGATTCGTGGCGAAGGCAATCTCTTTACCGTTCGGCGACCAAGTAGCCTGACCATCCCAGACGAACACATTGGCAGTCAACTGTTTGACGTTTCCTCCATTCGGATCCATGGTATAAATCTCGCTATCACCGTCACGGTCGGAGGCAAAAACAATTTTTTCACCCCACGGCGGCTGCCAATCCGGACCTTTGTCATCTTTGGGATGATTCGTAAGGTTTTTCTTGTTGCCGCCAGTTCTGTCCATAACAAAAATATCGTAGTTGCCAGTGCGGTTGCTTGACCATGCAATCTGCAACCCGTCAGCGGACCACGCAGGGCTTTCGTCTTGGGCGGAATGTTTCGTGAGTCGGAAACTATCTGTCTCGTCGCCGTTCCCAAGTTCGCCAAACTTATACGCGTCCATCTTCTTTTTCTCATCTTGCAACCGAACAATCCAGACATCAAAATTCCAACCATCTTGGACATTCGCGTGTACACAAGCAATCCAATTTCCGTTCGGCGACCAAGCGGGTGTCAAATCTCGAGTCCCATTCGTGATTGTTATCATGTCCTCTTCCCTGTCAAGCGCGCTCAGAACACGGATATGCTCCCACGAATCATCCCGCACCGCTGCCATGGCGAACCGAGTGCCGTCCGGTGACCACGTAGGTGATATGTCGGCTTTGGCGTGGTCGGTAATTCTCTCTACGTCGGTCCCGTCGGCGTTCATGATATAGATGTCTTTATTCTTTTTTACCTTTCGGTCCGACTCGAAAAGGATTTTCGCGACGTCCGGAGGTTCCTGTGCAATCCCGCCCGCTACCATGAGTAGAGTACTCATCAAGAAGACGCCAAGAACAACATTCATACCTAAACGTGTCTTAAAGATTTGCATGTTTCCCCCCTTTTCATATCTTAATTCCTAAAAACTCGCGCGGCTTTGAGTGCATATTCGATTATGTCGTCCAGCGACACCAAATCAGAAAATAAATTTGGGAATGCCGTGAACTTGTGCACGCGTCTAGTATCGTGACTTGATTGTGCCCCATGTTGTTGTAGTTTTCCCGCCAGGGGCAACGCTCAACTTAATACTGTTGTTCATAAAGTTTCTCAGTTGAGTTCGCGTCAGCGCCACATCAAATAGTGCTACCTCGTCTATCATGCCACCGAACGGCTCACCCGGTGCCGACACGGACCGCTCGCCGATCACAAAGTTCGGTTTGCCGTCAAATCCAATTTTGCCCTTCCGGTCCCTGTGATTAGCTACCTCCTCTCCGTTCACGTATGAAATCGCCGCACTTCCAGTGAAAATGAAAGCAATATGATTCCATTCGCCCGCAATGACCTGGCCCGCATCGTATTCCCAATCAGCATCATCCCCGTCTGGACCGCCACCCTGTCGTCCACCAGGGGCAGGCGCTTTTCCATCCAAGGTAAGCCAAGTTGCCATCTGTCCGTTTCGTACACCAATCTGGTGACCGACCCACGGATTGTCCCAATTACCGCCTGCATCGTAAGGCACTCCGCAGCAGAACTGTGTAGGCGCCGCGTCATCCGGGTTGACCCACGCCATCAATGACAATTCGTCTGTCAGACGATAATCATCCGAGTTCCGAATCACAACCGCATTCCCGGCTTGCATTGCGAACTGTACAGCCTCGCCGGCATCGGGAACCGGTGCTTTACTCTTAACAAACTTGACATTGCCCTTTTTTCTGCCGTCATGCCCATTTCCGGTGGCATCTTTGTAATCGCCGTTAAACCGCCAGTAGGCAACAAGATTCCTGGGACTCTGTGCGATGCTCAACACGGGCAACAGCATCGACATCGATAGACTGACTACCAAAAATACGGATATATATATGTAAGATATCGATTTAGGCATTCGCTTTTTCATTCGATTGTTCCAAGAAAACAACGTATGTTGAAATGAGCGGAAAGGTGGGACAGCGGAGGAACGGGAGAACATCCCGTTCCTCCGTTGAATTGATGGTGTTGCTGGTTAACGGTTAACGGTCCTTGATTCTACCCCAAGTGGTAGACAATTTCCCCACGGACTCGACAGCCGTACCTGAAACGTCCGCGCCGTTATTCATGACATCCTTTACCTCATCCTGCGAAAGCGCCGCATGGTAAATGGCGACCTCGTCAATCAAACCGCCAAACGGTTCACCAGGTGCGGTTGCGGATCGCTCGCCGATGAGGAACAGGGGATTACCGTTAAACGCGATTTTTCCGCCGCGTCCTTGACCCAACTCTGGCTGAACCACCTCGCCGTTGATATAAGTAATGGCATCAGTTCCATCGATAACCAAGCAGATGTGCTGCCACTCTCCACCGAGAACCGTGCCATCTGCTGTATTGTATTCCCAATCGGCGTCATCGCCATCCGGCCCCCCGCCTTCGCGCCCTTCAGGAGAAGGCGCCCTGCCATCAAGAGCGATCCAGTTCGCCATACCGCCGCCGCGAACGCCAATCTGGAGTCCGATCCATGGATTGTCCCATTCCGGTTCGTCGTCATATGGAATCCCGGCGGCAAACTGCGTCGGCGCCGCATCATCCGCGTTGACCCAACACATCAACGTCGCCATATCATTTGGGTGCAGACCTTCCGAATCGTCGATAATAATCGCGTTACCGGGCTCCTGCACAAACGACATCGCAAATCCCGGATTGGGAACCGGAGCGTCGCTTTCCACCGGAAGCACGGGGCCGCTTGGCCTACCGTCGCGTCCTGCGCCCGTATCATCTTTGGCGGGGTTGTTCGCATCGTTGAATGTCCAGTACCCCACAGGGCTTGCCGTCATACCAACGAGCGGAAAAACCATCATCAAACTGGCAATAGCCAGTATAGCTACAAAAGACCTCATAGATACCTCCATAGTTGTTATTTTATAAAACCGTGAAAGTCGGAACTACTCCCCAATTCACGGCTGGGTTAATCAAAATGCGCCACACGCGATAGATTTACTATCTCGGTTGACGCATAATGAATGCGACACATAACATTTACATCTTCCTATCGACTCTGGTCATACTTGTCAACTGACAAGTGACGTGCAAGTTTCGGCGCCATCGACCTAGCAACTCTAACGACAAGCGTTGCCAGATCGACGTTCCCCGATCAACTTGAAAAGAGTCAGATAAGGAAAATGGCACGAACGAGTCGAATCTACGTGGCAACTATTTATGCCAGCGCGTCACGAACGGGTCGTCCGCCCCGTGACAGCACAACCCGAACTCCTTCGGGCGATTCCAGACTCTGATTGTAATCAATCCCGAGGCAGTGATAGATTGTCGCCGAGAGATCCTCGGGACGAACCGGAGTTTCGGCAGGCTCGGTGCCGCGCGGATCCGATGACCCGACAACCGTGCCACCGCTGATGCCGCCGCCAGCCATCATCATGGAGAATACCTTCGGATGGTGGTCTCTTCCTGCGTCACGGTTAATGACCGGAGTTCGTCCAAACTCACCCATGGCGATGACCAACGTACTGTCGAGCAGTCCTCGCGCTGAAAGATCGCCAATGAGCGCCGACACAGTCTGGTCGAATCCGCCGAGTTTACCCGCAAGCGCCGGGTAGATGTTTGTATGCATGTCCCATCCGCCGTTGGATACGGTGACAAATCCGACGCCCGCTTCGACGAGCCGTCTTGCCAGCAAGCAACTCTGTCCAAAGTCATCGCGCAGATACGAATCTCTGACGGTATCGGGTTCTTGACGAAGATCAAATGCCTCACGGGCTTCGGATGAACTAATCAGGTCATACGCCGCATCATAAAATTCATCGACGCTGCGCACGCGCTCGCTGCCGTTTTCGTGTTTCTTGAATGCGGCATCGACCGTTTGCCGCAGCGTGCGGCGGCGGTCAAGCCGTTCCATCTGCATACCATTGGGCGGATGGAGGTCGTGTACCTGGAAGTCATCCCGTGACGGAGCGCCGCCGACCGAGAACGGGTCTAGTGCGGCACCAAGAAACCCCGCGCCGGAATACTCGAACGCTGTGGGAATCGCAATATAAGGCGGTAGCGCCGAACGCGATTCCTTCAACTTTGCAACCACAGAGCCGTAACTCGGAACAGCGAAACCCGGCAGCGGTTGGAATCCCGTCATCAAATAGTGTGTGCCGCGTGAGTGATCTGCTTCCATCGATGTCATTGATCGAATGACACAGATTTTATCCATCTGCTTGGCGAGCCGGGGCAGATGTTCGGAAATCTGAATTCCGGGGACATTTGTGCTTATGGGATTGAGAAACCCGCGAACTTCCCGCGGTGCATCCGGCTTCAGGTCCCACAAATCCAAATGGCTGGGCCCGCCGCCCATCCAGATCAAAATCACCGACTTCGCGGTCCCTTCTTTACCGTCTGCCCGTGATGCAAAGGCTTTGAGCCGAAGGAGATCCGCCATACCGAGCCCAAATAGTCCGAGGGCGCCGGTTTTCAGAAAATCGCGACGGTGGAAACCCTCGCAATCGGTGAAGTGCGCCAATCCATTTCGTTTCATGGTAATCACCTTTCTCATTTAGCCAAACGGCAACTCAAAACAGCAGCTAGCGACGCCGCTGATTTCATCACGGAAATCAGCAGAGCGCCGCCGGTTTGCTCTCGAGATTCCTGCCATGTCGAGAACCCATGCCGCTTTTTCGAGTCGCATTTGAGTTAGTTGATAAACAGGAATGCTCTCGAAGAAACTAGAGCCCAAAGCAAGTCTTCAAAGCCCTCCTGACGTGACGGACTTTCTACAATGTATTCGCTCGCCTCGGCAAGTTCGGTCTCCGTGGGCGAACGACTTAACACTTTGAGATAAAGGTCGTGTATTGCCTCCTCGTTTGAACGATCGGATGCCACCAAACGAGTAACGATGTTATCGCCGGCACTGATTTTATCATTCACGTACGGCGAGTTGATAACGTGTAGAGCCTGTGGGAGCGTCGGCTCAAGTTTGGGATCAAGTTGCGAGAGAACCTCTCGATTCGACATGCCGAACAGCGAGAGAAACCTTCGACCAACCGGCAACGGAAGTTGCACGGTCCTTGTGCCCTTCGGGTACCGCCCAAAATTCTCCCGAACCTCGACTGCATCGTTCAATGCATCAAGGAACACCTGCGCAAGCATCGGTCGAGGGTAAAAACGAGAGAAAAAGCGGTCATCAAGCTCGTTCGTCTCGTTGGGCACGGATGACAATTGATATGTCCTCGAATTCAAGATGAGTCGTATGGTGTGTTTGGTATCAAAACCGTTCCGTACAAAGTCCTCCGATAACGATTCCAATAATCCTCCGACTGTCGCGGGCGTTGTTTCACGCATATCGTCAACCGGATGAATTATCCCTCTGCCAAAATAGTTGCTCCAGAGTCGATTTACGGTTGCCTTTGCAAAGAATGGATTGGTTGGAGAGGTCATCCAGTCTGCAAGCAATTCCATATAATCGCCCTGATAGCGTCGTTCCACCGGATCACCCCCGAGAACGGTGGGAATCGCTTCCGCGCCGCTATTGCCAACCACCGATTGGTTGATGACTCGGCCAGCGGGATTGTAGTAGATGACGCGCTCTCGGTACAGTTTGCCATTCCGTGTCGCAACCTTGCCGCTGAATGCCGCAAAATTCCAGTAATCGTCCGTTGTCCATCGATCAAACGGATGCTTATGGCAGCGGGCGCACGTCAGACGCAATCCAAGAAACGCCTGGGCTGTGGTTTCGGCACGGCCATCGGCTTGCTCTTCGATGCGGTAATACGCCGCTGGTCCGACCAGATATGTGCTCCCCCGCGCCATGAGTATCTCTCGAACGAATCGGTCATAAGGTTTGTTTTCTTCAACACTCTTGCGTATCCATTCGTGAAAAAGGGTTGCACTCCGCTGTTCCAACCCGGCACCGCCCAGCGTCCGTGGGTGACAACGCAGCATGTCTCCCAGCCGCAGCGTCCGAAGGTCATCAAACTCGGGACGTTCAAGAAGTTCATCGATCAACACCGCTCTTTTATCGGCAGCGGGGTTATCGACAAACGCCTGAAGTTCATCCGGAGTCGGCAATTTGGCAATCGTATCCAAATAAACGCGCCGAATGAATTCCGCGTCACTCGAAAGCGCCGATGGGACGACATTCAGTTTTTCCAGCTTCGCTCCAACAAAATCGTCTATAAAATTGTTAGCCGGAAACTCGGGATAATCCGCCAATTTGCTTTCACGCGGGATTGTTACAAACGCGGCTGCAACTTCCCCCAAGAAGCGCGCGAGAATAGCGGTGCCACCCCAACGCACACTCGTAACCAGGCCATCTTTGCCTACTTCAGCAATGGGTTCATCGCTGGATTCGTAAACAGTTTTGCGAGTAACATCCTCTACCGATCCATCCGTGAAATAGGCTAACACCTTGAGTTGTTGATGTTCGCCAACCACCGGCAAGACAAACTCGTCAGGATACACCTCCAGTCGTTCTATGCGCGGATCGGTCGCGGAGAACGGCGCACCTGCCTCAAGCCAGCGCAGAATCGTTAGATAATCTTCAGAATTGACACTGAAACGCATTCCACCCTCGTGGCTTACCTGTTCCGTCGGTTTAAGCAGGAACAGACTGCGCTCCGGTTCGATCAGATTTACCCGCCTGCCGCGTCCAGCGGTAACAATTGGTAGATAGTCGGCCTCCGGGTCCAATGTCAATAGCGATAGATCGAAGCCGGCCTGCCCGCCGAATTTTCCGTGACAGAGCGCTGTTGAACACCCGCTTCTATCAAGTATCGGAGCAATGTCATTCAGAAATCGCGGAACACCATCATCGGTAGTCGCGTAGACATTTGCTACCGTACATGCAAGTATCAGCATTCCTAAGTACAGAACCTTACGCATCGTCAATTCCCTCCCGAAATTATTTTATCCGGGTCACTTAACTTTTTGGACGTTTCAAAACCTTCTGTTTGAACCGCCTAAGACGAACAACTAAACCTAACAAATGAATACTCTTACACCAACCCATCTAAAGTATATCATAGCACTTCAAGCGTGTCAATACCTTAAAAGCAAGAATTTTCATCTAATAACCGATTTTTTTTGTGCGAAAATGATGGTTGCGGCCTCGGCAAATCTCGCACGAAAGAAATCCCTAAAATTTTCAGCACGATCTCTCTTTCACCTCACACCGTAGTGCCATAGTAGACCGTGGGTTGCGTTGAAAGGAAATTCGAACGCAGTCGCGCGCAAACAGTAAAATTCCGATGCTTCATTCTGTTTCGAGTTTGCAGGTCCCTAGGTTGGGTTGATCGGCGCTAACAACCCAGCCCAGTTTTGGGTCTATGTCCGATGCTTATATGCGCTAAGAGTGTGCAAAGAATAGTGAAACCCAACGACTCGCTTGATTCCTACGGTCGGATGTGTTTCCGATGAGCCCTGATGTTGACATCCGTTTCAATTCCTGATAAAATACCGGTGTCCAATCTAAAATAAAATTCAGTTCCCTGTTTGCTTGATTCACTCCCGGCTCCCACGCTCCGCCGGTTTTAATTATCACTGACGCCGAACGACGAAATCATATACAAACCACCACATGATTGACAAATCCAATCTCCTCAACGACAACCAGATGCGGGAATTCATCGTTAACGGATACCTGATTGTCAAGACGGATCTCTCTCGGAAATTCCATGATGCGATCTATGAAACCACAAACACCGTGTTTGAAAAGGAGGGCAACCCGGGGAATAATCTGCTGCCACGCATCCCAGAAATCCAAGGGGTGTTAGAGGATCCGAGTGTTCGCGGCGCGTTGACGAGTCTCTTGGGCGCGGATTTCTACCTGCAGCCCCACCGTCACCCGCACATTAACCAACCGGGAAGCAACGGTCAAAACCTGCATCAGGATGGCGGCAAACGCTGGACGCACCGCACGCGGCGTCTGCTGGTCTTCTACTATCCACAGGACACGCCGGTAGAGTTGGGACCCACGGGCATCGTTCCGGGGAGTCACTATTTCTGTACCCTTGAAGGCGCCAAGAGCCGTGACGAACTTCCGCTCTCCGGAGATGCCGGCACCGTGACCGTCGCGAACTACGACCTTTGGCATAGGGCTATGCCCAATCGAACCGACAAACCGCGCTACATGATGAAATTCCTTTCCGCCCGCATGTCGGAACCCGATTCGCCTTCGTGGAATAGTAGCCGGTCGGACTGGTTGAACGGCACACCAATCGGCAGTCCCGAACACCAAGCAATGTTCAAGCATGTTTGGGACTGGCACCACGGAAAAACCTCTGAACACCTTCAGGCCAACGGAGCCCCCGGTGACACGACAATCAGCGAACTTACGGCAAGGTTGCACAATAGCGGCGAGTCAATATGCCTCCACACGGCATATCAATTGGCGGCACTCGGTGCGCGGGCTATCCCCGATTTAGTAGCTTTGTTGGAGGAAGAATCGCAGGATATCCGTCGAAATGTGTGTTACGCCTTGAGTGCAATCGGCGCGCCTGCGGTTTCCCCGTTGATTGACACCTTGGAAGCCAAGAATTCGTGGACACGCGATAGCGCCGCAGAAGTGTTGGGAGACATGGGACTGGAGGCGCAGGACGCCGTGCCGGCGCTGATGCGTGCGGCGAAAGACGAATCGGATGATGTCCGCTCCCATGCCGCGGAGGCCTTGGGAACAACCGGGCAATTATCCGAAGCCGCTGCCCCCGCGCTGATTGCCGCATCGCAGGATGCGGAAGAATCCGTCCGCCGCAACGCGGTGTTCGCGTTGGCGCGGTTGGGACCGCACGCCAAGAGTGCCGTAAATGCACTTAAGAATGTCTTCTTCGACGAAAACCGATACGTTCGTGGAGACGCCGTACACGCGCTCCACCGCATTGGCACAAAAGAGGCTTCGGATGTGTTGCTGCAACATCTGACCCTGTCCCGCTGGTGTCCGCTGACCACCCGAGAAAGTACGCATTAACAAATTGCGCAGGTGTTTAGCGGCTCTTTACCGCCATCGCTGTCCGCTCGGTTGATCACTCAATAACCACTCGTTTGATTCTTAAGAGCGAAGGAATGAAAACCGAATAGGTAGAGAAGAATCGGCTGGATTTGACAATCCGGCAGGAGCGGATTGGACTTAGATTCAATGTGCAAATCATCCTGTTGACCAATGCAACGTGACGAATTTCAAGTTGCAACCAGGATTTTCAAACCGACTCCAACCATACACTGGATTGCATCTCGACAGTTGACAATTGAGGTCAAGTTAATATGAACAAGACGGCAGTTATATCCGGTGTTGGCCCCGGATTGGGAGCATCGCTGGCGAGGAAGTTCGCAAGGGAGGGATGCGCGGTCGGTTTGCTTGCACGATCTCGCGACTACATTGAAAGCCTCGCTCAGGAACTTAACGAGGGCGGCGCAAACGCGCTTGCCGTTTCAGCAGACATCACGCAGCCGGATCAGGTCGCCGACAGTTTCGCGGCAATTCGCGAACAAATTGGCGAGGCCGACTTGCTGGTAAATCACGCGGGAAATGCGGCATGGAAAACCTTCACCGAGCTAACTCCGGAGGAGTTCGAACAGTCGTGGCGAGTGTGCGCGCTGGGTTCCTTCCTCTGTTCTCAGCACGCACTGGCAGATATGCTCGCTCGTGGAAGCGGAACGATTCTTTTCACCGGCGCCACCTCGGCGATTCGAGGAAGAGGCGGCGCGTCCGCATTCAGCAGCGCCAAATTCGCAGTCCGAGGGCTGGCGTGGTCGCTCGCCCGTGAAGTCGGACCGAAAGGCATACACGTTGCACACGTGATTATTGACGGCGTCATCGACACCCCCGGTCTTCCATCAAACTTATCGGACGAGCCGCTGCTCGATCCCGACGCTATTGCCGAAACCTACTGGAGTCTGGTGAATCAAGACAAGAGCGCCTGGAGCTTCGAGGTCGATTTACGGCCCCACAACGAAGAATTCTTCACTTAACCGCAGGCATCGCGACATTCTCACATTATCCTAATGAAGGGGGTCTGCAACGATGATTGATAACGATCAAGTAAAGTTCTTTTGGGAACACGGTTATCTGCACATCCCACAGGTTTTCACGCCCGAGGAAACGGACGAATTGGCTAGCGAACTGGATTGGCTGATCGATCAATGGGCGACTATTAGCCCGGGCTGGTCCGGACCTTGGCGCAGAAAGTATATGGATGCGGAAACCGAGAAAAAATCCAAACTGATTGCCATGCACGATTTATCCTTCTATTCCGAGGCGTGGATGAAAGCCGTGACCCATCCCCGACTATGCGATGCGATGGCTGCCTTGTTGGGTCCTCGCGTTGAGCTTCATCACAGTACCATGCACGTCAAACCGCCCGAAACCGGGCACCCGTTTCCCATGCATCAAGATTGGGCGTTCTACAAACATAGGGATGGCCGCTATGTCGATCTGCTCGTCCACCTTGACGACACCTGCCACGAAAACGGAGAAATCCGCTTCCTTGACGGTTCGCACAAAGGCGGCGCCCTGGAGCATATCACCCGGAATTCTGACGGCACGACCTGCACACCGCACCTGCCCACCGACGAATACAAGCTGGAAGATTCGGTTGCCGTTCCCGCCAAGCGGGGAGACGTAGTCTGTTTTAGCCTCCATGCCATCCATGGATCGCACATCAACCAAACAGAAAAGAACCGCCGTCTCGTGCGCTTTGGATACCGGCATCCCGAGAATGAACAGTTCGAGGGCCAGAGTTTGGGTCGGCCGGGTTTGATGGTGCGCGGTAGTCGTAGACGGGGAATTCACCAGGACCTGTTTTCCAACACGGCGCCTAGATGAGTTGGACATTTTCCCTGAAACCGATTGAAGGAATGGATCATGACCGCGATTGAGAGCGCTCATTTCTTCGAAACTCGGTTTCTGCGCCAATTTCCTTCGGAGCTGTTTGAAAAGTAGATTTTTAAGGTGTGCACTGCGCACCAGCCTCTAAAAACCCCAGCGGGGCGACTGGTAAGTAGCAGGCAATATTAATTTCATGAAGAAACTTCCACAAATGACAAAAATACTCTTGCTACCAATTATTCGAACAGGCTCTCAGCGTGTGTACCCTAATTCTGATTCATAATACTTTCCTTGACAGCGCAAAAACAATGTGATACCATTTTACTAGTTAAATGAACCTCGTGTATGGAAGACTCGTGCTTCCGCCCCGGTACTAACGTTCTCCCGTTAGTAATCCCAAAGGTTCACAATTTAGTTGTTCGTGATTGTTCCCCTGGGAAATTATTTTCATCACCACATTAACACGGTATATAAGTATGAAAAAAAACACTTCATCCAATCTCATATTCCCTTCGGATAACCCATCCTTCGAGGAAGTATCCGCCATAAAGCAGGTTCTTGCTGCGGCCGGCTTCCCACACCAAGATCAAGAGTGGCTGGTTCAAGTCTTTGAACGTTCAGACTGTTTCGGTGATCCCGAGAGTGCCTCCGTATTCAGAGAAGACTTTACCGAATTTTTCGAACACGTACTGCCGGGAGTCGTAGACGCCTTGGGAGATCCCGTTCAATCTGTAACGGATCGACAGAATCGTCTTGCGCTACTATTCAGTTTTTTGCTCGGTTTTGGCCCTATCTATAGTGAAGTGGTACGACCACGCGTCAGGTTAGAGAAATCAAACGACGAGTGGAAAAGGCCAGACTGGATGGGTGAGTTCCAACGCCAAGCGACCTTCTGCGCTACTAAGTTGGATTGGGAGAAATTGTATGAAATTAGAAACTCGCGCTCTTTCCTTTTCCACGATCTGGTCCCATTTCTCTTCCCGCAAGGCTTTCCCTTAAACCAAGTCATTGAACTTGACTCCTTGAATGCAATTCAAAGGCGAGGATGGTCGAGCAATGATTTTGGTCATCCCAATTTGCTTGAATTTTGGTTAATCTGGCGGTTCAACGACAACCCGAGGCGTTGCGAAACCGTCAGACTGGATACCCTACTGCCAATTTTCCGCGAGTATCCGGAAACGGAGTTGAGCGAGAAAATCCTTGGCTTGTTGAACGCCGTCACGTACGCATTGAACATCGCTTTGGGGCCCGGCGCTGCCTTGAACGAGGGATGGCGGCTTGTGGCGCGTGAGTTACTGCCGTTTCTCGAATTGCTCAATGAGAAGCACCCCGAATCATATCAAGGACGCTCAACCCTGATCAAGTCATGGTGGCGATTGTCCCAGAAAATTTACGGTTGGAGCATGGGCAGGTTAGAATCTGAACTCCCGCAAGACCTCAGAGATCGGCTTGTCGAGAGCGCCTCTAGGCATTTAGAGATGTTGCGAAAAACGCTGCGAGAATCGCCTAAAGAGTTTAAAGAATCTGACGCGCCGGACGTTCCCGTCTCCGATTTCTACAAGGACGCCTTTTACGCCTTGCTTTGCTTCGCGCCGCCCTGGAAACGCTTGAGACTGCTGCTACTTGCTTTCACAGAGATGGCAGTAAAAGCTGTTACCTCGGATCTACGCCCCTGGCCTGAACTCGACAGAGAGCCGCCACCTGATCCGTATAGCGACATACCGATGTGGATCGAAATCTCAATGTACCCGCAGAACCTTAAGGATGAGCTTGAACGGGATCCGTACTTGCGTGACTTGCGTGAGCAATTCGCCGGTTTCTGCCTCGCGCGCCTAAAGACAAAACAGAGTGGGATAGCCAACACAAATGAAGATTTCGTGGAACCGCGGCCGGTATGGCGACGGTGTTATGTCCAAGCACTGCAGGCATTGCAGGTGAATCCGGGTGGGCGTGCGCATAAAACTCTATTTTGGACGACGAACAATGACCCTGACGAAGAGGTGCGCAAAGTTGCCAAACTCGCTCACAGACAGATTCGGCGCCTTGATAGAGGAAAACCGAACTTGGACGTGGGCGCTTCACCGCGCCGCCCGCTATTTGAAGCGTTCTGGTGGCTTCGACAAGCCCACTTGCTGACACTCGGCGTAGAAATTGATAAGCCAGGGGCGCAGCGCACGCTTCGTAAGGACCTGAGTCGTACCCGGGAAAGGGACGATTTCCCGCGCCGGAGACGCACAAGCTAATTTCGTATCTAAGTTTAATGTGAATGGCAAATTTCTTGCTAGATATGCAATATGGAAAGAAAGATTGCTTTGATTGGAAACAATATGTCCCACGGAGGCAATCCTAAATTTAACGAAGGAGGAAAGAACAATGCCGAAATCGAGCGGAAAAAGCAGCGGAAGCCGCGCAAGCCGCGGCAGCGGAAACCGTACTAGTGGCGGGAAAAGCGGTAATACCCGTGCCGGATACCCCAGCAAAAACGGAAACCCGTCCGGACCTGGCCGCGACAACGCCCCGTCAAAAGGCAAATAATTGAGAGTGGCCGATAATGGCGCTTTTGTGCTGTTATCAGCGCCTCTCCAACAAGCGACTTCCTGTGTAGCGGTTGTAACACACACCCTTGTGGCAATGAGTATACATACCGCTACCGAGGAAGTTGCCCATATCTCTGATGCGTGGCACCTGCGGCTCATGGCCGCATCCCTAATCTCGTATAGAGATTGTGCATACGACGCGTCTCCTCTGTTAAAGGAATAGCGATTAAAGCGATTTAATCGCTAAACCATCAATTACAATCAATAGGGAGGAGAATCCAATATGTTTGCCCTCAATACCAACAGAATTTCCACAGTCAACTTCCATCTATGGCAACCGTGCAATATGGGTTGTAACTTCTGCTTTGCTACGTTTCACGATGTCAAGAAAGACATGAAGCTGCCAAAGGGGCACGTGCCAGAGCAAGAGGCGACCGAAATTGTGCATCAACTTGCTGAATTTGGGTTTAAGAAGATTAACTTTGCCGGCGGGGAACCCACACTCTGTCCTTGGTTGCCAATCCTGATTGAACGGGCAAAGAAACCTGGGATGCAGACCTCGATTGTAACGAACGGATCGAGAATCAGCGATGAGTGGCTGGGCACTTTGAGCGGTAACCTAGATATCATCGCGCTGAGCATTGACAGCGCGAATACGGCAACCCTCGAACGATTGGGACGTAATGTGCGTGGAAAGCCGCCAATAACCGAAGACGAATATCTGCACATCATTGGGCTCATAAAGCGACACGGGATTCGCTTGAAGATCAATACCGTTGTAACCCTGTTAAACTGGCAGGAGGACCTTACCGGCTTTATAAGGTCCGCGGGGCCGGAGCGCTGGAAACTGTTGCAAGTTCTTCCCATTGAAGGTCAAAACGATGACCATTTCGCTAATCTCCAGATCACGGCGAGTCAATTTTACCAATACGTCCAACGAAATGGTGTGGTCGAAACCGACGGAATTACCGTAGTTGCTGAAAGCAATGAGTTGATGACGAAAAGTTACGTTATGGTCGATCCTGCCGGGCGCTTTTTTGATAACGCGAAAGGCACATACACGTACAGTGAGCCTATTTTGAAGGTAGGCGTTGAGGAGGCGCTTCGGCAGGTATCAACCGATTTCCAAAGGTTCAAAGAAAGAGGAGGACAATATGAATAGCAAATTCATTGTCATTGAGGGGCTTGATGCAACTGGAAAGTCTACCCTAGCGCCTAAGCTTGGCAATCGTTTGGGCGCGGCTCTGCTTCAATGTCCGCCAAACTTGGAGTCGC
Organism: Candidatus Poribacteria bacterium; assembly: GCA_028820655.1. Lineage (GTDB taxonomy): Bacteria > Poribacteria > WGA-4E > WGA-4E > JAJDTR01 > JAJDTR01. Next base: position 120,315 of record JAPPIK010000011.1, on the reverse strand, counting down.
TAGATCTGTCTCCCAATCTCCGTGCGCATTTTGACAACCGTCCTCCCAATCAGCGTCGCGCCTACTATCGTGCTGCAAATTTAATTGCAAGCGAGATGGCTGAAGTCGCGCTTAAGGCAGGGCACGTTGTCATGGACCGCTATTGGCCAAGTACTGTGGCTTTTGCGGCGTTGGACGGCAACTCGGACCTCGTCCAAGAATGGCAGGGGAGTTATCCACCAGAACTCCGTAAACCTGACGCCGTGATCTTGCTTACTGTCAATGAGGAAAATCGCAGGAGGCGTATGCGAGGACGCGGCGAACCCGTCACGGCAGAGGAGCAAAACCTTGAGTTTATCCAACGCCGCGAAGCCGTGCTTGGTGAGTATCGCCAGTTTCACCCAATCGAGATAGACACCAGTGATCGCGACGCGGATACTGTGCTTGACATCGTAATCGCGGCTCTGCACAGCGCCGACATCATTGTGTGAAAAACCAGACTCCGGTACGCCCGGGATGAACTAACTGGCGCCTCAATTCGGAACACAGTGTCCTTGTGAGGCACCCTACATCTAACGCGAAAGGAGGTGAACAAAATGCCGCTACGAGATGATCGCGACTACACGCGAGAGGAACTTGACCATCGTGCTGATCAGTTGAACCCCAATAACGACGCTTTTTGGGAGTCACGCGATTACGATGAAAGGCCCGATGATTGGGAATCGCGCATAGAGGACGAATCTTCCGACGATTCTTAAAATTAGAAGTGACGCCTTCAGCATGGTATATGCTCGTAGACACTGATAGCACAGTATATTGCTGTGCGTCAGTGTCCACTCCAACATATTGTTTATCGTTCAGCGTGTCGCGCTTGGCGGCTCAGTGCCCTACCTTGATCGCTAACACGCCGATTCACACGTGGTATAATTAAAGTATCGTTAATAGCCACGTGTCAGGTGCGATTCGAGCCCATAATCTCGTCTGTGGAAATGTTTTCGGCGAGTTCCGCGATCAACAGAAGGGGCTGGTAATTCCGATGATACTCCCACCATTTTATTAACAGAAGCAAGACCGCGCAGTCATTGAGATTTTCTGTGCTTCTCGTGATCGGAAACATGTACAAACAGCAATTCTCGGAGCTGTCTGATTTCTTTACTCAACCCCTCTTGCAGTGCCGCCGCATCGACTTTCAACTCCTGTCTCAGCGCCGCCGCATCGGCTTTCAACTCCTGTCTCAGTGCCGCCATTTCAGATTTGAATTCCTGTCTCAGCGCCGCTAAATCAGATTTTGTCGCCATCTGTGCCATTGACGATGTGATCTTCCACCACAGCGCACAAAAAGCAATGACTGCCCCAGCAATCTTCAACCATTCTTCCATGACATTGCACCTCCTAAAGATTCCTGCTTATGACTTGTGCAAACCCACCTTCGGCAGAAAGTACGCCCAATAGGCATATTTGTCAAGGACCTTATTGCTACGCGGCATATCGTAAGGTTTGCCGAATCAGCACTGAAATTCATGTGTAAATACTATACGACAACACCGAGAGGATTGCCATAAAAAAATTTGCACTGGACACAAGGTCAATTTGAAACTGTTAGGACTTACGCTGTGCGGTTGATTGTAGCGCAATTTGCACGGTGTGTTCTGCTAGAGCGAGTTCGGCTCGCTAAAGGGACGTCGCGGCTTGGGGCAGAACTCTATCGCCTTAAGATCGATAAAGCAACACACGACATTGCGCTCGGCTGGAGTGCGGGATTTGAGGATTCTCCCTGCTATTGACATGCCGGGGGGATCGCGACCTGGAGATCGCTCCTACAGATGGAGGGAGGAATCGCGACATGGAGATCGATCCTACGGTAGGGAATCGCGATTTGGAAATCGCTCCTACACGGAAAAGAGAATTGTGTGCATTGCAGTTCTATTGACATTGCCGGGATCTATCGCGATCGCTATTCACTCGCTTGATCCGCTGGAGTGCGGGATTTGGTGTCCCAGAACTCCTCAGGTTCGTCAATTGACAATCAACCCCTGTCTTGCTATACTTACGCGAGCAGATACGGTAGACCGGGAGTATTCACGCCAACAGGGAAAACCTATGAAAATCGCATACTTTGACTGCTTTTCGGGCATCAGCGGCGACATGACGCTCGGCGCATTGGTTGATGTAGGCGTCGATCTTGGGATGCTGACGGCGGAGTTGTCAAAACTGAACCTCGACGCCGAATTTAAATTGGATTTTGAAAGAGCCAAAAAGCATCACATCACCGGTACACGCGCCATTGTACGTACGACCGAAAGCGGGCAAGAAGACGACAACCGTACCGCCGAATCATCAGAGGGAGTAGACGCTCACAGCCACTCGCGCGACCACGCCCACGAAACACATGATCATTCCCATCACGACCACGTCCCGAGCCGGCATTTATCGGACATCTTCGCCATTCTTGAGGACAGCAATCTCGAAAGGGCGACAGTTGATCAATCGAAGCAGATTTTTGACCGGTTGGCGGAGGCGGAGGCGAAGGTTCATAATACCCCCAAAGACCGGATTCACCTGCACGAAGTGAGCGGCATCGATTCAATTGTGGATATTGTCGGATGCGTCATCGGCTTGAATCTGTTGGGAATCGAAGAACTCTATGCCTCCCCGCTTGCGCTGGGGAGCGGTTTTGTGCGGTGCGCCCACGGTCTGATGCCCGTGCCGGTGCCCGGCACCATGGAACTGCTTAAAGGGGTTGAAGTGCGGCAAACGCAGATTCGTAAGGAGTTGGTGACGCCCACGGGTGCGGCGATTATCACTACACTGGCGCGCAGATTCGGTCCCATGCCGGAGATGGTTATCGACCGCGTTGGCTACGGCGCCGGCACACGCGAATTAGAGGAGCAACCAAACCTCCTACGGATTTGTCTTGGGGAGAAGAAGGAAGGCAGTCTTGAGAGCGATCGGGTTTACCTCATCGAGACCAATCTCGATGACATGTCCCCGGAGATTGCGGGTTATCTGACGGAGTTGCTGTTTGAGAAGGGAGCTATTGACGTTTTCCTTACGTCTATCCTCATGAAGAAGGGGCGTCCGGCGACAAAACTCAGCCTACTCGCCGCACCCGACCTTCGAGAGAGTCTCACCCAGGTTGTTCTCAGTGAAACCACGACGTTCGGGGTCAGGTGCCACCTTGTCGAGCGATCCAAGTTATCGCGTGATTTCATCGAGGTGCAGACGCGGTGGGGGACGGTTCGCGCCAAACGCGGATACATGGATGGGGAGCCAATCAAGACGGTGCCGGAGTATGAGGATTGCAAACGCATCGCCGAGGAACAAAGTGTGCCGTTTCGACAGGTCTATGAGGAAGCGATGCGGGCGCTAGGTTGAAGATACTCCAATAACACAATCACGGAAGGGAAAAGATGCGACTCACTCGACAAAGGCATTACGTGATAGTTCTATTTCTGGTTCTTGCCATTCTTGTCGCTCAAACATCGCAAGTGACGTGCGAAACCTACGCGGTCAACGGATTTGAAATCCAAACCCGCCTTGTTCCCGACAAATCAACCATCATGCTTGGCGAGCCCGTCTACGTCTCGTACATAGTGGATAATCTTTCGGAGCAGGATTTCGACGTGATTATAGGCGGCGACTATAGAAATCGGCTTGGAAGAAAAGCGAGATTCACCGTAATCGTGCAAGGAGAAGACAATCGGCAGGTTCCGCAGCCCGATGCGGGGCTTGGGATGGGTGGCACGGAGGGACCAAGAAAGGTACCCGCCGGGGGCAATCACGCGTTCAGGCTCTTTCTTCCCCATTGGGCGACATTTCAAGAGGTCGGCAACTACACAATGGTTGCCAAAAGAATTTTAGTTCTGATTGAGCATGGGGAAGAACAATGGCTTCTTAACGAAAAGAGTACCCGAGTGAAAACCGAAGCGACCACGAAGTTCCGGATAGTCCCGCTGGACGAGGCGAAGATGGGGGACATCATCAATCGTCTAGGCAGCGCGATGTTTAGCAAGTACACCAACGAGTCTGAAGAGGCTTCAGACGCTTTAGATTATATTAAAGATGAGCGAGTGATACCGTATTTGATAAGAGCATCTGAAACAAATCGCTACGTATTGAAATTCAGTGCGCTTAGTGCGCTCTCCAAGTTCGATAGTGAATCCGCGTTTAAGGCGTTGCAGAAAGGGCTGGAAAAAGAGGGGGAAGATAATAATATATACCACGTCGCCGCGGGAGCTCTGGCAAGAAGTCCGCACCCGGGAGCCGTTCCCTATCTATTGTCGAAGCGGCAGCATCCTTACGAGGGTGTGCGTTTGACGATTCTGCACGCGGTGGGCAAAATGAAACCCAATGAAGCAATTCCTATCCTCCGAGAAATGATACACGATGAGTACGCAATAATAAGGACTGAAGCCAAGCGGTATCTGAAATTGATTTCCAAGAAAAACTCGGCTTCGCAGCACTAGTCCAATTAGTATTAACGTAAGTGTTTAGTGGCTAGTGATTAGTGGATCTCTAGCGCACTCATTGTTCATTCGCTTGCTGGTCAGTAAAAGCCCTGGAGCCATAGGACGGGCAATGAATGGGATCTCTATCGCGTTCCTTGTTCAGTAACTTGATCTATCCGCTCCCTTGATCACTCGCTATCCACTCGCTTGATTACCGCTTACGGAGAAGTGGATAACATGATTCAGACATCATTTGCACTATTATACAAGCCACATGGTATAAGCTCTGTTTTTAGCCGGTGACTGAGGACTTACCGTTGAATGAGTCTCGTAATCAATCAAATCGGCGATGCTGTTTTGCGTCTCTTTCTTCACCGGTCCAACTCCCGGCGATAACCATACCGTTTCTAATCCCAACTCTAGGGTTACAGACTTCATCAGATCTGTCAACTCCTGGTGGATTTCGGATTCCAGCAGTCTGAAGAAACCCTCGCTGACTCCCATTGGAAGAGGCCGCGGAAACAGATGTTGAAATCCCGTAGTTTTAACTGACTGTAAACGCCCTCGGAATTGAATTTTCAAGCAGTTCGCAAATGTGCCGGCCGATGTTTCAACGGAATCCGCGTGTCCTACGCCGCCCGAAACCACCCCTATGGCTTCGAAGGAGTGAACAGACGTGATGGTTTTATGACTCCCGCTCAGTTTCATATTCAGGACTTTGTAAGTCTCGCTTTGAACAAGCAGGAAACGAAGCAATACTAAATCGCCACGCCGAACCACATGTGTGCTGTAATGCTTCCAGTAGACGAAGTGGTTCTCTCGGTAAATAACTATGATTGAATGTTGGGCATCTTTGCGGTTAGAAACTGCACCTACCGCGCGGTAGAATGGGTTTCATGCGCCCGCCTCGTAAGTATTAGACACTTAGCGATAAGACCAATAAGGCGACTGACGGCGAATAGCATGGGCAAATGTCATCCGTGCCCAAATTGCATGTTTTCCACATGAGACACTAGATCTATAGCGACATCAAAAACATCGAATCCGTATTGCCAAATCTCGTATCTGGGACTGGATGATCGCTCCAAGGAAAAGTCACATGCTTAGAATCGCAACACTTTTTTTTTCTGATTGTTCTCTTCGGTTGTGACAACGCGCCCAGTGTGCGGTTGGTCCGCGACAACAGTGAGACTTTTCACTTCCAGTGGGATAAAGCGCTGAACGAGGAATGCATTGTTCTGGTGCGCTATAGCGGCGTGAAGGTTATCCATAATGACTACAGCCGCCACTTTCCCCCAAATAGGCCATTCACCCAACGAAAACACCACCGCGAATACTCAATGGAATTTGACGGTTTATACTACTTTCCGGCGGGGTCATTTGTATCCGCGGCGCTCACGGACGGCATTTTCGATTATCGCTATGGACTAGACCACACGTGCTCGGTGGAAATACTTCCCGCCCACCTGCGAAACACATTAGATTTTCCCGCGGAGTTGTATGTGATAAACGACGCCGGGGATTTTGAGCGGTATTCCGACCAAGTCATTCTGCGCGATCACCCGCACCGGGATTACCGAGTTGATGGGCCGTCGCGCCTCACGTTTTGGGAAGATTGGCAAGCTGAAATGGAAAGATGGAATGAAAGAAATGCAGATTGAAAGAACTGGGCGGAGGAATTCGGCGACAGCTGGCGCACGATGTCAGCATCCGAAAAAACGTGAGGCACCGCATCGCGACCTCCCGGGGTCAAAGACGGTCGGTACTGCCCGCGACAACTTCAACTGAAGCCGCGCCTCCCGCATGTTACGATCCACCAGATTCAAACCTTGCTTCTTCGTCAAGAGCATCGCCCCATTTCATAAACCCTCATCACGTAAAGATTGAGCCAGTCCGCATTTCGCAGGTCGTCTCTGGGGACGCATCCCTACCCCGGCACGCTTCCTGCTCCAGCCGTCCGAAGTGTACGCACGACTCATGCGCCTTAACTTTTTCTTGCGACCGCTATCCGTGCGCCGAGTCGCTTTGACCGAGATACCACCAAAGATCGTATCCATCGAATTAACACACCTATCAAAATGATATTCAGCAGAATTGAACTCTTTTTCCGCATTATAAACTTGTGTGATCTCGAGAATCTATTGACATGCCGCTCCGCTGGAGCGGGGAATCGCGATTTGGAAATCGCTCCCACAGACGACAAAGGGAATCGCGACCTGGAGAAAATCTCTATGGGATCTCTATCGCAGTCGCTATTCTCTCGCTTGATCCGTCATTGTTCATTCCTTTGATCTCCTGCAGGAGCTGGTCAGGTAGTTACCGCGCCAAAGGCTGGTGGGCAGTGCCCACCCTACATATTCCCAAAGGATGCTTATTCTCACTGGCCACTGGTCACTGACCACTAGCCATCAAGCGAGTGATTAGCGAGTGCGATTGAGATCCACTGTCTTTATCTCGTAGTCAATCAATTCGGCAATGCCGTTTGGCGTTTCTATTTTCACCGGTCCTACGCCCGGCGCCAGCCATACAGTTTGCAATTCCAGTTTCGATGTTAAATGCATTAACAGGTCGGTCAACTCTTCGCGGATATCCGATTCAACAGTCTTGCGATACGCGATTAGCATAAGAATCCGCGTAACATCCTTAAACTCTACCGTGTTATAGGATGTCAGCTTCGCTTCGTATTGAATTCTGAGGCAATCCTCAAAGGCGCCTGCGAGCACCCCAACCAATTCCGAGTCGTCGCTGACCTTTCCCAGTATCACTCCTTCGGCGTCATAAGCATGAATATGGAACGGCCCATCATGCCTTCCTTTCAGTCTTAAATTGAATGCTTCGTAGGTCACGCCCGGAACAAGAGGAAATGGAAAGGGTGTTAATTTACTATGCCAAACTGCACCGGTGTTGGAACGATATAGGTAGGTCAAGATTCCCGGCGTAGATTTATCCTTCTTTGATACGCACTCCCCCTTACGCACCACCCGATTGTTACAAGACATCCCGAGACCCCAGTCTTGGGTTTCGCCGCCGCTATCGACTATAATTTCCCAGACAGCAGCATCAATGTCCTTGAGGTTGATCCTGCGCACAATCCGGTCAAGAAATGTTACATACACGGGAGACTTGAGAGACTCTATTTGAGTGTCTTGGATTGGTGGGTTCGAGGTAAAGAAATAATAGAGATTGTCACCAAAATTCCGGGTTTCGGTGATTTCCCGCGTCCATTCGGACCCGTCGGGATTACGGTATACCCAGCGATTGCCAACGGTCATTGGAAAGAATTTGGTAGATATGGGAATGGCTTCATGGAGTGCCGCACCGCTCGTGGTTTCGACCACGGGATTATCGGCGAATTCCTCCCCACCGCACCCGGAAAGGAATAGAATGAAACAGAGAAAGACAGCTTCACGAGCCTTGCTTCTAAAAGGGGACCGCCTTGTGAAAAACCTACGTATTGGCATCTTTTCCTACCGTAATCTTTGGACTCTATTCAGTCGCTGCGCAAACTACATCCTTTTCTGGTTACCGACCATCAAGCGAGTTAATAGCGAGTGCGACAGAGCTCCGCTGGCAACTGATAACTGTCTATTTCACTAGCCGCAGCCTTTATCTCGTGGTCGATCAATACTACTGTGCCCCCTGCGCTCTTCACGTTTTCCGGTCCAACCCGACGCGCCAACCACACCGTGTTTCCGCCGACCCACTGCTGGTGCGGCATCGAAACGTCTCACTGACTACTAGCCGCTTGCCATTGACCACTACCGCTTTTGACATCGAACGCGATCAATTCTGAAATGCCCGAGGAATCCTTTATCTTTACGGGTCCGACCTCCGGCGCTAACCACAAGCTGGCGGATTGCACTGGCGGCATTGCCTTCAGAAACTCGGTTTCAGCCGTCTTGGGAATTTCGGCTTCCACATATTTGCGGATTTCCTTCCACACTTTTGGAAACTCGGCTGCACCGCCGAAACCGTCGTTAACAGATACTTCAAGTTCTGTAGTTTCTATTTGGAACGGCGCCGGTTGATAATGTATCTCAAGACAATCCTCGAAAGTACCGGCCGGCGTCACGATCGATATGCGGTTCGCGCCAATCTTCGCCCAGATTTCTAGGTGGGCCTCAATCGAGTGAGAAAGCGTTCGACTCGGGCTATTATGTACGGCGCTAAATCTTATGTCGAGCGCCTTCCAAGTCTTGCCGGGAACAAGGGGAGTCGCGAGCAATCTAAAGGTACTGCGCTCTAGCCCATGTATTTTATAGTCTCGTGTGCCGACAAATCCATAACGTGTATTTACCTCCATACCGTTGAAAATCCCATGGACGGTTTTTCTAATGTTGTAACGGATATCAACAGTCTTGCCGATCTTGAATTGAAGTTCCGTTAGGCTGATCGGGCGGACAATCCCCTCAGATTTCACAAAATACGAGGGAGCCTTCACAAACACGAATTGACCGGCTACTTCCTTTTCCTCAAGCGGAGGACTGTCTCTGAAAAAAAGAAGAAAATCATGGCGATTGACAAATTCAAGTTCTGCTACTTCCCGCGTCCATTCGGAGCCGTCGGGATTGCGGTATACCCAGCGGCTGCCGAGTGTGGTTGGATAATAGGGGGTCGATATCGGTACGACTTGCTCTGTCTTTCCCTCTTCATTGACACCTCCGCCCGTAGGCTTATCGATTGCTTCCTCGCCGCACCCAGACATCAATAGAATGAAACAGAGAAAGGCAACTCCCCGAATTCTGCTCATCAGGGTATATTTCCTTTTGAAGAAACGGTTTATTGACATTACTGCCTCCTGAATTCGTGTCTCAATTCATGTGTTTCAGCGGATAATACAATCCTATAAACGTAGTCGGATAATGGGCGAACTAACTTCGTTGCTGGTCGGTGACCACTGGGACACGTATGGGAGTTCTATCGCGGAGGTTGTTCTCTGCCTACAAAGAAGGTTAACGACACGATCATGACATGGTACGCACCGTTATTCAAGGAAAGTTGCGTTGGACAACGCGTGTTGCTACCTATGACGGAAAAACCTAGTTTTTGGATTATGTACGTTACTTTTATGGCGCTTTGGTCTGAATTTCTTCAATCTCGTGTTTCCACGTCGGAAAGGACTTGGTTTCGGTGCCCGCGCCTGAAAGCGGTGGGAACTTGAGACATTTACACGGATCGCTGTTCGCCGGTAGGTGCAAGATAGTCGGATGCGGTATGAAACGGACGGAGATGAAAGATCTAGAGGCTGAAGAATTTTCTTGCGTGGTATATTAAACGGAAAAAGCTGGTGCGCAATACGCAGGTCGCAAATACTGTACCTACATGGAGGACAGATCGCGATCGGGAGATCGGTCTTACAGAGTAGCGGTGAGGAAAGTAAATTACATACGCCCCATAGATTCGTGCCAGTTCACGGCTGCGGCGGTTCATTTTCTACAAGACGAATACTCGGGTCGCACAAGTCGCAACTGCCGCAACGATAGTCCGCCTCAACGGCCTCTCCAAAATATCCGCGCACCAACCGTCCCCGGCACCCTTTTTCCCGCGCATACCGTTCTATCTGATCAATCTGCCGGTACCTATGCTCTTTGTAATCCGTAAACCCCAGTTCGTCCGCGGAGGTTGCCGCCAGCAAATCGCTGTCTTTGAATAACTCAATGAGCAATAGATCCTCCGTACCCCAGTATTTCAAGTGCCCGTCGTTCTGAAAATCGATAAGCTGTTCCATGAGACGGTGCGGCCGCAGACCGAATTCCCGACAGAACTCAAGAAAATGGATGGGAGACTTGCGTCTCAATTGCTGAAGCAGCTTCCGCCGCGACTGATCAGCAGGATGTAAGACACGATTGTTAGACGAGGATAGGCGTACATTGAGTCTTGAGGGAACATTGTACCGCCTCCTGAGATACCCCAGTTTTTCGAGATAGCTTATCCCTACTCGAATTTTCGCATCTTTGAAACCGCTCAACCAACTTAGTTCCTCTCCCGTAGCCATGCGAAAGTTGCCCACGGCGGGAAGTGTCTCCAATATTTCGAGCAGTTTGACTAGATCGCGCCTATTCAGGACGTTTTCCTCGTTGACAAACCATTCGTGGAGTTCTCGGTCCTCGGGGCAGTACAACAGCACACAGTGAGAGGGTTTCCCATCTCGCCCGGCGCGCCCGGTTTCCTGATAATATGCCTCCAAAGTGCCGGTCATTGTCCAATGAACAACGTAGCGAATGTTGGGCTTGTCGATACCCATGCCGAACGCGTTTGTCGCGACAACAAGGTCCACTCCGTCTTGACCGTCGTTGAAGAACCGCTCCTGCACCCCTTTTCGCTCGGCCGCCGACAGACCGGCGTGATAGAAATCAGCTTGATATCCACGCGTTCTTAGACGACGCGCGATATTCTCGGTTTCGCCGCGTCTACCGGCATAGATAATCCCGTTTCCTTCAAGATTGCGAAGGCAGGCTTCGAGATATTCGTACTTTTTCGAATCGTTGGCTGCCTCGTATACACTAAATTTCAGGTTGGCACGTTGAACGCTTCGCGAGAATCGTCGGCAGGTCGAGCCATCGATTCCCAATGCATTGAATATGTCCTCTCGGACTTCGGGAGTGGCCGTAGCTGTAAACAGTGCGGTGGTGCGAGGATGAAGCGCCTGAATCGCGTCTCGCAGCCCAAGATATGCTGGGCGAAAATCGTGTCCCCACTGGGAGATGCAGTGCGCCTCGTCAATGACGAACAGAGATATCGTGAGGGAATTTAGCAATTCGAGAAAACGGCGGCTGCGCAGACGTTCCGGCGCAATGTATAGTAGCTTGACTTCCCCTCGCGTCAGACGTCCATACTCCCACTGGTATTCGTCCAATCTCAGGCTGCTATTTATCAGAGCCACGTCGTGAACACCGTGCCTCTTTAATCCGTCAACCTGGTCCTTCATCAATGAAATCAAGGGTGACACGATCACCGTCAGTCCCGGGAGGGTTAGCGCGGGCAGTTGGTAACAGAGAGACTTTCCATATCCGGTCGGGAAAGCGGCGAGCACATTTTCCTCTTTCAGGATAGCTTCGATAATCTCCCGTTGATTTTCTCGAAAGTAGGAGTGACCGAAGTGCCGCGTAAGCGAGGCGAGCAGTTCGTCTCCTTCGATTGCGGCGTCCTCGGATATCGTACCTTCCGGGGCGGGAGACGGCTCGGGAGTGTTCGGAGGCGATTCAAGCAATTGGTCAATTTCTTCGAGTAGCGCCCGGTAGTTCCTCATGGGGTGGGAGGTGTGATGTTTTGGAAGGGTGGCAGAATGGAAGGGCGGGAGGTTGGGAGTTTCCTAAACATCTCCTCCCCACGACGTGAAGATTATTCTTTAGACTTGCCCGGTCAATATCTCACGATTTTATCTTGGATTCAATCCTTGAATCGAAAGCGAATAATATGTATGATTGCCGCAAGCCCATCTTTCCAATTGACAGATTTGCCCTCGTGGTAGTCGCGTCCGTGATAGGCAATTGGCAGTTCAACAACGCGGCATTTCCGCCGCGCGAGTTTTGCGGTAATCTCAGGCTCAAATCCGAACCGGTCCGATTGTAACGGGATTTCCCTCAAAATCGAGGTCTTAATGACTTTGTAGCACGTCTCCATGTCGGTAAGCTTGAGTTGGGTAAACAGATTTGAGAGGGAGGTCAAGACTTTGTTGGCGATATAGCTGCGGAACAGAAAGTGTTGCCTTGATTCCAGAAAACGGGAACCGTATACGGCATCGGCTTCTCCTTCTAGAATCGGCTGGAGCAATTTGGGGTAGTCCTGCGGGTCATACTCCAGATCTGCATCTTGGATGATGGTAATATCCCCGGTAACGTGCTCGAAGCCGGTCCTCAGCGTCGCGCCCTTGCCCCGATTCACGGAGTGGTAGAACACACGCACCTGTTCATCATCCGATTGTTCAATCTTCTCGAGTATCTCACGCGTACCGTCCGTGGAAAAGTCATCCACGAGAAGTATCTCTTTTTCCATTCCGATCTCAACGGCCTTGACCTGCCTGAGAATCTCCTCCAAGGTCGCGATTTCATTGTAGATTGGAATAACAACCGATAGCTTGTGCGCCATTCAGATCACCAATCTCTCGCCAATCAGCGGTTGAGCCGTAGGTATAGGCAACTCGGACCTGAAAGAGCATAACACACGGGCGAGACAGATTCAACTCTTTTCGTCTGTCCGACACGGCTTTATACCTGACGGTTCGTCAGAGGTCAGTGTTGGAATGAAACGTGACTCCGGAAGCCGCATGTGCCCTATTTGGGACAAACGAATTTCAATATCTCACTGAATTTTTGATTGAAAACTTTACACATGTATAGTATAATGGGGTTGGCTAGTGTTGCGCCGAGGGTACACCTGTCACGCTTCCGCGCCGTGATTTGCCGTAAAAATAAGAAAAAACCACAGGGTAAAATGTCGAATTCGCTTCTAGGTTGGTTGCACTGTTCAAATGTTTATTCCCCTCGTCGGCGACGCCGCTGTCCGGACATGTGTGAAACTGGGCGGCGTCCGGTCATGACTCATGACACGGTCTCGGGTACTCGTTTCGGCGACTGGGGAGAGGGGGAGGTGAAGTTATATTCGCAGTAATTCGCACAAAGCTACGCGATCGATTACGACGCAAAATCATTCACAAAGCCTCGCTGCGACACGGTTCGACGCCCTTTTCGATTCGAAATGCATTAACTACGACAATGTGCGACAATAGATGAAGGGTGGTTCAAGCGTTTGGGTGGTTCAAGCGTTTGGATGGGTCAAGCGACTGAAAAAGATCAACTGAGTGAATATCGAAGGATCAAGGGAATGATTAATGACTGATCAAGCGAGTGAATAGCGAGCGCGATGGAGATCCCATAGAACTCCCATAGAAATCTCAGCGCGACATCCCATCGTGCGACAGCTACTCCAGTTCGATAGAAGTCCTATAGGGACCTTTTAGTTATTTCCTACTGACGGATTGAAGCGCCCGACTGCATTCGTCCTAAATGAACTTCAAATTCCGCACTTAACTTCGAAGAGCGAACATGATAATATCTATTGCGGCTCCGGATGAAAGGAGGTACAAGACAATGGCGCGCATAAAGGCGCAAGGTTTCAATCATGTGGCTATCTGGGTGAGCGATGTACGAAAGTCCGCTGACTGGTATATTGCCAATTTGGGTCTGGAAGAGGCAAGTGGTTCAGAAAATCGAATCTTTTTGCGTTTGGCGAACGGAGAGGTGTTGGCGTTGTTCAAAGCTTCTGATCCATTGCAAATTGGCGCCGGCGTGCATCATCTTGCGTTCAATTTGACTGATCAAGAGGAAGAAAGAGCGCTTGATACTCTTCGTCAACGGAACATTCCGCTTACTCGGCGAGGCCCGAGTCTGAGTTTTCAAGACCCCGATGGTCACTGGATCCACTTTGCGTAAATGACAGGTGAGCCGTTGGTTAGTTCGAACCAAGATTGACGGAGCGCCATTCGTCTGGATGACAAGGAGTCAATCTTTGATTGATAATTGATGATTGCTCATGACGCCGCAAGGAAAACAAGCAATTTCTATCCACTCGCGGTTCGCTCAAGCGATGAGACATTCCTGCTACGAAGAATCATATAGCGTACTTGACAAACGATTGGACATGTGCTATGCTAAATGGCGTTACGCTATACTGCGTAACATTGTCCACATTGGGACAGGAAGGAGGTGATCATTCTGCTAGCCGACTTTAGCGGAATGGTCAAGGGAGGTGCCGACTCCTAGGAGCCGGCGCTTCCCTTGATCGTTTCGTTTTTCCAGTCGAAGCCCTCCTCTCCATCTCCCTAGCCGCTTGTCCCCACTAGTTTGGGGTTGGGGAGCGCAGGAGATGGGGAGGAGGGCTTTTTTCGTGAATCACGGTACGAAGGAAAACGACGTGGCAACGTGGAAGGTAAATTGCCAACCGAATTGTGGAAAGGAATGAAACATGATATCTGTCATCATTGATGGCGCATGCGGGCGCATGGGGAAAATGATCTCCCAAGGTGTGGTAACACAGAACGATATGCAATTGGTTGGCGCCATCGAATACCACGGTCACCCCCAGCTTGGTGAGGATGTCGGCGAGGTTGCCGGCGTAGGAACAGTCGGGGTACCCATTAGTGACGATCTACCCGAAATCTTGGATGATGCCGACGTGGTCATCGAGTTTACCGCGCCCAGTGCATCGATTGAACATTTACGTGATGTCGTCGGTGCCGGTAAAACAATGGTTCTTGCGACGACAGGATTCACGGAGGCTGAACTTGCGGAGGTGCACGAACTCGCCAAAGAGATTCCATTCGTGATGGCGCCAAATATGAGCGTCGGTGTTAACGTGATGCTCCAAGCCATACAGCTTGTGGCGAAAGCGCTTGGCGACGACTACGACGTTGAGGTCATCGAAGCGCATCATAACCAAAAGGCGGATTCTCCCAGCGGGACGGCGCTGCGGATCGCCGAAGTGCTGGCGGAATCGCTTGATAGAAATCTCGCCAATGTGGGCGTTTACGGCAGGCACGGCATGGTCGGCGCTCGGCAGGAGAAAGAGATAGGGATACATGCTATCCGCGGCGGCGATATTTCCGGCGATCACACGGTGCTCTATGCCGGCTCCGGAGAACGGATTGAAATTACGCATCGGGCGCACACTCGAGAGGCATTCGCCAAAGGCGCCATCCGCGCCGCACGTTGGGTGGTGAATGCCCCTAAAGGTTTGCACGACATTTCGGAAGTTCTGTTTTAGGATTACCTACCGCAAGACAGGTGACTTGATGAAGCGCCATCGTGCAGATACGTTTCCCAGTCAATATTGTGGGATTCTGATGATTATCATCGGGATTTTGATTCTTGCCATGACCGGTTGTACAACCAATCGCGAATCAAAATCGGGACGATGGAAAGCCGTCCGCCGTGCGGATTGGGAAGCGCGCTTCTACGATGTGTTTTTTGTCGACGAAAATACCGGCTGGGCGGTCGGGAATCACGAGGGCAGTTCGTTCGCCGAGGAGTTGGAGAGTGTCATCGCGCATACGACTGATGGCGGTGCGACCTGGGAACCTCAAAGCAGCGGCGTTTATGAGCACCCGCTGCGGAAGATCCACTTTGTTGATGCTCGAAGGGGTTGGATTGCCGGTGGGAACGGGATTGTTCTCCACACAAAAAATGGTGGAAAAGATTGGGTTAGGCAGACAACGAATTCCTTCAGCGACCTGAACGATATTCAATTCGTGTCGCTGCTAGAAGGATGGTCAGTCGGTGACTGGGGTACCGCGCTGTATACTCGGGATGGAGGGAAAACCTGGACGACGCGGAAGCTCGGGCAGCGTGAAAGAGATTCGTTAAAGGGTGTGTATTTTCTTGACCGACGGCACGGATGGGTTGTCTCGAAAGGAAGTTCAATCTACCATACACGCGATGGCGGGCAAACGTGGAGGTCGCAGAAATCGCCCGTAGGTTACGCGTTGTCCGATGTGTGTTTCGTTAATCGAACCACGGGTTGGATTATTGGCGACAGACGAACAATCTTAAAAACCGTAGACAGCGGGCAAACTTGGAACTATTTGACACAGGGATCAAACAGGCGGCATTTGACGGTTTACGGACAACCGCAGCGCATGGAGGGTATACCGCTGCATAGTTTCCTTCTTTACGACCTCAGCTTTGTCGACGAGAAACACGGATGGATTGTCGGGGACCTCGGCGTGGTGTTGCACACTAGCGACGGCGGGACGACGTGGAAACATCAGAGGGGAGGTCACCGCTTTCATGTTGGAGGAGACAACGTTATGCTCGGGGTACATTTTGTGAACAGCCGCGTTGGCTGGGCGGTCGGCGAATCCGGGACAATTTTCAAAACATCGAACAGCGGAGCGACATGGCAACTACAGTCCTCGCAGAGCTATCTGCTCTATGACCTCCACTTTGTCAACGATAAGGTTGGATACGTGGTCGGTGATCGCGGCGAGATTTTGTACACAAACAATAGCGGAAAGGAATGGAAGTCGCAGGACAGCCGAACGACCGAGTGTTTCGGCGGTATACATTTCATCGATGAGAACGTGGGATGGGCGGTTGCGGAGTTTGGATCGATTCTGCACACGCAAAACGGCGGCAAATCCTGGGAATCGCAGGAGTCGGACACGCCATATTTCCTCTTGGGCGTCTTTTTCTTCGACGAAAGGACGGGTTGGGCAATCGGTCAGCGCGGCTCCATTATCCACACAACCGACGGGGGAAGATCTTGGGTTTCACAGAATAGCGGTGTAACATACAACCTCTTCGGGGTTCACTTCGTCGACGCTAATTATGGCTGGGTTATCGGTCTTGACGGGACGCTGCTGCATACTGCCGATGGCGGGGAAAAATGGGTGCAACAGCAAGACTTCGGTAGTCTATGGCTCGACGACATCTTCTTCGCCGATCATCGCCACGGGTGGATAGTCGGGGTTGACGGGACAATTTTGCACACAAAGGATGGCGGGAACACATGGGAACGGCAACAGAGCAACACAACGAACTTTCTCGACAACGTGTTTTTCCTTGACACGAACGAAGGCTGGGTTGTAGGCGGAGAGGGCGTTGTGCTGCACTCATCCGACGGCGGTCAGAATTGGCGCCCCCAATGGAGTGAAACTCGATACGACTTGAAGGCGATTCATATGACGAGTCCAGAGAGAGGCTGGATTGTCGGCAACTTGGGGATTATCTTGGAATATGTGGTGAATTGAGGAGTTGACGTCACGACTTTTTACAATCGCGAGGGCGAAAGATGAAGATATTGATCAACACCGAGATTACAGCCGATCATCGCCAACAGATTCAATCCGTATCCCCCGACCTCATCATCGTCGAGCCGAGGGACGAGACTGGGCGGCTCGCGGCTATGCCTGATACGGAGGTTGTATTCGGTGATTTCAACCGATCGCTTTTCCACGCCGCGGAGCAACTGAGATGGGTGCAGGTTCTCGGCGCCGGTGTGGACGGACTGCTATTCCCCGAATTTGTTGAAAGCGATGTCGTTTTGACAAGCGCTAAAGGGTTTGTCGGTCCCCACCTCGCCGATCAGACATGGGCATTGATTCTCGGTCTGATACGCGGCGTAGGTCGTGCCGTTCGCGAGCGCACATGGGAAAACCGATGGTCCATCCGCGACGAAACTTGGGAGTTGGCCGGCCGCACCCTCGGAATTGTCGGACTCGGCGGTACCGGCATCGATGTGGCGAAACGGGCACAGGGGTTTGATATGCGCGTGATTGCGGTTGATCCGGAGGATGTTGACGTCCCCTCATTCGTTCACGAGGTTTGGAAGATGGATCGGTTCTACGACCTGCTTGCCGACTCGGACATCGTCGCCATTTGCGCCCCCCTGACGGAGGAAACCCGCGGTATGTTCGATGGCGAGGCCTTCGGGCGCATGAAACCGGGTGGGTTGCTGATCAACGTCACACGCGGAAAAATCGTAGATGAGGGATCCTTGCTCCGCGCGTTGGAGGATGGTTGGATTGGCGGCGCCGGGCTGGACGTAACCCCGGAGGAACCTCTTCCTCAGGATAGCCCGCTCTGGGGTATGCCCAACGTCATCGTCACTCCCCATGTCGCGGGCGGATCGCCTCATCGGGATGGTCGAACGGTCGGGCTATTCTGCGACAATCTTGAACGCTTCCTAGTGGGCAAACCCCTCTTGAGTGTGATAAATAAGCGTAAAGGTTACTAACCCGCCCACTACTAGCTTTTCGTGGTTGTCTTATTATACATCCTCGACTGAGCGTTCATAGCGTCGATTGCAGTGAATTGGCAAGTTCCTGGCTCGTTGGTCGGGTCAACTTCCGTCTGCTTAACCGAGCAGAATGTTGGTATCAGAATTGATTTGATAAAATAGTGTCTCGGGAGGTTGTTGTGATTATACGAAACTGGCGTGATTCCATTCCTTATGTCGGTCACCAGAGCAAAATCATCTGGCCAATATTGACACGCGCTGGAAACGAAAACGCCAATCCGCCGGAAGCTGCATGCCTACGCGGTCTGACTAATTTCACACGGCACGTAGTTCAAGGGCGCATCACCACAGATTACCATGACCATAAAGACAAAGAACAAGTGTATTACTTTATCCGAGGTCAAGGCAAGATGCTCATTGATGATCAGGTGTACCCTGTTACTGCGGGTGATGCTGTGCATCTTCCGCCACTGGCTAAGCACCAGGTCATCAATGATGGAGAGGATGAGATTGAGTATTTGAACATTAGTGCAGTTGTAACGACGTGAGTATAACTAGAGTACGCGTCACCCACGGGTCTTTGAAAATTAAGGAGGGGTTATGATTAAAGTCGGCGTTTATGCCTCATATTTTGGCAAAGAGAAACCCAAAGCGTTCCCGGATGTCGAATCTTTCATCGATCTAGCGTATGAACTGCGGCTGGATGCCATCGACTTCCGTGCCAATGTCGGATTCAACTCGCGCGATCCCGACTACCTGCTCGGCATCAAACTAAAATGCCTGAAAGCGGGGTTACCCATCGGGTATCTGGCGTCCGGCGGCCATTTCGTAGGGACTGAGGAAGAATTGCGAGCGAAGGTGGAGCAAGCAAAATTGGATGTGGAAATGGCGGCGTTTTTGGGAGCGCCCATGATTCGACTCTTCTGCGGCGCCCCTGAAGAGGATGGCGGTGAAAGTGAGATTGAATGCTTCCGGGAAGTGTGTGACTATGCCGCGGATGCAGGGATTATGGTGGGCTTGCAGAATCATCCGTGCACCGGCGATGATATCTTGCGTATATTGCGAGATGTGCGCCGCGAAAACTTCACCTTTATCTTGGATACCGGTCAGTGGGTCGGCTCACCCGGACGAAATCGCGGCGTGGGCGATCCGAACTTCGACATCTATCGGTATATGGAACAAACAGCCCCCTACGCCTCTTACGTTCGTGCTAAAATCTACAAAATCGACAGCGGTGAAGAGGAATGGCTGGATTACTCCCGCATCGTGAAAATTCTAAAGTCCGTGGATTTCAACGGCGTGATGTCCATCACGTTTGAAGGGCAAGATATCAACCGGTGCAGCGACCGGGAGACGTTCAGATTGGCGGCACGGCACCTGCGCGAATCGATTGTCGAGAAGTAGTTTAATTCCGCCATAATGTGACTAGCACCGTAGGGAACGTTCAATCGACCGGAAACTGAGTGTGGAGGAATTACCAGATGACAAGATTCACTCGATTCCACGCTTTGTGCGTCGCTTTAACATTGCTCGTCAACGCTGCCGCAGCACAAGTAGTTACTATCCCTGACTCTAACTTAGATCAGCTCGTCAGAGAAACGCTTCAACTTCCGAACGATGTTCAAATTGAGCGCGGGCACATGCTCCAACTACGCGACCTCGACGCGGGAGGCAACCGAGGCATCACGAATCTCTCCGGGCTAGAATACGCGACCAACCTCGTAAACCTGAACCTCTATCACAATCCTATCGAAGATATTGGTCCTTTGGCTAAAATGACCAATATGACAGGTTTCAACTTGTGGGGGTGCCGTATCGTCGATTTGAGGCCACTCCGTAACTTGAAGAATCTGAGTTGGATTGTATTGGGGAACAACCAAATCTCCGACATCGGTCCGCTGTCTGAATTAACGAACCTCACTTCACTAAATCTCTCATCAAATCAAATCTCTGACATCAGCCCCTTTGCAAACCTTGCTAACCTTCAGCATCTCTGGATAGACCAAAATTCGGTTGAAGACATTACAATACTCGCAAATTTAACACAACTTACTCGCTTGCGCTCGGACACAAACCAGATTCACGACATCAGTCCCCTTGCCAATCTCACCCGGTTAGAAGAATTGTGGCTCAATAGAAATGCGATTACGGACATCACCCCGCTGACCAAATTAAAGAATCTCCAGAAACTTTACCTTGCCGACAACCCCTTCCACGACTTTAGTCCTCTTTTTGAACTTGAAGGGGTAGAACTGGACATTGAAATAAGTGAGGGATTCAACCTCGTCGTGGAAATACCCGACCCGAACTTAAGACTGTTGATTCGAGAAGCGCAGGCTCTGCCTGAGGCGGTGCCTCTTATACAAGGACATATGCAGCGATTAACACAACTAGATGCCGGTGGTAACCGTGGAATCACCGACCTAACAGGCCTGGAATATGCCACCAACCTCAAATCCCTTGAGTTATACCACAACCCAATCGCGGATATCAGCCCTTTAGCCCAACTTACAATACTAGAAAGATTAAATCTCTGGGGGTGCCGCATTGTTGATTTGAGTCCGCTCCGAAACTTGAAGAATCTGAACCGGATTGTCTTAGGGTATAACGAAGTCTCCGACATCAGTCCCTTGTCGGAATTAACGAACCTCACTTCTTTGGATATCTCAGTAAATCTAATCTCTGACATCACCCCGCTGACCAAATTAAAGAATCTCCAGAAACTTTACCTTGCTGACAATCCCTTCCACGACTTTGGTCCCCTTTTCGAACTTGAAGGCGTAGAGTTGGACATTGAAATAGGTGAAGGGTTCAACCTCATCGTCGAACTGCCCGATACAAACTTAAGGTTGCTGATCCGAGAAGCGTTGTCCCTTCCCGATTCGGTACCCCTCACTCAAGGTCAGATGCGGCGATTAACTAGACTGGACGGCGGCGGGGATCGCGGCATCACCGACCTAACGGGGTTAGAATACGCGACCAACCTCCAATCTCTTGAGTTATACTACAATCCAATCGTAGATATTGGTCCCTTGGCCCATCTTACGAAACTGGAAGGATTGAATCTCTGGGGATGCCGAATAGTTGATTTGAGTCCGCTCCGAAACTTGAAAAGTCTGAGATGGATTGTCTTAGGGGGCAATCAAATTTCGGACATCAGTCCATTGGCTGAATTGATTAATCTTACCGTCTTGCATGTAGAACGTAATCAAATTGTCGACTTCAGTCCCCTTGCGAACCTCGTCAATCTCATGGAACTTTGGATACACAACAATACAGTTACGGATATTGGTCCACTACAGGGACTCAATCTCGCCGATTTTCGTTATGATGAGGTGTGTGGTATTGAACCGCTGCCGCCCTTGGTCAGAGAACGGTTAGTAAGTCGGGGTTTTCCTTCTATCTTCCAAGCGTGGGAGGGCGTTATCGGGCTAGATTACCTCACACGGGAACAGCGAAAAAGCCTTCATGACTTGTACTTTTCCCCAAATTTCACGTTGGAGTGGATTACCGACCCAACCACATCAACTCATGGCATTGCGACTTCGCTCGCCGGCGATCTTGCAGTGGCACGTGAAACTCGCCAGAGGCAACTCGATTTAAATCCGAACATGGTCTTTTTGCGTCATATCTGGCTGCAGTACCATTCAGTCCGTCCAGATTCCCAATCTTTTCCACCAGATTCTGATTTTTGGCTTAGAGATGCCCAAGGACAGAGAGTGATAAATAGTTACAATGAATATGTCATTAAATTCTACGAGCCTGAAGTTCAAGAGGCACTTATAAAGCGGATTGTTGACATTGCGCGATGCGGCCTCTACGATGGAGTCTTCATAGACGGAATTGGTAAGGACGGAAACCAATTTGTGGACCGGCATCTTTTCTCGGTTACCGCTGATGAAATTACCCGGGCGGTGCTCAACATTTTCCGAACTGTTCGATCACAAGTTCGCGAAGACTTTCTGATACTGGTCAATTCGAATAGAAAGAAGCCGATGCCGTTTGCAGAGTATGTCAACGGCACCTTCATGGAGACCCTCACGGACAATCACTACAGCGATAACCCCGGCGGATATACGTATACCGGACTTCAAGAGATTGAGGACACCCTCATTTGGTCGGAGGAAAACTTAAGATCTCCGCAGATAAACTGCTTAGAGGGATGGGGGATTCCTACAGAACCGCCGGACAGCCCGGATAACCGGCGCTGGATGCGCGTCTTTACCACTATGAGCCTCAACCTGTCTGACGGTTTCGTGCTGTATAATACCGGAAGAGGGGGTATCCCTATACCAGATGCCCGAGTTGATGAGTTCCCGTGGGAATCTGGTCATGAGCATATTTGGTATCCTTTCTGGGATGTTGATTTAGGGCGTCCCATCGGCCCCAAAGCCCAACCATATGAAGACATTCCCGGTTTATTCATCCGCGAATTCGTCAACGGCTGGGCGGTGTATAATAGGAGCGGCAAGCCTCACGTTATCACATTGCCTGAGCGTGTGCAATCCGTACGAAGCGGACTCCGACACACCCAGCACGCCGTTCCCGACCTTGACGGCGATATGTTCCTCCGCATAACGCCGGCTAATCCTGCGGACGTTAACGGGGACGGTATTGTTAATATCTTGGACTTGGTCATCGTGGCGAACGCTTTGGGTACTGACAAGCACGATGTCAACGGTGACGGCGTGACCAATGTCTTAGACTTGGTCATCGTAGCGCATGCCATTAACTAGGTTGTGAAGACATTTGAAGAGTTGAACCAACATTGATTCACTTGAGGCAAAATGTCGGACAATCACAACGGTTGCCCCCTACATTAGGTCAAATTCCGTAGGGGATCTCTACCGCCTTCGCTATTCGCTCAGTTAGTGGTTGGGTTTCCCAACCCGTTGGGCGAGGGAACCTCGTCCCTACGATAGGGACTTATCTGCGAATTATGGACACTCTTTACATAAAGGTCAACACGTCCCAGTGACTGACGAAGTGACTATCTAACAGGCAAGTATGTTTACCCGCTAATGACCGAGTCTTAACTGACCACTCACCACTAGGCACTCACCACTGCTTTTAGGAAAGCCTTTATGTTAACGCCGCAGCAACTCACACATTACCACGAACAGGGCTATGTGATTCCGGATTTTCGTTTGCCCGCCTCGACCATACAGTCAATCAAGGACGACTTCGACCGGTTACTGGTGAGGTACCCCGAGTTCCGGCAGAATTGCCCGGCTCTCCTCACCTATGACACCACCTTCCTCAATTATGCGAGGAACCCGGATATCCTCGACATGGTAGCCCAGATTCTCGGAGAAGACATAGCCATCTGGAATTCCAGCTTTTTTGGCAAACCCGCCCGTGACGGCAAACGGGTGCCGTGGCATCAAGATGGCCGCTATTGGCCCATTCGACCTCTCGCAAGCTGTTCCGTGTGGATTGCGATTGATGATTCCAACACCGAGAACGGTTGCCTGAGGATTATCCCCGGCTCCCACGCATCCCGGAAATTGTATAAGCACGAAAACAACCCCAGCGACGACCTCGTTCTTTCGCTTGAACTCATGCGATCCGAATTTGATGAGAGCACGGCTGTGGATATCGTCTTGGAATCGGGACAGATCTCGCTGCACGACGTGTTCTTGATGCATGGCTCGGAACCGAACAACTCCGGCCAACCCCGCCGCGGCATGACACTACGTTTTTTTCCCACGACTTCGGTTTACGAGCGTGACATCGAGGGCGGAGAGCAACCGAGATCGCTGTTCTTGATGCGGGGGATCGATCGGTCGGGACGCAATGACTTCGTGGTGAAACCGCTGCCCGCGCACAAGTAGACCCTAAACCAAACACAGAGGTATCGTAGGGTGGGCACTGCCCACCATCTTTCGTGGGTGTCGGCTCAAAACGCGGTGGACATCGCGATGCCGAACCGCTCAAGCCAGATGTACATGAGACTGACGCCGTACTGCCTATAAAAATAGTTGAACATCAGGTGTGAGCGATCTCCGTCATACATCCCGCGAGCCGATAACCCTTGACCAAAGTCAACCGTGGCGCCGAATGGAAAATTGAACCCGTCGTCCCATTCGGAATAGTTCACGGTGGCATATAACGACAGCGGAAGGCGCGGAAGGCGCTTGGCGAGCGTGAAATAGTAGGCTTGAGTTCCGGCGGGAGAGCCGATTCGGTCCGAGCTAGTCCCGATGAATAGGGCGGGTCGGGTAGCTGTTTCGGTAAAGAGGAATGCGTTGAGGAGCGGGGAGATTTCCGACGCCGCGGGATTGTATTCAAGGCCGAGTTGAACCCTTCGTAGGAACTGGTAATTCAACGTCATCCGCCAGCGGGGACGATCCTCCTCCGTGTCTACATAGCGCCAAGATAACGCCCATGTGGTCTGAATGCCGCTTCCCCGAAGCGGTGCGCCTTCGCCTGGTCAGGCGCTTCAGGTGGGGGTCATGGAAGTCGGGCGCTCGGTTTGCGGAAGCTTGAGCGGGAGTTTCGCTTCGTTTGACCTGCTGTCTACTCCCGAAGCCAAGAACAAACACAGAATCAAACTCCCGAAAAGCGTGTGGGTTAACGTTGCTCCGAAACGTGTCATAAATCAATGAAAGGGGAAATGATGGCCAGGATGTTTGTTTATCCCGCACCGTCTAATCGGCATCAGGTTGCAGTCGTTCTTCAGGCGCAGGCGGGGCTGTCTACCGTCCAGCGGTTGTAGGTCGGATTTGCGCTAACGGCCAGTTTTCGCCGGGCGTCATGCCACATATTCGCCCATTCAATCGGATCGTGCAGTTCGCTCCTTGGGTTGGATCTACTGCGTGCAACAAAGCCGGGAAACGCGCCGCGCCCGGTCGGTTGACCGATAGGATTATAGCGAAGATCAAAACTCCAGCGGATATTGTCGCTGGTGTTTGGCAGGGAGGAATGGCAATTTAGACGGTGAAAAAACAGCACTGATCCCCGCCTCATGGGAAGCGGCACGCTATCCGGCGCGCGTAGTAATTCGTCCGGAATATGGAGCCCGAATCCTCTCGACATTTGACCTCGCGCGTGACAGTGTTGAAGCAATCCCTCGCGGTGACTCCTCGGAATAACCTCTAAACAGCCGCTTTCAATCGGAGAATCCCATAGACAGAACCACACCGTCAGCATATTCGTTTCATCGGCTTCGGGTGTGACAACGCCGGTATCCTGATGCCACGGGGTCGCCCCCAACTGAACCTTCCCGGTCTCCTCGTTAATGGGGCATAGATGCTCGGGCGGTTTGAGCCGTACATGCTGCACCGGGTTAGAGTAGATTTCCGGCCCAATCAACGATTCGACGGCATCAAGGAGTTTCTCGTTTCGCAGCATCCGGAATACCGCCGGGCCCACCCACATCGGCGTATCCGCCTGCACGTTCCGTTGCGGCAGCGAAAAGTCGAAATACTGCGCATGTACCTTGCCGGATTCGGCGTAGATCTTGGTTAGCCGATCACCAAAGGGTAGGTCGTCGTAAGTTGAGGAGATCTCCCCTTTCTCCTTCAATTCGGCGGCGAGACTGTCCAACACGGTCGCATATTCTTCAATGACCGGATCAAGATCTTCCCCGGGGTCAAACAGATCTTCCACGACCAAGTACCCTTGCTCCTCAAAGTGCGCCACTTGAGATGCGGTAAGATGTGCCATTTTCTCTTCCTTAGCGTGAATCGCGTGCAATGGTTCCGAGTAACGTATGTTCGGTTTGAGCTGAACCACAGATAATTGACAGGAAGGTGAAACTTCGGTATTTGACAATAAAAACGAGATTAGCGGAAGATCGTTACATGACGCAAATATGGCTCGGCCTAAACGCGCTGTCCCGTTAAAATACACCGAGAAATCCCGCCCCGTAACTCGCGTTATCCTCTATTCATCTAACTCCATATTAGGACGAGTCAATTACATTCGAGCGACTGGATCCAGACGGATCAAAAGAGTATTTAACGAGTGATTAAGGAACTGAATTATGACTGCAATAACAATCTGTCAGCAATCATCAGATCGCTGATTGCCCCTCCTGCCGTGGTACGTGTTCTAGACAATAAATCAACGAACTGTACGGCTTTGAACCTCCAACTGCGTAGACCTAAAATAGACGCAGGAACATATCACTTCTTATATGCCTTGCCACGATGAGGGATTCCATGCACGTTACATATTTTGCTCTTAATGTTCACGTCATATATTATCCGACAGCTCCCAACACGATAACTGTAAAGACCTGTCAATTTCCCATCCAACTTCTTGCCAAGTCGAAGAGGATTTGTTGATAGTGATTCTATGGCAATATTTACCCTACGTTTCATATTGGAATCTAACGAATTATACTGCTTTGATGAGTTTCCAATCAATCTTATCTCAAACTTCTTGCTTGACATCTTCCCATTTGACATACTTTCCAGACTTGAGATCTTCTTGTGCCTTTTCTAGGCTTTCCATTGCCTCGGGATTATTAAGTATCTCCTCAGTTTCTGACAAAGCCTTTGATTCTCTAGGGGCAACGGTTACCGTCTCCGTCAAGATAGGTTTTGTCGATGTCTCCTCACTGGCTTTCATTGTTGTATCTCCTTGCGTCGTGTCTGCAATTGTTGAGCGTTCAATTACCGTAGACAACAAATAGTATACTCTGGAGTAAACACAGACGTAAAGTAAAAGAACAGATCCTGGTGATTTGCAGCGTTGTTGTCATTTTATCGCGACATATGCTTGATGATGTCATGGTCGTCTGCGCTTGATTGACGACCAAGCGACTAAACAAGGAACAAGGCAACTTTCGCCGTTTTTAAGAAATCTTTATCATTCAAATAAAGGGGTAATGATGATTTTCACTTGATTCCTTAGCAATCAAAAACACGCCTATCCTTATAGGGGCGAACCCCTATGTTCGCATACTTGTAACGTGCACGCTCAAGTTGGTCTTAGGCGGTTACACGTCGTTTAGCCGGGATAACCGTGATCGTCGTTATCGAACTGTGGGACGGTACGGGGATTGTCCCGTTTAGCCCAATGTGATCCCATCGGTTTGCTGAACGAAAATCGCTATTCCTACGTCTCCGAGCCAACAGTTACCGTCACGCCCGTATTCGGCTGTTCCAAGTTCCCGCTGTCATCGACGGCGCGGCAAAAGATTGTGAAACTGCCAGTCTCCTCCGGAGTCCATCGGTAACTCCAAGCCTCTCGCCCATCTGCCGGATGCCACGTTTCACCACCGTTGACCGACACCTCGACCCCGGCAACTATACCGCCCCCTCTGTCCACAGCCTCGCCCCTGATAGTAAAAACCTGTTGAGACAAGATTGTTCCATCAGCGGGGACATTTATGGTGGAATTCGGGGGTTCGAAATCGGTAGAAGCGGTCGCCGGGACAAGGTCTTCTTGGATCGTCGCCGGTTGTATCCCCATGTCCGCGAATAGGTTGACCGTCGCTTGTTGGATGTTCCTGTCCGGTGCGTGCGGATCAACACCCACGCGGGTGCCATGTTCATTGGCGCGCTCCGGGGGAATGCCGGTTTCGGTGTCGTGATGCGCGTCCAACCCCCAGCCCCACTGCACCGTTCCCGCGCCGAAGACCAAAGCGCCGCTTTCGTGACGGTAAAGGGTCAGGTGGTGAGTTGCCGTGCCGGAGTCGAAAACCGTGCCGTGGTCTTGGACGTACATAACGTTGTCGATGGTCGTCTCGGACAGGCGGAAGAGGCCCGACGGGCGAAACCCGTTGTCAATATCCTCATCCCACTCGTGCCCCAGCAAACCTTTTAGCAAGACCACCCTCTCGCCCGGCTTGAGTTGTGCGACTTCGGTGTCCCGCCAGAAGCGTAAGTTGGCATATTCCGCGGGCACGATGAGCGGGTCGTTGCGCCACGCATTCACGGTGAAAATGGTGCCGGTTAGCGCGTTCTCGGGTTGCGCTCCTTCCGGATTGAAAGGCCGTGAGTCTCGCCACGTTCCGGTCCAAACATCGGGGACGGGGTCAATTTTGGCGTTGTCGTGCGTTTCTTTGTACGTGACCATGGTTCGATGGGGAACGCTTTCCCCGTCAGTCGAGGGTTCCCAGCGGGTTTTCCAGAACATTTCGTTGCCGCTGAAAAAGGCGAGGTGCACCCCGGCATCGCGGG
The DNA here is from genome assembly GCA_028820655.1 of Candidatus Poribacteria bacterium. Taxonomy (GTDB): domain Bacteria; phylum Poribacteria; class WGA-4E; order WGA-4E; family JAJDTR01; genus JAJDTR01. Next base: position 92,021 of record JAPPIK010000011.1, on the reverse strand, counting down.
CACGCTCAACATGCCTTCTCTGATCAAGGGACCAGTATTCGTCATGGCCGACCGACAAAAAGAGTCGGTGTTTCAGAATCTGCTCGCCGCGACGATCGCTATCGACTCCGGTGAAGTAGCTGACATCGTAACCGTTCGCTTCGAGCCACCGGATGAAAGGGTATTCGCCGTTGAAAACCATGTTCACCGCACGATAAGAGCGTGTCTCGAACGGCCTGTTGTAACTTGCTTTGTACGAGCGGGGCGGTCCCCCATGCATGCTCGGATTGTCCGGGTTAAAACGGGCATAGGTGCAGTGACCGCCGTAGCGGTTGTACGCCTGCCATGTTGTGTCCGACGTTTGGAATAGGATTTCGGAACACCCCTCATCGTCCCGTACGACGAAATAGATGTGGCTCGCCCGCGGCTCGCGCAGCGCGTTGGCTAGGCGTCCATGTCCCAATGCTCCGTAAGCGTGCGCCGACGGTACCGGTGCGGCTGCCGGCTCATGCGCTCCGTTGTCGGCGCGCCAACTCCCGGGATTCGAGTCCTGCCGCACCAAACGGGCAAAATAGACGCCCGACACGGCGTCTGAAGGGGATTGCCAAGATGCTGATACCTCCCAATTTCCGCAATCGTAAAGGTGCGTCGCGTGATCTCTGATACCTTCCGGTTGAGATTGGGGCAACTTGACCGACGGTTTGATCGTATCGACAAGGCGCGCGCCCATGCCACCGTAATGGCCCATTCGATAGATGTCGATCCGATAGTCGGTAGAGTCTGTCTTTATCTTGAAGAAGATTGTCTCGCCACGATTAATGCTGATGTCATGCCCGAAACCTTGAATCGTCGGGTCGCCCGGTCCGTTAATATCCCACTCCGTAGAGGGACTGCCCTGTAGTTGATTCTCTTGAACGATTCTGTCCCCCGGTTTCCCGGCGCGATCCTGCGGTTCAAGACTCATCTCGCCTCCTGAAGAGTTTATGCGCGCTATTGGTGTCAACACTGTTTCTTGGCACTATGCGGCTGGTTTTTCATGTTTTTTGGATTCAAATGCGATGCACCTGTCGTCCCTCCGGGGCTCGAAACAGGGTGGTAGGCGTCCAATCGTGAAATAGCTAGTCGCTTTAACAGAGTGCATTTCTTACGCACAGTGCAAGAAAAAACAGGTTTTAGCGGATTTTTTCAGCTTTCATATTCGACGATGAGGTCATCTCCGTCAATCCTCACCGGATATGTCTTGACCCGAACGGTCGGGTCCGTCAGACATTTGCCGGTCGCAATCTCAAAGGGCCACTGATGCCACGGACAGCGCAAAATCTCCCCCAATTCATCGACAGCGATATCCCCGCTTTGACCGGAGGGCGGCGCCTCCGTGTCAATCCAACCGCTGAGTTCTCCCGTGCAGAGCGGCCCATGTTTGTGCGGACAGATGTTGCGCACCGCGTAGAACGAACCGTTGACGTTGAACACTCCGATTCCCGCCCTGCCACGGAACGGCACGACAATCTTGCGCTCCCCCTTCGGAATCTCCCACACCTTGGCAACAACGACGCGCTCCACTGAGGGCTACCTCTCTTTCAGCCGCAGCATCTCAATCGCGTTGTCGGCGAAGATTCGCCGGTGCAGTTCTTCCGGCAACTTTGGAAAGACTGTTACCGGATCGTTCCAGTCGAAATGGGGAAAGTCCGAGCAATAGATGAGCGTTTCGTCCGCGTGGAGCATTTCCAGCATTTGGTACATCTGCTCCGGTTTCTCCGGTTCGTGCATCGGCTGTGTGCCGATTCGGATGTGGTCTCGGAAGTATTCGCTCGGCAGTCGTTTGAGCCACGGTGTTTGGTCGCGCAACCCTTTCCAGTCGGAATCCATGTGCCACATCACGGGTACCGCCCAAAGTTGCTGCACCTCGATGAGTGCAAACTTGAAATTAGGGAACTTCTCGAACACACCCTCGCAGATCAGCGATGCCGCGTGTGCGCTGGCAGCGTACGGTCGACTCATTCGGGATTCCATGTAGTATGTGGGATAGCCGACCGGAGTTGGGGTTGTTCTGGTCGCGCCTCCGTCCCCGCCGACATGCGAGATCGCAGGCAGACCGTGACGCTCACACGCCTCCCAGATGGGATGATAAAAGCGATTGCCATAGGGCATGCTCGCGCTTAGCGGCACCAACACGGCGGCGGTGTCCGCTCGATCTCCAAGTCTATCAATCTCCTCGGCGGCTTGGGCGGGATCCGACGGTGAAACCAGAATCGCGTTGACCACACGCTTGTCGCGCTCAAGCCAATGCTCAATAGTCCAATCGTTGAACGCTCGACACAACGCGGCAGCCCAATCCGGATCTGGCAGCCCCGAGTAGCCGTAGAAAGGCGGGGGACCTGTGAGTAAAGCCACATCGATATTCCAGCGGTCGAGGTGTTCTTCCTGCAAAAACTCCAACTTGAAGTTGAAATCCCTCGGATCGCCGCCTGCGAATTCCCCCTCTACGAATTCGTCCTTTGGGAGGCGTCCTTTCAGATCCGTGCGAACCCGACGAATCGGGACGTTGGAATAGGTGCCGAGGTGCAGCCCTTGATCCAGCAGGTGTTCCTGATAGAACGTCGACAGGTAGGGCAGCAGTTGGCGCGGATCTCGAAAGTTGTGGTGCACGTCGCAATCGACAATCGCAACGCCATTCTTGGACTTGGCGGTCCAACCCGGCGCTGTAATGGGTGCGGCTCCTGCTTCACTCATGATATGACTCTATGTTCCCAGAATAGTATTAACGCAAACGTGCACTCACGGAACGCAGATCTGCACCCTACAGCACGTAGGTGGGTTCAACGAAGAAACACGTGTTCCTACCTGCCGCACGAGGGATCGAGCCCTTCAAAAACATCTCTTGTGCGAAACGATAGAGTGAAACCCAACTCAATCCAAAATACGATCAATTGTTGGGTTTCGCTATCAGCTTGAGACTTCAATCAACATTAATTCCCAAAATCCAAGCCTAATGCTTGATAGGTTCCGCTTATTTCGTTCAACCCAACCTACGAGCCGCGGCAGCATCGCACTGGAAATGGAGTTCTAGCACCCACTCTACAAAAACTTCCACCGGATGGAAAGTCGCGATTCGGAGATCGCGCCTACCGCGTACTTTTGGTCATGAAACTGCGTAAATCCAAATTAGAAATCCATCAAGCGACAAATCCAAAGCCCCAGAAGCAAAGCAAGCGTACTACCCGCAAGGCAGTTACGGATGTGAGCGGGGATTCTTTGCCAAGCCTCAGGAAGTTTTCTCGGAAAGAAAAATGTGCCGACGGCTAACGCCAAAATAAGATATGAAAAGGGATGATAGTCCCAAGCCGCGCCAAACCTACCTTGTGCGAGAGAAACACATGCGCGAGTCATACCGCAGCCCGGACACGACGTATCGGTTACGAGGCGAAACGGACACGGAATCAGAGTAAGCTCGCCAAGCCTCAGTCCCGCCCATGCCGTATAGATGCTGACAAGAACTAGCCCGATCAGGAAAGCCCGTGCAAGATGTACGTGATTAATAGTCGGAGTGCTCATCATAGAATTTGTTGATTTCCGATTGCTGGATTGCCATTGACGCGATACCTACACCAAAGATTGCGAGCAAGACACAGATGACCGCTAAGTTATTGGCAACGCGCCAATCGTAATTATGCTGGATCTCGTTAATTCCGCTAGCCATCTTGTATTCGTAGTATAAGCTAAAGATTCCACACGTCACTATGGAGAGCACGAGCCACAGCCAAAAGCTATACTCGTTTCGCCGTAACCACGCGTTAAGAGTCTCCATCTGTTTGTATTGCCAATACAGGGCGTAAATCCCGCACGTCAGAAGACTGAATATTATCCCGAGTGCGATGCTTCTCACAGCATCATTTTTTGGATACGGGTCGTCGCGCATTGTTAACTCCTCCAATGAAAATAATCCGATCCTCTCCTTCTTTTAGTAAGTCGGGTTTTCATCTTAACCCAAGTCAAGACAATCAACAAAAACGCGGTCCAGTATTGGTCTGGAACATTTAGGATACTGCTAACTGTTCTGCGTCGCTTTGGATTGAAAACTCCATCGCATCTTATTCGGGTGTCCAAGCTCTCGGCGCGATGCCCTCGACATGCGTCTTCACATCGACAACCGCCGGTTTGCCCGCGGCTAACGCCTGATCCAGCGCCCCCGAAAGTTCGCTCGGCTTGTTTACCGTAATCCCGAAACATCCCATCGATTCGGCAATCTTGGCGAAATCGGCGTCGGGGAAGAGCCACAACTCGTCCGAGCCAACCGTACGTCCGCCGTAGACAGACTCGACGCCTCCCTGCTCCTGATTGAGCGAGTGATTATTGTTAACCAAAATGACGGCGTTAATCTCGGATTTTACGGCTGTCTCCAGATCCGCCATGTGATACCAGATTCCGCCATCGCCGGTGAAGCAGATCACCGGTCTTTCCGGCGCGGCGCACTTGGCGCCCATCGCGGCGGGAAGCCCCCAACCAAGCGATCCGGAACAGCGGATATAGCTCTGATCGGCGTGTTTCAAGTCAAGCATGGTGCCCGTCCAAACTCCCGAGTGCCCGGTGTCGGAGACGAGAATCGCGTCGGGAGGCAAGTAGTCGCTCAACTCGCGGCACAGGCGCTCCGGACGCATCGGCAGCACCTCGGAATCGACTTCGTCGCTAACGCTCGCTTTCCACGCCCACACCAACTCTTGTACACGGTTGATCCATTCGGTTCGCGGTTCCTTCCTTTCCGAGTGCTCAATCATCCGGCGTAACGAATCCCTGACATCGCCCTGAAGCCCGACCTTGATTGGATAGTTGCGACCCAGTTCCTCCGCGTTGATATCGAGTTGAATTGCCGGTGTTCCTTGAGGGGGAATGGTGTAGCCGTTCGTTACCTGGCCGCCGGTGTGACTGCCGATGAAGAATACGAGGTCGGTTTCGCACAACGCTCGGTTGGCGCACTCGCGAGAGTATGAGCCGGGAACTCCTATCGCCAACGGGTGATCGCACGGGAACATCGCTTTGGCATTTAGCGCTGTGGCAACCGGGATGGACAACTTCTCGGCGAAGGCGATGAGTTCGTTCCTGGCGCCGGATGCGGTTACGCCGCCGCCCGCCACAATGATGGGTCGTTCGGCTTCGTTCAGAAACTGAAGCGCCGCCGTCACCTTTTCCATCTCCGCCTCCGGTCGGCACGGCGGGAGCTGAGCGAACATATCCTCGACCACAACCTCCAAGTCCGCCTCTTTATCTATAACCACCTGACCTGCGAGCCCCTCCAGATCCAGATGCGTCGGTCCGGGAGTGCCCGAGGTAGCCGAACGGAACGCTTGCCGCAGATAGATCGGGAGTTGCTCCGTTGAATTAACAAGAGCACTATATTTCGTCACTGCGGAGAAGGGGTTCGCGTGATTGACTTCCTGATAAGCGTGGCGCAGTTGGTTGATCTGGTTCTCGCGTCCGGTGATGGCGATGACCGGCGAGCACGCCAGATAGGCATCCTGCAACCCGGCTGCGAGATTAACGGCGCCCACGGACTGCGCCATGCAGAGACCGGGAGCGCGCTTCACACGGGCATAGGCGTCCGCCATGTATGCCGCGCCCTTTTCCCCGTGCGTCTGCACGCGCTTGATCCCCAGCTTCTCCATTTCCATCAACGCTCTGGGACCGATATAGGGCATAAAGAAGACATGGGTAATCCCATATCCGTGGACTGTATCGGCGAGGAACTTTGCACCTGTCATTTTGGGCATGATGTGGTTTCCTTTTGTGATATCGGGATTGATTTATTTCCGGGTACGAGTACGTTTGAAGGCAAGCGTCGAAACTAGGCTCCGGCAGAATGAGGACATTATAGCCAGATCGGTTGGCTAAGGCAAGCGATTTCTCGTAGTTTGGTGCTTCGTATCGCGTGACGGGAAAGTTTGGAAGGAGGGAAGGCAGAAACGCATTAAGCGAATGGACAATGAATGCGATAGAGTATCCCGATAACGGATCCTGTTTCGTGTGCGACAGAGATACCTCTTAAGAGAGAATCGCGGTTTCAACAAAACAGCAGATGCGTCAGAATCTCTGGAGGAGCCATTGAATTCCTACGCTCAAGAAAACGAGCATCGGTAGATTCAGCACGACGGCGAGGTATATTCTCCGACGCTTGCGTGTAATGATATTCTGTCTAGAGAAGGCGAGTCGCCCGAGCAGCCAGAGCGAGTAAAGTTGAAGCGGCAGGAGAATCAAGCCGAGCAAAGCGGCGCGCACAGCCCGATCGACTGTTTTGTCGGCCTCTGATGAATAGGACTGACTCTCGGATTCTTCAGCCGGGAAGTTCGCAATCTTGTCTTCCGAGTCTATGGACGGATCTTCTCTTGCCTCCAGAATACTCGCGGCGCGCTCGACATCAGTCTCCACGACCTGCAATTTAATGCCGCCGATCGCGTTGCTTAGATGCCAGGCGACACCCACGGTTAATTCGTCGGCGAGAAAAGCCGTGAGACCATTGGCTTCGAGGAGCCCTTTGGCGAGGTGCGCCTCCGTAGGCATATCGAAGGTACTAACGGTTACTAATTTCTCGTCCATGGTAATCCTCCTTTCGGCGAAACGTCCGAGTCCTCAATGCCTATGCGTCGCGCGCTTTTTCGAATTGCCCATTCTGCCTTTTGATTTCAACCAGCCATGCGATGTGATTCAGGTCGTGGCAGAATACATCCTGCTCGGGAATCCCGCATTCCCTCAAATTGGACGAAAGGCTCTCACTCGTCCACCTCGCCGACCAGAAATGTTCCGCGGTAGCTACGAACCGTGAGCCACGCGGCGTCACTATATGTTGGTTGGTGTGTTCATAGAAGTCAATCTGCGCTGTTTCAGCCTCGGGAACATCCTTATAGATTGTCAAGAACATCAATCCGCCCGGTTTCAGCGCTTGATAGAACCGCGAGAATATCGCGATAAAACTCGGATTCCGATCAAGATAGGCGTCAGTATAGAGGCTCAAATCTGCTGACGCTTCTCGAAAATTTCCCGGTGTGAAGTATAGGCAGAAAACCAAATCGTAGAATTCGTTTTGCAGCGCGGCTTCAGACGCATCGCCCAGAAACAACGTTGTGTTTGTTAACCCTTCCTCCTGCCATCTCACCCGAGAGATTTCACCAATGTGAGCCGATATCTCGAAGCCGTGATACAGCTCGCACGCCGGGGCAAAGATGGAGCCGTGGTATCCGGTGCCGCAACCGATGTCGGCTATGGTGTAGCGACGACCTCGGAATCTCTCGATGAGGATTTTATCCTGACGGTCGCGCGCCTCCTGTATTGGCTTGGGGCAGTAGGAAGATTCCAGGGATTTGAGTACGGCTCTGCTTTCGGACTCGCGCAATATGTTGGACACGGGAAATATTATGTAATCGAAGTGTTGGGTTTCACTAGAATTTCAGTCATTTTGGGTGAAATGAAACTTTGAACGCCTTCTTTTGTTATTTCAAATAGGTTTCCGCTCAACCCAACCTATGGACTACCCTCTCTCATCGGCCGGTTAAGCGATTTGGAAGGCCGCGAATCGGAGATCGCCCCTACCGTAGTAACGCGCGAACTGCGTTACAAACGAACATCCGCTTCGAGAAACTGCCAGAAGAAAATCTTCCAACCTGAATCCTCTTTACGAAAGTAGAGTTCACATCTACTAATAATCTCTCGTCGAACCGAGCGTGGGCCTTTCTCAGTGATTATATCTATGTCCAATCTTGCAGAGGCTTGCCGTGGATGGGGCACGTTCATTTCAATATCGTGGAATCGAAATTGGACTACGTTGAATTCCTCGAATAGCGCTGTAAACACCGGATTCACGGCGTCCCGATTCGGCGGAACGACTCCGGTATTCAGACCAAAAAAACGAGTCATCAGATCGTCCGATGCGAGATATTCTTCGGTGAACAGAACTTCGATTTCTTCAAGCAAATCAAGGTCTACCCTTTCAATCAGCGCCGAGAATCTATTCAGCAGTCGTTCGATCTCGGCACGCGGATTCGTCAGAGGCGCCAAAGCTATGTCCACCGCCAATTTCTCTGTGTCAGGCACGATGGTCCGCGTTTCATCCGCATAATCTAGCGCCTTGACCGTAATGGTAATGGGGTCCGAATAATCAACCCGAGCAAAGCTGAATTTCCCTTCCGCATCAGATTCCTGCCGGCGCCCCAACAGCATAACCACTGCCCCGCGCACCGGGCGTTCGGTACGCGCGTTGGTGATGGTACCGGTAACCGTCCCGACCTCGAAAACTTCTTGCGGTCCCGAGGGTGAAACGGGTGCATCACCGCTACAGCCCATGAAAAGAACCGTCAGGCAAATCGCGAGGCACAATGGTATAAAGATTTCGTGTTTCATCTGCTATCGGGGCGAAGATTTTAGTTTTATATTAGACATCTTACCAAAATATTAGCAGTCGTTACGGGGTATATTCCGAGCGTTGAGTAGCCTCCGGCGTGCATGGACGATTAATTGATTTGGGCGATTCAGTTAAGGTTTTTCGTCCGCTTGCCTTTCATTTTGCCGGCCGAAGGCAGGTATCTCCGTGATTCAATCATATGAGGCGTTTCCCCTCTGGATTTTCTGTTTCCCGTGACTCGCAACCGATCTTCCATGATTGACGTCTACACTGCTTGTTCCCCTTGGTTTGCAAGATTCAATTTGGGGCGCGATGCCGGATGTCGTCGCAGACTGTGGCTATTCGCAAAAATCGGCCTGAAAACCAATGATGACACGGTTTTGACGGGTTTGGAGCGCCACGCGGTATTCTGCGATATATTGCGAATATGTTTCGGCGCGCCTCCTCCCGTTTAGCCAAACTATGGGGCGGTCGACGATGTAAATTCGATCTGATTTCATAGAGTTGCGACACCCGGCATCATTTGAAATGCGCCCTGCGGAAGGAGCGCTATGCTAGCATACCACATAAGTGTTAAGTATTCAAGTTAAAATCGGGGCGTGACAAGGCAAGAGTTTTTTCAGTAATAATCCGGACAAAACCAAAGATTGTTAACTTGAGATACTCCGAGACAAGTTGCCAATCGGTGTAGATATTCTGATCTCCAACATTACTATTTGGGAAGATGTCTATTGAACCTGCATATCCAGGGAGAGTTTCCGTTTCAAAGTTGAGTTTGGTGGCGAAATGCGATTGACGGAAATAAACTTGCATTTCATTGAGGCGTTATGATAACCTAAACGCGCAATCCGAAGACTATCTTGTCATGTGTGAAAGGAGGTAGAAGCTATGGCTCGCGTCTGTCATGTGTGCGGTAAAAAACCGATGGCTGGCAACCGGATAAGTAAGTCACGTAATCATACGAAGCGGAGGTGGCTTCCCAATTTGCAGCGAGTACGAATTGAAGTCCGGTTTGACAACAATCGCGTAGGCCACCGACGTGTACGAGTGTGCGCGAAGTGTATTCGATCCGGGAAAATCGTCAAAGTTGCTTCAGGCGCACCTAAAGCGGCGTAACCCACGCCGATCATTACGCTTCTCGCCTGACGCGCCTCACACCATCCAAAAGCAGGATTTTTCCCATTACCTCTTCAAGTTGTTCAACACCGGTTACCTCCAAGGTCAACAGATTGGAAACCCTGCCGTCTATCCCCCTTCTCCCGCTGCCGGCGCCAAAGCTGCCCGCTTGTATATTCACCCCGCATCGCGCAACCGCAATTCCAATCTCCCCGATCATACCGGGCGCATCCTCGCACTCGACGGAAATACGCGCCATATAAGTAACCTGATCGGCCGATTTCCATTCGACATGAACTATCCGTTCGGGTTCATTGGCTAAGCGCAAACAATCTTCCTTGTGGATAGAGATTCCCCGCCCTCGCGTAATGTACCCGATAATTGTATCGCCGGGTATTGGCGTACAGCATTTCATGATGCGAACCATTGCCGCGTCGATACCGTCTTCAAGTTGAACGGCGGGCATCGGCTCCGTAGAGGTTTTGTAACCACCATCAGCCAGTTTGTCGCCATCCGGTTTTAGTAGGCTTGCAACCTTGGTTGCGAATTGTTTGCCATTACCAATCTGCATGAGCAAGTTGTCCGTTGTGCCTGCCCCCAGTTTTGTGGCAACTTCAAGAAGGTTTGAGGACTGGATATATACCCTTGGATTAAGACCGTGCCGGTAGATTTCGTTCTCCAACAAACGTTGACCGACTTCCAGCGCGTGTTTTCTGTCCTCTTCATTGAACCACTGCCGGATTTTGCTGCGGGCGCGCGCAGTTTTTGCCCATTGCAACCAATTGCGATTCGGATGTCCATTGGGATTGGTAAAAATCTTCACGCGGTCGCCGTTTTGGAGGCGATATCGAAGCGACAACAAAGCGCCGTTAACTTCCGCACTGGAACATTTGTGCCCGATGTCCGTATGGATCTTATACGCGAAATCAATTGGCGTTGCGCCGGCGGGGAGCGCATACAGGTCGCCTTTGGGCGAAAACACATAAACCTCATCCGGAAATAACTCGCGTTTCATCGATTGTATGAATTGGTGGGGCAAATCTTTGGATTCCTGAATGTCCTCCAACATCTGCTTATACCCCGCAAATATGGATTGTCCCTCCTCTGTTAAGGGTAACCCCTCTTTATAGCTCCAGTGTGCGGCGATTCCGTCTTCGGCGACCTTGTGCATTTCATGCGTGCGAATCTGCATTTCCACGGAGCGCCCTCCGTCCAAAATCGTTGTGTGCAAGGAGCGGTAACCGTTTATCTTCGCCGTTGGCCCGATCCAGTCTCTGAGCCGCTGGGGTAGATGATGCCACTTCGTATGCAATATTCCGAGAGCAGCGTAACATTCCGGAACGGTATGCACCAACAAACGCAGCCCAATCAAATCCCGTATCTCTTCAAAAGGGGTGCCCTTCTGGTGAATCTTTTGGTAAATGCTATAAATGTGCTTCGTGCGGCCATGAACGCTCGCTTCGATGCCGAAACGCTTGAGTTCCCGCTCAATAGTGGCTACCATCTCGTCCACATACGCTTCTCGTTCTGTGAGTTTCTCCGCGAGCAAATCGGCGATGTCTCGGTACTCGGCGGGATAGAGGTGCTTAAACGCCAAATCTTCGAGTCTGCTCATTATCCGCCAAATACCCAGACGGTGAGCGATCGGGGCATATACCTCGAGCGTTTCTTTGGAGATCGCCTGTTGTCTGTGTATGGATAAAAATGACAGCGTCTCCATATTGTGTAAGCGGTCCGCCAATTTTATTAAAATGACTCGGATGTCCTCCGCCGTGGCCAAGAGCAGTTTCAGATAATTCTCCGCTTGGCGCTGCTGTGCGCCGCCCCTGAACTTGTATCTACCGATCTTGCTGACGCCCTGCACCAACTGCGCGATCGTTTCGCCAAACAAGCTTTCGAGTTCATCGCTTGTCACCGAGGTGTCTTCAATCACATCGTGAAGGAGACCGGCGCAAACCGTACGAACATCCAGTTTGAGCTCAGTCAGGACGTGCGCCGTGGCGACGCAGTGGGTAAAGTACGGTTCACCCGACTGGCGCCACTGCCCTCTATGGGCTTTTTCGGCAAATTCATAGCTTCGACGAAGGAAGTCAAAATCGGCGTCGGAATTGTAGTGTTCGATACGTTTAATCAGAGTTTCGACACTCATACGATACCCTTTTCCATATCTCTTGGACGGTCTGCTTCAACTGAAACTCCGAGAAGATTGCGCTCGTCTGCTTGAGTTGCTCACCAAATAGGAAAGAACGTGATTCATGCAACTCCCGTTTCTCGGGTGTAGGTAAGATGTGCACTACGTTTCCGGACGATTGTTCCCGATTTTTAATCAATTTCAACTCTTCAAAGATTCCCATCCCGTTATACACTGCATCGGGCGGAACTAAGTTCGATTTGGCTGCGGCGACCACCTCATCCAATCGGATCGGCGCGTCACGCTGAGAACTCAAGGATTTTAGGGTACGATACAATATCTTCAGCGTTTTTTCGTCCGGATATTGCCACGATAGCAATGCGTGCATGGAGTTGACATCTTTGGCACTGTAGATAAGATGGATATAGGTCGTCTCCGGGGTTCTGAATGGCGGTTGACATTGATTGTAGAACGTCAAGGGGGTGAACACCGGGTGACAAAACACTAGATGTTTAGCGCTTCGAGAGGCCTCACTCATCGTTCGGCTCGAGACAATTGCAAGTAACCTTCCGCTTTCAAGCGCGTCTGTCAGATCTCCGAATTCCGACTCCGACGTTGTATCATCACACCTACCGATCAATACTGTTTGCGGACCGATTATTTCGAACAGTTGATTTATCGCTTTTTCATCACGCACGTAGAATATTGTAGGTTCTTCCTGCTCGAGGAGTTTTGAAACATATGCTTTTTTGTCCGTATGTCGGCGATCAACCAGCTTTACAGGGCTATCCGTATCCTCCGATGGAAATACTGTTGGACGATCGTGACGTTCAATTTTGCGGATATCCTTCATTGACAACTGAGGCGAACTTCTACCATCCCAATCGTTGATTTGAGGTTCGCCTGCCAAATCGACGGATACGTTTTTTCCTCTCAGCGCGATTTCGTAATCTGCCATTCCCCAGCCCACCGCATCCATCGCGTGGCGGCCATCCGTCACAAACAGTTTCAGGTGTTGTTTCTCTTTGCCCATCCGAAGCGGCGGACGCTGAAGAACGAGACCCCGAATTGCCAGTTGGGGTGCGGGATTATCTAATCCGTAAGGCTCTAGTAGACTCAGTTCCCGAATTGAATTTATTGTGAGAAATGATGCCTGAGCTTCAAAGTCAATATCCAGTTTTGGAACAAGATCTTCCTCAGACAAGTGTTCGGATGCGTACTCGTTGAAACACTCCCTGAATTTCTCGATTTTTTCCGTTTCTATCGTCAATCCCGCCGCGGCTCTGTGTCCCCCGTGCTTAACCAGCAAATGCGTAGCAGCATTCAAACTGTCTGCCAGATTGAGCCCTCCTACACTGCGTCCCGATCCGGTCGCTTCAGGTCCATTGATTGCCAGCAGAAATACTGGGCGATGGTATCTCTGCGAAATGCGCGAGGCGACGATTCCAACCACTCCTTGATGCCACCCCTCGCGAGCTAGCACCAACCCCTTGGCTTCATTGAGATTGACAGACTTATTAATCGATTCGACTGCCTCCTCATTAATTCTGCCTTCGACTTCACGCCGCTCCCTGTTATTGTCATCAAGTTCCTCGGCAATAGGAAGCGCCGCTTCATAGGATTGCGACGTGAGAAGCTCAACAACCTTGGAAGCCGTGTCCATACGTCCGGCAGCATTGATGCGAGGCCCAAGTACGAATCCGAGCGTATGTCCGATTATAGGCTTATTCTCGTTAAAGTTGGCGACCTCGCATAGTGCGTGAATCCCCGGTCGTTTTCGATGATTAACCTCTTCCAATCCTAACCTTGTGAGGGTTCGATTCTCACCAGTCAGCGTCGCCATATCGACGACTGTACCGAGAACAACGAGATCGAGTTGGTCTATTAGCGGCTGTGTAGGTTCGCCGCCTCCCATCAAGCCGTGAGCGAGCTTGAACGCTAGACCGACCCCTGCCAATCCGTCGAGGTGGTACTCGGTATTCGCCATCTTGGGGGTAATGACGGCGTGCGCGGGAGGCAATTCGTCAGGAGGCGCTTGATGGTGATCCGTGATGATAACATCCATTCCGGCGTCAATCGCGAGTTGCACCTCGTTTACCGAGGTGATCCCGCAATCGACCGTGATGACGAGATCGCATCCAGCCGCTTTGAGATCCTTGACGGCATCTTGGTTCAGACCGTACCCCTCCCTAAACCGATTAGGGATGTAGTAGCGGACGGGTGTATCAAGCTCGCGAAAGATGCTCAACAGTAGCGCGACAGCGGTAGTGCCGTCGGTATCATAGTCGCCGTAGACCCAGATCTTCTCACCATTTTCTCTTGCCGCGTGAATCCGCTCGACAGCCTTCTCCATATCGTGCATCAGGAACGGATCATGCAGATTGGCGAGCGTTGGGTACAAATACGCCTGCGCCGCTTCCACCGTTTCGATTCCACGATTGACCAGCAGTTGCGCAAGGAGTGGGGACACTTCAAGCCGCACCGCCAACGCTGAACTCTTTTCAATGTCGGGAGATTTGACTCGCCACTCTTTCTTCATCATCGTAAGGATATACTATCATGATCCGAAAATAGCGTCAAGATTTAGAACAGTAAGACAGTGTTTAATGGCTAGTGGATCTCTACGGGAGTTCTACCGCGTTCGCTATTCACTCACTTGCTGGATTTCCATCGCGGTCGCTATCCGCTCCCTTGATCCTTCGCTATTCACTCAGTTGCCGGTCGGTAATCAGTAATACCCTTGGAGCCATAGGACGGGCAATGAACGGAATCTCTATTGCGCAAAGATCTCTATCCGGATTGGCTACCACGCACTTTATTCAGCAAAAAAGTTGGGTGGGCACTTCCCGCCATCTACCGATAAAAAAACACACTTCCACGTTGCGAAGAGGTATGAATTACAGTATCATTATCATGACATTCTTTCAAGCATAGGAAAAGCCGAGGCAAGCCACCTCGCTTTAGTTCGAAGAGACATGAAACAAGCGAGATCAAAGGGACGTTCAAAGGAACGAAACATGACCGCGATAGAGTTCCCATAGACTATCCCGCGCGATAGTTAAACCCGGTAGAGATTCCATCATCTTTCACCCTTTTCATATTCTATGAATCGGGGCAAGTTGCCGAAAGACTCGCCGCAACGACCAATATCAATCCTGGAGGAACAGATGCGAGCTGCACGTTTTTATGGAGGTCAGGACATTCGAGTCGAAACTGTGTCGGAACCGCGGCCGGAGGAGCGCGAGGTACTCGTTGAAGTCCGAGCAACCGGCATCTGTGGGAGTGACCTGCACGGTTACCACCGTCATCCGGATAAACCGCGTTCTCCTACAACAGGCGGACACGAACTCACGGGACAAGTCGCCGGGCTAGGCAGCGGCGTGTGTCAATACCGGATCGGCGATCGAGTCGCGGTCGAGCCGACGGTCCCATGCAACAATTGCCCGGAATGTTTAAACGGCAATTACAATCTTTGTTCAAGACTCGTTCACGTGGGCGGTTCCATAGGAAAACGATTGGGTAATGTTTTCAGCGGGGGATTCGCCGAGTACATGGTGGCGCCCGAAGGAAACGTCTACGAATTACCCGACAAGGTTACGTTTGAGGCGGGAGCAATGGCTGAAGTTTACGCCGTTGCCGTCCACGCCTTGTCGATGGCGACGGTCCATCCGGGAGATAGCGTGGCGGTTATCGGCAGCGGTCCCGTCGGATTGGCGCTCGCGCAGACGGCACAACTGGCTGGCGCCGCGTCAGTTGCCGTCTTGGGAAAACCGGACGCACCGTTGCAACTTGCCAAAGAGTCGATGGGGATCGTCCCGATTAACGTTGACGCAGTCGATGCCGTCGAGGCAGTCCGAGCGTGGACCGACGGCCGCGGAGCGAACGTCGTTTTTGAGGCTGTCGGCGGAAGGGCGCAAACTCTCCAGCAAGCGACACAGATTGCAGCGGTACGAGGGAAAATCTGTATGGTAGGTGGACACACCGGCGCACTTGAACTGGACACGCGATACGCGAGGCGTCGTGAATTGACCGTCACGTGGTCATTCTGTTACGGTCGGCGAGATGGAAAGCGTGAGTTTCAAATTGCACTCGACCTGATGGCGGTCAGCAAACTCGACCCAATACCCTTAATCACCCACCGTTTTCCGCTAGATGAGATTCAGCGGGCGTTTGCCGTTGCTGCCGGACGTGATGAGTACGGCTCAGTGAAGGTATTGGTGTTGCCCTCCAACGCACATGAAGATCATTGAAAGTTCGACAGGCAAATTGCACAGATGGCGAGAGGAGATTTAGAAAGGGAAATGCGCGACGACACCAAGTACCGCTATAGAAAGTTTTGGGCGGTAGTCTAGCAAATCCCATCATTGGAATTTCTATGATACCTACATCGGTTTTTGATTGATCAACGCGGTCTAAAGCAGTGAATCTCAATTGACGATGTTGCTTGCGCACCGGTTTGTAAAAAAATCATAAATTACGGGATTTTCGGATTGAAATCCTTGAACAGATGTGCTACACTAGCGGTAAAGGTGTATTTTCTGGCACAAACCGTCCACCTCCGAACTTTTAAAGTAAGGGTGAACAATGGGATCTAGCCAAAAAAACTCGGCGGCACATTTGGAAAACCTGCGCAGCCGCCGCCTGAAGCGAGTTAGGCGTCAGCGCGCAATCGAAGTGGGCAAACCGGTTGACACCTCTTTGAAAGCCATGGCATTGAACTCTGTGCAGAAGAGGGAACTTTCTGGACCGCGATTCTACTCTCGCGAAGGTCAGAAACATCAGGGCGCAAAGCGGAGCGGGGCATCTGTATTGGTTTCTTTAGGTCTTCACGCGATAATGATATTTATAGCGGCATTCTTAGTCGTAAGAACCGCTCAAGTAGATGACGAAGCTGTCAGTGTGGAGTTCTTCAATAAGGTTCTAGAGGACCGCGAGATTCGTGATCGTCAACCCGTCGTGAGACCTCAACCCAAACCTACCCTAGTTCCCGAGACAATAGTAAGAAAACCGTTGCAGACACCGATTCAAACCGTTACGTCAGAGAGCGGTGACATCTTGGCAAACGACGAGGTTGATGACTTTTCAGATGCGGGACCTGTCGCAGACTCAGGAATCGACACGGATCGTCTTGGTGCGTTAGAAGGGTTGGGGCCAATCAAGCCACCGACAGTTGATACCGGCGATCCAACGGAGAGTTTCCGAGCAAGATTCGAGGATTCCAACCTTGACATTGACCAACCGCCCGCCTTTGAGAACACTCCCGACCCCGATCTCAAAGGAGCCGATGTCTTCAAGCCCCAGAAGGCTACGAGATTGCCACGATGGCGAAAAAAAGTAGATCCGATATATCCTAGTGCCGCCAGGCGCGTTCAGAAAGAGGGTCGGGTTGTTCTGGTATTTTCCATTGGTGAAGATGGAAAAGCCAAGGACATTAACGTTAAGGAAGACAAGACCGGATTTGGACTTGCCAGAGCAGCCGTAGAGGCCCTAGAAGCTTCACGATTTACTTCTGCCGAACAGGGAGAAGAGCGTGGCACCAGCAGATTTTCGATGGTCTATCAGTTCAAACTTGAAGATTAAGCGTTTTGATGCATCCGACAACAAACGCGTAAAGCACGAGGTACCTTGAATCCAGATCGTCGTGCCTTGGCATAGAAAAACCACCATTAGCTGAATGAACGAGGGTAAGCGATGAAATCAGGTCAGAGCAATTCCACTGCACATCTCGGAACCATGCGGCAGCGCCGTGTGAAGCGAATAAAGCGGCAGCGAGCCATTGAAATCGGCAAACAGATTGATGTCTCATTGAAAACCATGGCGTTGAATTCTGTGCAGAAGAAGGAACTTTCCGGTCTTCAACTGCATTCGTACGATGGCCAAGAGCATCAGGTTCCAAAGCGCAGTCGTTTGTCTGTGCTTGTTTCCTTGAGTTTTCACGCCATTGCGGTGTTCATAGCCGCATTTTATGTCGCCAGAACCGCCCAAGTTGATGACGAGGCGGTCAGTGTCGACTTTTTTGAAAAGGTTCTGGAGAAACGCGACCCACCCAAGCGGGAGAGTGTAGTAAAACCGAAACCGCTACCTACCGAGCCGCTCAAGCCAATAGTTTTACCGGTGCCTAAGGTTCCGGTGCGACCAATCACTTCCGGCGGCGATAGCACCTTGGGAGACACCAGAATGGAAAGTCTCGACAATCCGGGTCTTGCGGCGGATCCCAACGTAAATACTGGCGGTCTCAACAGATTAGACAGTCTTGGTCCTATCAGACCTCCGACAGTTAACACCGAAGATCCAACAGACATGTTTCGGAAACAATTCGAGGACGAAGGCCTTGGCGACATTGGCGAGCCGCCAGACTTTGAGGACACCCCCGACCCCGACCTCACCGAGGGGGATGCATTCAAGCCGACGGAGATACTAAGACCGCCCAGTTTCCGCTACAAGGTCGAGCCGAAATACCCGAGTGAGGCGAGGCGCGCCGGAAAAGAGGGCAAGGTAATTCTGATAGCTACGATCGACGTTGATGGAAAAGCCAAAGACATCGAAGTCAAGGAAGACAACGTGGGATATGGTTGTGCCAGAGCCGCCAAACAGGCTTTGAGGGCGTCGCGATTCAACCCAGCCAAACGGGGTGATGAAATTGTAGCCCAGAGGATAACCGTCCCGTATACGTTTACGATTGAAGATTAAGCAGTTTCATGGGAAGGTTGGTAAATGAGGAAATAACAGAAACGGTTTCACGCCCTATTTCGCTAGTTTACCCGTCAACCCTCTTTAGGTTCACATTAACGCTCCCCGTTCTATTTCTCGCTCCTGTTCTTGTCCTCTCCGCTGAATTTCCGTTTGAAGACGCGCGACCGCACTATACCGGCGCGCGCGCCTTAGGAATGGGGAATGCGTTTACCGCTGTCGCCGATGACGCTTCGGGAGGATTCTGGAATCCCGCGGGTCTGATACAGTGGTCGGGAGTAAAACTCTTTGGCGTCAACAAATTTCGCGACCGTGCGGATTACGCTTTCGATCCGAAGGGCATCGGCTATTCCTACCGCAGATTTGGTCTATTCTGGGGAAACAAGATTGCACTGGGCGTCGAGTCGGGTACTCCCGATTTCAACTACTACGGGTTTGCTTACCAGATATGTTCGCACGTTGCGGGCGGCGCCAACCTCAAATTCCAGCGCGCACACCCCAGTAACCGTTACCAGTTCTTCGGTACGGACCCCTCCTACGATGTCGCTCTCCTTTTCAAGCCTCGCACCAACCTCAAACTCAGTCTTCTAGCGGGACACCTGCCCAACACGCGGGGGATTCGTTGGATCACGCTTGGCGCCGCATACCAATTTCGACGGGTGCTGTTTGCCTCGGACATCGCCGTGCCGCGTTCGGGGCGCCCCGACCTGTATGTCGGCGTTGAGTGGGCAGCCATGCCGTTTCTTTACGTGCGCACCGGTTATTCGGATAGCGATTGGACGGGCGGGATCGGCGTCGATTGGAAATGGGGACGCATCGACTATGGCAGAATCTACGAAGATCAGTTCACGTCGGATTTTGTCTCGGCGGAACTGAGGTTTTGAAAGAGTGCCCCGAGCATCATGTGCACGTTTTGGCGGAATTATCCAAGACCTATGAAGGTTGGGTTGAACGAGGGTAATCATACCCTGTTGCACCACTAGCGGCGCTGTTCTTCAAGTAGGATGTCGTGTGAGGTATTTTTAGTGAAACCCAACTTAAAGCGCGTCATGAAGCGTTGGGTTTCACTACAGTACCGGAAACTTCCAAAAGGGAATAGATTTGCGGCGGTGGACTTCACAGCCATCCGATCTCTCAGAAATTCCGTTCAACCCAACCTACGTGTCAATCCACCGACGATTTGACGGCACAATCCAAGCCGAAAAACCGATTGACACGCATATCCTTTCAGGTTATGCTTACGAATCACGAATTCGATGAGAATCATTTCCGGAAGGTTCAAAGGAAAACGCTTGATTTCGGTCAAAGCGAACACGGTGCGCCCGACATCGGACCGCGTGAAGGAGTCCGTGTTTAGCATTTTGGGCGATAGCGTCATTGACTCGAATTTCTTGGACCTCTGCGCGGGCACGGGCAGCATCGGGCTTGAAGCATTGAGCCGCGCTGCGAAATCCGTGACGTTCGTTGATCGGAGTTCTCATAGCATCCGAGTCATAAAATCCAATCTTGCGGGTTGCGGTTTGAGCGGCGGCGAACCCCACGTCAATATCGTCAAGCTGGACGCACTCAAGGGACTCGCTTTTCTCGCGCGACGAAACGCCCGGTTTGATCTAATCTACCTTGATCCACCATACGATTCGGGCATCTATGAAGTTTGCCTGAGACAGATTGGGCTGAGCAAGATGCTGTTGCCCTCCGGTCAAGTCGTCGTGGAGCGGCGGAGAGAACGAAGTGCAGATCTCGCTGCGCCTAAAGCATCTAACGAATTAAAATTGAAACGACAGGAACGATACGGCGATACTGTCATATCGTTCTACCAAATGGAGGACACTGAATGAAACTTGCAAGCCAAGAGAAGATGGTGCCCGGAGCGGAACTGGCAGAGAAACTCGACAACTTGGCAAAATACGGCTACGAAGGAATTGAATTCGGGGGTAGGGGATTGGAGGAACGGGGGGATGAGATAGTCAAAGCGACG
Source organism: Candidatus Poribacteria bacterium (assembly GCA_028820655.1). Classification (GTDB taxonomy): domain Bacteria; phylum Poribacteria; class WGA-4E; order WGA-4E; family JAJDTR01; genus JAJDTR01. Next base: position 71,741 of record JAPPIK010000011.1, on the reverse strand, counting down.
GAAAATCATCCCGTGAAAGCGAGTACAATTTGCGCCGGTTACGGCGGTTGTCTCTTGGACAGCGATCCCGAGCAGCGGGAACTTGCGATCGCGGGAATCAGATCGTTGCTCAAGATCGGCGCGGAGATTGGCGCCGTAGGGTTGATTATGGTGCCCATTTTCGGCGCGCCGCGTATCCGTGACTTAAGCCCGTACAAGTCGACGGAGGAGCTGGAAACCGAACTGCTCGTGGCAATTCTGAAGGATATCGCGGGCTACGCCGAGGAGGTCGGGTCCATCGTGCTAGTCGAACCCCTCAACCGCTATGAAACGCACTTCATCAAGAGTCTCGACGACGGAGTTGAAATCTGCAAGCGGATTGACAGCCCCAACGTGGCGATTATGGCGGACTTCTTTCACATGAGCCTTCAGGAGAGGAACATTCCGGAGAGCATCGAGGCGGCGGGCGAGCACATCCGGCACGTCCATTTGGCGGACAGCACGCGTGAACTACCTGGATACGGGCACACGGATTTCGCTGCCGGATTTGCGGCGTTAAAACGCATCGGCTACCGGGACTACATGGCGTTGGAATGCGCCATCCCCGGACCGAGCGAGGTTGAGCTCCCCAAATCGGCGGAGTATATGAAACAGTGGCTTTAGAACTGATTCATGGAAATAGATGAGAGCGCAAAGAAACACGCAGAACGTAATGCGTAAAACGTAATGAATCGCCATTACGAGGTGCGATGGAGTTCAACTGCGTAATAGCTGTTTGGCGCGCGATGCACGGGAGGCGGAATCAAGGGAGGAAAACATATGGATAAAGTAAGAATTGGCGCGATTGGCGTTGGTGGGATGGCGGGCGGTCACATAAGGAATTTGACGGGATTCGACGATGTCGAATATGCCGCAATGTGCGACATCTCTGAGGAGCGAGCGAACAAAGCCTCTCAAGATTACGGCGGCACTCCCTACACGGACTACAAGGAAATGTATGACAAAGAGGAGTTGGACGCCGTATATATCTGTACACCGCCCTTCGCGCACGGGGAGCAGGAGTTGATTGCATGCGAAAGAGGCATTCCATTTTTTATCGAGAAACCGGTCGGCACTCGCGTGGACGTGACACAAGAGATTCATGAAGCCGTGCTAAGCAGCGGCATTATCACCAGCGTCGGTTATCATTGGCGCTATCAAGGTCACACCCGCGAAGCGAAAGCCGCTCTGGAAGGCGCAACCGTAGTGGGCGCGCTGGGCTACTGGATGGGCGGACTGCCGCGAGTTCCGTGGTGGCGCGTTCGCGCCGAGTCGGGCGGGCAGCATGTGGAGCAGACGACCCACATCTTCGATCTGTGCCGCTATCTCGTGGGGAGCGATGTGGTTTCCGTGCACGGGTTCGCCGCACAAGGCAGCATGACCGACGTACCGAACTACGACGTTGACGACATGAGTGTTGTCAATCTGCAATTTGCCAGCGGCGCCGTTGCAAACATAACCTCTGCCTGCATGTTGCAAGGGTGGGGAAGAGTGAAACTTGAGGTGGTGTGCCGCGGGCTGGTCGTCGAAGTCAATTCCGGCGACGCCGTCCTCAACCGCGACGGGGACACGGAATCGATCGAAAATGACACTAACGGGGGGCAGCGCGAGGATCGCGTCTTTATCGACGCCGTCAAGAGCGGAGATTCATCGGAGATTCGCGCTCCTTACGCCGAAGGCTTGAAAACCTTGGCAGTTACGCTGGCGGCGAGTGAGTCCTTCGCGACGGGAAAACAGATTGACCTGTAACTCTCGACCTAAGCCGCATCGGGTATTTTGGGAAAGATGGAATCTGAATATCACATTCGATTGAAGGATCTTCCGGCAGACGAACGGCCGATTGAACGGCTGCAAGAATATGGCCCCGAGCAACTGAAAACGTCGGAGTTACTGGCAATTATTATCCGCACCGGAACGGGTCAAGCTACCGCGGTGCAGGTGGCGGAGCAGTTGTTGAAGAAGTACGACGGCAACTTGAAACGAATCAGGGAGGAGACCCCGCAGCAACTGGCAAAAGGTGTAAAGGGCTTGGGAAGCGTAAAAGCGGCTCAAATCAAAGCGTCTTTTGAGTTGGGAAGGCGCATGGCGTCCTATTATGAAGAGAAATATCAGATCTCCGCGCCATCCGACGTGGCACGGCTGATGATGTCGTCCATGCGGGATCTGAAGCAGGAGGTGTTGTATGTCCTCTGCCTTGACACCAAGCACAACGTCATCAAACGGCGTCAGATCTTTGAAGGCAGCTTGAACGCCAGCATTATCCATCCGCGCGAAGTTTTTCGATTCGCGATTGAGGAGGCGGCTGCCGCCATCCTTCTGGTTCACAACCATCCGTCGGGAGACCCCGCACCGAGCAAAGAGGACATTCGGGCGACAAAGGAGTTAATCGCGGCGGGAAATCACATTCAAATCCCTGTGTTGGATCACATCATTATCGGGGACGGAGTCTATACCAGCTTGAAGGAGGAGGGTGGGATCTGAGCCAACGTAAGTGATTAGTGGCTAGTGCCGAGTGGTCAGTGAAAACTCTAAAACCGAAAAAGGGACGATGAATAGGGACCTCTATCAGGATCTACTATGGGATTAGCTGTCGCCTGCGTATCCGCTCAGTTGATCCTAACCGGTCGTGTGATCACAGTTGATCGATAGAGACCCCTTGCGATTCCCGGCAGGTCGCGATTCGGAGATCGCTCCTACTGACGAAAGTGCGCAAGTCCTATATGTCTATTTCTCGGTTGCAATGACCATGACAGGTGTAGAAATTCACTCGTGTGTCCTTTGCCGAAGAACCTCGTACAGTAGCACTCCCGCCGCTACCGACACGTTCAGAGACGGCAGATGACCGTGCATCGGTAACTGAACCAACGAATCGCATTTTTCCCTCACCAGCCTCCGCAGACCCTCTGCCTCATTCCCCAAAACCAGACAAAGCGGCACCGTAAAATCCGCTTGAGTGTAAATCTGCGGCGCGTCCTGGTCAGCCCCGACAACCCAAATATCCGACGCCTTTATGCGTTCGATCGTTCGGGCGAGATTCGTGACTTGAGCGACCGGGATGTATTCGGCGCTGCCCGCCGACGCTTTGTGGACGGTCGTATTTACCCCCGCCGCCCTATCCTTAGGAATCACTATCCCATCGACTCCCACGGCATCGGCTGTCCGCACGACGGCGCCGAGGTTGCGCGGGTCTTGAACCCCATCCAACATAACAATCAGGGGCGGGCGGTCCTCCCGCTTGGCTTGGACTTGCTCCAGCAGCGCCGAAATTTCCAAGTATTTCTTTGGGCTGACAAGGGCTATGACGCCCTGATGGGGGATGGTTGGTTCTAGCAGATCGAGCTCACTGCGGGGAACGAACTCGCAGCGGACGCCCTTTTTCTTCGCGAGCGAGATGATTCGGCGCAGGCGGGGATGGTCCCGCCCTTGCGCGATTTGGATACCCTCAATTTCGCGGCCGCCCCCGCGCAAGAGTTCCAGCACGGAATTTCGACCGACTATGGCATGCGGATTTGACGATGTATGGTGATTATTCACTAGAAGGTGTGTATTCCTGACTGTGTGGAGCAGGTTTTGGTTTTAAGGTTTACCTTTGGAACAACTAGGGAGAACGGCATTGGAAGGAAAGAAGAACCCCTTCCACTCCCTGACGTGGTACGTAGCAACTTACCCCGTAACCGCCCCTTCGGATGCCGAGGAAACACTCTTCGCGTACTTTGCAAACACGCCGCGGGTGTAGCGCGGTTCCGGCGCACTCCATGCGTCAAGTCTAGCACGCAACTCGTCGTCCGACAGTTCCACGTCGATTCGACGATTCTCCACGTCGATCACGACGATGTCGCCGTCCTGCAGCGCTGCAATCGGACCACCGCGCGCAGCTTCGGGGGCGACATGGCCCACCATAAATCCGCGTGTGGCGCCCGAGAATCTTCCGTCGGTCAAGAGCGCTACCGATTCGCCGAGTCCGGCGCCGACAATTGCCGCTGTCACGCCAAGCATTTCGCGCATTCCGGGTCCTCCCGCCGGTCCTTCATATCGGATAGCGACGACATCGCCGTGGTTTATTATTCCACCCTTGATCGCCGCAAACGTATCCTCCTCCCGCTCAAACACGCGGGCAGGTCCACGGTGCACGGTTCGTTCGCTGGCGGCGACCTTTATGACGCAACCGTCGGGCGCCAGGTTACCGCGCAGGATGACCAGCCCGCCCGTTGGCTTGATGGGGTCCGAGATTGGATACACCACCTCTTGCCCCTCGGTTTCCGGCGCCCTTGACGCCTCTTCGCCAATCGTGTCCCCCGTCACCGTGAGTTCATCGGCGTGCAGAAGTCCCGCCTCAAGCAGCCTCTGAGTCACCAGCGGAATGCCGCCCGCTTGATGCAAATCCGCGGCAACGAAACGTCCGCCGGGCTTGAGGTCGACGAGCGTTGGCGTGCGCGCATTGATTTGGTGGAAGTCCTCAATTTCGAACGGGATGCCCGCTTCGTTCGCAACCGCGAGCATGTGAAGCACGCCGTTGGTCGACCCGCCCGTTGTCGCAATAGAAGCCACCGCGTTCTCGATAGATTTGCGCGTGATGATTTGGCTTGGTCGGCGATCATGCTCCACCATATCCATCACAAGTTTCCCCGCCTCGAAAGCAACGCGATCCTTGTCCGGGTCCACCGCCGGCACACTCCCGCTCCCCATCGGCGCTATGCCAAGCACTTCGATTGCCGTCGCCATCGTGTTGGCGGTGAATTGCCCACCGCAAGCTCCGGGACCGGGACAGCCTTTGCTGACGAGGTCATCCAGTTCTTCAACCGTTATCGTGCCGTTGGCGTGTTTGCCCACAGCCTCGAACACGTCCTGGATTGTAACATCCTGCCCCTGAAATCTGCCGGGCATGATGGAGCCGCCGTAAATCGCGAGCGATGGAATATCGAGACGTACGAGCGCCATGACGGTACCGGGCACAGTCTTGTCGCACGCGGAGAGCGCGACAACCCCGTCGAACATATTCCCGCGAGTCACCAGTTCTATGGAATCCGCTACAATCTCGCGGCTGACCAGGGATGCCTTCATTCCCTCGCTGCCCATCGTGATGCCATCCGAGATGCTGACGGTGTTGAACTCCAGCGGGGTACCGCCCGCGGCGCGAATTCCCTCTTTTACCTTCGCCGCGAGACGACGGAGGTGAAAATTGCACGGACCGATTTCAATCCACGTATTGGCAACGCCGATGATCGGGTTGTCCAAATCTTCAGGGGACAGTCCGCCGTCTCCGAACATGAGCATCGCCCGTGCCGCCGCTCTATCCGGCCCATCGGTAATTACATAGCTGTAGCGTTTGAGTTTGCTTGACATGAGGTATACTTTTCCCTGTTGGTGGAGTAGTTTGGTGTGATTTCAGCCGTTTGACAACACGCTGCAAATGCAAGGAAATGAGCTAATTGCTAACTCTTATATTGCGTTCTAAGCAGATTTCAATGGAAAAGCCTATCTTCCTCACCGATTGGGCAGGAATTGAAACTATGTCCGTTTCACAAACATACTGCTCCTCTGTAGCAGAATATCGAAGCTATTGATGTTCTACAGACATACCGCTCCGCTGGAGCGAAAAGATGGAAGCTGGATAGCGAGATAAAGATATACTAGATCTGTCAACCAAACAGGAGCGGTTTAATACTAGAACGTCATGTAAGTTTATTGTCGAAGCTTGCTCAACCCCGCTCGGCATAGACATACCCAACGAGACCTAAGAATAAAGTAGAACTAGAACTCGTCTGCGGCATCTCATTTTACTGAGTTGTTGTAGGGAATAACGATCGTTATTCCCTACGAATGGATGTGGCAGTCAACACCGAGCGATGATTGACTTGATTTAGCTCATCCCCAACAGGTCGCCGATTACCGTCCCGTATTTGGCAATCAGTCCGGCGAATACGACCGAAACCATCGACATCAGCTTAATCAGGATATTGAGCGAGGGACCCGAAGTGTCCTTGAACGGGTCGCCCACGGTATCGCCCACCACGGTCGCTTTGTGGTTTTCGGAGCCTTTGCCGCCGAATTCGCCTTGCTCGATATACTTCTTGGCATTATCCCAAGCGCCGCCCGCGTTTGCCATCATCACCGCGAGCACAAATCCGGTCGCCAGCCCGCCGGCAAGCAATCCGAGAACTCCCGCAACGTTGAAGACTAGCCCCACGACCACGGGTACGATAATGGCGATCAGCGAGGGGAAGATCATCTCCTTTTGGGCGCCGGTCGTTGAAATCGCTACACAGGTGGCGTAGTCCGGCTTTACCTCACCCTTCATGATGCCGGGATTCTCTCGGAATTGCCGCCGTACCTCCTGCACCATTGCCCCTGCCGCGCGTCCCACTGCCTTCATGGTCAGCGCACAGAAGAAGAACGCCATGACCGCCCCGATAAATAAGCCAATCAAGACTTGCGGGTTCATCAAGGTCACGTTGTAGTACGCCATGAACTGCGAAATGCTCACCTTGAGGGTATCCACGGGACCTACGCCGGGAATGTCGAGTTGCGTTTGTCCCGCAAGGTGCACCAAGCCGTACCGAACCTCTTCCAAGTATGCGGCGAGAAGCGCAAGTGCCGTCAAAGCGGCGGAACCGATGGCGAACCCCTTGCCGGTGGCGGCGGTCGTGTTTCCAAGCGAATCCAACTGATCTGTGCGCTGACGCACACCCGGTTCGAGTTCAGCCATCTCGGCGTTGCCGCCCGCGTTGTCAGCGATCGGTCCGTAGGCGTCGGTGGCAAGCGTAATGCCGAGGGTTGCGAGCATACCAACGGCGGCGATGCCAACACCGTACAATCCCATCAAGGTGTCATGGGCGCCACCCGGCAGATAGAAGCTGACAGCCACCGCCGCGATAATCGTTATCACGGGAATGGCGGTTGACTGCATGCCCACGGCGATTCCTTCAATAATCACGGTGGCGGGTCCGGTTTCCGCTTGTCTAGCGATTGCCTGCGTGGGACTGTAGTCGTGGGATGTGAAGACTTCGGTAACCTTACCGATAATCAAACCCGCAGAAAGACCAGCCACAATCGCGCCCCAAATCTGCCATTTATTCGGCAGGTCGAGATACATCAGTACCGGAATTGCCAATACGGCAATTCCGACCGCGCTGCCGTTGATTCCCAGATTGAGCGAGCCCATCAACTGCTTCATGCTTGCCCCTTCCTTCGTGCGCACCATGTAAATACCTAACACGGACAGAATTACGCCGATCCCCGCCAGTATCATCGGCGCCGATAGGTACTTCAATTGTAGCGCGATGTTATCGTGGTCTTTGGCGGCTACCGCAGCGACCCCGAGTGCGGCGGTTGCCAAGATTGAGCCGGCATAGGATTCGTAAAGGTCCGCTCCCATGCCTGCGACATCACCGACGTTATCACCGACGTTGTCCGCGATAACCGCCGGGTTACGCGGATCGTCCTCGGGAATTCCCGCTTCTACCTTTCCGACCAGATCCGCGCCCACATCAGCCGCCTTGGTATAGATACCGCCGCCAACACGAGCGAAGAGCGCTTGCGTGGATGCCCCCATACCGAAACTCAGCATGATTACGGTGATTTGAGGTAGAGGGTTACTTCCCAAGAACCCCGGGAAAATCTTTGGGAACAGATAGTAGAGAATGAGGAACCAACCGGCGATATCCAACAGGGCAAATCCGACGACCACCAATCCCATGACGGCGCCGGCGCGAAAGGAGACTCGCAGCCCCGCGTTAAGTCCGTCCATGGCGGCGCTCGTGGTGCGGGCGGAGGCGTTGGTAGCGGTCTTCATTCCCAAGAATCCGCAAAGCCCCGAGAAAAACCCGCCGGTCAGGAACGCGAACGGGACGACCTTGTTTTGGGCGTGCAGCCCAAACGCCATGATGAGGAAAATGACACACAGCACGATAAAGACTATCGTCACAACTTTATACTGCTGCCGCAGGTAAGCCATCGCGCCTTCGCGAACCGACTGTGCAATCTCGCGCATCACATCTGTGCCTTCGCTCTGCTTCATGACGGATTTATAGAAGGCGAACGCAAACACCAGTGCAATGATCGAACCGATTAGCGTGAGCCACCAAGCGTCCGGCACGGGCGGAAGTTTCCCATCCACTTCGGCAAAAGCAAAATTGGTTGCGGCCATGCTAGATAATAAGACAAGAAATATCAGGCTTCGCCGGACCACCCGACGAATGCGCTTTCGTTCAAGAGTTTCTGACATTACATCTCCTTTTTGCTAAAGTGCGTTATTGACAACTCTTTATGGGCGACGAATCGCCCCACCAAAGTAACAGTTTCCAAATTCTGTGAAAGTTCCTTTCTGCAGGAGGAATCAAGTGAGTGAATAACGAACGAACCGATCAAGTGACCGAATAGGGAACTCGATAGAGACTCCTTCTGAATCCCAATATCACAAAGGCACTGCAATTTCCGACGTCGCGTCGCGATTCGGAGATCGCTCCTACCCTCTTGCTGTCCATCAACCTTTCAAAGCCCCAACGCCTGCATCGCCTCCCCAATGAGAATCATCGACCCCGTTATACAGATCAGGTCGTCCGAACTCGCGACCGACTTCGCCCTCGCGATTGCATCACCCACCGATGGACTAACACAAATATCGCCTCCGATGTCCGACCATGTCCGAGCGATTTCGCCGGCGCCGACAGCACGAGGGTTATCCCGCATCTTGGTCGCGATGACTGTGCCCGCCATAGGGCACAAGGTCTCTCCAATTTCACGCAAATCCTTGTCCCTCATGAATCCGACAATGAGGATTAACTCCTCATAGCGAAAGACCTCGTGAATTGTGTCCCTTAACGCCTCGACCGACGCCGGAGAGTGTGCGCCATCAAGTAGGATCGGCGGCTGACCGCAAACCAACTGCAGTCGTCCGGGCAAACGGGCCTCCTTCAACCCGTCGTATACGCTGGCAGTGGGTATCTCGTACCCCGACGCTCGAATCCTTTCTACGCATGCGACAGCCGTCGCGGCGTTGATTGCTTGATGTGCTCCCAATAGGGGTAGAAAGAGATTCGGGTAGGATTCGCTTCGGGTATGGACATCGAATGTCTGCCCGTGAATATCGTGTTTCCCGCGTTCCAATTCTACGTCCCGACCCACGGAAGAGATAGGCGCGTTTCGGTCTGCCGCGACGACTTCAAAAACCGATTGCGCTTCCGCGGTTTGCGGCGCAAGAACAACCGGGTGGTTCGGCTTGATAATTTCCGCCTTCTCTTTGGCAATAGCTTCGTGCGTGTTCCCCAATATTGTCGTGTGCTCCAAGCTGATTTGGGTGATGACACTCACGAGCGGACTAACGATATTGGTCGCGTCTAGGCGCCCGCCGAGTCCGACCTCGACCACCGCAAAATCTACGGTCTCGTCGGCGAAATAGGCAAACGCAAGCGCCGTATATATTTCAAAGAAAGAAACATCTCCGATTCCATCTACCCCCGAAACCGCTTCTATCTCCGGCTTGAGCCGGTTTACGCAATCAACGAACGCGCTCGTCGAGACAAGCTCCGAGTCGATGCGGCAACGTTCGCGTGGAGTCACCAGATGGGGGGAGGTAAATAAGCCGGTCTTGAAGCCGGCGCGGGTAAGTATCGACGCGATGAATGTGGCCGTGGATCCCTTTCCCTTGCTGCCGGCGACATGAACCACCTTAAGATATCGGTGCGGATTCCCCAGTCGAGTTAAGAGGCGAGAGATACGATTGAGGTTATAAAGGCGTGCTTGTCTGGAGAAATCAGGGCTTTTCTCGGCGTTGATAAAGGAATTGATATAGGCAAGCGCATCTTCGTAATTCAACATCATGTGAAACGAAATCATTGGTGCAACATGCGGCGTGCCGCTTACGGCAAGAGGCGAAGATTCTCGTATACGGGAAACCGGTGGGAGAACTCCAAAACCTTAGCCTTGACTCGTTTCTTGACTTCCGAGTCGCGCCGACCTTCGAGTGTTTCGGTGATTAAATCGGCGATTGTTCTCATTTCCGCGTCCTGCATCCCGCGTGACGTTACCATCGGAGTGCCGAGGCGAAGACCGCTCGTCGTGACGGCTGATCGCTTGTCGAAGGGGATAGTATTCTTATTGACGATTATTCCGGCTTCTTCAAGATGGTCCGCCGCTTGCCGCCCGCTTAATTTCTCATACGATGTGCTCAGGTCGATTAACATCAAGTGATTCTCCGTACCGCCGGTAATCGGGCGAAGTCCGTTCGACTTGAGAGATTCAGCCATCGCCCGCGCGTTCTCCACGACGCGCGTCTGGTACTCTTTGAAGGCGGGTTCCATCGCTTCTTTAAAGGCAACCGCTTTGGCGGCTATGGAGTGCATAAAGGGACCGCCCTGCAGTCCGGGAAACACGGCTCTATCTATCACTTCGGCAAATTCTTCTCGGCACATCACCATTGCCCCGCGCGGTCCGCGCAAGGTTTTGTGCGTGGTCGTGGTTATCACGTCGCAATACGGCGCGGGGTCCGGGTGCACTTTCGCTGCGATAAGCCCGGCGATGTGGGCGATGTCCGCCAAGAGATACGCCTTTACCGAATCGGCAATCGCTCGCCATTCCGCGAAATCGAACTGGCGCGGATAAGCCGTAGCACCAACCACAATCAACTTCGGGTGATGCTGCTCCGCGAGTTCCGCGACAGCGCCCGTGTCAATGCGTTCCGTGTCCGGATCAACGCCGTAATGGACGATATTATAATACCTGCCCGCGAAGTTCTGTTTAAGACCATGGCTCAGATGGCCGCCGTGATCGAGCTTCAGCGACAGAATGGTGTCGCCCGGTTCTAGAAGCGCGTGGTAGGCAGCCATATTCGCTTGCGTGCCGGCGTGCGGTTGTACGTTTACATGGTCAACGCCGAAGAGTTTCTTCGCGCGCGCTATCGCCAAGGATTCGACGCCGTCCATGAACCGACAACCGTTATAGTAACGCGCTGCCGGGTAACCCTCGGCGTACTTGTTCGCTAGAATGCTGCCCTGCGCCTGCATTACGGCTATACTGGCGTAATTCTCGGAAGGGATTAAGGTAAGGAAATTCTGCTGGCGTTCCAGATCCTGGAGCGTTATCTCGACGAGTTCGGGGTCAACTTCGTAGAGTGACCTGTCCATCAAGTTTTCCAATATTCCACCGTGTTTCCGGATTCAACACTACGGCAGACAACCCATTGTCAACGACAATTCCGAGCCGTCAAAATCCAACCATTATAATGATGGCGATTCCTGCCATCCCGGAGGCAAAGATTTTACCATAAATACGTGGCAGATTCAAGTAAAATATCCGGCGCATCGCGCAACTTGTAGGATGGGTCAAGCGGCACGAAACGCAACTGCATGTTCCTCCATCGGCGTCCCTCGCTGCTCGATCCGGATTGGCAAATCCAGACCGCTTTCTCCTTTGTAGGAGCGACCTCCAGGTCGCGACTCTTCCAGTCGGGGCAAGATGCCCCTCCCACGGGTACGGTGTGTCGGGAGGACGAGTGCGTAGGTTGAGATCGACCGGCTGATTAGGGAGTAGGATTTGCTATTGGAGTTCTAGCGCCGTCCCTATCGGTCAGTTGCTCCTTCGCGATCCGCTCAGTTGATCGATAGAGATCCCATAAGCACTTCGAAACAAGCTACTTGGCGCTTCATCCGAGTGAATATTTTTACGCCCGCAACGTGTTGGGCGACTCTGATGCCCGCATCAAGTCCATCTCGCTGGACTCACGACGATAGATGCTGGTGAATTGCGATTGAGCGAAGCAATTGGATTCATGGTTAATCCTCCTTTCATTCTGCGCCTCGCGGGCCTATCTATCGCTCAAGCGATACCCGTTCTTGTCCCAAGTAGACACAGCACCGTTCCCATATTCATTCACTCCCATAGCTGCGCGTATCTCATCGTTACCACGCCCAAAGACAACAGCATATCCACCGTGCTCATTAATTGCCAACGAGGCAGAGCGTCTATGTTCAGCATAATCTGTCTTCATTCCGGTTACATTGACTCGTCCTCCGTATTCATTAATTAACATACGTATCCTTCCGCCGTTATCAAAATCTCGGGGATAGATGTTGACAGTTCCTCCGTTTTTATCTATTCCTAAACCGATCATCGGCGATACCCCTCCCCAAATTTCAATCTTTGCAGCACCTGCGCCACAACCTATTACGACCTTACTCATATCGAACATCTCTTCAACTGTCGCGGACTTTGTATCCTCGGTGATATAAATCGTACCGCCCTTGTCATCCCCGTTTATCGAAACCACTTCAACTCCGTTAGCATTAACAACCTTCAACCTCGTGCAGGTTATCTCGCCGAAAGTATTGCTCTGGCTTTGAGCGCCCGGCGGAAAAAATGAACACACTGTCAAAGCTAGTACCGCCCCAACGGCCCCGCCTATAACCGCATACAATCGCTCTTTCCTATTCATGATGGCTCCTTTTCTTTTGGTTGTGGGGCGCCGGTGAGCGCCCCTATATTGTCGCATAAACACAATTATACAGCATCTCTCGACGCTGATTATAAAGCCGTTTTGATGCCAGATCAAGGCAGATATCGCAGATTAAGAGAACACTTAAGCTGATTACCCGTGCCACAGGTGATATATCCCATGACGCACGGCACGAGATTTTCGTTGACGCGCTTCTTGGCGAATGCTATACTCCCGTCAGGTTTGGTCTCATCCTTCCTTCTGACGATCGCCCCTCTTTAGCTGAAACACGGGCGCTGTCTCCCACATAATTTTCGAGGATTGTCAATGGCTTGGCGTCTCATCCTTATCCTATCCGTACCCTTCATGGTGCTGATCGGCTGCCAATCTCAAGATTCCCGAGAGGCCCAAGACGCCGTGAGCACGAAATCACCTGCTGAGACCTCACGCGGAAAGCCGAGCATTCCCCAAACCCGTCCCGAAGATTGGACGATGTTCATGCACGATCCACACTTTTCCGGGAAGAGTCCCGATCAGACGCTCAAACCGCCGCTAAAGCTGCGTTGGAAATTCAAAACCGGCGGACCTATCCACGCAAGCCCAATTATTGTCGATGGCACGGTCTACGTCGGCTCGACGGATGGCACACTGTACGCACTGGATGCAGAGCGGTGGGGGGTGAAATGGACCTTTCGCAGCGGTGACGCTATTCGGTATGCCGCGGCGGTGTGGAACAATCATATCTACTTTAGTTCGAGAGACAATGTCGTGTACGCCCTCGACGTGAAAACCGGCGAACTCGTTTGGAAATTCAAGTCGGACACGTGGATAGATTCTCCGCCGATAATCTCCAATGGACAGGTCTACATCGGCGCCTTCACGCGGACGATTCACCTCATCAATGCAACAACGGGAGAAGGAGAGGGGAAACGTCGAAATCGGGTACGGATTGACGGGATTGAATTCGGCTGTGTCCAGGGCAAGTTGCGTCCAATTATGCCTGAACACGAGGCAGAATTGTGGCGGAGTTTTGTGGATTACACCTACAGCTATCCCGTAATAGCGAATGGAGTGGTATACATCGGCGCGCGGGACAATCACGTCCACGCCATAGACGCTGGATCAAAAGAGAAACTCTGGTCATACGAGACGCAAGGATTTATTGACGCGGCGCCTGCGATCTCCGATGGCACCCTGTACGTCACGTCCCATGACGGCTACCTGTACGCTCTCGAAAATCGGTCGGCGGAATCCCCGGAGCCGCAAGCGGATGATCGGCAGGTTGGAATCGTAGTGCACGATGAAGCGCCCGTCTATTCTATGAAAGATTCCGATTCCCCGGTGCAACTGCATCTCAACGACGGCGTCGAGCTTCCAATCCTGAATGAAGGTACCGGATGGTATCAGGTTGAACTTCCGGACGATGCATCCGGATGGATGGACGAATTTGCCATCGGTAGGTTTGAAGAAAACGGCGGGGTGCAATTCAATATCTCAATGTGCTCCAACATCCGTATGATGGAACTCATTGAGGGCGGCGAATATCCACATTGGTCGCCCGACGGAAAAGCGATCGCGTTTTTCAAGCGAACGAATCTTTCCGGTCAATACTGGAAGGCAAGCGAAATCTGGATCACGGACAGGGAAGCAAAGCGCTTTCGTAAGCTGTGCGACGGGAGGTTCTACAATCCGCACTTATCGTGGTCATTCAACGGTAATCTGCTTGCGTTTGAGGCTCGTAAAGATGGTGAGAGCGAGGTATGGACATTTGATCTGAAAACGGCGCGTCTGACCAACCTCGTGAGCGGCGATGCGCCGGTATGGTCGCCGGTCGCGAACAAACTCGCGTTCAGGCGGTGGGACGAAGGTTTCGATGTCGTGTATCAAATCAATAGCGATACCTCCGGCTTGGCGCCAATCACTCGCGTCCCGATTGAAGGACGGGTCGGCGCGTTCAGTTTCTTGGACAAACCCGCTTGGTCACCGGACGGAGAGCGAATTGCCATTGGTCTGGATCACCAGCGCTACAAATCGGGGTATGCCCGCATTCGATTGCAAAACGTCAACGGAACAAGGATTGGTGAGATTCGCACCCAGCACCAGCGCGTCAAGCAGATTCACTGGTCCGCGGATGGCTCAAAACTCGCTTATGTGCTGTCCGGGGGTATTCGTCCCGACCGCTTGCTCGACAAACGCCTTCATGTTACGGATGTCGACGAACGAAGCCGAACGAGAATTCTCAAGCACACGTCGCCGTCATGGTCGCCCGAAGGTAAGTATCTTGCATTCATGGAGCGTGAAGACTGCATGGGCCTGCGATGGAAGGTGTGGGTACTCAATCTAGAAACAAACCGGAAGCACGCCATCGCGCGAGCGGCGGGGGCTCTAACTTCTGTCACATGGTTGCCCGATGGGAAGCAACTCTGCCTATGGCATACGTCCGAATACCTACGCGGCGGAGAATACAAACCCGCGTTAACCAAAGGATGGATTCTCGATGTTCGCAGACCATTGGCAAATTGAGAAGTGTTGTAGATTAAAATTGCGATCAAGCGGGCGGATGGCGTGAACGATGACAAATTTCCGGACTTTGGAAGTCACCACAGCCAGTTGACCTTTCAGCCCTCCCCGAAAACGCCGGATACTTCAATTGTGTTTGGTGTTCTATTGTTGCTTAAGATTTCCGACCTCTAAGTGAATCCCAATATTTTGTTGTCTATGGACAGCGAGTCAGTTAGGTTTGGGTCACTCCGTTGACACTCTGAATAATAAAGGAACTCTTAGCCAAAACCTTATAAAGTTCTACACTGTTTCGTCAGCCCAACGCACACCTCCCACTTTTTGATCTTTACTCCACTTCCTCATTTGCGCGTTTCACAAGAGCGTTCATATAAGCGATGGTATAGGCTGTCCCGACCCGACCATCATCCGCCATTTGAGGAATGTGGTCCGGGATCGCCACCCCTTTAAAATTTACCTCGCGCATGACCCTCATTACTTGATACATATCCATGTAACCGTTGTCCACAAATGTCTCGACAAAGTGCGGCAGCGGTTTGTCCACATTGCGGAAATGTACCTTAAAAATTTTCCCGCGTTCGCCGAAATGGCGGATGGAGTCTAACACATCCCTCCCCATTGATTCCCCGCCTTCAAGCCAGCAGCCGACACAGAAACACATCCCAACGTTGGGGCTATCGGCAATGTCTAGTGCACGTTTATATCCCTCGAAGCTGCTAAAAATACAGCGAGGAACGCCGCCTAGACTTGGTCCGGGGGGATCGTCCGGGTGGATGCCAATCATAACACCCGCTTCCTCGGCCACCGGTGCCGCTTCCCTAATGAAATGAGTGAAATTTTCCCAAACCTCCTCCTCGGAGTATTCGCGGCCGTGGGTCAGCCGCGACTGATTTCGCCACTGGCTCCTGTTCTCGGCTCTGGCTAAGTCAAAGGCTCGTGCTTGCGCCCCGCCTCGAGTTTGCTCGGGATCAGTGCTCCAGACGCCGTTCGCCATATGGGCATAGGTGGTGTAGGGAATACCCGCTTTGCCCAAATCACGAATGTATCGCTTATACTGTTCAACCTTTTCATCACGGTTGGGCAAGTTTAACACGAGCGCCGCCTGGCAGTGGACATCGCCATTGCCGAAACCGTAAATTTTGAGACCGGCGTTCTCGAATATCTCGCGGCGACTCATGAAATAGTCATAGTTTGCGTGCGCACCGTCGGTCCACAACACAACATATTCGACACCCATCTGCCGCGCAAATTGTAAGTCTTCTTCGCTTGGTTCGGGAGACATTTGGGCGGCTACCTTTATGCCGGGTTCAACTTTGTCCATCGGGTGCTCTGCTGCCATTGTTCATTCCTCCTTCAAGGAAAGCAAATTATGGTTACCGAAGCAGAATTGAGGTAGCGGAACGAAAGTTCGGTTAATCTGAATAAGACTCGAATCCGGAAAAACATAAGATTAATGGCTCACGTGCTTTGGCGTTGAAATTCCCAAACCCTTGTGATAAACTCAATTCATCATCTTGGCGAAGCCGTTGTTAATACCATTTCGATTGCATATTCGTAACTGTGGTGTTTCTCAACGTGCTACTATGGCATCCCCTAGTCCAACCGATTCCTTTCACTCGGAAACCGAACACGGGGTTTAAGCGTCCGGAAAGGGAGTAAGATAGAAAATCCGCTGCCCCACATTGGAAAGACTTGATTGACGCATCAATGCACTGCCGATTGATAGAATTGGTACCACGCTGAAATTAATTGCGAAAACGGCATTCACACGCCCAATTTTACTTTGATTCGGAGGATTTGACAATGAAAAAGTCTTTGAAGACTTGTAATGCAACTTACTGGTTACCAATCTTTCTGATTGGGCTCGTCATGAGTTTGGCGAGTTGCGGCTTGCTTCAGGATCTATTCAGTGGCGCCGATGCTCCTGCTCCGCAGCAAGCGATTGCGATGATAGGACCGACGAGCGGAAGTAGCGTAACCGGGACAGCTACTTTCACACAGAGTGGCGACCAAATAGCGCTCCTCGTCGAAATCAAGGGAGCTTCCCCGGGGCTACACGCGGTTCACATCCACCAGTACGGCGACTGCAGTTCTCCTGACGGAAAATCGGCTGGCGGGCACTGGAATCCCACCGGAGTAGCACACGGAAAGTGGGGCGAAGGGGAATTCCACCTTGGCGACATCGGCAACATAAGCGTCGGCGAAGATGGGATTGGCAGTATTTCGTTGAAGACTGACCTTTGGGAAATTGGCACCGGTTCTGATGTGGATATCGTTGGACGAGGAATCATCGTCCATGCAGGGGCGGACGATTTTGCGTCACAACCGTCGGGCGCCGCCGGAGCGCGAATCGGTTGCGGGGCAATTGTATTGGCCGCACAGCCGTGAGCCCCCATCGGATCCGCACCCTTCAACTTAATGGGCGCCGTACGCGTCGAGTGCCTCCGTCCACTTCTTGAGGTCGCCGACGCGCAAGGTGGCTTCAGGCGAAACCTCCAATGGACGGCCTCGCGTATCCACGACTAATCCGACCACACCGCCGGTCACCTCGGTATCCATGAGATGGCCGTGATTTGCCCCGACATCAAAACGACGGTCTGGTTGAACTTTGACGTTCGCCTTTTGTCCATTCCCGAGCGGGTAGAGTCGCAATTGACCGAATGGCACATCTTCGATAATGGTTTCGTCTTCCGACTGTTCCACACGGACTGAGAGGCAAGCATCACCGGGATTTGCGGTTCCCACGGGAGCGATACATGTACCTAGGTGTACAAGACAATCACGCTCAAACACTTGCGTTGCCGCCTCTTGATTGACCTGTGCCAAAACACCAAGTTGAGGCATCATAAAGATACTATCAACGGCGAGACGCGTGATTCCTTCCGGTTGAAAGGCATCAATCATCATCAACATGGCTTGCTCTCGTCGTGGAGCGTGCGAAAGCACACCACCGCTGCCAACAATCAAGTCTAGCCCAAGCATGTTTACAAGCGTCTCACCGCTTTCCGATTGGGCGAAGGCTTCGGAAATTGTACGCTGTTGCTGTGTGCCGCGTAACTCTACAGCGAGTTGCTTGTGCTGCTCAAAGGCGAGTCGCAATGCTTCACGGGCAATTGCCTGTTCGACAATCAGTTCTTGAAGCGTTTGAGGAATGGTAGTCGGACGGATGGTTTTGTTACGGATTCGGTTGCGCAGGTCGGCGTGGTCCATCTCAAAAGGCACCCAGCGCAGGATGTTTTCCAACCCTGCCTCGGCAAGGACATTGGAAATGCTGTAACTCATCCCAAGGTTGGCGCTGACGGTTCGGTTGAATTTTGCAATTCCATCTCGATTCTCAAAGACAGAGAATACGTCTGTTGTTGCGCCGCCGATGTCAACTCCCACCAACTGAATATTCTGTTGGCGGGCTACCGTCTGCATAATCGCGCCAACGGCCCCCGGCGTCGGCATGATAGGCGCGTCTGCCCAGTCAATTAGCTTCCCATACCCTGGTGCATGCGCCATTACATGCTCCAGGAACTGATCTTGAATCTTCAATCGAGTGGGCATTAGGTTTTCCTTTTCCAACACAGGACGCAAATTGTCCACAATCTCAATCGACATCTTTCCTTCGAGTTCCGCGCCAACAGAATCACTGGCATCTTTGTTGCCGGCGTAAATGACCGGCAATTCGTAACCGATTCCCAAGCGCGGGGTCGGGTTGGCGGCCCCTATTATTTCTGCGAGTTCGGTGACGTGGGATGTCGTCCCCCCGTCGACGCCGCCTGACAGAAGTATCATGTCGGGGCGTAAGGCTCGAATCCGCTCGATTTTTTCGTGGGGTAGTCGCTTATCGTTCGACGCAATTACATCCATGACGATTGCTCCGGCCCCCAGTGCCGCGCGCTCGGCGCTTTCCGCGGTGAGATTTCGGACGACGCCCGCAACCATCATCTGCAACCCTCCTCCGGCGCTGCTGGTGGAGATATATAAATCCACTCCCGACCCATCTTTCTCCGGCTTAAGGATCTTCCCGTCGTCCAAAAGTTGGCGCCCGACGAGTTCTTCAACCTCGGTGATCGCGTTAATCACGCCGGCAGTAACATCTTCAACGGGCGCTTCAACAGTCGTCGGTGCTTCGCCACGAACGACAAGCCGATAATCATTATCCCGTTTTTCGATTAGGATTGCCTTCGTCGTGGTACTACCGCAATCCGTCGCGACTATTGAACGAATTTCCTTCGTTGCGTACGACGATGACTCAATTCCTTCGGCTGCATTCAGCGTTTCTGACACTCTACTTCTCCTCTTTGTCAAAATCTTCGATTAATCTGATTAGGGATTCTACATTTGAGTCTTTTTCGATAATCAATGCAAACTTCTGGTAGTCGGTCGAATTGAAAATTGACTGAACAAAGGGACTGAGGGCAATAAGGGTTTGACTACCGAGAAAATTAAGGGGTTTAAAAATCTCTAGCGCCATGATTGCCGGGACGGTTAATCGACGCTTTACAATCTGTGTTGCCACATTCTCGAGTAACGCTTTTTGTTCTGCCTCGGGTATTTCGTCAAGCGTTATCGGAAGATTTGTGTTTAGGTCAAGCATTATCAGTAAGGGCTTTTTTTAGAGTCAAGCAAGAATCAATCTAAGAGGTTTCTCCTGCCTCAACTTGGAAAAATCGGATTGGAAGGATGGAAGAGTGGAAGGTTGGAAGATTTTTTCCACACCACCCTTAGTCCTCTAGGGCAGATGATTGGCCTGCCGTTATTCTAGACACATAGAAGATCGAATCGTCATTTAACCCCCGAATCGTTGCAAGACAATTCGACAGACGGACTACAGCCGAGTTAACAACCGGCGAGACTCGCAATGAAGGGATCTCTATCGCGGTCATTATCCATGTCCCTTGATCCCTCACTATCCGTTCGGTTGATTGCTACTACGAACCATATGCTCATTGTTCCGTTGTTGGTGCGTTCGCTACCGTTGTGTGTTTCCAATCGTCTTTCGCATGACAGTTCCGCGCCGGGCATACCCCGCGGCATTTTCTCGCATGCGTTCGAGATCTTCCTCCGTCGTCTCCCGCCTAACTTTTGCGGGGACACCCATAGCTACCGAGCGCGGCGGAATTTCCTGCCCCTCGCGCACAAGAGTACCGGCGGCGACTATTGCTTCCTCACCGATTTTCGCTCCAGAGAGGACGATCGCGCCCATCCCAATCAACGCCCCGTCGCTGATTGTGCACGCATGGATAATGGCAGCGTGGCCGATTGTAACATCATCGCCGACGATAGTCGGAATACCAGAATCGAGATGAATGACTGTGCCATCCTGAATGTTCGATCTGGCTCCGACCTCAATTCGATCAATATCTCCCCGCAAAACGCAATTGAACCATATTCCCGAATCTTCTCCGATGGAGACATCGCCGATGATCATTGCGCCGGGAGCAATGAAGGCGCTGGGATGAATGTTCGGTGACAACCCTTCAAAATCTAAAAGCATACTACCTCCATGACGAAGCTATATTGGCATCTTTCGAGTTGGGTTAGACTCAAATTCGCACTACGCCCTATGAAACTGTGTGTTGATGAGGTTTCTTACCGAGCCAATGAATCGTGTCAATCCCAATAAGCTAACTTTCAACTCATCTTCCGCATAATAGACGTGAGTAATCTCGAATTTTCACATCCTATATTTTAGGGGATATCTCCACAAACGAGTAGAAACCACCTAGATACTTCCGTGAATCCTATTGATTGACCAATTTTCCCTTCCATCGCCAGCTTCAGAACCTGTTTTGAGTAGTCGGTAACTAAGCCATTTTTAGTCAACTATGGGGAGTTTTTCAGGCTTTTATTGTTGTCTGCCATGTACCTGTAGGATCTCTATCGCACTCGCTATTCGCTCATTTGATCCCCTCCGGGGCTTAGGTGCACGGGGTTCCGCCATTACTACACACCTCAAAGATCTCTATCGCACTTACTATCCGTTCGCTTGATCCCCTCTGGGGCTTTTAAATGCCGGTGCGTAGGGGATTTTCTATCGCGCTCGCTATCCACTCGCTTGATTGCACCCTACAAATGTACTTTTCAAATGGGCTCATTTCTGTCAATAATGGTGCACGTTACGGCCACATGAGAAATTAAACTTTTAGGTGCTTGATAATGCGGAAGATAAGTTCAATAACTGTTGCGCACCTCTATTTAGCCACCAACCTTTTCACGAATCCTCTTCCAGTGAAATATGAGACCACCCAAACGAGAGCTAAAATTACGAACTTGGTAGTCGTTGCCGACGTAACGACAACCGTCACATTGGCGATGATTCCACCGGCCATGGTGGCTATCCGCAGAACAGGCTTTTTTTCTGCCACACCGCTTCCCGTTCCTATCTCTGACACCCAAGGCAACGCTCCGAGGGCGGTATTGAATGCGGTAGCGGTGGCTGTGACCAAGCTTGTTGCAGCCAGAGTAGGCAACCACAAACCGACCGGAGCCTCAAATAAGAGCAATCCAAATAGCATCCAAACATCTGCATAGATTGTGGCGCACATAGTAGCAATGAGCAGCCTACTATGAAAGAGTAGGTTAGACGTGGTTGGGGTCGACTTCAACAACCACCATGTCTTTCCTTCATTCTTAAATCCGGCCCACGTAAGCCCGAGCGTCATCATAACAGGGTAAAACATAGCTACGGTTTGAAAAGTGTGCAATAATTCGATAAAACGTTGGTAATGACTAACGTTTTTCAATTGATGAGTATAAAAGACCAACAATGCGAGCAAGTTAAGCGTCAGCATGATGCACATTATTAACCAACCGCGATGCTTGACAAAGACCAAGAAATCCTTCGCCATCATCGAACGAAGCCTTCCTCTGCCAAAGGGGGAGAACCTCCCTGACCCGTCAGTTCTCCGCTTGGGCATTACCTCCACATGTTTGGCGCATTCCCAACTTCGCGCGTAAATCTTCGAAGCTAACAGCGCTGCTAGTATCGGTAAAACAATAGTTCCGCCCAGGAGCAGTCCGCCCCACCTCCATGGTTTAAGATCGGCACCGGGAAGCCAACCCGTCAATAGGTTTGCCGCCCAAGCATGGGGATACCAGCTAGAAGCAGGAGTATTGAATCGATTAAGAAGAAATTGAGTAATTTGATCGGCTCGATCCAACGCCAGAAAACTTGCAGACAGCAGAAATCCGGCAGACATCCCAATCAGCACCCCAAGGATCTTAAGCACCCTAATCAATCCGCCAGACGAGAAATAGCGAGTAATAACCATCATCCCCATAGTGACTTGACAGACTACGATGATATACAGACAGAAGCACGCAGGAATGAGAGCAAGGTAGAAATGCCATGGAAGTTGGAAGAAATGTCCAAACGCTATCCACGGCGGGATCAACCAGACGACAATGCCAAGTAGGTTCGCGGCAATCAACTCAATTAGCTTGAATCCGCATATGGTCATGGGTGACAACGGGAGTGACAAATGCAGTGAGGTTTCCGGGGCTTCATAGAAGAGTTTGAGTGTTTTTTCCATGGCGTCTTTTGCCAGAACAAAAACACCAAGCATCATGAATACATTAATAACTCTCAATACCACCGCGGGATGAGGACGGCTTAGTTGGCTCAGAATAGCGTGCCCCATCAAATATAGTGCCGTGACAAATATCGCAAATCCAACCACTTCGATGAGGCGCTTGCGTTTGACTTCTGCACGATATCGAATACCATTCAACCAGCTCTGCCAGCTTGCACTTAGTAGAGTTCTGAACGTGTGAAATCCGGGATTCTGGAGTGTAAGTGACTCGGGCATTCTTTGTTTGGTTGACGTGATGGGAACCTATAGTAAAACCAAAGGATTCTTCTCGCTGAGTAGGTTCGGTTTCTTTACCGAACCAGTATTCGCCCAACCTCGTCGGTACGGTTGGAAAACCGCACCGACCGAATTGTGCAGAAATGTGAGTGAAATTGCCTATTGAAGCCCTTTAATCTTGGACCGGGCGTGTAATCTGCATTTTATAGGTGTACCGGTACAAACCGACCGACACGAGGGAAACTATGGTAACTCATCTCCTTTCTCAATCGTGTTGAATTCGGTATCGTCGGTAAGGGCGAGAAATATGTCTTCGAGGCTTAGGTCAGATGCGGCACTATGTTTGCGTAATTCGCTCATGGTTCCAACAGCAACCAGTCTGCCCTTATCGATAATGCCGATTCGATCGCAGACCCGCTCGGCGACTTCGAGGATATGTGTTGTCATAAACACCGTGCAACCGAGATCGCATTGTTCACGTAGCATCTCTTTAACCGTGCGGGCGCTCTTGGGGTCAAGACCGCTTGTAGGCTCATCTAGAAAGAGAACGCGAGGGGCATGTACCAGCACCGCTACCAAAAGGATTTTCTTTTGCATGCCGTACGAATAGCTCTTGATGAGATCGCCGCCTGGGTCTCGCATGTCGAGCATGTCGAGCATGTGCTCCATACGTTCCTCAGATTGCTTTGAGGGAACCCCATAGATATCCGCAATGAGACGGACAAACTGTCTACCAGTCAATGTCTCGTATAGCTGTGGCGTGTCCGGCATTAACCCAGTGATTGATTTTGCCTGCAGCGGCTGAGTTTGCACATCATAACCACAAACGGACGCGACTCCGGAGGTAGGCCGAATCAAACCGGTGAGCATGTTGATCGTGGTGGTTTTTCCGGCTCCGTTAGGCCCGAGAAACCCGAAGAATTCGCCCGATTCAATTTCCATCGTCAATCGATCCACGGCAACGAGTTTGCCGAATGTCTTGGTGAGTTCAGCAGTCGTAATCATAAAGGGTAGTAGGTGTTATCAAGCGAGTGGATAACAAGCGCGAGAAAACCCCTCCGTGCGTCGTCCGCAATCTGGAAATGGAAGACTCCCACCTGCCCACTAAGTGCATAATAGTTACGGTGCAAGGCGTGCCCTCACTGCTATCGTCTACAACTACGGTTTGGTATAGCATTCCGTGTCGGGAGAACCGCTATACTCCACAATGCCGTGAATTATATCATATCTCATGACATTTTGGAAAGTCGGTGACCGGAGCGAAAGGTCAGAATGCCATTTTCATCTCACTTAAACCGCCCGACGATGGACATTGAACACCCTCCAAAATCTTCCCTTTTCTTTGACAATCAGCCCAGAGATGTGATACTATTCCATCACAAATGAAGCAACCGGATGCTCTTGCCTTTCAGACCACCTGTTGGATTTGCTCGGGAGTTCATTTCGCAAATCCCAATAGCGTTCACCAATCGACAACTCATCTCAGATTAAAGCAATAGTAAACCGACTTGTGCCTACATATCAACCGGATTTACCCGCCCCCACTTTACTCATATTGCACATGTGGACTTTGTAAGGAGGAAATCCCGATGGACACGGAATTGGTTGGCGAGACACACCCCAAATTTGTGAAGGAAGGATTGACATTTGACGATGTTCTATTGATTCCGGCCAAGTCGGAGGTGCTGCCTGATGAAGTTGAAACAACTACGCGATTGACTAGCGGAATCCGTTTGAATATACCAATCTGCAGCGCTGCGATGGATACCGTGACAGAGGCGAAACTTGCGATTGCGGTCGCGCGAGAAGGGGGAATCGGGATAATTCACCGCAACTGTTCAATTGAAGAACAGGTGCATGAGGTTGATAAAGTCAAGCGATCCGAAAGTGGAATGATTGCCGACCCAATTACGTTGACCCCGGACAAAACCGTTCGAGACGCATTGGAGTTGACCGCACGTTATCGTATCGGTGGCGTTCCAATCGTAACCGTTGAAGGTTATCTGGTCGGCATGATTACTAACCGCGATCTCAAATACGAAGAGGATCGCGAACTTCCTGTTACGGAATTAATGACACCAAGCGAGGAACTTACCACTGCCTCGCCGGGAATCACGCTTCAAAAAGCCAAACAGATTCTACATCAGATTCGTAAGGAGAAACTCCCTATCGTTGACGAAAAGTTCCGGTTGTGCGGGTTGATTACCATAAAAGATATTGACAATGTTCAACAGTACCCGTCGGCATGCAAAGATGAATCTGGAAGACTCAGGGTCGGCGCAGCCATTGCGCCATCATCGCCCTTGGATGCGGTCGAACAGCTTGTTGCGGCAGAAGTCGATGTGCTGGTCATAGACACGGCCCACGGACAAGCTAGAAGTGTCGTTGAAATGACGCGCCAGGTAAAAGGACGCTTTCCGAGTGTTGAACTGATCGTCGGTAACGTGGTCACCGTTGACGGCACTCGGGAATTGATAGACGCTGGCGCCGATGCGGTCAAGGTAGGTATGGGACCCGGATCAATTTGCACGACGCGCGTAATCGCCGGAATTGGCGTGCCCCAGATTACAGCCATTTATGATTGCGCTCGTGAAGCGGACAAACATGACGTCCCGATAATCGCTGACGGTGGAATCCGGTATTCGGGAGACATTGCAAAAGCGATCGGTGCAGGCGCAAGTTCCGTGATGATAGGAAGTTTGTTCGCCGGTACGGAAGAAAGCCCTGGCGAAACGGTAATCTTTCAAGGGCGAACTTTCAAGGCGTATCGTGCGATGGGGTCTTTAGCCGCCATGAAAGAACGCGGTGGGCGCGAAAGGTACTTCCAAGACGACGAACTCCCCTCAAAATTGGTGCCTGAAGGTATAGAAGGACGTGTCCCTTACAAAGGGGCATTGAGCGGGTTTGTTTATCAATTAGTCGGTGGACTCCGCGCCTCAATGGGATATTGTGGCGCTCCCACGATCAATGCGTTGAGAACGGAAAGTCGGTTCATGCGGATGACGGGCAGCGGCTATCGCGAAAGCCATCCTCACGATATTGCGGTCACCGAAGAGGCGCCTAATTACAGTACTAGCCTCTAGCAACTGCGAAAACCGGGTATTGCAAGATTGGTAATGTAATGCTTGACATAAACATACAATCGTGTTAATATCAATATGTGCGGAACCGAATCTGAAGATTATTCGGTTACCTGGAGAACGAAAATACAGATTAGGATTCTTTGGCAAGAGTGAGATCTCGGAGGGATATAACGAGTTAAATTTGAGGAAGGTGTAATCATCGTTCGTTATGAAGAAAGTTAATGAAGAAATGTCGTTTTGGGACCGGCTCTATATTCCGGCGCTTGTTAAAGGGATGCTCACGACACTGAAACACATTCCGAAGAGGAAGTTTACATATCAGTACCCGGAGGATCCGCGAAGCGTCAGCGAACGAAATGAACGCTATCGTGGTATCCATAAACTCACTACCGATACAGAAGAAAATATCAAGTGCGTAGCGTGTTTCCTATGCGCCACAGCTTGCCCCGCCGACTGCATTACGATTCAGGCGGCACCTGCTCCCGAGGGATGGAAGACCAAAGAAGGCTATCAACGCGAGAAGTATCCAGATGTATTTGAAATCAATATGTTGCGTTGCATTTTTTGCGGGTATTGTGTAGAGGCCTGCCCGGAAGATGCCATTCAAATGACTGGCATTACTTTGCCGCAATACTTCCGGGAAAATCAGAAAGAAGGTGAAATATTGGGACGCTCCCGTAGCGATTTCATCTTTGATCGTGAAAAGCTGGTGGCAAATAATGGGATTCCTCAACAGGGGTTGAACGTTAATTCTTAGTAGGATCCCGATTAATCTTTACTCTATAGGTCTCTCGGGCAAGGATTTCCCATATTGCTTCAGATAGTATGGGTAAAGAATTGCCTTTTTTTTATGATCACACAACTAACATAGTTTTCACAGTCAGACTGGAGGGCTGACATTACTTCGACCAGATGCAAGACCTATCGCTAAATTTCCGTTCTGACTCACTTTTCGCTCTAACTGACAAGATAAAATCAAGCGTCGAAGGTAGAATGGATTGGGGAGATACGTTCGGCGTGGGGCTCGGCGCCAAAACGGATAAATACCTACTTGTATGGACCCCCAAGCATTCATCAGAAGCACTAATTCTTCCTGGTTTCGACTCCGAAGATGGCAAACTTAGGCTAAAAATGAAGGGACGCCCCGGAGCATGGGCATCTTGGGTTGACGAGGCCAAAATCGCTGCGGAGACAGACGACGACTACGAGCGCGTTCGGAAAAGCGTACAGGAGTTGGAGCGTAATGCCCGCCAAATCGTGGATTTCGCCGATGGAGTGCTGACGGACATCACGGTTCAACACCTAGGCAAGTCGCTGACGCTGTCCGAGTTATCTCAAGAGGTATTAAACGTCGAGTTGGCGGTACCAAGTTCTGCGAAAACCGGTAGTTACATCCTTGCAAACACCGCCGACGGAACCTCCACTACAGCGAGAGTCATTGTCCCTGAACAGACGAACATACATCAGGTACATTTAAACGAAGATGAATTGTTCGAGTCAATTGCCACAACCGACTGCGATGCACTCTTAGTCGTGTTTCGCACTCACGCTAGACGTTACCCCGATCTTGTCGATATCCGTTACTGTCTGACGCTTGATGCACATCTGTGCGGAGATTCCGAGCAAGAGGACATCATATCAAGCATTTCTCCATATAAATCGACAGAAGATGCGTCTAGAATTCAGATTCTGCCTACAGCGGCGATCTACGACCCGTTAGATCAGGATGTCATCCGACTCGCTCCAATCACCCTTGACGGAACATCCGACCAGATTCATGAAGCCATTACGGAATGCTCATCCACGATTGATGACTATGTGTCAAAAGCAAGTGAACAAGCATTCCAATTGATGTCAGCATTTCAACAACGCATTGAAACTCGACTTCAAGCCCTTGTTCTTCAACCGGGGCAGCGCGTTCATGATAAAGTCTGGGATGAGCTTGCCAATCACGACCTACGAAATCGGATGTTTGAGTTTACCAGCTTCTTCGGTGAATTCGTCGGCGAACAATTTGATTTGGAAATTGCAGATGCAAAACGGGATGAACTCCGAAATATAATTGATCCGATGATCGAGTCATGGCAAGTCTACGACTTGCGTCAGACTACTCTTAAAAGCATAATACTGTCGGGATATAAACTCGCGAATCAGGTGTTGGACCGGGCAACGGGTATACTGTACAACCTTCTGTTCGAAAGGCATTTCATTGAACCCGGTTATGTTCATACGATAGAAGCCTTTATACTTGAAAACGGAGAGTTGATTGACGAAGTCCATTTGCCTTCATGGACAAAGAAAACAGTGCGTGAACGCCTTCATCGCTTTGCCTTGAATGCATCGGTGCATCCTAAGCAAATTGGGCGACTTCGATCACTCTGGCTAGAACTGTTACAGATTGCAAACTTCGCGAGTCGGCACCGCCAGCAGTTTGAGGCCGTTCTCCAGCCTTTGCTAGATCCCTTGTTGATGTCCAAACAATCGGCATCGGACGGTGTGTTGCGCCGAACGCCGAGCAAGAAAAATGACAGATTCAGCGGGTTTGAAATTCCAGATGAAGATTTCCAGCAACTCCTCGTTAGACTCAAAGATAATTTTTCTATCATAAAGCGCTGGATTTTGAATTCACCAAAGGAGCGGAGTTCACTCGATCAGCATTATGCAACATTATGGATGATATTGACTGATGGAAAGATCAGAGAGCAGATCATCCAGAACTTCCGCCCGCTATGCGACATTAATCTCAGCATTCCACTAGAAGCAAAGCGATTGATAGATCTGGTTTTAAGCGGCCAGATCATCATACGTGAAGAGAAGGACCTTAACGGTCTTAAACGAAATCTTGATCGCGCACTTCTATCAAAAAGTGGAAGGGGGCTACGAGAGACGACGACACCCTCTATACTGGAGGTCCATGGGGACACACTGTTCTGTCTTTTGCGTGAAGAACTCCTCGAATATCAGCGGACTTTAGAAAAACGCGCTTTGCGAATTGGAAGTTCCAGAACTCAAAAGAAACAGGGCGGCAAGAAGAAGGGACAATCTAAAGCCAAGACACCGTCGCAGTCGGTAGCGGACACCCTCGGTTGGATTGAGGAGGAGAAACCAAAGGTCGCCGAACTCATCGAATTCCTCAAACCGTATACAAATGCGGCTCCTATCTTGGTTGAGGCGGGCATCGATTCTCGATCTTCCGAACTAGACCAGATTAGGCGGCATCAGGTGATGAACTTCGACCTACAGGAACTGCCGCCCATTGAAAAGACGTGGTTGGAAAACGCGAAATCGGTTGATGATTATCCAAATTTGAGAGCATTCTTGCTTGAATACCAGTTGCCTATCTCCACCACGGGCCGTTTCTTGATGAATCTGAGAAAGTCTTCATCCTCTTCATCAGAAAACGGTGATTCGGCGGCTACGTTTGATGTCGCATTGGATTTGGTTCAAGAATTGAAAAACCTTCAGGACGCGGGTTATACAGGTGATGTTCTGAAGCGATTCACAAATTATATCTCTGAAAAACTTTGGCGCTGGGAACTCACGCAAATTACAGTTGATGAACTGCCCACGTTGATCAAGGAAAAGGTGCTTTCGACAGTTGTTTGTTACGACAAGGACGTGGAGTCTCTGTTAGAGTATGTCGAAAGATACGATAAACTCCTCGAAACCAAAATTACGTCCCAATCCGATATGGACCACAAGAGGAAGGTACTTGAGAAGCAGTTCCAAGGCGTTATAGATACTATCTTGTGAGAACCTTAGTCACGCTACCTCCTAATCGGCAT
Organism: Candidatus Poribacteria bacterium; assembly: GCA_028820655.1. Taxonomy (GTDB): domain Bacteria; phylum Poribacteria; class WGA-4E; order WGA-4E; family JAJDTR01; genus JAJDTR01. The sequence goes on along the minus strand of JAPPIK010000011.1, from coordinate 42,109 downwards.
GAAAGTAAGTATCCTTGGTCGATGTGATTCTACGCTCGCTGTTGCCTCCGAAATCTGTAAATCCGATATTGTTTCGGAGGTCGTGCTCGTTGATGAGACTCGGAGGTTGACTCGCGGGGTTGTACACGAATTGGAAGCATCATTCGCTCTTGGAGGACATGATGCAACTATCTCAGTTTCTCGAACTGTTTCCGCGCTTACAGGGTCTGAAGTCGCAATTCTGCTTTCCCCGTCAGAACGAGTTTCCTTCTATTCAAGCCAGTCGAACCGAAACACCAATTTGGCATTTGCGCGGCATTCCGCCAAACAAATAAAACAATACGCGCCGCAGGTTCGAATCCTTGTTGCGATGCCGTCCGCGAATTTTCTCGCACACATGATACACCATGAACTGGATTCGGAACCGGGGCAGGTGATTGGACTTTCAAGTAGTCGGGCAGGCGCCCACTTAAAACATCAAATCGCCAATCGTTTCGGCGTATCTGCAACTGACGTCGCCGTTATGGTAATAGGAAGCGATGATCGAATTTTAGTATTACCGCAGTATTGTCGCATCAGTGGTATTCCTATTGACCAACTTCTTGGCGACGCACAGATTCACGATTTAACCGTACGCATAAACGATTGGCATAGGGCACCGACACACGCGGAGAGTTCTCACAGTCTTTCGATGTGTCTTAGGCAGATTGTTGATGCGATTGGACTGGACAGAAGGAAAATAATCTGTGTTAGCACACTGATCCGGGCGGGCGCTTCATCGGTTTATCTGAGCGTCCCGGCTAAAATTGGAAGTCACGGCGTAGAAGAGATTGTCAAATTGGAATTGACGGACGAGCAACTTCAACATTTTAGTCAAATGGTTTCAAGAAGTGTTGCCAACCAACGTCCAAAGTCGGGAAATCAATTGCGAGGATTAATGGAATGAGAGAGATATACTCGAAAATCCTGCACCTCATCGAGGCAGAGCAATTGGGGGCGTACTGCACCGTCGTCGAGACAAAGGGCTCAACACCGCAGAAACCCGGTTCCAAATTGCTAATATTACCGGATTTGCGAAACGTCGGAACGCTTGGGGGTGGCTGTGTAGAAGCGGAAGCACGCCGACAAGCGATCGGTTTAATGCAGGGTGGTGTTCCGCGGCTACTTAATTTCCAGTTAGATAGCGACTACGGTTGGGATGACGGTCTCATTTGCGGCGGAAACATGAAAATATTTATCGATCTTCCGAAGTCTGAAGATGAAGCTGCCATGTTTGCTCGTCTACAGGAATTGAACGACGAGAAAGTGCCGCTCGTTGTCGCGACGGTGGTGAAGAGTGATGTGGACGAGGTCCAAACCGGTATGAAGATGATTCGTGCCGTGAACAATGAACGCGTCGGTTCATTGGGGAATGCGGCATTGGAGTCGGAAATCGAAAGCGAACTTAATGGAGTGTTGGGGGAGAATTCCCCGGGTGTGTTTCGCTGGAGAGACAACGATGTGTGGGTTTTTCTTGATCCGGTGCAACCACGTCCAACGCTTCTTATCGCGGGTGCAGGTCATGTCGGGCAAGCATTATGTCACCTCGGCGACTGGTTGGACTTTGACATCGCCATAGTTGATGATCGGCCCGATTTTGCGTCAACGGAGCGTTTGCCGGAAGCAAATGAGATTATTATCGGTGACATTGCCGACGAACTGCGAAAGTACCCCATCAATCACTTGACTTACGTCGTCGTCGTCACGCGAGGTCATCAGCATGATGAGGAGGCGCTCCACAGTGTAGTTCAATCCAAGGCTCGTTACGTCGGTTTAATCGGCAGCCGCCGAAAGATAAAACTGATTCTCGATGATCTAATGGAGCTTGGTATTTCGGAAGACGATCTCGCCCGGGTATACGCCCCTATTGGTCTAGACATTAATTCAAAAACTGTCCCCGAAATCGCTGTAAGTATCGCCGCTCAATTGGTTCAGGTGCGTAACAGCGCAAAACCGGAGATTCGGTTTGATGCGCAACCGGCACGAATGCCCTCGGTAAAATTGAGTACTCACTAGCCCAGTCGCCGCATGGACATAGTAATGGATAGAATTCAGCTAGATGCCTACGGCTCTTATACAGTGCCGGAAGTCGCCGATATTGTTAAGACAGCGTTGGAGTATGTTGGTAAGGAATCCAAATCCAATCCGCTCAGATATTCCGCGTCGGACGTCTATTGGATCTTACACGATTTTCTCAGATATGTGAACGCCCACACAGAGGGTGAGTTCGTACTCACGCGACTCAAGAAGGGAACATGGCGGCTTGACTATCACACAGAAGATGCCGCCACCAAAAAAGTGAAGGCGCATCACGCACGAGAACTTCAAGAAACCGCTGACTATATCGAAGATTTGAGCGGTCGCCGCCCACCTTGGGGCTAAGACTGCGTTTTGAGTTCCCCTCCCCCGTTTATTTAGCAACCATGCCCCCAAGTCCGCCGCGTCAAGTTCACTTTCCTTCCGTGCTTGGTTTGCGCCCCGCCGACAATCAACCTAGAAGGCGATAACAATTAATAATTGAGGGATAAATCCGCGTTCGGCGTCGAACCGGGTATCAATCTATAACTATAAATTTGCCGTTGGGGCTGCGGCTAGAATGCTTTCGACTTGACCTTCGTTGAGAATGCGAATCGCTTCCGCCAACTGTTTGTCGTTTTTCAAGTCTACGAGCGGGTAGATTCCAAGATTGACGTCGAAAATCCTGCGAGCTTTTTGCCGGACCGATTTCTGCAGATTTGCCACAAATTCTTGTCCTAAGGATGAAATCAATTCGGGAAGTTCTCCCTCAAGGACCGCGAAGTCTGCCTCCGTGGGGGTCTCGCCCGCGGTTTTCTCATTTTCTTCGATCCACTTCTCTACGAACTCCTTGATAGATCCGTCAACATTCACGGTTTCGGTTGTCCGATTGGCAACAACGACGTGCGGTGTGATACTCTTCTCATGAATGGAAGCCCCGCTAGGCGTGAAATATTCAGAGATTGTCAAGGAAACAGAACCGCCGCCATTCTTCAGCGGGAAGCGTTGTTGAACAAGCCCTTTCCCGTAAGTGTCAGTGCCGACCAACACTCCGCGTTTGGTATCTTTGATTGCTCCGGCAACGATCTCTGAACCGCTGGCGCTATACTCGTTAACCATAACCACGAGTGGAATGTCGGGGGGACAGAGCAGACTGTCATGCGCAGGGTATTCTTGATTGAACCGATGTTCACGCCCCCTTGTCGAGACGATTGCCCCCTCCGAAATGAAGGCGTCTACTACATAATTGGCTTGCTCAAGCAGACCACCCGCATTGTCCCTCAAATCCAGAATGAGTGCCGTCATTCCTCCATCTTGCAATTGCGAAATAGCAGTTTTGAACTCTGCGTTGGTTCGCCCGGTGAAACTGCTTATCTGGATATAACCTATCTGGTTTTCCAGCATCCCCTTCCTAACGCTTTTAGGCAAAATCTCTTCTCGCGTGAGGGTTACATCAAACTGCTCTCGTAGTCCTCGTCGTTGTATGGTTATCGTAACTTTCGTCCCTACACGTCCCCGCAAGATGTCAATAATATCGTCACGCGTCTGCCCTCCGGGGCCGCCAATATCTAATTTAACGTCGCCGACTTTTACAATATAATCCCCGGCCTGCAATCCCGCTTTGATGGCAGGGCTGTCCGGCAAGGGTCGAGCAATTTTTATCAGTCCTTTATCAACATATATTTGAATTCCCAGTCCTCCAAATTTGCTATGGTAAAGATCTTCCTTTTCCCGCTTTTGTTGTCTCTCAGGCAGATAGTAGGTGTAGGGGTCTCCGAGGGCGGCTAGTGCTCCTTTTATGGCTCCCTCATACATCTCTTTTCGGTCAATTTCCTCGTAGTAGTATTCGTCAGCCTTTTTCACCGCCTCCGCAATGGCTTTGTAAAACATCGGGCTCGTGATGCGACCGTCTCGATTGCTTAACGCATCTTTGCCAGTAGCGGGCACAAATTGCAGCGATACTACCACAATAGATATATAAAAAACGACAGGTAACACCTGTTTTTTATTAGGGTAATTCATGATAACTCCTTTATATTGTGATAGCGCGATCTATTTTGAACTATTACTCCAAGGGAAGTTTCCTATTGACGGAAAGAAAACAGACGCCGATCTTCCTATGCCGATACATTCTGAATCGGTATTCTTCAAACTAAAGAGCAGAACAGTCGTATGTTGGGAATTCCGATCATGAATTTAAGCACTGAATTCTATCGCGACGATCAGCTAATTATAACATGACCTTCCATGCCCCGCAACGGAAATAGACGTTAACATCTCTTTAAGAAGTCACGCTGGTGGCGCTTGGTCTGCCAATCCAGATCGGGCGGGGTTTTCCATCGATTGTGCATCCAAAGCCATTGACCGGGATATTGGCGGATGTGCTCCTCAAGACAACTCATTAGCCGTGCGGTGTTCGTCCGGACATCCTGCTCAAAGTCATCGGACCTCTCAAGGGAAATCCGTGGCGAGATATGTACGTGGTGTCGGTCGTCTGGCTGGCGGATATCCAGTGAGAAATGCAGCGGCGCCCCTGTCTTGAGCGCGAATGTAACGGGTCCCCTAACTGCGGAGGCGAGCCTTCCAAAAAAATTGACGAAGACTCCTTCCCGACCGGCGTCTTGATCGGCAAAGAAACCGACGGCGTAGTTGGATTTTAAAGCTCTGAACGTTTCTTTAACGGCCTGCCGACGAGGGATTAACTTCAAGCTCAAATGTTCCCTATACCTCCAAACTAAGGCGTTTAACCGTCTGTCTTTGAGGGGAAAAGCAAGTGCTCTCGCCTGATTCGGGATGATAACACCGTAAACCAACGCGAGAAGTTCCCAATTACCGAAGTGTGGAAGAAAAACAATCGCCCCTCGACGTTCCTTCAGGGAGTTCACGACGTGTTCCGTGCCCGTTACGTTTACCTCTTGCCAAATGTTCGCATGAGTCAATTTTGGGAAACGCAAAAATTCAATTGCCACCTTGCCGACGTTAATAAAACTCTGCAGACACAATTCTTGATGTTCCCGTGCCGTCAAGGTATTTCCAAATGCAATTTTCAGGTTGCATAAAGCAATCTGGCGGCGTTTGCCGAGTGCAAGGCACAAGAGTCTGCCGAGCATTCCGCCGAGATGCATTGCCACACTCTTCGGCAAACGACGTACGAACCAACCGAACACGATGACGATGAGATAGGACATTTTTTCAATAATTCTCTTAATTCAGAGCTTCATATTGAGACATGAATTCAAGGGAATGATAGCATATCCTTTAACCTGAGCGCAATTGCGGGTATCCAGGTGCGAGATCATCGGCTCCGTCTAATGCGTCTTCGACCCGCCTCCACCTTGCTTGTCGCTTCCTTTTGACTTAGCGTCCATTCCCAAAAAACGCTTGATGAGTCTATGTGCGTGGGTTATAATAGCAGCAATAATCGAGATGGGCATTCCTGCTTTTTGAAACGGGGACATAGGGCTGTCGAATAGCAGATACACGAATCTCACTGTACTGTAAAAACACATATCGTTACGACATACGAAGACGCCTGCTTCTGTCATAATACTTACGTGAGGAGGAATTACGGAATGATTCGCGAAGCAATCCAAAAAGTGGTTGATGGACATAATTTAACCGAAACTGTAATGACTGATACCATGAACGAGATTATGTCGGGCGAAGCAACGGATGCCCAAATTGCCAGTCTCATCACCGCACTTCGAATAAAAGGTGAAACGCTGGAAGAGATCACCGGGGCTGCTCGCGTCATGCGGTCGAAGGCGACGCCGGTCAAAACAAAACACGCTTTGGTCGTTGACACCTGTAGTACAGGCGGTACACGTTTGGACTCGTTCAATATCTCAACCACTTCCGCCTTCGTCGTTGCGGGATCGGGGGTTCCGGTCGCGAAGCACGGCAACCGAGGAGTGACCCGCGCGAGTGGAAGTGCGAATGTGCTGATGGCGCTCGGTGTGAACGTCGAAATTACACCCGAACACGTCGGTCGGTGCATTGATGAAATCGGCATCGGATTCCTTTTCGCGCCGCTGCTCCACGGTGCGATGAAATATGCCATTGGACCGCGTCGGGAAATTGCACTCCGCACTATTTTCAATACGGTCGCTCCTTTGACCAACCCGGCGGGCGCCGGCGCTCAAGTGCTTGGAGTCTACGCGCCGGAACTCACGGAAACGCATGCGAACGCGCTCAAGAGTTTCGGGAGTACGCATGCCTTTGTTGTACACGGAGACGATGGATTGGACGAGATTACAACAACGACGACGACACGGGTCTCGGAGTTGGTCGATGGGGATGTGAAGACCTATACACTCGACCCGACCGAACTAGGGATTCCGAAGGCTCAGCCTGACGACCTCACCAGTGGGACACCGGAGGAGAATGCCGAAACCGTCGTGCGGCTTCTTAATGGTGAAGAGGGACCAAAGCGAGACATTGTAGTGCTCAATGCGGCGGCGGCGATTGTTGCCGGCGGAAAGGTGGGAAGTTTGGAAGAGGGATTGACCCTAGCTAACGGGTCCATTGATTCCGGGAAGGCGTTAGAGAAGTTGGAAGGGCTCAAAGCAAAGTCGAATGCATAATTCCGAGATATGAAGGGAGGCTTGAGAATGCATATTACCTCAACAAACTATACTGTTGCGGATTATTGCCAAGCCATGATCAATAGGGAAATCATTGTGAATCGAAACTATCAAAGAAGTGACAAAGTTTGGCCACCTGCTGCAAAGTCGTTCCTCATTGAGACGATTTTGCTCAACTACCCGATTCCGAAACTTTCTCTATTTCAGAAGACCGATCTCAGGAGCCGAAAGACTTACAAGGAAATAGTAGATGGTCAACAAAGAAGCCAAGCAATTTTAGAATTTTTCGAGGATAAGTTTCGTTTGTCTCGATCAAGCGAAATTGCTGAAGTGGCGGGAAAACAATGTACCGAACTAGATAAAGAATTTCAGCAGGCTTTCCTAGATTATTCCTTGTCAGTGGATCTTCTAGTGTCCGCAACCGTATTCGACATACGCGAAGTGTTTCGAAGGATTAACGCTTATACGGTTCCACTCAATCCAGAGGAGAAACGCCATTCTGTTTATCAAGGGGAATTTAAGTGGTTTATTCATAAATTGTCAAGAACTTATGACCAGAATCTACTTGACCTCGGTGTTCTCGGCGAAAAACAACTCACCAGAATGGCAGATACAAAGCTATACTCGGAGATAATCCATGCTCTGTTGAACGGGATAACTCGAACTAATGCAAAAATGCTTGACAAACTCTATGAAAGTCTCGAAAACGAGTTTCATGAAATAGGGGAGATTGCAAGAAAGCTTGAATATGCGATCGACTTTATTCTTAATATAACCGATATACACAAAGGCCCATTAATGCGACCTTACAATTTTTATACCTTGGTTCTTGCAATTATTCACATGAAGAATCCGGTAAAGGATTTTCTGCCTTTATATCCGCAAACTCATTTTAATTACGACTCAGATGTTTCCATTGCAAACCTAACTTTATTGGCTCAAGTATTAGAAAACCCGGAAGACACCGGCGGAAAGTTCAAAGAATTCGTTTCGGCTACCTCTAGTTATACACATTATAAAGAAAAACGAGAACAACGGTTCAAATGGTTTTGTAAAGCATTAGAGCCGAAGCTACTGTAATGCGCCCATCAAAGTACCTAAGCCGTCTCCGTCATAAGACAAACGAACGCCATCTAAAAAAGTTGAATAATTTGGCACATGAAGTAAGTGGTCTGCCTTGGCCAGACTCTGACCGGATAGCTTCTTTTATAACGATTCAATGTCTAAACGCATGGGCGAATTTTGCACGCGCTTATTTTCTATCTTGTACTCTGTCCCCATGGCGGGAAAAAGGTTTACAGATTACGTTAAACAATTCGGCTATTCACACGTTTGATGATGCGATCAATGCGGCAGTAAGAAAATGCAAGCCTTGGATACCACAGCAGGGAAGTTTGAAACGACGTGATGAACCAGCATGGCATAATCCCGAGACTCTTATCAAGAGTTGCGAAGAGATTTGCTGTTCCAATCGTACCGAAATTCGAGAAGCTTTGTCGGGCCAAACCGAGGTTTTTGATCACTTGTCGACATTTCGAAATTTCTACGCGCATCGAAATGACGATACAGCGGTGAAGGCCAAACAAATCGCGCGAAGTTATTCCATTTCCCTACGCAGCCATCCATCTGAAATCCTTTTGACGCCAGCTTATGAGCGCCCACAGATTCTGATACTTGACTGGATTGATGACATTGAAGCTATTGTTGAACTCCTCTGTGAGTGATGTTTGTGGAGGTTTGAAAAACCATTGATCCTAGATACGATCGTTGCGCACAAACGGGAAGAACTCAAGCGGGACAAAGAAAAAACACCGTTCCAAACGCTGAAAAGTGAAATCCCCGATTTGCCGCCTACACGGGACTTCAGAGCCGCATTGGCGACGCCGGGCGCCGTCAACCTCATTGCCGAGGTAAAGAGGAAATCGCCAAGCAAGGGGATAATCCGCGAGGATTTTGATCCCATCAAGATTGCCAAAACCTACGCGGAAAACGGCGCCTCTGCAATTTCGGTCCTCACCGACCACGAGTTCTTCGGCGGCGATCTTTCCTACCTGACCACGATTCGCAACGCTGTCGAATTGCCGTTGCTGCGGAAAGATTTCACGACCAACGAATACCACATCTATCAAGCGCGTGTTTCGGGGGCGGATGCCGTTCTGCTCATCGTTGCAATCCTGTCGCCGGAGCAATTGCGGGAGTTCATCGGAGTTGCAAAGCATCTGAATCTCGCCGCTTTAGTCGAAGTGCACACTCATTCGGAATTGGACATTGCGCTTGACGCTGAAGCGGAAATCATCGGCATCAACAACCGAGACCTGAAAACCTTCCACACCGACACTGCCACATCCTTCCACCTGCGGAAATCAATCCCCGACGATAAAATCGTCGTAAGCGAGAGTGGCATTTACACTCGCGAAGACGTGATCAGACTCGGCGAAGCGGACATGGACGCAATCCTCGTGGGTGAGTCGCTGGTGAGGAGCGCTGACATCGGGGCGAAGGTTCGAGAGTTACTCGGAATGAAAGGGGCTTAGTGAAGTTAACAGAACAGGCTGTCGAACAGTTCCAGCGAGAAGGCTATCTCAAGATTGGCCACCGCGTTTTGGATGATGATCACTTGGCAACCCTGCGAGAACATTACGATGCAGTGTTCGCGCAGAAACACGGAACATTCGGTGAGGGGATGCGCAACATCGCCGCGATTGGCGAGTCCGCCGATGATCCGGATGCCGACCACTCCGAGGTAATGCTTCAGATACAACAGATGTGGCAGCGAGACGAGGCCTTTCGGGAGTTGCTGTATCACTCGCCTTTGCTTGACATCGCCGAGAGTCTCATCGGACCCAATATCCAAGTTTTCTTCGACCAAGCCCTCTACAAGCCTGCGAATCACGGCGGTGCGGTACACTGGCATCAGGACAACGGCTACTGGGGTTGCGTCCCTCCGAATCTGGTAAGCATCTGGATGGCGCTCGACGACGCCGATGAAGAGAACGGCTGCATGAACGTGATTCCGGGCAGCCACCGCGAGGGGGGCGCGAAACATGAACGGGCAATGACGGATAAGGGTAAGTTGCCGGCTCTTTTGACGGCTAAGGTGGATACCGAACGCGCCGTGGCGGTGCCGGTCAAAGCGGGGTACGCGATGGTGCATCACTGTTTGATGCTTCACCAATCGAATCCGAACACATCGACGCGAGAGCGTAGAGCGATGATAATTCACTACATGCCGACCGGGACGCGAACTCGGGAAGGTGCTCTGTTGGTTGAACAGCCGGTGGTGCGTGGGAATTTTCAGGTTAAAGACGAGATTGGAGAGGAAGCCGGGACATGATGATTGAAGAGGGTTCCCTATCAATCAACCGATACGCTCAGGATTCTTGTGAAGATTCATCAGTTTCGATGTCGGCGTCGGTCATGACTTGGATGCCCTGTCTTCGGAGCAATGCTGACGTTACGCCATCACCATCGACGAGTTCGCCGGTGAAAGTTCCGTCGTAGATTAGGCCGCAGCCACAGGAGGGGCTGTTCGACTTCAGAACGGCGGCAGTGGCGTTATGTGATTTTGCAATCTCAAGCGTTTGATGCGCGCCGCATAGGAATTCCCTCGTCTTATCCTCGCCTTGGACGGTAATGACGGAGGCGCACCTATCCAGCACATCCCCTCCATCCCCGCCGACGATCTCCGCGGGAGGACGTGGGGTTGACAATCCGCCGAGTTGTTCGGGGCAAACGGGGATAAGTTCCTGCCCTTCAAACTTTTCCATCACCTTTTTGCTCTTGCTATCGCGTCCGTTGTGACGGCACTTGACACCTAACAGGCACGCGCTTATCAACACACTCGTCATGGTCTGTACCCGTTTGATTTGGCGGTTTAAGCCGCCGGTTCACCCCACGGCGGCAATAACGACGCGCTCAATGCCGGAATAATCTGTGATGACTTGACATCCGCTGTACGCCGAATTGGATTGTACTATCTCTAGGACATCTTGGCAATGATTATGGCCGATTTCAAGTCCAACTCGTCCTCCCGATTTGAGGAATCTCGGAGCGCCTTCCAAGATGTCGACGATAACATCAAGACCATCGGTCCCTGCAAGCAGTGCAGTCTCAGGCTCGTGGTCACGCACATCGGGCGGCAGGAAAGGGTATTCTTTTGTGCTTACGTAGGGCGGGTTGGAGACTATCCAATCAAATCGGGATTCCGGCAACGTCTCTAGAGGTTCAAACAGATTGCCTTGCTGGAAGGTTAATCGATCTGCACATTGATGTACGACAGCGTTTTTCTGCGCGACTTCAAGGGCTTCCGCCGATATATCCGTAGCCAAGATCTCCCACTCAGGTCGGTTTGCGGCAAGGCTGATCGCGATGGCGCCGCTGCCCGTACCAATGTCAATCAGTTGGCACGGTGCTTCTTGGACTTGGAGGACATTTTCGACCAACACCTCGGTCTCGGGACGAGGGATTAATACGCGGGAATCTACGTAAAACTCAAGAGAGAAGAACTCTTTGCGGCTTGTGAGGTAACTAACGGGGACATTAGCGGTTCGTTTCTTGATGAGCTCTCGGAATGTCGAAAGGTGTTCGGGAAAAACCGGCATCTCGAACCGCAAATAGAGTTGCAATCGGCTCGTTCCCAGAACATGACTAAGCAGCAACTCGGCATCTAAGCGGGGGCTGGGGATGCCGTGACGTTTAAAGTAATCGGTTGTCCACTGGATGAGGTCGAGGACGCGCCAAGTTTTCACGGCTGAAGTGTCTTTAATTTTTCCGTCTGATCGGCGGTCGTCAGGGCGCCGATGAGTGGGTCGAGCTCTCCATCTAGAACGGCGTCGAGCTGATGAATTGTCAACCCGATGCGATGATCCGTGACACGGGTTTGCGGAAAATTATACGTCCGAATCTTCTCGCTTCGATCACCGCTGCCGACCATTGTTCGGCGGGTTTGGGATCGTTCGGCGTCTTGCTCAAGCTGAAGTTGCTCCAAGAGGCGGGAACGCAGAATTTTCATCGCTTTGGCCCGGTTCTTGTGCTGCGATTTTTCGTCCTGGCAGGTGACGACGAGATCCGTCGGCAAATGGGTAATCCGCACAGCCGAGTCGGTCGTATTGACGCTCTGACCGCCAGGTCCCGAAGATCGGTACAAGTCGATACGAATGTCGGACGGTTCAATCACGAGATCGACGTCTTCAGCCTCGGGCAGTACGGCAACACTGACCGCTGACGTGTGAATCCTGCCGCTGCCTTCCGTTGCGGGAACTCGCTGCACACGGTGAATCCCGCCTTCATATTTCAACTTGCTATAGGCACGGCCGCCTTGTAGAGAGAAAATGACTTCCTTGAATCCCTTGAGACCTGTCTCGTTTGCGCTGAGAATTTCAATCTTCCAGCCCTGACGCTCGGCATACCTCGAATACATACGGAAGATTTCTGCCGCAAACAAACTCGCCTCCTCTCCGCCGGTACCGGCGCGGATCTCGGTGATGACGTTTTTTTCGTCGTTCGCGTCTTTCGGAAGCATAAGCAACTGGAGTTGCTGTTCCAGTTGCTCTTTTTGCTTCGTCAGTACTTCAAACTCTCCCTTAGCCAATTCGACAAGGTCTTCCTCCGACTCCTCTTCTAGCAGAGATAGAACTTCCTGCGCCTCCGACTGCACTTTTTGGTATTCTTTGAATGTCGAGACAATCGGTGCGAGTTCCGCATGCGTCTTCGCGAGACTTTGCAGCCTTTGCGGGTTGGAGATCTGTGTCGGATCGGACAATGACTTCTCGACCTCAACGTATTTGGATTCTATGTCTTTTAACTTATCGAACATTGTTCACTCGCGCCTCGGGTTTTCGCCTCCAAGCGCATCACCCTACCGGTGTTTGACTTTGCCCAATTCCCATGCGGTATGGCAATTCAGCCACTGGCCGCGGCGTTACTTACTCTTCTGCCGAGATGCCGTAGCGGCGGCGGAAACTCTCCACACGTCCCGCGGTATCAATAACACGGCTCTGCTGTCCGGTGTAAAACGGGTGACACTTTGCGCAAACGTCTATACCCATTTTAGGTTTTGTAGAAATTGTTTTGTACGTTTCACCACATGCACACGTAATCACACAATCCATATTCTCCGGATGAATATCAGGTTTCATAATTTGTCCTCCACGTATAAAACACCAATGCATAAGAAACGGGAATTTTGAGCAATATTTCAGTATCGTACCGCGCGTGACGATCCATTCTTGCTTCTGTCGTTATTGACCATCATTTCAATGAATTCTTCGTTCGTCTCGGTTTTGCCCAGTTGTTCAACTAACAACTCCATTGACTCTGCCGTGTTCATCTGTCCCATGAATTTACGCAACACCCACACTTTACTGAGTGCCTCCGGCTTTAGAAGAAGCTCCTCCCGCCTCGTTTTCGATTTTTCAATGTTAATAGAAGGAAAGATGCGCCGATCCAGAAGCGAGCGTTCAAGATGAATTTCCATATTCGCAGTGCCTTTGAACTCCTCGTATATGTGTTCATCGGCGCGGCTTTCAGTATCAATCAAAACCGTTGCCAGTATTGTCAAACTGCCGCCTTCTTCGATTTTACGAGCGGCGCCGCAGAATCGCCGCGGTTTAACGAACGCCAGCGCATCCAAACCACCCGATAACGTCTTGCCGCTGTGCGGTGCCATAACATTGTGCGCCCGTGCCAGCCGCGTCATGCTATCCAAAAGTATGACCACGTCTTTGCCGTATTCCACCCATCGCCGCGCCTTCTCAATCACCATATCCGCAACCTGGATATGCCGCTCCGGATGCTCATCAAACGTCGAGCTTATTACCTCTCCTTTGACGGATCTTGCGACATCCGTCACTTCTTCCGGTCGTTCATCAATCAAGAGGAAGATTAGTTTCACTTCCGGATGGTTCGCCTCAATTCCACGCGCGATATTCTTTAGGATCGTGGTCTTGCCGCTGTAAGGTGGTGCGACAATCAATCCACGCTGCCCTTTTCCTATTGGTGACATCAGGTCAACAATACGCGTAGAAAACTCAAGGGGTTCATGTTCCAACTGCAACCGCTCATAGGGATACACCGGAGTGAGATTGTCAAAGAGAATCCGCTCTTTGGCTATCTCCGGGTTTTCTTGATTGACGGTTTCAATCTGCAGCAGAGCAAAGTATCGTTCCTCTTTGTTCTCTCCCTTCTTTGGCGGGCGGATCTTGCCACCTACCTCATGGCCGGTGCGAAGATCAAACCGACGGATTTGTGAGGGCGAGACATAGATGTCATCATTGCTTTGCAGGTAATTGTAGCGTGACGATCTAAGGAAACCGTATCCCTGATCCCTGTCATGTAAAATTTCGAGCACACCCGATCCGGACAACGCATTGGTGTTCTCTGCTTTGGCTTCAAGAATTCGGGTTATCAACTCCTGTTTGCGAAGTCCGCTGTAGCCCGTAATCCCAAGTTTTCGGGCCATACTATTCAGCTCGGAGATTCTCATTTCTTGGAGTTTACCGATGTCCAAATTCTCCATAATCTTTGTTACTCCTCGTTTGTCACCAGACTTTCATAGATTGTTTAGAGAGTACAAGATTTATCCATGGAACTGACGTTCGTCCCGTATTCAATCTATGGATTGTAAAATACCGATTAAGACACAGGCTCAGGGGTCGCTCACCGAATCGGAAGTATAAACAACTAATCACTTTGGGGGCCTTCGGTTGAGAAATGGAGGGGTTTCTTAGGAAAGTTTAACCTCATTGTGTAGGTGGCTTTGGCGCCGCGGGCAAGGTTATCGTCAACCTGTGAAACTCTCGATTATTCTTTACTAGGCAATGGCATGTTTCGGCGGCGTCCGTAGTGGAAATGATAATTTAACTATTATGTGCCCTCGGTGGAAGATCTTACTTGATTGAGTTTGACATAAGGTAAGTCGCGTTCCCTATAGCACCTTGGAATCGCGGCTGGTTGGATTCCGGTTTCAGGCATCACCAGAATGAACAACACGTGGACGAGATCTCACATCAGAAATTGAAGGGGGTAACAACTCCTTCACTTCAAGGCGGGGGTTCTCGGCTCTTTTAGGAATTATGGTTAAGTGCGATCGTAACTAGTGTACACGATTCGCACAGCGTTATCCCAAAGACTCCGTCTGATCTGATTGAAAGCATCAAGCTTTGTTGGACTATAGGCAGCGGCGGGTCAAATCTTCACAGTCTGCCTTTGATTCACCATTTCTGCCCCCGGTTACAATTAGGGGCTTACGTTCTGATTGACGAAGTAATCCTCGCTGTGGAAAATTGCAGGTGGGAATATCAGTAGTTCAATTATACAATAGCCGTTAGTGATTCGTCAAGGCTATTTACACATAATTAACGCCTCCCATAGAAAAACGGTTTCAACGCGAGGATGAATTAGGAAATCCCTTCGGTGGCGTGGACACCGCATTGGCGTGTTACCGTTCAATGTTTCTAAGATACGTGTGACAATAGGTAAAGATCGGGATCGTGCCGTCAATCACGGTTGACACACCATGTACTTCGCGTTACAATTTTGGCATCCTTCCCGCAAAATATCACAATCCGACATGATGAACGATCATCGCGCTGCCGCACTCACGTCAACACGTAAATTTGAAATTGTCACGCGCCAATTCCCATCTTTGCAACCGAGCGAGGCAATCGTTCGAGTGGAGTACGCC
The DNA here is from genome assembly GCA_028820655.1 of Candidatus Poribacteria bacterium. GTDB lineage: Bacteria > Poribacteria > WGA-4E > WGA-4E > JAJDTR01 > JAJDTR01. The sequence continues at coordinate 26,809 of JAPPIK010000011.1, read as the reverse complement.
GGCGTGTGCGGCACCGACATTGCCATATTCTCCGGTGATTATACGGTGCCTCTGCCGTTGGTTCCGGGCCACGAACTGGTGGGCGAAGTTGTTGAAGTTGGGTCCGAGGACAGTCATCCTTGGATTGGGAAACGGGTTACCGCAGAGATCAACAACTCCTGCCGCTCGTATAATCGTGAAGCGTTTTGTGCCGCGTGTCGACGCGGACTGTCCAATCACTGTGTCAAACGCACTGTCGTGGGTATCGTCAACTATGACGGAGGTTATGCGGAATATGTCCGTGTACCGATATTGAACCTTCACCCTCTCCCCGATACGATCTCTTGGGTAGAGGGTGTTTTTATCGAACCGCTTGCCGCCGCCATTCAGACATTCGAGTTGACGCCGATTTCCCCGTCGAACCACGTTGTCGTTCTTGGCATCGGCAGGTTGGGATTGTTAACCTGTGCAGTCGCTTCCCTAAACAAAGCACAAGTGTGCGCCGTTTCTCGTTCGTCGGACAAACTCGAACGAGCATCGAAATGGGGAGTGGTAAAGGCTGTCAGCACCGATCACCCCAAATGGATTGAAGCCGTGCACGAGTGGACCGGAGGCATCGGCGCCGATGTGGTTGTGGACACTACCGGCAGCCCTGAAGGTCTACGTCTCGCCGCAGAAATCGTGCGCCCGCGCGGCACCATCGCGCTGAAGACGACGTGCGGCTTGCCTGCGACGGGCATTGACACTACCAGGTTGGTCGTTGACGAGGTGCAGATTCACACGTCCCGTTGCGGGCCCTTCGCCAAGGCAATCGGACTGCTGACGCGCGAAAGTTTACCAGTGAAATCGCTGGTTTCGGATGTCTTACCGCTTGAGGACGCGCCTCTGGCGATTGAGGCGGCGAAATTGTCGACCAAGATCCTCATCCAGCCAAAACTGTAGAAGCAGCGGCCGGTGGTCAGTGCCCAGTGATGAGCGAGGCACGACCGCACGCCGCAACTCATAAAGGCACAAGTTCCGTAAGCATTGAGTAGTTACGGAGTAGACGAAAAACAGTGGTCACCGTGGGATCTTCAATCGCACTCGTTATCCACGCGCTTTATCATCATCCGCTACAACTCTAAAACGCGTCTAGGCGTTAGATTCTGCACCTTGTGAATTACTACGGTTTTCTAGCGATTCGATGACGCCGGCTCCGACACTGTCGCCCCACACATTGACCGTCGTCCGGAATCGGTCGAGCAACCAATCAATCGTGAGAATCAGCGCGATACCTTCAATCGGCAAGCCAACGGCTTTAAGGACGACGACCATGGTGACAAGCCCGGCTTCCGGAATTCCAGCCGCGCCAATCGCCGCCAGGGTTGCCGTCAGAAAGATAACCATCTGTTGCACCGGCACTAGCTCAATCCCGTACACCTGCGCAATGAACATGGCTGCAACCGCTTCATAGAGCGCGGTACCGTCCATGTTGATGGTGGCGCCCAGCGGCAAGACAAAACTCGCCGTGCGGTTAGAGACCTTATTTTCCTCTTCCACCGCCCTCATTGTCAACGGCAGCGTGGCGGAGGAGGACGCAGTCGAGAAAGCGTTCAGCAGCGCCGTACTCATGCCCTTTATGTACCGTATAGGATTCCGACGGGCAATCAGTAGGAGGATAAGCGGCAGTATAATGAGACCGTGCACCCCAAGACCAAACACGACGGTGAAACTGTATTTGCCCACCGCCATCAACTCCGGCAGGAAGTCTTTAAATCCTCCGGCGTGACCGATACGTCCGGCGACGAGCCCAAAGATTCCGACAGGCGCGAGAACCATTATCCAGTGCACCAGTCGCATCACGGCGTCATTCAAGCCGGAAATAACCGCTATGGTGGGCCTCCCCCGTTCGCCGAGGACCGAGAGTGTGGCGCCAATCAGTAACGAGAAAAATATCAGGGGCAAAATATCCATCCGCACCATCGCATTGAAGACATTGCGTGGAATCATCCCTTCTTTTCCCGTCGATTTGTCGCCAAGCAGCACCTCTTTCAGCGTGCCGCCCATATCTCGATCCTCTTTGCCGCGCACTTCTTGGGCAACGGGCAACTTGATCTCAAGCCCTTTTCCATTCCCGGAAAGATCGGGTTCGGCGGACACGACCTCACCGTTTACTCGGCGGAACGGCAAATGTTCTCCGGTATCCGACACGATGTGGAATACGCCTTCAGCCCGGTTCCTCCAGGATTTGACCGTCACCGACTTCTCGGTGATGGATTCGATTTCACCCTCAACTTGCTGTTCCGACAAGCTCAAGACGTAATTTTCTCCGTATCGCGTCCGTTTCCATACGCCGTCGGTAAGATTGACTGTGCGGTTGCCATCGCCGCTAAGGGTGTACGCCAGATTGGGGCGTTCTTCGCCGTGTGAGAGATTCTTGCCCGGTTGGATGACATTGACCAGCACGAGACCTATGAACACCGAGATTCCGGTCGTTGCCATGTAGTAGAGCACGGTGCGACCGCCGATGGGGCCGAGATTGCGTATATCGCCCAATCCGGTGATGCCGACGACCATTGAGAGCATGACGAGCGGAACGACAATCATCTTCAGCGAATTCAGGAAGATTTCGCCGAGAACATCCGTCTTCGCGGCGACATTGGGCAGCCACCCACCGATGATGATTCCGACGATGATTGCGATTACGATGCCAATGAGTATTTTGTGCCCTCCGCCGTTTTCGGAAGGCGCTTCGTGGGTCGTTTGATTCATATGCTAGTCTCCTGTATTGAATCCTGAGGGGTGAGCGAAATATGACACGGAGATTGTGCACGCTGCACAGTGGTTCAAACACTTGGTGAATCCGGTTGATGCAGGGTGCTAGATTATACCATTTTCAGCCATCTTTGAAACTAAAATCGGTTGGGAAATTGGAGCTGTTTTTGACATTTAGAAGAAAAGCCGATTTTGGTTGTGAGAGTTACCGTATTTCTTAAAAGGATGGTAGCACACGCCCGCTAGGGTGTAATCGAGGACGTGAATTACGAGTATGACAGAGATTCTCTCCCGATCGGGACCGAAACTCACTCCACTTTCTCACACATCCACTAGTCGAACGGTTGCCGTTTCACCTTGGATGCGTTTCTGTAATTCGATTCCAGCCATGTCTTGACATCGACGTGTAACGCAATCGCCAAGGGCAAGCCATTCTTTTCTTATTCTCCAATGCTTGAGGTTGAGCGATGCCCATACGTTTGGTTTTGTACCAGAAACCTGCGTCCCTCTGTCCAGTTTGCCGGTGTAGTAAGCCCAGGGGAAACGGTGCTTCGTAACGGCGGAAGAGGACAATGCGCTCAACGGGTTGGATGGGGATATCGAGTCGGCTTTGATTCACGGGGCATCCTCAGTTGTTGGTTGATTTTGACGGCGTCATCCTCACGGAGGCAGCAACAGTGCCATAGAGGAATTCGTCTGAATCAGGAATCGCTATCGGGATTTTCAACGGGATCTCTATCATCGCATTCGCTGTTTGCTCATTCGATCAGTCGCTATTAAGGTTCAAGCCATCAGCAGGTCTAGAATCGGAGGTCTCTCCTGCGGATTATCTGAACCGTGACTTTTGTGATTGAAAGATGGACTATGATTAAGATTGAGTATAAGCCAAATGTCAGCAAAAAGGTGTTTCGTTCCCTCCCCAGATCGTATGAATGACATACCGATTCCGGACAAAATAATCCCAACGCAGTGTTGATTTTTGCGGCGTGTTGGCATTAACTGAAACAGGGGTTTCCTTTGCTGGCGCGGGTTCCGGGGAATCGTAATGCCAACAAATTGCCATCAGAAAAATAATTTGCCGCCCAGTCGAGCTGTCATGGTACGAATGACAGTAGTGATGGTTCAAGGTACATGGTGGCGTCGAACAAAGCCGACCATCTTCACTTAGCTGAACCCGTTCCCGATGCCTACTGTTGTCGTTCCAGGCCTGCAGCGAGTTTCTATTGCCATTTCTCGCGAGGCGGGAACTCTTTCGCCTTAAGATGCCTATCACGCAGGATTACCTATCGGGATTTCCTATGGGAGATCTATCGCACGGGATTTTTTGGGAATTTTAACGCAGTCATCCCTCCTTTGTCTGATGGTAATTCTGTTTTTCGACTCGGTTACCCGGGATTCAATTCGGAGTTGCAGCTGTGCGCGTCGCAGACCAACAACACACTCATGAAACGCTTTGGAAAGCAGTGATGACACGGGTTGGAAGAATATGCAGCGGTCTGCGATAAACTGCGATTTTATGCGAATAGATTTCAACCCACCCCTATCTATGAGTTCGACTTTTTACATTCGAGCCAGCCAAGAAACGGCGCCAATTGAACGCCCACGTGAAATTGATGAGAATTCAACCATCCAGTCATTTTGGTTGAGCATTGAAAAAGTCTCTAGCGGTTCATGATATTGTGCAAACTGCCAGAATCTCAATCGGGCGGAATTTAGGAACGCCTCTGTTATGAGAACTTTATACGGATTTGCTATCGCGGTCATTGTCCATTCGCTTGATCGTTAGTTATTCACTTACTTGAAACTTCCATATTCAGTCAGTTAATCTATTTGTCCGATTGATCGCATTTGATTCCCGGTTACGGATAGAGTGAATCTACAATTAAGAAATCATATTTCCTAAAAAATCAAGCGAATTGGTATTAATTGTTCGCCCCACATTATACTATACATATGTAAAGTTGTCAATCGAAAAAGCAGCAGAGAATGGTCAGTAGATTTATATTGCAGGATTGGCTATCGTGCTCGGCATCTGGTCGCTTGAACACACGTACCGAAATACGTGCAAATATGAACGGAATTGACTATAGATAATCGCCATCTTCATCTAATAATGGGTTGACGGTAAAGCTGTCATGGATGTCATGGTTTTTGTCTATGGTGTGAGACTCCTCGTATAACCCATCAAAAGTCTTACCTGCCGCCCCGCTGAGGCTCGCATGTGTGAGCATAAGCGTTACTATACACCTTCCGCACCTCTGGTGCTAGTTAAGGCTGGTGCGCGGGGGAGCTCTATCGCAGTCGCTATTCGCTCCTTTGATCGCACCCTACAGAAACCGGGGAAG
>JAPPIK010000011.1:8344-21631 GCA_028820655.1 Candidatus Poribacteria bacterium | reverse complement strand
CTCTATCGCAGTCGCTATTCGCTCCTTTGATCGCACCCTACAGAAACCGGGGAAGAAACTGCCGTGGGCGGTGCACACACTGCAGGTCCAAAGGCTGGTGCGCGGGGATCTCTATCGCAGTCGCTATTCGCTCCTTTGACTGCACCCCACATGAACCGGAGAAGCAAATACGGTGGGCGGTGCACACACTACAGGTCCAAAGGCTGGTGCGCGGGGGTGCTCTATCGCAGTCGCTATTCGCTCCTTTGATTGCACCCTACATGAACCGGAAAAAAACGGTGGGCGGTGCACACCCTACAGGTCCAAAGGCTGGTGCGCAATGCGCACCCTACAAAGACAATCGCACTCGTTATTCACTCCCTTGATCCTCCAAATCTACCTTGATTGACAACTCCTCCAACTGTTCGTCGGTGACTGCGGAGGGAGCGCTGGTAAGGAGACACAACCCTTTCTGGGTTTTAGGGAAGGCGATGACTTCTCGGATATTCTCCTCGCCGGTCATCAGCATCAGGATGCGGTCCAGTCCGGGCGCGATCCCGGCGTGGGGCGGCGTGCCGTGCTGCAGCGCTTTGATGAAGTAGCCGTACCGCCTTTCGACCTCTTCGGGACCGATGTTCAGGAGTTCCAACACCTTCTGCTGGATATCCCAACGATGGATTCGCACGCTGCCGCTGCAGATCTCAATGCCGTTGATGACGAGATCGTAGTGCTGCGATTGGGCGTTACCGGGATCGGTCTCCAAGAGCGGAATACTGTCATCGGTGGGCGCCGTGAAGAGGTGGTGGAACGGCTCGTAGCAGCTTTCGTCTTCGTTCCAATCGAATAGGGGGTAATCGACAATCCAGAGAAAATCGAAACGGCTCTCGTCGATGAGACCGAGTTGACGTCCGAGTTGAAGCCGCAAGTTCGACAGGGCATCCGCAACCACCTTCGGTTGGTCGGCGACGAACATCATGATGTCACCCGGCTTCGCTCCCATCCGCTCTGCAACCGCCCTGAGCGTCTCCTCGCCGAAGAACTTGACGATGCTGGACTCGAATCCCTTCTCGGTCAGCTTTATCCACGCCAATCCCCGAGCCTTGTAGATCCCCACATATTCGGTCAAGTCCTCAATCTCTTTTCGGGAAAAGGCCGCTCCGCCTGGCACGGCGAGCCCCTTTACCTGTCCCTTCCGTTCCAAGGCACCGGTGAACACCTTGAAATCGCAGTCGGCGACGAGGTCTGAGAGGTCGGACAACTCCATACCGAAACGGGTGTCCGGTTTGTCGTTGCCGAACCGCGCCATGGAGTCGTGGTAGGAGATGCGCGGAAACGGCGTCGGTACCGGAATCCCCGCAGCTTCCTCAAACATGCGTTTCATCAATCCTTCGCTGACTTCGAGGACCTCATCCACCGTCGCGAACGACATCTCGAGGTCGAGCTGCGTGAATTCAAGTTGGCGGTCGGCGCGGGTGTCTTCGTCACGGAAACAGCGGGGAATCTGGAAGTAGCGGTCGACGCCGCTCATCATCAAAATCTGCTTGAACTGCTGGGGCGATTGCGGAAGTGCGTAGAAGTTGCCGGCGTTGAGTCGGCTTGGGCTGAGCACGTCTCGCGCGCCTTCCGGGGTGCTGTTCATCAAGATAGGGGTTTCGATTTCAAGGAACCCCTGTTCATCCATGTATTTCCGGGCGGCGAGAACGGCTTTGTGTCGAACCGACAACATCTTTTGCATTTTGGGACGGCGGAGATCGATGTAGCGATACGTCATGCGGATTTCTTCGTCGGTATCAATCTCGTCTTCCACGGGGAACGGAGGCGTTTCGGCGCGGTTCAAGATCTCTAGCTGATTCGTTGCCAGTTCGATTTCGCCCGTGTCAAGTTCCGGATTGACTGTGCCTTGGTAGATATGGAGGGAATCGTCCACGACCTTCGCCGCATAGGTTCGGCTGCTCTCGTTGTCGGTGATAAGCCAACGGCTCCCCGCTTCCCTTACGGCAACCGTGATATCCGCCGAGAGTGAATGTCTGTCGTCTTCGAATGTGGATTTCAGATCATCGGAGAGGTGGCCGGCGTCGAGGTCGGCTTGATGTTTTCGATCCGTCAGCGCCAACAGGTCGCCTTCGACGCGCTCGCGTACGCTTCCGGCTGTGCACAACACAAATTCGTTGCGAATCTGGTGTGCGAGTTGGTGTGATTCGGGGTCGATCTCCGGATCGAAGACGACCTGCGTGATTCCTGTCCGATCGCGCAGATCGACGAATATGACGCCGCCGTGGTCGCGACGGCGGGCGACCCAACCAGTTAGTCGGGCAGATTTTCCGGCATCGGCGAGCCGCAGTTCTCCGCAATAGTGTGTCCTTGTCATTTCAGGCATTGTGTGTTTTTCGATTCTCCTTGTTTTATGAGTGAGTCTGTGTTCTGTTCATTGATTGGGCGTTTCCCTCGGTTCATTGAAAAAAAGAGTGGTATGAGGTATGTCCTATTGCGTAATGCGTATTACGTAAGAAAATCGGTTGTGAATTACGATTATGCGAGTGACTAATGTTGGCACAATTGGCTAACGAGTGCGATAGTGGTTTTTTCTGTTTTGCCATGTTCAGTGGCCAGTGAAACTCGCTCCTACCGGGAATATTGCGTGGCAACAGGCTAGTGGGCAGGGGAGTCCGATCGCGCTCATTATCCATTCGCTTGATTCCACCCCACGAATGCTAAAGCCCTTGGGTTATGCAGGTTGTCACCTGTCGCCCCGCTGGGGCTTGAACGGCTCGGGGTTCGGCATTTCTAAACACCTTCCGCCACTCCGTGGAACACAAAAGGCTGACTCATGGGTTCTATCTTGATTTGAAGATTACCCCCACAAGCCTCTTAGAACCTGTTTGAATAGTCGGCAGCCAAGCCATTTTTCGTCATTTGAAGAGTGTTTTTTCATGTTTTTGCAATTGCTCGCTATATACCTTTGGGATCTCTATCGCACTCGCTATCCACTCGCTTGATCCCCTCTGGGGCTTAGATGCGTGGGGGTTCGGTGTTTCTATACACCTTCCGCCCCTCCGGGGCTTTTAGAGGCTGGTGCGCAGTGCGCACCCTACAAATTGTATTTTTGAAACAAGCTCTTAGGATCAGCTCCAAATCACGAGATTTTCTGTCGCGAGTGAGAATCGCTCCTACAGGGAATGTTGCGCGGAAAAAAGGCTGGTGGGCAGGGGAGTGCTATTAGGATCTACTATCGTCTTCGTTATCCACTCAGTTGATCACTCATTATCCATTCGCTTGATTCCACCCTACGAAAGTTCCTCAGACTTAATGTGTCCTCAATTTCTCAGCCAATTGGTCGAATGCAATGGACTGCTGGTCGCCGGTTTCCATATCGCGCACCGTCGCTGTTTCGTCCCTAATCTCGTCTTCCCCGAGGATGACGACATACCGCGCGTCTAGCTTGTTTGCCGTTTTCATCTGCGCTTTCAAGCTGCGCCCGGTGTGCTCAAGCTCGGTTCGGATGCCGCCTAACCGGAGGCGTTGCGCCAACTGAAACGCGACCAGCATCGCCTCGTCCCCGAGCACGGCGATAAAAACGGCGACCGGAGGTTGCGTCGGAATCGCCACTTCTTGCGCTTCCAAGGCGAGTATGATGCGGTCGACGCCAAGCCCGAAGCCGATCCCCGGGGTTGGCTTGTTGCCGAGTTCTTCGACGAGGTAATCGTAGCGCCCGCCGCCCCCGATGGCGTTCTGTGCGCCGAGACCGCCCGCGGTGAATTCAAACGTGGTGCGGGAGTAGTAGTCCATCCCTCTCACGAGATCCGGGTTTTCGGTATAGTCAATCTGCGACAGTTCCAAATATCGCTTGACCGAGTCGAAATGGTGACGACACGGTTCGCATAGATAGTCCACCAGCCGAGGCCCCTCATTAAGGATTTCGCGGCAGCCCCTCTTGCAATCGAAAAGGCGCAACGGATTGCGTTCATAGCGTCCTTGGCATTCATTACAGAACTGATCGAGACGGCTTTTTGTGAATGCCTTAAGCTCCGCCACATAGTTGGGCCGGCACGCACGATCACCGATGGTGTTGAGGTGCAGCATCAAGTCTTTGAAACCGAGGGTCGTGTAGAAGTGGTGGGCTAACGTAATGACTTCAGCGTCGACGGCGGCTCCCGCAGCCCCGAAGGCCTCGACTCCCACCTGCCAGTGTTCGCGAAAACGTCCTTTCTGCGGTCTTTCATAGCGGTACATGCGCCCGTTGTAATACAGTTTCAGCACATTCGTTCCCTCCAGCAACCGATTCTGGAGAATTGCGCGAACCACCGGCGCCGTGCCTTCCGGGCGGAGCGTGATGCTGCGGTTGGCTTTATCGTCAAAAGTGTACATCTCCTTTTCGACGATGTCGGTTGTGTCTCCGACGCCGCGCACGAAGAGTTCGGTGCTCTCGAAAATCGGCGTTCTAATCTCCTGATAGCCGTAGGTTTCGAAAACCGACCGCGCGACTTTCTCCACCCATTGCCAGGTCTGGATGTCTGAAGGGAGAATGTCTCTCGTCCCCTTCGGTGATTGAATCTGCATTTGTTATTGATTGCTCCTTCTCACTACTTGGATTTTCATTATAGTTTCTTTGGCCACCTTCCGTAGTTCTTAGCTCGACTTTATACATTTAAGCCGTATGGCAAACGGAGTCTATCAAACACTAGAGAAAAGCAAGTAAGATTTTAACCATCTGGTCTTTTGGGTTGACCTGTGAAAAAGTATTGCCTGTAGACTAGAACTCGTGTTGCACCCAGTCCGATGTATCGGGAGAAGTCGCCGGCGATTTCTAAAAGTCTCCCTCCTTCCGCCCCGCTGGCGCTCTCAAAGGCTGGTGGGCAGTGCCCACCCTACGAATGTACAAAATCGAGCATAAGGTTTAGGCATAGGATGCGCCTGCTACTTTGGCATTGCATCTTGGATCCGCCGGCGCTGCTCCTCAAGCTCCGGTACACCCGGTGCGAGGCGGATGGCTGACGCATTGGCTTCCAGCGCGTCGTCATACCGTTTCTGCGAAAAGTACAACTCTGCCAAGTCGGTGTGTGTTACCGGTTCGTTGGGCGCGAGCTCGATTGCCCGTCGATAGGATTGAATCGCCCTTTGACCCTCATCTTTGGCGGCGTAAATGCTACCCAAGAGATAGTGGGTGCGCCATGAAGTTGGGTCCGCCTTCAACGCCCTTTTGACGTGTTTCATCGCTTCGTCGTGCTCGCTTTTTTGATGATGAATGAATGCCATCGCCTGCAGAATGGGTCCAGGAAGATTTGGATCCACCTTTTCAAGGCGCCGGTAGGTGCGTAATGCCTCGTCAAAACGCTCTTGGCGCTCGTAGATCGGTCCGAGCAGCACGTAGAAATGCAGCTTAGCCGGCTGGAGATCAATAGCCTTCTCCAACGCTTCGGCTGCCTCTTCCAGCTTGCCCTGCCCCTCGTAAATCACTGCAAGTTGAAGATAACCCTCCGCGTCTTTGGGATCTTTCTGCTGTGCCTGTTTCACGAGTTGCTCAAGTTGCTTGAGTTCCCCTTGATATTCCTCGTTAAAGAGGTCCGCGACAACTCGGAGGTTGTAGTGAATCGTGTCATCGTCCGGATTGATTGCGGCCGCCTGATTAAGCAAGCCGACCGCTCGGTCGTAGTCTCCTTTGGCGTACTCAATCTGTCCCTGAATCAGCTTCTGGGTGGCATCGAAATACTGACGAATTTGCCTCCTAATCTCTTTTTTCTCGTCAATCGCGCGTCCGTAGTTATTCAAATAGGCTGTCACCCGTTCACGGTGTTTCGTCATTCCGGCAACGTTGACGGGTGTTGTATTTGTTATGTCTTGCGCATGGAAGAATTCCAGATGCGGGCGGTTGTCAGTATGGATAGGACCGTCCCCGACATATTCAAGCACCCGTTTCTCGCCCATCATGAACGAGTCTAGCAGTGACATGCCGTCTAAATCGTCGTGCGCAAGTCCTTCGCGGACACTTGGAATTTGAGCGCGCGCCAAAAAGTCTTTGTAGTTAATCCTGAGCGGGCGAGGCGTGCCGATAAGGATAACGAAGTCCGGGGTGTATTTGTACCAGAGCGTCGTGTGCGGAAACACATTGACGAATGTCCTCACGATTGTCTTATAGTGCTCCTCGGGCACTCGGTGCAGCGGCACCCATTGGCACATGATACCGTCGTCCGTCAGGATCCGTTGGCAAAGCCGATAGAAATCCGCTGTGTAGATGTTGGAACTTCCCGCGCTAACCAACGGATGGATGATTCCGGTCGAAATCATGTCGTATTTCTGCCGGGTCATCAAGATGTAGTTTCGCCCGTCATTGATGAAGTGGTTAAACAACGGATTGTCGAGAACATCGCGGTTCACATGGCTGAAATGCGCCCTCGCGGAATCAACCACCCCTTTCGATATTTCCACGGCGTCAACGCGGACGCCGTGCTGCGTAATCGAATACGAGGTCACACCCATACCGAACCCGACGACCAGCGCCCGTTTCGGATTAGGATGCAGCAACAGCGGGAGATGGGCAATGACACGGTGCGACGGCGAATCCCAGCGGGAGGCGTCGGCTGCCTGATTCGTATCCACGTATAACCGGTACACGTCTTCATCGTCCTTGAGCGTGGTGATCGTGGCGTCAACCTCCTCCTTGTAATCGATGATGGTATCACCCGGCCGCTGCGTGCGGAAGATAGCGCTTTTGAGGAAGATCGGTTTGTTAGCCGCGAAGAGGATAATTACGGCAACGCCGACAGTCAGAATGGTGCCGCCCACTGCGGCACGGTTGAAGAGGCGCGATCGGTTTTCGTTCCGAAAGATTAGGACGCATCCGACAATGAGGTTGAGCGCCGCCATCAGCAAGATGCCCGGACGGATTCCGATGAGCGGAATAAAAATGAACCCGGCGCAGAAGGCGCCGAGGATTGCGCCGACGGTGTTTAGCGCGTAGACATTCCCAACGCTTCGACCGAGTATATCCGCGTTGACGGTGTAGATGCGGGCGACGAGCGGAAAACTAATCCCCATCAACAGTGTCGGTACACTCATCACGATGACGCAGGCGACAAATGCCCAGAACCGCCCCCCACCGAACATAGATTGAAGCGTGCTGCTGATGTCGTAGAGCCCTCCGAAGGCGGGAATTAGCGCCACTGCCGCGAGTCCGATGCCGATCTGCACCAGCCCGAGGAGGTTGACGAGCGATTTCAGGCGGTCGGCAATCCATGCGAAGACGAAGCTCCCCAGCGCGATTCCGAAAAGAAAAGCCGCCAGCATCGTCGAGAAAGCGTAGGTCGTGCTGCCGAGGAAAAAGACGAGGATGCGAGTCCATAACACTTCGTAGGAGAGCGCGCAGAACCCGGATACGGTGAAAGCCACAAGGACGAGACGAAAAACCGGATCAGAAGCCGTATTAACCGGCGCCGGATCAGAGGCGGGTTGCGTTTCTGGGGTTTCAACTTCGCCAGAATCCGTGTTTTGCGCGCTTATTCTATCCAGCAGAAACGCGATAACGGCGACTGCGAAATTTATCCCCGCGGCAAGAAAAATTGACGCTTGGACCCCCAAATACTGGATAAGGAAGAACCCCGCCGCGATACAGCCGACGACAGCGCCGAAGGTATTCAACGCGTAGAGCGCCCCGACATTGAGACCGAGTTTTTCCAATCGGTTCACGAAGAAACGGCTCAGGATGGGGAGCGTTCCGCCCATCAGGGTCGATGGAAGGAGCAGAACGAGGAACGAAAGCGCGAATCGAATTAGCGACAGGGAGTAAAATTCGGCACCGAGACCACGATAGGCCAGAATGTAGATGGCGTTCAATACGCTTAAGAGTAGGGGCCAGATCAGTGCGAAGGCACCGATTCCCGCTTCGAGGATGGCGTACAAACGCAGCGGACGGCTTTCGCGGTCTGCCATACGTCCGAAGTAGTAGCTTCCGAGCGCCAAGCCCGCCATAAACGCCGTCAACACCGTGCTTGCCGCAAACACGGTGCTCCCGAAAACCAATGTGAGTTGGCGCGTCCAGACGACTTCATAAACGAGACCGCTTGCCCCGGATACAAGGAAAATTATCCAGACGACTGGTTTGATTTTTGACACGGAGTGCCCCCGAACCGATGAGAATTAGGGTGTAATTATATCACATCCGGCGTTCAGATGCGAAAGGCAATACATGCGAACGCGGGCAGTCGCATCGAATCGCGGTGAACGCGGAGGTATGGAATGACGGAAGGATGATGGTCAGGGGAGTCCTAATGGGAGCTCTACGGGACCTCTATCGCCTTCGCTAACCACTCAGTTGATCGTTCGCTATTCACTCACTTGCTGGATTTTTATCGCGTTAAGATCTCTATCGTACCCGCTATCCATTCGCTTGATCCTATCCGGTCACTTGATCGCTCATTATTCATTCGCTTGATTCCACCCTACATTATTCTATCTCGCCTCGATTCGATCACTAAATCCCAAGGCAATCACATACGGTTCGGCCAGATGAAACGCGATAGGATTGGAATGATTGACCGAGTTGCGGTATACTGCCCCACACAACGCTATCCGCTCCAGTGTCAATCTCTATGATTGCCGAACTGCACCAAATTATACCCAAGATTGCGAATCGATTTGACTGGTCACCGGACTGCCTGAACGTCGTTCCGATTAAGCACGGCGGTGTCGAAAGAAACAACATCTGGCGGGTGATAGTTGACGGACAGAGCCACCTACTCAAACAGCATTATATCACACGTCCCGTCGGAGATTCGGCGAGTACGCCGTTCGAAGTTGAGTCGTCCGTTCTCTCGAAACTGCGCGAGGCTGGTTGCAGCGTACCGAAGGTTGTTTGGCAGTCTGATCCCGATCTTTGTCTGCTGTTAGAATGGTGCGGCGAATCGACGCTCGACGATGCGGCTCAAACTGCCCCGTCCGGGTCGCTGAAGGAAACGATTACCGGCGCTCTCGGAGAATTTTGTCATCTGGAGAAGAGTTTCGCTGCACATCACGCCGATTTTGCGCCGTATGTTTATCCGCTGGACTACCCGACCCATCTGCGTCAGACGATGGACGACATGCTAGACCGAGGTCGACAAACGCTGGATTATCTCGCCCGATCAAGCGGCGAACCATCACCATTGGAGCTTGAAAAACTCTGGTCGAACTTCGCTCAGGCCATCCGCAGTAATTCGGCGACGCTCGGAGTGCTCGACTATAATGCACGCAACATCGTGTTGAGCGCGGGTAACATCACCTTCGTCGATTTTGGAAGTATCGGGTGGGATTGGAGTGAAAGGCGCATCGTTCAGTTCTTCAATAGCTTGGGAGCTAACCGTGAGGGTGGAAATTTCGTCAACTTGCTGAATCGGGATGTTATCCGAGCTTACGCAAGCAGGGCTATCAGTTACCGGTCGGGTTGCTCCGAGGAGGGAATATTCGCGCAACTCGACTACCAGAATATCCTCTTCTACCTTTCTATTGTTCATCGACTGTTGGCTACGGCGACTCAACCGAATCGGAAGGAAAACAGGGTGTTGCTCAAAGCGTGGGGAGATACGGAGGCTCGATTAACCCGGGCATTGGAGATTCTCGTGAATTGCGAGTTGAGCGACGATTCGACTGCCGGACAGATTAGGGAGTACGCGAGGAGATATTGGGACGGCGCTACGACAATGTAAATGCTATTTTCGACAGAGATAGATTACCCCGGGATAGGGGGCAATCGATCTGATGAAACACTCCTCTTCAATTCTCAAGTTTGCCTTCGTTATCAGCTGTCGCCATGCCTCTGGAGGGTGATAGTTCGGTTGCATCTGCGCTCGGAACCCGTATGTCCCCATCCACAGCTTGACTCTCTCCTCGAGGTTTGTGTATAGGTATTTCCACCGCGGTGTCGTCGTATTGTCCTTGATAATCAGAATACTGTCCGGACAGAGCGCGTTCGCGCAGTTTTCCAGCACGACCGCTTGGGCTTCATCGGTAATGAGGCATAAGACATCGATTAACAGTATGGCGTCGCTTGGGGGAAGCGAGATTTGGGCGATATCCCCCTGCTGAAAAGAGACATTCGGAAAATGTCCGGTTGTGGCTTGCCGCGCAATCGCAAATCTTGAGGGTGAGGCTTCAATTCCGAGGACCGCGCGCCCCCGCCGCATGGCAGTGAGGACACTCACCAATCCGTAACCACTTCCCAAGTCGATCAGCCGCTCGGCGAAATGAGGAACGTGTTGCTCAATCGCGCGTAGTACAGGTTGCAAGCAAATCAGGCGTGCCCAAACCTGCATTTGTGCGGCTAGAGGAAGAGACGAATAAAGGTGGGTTATCTTCCGAAAATCGTGTCGGGTTAGCGGTCCCACGCCAAAACAACGTGATGCTGCGTACAGAATTCTGTCAATCAAGTGAATTTAACCAGTCGACGCATAGATTATGGATTAGTTGCCAGTCTCGGGCAGAACGGCAGCCTCAAGATTTATGAGGAATTGCACTGTCTCGGGAGTCGAAGGCTTCGAGTTTTGAAATCGGTGCTGATAATCCTTTAGCACACGATGAAGTTCCACCAGGTCCACACGCCACTCTGTATTGGCGCGTCGCACCGTCTCAAATTGGCTTTCGACATCTGTTTTCGAGACCCCGTCGGGTCGATTTTTCAACAGATGTTCTTGCACTTTGCCTAGCGCCCGTCCCGCCATCCAGTATCGCGAGCCTTCAATTCCGCCAACCTGCTGGTAAAAGATGAAAGCTGCCGCGAGCAGGATGACGGCAATCGCAAACAAGAATAGCAATAGGCGTCGATAACAACCCTGAAATTTTTTGAACTTTGCCATATATCGAAACTTTCCCTATTGTCAATGTAAACGTACCGGCGATCATCCACCGTTACACGCCGCGCTTGCTCCCCCAAATGTCAACGTGTACCCGAGGCGAGTAGCGGTATCCTCCCTCTTTACAAATCTCCACCAGCCATTCCTGCTTGGGCCGCAATTCGTCAGAAGTTACCCCTTGAGGCATGAGTACGATAGCCTCTGTCGGAATGGGGATTTCGGCTTGCAGGGTCTTGATTTCCTCAAGGTCTTCGGGACAATCAACAACGAACTTGACTTGGCACTCGTATCGATGAAGAAATTGGCGTATGACATCGGGACAGATTCGCCCGCGTTCGTGACGCTTAAAGAACCGATTGTCGAGGGCGGGGTTGGAGTTTCGGAGTTTCGGGCTCATCGAAATCAGGTCGGCTGCAATCGGCGCAAAGACGGTTGCAGCCGTCTCCACGGTGATGTGATGCCCCCGTCGATTCAGTTCTTGACACAGCCGGGTCAATTCGTTGGCTTGGATAAATGGCTCGCCGCCCGTGATCACGACATGCCCGCACCCGAACCGCGCGATTTCCTTTACCGCTTCCGCGACCGTTATGTCTTTGTCCTCCGGCGTCCAACTCGTGTACGGAGTGTCGCACCAAATACACCTCAGGTTGCAGTAGCTGGTCCTGAAGAATACGGACGGTACGCCGATGAATCTTCCTTCGCCCTGTATGGTGTAGAAGAGTTCACTGAATTTCATGTGGAGCCGAATCATACCCTCCACGATTATGGAGCGGAAATTTGTGTTGGAATGTCATTCCCAATTTCAAAGAGATTGAACGCGGGGAAAGTTCAAAATTAGCTTAATTGCATAATCCAAGAGCCTGTTTGAGAATTTAAGTTGTACGGTACGACCTGCGCAGCTTACAAGGCATGGTGGGCAGGGGAGTTCTATGGGAACTCTACCGCGTTCGCTATTCACTCACTTGCTGGATTTCTATCGACTTCCCTGTTCAGTCAGTTGAATCGTTCGCTTGATTCCACTCTACACATGTACAAATTCGAGTTAAGACCGCTGCATTAGTTCGATTTGCACATTATCAGGTCCGGTAAAGAAGGCGATTGGATTTCCGGATGGTTTGATATTTTGAGCTTGCGCCCCTCTTGCTTTGAGTTCTTCGACGGCGACATCGATGTCATCGACAAGAAACGCAAGCTGATAGACGCCCCAACGCGCGTTTCCACTCGTGGCTTCGACATCGATATCTCCAAACTTTGGGGAAAGAAAGAGTCGCTGTCCACCGACCTCCATGCGAACTATAGGCATACCGCCAAGCGCCACACGTTCGGTGATCTTTCCGTCGAGCACATTCTCATAAAATTCAACCGCCGCATCCAGGTCTTCGCAACGAAGGTGTACATGATGAAATTCGTAGGCCACTAGAAAAATCTCCTATAATGTGTAAATCTGGATTGTTATGATTAACTACAGATTCCGATTTGAGCACATCGCTAACCGGATCCTATCCACAACTATTCGCCACGTATGGAAAATGTGAGTGTAGGCCCTAGTTTTACTTAATCGAGGTGCGCACTTAGTGTAATTCGATGTAGACACGCAAGGGTTGGGAAACCCAACCCCTACGTATGGATGTGTGTCCGCATGCCAAAGCAAGCGCAGAGTACAAAGAGCACTCGTATGGGCGTGGTTCGGTGCAGTTGGAAACCGCAGCTACCGCGGGGTGCGATGGAGAATCCCTCCCCGGCCAATGCGGACTATGTTAAAGGTCTTGCGACAGGGACGGGCCAATATCAGACAAACTCCCTTAACTTAATCCCTATGGTATGCTCCACTATATTATCTAATTATAGACAAAAATCCGATAGATTGTAAATGCAATTGCTTTCCCATGTGCAACGCGCACGACGTGCCCTGTAGTTTATCTTATGCAGCGTAGCTTGAACGCATTTTGACACCCCATCTCCCGTTTACGTTGGTCAAAGTGTAGAGCGCGTCGAAACTTTCTATTGGGGTATGGTTTTTTCGGCATCGCGTGAATTGAACATCCACATGCACTTTTGTGTCGGACGCATGGATGATGTTTCGCCGCGTCCATTTGCTGTAGTGCCAGCCTCGCGCTGCAAGGCGCGTGAATGAGTCGGGGTCCTGTGTGCCCGGTTCCGGCAGTACACGCATCTCGCCGCTTGCCAGACCTAATCGATAGTGCGGGAAGTGGTAGGTCTCTTCCCAAGCGGCCATGTCCCGCCGGCTAAATGTCTCCTGCCATTCATCGAGCACTTTCATGACCTCGGCTTCAATGGTGGGATCGCATGCGTTCATCATTCACCTCCTGTAGTTATTTTTGCAAGTAACACTTTATCCAAAGTAAGTGATAGAGCAAAAACGAGTTACGAAATGAGGGAATCGTATCATTACGCAAAATGGCGTGCTCCGTACCGCAATCTGTCAGATTGCGGTACGAGAGTGTTACCTGCTGAAAGAATTATTCCGGCA
>JAPPIK010000011.1:0-8244 GCA_028820655.1 Candidatus Poribacteria bacterium | reverse complement strand
CGGCAGATAATGGCACGCTCTCAAGTAACACTCGACATTGCACGCCGCTGGAGTGAAAACCTTCGACGAAGGAACGCTTTTCCAATACCTTTCATCGAGCGAAAAACGAGTTGCGAAATGAGGGGATCGTATCGTTACGCATAATGGCGCGCTCTGTACCACAATCTGTCAGATTGTGGCATCCGCAAACTAACAGTTTGCGGTACGATGGGAGCCCAATCCGATCATTGCTTGGTTTGCCATACAGAACACGAAACAACATTATTTCGCTGTAAGTACCTCTGACTTAGATCAGCCGGTTTACATTCCGTTTACTTATCTCTTTCTCGTGCGAACGCCAGCAGGTCTCAAGCAATTCGCATGTCTCCGGCGCTAATCTGTCGAGCACCGCCTTCTCAATGTTCATGTCTTGCTGTCGAGAGAGTTGGTACTGCAGCGCATAGCGCGCGACCAGAACCCGTCGGTCACGGTCGACCGGCTTCCACCCAAGGGAGCCATGGAACACCTGTTCGGAAACAATTACAGCGTCGCCGGCGCGTGCCACAATATTCTCTATTCCTTGGGGTAGGTCGTCGACGGAGTCATACACCCGCTCGAACGGGAATTCGAATTCGCCTTTGTGCGAACCCGGGGCGAGCAGCAGACCGCCGTCACCGGGCTGCACATCCGTAAAATACCAGAAGATGTTGAAGTGGTCGCAGTGCAGGCTGGCCGGCGCGCCAAATCCGCGTGGACTATTTGCGCCACCACTGTTGGTTCCCTATACCATAGTTTGGCCGGGTCCATTGTGAAGATGCAGCGGTTCATGCTCATGGGTATCGCAAATCAGGTTCGCTCGGGCGAGACACGGTTTGCCACCCGTGAACTCCTTTATGATTTTCCACACCGACGGGTGCATCGTCAAGTGTTCAAGCGCCCTGTCATATGCAAACGCGCGCAGACAGTGTTTGTGATGTTCAAAATCCTTGATGAGGAATCCGACGGGTAGCTTTTCGGGCGGCGTGTTGATATAACGGTCAGCGGCATCTTGCGTTCTCCGCAACTCATCGGGAGCAAGGGCGTTCCTCAAGTGAAGGTATCCGAGTGTTTCAAACTGATAGCGCTGTTCCGGTGTCATATCTCTTATCGTCCTGTTAAGCGAACCGCGCGTTTGTACATGGACCTGGGAGTGACGGACTGTCTTGAGTTTTCACGACCATTATATCAGACATGCGGAACTATACGAAATGAAATGTCGACATGCAGGATAGTTACGTCTATCCTTGCGCTTGATTATGCAACCCAATTTACCGGCCAACAAAAGATCTGCCGGATTTGCCAATCCGGCATGAGCGGCCGGGGCGACGCGGATTCTGACAAACGGAGAGACATAGACGAGACCGCTAAATTCACACCCAGAGTGGATCTTGCCCGAAAACGCGCTTGTTTTGCGTCCCCAAAACATCCGATTTGGCAAATTGCCAAAAATCGGCGTGTGAACGTGTCAACCCGGCTGCGGGTTTGAGGGGTATGTCATGCTGAGTTTTCTTGACAGTAGGGCTGAAAATTTGTTAGGCTTGTTAGGGCAACGTGTATGCGGCTAAAAGTTACCATTGTGCAAACAGCAGAATCGACCTCTTTAGAGCAGAAGTCCTGCAATGTTTACGCTTAGATTTTTCAGGGCTTCCAAAACTTGAATCCAACACTTAAGAAGGAGTTTGTCATGAGAATGCAAATGGGAACGAAAGCTACGTGTATCGCGCTAAGTTGCGTGCTAATGTTCAGCGTCGCCGTGCTATGTATAGACGCACAAATGATTGCCTGGATGACCAATCGGAATCAGGACCCCGCAGTATCAGATAAAGACTTCGACATCTACGTTGCGAATGCTGACGGGAGTAACGAACTAAGGCTAACCGACAATGTGGCCATGGACGGCTATCCGGCATGGTCTCCTGATGGTAAAACTATCGCCTTTTCCAGCGATAGGATTCACGACGGTTGGCTGGCTGAGATCTGGCTTATAGACGTCGATGGTACCAATCTACGCCAGGTAACGGACAGTCCGACAGTGGGTGATCTGGGCCCGTCGTTCTCTCCTGACGGCAAAAGTGTCTGCTTCGAGACCTATGCGCCTGATGAATTCCGTCAAATCGTCAGTGTAAATATCGACGGTAGCAATCGACGTGAACTAACAGAGAGCGAAGAGGGGATCGGAAGCGTACAGCCAGACTGGGGGCCTGACGGTCGTATCGTCTTCTCCTCCGGGCAGGGTGGGAACGATGATATCTGGGTTATGGATGCCGATGGAAGCAATCAAATCAAGCTAACATCCGATCTCGCCATTGACCGGGATCCAGTCTGGTCTCCCGACGGAAAAAGTATCGCCTTCTGGAGCAATCGAGATGGGGCGCTGCACACCTGGGTTATGGATGCCGATGGCGGCAATCAACGTAACCTGAGTGAGATGATCAAAGACGCCTTCCCCGATGGACCTGGAGGCGGCTGGCCGAGCGACTGGACTCCTGACGGTAGGATCTTGATCAACGGCGGGGGCCATACCTGGATCGCGAATGCCGACGGTTCTTCCGAGGCGGCCGAGCTGATAGTGGACGCAGGGGAGTTAAATGGTGTCTACTTTGATCCTGCTTTTGCCACATCTGTCTCCCCTGCTGGCAAGCTGGCAACCTCATGGGGAGATATCAAGAGCAGTCGATAAGCTAGAAGTTGTATTGGTCAACAAGATGATTGGCAGTGCGTCCGTTAAACACGCACAGTCTCTTGACTCTGGACGCTCGACTTCAGTCGAGACGACCATCGCCCCCGACTGAAGTCGGGCATCCAAGCGGGATGTAACTCATCATCTTGACCAATACACGATAAGCTGAAATCCAATAGTTTTTGCGTAACTGTTTAGTTCACTCTCAAGTTCGTAGAAGTGCAATTCATTGCACGTCCGGCGTGGCTTGTAAGCGCCCGATTCAACGGGGTTAGCATTGCGATTCTTTACGCGACGCGTTCCATGCCCGCTCGGAATTGGATTGACAAATCCAGACCGATGGACTAAACAGTTACGCTTTTTCAAATGGCTCAAATTCAGTTCAACTCTGGATTTGAGTCGTTTTTTGTGTCCCCTATCAGAAAGTTGTAGCTTTTAGTTCTAATCGCGCTCTGGAACCTTGCATCCCTCCAGTTTATTCTTAAACAGAACTAGAAATCTGTCACCGGAACGATGCAAGATGTTACCCCCTTTACGGACTCATGATGAATGGAGCGGACACTTTTGGTCCGTCCTTTCGTAAAGGGGGTCTTTAAGAGTTGCAACTTGAAACACCCAGAATACCGTGCTTTCCCAGAATTGTCTGCCCCTGAACCGCCAGGTGGAAAGGAATGAGGCGCCCTGGTGGGCAGTCCCGAGGAAAATGCCCACCTGACATCGGTTTCTGTCATAGAGTAAACCCGCCCCTACGGTCCTTCCCCATTTATGCGGTTCCAGTAGTGATCATTGAGTTAATTCACGTTTAACACGATGGCACATAAGCCACACAGAGAAAAGAACAAACTCCGTGTCTTCGTGTCTCTGTGGTTTATAAGAATGTCATCCTAACCGCTTAATACTACGGTGCCAATTAGCGAACGCCGGTCGAGTAGGAACGAAGCGACGTATCGAGACCAAGCGAAAAGACCCGTCACTGTTTTCATGTAAGGCATCAGAGCTCCAAGGAGGTTTACGATGAGAAAGAAACTTATGCGTATCGCGCTAAGTTGCGTCCTCGTGTTGAGTGGCGTTGCGCCATTTATACCCGCCCAAGCGCGCGAAGAAGCAAAGATCGCCTTCCAGACCTCTCGGGACAAGGGCAAGCTTGATATCTTGTGGGGTATGAGGATTTACGTTATGGATGTCGACGGGGACAATCAACGCGACGTAACGGCAGGTGACTTTTTTGAAGTTGAAGTCATTGAGCCCTTCGACCAATGTCCAGACTGGTCTCCCGACGGTAAAAATATCGTCTTCTACTCCAGCCGGGATGGGGACCTGGAAATCTACGTTATGGATGCCGATGGTGACAATCAACGCCAGATAACCGACAATACCGCGAGTGACGCCAATCCAGCCTGGCATCCTTACGCTCAACGGATCGCCTTCTGGTCCGATCGGGACGGTAACAAGGAAATCTACGTTATGGGTGCCGATGGGAATAATCAAACCAGGCTAACGAACAATCCCGCGAATGACAGTTCTCCAAGCTGGTCTCCTAACGGCAAAAGTATCACCTTCTACTCCAAGCGAGACGGGAACGAGGAGATCTACGTTATGGATGCCGATGGAAAGAATCAACACAGGCTAACAAACAATCCCGCGAAAGACCGGGATCCAGACTGGTCTCCTAACGGAAAGAGTATCGCCTTCCACTCCAATCGAGACGGGAACGAGGAAATCTACGTTATTGATGCCGATGGGAAAAACCTGCGTAGACTTACAGACGATCTCGCGAAGGACGAGTCTCCCGCCTGGTCTCCTGACGGTGAAAGTATCGCCTTCCACTCCAAGCGGGATGGGGACTATGAAATCTACGTTATGGATGCCGATGGGAATAAGCAACGCAGACTAGCGGCAGTTCCCGGCATCGACAAGAATCCTGCCTGGTTTGATCGAGCTCGGTATCCTGTCGCCCCTGGTGGCAAGCTCCCTGCAACATGGGGCTGGCTTAAGCAGAAGAACGAATAGAAAAGGCTCTCTGACATTTACTACTGTGCTAGAGGGCGACTGAGTGTCCGCATTTGCTCTTCGCACGCCGGGAGAAATGTTTCAGATCACAATACCCAGAACCGCTGGGCTTTCTTAGCTTCAAGTTTTCCTTATAAAACACCCACTGAGACCGCTTTTACAGCCAGTCATAAAGCGAAAAATGAATGTGTCCCGCTGGTGGATTGTGATCGCAAACTAACAGTTTGCGGTACAAAAGTGTTACTTGCTGAAAGAATTATTCCGACAGGGATAATGGCGCGCTACCAAGTAACACTCGACATCGCACTCCGCTGGAGTGCGGTGGTTGGACGTATCGCGATTCTATTGACATTGCACTCCGCTGGAGTGCAGACGCGGACAGTACGTGTTCTATTGACATTTCACAGGATTTACTATCGCGCTCCCTATTCAGTCGCTTGATCCTCTGGAGTGAAAACCAGACCACGAAGGAACACTTTTTACAGCCAGTCATAGAGCGAAAAATGAATGTGTCCCGCTGGTGGATTGTGATCGCAAACTAACAGTTTGCGGTACAAGAGTGTTGCGTGCTGAAAGAATTATTCCGATAGGGATAATGAGACGCTACCAAGTAACACTCGACATCGCACTCCGCTGGAGCGAAAACCAGACCACGAAGGAACACTTTTTACAGCCAGTCATAAAGCGAAAAATGGATGTGTCACGCTGATGGATTGTGATCGCAAACTAACAGTTTGCGGTACAAAAGTGTTACGTGCTGAAAGAATTATTCCGACAGATAATGGCGCGCTCTTACGTTGATCCTTATGTAGAGGTAAATTATAAGACCTCTAACGGTTGAACCTGTTTATAGTATCGGCCTACCAAAAGTAGCGCTGACGGTTCGCATTATGCGAAGTTGAAAAGTTGAATTTAGACGGTGGGCTAGAGAATGGCTGCTCGAATTCAACGCGATCATGAAGTCGACATGGAAAGACTTGACGACATTCCGTTATTGACATCACCTTAACAGCATCTAATACGAAATCCATGAGGTACGAGAACCGAGTGTTTGTAGTAGCAAGCAAGCGAGCGGATAGGGAGTGCGATAGAGATCCCTTCATTGCGCTTCTTGGACTGATTGTAACATTATGTTTTGAAATCGTATAAGTCTTGATAAGTGATTGACGAGGCGATAGATCATCGCTAACTGCAACAAGGAATATAGATAGGACAGTTGGTTATCGGTTGAATTGCGTACATTCGTTCAGAAGGGGATCGCCGACAAGTGGCTGTCGAGGATTGGGCGGTTGAACATCAAGAGATTCTATCCAAATTGCCAGACACTCGGCTTCGCCGCACCGGTTTCACCGATGACCGACTTTTTCAAGTGCTAAGCTACCGTACATCACTTTGATGACCTATGGCGCTATGCCGTGAAAGAAACCACTCATTGATTGAACCGGCGAAGAGAACAAGATGTGCTGAGGGCCACGTTGTGAATCGTGATACGAAAATTCGTTATGGGAAATTCATGGACGAAGCCCATTTGGGTGTCCGTTAGGGAGGCGGTACGCATATGAGTTTGAAACCCCGTTGGTGGGAAAACGCTACAATAATTCATTTTCACAGTCCCAAGCACAAGGGCCGAACGCTCAAACAGATGATTGGGTTGATCGACGAGGTCCAAGAGTGGGGCTTTAACGCGATTTGCATGGGCATCCCGTACCATGGAGGCATCCAGTACTCGGGGCTGGATGTCCTCGACTACTATGCCGTCGATCCCGCTCTTGGAAGCATGGATGACTTTGATGAACTCGTTACGGCGTGTCACGACCGAGACATTGCCGTCACTGCTTTTCTCAACCTCGGCTACGCCGCCACGGAGTTTCGGCCCTTTTTACAGGCTTGTGACGATGTGAAAGCCGGCGTGGACAGCCCGGAGTCTCGCTGGTTCGTGTGGAGCGACACCAAGTCCGCCGAGCTGGATCGAAGCCAAGTGCCTTTTTTCCTAAATGATGTCGAGGTAAACTCAAGTAGTTGGGAATTCAGCGAGAGAGCAGGGAAGTACCATTGGGTCAGATGGCGCGGGCGTTCCGGTGAGGAGGATTTGCCTCAGTTTGATTATGGAGCGGAGTCGTGGCAGGAGGAATGCAGGCGGGTTGTTCGCTTTTGGATGGATAAAGGGCTAGACGGCATGATGGTTGACGCCGTGCCCGAATACACCAACTGTACTTGGGAGGTGAACAACAGCACGATCACCGACGTTGTCCACGAATATCCAAATACGTTTGTGCTTCCCGAAGGCGCCGGAATTCGCAGCGACCCGGTCGCGTGGATTACCGAAGGGCACTATGACAGCGTACAGGACTACGGAATCCGCGATTCGCGGGTTGGTCGGCGTTGGGCGCAGGCCATCAGGTTAGCCTTGGAAAGCGGCAATCCCACGGGAATCGAGATTAAACTGCGGCTGTACCGGGACCGCGTTGTCAAAGCCGGCGGAGTAACATGGGCGTCGGTAATGGGGGACATGTCAGGACCGGCTTTGCGGGTGATGGGGGAAACGACGGGAAACCTCTCTCCGGCACAGATGCTGTTGGAAGTGGTGACGCTGGCGACAGTCGGTGAGTTGTTCGTCGCCGGCGACCGTATCTTTGACCCTATATGGTCTACGAGGTTTCTATCACAGCTCAAAGAGAGTATTAAGGCAAGGCAGAAGTATCCGGCACTTTGCGCCACGGGTTCCAGACGCCGGCTGCCCACGAACAACGATAATCACTACTACGCATTCCTTCGCGCATCAACTACAGATAATGAGTTACTGCTCGTCGTGCTGAACTACCAGAGCGAAGATCGGATCATAAAGGTCTATCTCGATTGGGAGGCGGAGCTTATCGATGTCTTCAGCGGGAAGCATCAGAAGGTGAAGAAGACGCTGCAGTTGTCGCTCCCGCCATACGGCTACAGCATATTCGAGGTGCATCGATAGGCTTTCCTCCCTAACGCTTGAACCTTCTTTTACTTGGCTACGGATTAAATTCCGCTTTTAAGTTGCCCTGCTACTGCCACCGCTACTTGCACGTTGCGCTTCAGACGAACTGCCGTGAAAAAAGCGCAGATTTATGCGGCGCCGAGTATATAGTACCGGCCTACCAAAGGTAGCGGTTTGATAATTCAATCAAATACTGTATCGCCACGAAACAAGCTGGTAGCATATTCTGAACAATCCAGCGGAATATTCTACTTTGCCAACTGAAAGGTTCGTAGATTTTGCAGGGCTTCCACAACTTGAAAAGGCGATTTACCATGAAAAAGAAACTTGGGTATATCATGCTAGGTAGTTTATTTTCTAAAAAATCATGGTTAGTGTTGGGTGCCGGTGCGGTTAGAAGGGATCTCTATCGTACTCGCTATTCACTCGCTTGATCACCTACCGGCGTGGTAGCACAGTTTTCTCTGCCAGTCTCGTAAGCCTCAAATTCTTAGCGGATAGACCACCAAATGGTTTACTTTCTAAGTACACATGGTATAATTCTCCTTTCCACTCAACCCACTCA
>JAPPIK010000024.1:203540-271286 GCA_028820655.1 Candidatus Poribacteria bacterium | reverse complement strand
ATAGTTTGTAGGGTGTGCACCGCGCACCAGCCTTTTGTAGGAGATCAAAGGAATGCACTATCATTGATCAAGCGAGTGGATAGCGAGCGCGGTAGAAATCAAATCGAAAT
The DNA here is from genome assembly GCA_028820655.1 of Candidatus Poribacteria bacterium. GTDB lineage: Bacteria > Poribacteria > WGA-4E > WGA-4E > JAJDTR01 > JAJDTR01. The sequence goes on along the minus strand of JAPPIK010000024.1, from coordinate 271,176 downwards.
CTTCTCCAGGTCGCGATTCCCTGCTCCGGCGCAACCGAATGTCGATAGTTTGTAGGGTGCGATCAAGCGAGTGGATAGCGAGTGCGATAGAGATCTTCCGCGCACCAGCCTTTTGTAGAAGATCAGCGGTAGACATCCGCTAAACCCTTAACATGGGCTATACCTGATAACCACTGGAAGGAAATTTCCCCTGCGTTCCGCAATTCGTCAATTTTTGCTTGATAACTTAACATATATATAGTATAATCAAGTGCGGATACGTTGGTAGCGCCAAAAAAGGCGAATCACAGCCGGCTCATCCCGGCCCTCACTGCGAAATGAATTGGCGCCATAGCCAAAAAAGCGACAAAGTGTCGGGTTTCGTCAAGTTTCGCAAAGTTTATACCCCGTCATTGACCCGAATTTCGTCATTTTTCGTATTCGGTTTGCGCTAATGTGATAAAGTGTGGCACTCGTGCATCTTTACCCTGACAAACGAATCAGGACAACAATCAGCCGATCGGTGCGTATACGGTGGCAGAACTGCCGTGCAAATCGTCGTTTCTCAGATAACCCACGTTGTCCGACAGCGCGGGGGAACCGAGTATTTTTTCCGTGTGGAAGCACGAAATTGACCAAATTGAAACCTATTTACCCATCATTTAATGGTCTATTCGCTAAGAAATTAATGTATGTCGAAATCAAGTTTTTTCTTGAAAACTTGATTTCTGGATGGAAACAGAATGCCCAGTTTTTTCCCGAATACTTGGTTTCTTTCCTGAATCCGAGTGACCTCAAGATGACGATCTAGCCGAATCATGACCGGCAACTTGCCGCATGCAATCAAGGTAATCACGGAAATCTCATAAATCACAGTTCAGACAATGTGAAGTACCGGCACCCAACACTAATTATATTCTTTTGGAAAACAAACCGTTTAATTGCCGAGCTTGGGGTTCACTGATACCGGATGAGCGAAGAAATACGGCACACCCACAAAATGGAATCGCAAGCAAGTTTCAATTAACGGCAGACAATGTGCGTGATTCATGGCGAGAACGAGAAATCGGAAGGTTTCCGGATAACGTTCACAGGCTTCGAGATATTTTCGCCGGATTAAGTGTGTATCCCACCATCACCGGTGAAAAGCGGGCTGAATAAACTGATATAGTGAAATAGTTGGTGAAAAAAGTGAAAAAATTATAGACAACCTTAGATGCCACCTGTGTCCGACGGGGAGCGGAAACCGGGTTTTTTCCCACGTGGACGCATGAGATGGGCAAAAATGAGCTCAATTTACGCATAATTCAGCAACGTGAACAAAAAATCGGTTTCTTTCTTATAGGTAGCAACTTGTGTTAGACATCTTTCCTCATTGACCCGAGCTGCTGCCGATTGAGAATCTATCGACTATACGCTAAGATTGAGGTACCTAATCTTTAACTCCACCAGATCGGAGCGTCTTGGGCTGTATCGAATTAACTCACATAGCCCCGGCCGTGATCAAGTGAGTGAATAGCGAACGATCAAATGAGCGGATAGCGAATGCGATAGAAATCCAGCAAGTGAGTGAATAGCGAGCGCGGTAGAGTTCCCGTAGAGGTCCCTTCGAGAGCCCACAGGTTGCAACTTGTAGTAATCAAGTCATGAAACTTCAGAAGCGTCAAGCAGGAAATTGAGTGGCTATGCAGGTTAAGAGGCGCAGAAGTAAATCCTCCCAATCTCTCGACTGTGCATTGCGACCTTGGTCCCTCAACAGCGTGAACAATGTCTGATACGATTGACATTATTTTGGAAAGGTGACAATTGACACGCGACATGGATAGCCTTGAGCGACTTCTACCATTCTTTTACGGAGTCATGAAAATAGAACTTGGTCTGGGGATTCAGAAGCGTGAATTATTTCGTATGACCACCACACCTGCCCGTTTCTTGCCGTGGGAAATCTTCGGGTAAAGGGCGGTGCGTTTGCACATGTGACTGAGAGACATGAAGAGATGGTCCCCTTCGAAGAAATAGGCTGGAATCATTATCTATGGATCAACAACAAACCAAAGTTATAGAGTTTTCACGACCTATAGCGCTCACCACCTCATTTTGCGCCTTGCTGCCGCTGCTATTATCGCTGTGGACGGCAGGCTGCGGACCATATGTGCAAGCCCCAATTTCCGAAATCGGAGCAAATCTAGACGCTGCAGAATTTGGCAGCGTATTGGAGATTGTCGACGTCTCGAATCCGGAAAAGCCCCTCAAAGTTTCATCGATTGCCCTCCCCTCAAAACCGTTTTATGGCAGTAGCATAACGGTCTGGAAGCAGTATCTGTTAGCAACCACCTCCTATGGTATACATCTCTTGGATACCGCGAATCCGGCAACGCCGCGGCTTCTTTGGAACCTACCGTGTGGATCGCTCTCAGGCAAAGGGGCAATTTTCAAGGATCATGCGTTTTTTCCGACTCACAAGGGATTGTACGTTCTTCGACTCGAGAATCCGTTGGATCCGCAGTGGGTGTTTCACGCAGGACACAAGGGAAATCTCCACAGTCCCCTCCTCGACTTAAGAATCAAGGGAAACTACGCGTATACCAATGACGCACACCAGTATCTCCATGTTCTAGATCTCTTGCAACCTGAACAGCCTAGATTAGTTGATTCCTATGCGATCGAGAAGCCTTCTTCTTTTCTCGTATTCCGGGCTTTGCGTGCAGAACTAAATCTGCAGCCCACCAAAATTGATGTCGATCCTTATCAAGATAGTAGAATCGATTTTGTTATTCGCTGGGGTCTGGGACAACCGCAACGCGAATTAACGCCGGAGATGTCAGACCAACTTGCGGACTGGAATAATTTGCTTCAACTCAGCACTGGCTTCAGCGTCAAAGCCAGGATGACCCCACGATTCCTTTGTTGGACGCATCTCTACGAAGATGATCCGCAACTGTGGCTGCTTGCGCCGAAAACCACCAGCATTTTTCCCTTAGATATTGCACCGGCGCATATCAAGCTCCAGTACAATTCGGGAATGAAAAAACCACCCCAAGCGGGAAATGTGACGGATGTTATCAGGGGATCGAGGGATCAAGACACCTTCCACCTCATTTCACAGGACAACTGGATGAAGACGGTCACAATCGACCGCGATGAAGGCGGGCGTATTTCGGATTTTCAGCTTTCGGGAAATTTGATTTACATCCTTAGGGAAGGCGGTGTTCTGTTTATTGCGGAATTATCCACCACTGAAGGCTTGAAGGGTCTGGGTCTGATTGAAAACCTCCCCCAGCCAGCCCAGTGCCTCACGGTGGATGGAAACTTCCTCTACATACTGGGCTCAAATACCCTTCCAAAAGGCCAAAGCAAATGACCATATTCCCGCTATTTGTAGAGTATATCGGAGAGAGTAAACGCGATGTTCAGCGCAACTCACGACACATGTACATTCATTCGAACAACCATAATTCTTTCGCAATTCTGTTCCCGATAGCCTCGAATTCTGCCGCCGACCTTCTTGATATTTTGCCTATCTTCATTGAAAACCATCGGGTTGCCCTAATTTCCTATCTTCGCACCCTTTCATTAATTCAACCAAATTGGGCGCGAAGTCGTCTTCTAGGGCAAACTCGGGTGTGCCGTGTCCAAACACTACGGAAAACTGGTGAGATCCATAATCTGATAGCAAATTTCTCATGCGGATAAAGGAACAGATTCGCCAAACACCGGGATGGGCGATGGCAGCCGCTAGGAGTTTAGCTGTGCACAAAACCCTATTCGCGCTAACTGCAGCGCTTTGTGTTTTGCTATTCTTAATTGGAAATCCTGATACCGCCGGGGGCGGAGGTAGGGGAAACACGAAGGAGAATTTTACCTTTTCCGGGCGCGTTGCCAATAGCAGCGGTGATCCGGTAGCGGGCGCGGAGATTCTGTACGCCGTGAATTGGCAGGCTACCCAACTCGTCGCTCGTACGGCGACGGATGGGACGTTTCGCTTTGAGATGCCGCGTCCCGCGCCGAGAAAGTCGGGCGGGCGCTTGGACATCCTCATTACACACGACGATTACGCAAACCAGTGGCGGAATTTTCCACTCGAAAACACGACGAATATTGAGATTCCACTCGATGCGCCGGGGAAGATCTCCGGGCGAATATTGAATCCCTCCGACGAACCCATTTCCAACGCGGAGGTAAGAATTCAATTCTTGATGAGTGTAGACCGGATGTCGCCTCATCGCCAGGATAATTCGATGCTGAACATATTTCATCATATGCCTCTCGCCGAGACCGATGAGAGGGGTGAGTTTGTTTTCCGTAATCTACCTCAAAGCGCTATGACAATTCTCTATATCCAGGCATCCGGGTACGCAAATGCTGACCGCATCGGCGTACCGGTTGGCGCGCAGGGGCTTGAGATCCGACTGAAGCGCGAAGGCAGAATTGAGGGGCGCATCACTTACGCCGATACCGGCGAGCCGGTAACAGACGCGGCCGTTACGGTGCGTGGAACAGATTTGTCTCATGGGAGAGGGGAGGCACGCGTCGATGAAAACGGGGTTTTCGTCGTGAAAAACCTGCCGCGCGGCCTGTACGACCTCTCCCTTGGGATAGGTCCCGATGGTTGGACGGCTATCCCCAAGGGACACATTCTGGTGACGGAGGGACAGACGGTATCCGATGTAGACCTCAGTTTAATTCGGTGCGGCGTTATCACCGGTCGAGTGATTGACACAGATACCGGCGAGCCGATCGCCAACCACAATGTATATTTTCACGACGCCGCTCATCCCGAATCTCTGGGGAGGCGTCACCGTGCAGCAACGGACGAAACCGGCGTCTATCGAATCCACGCCGCACCGGGGCAGGCGCTCGTGTTTACACGGGCGCCTCGGGATTACGAGGACATCGGTGAGGTGTCAAGAGTTGTGCATGTCGTTGAAGGCGAAACAGCCACTGTTGATTTTCAATTCGCAAAGGGTATCGAGTTGGTCATTCGGATGTTAACGAAAGCCGGCAAGCCGGTCGCAGGGGCGCGGGTTACCGAGGAATGGACGAGGGTGGTGCCGGAGGGCGGAAAATCCAATGAACACGGCGAGTATACCCTCGGCGGACTTTGGCCCGGTCAACCACTATTCCTCAGAGCAGAGCACATCGAACGCGGATTGCGCGGTACGGCAGAGGTGGAATTCCAGCCGGGGGTGCAGGTTGAGATTCGGATGGAACGGTACGAGCAGGTGGAGGTTTCCGGACGAGTGGTCGACCAAAACGGAGAACCGATTCCCGGCGTATCCATCGTTCTGACCCAGTGGGACGACCAGAAAGGATCATTGGTCGGCACAAACGTTGCCGTGACGGACAACGATGGTCGATACCACGGGGTTAGGTTCATCGCAGGCGAAAAGTACATTATTAACGCGCATCCGTACACGGGAGGGTATTTTGCTGCGGCTACCGATGAGTTCACCGCGACAGAGGCGATGACCCAGATCGCTGATCTTACCTTGCTGCCGGGGAATGCCGTCAAATCGGTATGGGATCAGGAAGCAGAACATCAGACAGAGGAGATGTACGCGCAGGAGGCAAAGGTGCGCCTGGAGGCCCTGATGGGTAAATCGGCGCCGGAGCTGAAGGTTGCAGAGTGGTTGACCGGGCGATCGATCTCTATCGGAGAATTGAAAGGAAAGGTAATCGCGCTCTATTTTTGGGATTTGAGTGACTCGGATAACGTACTCTGTATAGACGTATTGAATTTCTTACAGAAATCCTATCTGAAGAAAGGGCTCGTTTGCATCGCCGTGTGTCCCGCAGCGACAGATGTCGACGGTGCCAGGCGTATTATCAAGGAAAAGTCGCTCATCTACCCTGTCGCGCTTGACGGCGAGACGAAAATCCTCAGCGCGAGAGGCGAAACGTTTGATCGATACGCTATTGGGTGGGGCGATCCGGTTATTCTCATTAACCGGAAAGGCGAAATTGCCGACATCGCGTACCCTTTGAATCTTCAAGATCGGATTCAGGTTCTTCTCGCGAATTGAACTGCCTGCGGGTTCTTTTGGGTGGGATTGGCATTCATCTAAACCGAGATTTGTATGATTCCGGTGGTTGCCATGATAATCGGTGTTTTGCGGATAGCGATGACTTGCAGCACAAATGGTTACATTGGGATCTCCGCAAACTAACAGTTTGCGGTATAATGTTGGTTCAAAGTTACCACTAGTCAAACACCCAAGAGCCCGTTTGCGACTCGCGGCACAATTGTTAGAAAGAAAAAGGAGAGAATTGATGGGTAGTTATCCAACACTGTTTGGTGTCGGTAGTGTCATGTGCGCCCTCGTGTGTATGTCGAGTTGTGCGAAGTCGGAGAATCGCCTATCTCAGCCCGAGCACCTCAAGTGGGGTTATGAGGTGGAAAGCGGTCCGGCTGTCTGGGGGAAACTCTCCCCGGAATACCATCTCTGCTCCGTTGGTACGCACCAATCGCCGATAGACATTGCAAACCCCATACGCGCAAATCTTCCCGGCATAACCATCAACTACCAACCGGCGACATTGACCATCCGCAATAATGGTCACACGATTGAAGTTACGTATCCCAAGGGAAGTTGGCTAGAGGTTGACGGTGCTCGATTTCAACTGCTACAATTCCATTTTCACGCGCCGAGCGAACATACGGTAACGGGCAAATCACTTGACATGGAGATGCACCTCGTTCACACAAGCGACGATGGCGCGTTGGCTGTCGTTGGAGCGCTTATTCGGCGCGGGCGGGAGAACGCCGCGTTCAATCCCATATGGGCGCATCTGCCAACCGCCCCGGGACAAGCGAAGAGCGTTGAGAGTGTCACCTTCAATGCCGATGAATTATTGCCGAGCCCGAGGCATACGTACCGCTACGAAGGATCGTTGACAACCCCGCCGTGTTCAGAAGGAGTAAAGTGGTTTGTGCTTAAATCTCCCATTGAAATGTCCGGAGCGCAAATCGCCGCATTCAAAGCGATTATTGACAATAACAACCGGCCGGTGCAGTCGCTGAACGGGCGCGAACTGCTGGAGGAGGTTTCTGACTAATGCCCATTATTCGCGACACGTCTGCCTCCATGCGCGATAGAATCCCTCCATCGAATCGAAGCGTTCGCTTCGATCATCCAGACAGGCGCGGCGTATAACCTCGTATTGCGCGTCACTGCCGCGAAACGGATCCCGATCCAGTGTCCCATCCGACAAAAATACGGCGGCGGTTCGTCCCATCGTGAACACGTTCGTACGTTCATCGATCCGTGCGCCCAGCTCGAACTCTTCGGGCGCCATGAAGCGGATCGAGCCGAACAGCCTTCCCATCTCGTTTACAAACGGAGCGTCACGGTAAAGGTCCAAGTCTATGATGTGAAACTTCTGATGTCGGAAATCGTAGATCATGCAGCCGTCGTAGAAATCAACCGCAATCCAGCCCTTTTGTGCAAGCAGATGGTGCAACTCGTAAATTTGGTCGAGGACGTGCAATATCTCCTCGGACGGGAGTCCCCTGAATCGTTGAAAAGTTGAACCCGGTTGGTTGCGTTTTTTTGCGGCGTTGCGGAGCACGGACACCCTTTCGGCGTGATTCAGATAGGAATCCGGGTTTTCCGGGTTTCCGGCTGTTTTCACGAAATCTCGTTCTCCCGCCGTCCGTACACCGTATGAAATGTCCCCGGAACCCTGAATTTCTTCGTCAAAAACCGCGAATACATCGCCGGCGGTACGAAGTTAAGGCTCGGAGTCCTGGTCGTTGCGGCCAACATCTAGCAGCGGATGTACCATGGTTGTCTACCCCTCCTGTCTTTCCGTTTTCTCTTCCACCTCGAGCAGCACGGGTCAAATCTGTCCGTGTTGGAATGTCATTTTCGGATATGTCGATTCCGGCAAAGTTGTGTTCGATTCGGATACAAACGTGGAAGCAGTCCGTATTATAATACCCGTCGCAATAGAGAATGCATATCTACGTTTCCTAAAATCAATGCGACAAATTAAGCCATCGCAGCAGTTTTTGACCGACACGGTGATGACACATCTTCGGAAGAGCGTGCGCCCTGAGCAGCCGCACCCGTTAGGAACGATTGAGCTTCATGTCAGAGAACATGAACCAAATCTTTTTTCCTTGTGGAAGAACCTTTTTCCTATTACAAGGGTCTTAATAGCAATTGTGTTCAATCCGATGCGCTGAAGCTGGACTTGATCTTCGATTTGGTGCGTGTTATGTATTCAGCCGATGAACAGTTAGTATCCCAAACGCTCGGGGGCGATCGAGATGCGTTCGGCGTTCTCGTGCACAAGTATCAGGAGATGGTCTTCGCCTACGCCTTTCAAAAGGTCAGGAACGAGACGGATGCGCAGGATGTTATGCAGGAGGTGTTCTTGCGCGCATACCGCAATCTCTATGCACTGCGGCATCCGCACCGCTTCAGAAGTTGGCTGTATACCATCATGTCGAACGAATGCAACCGCTGGTTGGCACGGGCTGCGAAAACACGTCAGCACGAGGTTGTTCTGACCGATGCGTCGGACAATGACCTACGGGTTGAACCGGTGCACGCTGTGCCCGCAGAGGGCTGGCGGGTGGACCTTGAGCAGGCAATCGCGGCGCTCTCCGACGAAAATCGGGTCGCCGTGTCGATGTTTTATATGGGTGGCTGTACGTTGAAGGAGATTTCAGAATTCCTCGGTGTCTCCGTGAACACGGTAAAGACCAAGTTGCATCGCGCCCGTCAACAACTTGGTAACGCACTGTCCGAACGGTACGGTAGACTCCTGAAAACCCACAAACTGACAGGAGGGTTTCTCATGCAAATGATGGAACAGATTCGTCACACACCGGCGCCAACGATGGGATTTTCGTGGAGCGGCACAGCCGTTGGCAAGACTGTATTTTCACTGATTACGGCACTGTGCATCTTTATTGGGCTTGTTGGATCGCGAGACGATTCACTGACGGCATTTTCGTCACTTCAAATCGGCGCGGCGCCATCAAACACAAGCCGAACGCCCATAGCGGTCGCACTAGTTGAGCCCGTTTCGTATTCCACACGCGCATCGATTCCAGGTGTTCCGGTACCGATGGCAAAGCGGACACTAGGCGGCTCCAGGCACGCCTCCACGGAGCGAATCAGTCAGTTAACTGGCCGAGCGAGCACATCAAGTGCCGGCGGTGCGAATCCCGCTAATCCGCAATTTGCGGCTGCAATGACGGGGAGCGACTCCGAAAAACTTGCGTTTTCCGGCCGTGTTGTTGACACAGACGGAAATCCGATAGCCGGGTTCCCGTTGGCTGTTGCGCCAATTTATTCTGTGGATGGGGAGATTCAGCCGTTTTTCATGTTTGAGGGGCTCAATGGAGGCGCACAAGCCCTGACGCTAAAATCGGATACGGATGAAGAGGGACGGTTTTCGATTGCTGGGATTAAACCGTTTCCTATTCAATTCATGCCGCAACCTAACTACATGGACGGCGACACGCCGCCAGATGATCTTAATCAGGATAATCTCGCCGCCTCCGAGGTAGTATCGATTGACATCGGCGTAATGACTTTTTACCCGTCCAGACGGGAGCGGGCCCCTTTCGGCGGAATTACATTTACGATTGAGCCGGGAACCCACCTTGAAAATATTGAGGTCGTAGTGAGACCTCGAATGCGAATTCGAGGGCGAATCGTCTTCGCCGACGGCACACCCCTCACAAACGCCGAAGTTCAAACCAGTCTACGACATCAAGATTTTAAAGGGGAGGGCCGAGGTGAGAGCGGCGGCGCGACCCGGTCAGATGGTGAAGGATACATTGTGCTCTACGTGGAGGAACCCGCATTTTACACGGTTGCGATTGAATTTCAAGGGCTATCGGCAAACTCGGAGCAGTTCGCACTTGAAGCGGGACAGCGCCGCGATGACTTGGTCTTAACACTCGACAGCCCGCCGATTTCCATCAAGCCAACTCCCGCTCCGGTCGAACCTGACCGCGACGGTGCGTGGGTTATGAATCCCTCGAACGGGCACGCCTACAGAAGCATTCATTGCGAGAGTCGGGAAGACGCTCAAGCGGAAGCCATGAGCGAAGGTGCATACTTGGTTTCGATTAGCGGCGCCGCGGAGCAGGAATGGCTCGTGAATGTCTTTGGGACGGCGCCCTATTGGATCGGATTAGCCGATTCTGAGAAGGAGGGTGAATGGAAATGGATGAACGGCGATCCGGTTACCTACAGAAACTGGGCGCCCGCCGAACCGTCGGATTCCGATCACGGCGAAGGAGATTATGTCTTCATGGGGCTCACACCGGATGGAAAATGGTACAATGTGCGGCCCGGAAACCCGAAGTGGAAGATAGTTCGAATGGCTATCATCGAAAAGACCGGTACCTCCTCAACGCCAACCACGAGTCGGTGAACCGCCAAATTCGCGTCATTCAACTATGTGGTTCTTAACCATTTCACGAGCAACCACGCAAAGGAGGCAGGAATCATGAATTGTGCTCATTTCAAGCATTCGATTCTCGGGCCGATACGAGAAAATTCTTGGCTATTCACGGCCACTGTGGTAATTATGCTCGCGGCGTCGCCACAAAGTACCGCTCTAGTATCTTCCTGTTCACTATCCGGTCGTGTCCTCGATTTGAAGGGAAACCCTGTCCCCGAATTCAGGTTAATCCTTACCCCAGTTTCTCCCGATTCGGTTGAAAGCATCAATGATTCGTGGCTTCAAGGAATCATAGCGTTAATGGGATCGCGCAAATCGCGTACCGACGATGAGGGACGCTTTTCCATCAGCGACATCGCTCCGATAAAGGTGCGATTGGACTCGGTCTTCAAATCTAGGACTGACCATGAGTCCGCGGCTGGCCACGACATTCTATCCATGAAAGTCGGTTCGGTGACAGTGTACCCACATCGGCCATTTGCTTTTGACGGAATCGTGTTTGCCATCAAACCGGACACGCACATTGAGAACGTTGAGATAAGAGTGAGGTCTCGGCAGTACATTCGAGGCAGAATAGTGTTCCCCGACGGAACTCCGCTTGCCAGCGCGAATATTCAGATCAATGCAAGCCAACGTTTTACCGATGGAATGGGTAGTGGCAGCTCCGGTACCTCAGGCGAGACGGACGCCGAAGGGTACTTTGTATTCCAAGTCGATGAGGCGGCGTACTACACGGTCACGGTGGTTTATCGAGGATTCACTGCCACAGCGGAACCGTTCCTACTTAGAAAGGGGGAAAACAAAGAGGATTTGGTCTTTACCCTTGAAAGGCGGCCGACTCTCGCAGATTTGGCGGCCGGTCGAGTCGAAGCGGCTGCCAAATCGCCCACATCATCGGTACCGGGAGATATGGGCGCGTGGGTGGTGAATCCGGAAAACGGACACGCCTACAAGCGAATCCGCTGCGGGAGTTGGGATGATGCAAACAGCCAAGCTGCCGCCGAAGGAGCGTATCTGGTCTCAATCTCGGATGCGGTTGAACAGGAGTGGCTGGTGAAGATTTTCAAGCCTGAACGCTGTTGGATTGGGTTGACCGATCATCCAAACGAGGGAGAGTGGGTTTGGGCGAGCGGTGAACCGGTTACCTATACCAATTGGGGACCACATGAACCGAAGGACTCCGGCTGGGGCGACGAAGATTATGTATTGATGGAGTATTCAGGGGAGTGGTCTGACGCCGGACCTGAAAGCATGGAATGGGGAATGATGAATACGGCCATCATTGAAAAAGACAGCTTCTCGGAGAAGCCGTCCGGAGAAGAGTGAAGCGGCTTGGAGAATCCCAAGTCGAAGCGTGTAGGATCAGCGATTGTCAGACTATAATGCAAGATATGTAAGATTTCGTGTCGGGTGCACAAAGCGACCAAGCGAGCAGATAATGTGGAAAATGGTGGGCAGAGGATCTCTATCGCGGTCGTTATTCGCTCCCTTGATTCCACTCTACAACTCTTGATCATCGACCACGCGGGGACGAGTGCCAATTGATGGCGGCAGGAGCATCCGTTTCTGTTGCTCGGTCAGCTCGCCGTATTTGCCGATGTCATAATAGTTGTCCGACCACGCCGAGTGTCCGGGGCTGTATTTGTAGAGTATGGCGCGGCGCTCGTGTTCCGCCTGCCAAGGCATGGTTCCGTGAATGACGGCTTCGGTGAAAAACAGGACGTCGCCCCTGTCAAGTGCGGGTTGGACGACATAGTGCGCCGGACGCTCGAACCGTTTAACCTCCTGCGGTAGAAGGGTCGCGAAGTTGCTCTTATGGCTCCCCGGAATGCACGCGAACCCGCCAGCGCCTTCGGGTGCCGCGGTCAAGTTATATGTCATCACACACAGTCCGTTACGCATCACGCCATCTCTATACCTGTACCAATGGTCACCTTCGGGACCGCCGGGACGCCCTCCATCCTCGCCGCCGTGCAATCCGCCGCGCCGGTCGCCCTAGTTCATGAATAGGGCGTAATCGTGATCGAGACGGACGTAGGGACCCAACAGTTCGATGAGATAGGGGAGGATTTTAGGGTGGTCGATAAGTCGCTTAAACGGTTCTCCCCACAGGCTCGGCATACCCTCTGGAATTCCTCTATCAATAATGGCGTTCATCTCGCCCACTTCATCGTCGGTCAGCACGTCCTTTATTACCAAATACCCGTAAAGATCAACGGCAAATTTTTCTTCATCCGTCATCGAAGCAACTCCTTCCTTCTGCAATTACAGCCCGTTTCGCCCCGCGGTTTGCAAGTTTCGATTTCCGGAGACGAACTTAATGTGATTCTTCCCGATGTGTGTCTGTGATTGCCTCTGCGGTTGTTTCAAAATCGAAACTCCCGAGCACGGCGCCGTTCACCTCGAGTTCGAAACGGTGCCAGCCTAGACGCGCCTTTCCGTCGTGGTACTGCTTGAGCGATGGCAACGGGAATAGAGATTTCTCGTAATTGACCCTCTGTTTCGGCCTCAACTTTCGTTGGCTGACGCGGTAGCGTTTACGCGTGATGTGCCCGGTAGGTCGTTTATATGAGACTACGTAGTGAGTCAAAATCGTCTGGGGATCCTCTGTGTCGTTCTGCAGGTTAAACGAAAAACGAAATTCGTCGTTGATTGGGACGACCTCGTGCTCGGGCTTCAGTTCAGTGAGCGTGACTTTCGCTTTGCCTGATTCCGCTGGCGTCCCCAGACCGAGCAATTTCAGGGCGCGTTTATCCCCAATTTTCAACTGATATTTCAGTGCGGATCGGACGATTTTCTTAGTCTCTGACCGCCCGTCACGGTTCCACCGCTCTAAGGTGGCGTAGCCCTCGTCCGGATAGTCCTTCACGATGTCTCGCATGTCCGTGCCGACCTGATCGCGCACGCGCGCGTCACTATCGTCTTTGAGCGTATCCAGAAGCGCCAACATCGGCTGCGGATCGGGGATGAACCGTCCAATCCATTTCTGCCATATCCCGCGGGTGCAGATTGACGCGCACACAAAGAGACGGAGATTGGCGTTTTCGTCGTCCACCCACTCGCGAAAGCGCTCAAAGCACCGCTCGGGATGGTTGATGAGAAACTCGCGTATCTCCCCGCCACGGGTGCACCGGTATTTTGCGAGTTTGCAGAAGGCATCCATGGAAGCGTCGAAATCCGCTAGTCCGTAGAGGCTGACGAAGTGGGAGATTGGTCTTAGGCTCGTCTGAAGTTCTTCGCTCGGCGACGGCCCCGGTTTGGCGGAAACTTCGCCATCGGCAAACTCCATTAGGATCGCCAATGCGTCGGAATAGTCTTCGGGCAAATGACAGCGAAATGCGAGTCCGATGGCTTTCGTCACGTTGTAGATCGTCTGTCCCTCCATCTCCGTCCGTACATCCTTGACGAAAGTGTGCGTGTCGAAGTCGGGAAAAATGCGCTCGAGTTTTCGGCCGACAATCAATCCATCTTGGGTTAGGTCGAAAAGCGTACGTTGTCTCATGTCAGAGAGTATTCGCCGCTCTTTCACTGTCATCTGAATCTCCAAGGTCGTATGTCGGACGTGTATGAAGTTATTGATGCAGACTCAAGAAGTTGGGAATGCTAATCGCCCAGCAACGCATGATAGTGCACCCGATTATAGTGGATTCAATAACTGCCTGTGCTCCAAATGGTCCATCGCGCCGGTTTTCGTGGGATACGGCAGAGGCATTCGTTTTACCGTTCAACCCAACCTACGCGACTGACGACACATCTTGCTCATGACAGTCGCCAAATGTTCGCGGCTGTACCTCCCAATATCAGATCGCAATCAGCTTCTGTCAGAAACGGTAAGCCTTCGCGGATAAGTCTGAGTTCCTCGCTCAACGAGAGCCAGTTGTGCTTGATGCGATGATGGCCCGGATATCCGGTGCCCCAGACTGCCCGTTCCGCGCCAAAGGCGTTGAGCAGAGCGTTAATAAACGGGTGTACATCTTCAAACGGAAAATCTTTACTAGACCGACCGGCTATGTCCGATATCTTTACATATACATTCTCGTACTGCGCGAGGGATAGGATCGGCTCGAACCCCAACATGCCGCTCGATATCTTCGGGGCACCCATGTGATCGAGAATCAGTTTCAGGTTGGGATACTGTCGGGCGATTCCTTCCACCTGATCGGCATAGGCGGGATTGAGATGGAATTGAATCACGGCGTCTAGCGCGTCAATTTCCTCCCACATGGCGCGATTCTGATCTGTGAGGAGAATCTTTTCATCGCGATAGTAGAGCGGGTGGAACCGAAATCCGGTGAGGTTTCGCTCATTAACCCAGTAACGTACGAGGTCGGCGTTGTCCGCAGCCTGCGGATCGATCAGCCCGTGCCCGACGAATCGATCCGGAAAACGTGATACAGAATCCGCAATGTAGCCGTTGTCCCATGTGGACCAACTCGTTTGCACCAAGACACACCAATCAACACCGTGGACATCCATTTCGGCTAAGAGCTCATCGGCAGTGCCCGGTTCGTCCGGATACGATTTCCAAGTCGGCGCGGTCGGTCCAATCGGGTACTTGGGCGGATCGATTTCCCAAATATGAACGTGCGTGTCAACAATCATAAGCAATCTAATAAGTCAGGGGAGTGCATGTACTACCTTTTTTCACCTGTCTCTGCTCCTTTCTCCCGCAGGAATACGATCATTTCTTGCCGACCGCGATCAACCGCAAAATCGAGAGGCGTCCATCCCAGATCGGTTTCGGCGTTAATTTCGGCGCCGGCTTTCAGCATAAGGTCCGCTTGATCGAGATAACCCGCCCATTCGGCGAGCGTGTGCATGGGAGTCCAACTGCCGTGCGCTTTACCTTGAGCGTTTACATCGGCGCCATGCTGTATGAGCAATTCGGTAATTCGTACGAAACTGGCCTTGGATCCGCGCCGCGGGCGCACAGCCCAATGGAGCGGTGACAGTCCATCGGCGTCCGTGGCAGCCGCGCAAGTCGGGTTGTCTTCGAGCAGGTCCTGAACGACTCCCAGCATTCCGAAGTGTGATGCGGTCAAGATGTCGATTTCCGCGCCCTTCGCCAGAAGATAATCCATTACAGCCTCGGCTTCTTCGCAAGTACCGTAAACAAGCGATGCGCACTGCAGCGGCGTGTAATCACGATAATCTCGGGCTTTGATCAGATCGGGAGTTTTTTTGAGCATGCGCCGAACTTCAGCCAGCAACCCGGCTCTAGCCGCCGTGAAGATGTCATATTCGGCGCCATTATCCGCCAGATACTGTACGATTTTCCGATATCGCGGACGATGCCAAACCACCTTTTCCGCCGCAATCTGAATTATACTGCGCGCGCCGCTCTTTGCCCGCGCGTTGGCGAGTCGGCTGTCTCCTTCAACGAGGCTCTTGACCGCCGCAAAATCGCCTTCTCGGACAGCTTTAATAATTGCGTCCACGTGAGCTCCATTTTCATTGTCCTCGGCATTTAAGGCCGCGATGGCGGCAGAATGAACGCTACCAAGCACCAGAGCCACGCCAAGCACTGTGTAAGTGATTTTCAGTCTCAACACTATGTGAATCGCGATTCTCAACGGAGATTTTTTGCCGCCGTATTCTCAAGAAAAGATAGGGCCTGTCCGCCTGCTACACACCTATGCCATAACGCTGTTATCGGATTGCGATATTGCGCCTAATACCCCTTCTCTTTATCCACGACATTCTGCAACGGCTCGCCCTTCACATACCGGTGTAAGTTTTCCACGAACCTCCCCATCGTACGTTTGGGGAAATGCTGCGAGCCGCCCGCAGTGTGCGATGTCAGAATCACATTGGGTAGCCTCCACAACGGGCTGTCCTGCGGACAGGGTTCTGTGTAGGTGACATCCAGTCCAGCCCCCGCCAGTTTACCGGAGCGCAGCGCCGCAATCATTGCCTCCTCATCCACCACCCTTCCCCGACTGACATTGATGAGAAAACTGCCGGCGTTTAATCGGTCAAATAGGTCCTCCGACAGCAGCTTATGCGTTTCCTCCGTAATGGGACAGCAGACCATGACAACATCCGACTGTGACATGAGTTCGGGCAGATAGTCCATCTTCTCCAACCGGTCAACGGACGCGGGCGGCTCCATGTCCTCGGGATCAACGGCAATTACCCGAAACTCAAAGGCTTTGGCGCGATCCGCAACTGCGCGCCCGATGCCACCCAACCCGATAATCCCCATGGTCATACCGGCAAGCTCCAGACACGGTGCGCCTCGCCACTGCTTATTTCTCATGAATTCCAACTGCGTGTGGATGCCCCGCGTCAGCGAGAGCAGCAATGCAAACGCATGTTCGGCGATCTGCGGCCCAAACAGCCCGCCCGCATTCGTCAGTACGATGTCGCTGTTCTTGAATTTCTCGTACAGATGCCCTTCCGCCCCTGCGTGAGGCTGCTGCACCCATTTCAGCCCATCCGTCCTGTCAAAGTCGGATTCGGAGAGTATCCCGAACAGCACCTCAATACCGGAGAGATGGTCTGCCAGTTTTTCGCCATCCGACAGTAATGCCACCTCGACCTCTGACGGAGCATCGTTCAACAACCTCTCAACATCGGTTCCATATCGACTCCCAATTAACACACGAACCATTAACACATCCCCCTTCTCGGATTTACATAAGCCGACTGAAAATTTATCAATCAAGCTAGCGGAATCACACTGCTGCGCCCCTCGGATTGCCAAATCCGAGGGGTCTGGATTTGGCAATCCAGTCAGAGCAAGGAGTAGTACATTTTGTGTTGCCAGAATCCTGCATATGTAACCCAACCTAATCTTTCTGCAGGAGCGATCTCCAGGTCGCGACTTCTTATCGCGGGCAGAACTCGCTCCCGCGGAAATCGTACAGCAAAGGGATTTTTTTGCCCTCGCTATCCACTCGGCTGAATTGCTGCTGCAAACCGAACAATGGGGGTTCTAAATGTATCAATCTTAGCTGTGATGACCATAGCTCTCACAGATACCGCTTGACAAGATCGGCGATGTCGTCATGCCCCTTTTTCTCCGCCCAAGCGAGCGGGGTTGCCCACCCAGCGCCAGCGAGCGTCGGATCGGCGCCGCGCTCGAGATAGAGGCGCGCAAGTTCGTATTTTCCCCAGCGCACCGCCCAACCCAGAGGCGAAGATTGCAAGAGATCATCTATCACGTTCAGGTCGGCGCCATAGTCGAGGAGAATGCCCCCAAAGGTGACGCGTTCAGGTTCGGTCATGATGGGTTCACCCCAGACAACGCCGCAAGCCGCGAGATCATGGGCAATCCGGTAGCCGTAACGCCCTACCAGATTGGGGCTGACGCCATGCTCCAAGATCAGCCGAAAAATTTCGGGATAGACAGTGCGGTCAAAGTCGGGAAACATACGGTGAGGGTTCGTGCGCCAAAGGCGGAGTGGTTGCTCCAGCAGACTAAACCAGCGATTGTCGTCCGGCTTCCAGTCGAGTTGGCGCAAACACATCCCCACAATATTCGGATCGCCCCCGCAGCCAGCCGCCCACAGAAGTTCCTCGGCAAGCGACGGGTCGTTGTGGAGTGCAACCGCGGCGGCGGACGTCTCGCCTTCGAGTCCGGCGGTTACCGGATCCAATACGCCGCCGTATCTAAATAACAGCCCCTTCATTTTTTCGTCGCGATTGTTATAGGCATTGCCTACCGGATTGCCGCTGGCATAGATGCTGGCATTGGGATCGGCGCCGCGTTCAAGCAGGAGTTCGGCAATCTCATACTGCGAACTTCTCGCTGCATGTGCCAGTGGTTCCCCCCACGAATAGGGTTTGGATTCGTAATCGTGGAGTTGATGTCTGTCGTCGGGATCGAGGCCCAAATCGAGCAACGTTCGGGTCATCTCAAGATTGTCGTTCTCCACGGCAATTTGGAGAAGACCGTCCCGTCTGCTGTCGACAGATTCAAAGCGGCTGGGCTGTTCGTCCGCATACGCGCGAACGAACTCGAAATCGCCGAGCGCGACCGCAGATTCGAGCGATTGTTCGCATCCCGCCTGGAGGAGAATACCGGCGCTGATTAGACAACCCTCGTTGATAGGTCTGTTTCGCCCGCGGATTCTGTGAACGGCACCGTCCAGAGGAGACTGTCCCTCGGGCGTGAGATGGGTAATATCGGCATTACGCGTTAGAAGTTCCTGAACGAGTTGGTAACGACCATGGGACGCCGCCGCATAAACGACACTGCCGCCATCCCGGTGGCAGGCGTCGATCAAATCGGGTTGCTGATCGAGAATGGTCAACGCGTCTGCACTTCTGCCTTGTCCCACCGCCTCAAACAGTGCGTCATTTTCTTCGCTGATGGTGATGTTCTTGCAAGCAGCGAGTTTGCGTTTCTCGTCCTCTTCCCGCAAGATGTGAACAATCTCATCCATGCCGCGTTCATGGGCGATGGTGAGCGCGCCGGTGGCGTCGCGGTGGGGGTAGATGCCGTGCGTGTGATCCGCGCCCGCTTCCATCAGGACGCGCACGGCATCGGAGTGCCGATTCATGACCGCGTAATGTATGGCGCGGTGTTCATCGTTCTCCGCCATGTGAACATTGACTAGATCGGGCTGGAGCTCAAGAATCCGTTGAATCTTGGATACATCGCCCACCTTTGCGGCATCGCATAGGTCGACAACTTTATAGGTTGAATTTGACGCCATATCAATTTTCCTTTCATTATAGCCCGTGAGGAGCAGATGGATGAAATTGACGCTGCCGAAGAATGCGTTGTTTCAACCTTCTAAAGCGAGTGCCCGCTCCTGCAACTCCTCTTCGGACAGGTTTTCCACGCGGGTAGCCATGTACCAAATGTTGCCTTGGCTATCCGTTACACCCGCGGTGCGGTCGCCGTAGAACTGGTTTTCGGGATGTGCGATAGACTCTCCGCCAGCCTTCAACACACGGGAGTACGTCGTATCGACATCCTCCGTGTACACGTACAACATACCCGGCACAGGCTGCCTTCCTCGAGCTGTGCCCATCATGACGACGGAATCGCCTATCCGAACTTCGGCGTGTCTCGATATGCCGTCCGGACCGGGAACGCGTTCGGTTTCCTCGGCGTCAAACGCCTCCTTCAAAAATGTGATAAGCGCCTCGATATCTTGGACAACAAGGTAGGGAGTTACTGTATGGTAACCCTCCGGCGGAGATGACATAGGGTTGCCTCCCAAATTCACGTTTCCAATACATTTGTAGGATGGGATCAAGCGAATGGATAGTGAGTGCGATAGGAATCCCTTGCCCACCATTTATTGTAAGGTGCGACAGACATCTTTAGGCGATAGAAAATCCCGCACGATAGAGTTTCCTCTTATTTGTCTATCACATGAATTCAGGGCTGTTACTAGGCACTTATCACTTGTCACTGATCACTTATGATTTTCGATTCCCACACAAAAACCTGTTTATTATATTTAATTTCAAACCCGTTGCGCTCCAGATTTCCAAGCGATGTCTCAAGCATGGTGAGGGTTTCGCTGCAGGCGATTTGGCAACCGAGTTCGGCGGCACGATTCAGACGCGCCTTTATAAGCGCATTTTGTCCCCCTTTACCCCTGTGCTCTTCAGCCGTCCCCGCCCAGCCGAGGTAGGCGAAACCATCGTGTGTCCCCCGTATTGCGACGATCCTATCCGACCTCTGCAATCAGAACCGGGCACGAACCAACGATGTCCGAAATTCAATATCCGGAATCTGTGAATCTACACCACTAAGAGGGGAAACGCTAATCATCGGAAAAGATATGTTCCATCGCTTCTCAGCGGGTTCGAGATTCAGCAACCCCGCCCCATTCTCAGTGAAATAACTCGTTTGAGTGTCGTAGTTCCGAGTAAGATAGGCACCCGCTGTCAACCCGACTATACCGCCGAGCCCCATGAGTGACCAAAAGGTCCGGTCATCGGAATCAATTTCGAGCAGAATATTCGCGCCTAAACCGTAGAGTGTACCTATAATGCCCCCGATGTTAATAAGACGGGCGCGAGCACGACTCATGCTCAGTTTCGTTGACCACGCCGCCATGGTCAACAACCCAGCATTGCCGCCCATCATCGCACTACCGAGAATAAAGTCGCTGTTATCGTTACTCCTGCGGCGAGAAACCATCGCTCCACAGATGGCAAACCATGTTCCCCAGACTCCGCCGAAATTGATCAGCGTTGCATTACCAGGGCTGATGTCTCTATTTCTGACGATGTTGCCAGCCAACGCTAGTCCAAGGGCACCTCCCGCCATACTCGCACCCACGGTCGCTTTTTCACCGGCATCGGCGAGATTTGCCGCCCCAACCGCTTGCCAGATGCCCCAAACTCCCCCAAGATTAATCAGTGAAGCTTGTCCATCGCTCAGTTCGCTGTCCCGCGTAATGCTTAAAGAACCGATTAATCCACTCAAGGGCCCCGCGATTAAAACAAAACCATAAGGGACCGGTTCCTCTATGTCCAAAAGAACCAGTGTACCGACGCCTACCCATGTCGTAAAGAGTGTACCGAACCCGACTAATCCCGCCCTGTTCATGCCGCTGATCGGTTTGGGTTGTCGCAGCAGAATAGCAACCTCTTTCCTTTTGTCCGCCGCCAATTGTCCGTATCCTGTTTCAGGATACGCAGAGATAATCCAATCCAGTCGTCCGAGGGCTTTATCGTATTCCTCATCGAAAATCTGCTTAACCGCCTGCTCATAGATTAATCGTGCTTCCAGCGCCCGTAGGGAACGCATATCTGCGTTCCCTACTGATTCAATCTCACCCGCCCACAGCGGGTGTGAGAAAACGAAAAGAAGGGTTGCGATGATAATTTTGATGAGCCAATCTGTCATGGCTCCGATCCTTCTAATTACTGATCCAATGAATAAAAATCCGAGATTAAAACTTGATGTTGAGAAAATTGGCGCGTACGCCATCAAGATTCAACCGTAGTTCGTGGGAATACAGTTGCCAGGGCGCCGAATCAGCCCGCCGACTCAGCCTTTTGTTCGCTCCCGGGGGCGGAACATGACGGGTGACGTGGTTGCCCACAATGAGTCCAGCAATGCCGCCAACCATCAGTGAGCCAAATGCGACTGCTTCACTAATATCACTTTCAGCGAATATTATCACTACGCCGCTGGCAACTATAGTGCCGATAATACCTCCCAGATTAATCAAATTTGCCCGCGACAGCGTGATGTCAATTTTTGGGGAAAGCGATGCCATTGCTGCTGCACCCAGATTACCCCCAACGAGCGTCCAAGCAAGCAACTCATCGCCATCTGGAATACCCGCAACCTTTCCTGCGGTCAAAGATAGCCATGTACCCCAAAGCGCACCGTAATTGATAATCCCCATGTCGCTCAAACTCGGGTCAATTCTCTTTGCGAGGACAGTAGTTGCCAGAATACCTGATAGCCCGCCGATCATTGCGCCGCTAATCAGCAGCTTTTCACTGTCATTTTCGTCGATCAGAATTGCCCAGCCCAATCCCTGCCACGTTCCCCAGTAACCGCTGGAGTTGATTAAGGCAGACTGGCCTCGGGTTAATCTAGCGTTTCGCGTCGCAATCAGAGAGGCCAAAAGCCCTGTCGGTGCACCTACCATCATACCCGCAGCGACAGTTTTCGCGCCATCCGTATTATCAGCAAGCCTTGCCGTACCAATTCCTAGCCATGTCGAATATAAGGTGCTGAAAACTACAGTCCCGATTCGACCGCTCTGGTCAATTTTTTTACGTCGGATGCTTGGCAGGTTCAGCTGTTCCAATCGTTGCTTCCGATTTTCAGCAAGCCGCGCATAGACAGTGTCCGGGTATTCGTGGATGACTTCATTGAGCCGATCATACGCCACGCCGTAATCCCCTTCAACTATCAACCTGAAAGCGGTTTCATAGAGCTGCTCTGCCGCGCTCGATTCAGCGGAAGCCGCACTCGACTGAAAAAATAGCGCGCATACAAAAATTGCAATCAGTGCCACGATATTTTGGACATCAAGGTAAGGGGTTACACTGTAGTAACCCTCCGGCGGAGCTGACATAGGGTGCCTCCTAAAGGTTACGACTCGCAGACAAAAACCTGTTTATTATAGATTATCTCAAACCCGTTGCGCTTCAGATTTCCAAGTGATGCCTCAAGCATCGTGAGGGTTTCGCTGCAAGCAATTTGACATCCGAGTTCGGCGGCACGATTCAGCCGTGCCTTTATGAGTGCATTTTGTCCGCCCTTTCCCCTGTGTTCTTCAGCCGTCCCCGCCCAGCCGAGATAAGCGAATTCTCCGTGTGTCCCCAGTATTGCGGCACTGACGGGAATGCGGTTCTCATACGCAAGAAAGTGCTCAAACCCCGGCTGATCGACGCTATCAGAGAAGAATTTACAACCCCAAGGTTCGTAGATATGCGCGATTGCATCGGCACAATCTTCGACCTGGCACCGGGAAACACGCTCAACCCTGAGTTGCGTTTCGTGTGGCGTTACCTTTTCAACGGGACGAATGAGCGTAGGATATTCAGTGCCTTGAAATGGCTTAAGATCGTTGCCCAACAGCCAAGTGACGATTTCCGCTTGTTGAAGATTGGGGCTAAGCCAGAAGAAGAACCGCTCAATCTGCGCACCCTTCAATGTGTCCAGAACCTTCTCCAGATCCGCCTGAGATACCGTTTTCCCGCACCCAAAATAATGCGAGGCGCTTCTATTGGCTGATGGATACGGCGACGCCCCCGAAGATGGATCTATCGTGACAATAGCATCACCAATTTCCTCCCACCTCGGTTCACCCGACCGCGAGCATTCTAACTCTTTCAGTTTGATGGCTTTGAGATGGTTGGCGATCTCATAAGGGGTCATTTCATTTGTTGTAACCGTTTAGTGCATTGTTTGGTTCTTGGTATTACAATTCGTCGCACATCCGGTGTGGGCATGTAAGTCCCCGATTAGTCGGATTCAGAATTGTACTTTCCTACTCGGCTCGTTCCCTGCACCCCGCTCGGTCTGGATTGGCAAATCCAGACGATGGACGAAACAGTTATGATATTTCAATAGGGCTTTCAAAAGACAATCGGAAACCGTCAGGATCCTTGAAATAAAATACATCCATGTTATTGCCGACGAAGGGCTCCCCTACCTGAACCCCGCGTTCTTTAAACTGTTCGTACGCTACTTCGGCATCCTCACACATGAAATACAGCGTAAGCCCGGGGCCGCGATTGGAGGGAGGTTCGCCTTGAGTCTTCTCCAGCATCAATGCGCTATCGCCGTACTCAACCCGGCACCACCTCAATGCGTCGTCCTCCAATCACTTGTCTTGTAGTTCAAACCCGAGGCTATCAACGTAGAATGCGATTGATCGCTCCACATCTGCAACGTCGAACATAGGGACCGTCTGCGTAATCTTGACCTTTGATGTATTCATGACATTCTCCTATTTAGTGGATTTTTCGCTAAGTATTTAATACTTACGAGACCGGCACAAGAAACCCGTTCTACCACGCCGGTAGGTGCGGTTTCTAACCGCACCGATACCCAATACTCAATCATATTTACTTGCCGAGAGAACCATTTAGAAGTGGTTTCAGGAATTGTCCGGTATATGACTGCTCGGTGTTCGCAATCGCTTCCGGCGGCCCGGTTGCAATCACACTGCCTCCGTTGTGACCGCCCTCCGGACCAAGGTCAATCACATGGTCCGCGGTTTTAATCACGTCCAGGTGGTGTTCGATGACGATGACCGTGTGTCCCGCATCGACAAGCCCGTTGAGCGCGTCGAGCAGCTGCTGGATGTCCGCCAGATGCAAGCCCGTCGTCGGTTCGTCAAGAATGTAAAGATTGTGTTTGCCGCGCTTGATTTTGCCGAGTTCCGTAGCCAGTTTGACGCGCTGCGCCTCGCCGCCGGAGAGGATAGTGGCGGGATGGCCGACTTTGAGATAACCCAGCCCGAGCGCGTTGAGCACGGACAGTTTGTGGAGAATGAGTTTCTCGTTCGCAAAAAATTCGACGGCGTGCTCGATCGACAATTCAAGCACGTCGGCAATGGTTTTACCCTGATAAGTGACTTCAAGCGTTTCGTCGTTGTAACGCGCCCCTTTGCATGTCGGGCACGGAACTTCAACATCGGGCATAAAAGCGAGGCTTGTCTTAATTGAACCATCTCCCGCACACTCCTCGCAGCGACCGCCCTTGACGTTGAAGCTGAACCGGGAGGCAGTGTAGCCGCGTTCTTTGGCTTCGGGCGTCGACGCGAAACGCTTGCGGATGTTGTCGTAGAAGCCAATGTAGGTCGCCGGATTGGAGCGCGGTGAACGTCCGATAGGAGACTGGTCGATGTTGATGACATCACCGAAGTATTCGTGACCGACGAGGTCATCGTGATCGCCGGAAAACACGCGACTGTCGTGGTACAGGTTATACAGTTTCTTGTACAGGATTTCGTGAATCAGCGTGCTCTTGCCCGATCCGGACGCCCCTGTGATGCAGGTGAAGACTCCGATAGGGATTTCAACGTCAATGTCGTTGAGGTTATTCGCACGTGCGCCTTTGATGTGCAATACCTTGGCGTTCTTTTGGCGGCGTTGGTCGGGAACGTCAATCTTCCGTGTGCCGCCTAGGTATTGCGCGGTTGGCGATTCGTGACAGTCCAAGACCTCTCTGAGAGGACCGCTTGCGACGACGTGACCGCCGTGCACCCCCGGACCGGGACCCATCTCGATGATGTGGTCGGCGGCACGAATGGTCTCCTCGTCGTGCTCGACAACGATGACGGTGTTTCCGATGTCGCGCAGGCGTTGTATGGTGTTTATCATCTTGACGTTGTCTTTGGGATGCAGACCGATACTAGGTTCATCAAGCACATAAAGCATCCCCATTAGCCCCGAACCGATTTGCGTGGAGAGTCGAATGCGTTGAGATTCACCGCCCGATAGCGTGCCCGATGGGCGGTTGAGGTTGAGGTAGTCGAGACCGATGCCGATAAGGAGTTCCAGGCGGGACGTGATTTCAAAGAGAATCTGCGAGGCGACCTTTTTCTGCCCGTCCGGAAGCGTCAGCCTGTTAAGGAAGGACAACAGTTCGGGCAGGTGCATCTCACCGAGTGCATGAATATTGTAATCCTTGATAGTGACCAAAAGACGCTGTTTTTTGAGTCGTTCTCCGCCGCAGTCAGGACAAAGGTTTTCGACCATCACCTTGCGCAGGTAATCCTCCATGCGTCCGTGAGCGGTGCCCTGTTGTCGGTAGCGGCGGTAATGGCGCTCTATGTGATTGATGACGCCGTCGTAACGAAACTCGCGTCCGATGTAACGGGCGCCGGTCTTGGCTTCAGGCGGCTGTTCAACCAAGACCCGTTCTCCTTTCGTTCCGTACAGGAGTAAATCCTTAACCTCGTCGGACAGGTCTTTGTAAGGCGTGTCGAGATCGAAATTGTATTTCTTTGAAAGGCTGTAGAGGATGCGTCCGCTCCATGAATTGACATTGTATTGCAGCGCCTCCTTGACGAAGGCGCCCTCGCGCAGGCTGCGGTCTTTGTCGGGGGCAACGAGGTCGGGATGCGCTTTGAGATAGGTGCCCAAGCCCGAACAGGTGATGCATGCGCCCGCCGGGTCGTTGAAGGTAAACATGCCGTGGTGCATGCGGCCCGCGACAACGCGAACCGATGAACATCCGAGTTTTTCGTAAAAGGATTCGAAGGCATTCACGTTCGTTGGGTCAAGCACGTGGAAACTCAAAAAGCCTTCGCCGACGACCTCAAGACCGTGCGTCAACGAGGTGACGATCTGTTTGTCGAGACCTTTGCGGGTGACAAAGCGATCGACAATCACTTCAATGAGGTAATCCTCGTCTTCGTCAAGGTCGATTTCCTCACTGAGATCGTGGAATTTATCGTCAACGCAAATGCGGCGGTATCCTTTGGTGCGGATGTCGTCGAATAGATAGGCGTAATCCTCGCCGTAGATTTTGAGCACCGGTGCACGAACTTCAACCTCGGTACCCTCGGGCAACGCAAGCATGTGCTCCATCATCTGGTGAGGCGTCCATACTTTGACCTTCT
The DNA here is from genome assembly GCA_028820655.1 of Candidatus Poribacteria bacterium. GTDB lineage: Bacteria > Poribacteria > WGA-4E > WGA-4E > JAJDTR01 > JAJDTR01. Next base: position 244,759 of record JAPPIK010000024.1, on the reverse strand, counting down.
CCTGGGTGATGGGGCAGCGCGGCCGCCCGATGTTCGCGAAGAGCATCCGCAGGTAGTCGTACAGATCCGTCATGGTTCCCACCGTAGATCGGGGGTTCTTCATGATTGTTTTCTGTTCGATGGAGATGACCGGCGAGAGACCGTTCACGAAATCGACATCGGGTTTCTTGAGTTGGGAGACAAATTGGCGGGCAAAGGTGGAGAGCGATTCCATGAAACGCCGCTGCCCTTCGGCGTATACCGTGTCAAACGCGAGGGAGGATTTTCCCGAGCCGCTTACGCCGGTGACGACAACCAGCTTGTCGCGCGGAATTTCGAGATGGACGTTCTGCAGATTGTTTTCGCGAGCGCCTTTAACTTCAATCGTCGATCTCATCTTAGTTCAACATTGTACAGTTGTAGGGTGCGCAATGCGCACCAGCTTTTAAAAGCCCCGGAGGGGATCAAGTGAGCGAATAGCGAATGATCAACTGAACGGATAGTGAAGGCGATAGTAGATCCTGATAGAGATCTTGAAGGTGTATAGAAACACCAAAAACCTGTGCATCAAAGCCCCATCGGGGATCAAGCAAGTGGATAACGAGTGCGATAGAGATCCCACAGGTAAGCATCAGCCAATAACGAAAACATGGAAAAACTTTCCACAAATGACCGAAAATGGCTTTGCCGCCGCATTTTCAAACAGGCTCTGAAATTTGCTTATGTGACCAACTATTGGTTTACAACAACTCAACGGCATCTTCATCGTAATAGTACGCCGGTTCTTCAACTCTGATTCGGCTTTTCTCCGTCAGATGGATGGAATTTGACAACTTCTCAATGATCTCCTGTCGAACCAGCCATTCACACGCCTCTTCAAGACCGCCGCCTTGGATCTTTTTGGAAAAGTAATCGTTGATTTCCGAGAGCGAGCGCACCTCTGCGGATTCCGTGAGATAGTCGAGCAACGGGCGAAAGAGGCGATCTGTCTTTTCTTCGAGATACCCGTTCACTTGGTCCAACACCCCTCCAACTGCCTCCCGTGTTTTCGGCCGGTTAACAAAGTCGGTGTAGACAGTCGTGAAGAATTTGGGATTGTGCTTGAGCGCCTGGTGAATAACCTCACGCGAGGGCGCTTCGTTGTGGAGGATGACTTCGATGCACGCCAACTCCCGCACAACGTACATGAGCCACAAAAAGCTGTATTCGTTGTCGTCTTTGAGGTAGAAGTATTTCTCCGACTTGTTGAGCGACGGGATAAGATATGAGGCGTGCCTCATCAGTTGAAGCGCTTGGTCGCGAGCGCCGATATGGTTGATTGTGTTATACCATTGTGTCACCGAATCGTCTTTGGTGAATAGGAGGGTGCTCGTGGAGAAGCTGAAGTCGAGCCAGCCGCCAGCCAAGTCACCCTCGATACTTCGCTTGAACCTGCTCCGCGGTATGCGTTGCGCATGAATATTGACATCGTACTCGCAGAGGGTAACTTCTCCCTCCTTTTGACCGTCCTCCATGATGAGCCATAGGTCGATATCCGAGTTCTTCCAGACTTCGTCGTAGGAGAGGCTGCCGAAGAGGATTGCCGCCACCACCGTCCGATCTTCTTCAAGTTTCTCGACGAGGGATGAGAGCGCCTGTTGGTAGCGTTCTTGGGTTTCTTGGTTCGGAGCATCTGACATTATCTACCTCGCACACCAACTCGCTTACGCTGGAGAATGCAGAAAGAGTCTATCGTCCTCAATTTTCGTTCGGTTGATCGATTCAGAGGTTCTTCCTCTGTAGGAGGGAATTCCGATTCCCGACAAGTGAAAATCTCTCCTGGGTTTATTACTGAAACTCGTTTCCCCCTTAGATCCCGATGGCGTACCCATCACGGCGCGGATCGGCGCCTCCCATCAGCGATCCCTCCTCCTGATCGACCGCAATTCCCTGTCCGCCGCCCACGCCTGCCGTCCAGTCGGGCAATGCGCGAACATCGTGCCCCCGCGCGGCAAGCGCGTCCCTGATCTCGACGGGCACACGACTTTCTATTCCAACATGCGTACCCGGCTCTTCAAGCCGGACTCGCGGCGCTTCAATGGCGGCTTGGATATTCATGCCGTTCTCGATAAGGTTTAGGATCATCTGAGGCGTTGTCTGCATGATCCCGTGGCTGCCAGGCGTCCCTATGAGGGCGAAAAGATTACCATCTCGCCAAATTTGGCACGGAGAGATGCACATCTCGATTCGCTTGTGCGGGGCTATAACATTCGGGCTTTCGGGCAGAAGATCGAACCAGTTCATGAAGTTATTCAGGAACATCCCCGTCTCGCCAAGAACCACGCCCGAACCGAAGCTCGATCCGAGGCTCTGTGTCACCGCTACCGCATTTCCCTCCGCATCGATCACGTCAAAATGCGTGGTACATTCGTTTATCCATTCGCTCGCATCCCCTTCCACTATCTCCCCGGGCAGCTTGTCCTTCGTGTAGCGCTCACCGCCGCTCACCGCTGCCCGCTCGCCGATGCGTCCTCGCTGGGAAGCGGCATAACCCTTGGAGAGCAGACCGGAGATGGGCGGATTCGATGCGCAGGCGAACGCCGCACGGTCGGCGCTCGCGAGTTTTATCGCCTCAATGAGCAGATGCAGATAGTCCGTCGAATTGTGCCCCAGTTCACGCAGAGAGTCGTATTCCAGAATATTCAGCGTTTCAAGATATTGGAATCCGGCGCACGGTGGCGGCGGGCAGTAGATATCATATCCCTTATAAGAGCTTGAGATCGGTGTCTCCCAACGCACCTCGAAATCCGCCAAATCCTTTTCCGAGATTAAACCGTCGTGCTCGCGGCAAAACCGGGCAATCTCCTGAGCAATCTCGCCGTGATAGAATACCTCCGTGCCGCCTTCAATCACCCGTCGGAAGGTTCGTGCAAGATCCTTTTGCACCAGCACCTCGCCGGGCAACGGCGTGCGTCCGCGAGTCATAATCACACTCTTAGCGGTCGGCGAAAAATTGGGGGCTGCGCCCTCCATAAAAAAGGCGTTCTTGACCGTGACGGCGTTGCCGATTTCGGCGAGTTCAATCGCGGGCTTAAAAATGTCGGCGAGCTCCATGCTGCCGTACCGCTCCAGCAGCGCCAGCCATCCGCCGCACGCGCCGGGCACCATCCCCGACCTGATGCCGACCTGATTCGCTCGCGGCGCCGAGTACGCGTCAAGCTCCGCCTCGTAAGGACTCGTGCCCATGTAGTCCAGCACACGGCGCGTCTGCTCCTCCGCGCTATACATGATGATATAACCGTTGCCTGCAATGCCGGACATGTACGGCTCAACCACGTTTAGGGTCGATGCGACGGCGACCACGGCATCGAAAGCGTTGCCGCCCTGAAGCAGGATACGCGCACCTGCCAAGCTGGCAAGCGGGTGGGCACTGGCGACCATGCCTCTCGTGCCGGTCACTGTTGGACGATGCGTGAGACCGTGTGACGGAAATGCCATACTTTGCTACCTCTTCTCTAATGTTTTCCTACTAAAAACCTCTGACCAAGTTCGCGAACAAGCGTTGGACTAAAACATAAACACCACCTGATGACTAGAAATAGCTCAAAAGCAGCAATATACAAGTATCACGTGGCAAAATTCATGTCAAGTACGAAAGGTGTTATGCGGTGGTGGTTGTTTCTTATGAAAGTGGTGTAGGTGGGTTGCGCCGTCTACGACCAATACGAACAGGGAAGGAGGGAAAATTGGAAGAACCGGGGAAGATGGAATTAAGAAAGATGGGCTGGTTTTTCAAACAGGCTTTAAAATAGAAGTAATTTTACAACCTTTGGTACTCTACTCTTGCTTCTGCTCGGAGCGCTGGCGAAATTCTTCATGATGTTCCAAATGATTTACGTGATTCTGATTCATCCGTGCGAGTTCTATTCTGAGGTCGTGAGAGTTCGCTTCAATCTTTTCGGTGAGTGTGCTTATCTCCGCACCCAACGTTTGGGCAGTGGCATCTAACCGAGTGTTTGTCTGTCGAATATCCTCTCGGAGTTGGTCGATTGATTCCCTGAGAATCTTAAAACCTTCGTTCATTCGCGCCTCAAGTTGGTCACACCTTTCCCGCATCTCCTCTCGGAGTTGGCTGTTTGAGTCTTTAATGAGCGTTTCGAGCTTATCATCTCTCTCTCGCATCTCCTCTCGGAGTTGGTCGATTGAGTCTTTAATGAACGCTCCGAGCTTATCATCTCTCTCTCGCATCTCCTCTCGGAGTTGGTTGTTTGAGTCTTTAATGAGCGTTTCGAGCTTATCATCTCTCCTTTGCGAGTCCTCCCGTACCTGACTGAGCAGTGCTTTATGGCGGGCTTCAAGTTTGTCTTCTCTCCGATTCAAAATTCGCCAGCCAAACACCACCATCGCAACGAAGAAGACAGCAAATGGACCCCATAGTTTGAACCCATTGAGTAATTCTTCCATGAATCGGTATCTCCTTCGGTTACGCTACACCATCGGAATATGCAAAAATCCAACTACACTTTTGCAACTATATCACATTTGCGTGTCTTTTTCAACGTGATTTAACCGCAGTGAACGTGTTGGTTCGTCATACCCTTGTAAAGGCTGGATTTGAAATTGAGAAGTCGATTGTCTTGTGCTATAATGCCACATGCAAATCTCAAGCGCCATCTGCGCGAAAATTCAAGACTCGCCGTAGGCACCCATTTCACCGGTATTCACCCTTGTCCCAGTGACGTTCGAGGAACGCGCCACAAGATATCCATTGGGTCAACGAGACAATCAAGGAAACAGAGCTCCATGAAAACGAAAACGGTTCAATTCACAGCGCCCATCTTTGTTGTTCTTGCTTTAGTGATGGTGACGACTCTACCTCAAGTTTCGTATTTGCAAGAGTATTCGATACGGGTAACCCTCCCCGAACCGTCCGAACCCATTGTGGACTATTTCTTCGAGACAATTGAGGTACCCGGCGTTGAGTATCTGGAAGTGACCGCTGCCAATGACCTCGGGCACTATGCCGGTAGCACGCGCGGTCCCGATGGGGAGAAGACCATCGGCTTCACACTGATTGACGGCGTTTTCTTGAGGTACGATTTCCCCGACTCACAAAATACCTATCTGTATGGGCTCAACAATAGAGGTCAAGCTATCGGATTCTACGAGGGATCGGACGAGGTTTCTCACGGCTTAATCGCGGGTGATGGCGAGATGACTCAATTCGATTTCCCTGGCGCATCGGAAACCTATATCTTTGGAATTAGCGAAATTGGGCAACTTGCCGGCAACTTTGCTGACGCCTCCGGCGTCATTCACGGGTTTGTGGGCGATGTGCAGATAGACTTCCCCGATGCCGCGGGGACGTACGCCGACCACATTAACTCCGCTGGAGTGTCCGTTGGGAGTTACTTAGATGCCGATGGAATACCTCACGGCTACAAACGCGGCGCTGACGGTAGCTTTACGGAGTTGGAATACCCCGGCACCCGGTCCCTGCTAGAGTACCTCTACGTGAGCGCCATCAACGATGCTGGTGTCATCGTGTTCAGCGCGAAAGAAATTGACGATTTTGATCGTTCTTATGTGATTCCGCCGGGGGGCGAGCCGATGGAGTTGCGAGTGCCGCGAAGCATCAGAACCGTCGGGCGCGATGTCAACGCAAAGGGGCAAGTTGCCGGCTACTATGATACGTTAGACGGGGAAAGACGCGGATTTATCGCCAAACCCGCGACCATGGGTTACGTATTCGAGACAATAAAGGTCCCCGGCGTTGACTTTCTGGAACTGACATCTACGAACGACTATGGGCACTTTGCGGGCAACACTCGCGGCTCTGCTGAGGAGAAAGCTGTTGGGTTCACGTTGATCGACGGCGAGTTCTCCACTTATGATGTGACCGATTCGATTTCCATAGGTTTCTATGGCCTCAATAATGCTGGACAGACCGTGGGTTTCTATCAAGACATGAACGAGGTCTCCCACGGTGTGGTCGTGCAAAACGGCGAATTGACGCAGTTCGATTTTCCCGGAGCAGCCGAAACGGAAATCTTCGGCGTGAGTGCGGCGGGTCAACTGATCGGTGACGTATTTGACGACGCCGGTGCCATCCACGGATTCGTGGGAGACGAGCAATTCGATGTGCCTGGGGCAGTGATAACCTACGCCGACGACATGAACGTCGCGGGCACCCTGGTTGGCAGTTACGTGGATGCGGACGGAGTCTATCACGGTTACATGCGCACTGCCGATGGCAACTATACCACGTTCGATGTCCCCGGCAGCATATCGAATCTGGAATATCTTTTCGTGAACGCGATCAGTGATGCCGGAGTTATCGTGTTCCGAGCAAAAATGGTTGACGATATTGAACGCTCCTATGTCCTCAGACCAAACGGCGAACCGACGGAGTTGCGAGCCCCCGGCAGCATCACCACCGTAGCGCGCGATATTGACACCAAGGGAGGTATAGTCGGCTACTATGACACGATGGACGGCCGCAGACTCGGTTTCATTGCCAGACCTGCTCTCAGTGAGCGTGCGCAGAATTTCCCCGGTATCTACTTCGCTAACCTCTCCGAAGGCTTGAATATGCTCTCGGTGCCCTTAAAACCGCTTCAACCAATTAACGCGCGTTATTTATCGAAACTGGTGGGAGCGACGATAGTAATTACGTTAGGTGATGTAGGCCAGAAATTCGTTGGTTGGACCCCGGACGCGCCCGATGACGGATTCCCGATTGACGGCGCCTCCGGTTACATCGTAAACGTGCCCTTTCCAAGTTTTGCCATTTTCGTCGGTACAGCTTGGACAAATCATTCGGCTTCCGCGCCGGGTCAGACATCGCATAACGATGCTTGGGCGTTCGTTCTCAGTGGTCGATTGGAAGGTGATCGGAACTTTGACGGCTATCTCGTCAGCGTGCGAAACCTGCGTACCAATACCGTCATGAAAGACCGTGTGAGGAGCGGTTACTTTGCCGCGGCGACCACGGACCTTGCGCGCCGCAACGTGGTGCAGGTTGGCGACACGCTAGAGGTTACCGTCTCCGATCCGACCGGGGAGGTTGCCTCGGAGCGATTCAGATTTACGGTAGCCCCCGACGACATTAAAAACGCCTTGCTGTCCGTAACTCTTCGTGGGGTCGGTAGACCGAACCAAAGCCTGCTGCTGCAGAACTACCCCAATCCATTCAATCCCGAAACCTGGATTCCGTATCAGCTTTCTGAGGCAGGTAGAGTGACCTTCTCAATTTACGGCTCGACCGGACGATTGATTCGGACGCTTCGGCTCGGATTCCAGCGGGCGGGTTTCTACCGCAGCCGAGGGCGCGCCGCCTATTGGGATGGCCGCAACAATCGGGGAGAGAGGGCTTCGAGCGGCGTCTATTTTTACCAACTGTCCACGCCGACTTTCAGCCAGATGAAGCGGATGGTAATAATGAAATAGTATCGTTGTAAAGCGGAGAGAATCCGCAGTTTTATGATTGCCGACCATCGTCATTTACCATAGCATTCATACATTTTGGGATTGCAGTTTAATGAAAGATGGTGATATGTGTATTTACCCCCAAAACCGGGCGCACCCTCATAGCAAACAAGCGACTGAATAAGGAGTGCGATAGAACGTCCCACTGTTAGTTTGCGCATCCCACAATCTAACAGATTGTGGTACAGAACCATTGCATTAACCACGAGCATGTGTAACTATAAATGACTTGTATCGGTATGGACACGTCAAATTACGAACAAATTAATAGCACCACGGAGATTAACAAACGCAGCGTCTCGGTGTCCCGATTGCCAAAGGGCATCGTCCTGCGCAAGCGGTTGGGCATTGTTGCCAGTGAACACCTCGACGGGAAGATCGTGCACCGTGCACGCGATCCCCAACGCGGCCTATATGAATGCCGGGCGGCGATCGTGCCGAATGGGGATTTTCTTCTGATGTTTCCCGACGGCGGCCACTACGGCGGGAAGTCCGAAAAGGTCAACGACATGCTCGCCTACCGATCATCCGACGATGGCGTGACGTGGCAGGGACCTCATGTCGCCTTCGACATCGACTACAACCAGCACGGGTTTATCCCACTCACTCCCCGCGGCACAAACCGAATATATGCCTTCGGAACGCAACCCGTCTGGGACAACGAACGCATAAACGGCTTGAAACAAGCCAATGGGCTGCACGAAAACGCACGGATCGGCTTTCGATATTCGGAGGACCACGGAAACTCGTGGTCCGACCTCACGCTGATTGCCCCGACTAATGATACCGGTTTCCGAGGGATGTCCGTCATGCGCATGTGCGAAACCGATGCCGGCACTTGGCTGCTCGGCTCGCACGAAGCCGATTGGTCCTATAAACCCCTAATGACGCGGCAATACATTTTGCGTTCCGAGGACCGCGGACAGACCTGGAACGTCGGCCCCTACAAACGCCACGGAGGCTGGTGCGTTCCCCAGTTCAATCGTATGGACGAAGGGCGTCCCATCTGCCTCGGAAACGGGGGCGTTTTCTTGATGACCCGCACTTGCGAAGGTCACCTCTGGGGGCTATGGAGTGAGGACGACGGCAGAACTTGGACTCACCCGCAGCCAACACCGCTCGTGCACCCCGACGCGCCGCCGATGCTGTGTCACCTGTCCGACGGCAAAACCATCGCCGCGTTCCACCACAACCGATACAGCGATTTCAACTATACCGGTCTCAATACCGAGAAATCCGAGGTCATGAAAGACCGTTCGGAAATCTGGCTGGCAACCTCTATCGATGGCGGACACACGTGGAGCGAACCGCGCTTTGTGTTTGCCAACGCCTTGAGCGAAGCCTTCTCAAGACCGTTCCGAAACTTCCAGTGCTCCTACATGGATTGCGTCGTCAGCGACGGCGCGATACATCTGTTTGTCCCTCACCGCTGGCAACGTGTTCTCCATCTCACCATTCAGGAAAGCCGAATCCAAAATCTGATCGCGGAAAACGACCTGCGATAAATTTCTCATCAGATTGTCGAGTCTCACTCCGCCATCCACCCGCCGCAACCGGAGGATATATGTCTTTCGATCTGGGTTTTGCAGTCGCATTCATTTCGGCAGGATTGGTCTCATTTTGCGTTGCGAGCGTGTGCGAAAAGCCTCTATCCAACCTCATGCGGCGCATCATTCGGAACGAAACCAGCAGCGCGTTTACTAGATATGTGAGATTTGTGACCTATCTGGTTGGCATCTCACACGGTGTGAACGTAAATCCCTTATCTTCCGAACTCGCGGCGCACATCCTAGAACGCATCTCCATTGACCGTGTTTCCAATTACCCAGAGTGGTGGATGTGGATGTCATCGATACAGACAGTAATTTTACAACCCCTTATCGCGATAGCCTATATGTACTTGGCGTTATTCGTACTCGGCTTGATTGCATACATCATCGTTAGAGTGCGTGAGCAGCAACTTTTGGAATAAGGAGGAACTATGTTTTTTGGACTGGATTTCATAGTCTCGGTCGTCGTAGCGGCAGTCGTTTCCTTTGCCGTCATGATGGTGTTTGTACGCTTGATTTCTACCATCTTTGGGGACATCTTCCAGGAAAAATTTCGCATAAACAGCGCGTTTATCAAATACGTGAAATATGCCACGCTCTTGGTCGGAGTTTCGCGAGGTGCAATAGCACACCAGCTACAACTCGATATATGGTCCCAATATGACACAATCAAAGAATTTGCCCCGTACCTTGATTTCGATCGAGTAGCATGGTTGACCGCAACATACGCAACCATCATAGAAACCTTACGCGCACTTGCCTATATGTACGCGGTGCTTTTCATAATTATCCTTTTCGCATACGTCATCGTTACATCGCACGAGAAAAGTGATAATTGAAATCGGAAAGATTTGAGTTTAACTCAAGTTAAATGAACTGCTCTACTGCGAACCCCCGGTTCTTGTAACTCATGGATTATGGATCGGTATTGATCCCATTGTAGGGTGCGCATTGCGCACCAGCCTCTGATCGCACCAGTGTCGATGGAGGGGCATCGCAAGAATGAACAGTTGTAGGGTGGGCACCGCCCACCATCTTTTTTTGGGGTGAGATTAAGCGAATAAAAAATGAGCGATCAACTGACTGGTTAAGTAAGGCGATAGGAATCCCATCGAAAATCCTGTGCGATAATAATCCCTGAAAAGCGGCGGCAATCGCGCGTCACGGATAAAACTGGTACGTGTCCACATTCAGCACGATGCTCAAGATGCTCCAGATACTGCCCATAAGGAAGTCGCCCAACACCAGCCCCAAGAAAAACGGCACCGCGCGGCGGTAGCTCTGTATTCCTCCGTTTTTGAGGATAAGCCATTTCGCCACCGTGCACACGATGAGCGGCACCAAGAGATCGCCCGGCAACTCTCCTCCGCCGGCAATCAAGAATCCCAACGGGTGCAAAGGCATCCAGAAAACTCTTGAACGCAAATAGGCGAGAAGCATCATCACCGAGAACCCGCCACCCATAAACACCACGCCCAACCAATCGGTGTTGGTGGGATAGTAGATCCAATCCTTCAGCCAACCGTACCACCGCCTTCCGTGCCCCAGTGCCCACGGGCCGAAATAGCCCGAAGCCGCCCCATGGTCATAGTATAAATGGAGTTGAATCCAAAAAGAGACAAGCACGCCCAGCCCGGTGGCAATGAGTATCGCGGCAAACATCTTTCGATGGGAGAGATTGGCTTGGTCCGAAATTTTGAACCCTTCAAGCTGGTGTGGCATCTGCTGCGGGCGGTACTCGCTGTTGAAGAAACACACGGTCAGCGATGTTAGGTTTTGGGGTCCAAGTCGTCGAGTGCCCAGCCATTGACTGAGCATCGCGCGAGGCGCATACCCATAGCAGGCGAACACCCCCGCCTCCGCGCGAAGCCGGGTCATCACGGTTGGCGCAATCAGGAAGAGCAGCCCGAATGTGGCAGCCACCCAGAACGTCATGCCCGCCCTTCTGAGCAGGAAAGTGAGCACAACCAGCCCGATCACCAGACCCCACACCGCGGCGCGATACGGAAGCGGCTCCTCCGAATCCCGGAGATCAATTCGCCAGCCCAGCGCACGCTTTATCACACGTATAAAGTGCCCCTTCCCGGTCCAAAAAACGAAGACGCAAAGCCCCAGGAAACCGCCGAGAATCTGCTCGCCATGGAACGGGAATCTGGGAAGCGTATCCCACCCCATGATGTCGCCCACGGTAAGCTGAACCCGGTATAAGCCGCAAAAGAACGTGGTGGAAATAAGCATATCCAGAGGCATCAGGAACAGGATGCCGACTGCGTAGGGATAGAGCGAGAGGCGAATCAGATCGCCGCCGTCCGCGAAGAAACTCAAGGGCCCTTCGGTGACGGTGTAGTAGGTGCGTTTCACCGGGACAAACGGAACCTGCGGGAAGTGCGTATGCAGCCCGTTAAGCAGACCGATGCCCGCGGCAATGCCGAAACCTATCCACATTCGCCTATTTCGGAAAAACCCGCCTGTGGGCTTCGTCATTTCCAGAGCCAGTTGCGCGATTGGGTAGGTTAACCGTTCGTGCTCCGTCCATTGCCGCCGCAGGATGGTGTTCACGCACAGGAAATTGAACGCCAACACCAGAAAAACCAGCAGCCACGCAAGCACCACCGGCGTCCACACCTTCAGATGATGTTCCAGATAAAGGGTGGATTCACCATCGTAGAAATCGCGCAAAGCCGCCTCGTCCGAGACGGTGAGCCAACGCGGAATATGCCGGATAAACAGTTCTTGGAACTCGTTTTCGGGCGTGGCAAACCAAAAGGCGTATCCCAAGATTGACAGTATGGCTTGCAGGATATCCCCGGCAGACAACGTCGTCGTAATGCTCAACATCACGTAAAGCACCAAAAGTTCGCCGTGTCGGAGCGCGATGCCCGGGAGAAGCAAGCGAACCAGAGAATTAATAACCATCACCGCCGTCAAGATGAAGATGACGTTGGACAGCGGCACTATCCAGGTTGGAAAGGTATAACGCACCAGTTCCATCTGCAACAGAAAATAGCAGTTAATGGGAACCAAAATGAGCGTGATGATCAACAACCGAGGTGTCAGACCGGGGTTTTTCTGTTGTTGATTGAATTCGTCAGACATATCTAAAAACAGTGGCCAGTGATCAGTGGTTAGTGGCCAGTAAAAAACAGTGGCTGGTGGAGAGTTAAGAGTGTTTTAACTTTCCTCAATAGTAAAACCAAGGGTTGTTTGATCGCCGCAGAGAGTTCGGTTTCCAAATAAAAGCGGTATTAATCCGGTCACGTGGGTGCGGTTGGCAACCGAACTTTCGGCTACATTTGAAAATAAGAATGAACACTACTATTCCAGAAGAATCTCCTTGGGTAGGAGCGACCTGCCGGACGCAAAATCCGTTCGCGAACAGGATTCGGCTCGACACAACGCGAGCAACAAATCCCGCCTCTACACACGGTTTGTTTAGGTTCAAATGACTTATGCTAGGTTTAGTTGACTATAAAAGTCTTGCGACGCACACCGACCACACTTTACCGGCAGAATCTCCCTGAGAAAGTAAAACGTGGATAGATCAAAGGGCAAGGGGCGGTGGGCGGCACGGGCGTGGTACAAAGGGGAGATCTTCAATCAACAAATTGAAGATTTTCCTTGCAGTGCAGAGGCGTTTGCAGTGATCCGTCCAATCGCAGGACGTCTATACTTTGTGATGAAGTGAGTCTATCGCAAAGAAGGCAGCCAAGAACTTTCCATTACCATTACTATCTCGAAAATCCATATTCCTAATCAAGAACGAACAATAAATACAATTCAAATGCAAAGTAGGGAACGCATATCAGAGTGTCCTACAATCGAATCCTGTTAACTGTTATTTCAATGGTGCCAAGCTGTACTCGCTTTCTCTACAAACTGGCCTGCTGAGAGGACGCACTCCCAAACTTTAATCGGCGCTCTCGAGGCTGGCGCTACTTTCGATTCCTCTCCCTGTCGTCTAACTCCCACTACCAAAATTCCAAGTTCATAATACATTCGCACGGCTTATTGGAGATCGGGCGCAGGTTCTTTCAACCTGCCCCAAATAGTGATTTGGTTGTCTGTCGGAGAAACAGCCCACGCTCGAGGATCAAACCAATCGGGGTGGTAATCGTCATGATTGGGATCGCTGAGGCGTTTCAGATGTTTCCCATCGGATGTCATTAGATGAATTCCGCTATGGCGAAATTTTCTTCCAACTCTCTCAAATGCGATTGTACGCCCGTCATGATACCAGGCGGGGGCCTGGCCAAACACTAGAGTGTCGGTCAACTTTTTCAGCTTGCTCCCGTCGGAATCCATCACAAAGATTTCCAAGTGTAGGTCTGTAAAGGCATCGAACGCAATCCTCTGACCATCGGGAGACCAAGACGGATTTCTCGTTATCAACGGAAGACGTGTTAGCCTTTTCTGGTTACCCCCATTAGCATCCATCACGTAGATGTCCCCATCACTTTCCTTCTGGGACACGAAGGCGATCCGTTGACCGTCGGGCGACCATGACGGATGCCTGTCACCTCCGACATTGTGTGTCAGTCTCGTCTGATTCTTTCCGTCGGGGTCCATCACATAAATTTCAAAGTTAAGTTCCTCGGGATAGGCCGAGAACGCAATCTTGCTGCCATCGGGCGACCACGCGGGATCTCTGTCCCTGACACCGTCTGTAATTCTGTTCAGGTTTCCTCCATCGCTGTCCATGATGTAAATCTGGAGATTAAACCACCTTCTATTGGATACGAATGCTATTCTTTTTCCATCGGGAGACCATACTGGTTCACTGTCTAGATACGGGTGGTTTGTTAGTCTTTTTTGAGATTCCCCCTTGGCGTCCATCACGTAGACTTCAGAATTCCCATCCCTCTTGGAGGTGAAGACAATCTGTGCCAAGTTCGAAGCCAGACCATTTTTCAAGAACATGCCGCCGATAAATGTAAACGTGCATAACCCGATAAGAATCAAAAACTTATGTGCTGGTCGGAAATCCATCTATCCATCCTCCTTCAATCACACGTTATTTCGCCCAGTCAGGATATCCACTTCAAGACAACCCGGGCAACTCCCCACTCCTTCGCCAAAAACTTTATCAAGTCTTTCTTCTTTGAATTGGATCGTAACGTCATTACATAAGACGATTCGCTTCTCAAAGTCTAACGCTATGGCTTGTGTTTGGGCGTCGCCGCCGAGTTCATTGACATCATCACTGGTTGCGGGTGCATTTGAGAACTCCCCAAGATGTCGGCAACTTTCCGTTTGGGTTGACTGCCAATGCACCGGGCAGCCAAGAAGGAAGTCCGTTACCAACACCGGGAGGAGTTCTCGTGAGTTTGACCGCGTTCCTCCCGTTTGCCTCCATCAAATAAATATGTCCACCTCCATCACGACTTGACGAAAAGGCGATTTTTGCCCCGTCCGGCGAATAGGCTGGGAACCTGCTGCGACCGTCTTCCGTAAGCTGCTCTAACTCCTTCCCGTCAGCGGTTATCACGTAAATGTCAGTACGTGTGCCTTCGCGGAACAAGCGCTGCGACTGAAAAGCAATCTTGCTTCCATCTGGCGAACAAGTGGGAAATCTACTAGTCCTTAGGTGGGTATCGCCGGTGAGATTGCGCCTTCCCGTTCCATCTGCGTTCATCACGAAAATATGCTCGGGATCATTCAAGTGGCCGGTACGGTAGGAGCAAAACGCAATCGTGCTTCCATCTAGCGACCAACTCGGTGTAACATCTTGCCACTTGTGTTTTGACAGATTTATCAGATTATTTCCATCGGCGTCCATCACGAAGATTTCCGAGTTGCCAACCTCCCACCGGAAATTTGAAAAGGCAATCCTCGTGCCATCCGGCGACCAACTAGAGCGGTTTTCAAATAAATTGTCCTGGGTAAGTCGGATCACGTTATTGCCGTCGCTGTCCATCACATACAGGTCCAATGTAACGCCGCGAACTGATAGGAACGCAATCCTTCTCCCATCCGGCGAGCAAGCGGTATACCCATCAGATGCCGGGTGGTCGGTGAGTTGGACCACATTATCTCCGTTTACGTCCATGGAGTAAATGTCCCAATCGCCGTCGCGGTTCGATGCAAAAACGATTCTCGATTCGAAGCTCTGTGCTGTGCTGTCCGAAGTAACCATTAACGCCAATAGCAGTAGAAATAGCCGTTTTCTCAAATATGGGCGGATTCTATTCATCGGTCATGTCCTCCTTATTCCGGTATTTCAGTTCTATAGCCAATGCAACTGAAAATTTCACATTTGTGGAGTTTAGCGGTTCCGTTTGTAGGAGCGATCTCCGAATCGCTAAGAACCTGTTTGAAAAGTACATTTGTAAGGCAAGGTGCGCACTGCGCACCAGCCTTTAAAAGCCCCAGCGGGGCGGAAGGTGTATAGAAACGCCAAATCCCCGGGTACCCAAGCCCCAGCGGGGCGACAGGTATGTAGTAGACAACAATAAATACGTGAAAAAACTCCCTATAAGTGACAAAAATGGCTTTGCTCCTGACTTTTCAAACAGGCTCTATGGATCAACTGAGCGGATAGCGAACGCGATAGTGAATCCCATGCGATAGAGATCCAAATAGCGATTGCGATAGAACCGCCATTGACAATCTTGAGAGCAAATCCTGATAGAAATCCTCGACAGAGATCTCGGCGCGATAAAGTTCCTTCTCCCAATCACGACCGCCCGGCGCACTCAAAACTCGCTCCGATAGCGGTCGCGTTATGAATCGTGCTACTACGAGCCGAACCAAGTAATCCTAAATGTGAAATCCCTGATTGATGTGATTATAGTCCCATCATCAAGATTCGCGGTTCAAAAGGAAATCTCGCAAGCTATCGGCGGTTTGGCGCGAGTTTCTTCACCCTGCCCCATGTTGTCGTTGATTTGGAACTGGGGGAAACAGCTAGTCCCACCGGGCTAAAATCCGGGTGGTCATCGGTCGCACCGCGAATCTTGCTGAGTTGCTTAATATATTTTCCGTCTGCGGTCATCAAGTGAATCTTTCTGCCGAAGGGAATACCAACCTTAGAGACCACATATGCGATCATCTCCCCATCGGGTGACCACGTCGGGCGCGAATGATCCTCTTTATTGTGTGTAATCCTCACCCGATTATTGCCATCCGCTCCCATCACATAGATGTGCTTGAATCCGTCGTGCGAGGCATCGTATGCAATCCGTCAGGAGAAAACGATGGGTTCCATTTACCCGTTAAATCGTGCGTTACCCTTTCAAGTCCCCGTCCGTCAGCCCCCATCAGGTAAATTTCGATGCCCTCATCCTTCCTGTATACGAATGCAATCTGTTGCCCATCCGGAGACCATGATGGCTGCATCGTTTGGTCTTCAAACCTTACACGATTTTGTCCATCAGCATCCATCACTTCGATATGAGATATCCCATCGTGGACGGTGAATGCAATCTTACCCCCATCGGGAGACCAGTCTGGATCCGCCTTCGTTTCCGTTCCATCTGTCAGTTCGATCTGATTCTTACCATCGGCGTCCATGACGCAAATCTGATATCCGCCGGACCGACGGGAAACGAAGGCGATCTTCGTACCGTCGGGCGACCAATCCGGTTCCCTGTCGTCCACCGGATGGTTAGTCAAGTTTTCCCGGTTTCCTCCATCGGCGTCCATCACATAGATTTCATAGTTGTCAAATACCAGGTTTGAAAAAACAATCCGTGACCCCTGCGCGTCGAGTCCTCCTAATAACCACAACTCGCCACTTAACAGCATCACGGTTATCCCGATAAACCATATAAGTGATCGGCCGAATCGCATTTTTCACCTCCTATGTTGGGAGCAAAACGTAATCGGGCAAACTATTCGAGGTCGTGCGCGAGTTTCTTCAGCTTGCCCCAAGTTGTGGTTGTTTTGGAAGCGGGAGACACAGCTAACCCGAACGAGCGAATGTCGGGCTCACCATCATCCGCACCATCGACAACGCTAAGTCGCTTCAAATATTCTCCATGGGAGGTCATCAAGTGAATCGTAGAAGGACCATCATCATTGTCCCAGACAACATATGCGATCCTCCGACCGGAGACGGACCATGCAGGGCTTCCATGATTCTGTTGACCCTGCGTAAGCCGCACCCGATTTTTCCCATCTGTCCCGACCACAAAAATTTGAGGGTATAATTCGTCGATGGCTACGTAAGCAATCCGTTTTCCGTCTGGAGAAAACGCTGGCCTGTATGCACCCCATAATTCCCGTAATTCATGCGTCACCCTTCTAAGTCCCTGTCCGTCAGTGCCTATCACGTAGATATCATCCCACCACTCACCATCTCTCTGGGATGAAAATGCAATCTCACGCCCATCAGGAGACCATGATGGATCCCTGGCGTGGTCTTTAAACCTCACCCGATTATTTCCATCGGCATCCATCACGGCGATGTAAGATTCCCTTATTGCAGCCGGTTGGACGGTGAAGGCAATTCTTTGCCCATCGGGAGACCAGTCCGGGGCCCACTTGGTCAGCGGTCCATCTGTCAATCTAATCGGGTTATTTCCATCGGCGTCCATTACGTAGATTTGATTTCCACCGTCTCGGCTGGAAACGAATGCAATCTTCGTCCTGTCGGGAGACCAATCCGGACTACTGTCATACGCTGGATGGTTCGTCAGGTTTTCTCGATTCCGCCCATCGGCATCCATTACATAGATTTCAGATTCGCCAAGTTTCGAGAATGTAAAAGCAATTCGATTTGTGTTGAAAGCAAGTCCGTTTTCTAGCCACAGGTCCCCACTAAACAGAATCACCGTTAACCCGATAAACGACACAAGTGTTCGTCCGAATCGCATTTTTCCTCTCCTTGGTTGGGGGTAAAAGCCAATCGGGCAATCTATCGAAGGTTGGTCGGCCGTTTTTTCAATTTACCCCAAATTGTGGCTGTTTTGGAGGTGGGGGACACAGCTAGTGCTGCCGGGTCAAAGTCAGGCTGGTCATCGAACCCATCACGAACTTTGCTGATTTGCTTAAGATATTTTCCGTCTGCGGTCATCAAGTGAATCTTTGCGCCGAAGTTACGATCATCGGAGACTACATATGCGATCATTTGCCCATCGAGAGACCATGCGGGGCCCCAGTGATGTGCTCGATTGTGCGTAAGCCTCTTGAGATTTTTTCCATCCGCCCCCACCACATAGATGTGATCGAATCCTTCGTCGACACCCCAGTATGCAATCCGTCCTCCGTCGGGAGAAAACGATGGGTTCCATTTAGGTCCTAAACCGTGTGTCACCCTTTCAAGCCCCTGTCCGTCAGCGTCCATAACGTAGATTTCGTTGCCCCCATCTTTCCAGGATATGAATGCAATCTGTTGCCCATCCGGAGACCATGATGGCTCCATCGTTCGGCCTTCATACTTTACACGATTTTGTCCATCTGCGTTCATCACTTCGAAATGATTTATCCCATCGCGGACGGTGAACGCAATCTTACGCCCATCGGGAGACCAGCCTGGGCCCCACTTGCTCCGCGGTCCATCCGTCAATCTAATCGGGTTTTTTCCATCGACGTCCATGACGTAGATTTGCATTGCGACGCCGTCTCTGTTGGAAGTGAATGCAATCTTCGTCCCGTCGGGAGACCAATCCGGATCAACATCATACGCTGGATGGTTTGTCAGGTTTTCTCGGTTACCTCCATTGGCATCCATTACATAGATTTCACTGTTGCCATCTCTCGTGGATGTGAAGACAATTCGACCTGTGTTGAAAGCGAGCGCGCTTCTCGACCAGAACTCCCCACTCGCCAACAACACTGTTAACCCGATTAAAGATACAAGTGTGCGTCCGAATCGCATTTTCTCCTCCTAAGTCATGGGTGTAATGCGCGGCAAATTAACGCTTGCTCGTTGGCTGAAATAATCGGGTGAATCTAACGGTCAAGGAGTGCCCTTTGCAACGTCCACTTCCGCCGCACCCAACCAATGGTAGGATCAGGGAACGGGATCTCGAAGGAGGGACATGGATAGTAACTGCAACAGTAATCCCACCCCGTCCCTATAGTTCGGTATTTCTCGGCGAACTGCAGAATCGCTTCAGAACAACGTCAACAGAGCCCAGCCACCAACCACTCGCCACTAACCAGCAACTGAGCGAATAGCGAAGGCGGTAGAAATCCACTGCTCACTGCTTTTCAATCCGCAGGCTGCGGCGCCAATTCCGGGGTTGGGGTTTCCTGCGTCGTATCGTCCTCTTGGCGTCCACGCTCATGAAATTCGCCTCGAACATCCGGACTGAGCGTCCGCCAGATGAGTAGTTGCTTCCGAATCAGGTTCAAGAACCGTCGATTCACGCGCTTCCATGACGCTATCTCACCGCTCTCGCGGGTGATGTCCAGCTGAATCTGGTACAGTTCCTCCTCCTCCCCGCCAACCGGCGTCGTCACGAACCGTATCGCTTGGCTTACGCCCAAATCGTACGGAGCCAGCCACACCATCATACTGACGGCATACGATTCCTGTCCTCTATCATCCGAATCCTCGGAAAACCTACTGAACGAAACTTGGTTCGTGTAGAAATCACTCGCGGATTCGTCGGCGTGCGCATCAAAGTAGTCGCGCATGAATACGTTCAGACCGAGAGCTTCCTCCGACAACACCGTGAACGGCAGGTTGAAATGCCATTCATCGCCCGTAGGTTCCGGCAGCTTCCATTTTCTTTCCAGATCGGGAACCGCCATTCGACTCGCCTTGATCGCCGGGTAAAGGGTGCTGCCCACGACCACTATCATGACGATAATCGTCGCCACCACCGTGGACATGGACGAGTAGTTCAGGGTGAGACCGGAAAGCCAACCAAAGTTCACGAGCAGCGTCGCCACGACCTGACCCAGCAGGTAGCCGAGCACCGCGCCGACAATCGCATAGACGCACGCTTCCGCGAGGAACAGAAACGCGATATGCACCGGCGCCAATCCGACGGAACTGTAAATGCTAATCTCTCTGATCCTCTCGTAGACCGCGCCCAGCATGGTGTTCAACACAATCAACGACGCGATGAGGATGGGGATGAACAGGTTGCCCATGCCGGAGAAGGAGGTCATTCCGATCGAGCTGTAAAGGTAGGTGTTTTTGTCTCGCGCGACGAAGAAATCGAGCGCGATCCGGCTCATCAGCGGCGCCATGATGAGATCCAGTTTGTCAACCGCACCCGGAATCGGCGGGTCTTCGGGTTGAGGCTCCATGTTGACCGCCACCGAGCGCAGCGTGCCGCCCTGGTTGATAATCACCTGATACGGCAAAATGGCGATGCTGTCGGGCGTCAAATGGATGTATTTCTGCAACTCGCTCGTGCTGCTCTGATTCTCCTGCGCACCGCGCGAGCTTTGCTGTTTCATCAATTGGTGATCGATGGGCGTCAATTCCTCGCCGTCGTTGTCGGTCAAATCCTTGAAACCGATACCGAGCACCCCGGTCACCGTGAAATCCGCGCCGTACACGGAGACGGTCGCTTTGCCCATGTCGGCTTCGACAATGCCAAGCAGATCCGCCACACCCTTCGGCAGGACACAGGCGTATGGCCATCGCGTGGGCCACTCGTCTTCATCCGCGGGATCGAACCATTTTCCGTAATAGAGATAGCGGTCAATACCCGTAATTCGCGGCTCGGCGGCGCTCATTCCGACCAGCATGTTGGCCGAGAAGGTATAGGGTTGGCCGGTCAATGCGTCTTCCGGCGGCACGGGATCTGCCGGGTTGGGGGTACGTCTGAGTTCTACGAACGACTGATCGCCCGTGCCCGAAGATTGATACCACGCACGGGGTCCTACCGCGTTGTGAACAGTCAAGACGGACGACGGTTGATAAACCTTCAATTCATCTCCGTCTCTCCTTACCGTGAAAGTGCTCCGATTCCCGGCAATCTCCCATCTGTCTTCGCCGGCAACCGGTTGAATTACCGTCTGACTCGATAGGCGGAAGCCGCGTTTGTCGAATTCCTCGTTCAGAACCGTGGAGATCTCTCCCGCCGCCAAATCATCCCGAAGATTTGAATCCATGCTGAACAGGAACGTAGGCTCCGCACTCACACTTGCTAGCGCCCCCGCCTCGCTCAACTGAGCAATGGAGCCCTCGATCTCCTCCGACGAGGTGCCGCGCCTCTTCAGCATCAACCGAAACTCAGGTTCGGGAAGCTGCGTCTTCCTCAAATCGTTCATAATCGAGCTGATGACCGGTGATTCAAGCGGACGCCAATATTGATCCCGAATCAACATCCCGGTGTAGCGCGGCGTCACCGCGGGCAAGTTGGTCTTGTTGGGGTGCATGAAGGTACGCACGGAGGTGAACGAGATCACGGTGAACGTCAAAATCACCAGCGTCGCGCACGTCAGAATGGTGCGGCCCTTCCGTTTTCGCATGTTCGAGACACCCAGACTGAACGCCGCCGCGGACGCCGCCAAACGACCCACGTCCGCTTTATACACTTTCGAGCTTTCCTGCCTGATTTTTTCGAGTTGTTCCTCGAATTTTCGCAAGATGATGGCGATCACGAATACGGTAAGCACCAGCACGACGAACGCAATCAGGATGATAACGGGTGTGGTCGTGATTTGGAACGCGGGGTGCACCTGCGCCAAGAAGAAGAACACGACGATAAAAATCGCAGCTGCGCCGCCAATGCGTTTATGCACGTCGGGCGATGCAAAGAGTAGTCGCTCCATGAAGTAGGAGAACGGCAGAAGCAGAGCGAGGTAGAACATAACCCCGTTCACGACATCGTTGCCGGTTTTCTTCACATCGGGATAGGCTCGCGACTCATATCCCCATGCCGCACGCGCAAGTTTCATTGCCGTCGAATATTCTTTTTTGGAGAGAGCCGTTTCCGCTTGGTCCAAGTGTTGGTGCGCAAAGAAATGCAGTTGATCGAGCCGATCGCTGCTGATACCGAACCGCTTGTACAGGCTCGTACGGTTCTCGTCGAGCCACCACATGTCTCGGACAACCACGTAGGGCGTGACGCGGATAGAGCCGTTCTCGCGAACGACAAATCCCGATCCGGTGTAGAGCGCCGGATTCTTTGCGCCGCTCTTGCCCGCTTTGATCAGTAGGAGACGTTTGCCGATCTGACCGTACGCCATGCCGATCTTAATGCGCATATCAGGCTCCGAGTAGACGAGCGCAATCGGTTCGGTGGCGGAAACGCCCTGCTGCTGCCACGGTTTCGACATACCGTATTTTTCCGGAGGACTGTCGCTTAAACCGTCAAACACCTGCAACTCTCTTAGTGTGCGCAGGTATCGCTGATCGACGAGGTCGTAGATGGTGGTGGACACACACGGGAACACGATGACGCGGCAACCCCTTCGCCGGTTTTGGATTCGAAGTTTATTGGGGGTCAGCTTGGCGCCGAAGTTGCCCAAATCGGGGGCATACACGATATCGCCGGAATCTGAGTCGAGAAGGTAGGCATCAACTTCCTGCAACCCGCCTATGCGGTGAGTTGCCCGCCCCTCCATCGCCAGACCCGGCACGTCAAACTGAGCTTTGTTGTTGCCCATGGCGATGAGATCGCCGCGAACGCCCATCATGGTCTTGTGTTTACGACGTATAGCGACGATCGGATAGGGCACCGGCGTGTTCGGCAGCGCGCTCTCGCGCGCGTCGTATTCCACGACATCACCGAAGAGGTTGCAGTAGTAGTTGGTCACTTTGGCGCCGGTGGGCATCTTCGGATCAAGCATGGCTTGGATGAGGATGCCGCTGAGGGTTTTCACCTGTTTGTGCAGGTTGCCGTCGTAGGTGAGATCCATCCTGTCAATCGTGTCCAACGGCGTGTCGGTGAGCAGCCGCCCATCTTCGATTGTGGCAAATGTGACGCCGGTTTTCCCAATCAGCGTGGCAACTTCGCTGTCGAAGGCGATCTTGCCCGGGATGTAGGTTCGCCACGTTTTGGCGCCGGTGGCGCCGATGGCGTTGACAAAGTTGGTTTCACCCCCCAACCCGACCACGTCAATTAACGTTTGGATATCTTCGATCTCGTCCGGGCTTAGTTGAGACGGATCTTCATAACGCAGGGCAAGCATCATCGGCAGTCTGTTTAGGAGTCGAATCGTATTTTTTCGCGTCCGCTGAGCCTCGCGCAAGTCGTCCTGAATGAACCGCTCGACTTCGTTTCGGATGTAGTCCATGTCTTTTAGCATCTCTTCCGACGGCTCGCCGCGGGTTTGCATCTGTTCAAACTGCATCTTCATCAAGCGGGAGACATCGGTCAACTCAACCAGCGATTCGTAGTGGTCGGTGATCAGGGTTTCCAGTGACTTTCCTTCGATGGCTTTCTTCGTCTCAATCTCGAAAGCGGCTTCCCATTGGCTGTTCATCACGGCTAGTCGAATTTGGTCGTCGGTGAAACTCCAGAGCTTTCCGATGCGCACGCCGAAGTCGACATCGTTGGCGTACTGCATGAGCTTATTGCCAATCGTGGCAAACTCCCGCCGCAGCACAAATTCGGGCTGCTGATCGTAGAACCATCCCTTGTTGAAAACGGCGAATTTGTCGCTTTGCGTGGAGAGATCGACCGAGACAAATAGGGAGGTGTAATAGCGGTTAAAGAGGTCTTGGAGGGAAATGGCTTGTTCCACGGCAGCTATGTTGCGGTCGTATTCCGATTTGCTAAATCGGGCAAGAATTGCGACGCGGGACTGGATGTTGCGTATGCGCGAGTTTCGGAGGGTGAGCATGTTGTCGCGGAGCAGGATTTTTATGTCGTCCGGAAAATCGCGGTCAAAGGTTTCCAGTCCGTTCCTCAGGTTCTGAAGCTCAATAATATCCTCGCGCGCCTTCTGTTTGACAAACCGGATAAGTCTCCGCTCCTCGAGATGGGCAACTATCTGCTCACGCGCCTCGATGGCGGCTTCCACGTCGTCACTCTCAAGGTAGTGACGCAACACGAGTATTTCCTCTTCAAAATACGGACGATTCAGCGACGCATGCCAATTGTCCTCCAGTAAAGATTCCAGCCGCCTGCGTTCAAGCCGCGCGTTCCGCATGGCAATCTCGAAAATACCCTGCTTATCCTTTGTCAGCTCGTCAATGAGGACGGCATGAGATTCCTTTATCACGCCGCTGCCCGCTGTCTCGTGTACATTCGCCACCTTCTGACGCAGTTGTGCCTGAATCCCCTTCAGCCGACCCAAAATAGCTCTGCTCAGAAACGGCGCAAAGGTTTCGTCGACATTTTCAGGCATGTAGTCGCGTTGGGTCTGCAACCAGCTTATGCTCGTCTTGATGGGTGATTCATAATCCGCATCCGAAGGAATCCTTTGAAGGGCGTTTTCAAGCTGAATTCGCTCTTGAACAATATAGTCGTCAAAGGTCTGGTTCGCCTGCCGCGCGCGATGCACCACTTTTCGCGCGTCCTTCATTGCTTGCAGGCCGTGAAAATCGAGGTGTCGATCAAGCACCCGTTCTTGAGCGTATTGGAGCGAAAATTTTCGGGAATCGGAAAATTCCCAATCCGCCAAGTAGCCGGACAGTCGCTGTAAATCCTCGGCGACGGGTGTTCCAACGAGATGCGGCGGCACCGGGAGATGGTAGTCTTCGTCCTGCCCTTTTTCCGGTTTGAGGTAGGAATCACCCGGCTGCCGTCCGTAGCTTCCGCCGATTTGCCCCGCATTCAAATCCGCTTCCAACTGCTCCAACACCCACGCGTCCAATCGTGCCATGGGCAGCGCAACGTTGTCTATCAATTCCAATTGTGCCTCTCTGCACGCCGTCAACGCCATGCTTTGGAGTGCGGCCATGCGGTCCACGACTACGCGCAGGAATTGAGTTGTTTGCAGCGCATCTTTTTTGAATCTGACGAGATTGGTCTCAAGCGTGGATTTTTCCTCCTGCGTGTAGCCCTGCTTTTCGCGTTTTTTCACGACGCGGCGGCGCC
This sequence comes from Candidatus Poribacteria bacterium, assembly GCA_028820655.1. GTDB lineage: Bacteria > Poribacteria > WGA-4E > WGA-4E > JAJDTR01 > JAJDTR01. The sequence goes on along the minus strand of JAPPIK010000024.1, from coordinate 219,870 downwards.
TCTTCTGCTTCTCTTTGAAGTCTCTCTGTTTGTTGCGCAACGAGTTGATCCGGTTGTAAGTTCTCCCGACATCGGATACCGTGGATTTCAGCGACAGTATTGCCTCGTCAAGTTGGTGGATTTCGTAAAAAAATTCGGGGGGCAGATCGACGAGCACGCTGCGATCAATCGAGAGCAGCAGTTTACGGCTCAACTCCTTGAACGGACGGAGATCCAGTCCCAGCCCTTTAGCCATCCCGCCCATGGTGGGAATGCCGGGGGCTTCGCCTGAATTGATATTGAAGTCCGCTCTCGCGATAATGTCTTGGCCTATTCCGAACATAAAGAAGCGCATCCCCGCAAGCCCTTGGAAGTGGCCGTCGGTGGCGACGAATAGCATGGAGCGCCCGGGCCGGTATTCCTCTTTGCTGAGGATGCGCGCGACCTCCAGCAGCGCGGCAACCCCGCTGGTCGGATCGGCGCCGGGAGCAAGTGACGGGACGACCGACATGGAGTCGTAGTAAGCGGTAACGACGACCATCTCGTCTTTCAGAATCGGGTCGCTGCCTTCGAGAAAGCCGCGGATGTTTTGACCAATCTGGCGTTCCCACGTCATGGTGGAGTTCAATCGCACCATCAACGGCTGTAGATCGGAATTCGAATCCGAGTTCTTTTCCTCGACTTCATTCAATAGATTTAGCAAGAGGTCCGCATCCGCCCTTGAAATCCAGAATCGCGGGATGTTTGCCGGAACAGTCAAGAATTTGTTTTCGGCTTCACCGCGAATGGTGGTTTCCGGCTCGATGAACACAACCGCTTTCGCGCCAAGCATGGCGGCGTTTATCCATTGTGTACTGGAATTGAAATCTATCAGCATCACGCTTCCGCGCGGGATGAATAGACTGGATTCGGAGGCGGCGACAAACTCGCCCTCCTCATCAATCAAACCGTCGTTGTTGTTATCAATCCCGTCGCGGTCGTTGCCGGGCGTTTCGTCAACATACCCGTCGGCATCGTTATCGATACCGTCGCTGTCCCAATAGACAATGTCGGCAAGCAGCGGGATTTCGCCATATTCGTCTATCTGGCTGTCTTCGTTGTTGTCGATGCCGTCTTCGGTTTTCTGCAGGTGGCTATTGAGCACATCGTCGGTGATACTCCCGACGGTCACGCGATGCCGGTGAGCGATATCTTCAAGCGTATCGCCCCTCTGAACGGTGTACCAGAATCCCCCGATGTCTTTGCCGTTGAAGTCTTCCAGGTTGGCGTCACCGCCGTAGTAGAGCGGGGCGCGTAGACCGCCGGTGGGAACAAACACCGAGTTGTTCGTCGTTAGCGCAACTTCGCCAGGCTCGTCAATCTCCCCATCTCTGTCGTTATCCTGCCTGTCGGCGGCTTGGTCGAGGAGGAATTGATTGTGGGAATCCTCAAGAATAGCGCTGAGTTCTACCTGATATGACTTGGCAATGGATTCGACGGTTTCACCGTCCTGCACAAGATGCTTGATCCCGGTGGGAAGTAAGGATGTGCGGACCAGATTGGGCCATACGGGCCAAATTTTTACCGTTTTGAGTACCTCACCGTCTCGGGAGAGGACTTCCAACCTTCCGTCGCCATGGTCAACGGGAACGGCTATTCGAAATTCGCGGCTCTCCACGTTCTTTAAACCCGTCTCGACGAACCGGTCGAACACGTATTTGCTCGCGGCAGCCGATTCGGGATAGCCGGTAACCCGACTCTTGAGGCTGGAGAGCCGTGCGATATCCTTTCGCATTCTGCCGATATCGACTTCATCTCGAATCTTGACCGCGATTTCGGAGAGACCCACAGTCGTATCCCTTTCAGCAGTCAGAGGGGTGGGCGCCACGAGCGATGCCATTGTGCAAAACCATAGAATGTGCAGAAACCGGTATTTAATTACAGTTGGAAAGTAACTCCCGATGTTAATATTTGTCATCATAGTGTCTCATTCCGATTTTGATAAGCCCGATTTCGAAAACCCTTGCACAGGCTTGAAACCAAGGCTGTTCATCTACAGCAATTTACGATACGCCAATCTCACAATCGTGAGAAATCGATGGTTGAATCCGCGAAGGTGTATTTTATCATTTCTTTCGCGTGATTGTCTCCATTTATTTTCAGAATGCCCGGTAGGGCGGGATCTATAATCGCCAATTTGAAGAGTTTCCAAGTTCACGGTGTCGGGTGACCACATGCGTAATGCACAGTCGAGAGATTAGGAGGTGGCTCTGAAGTTTCATGGTTCGATTAATGCAATAGAATTGAGTGCACCCTTTTTTGGCATTCCGCTCCGCTGGAGCGGGGAATCGCGACCTGGAGATCGCTCCTACAGGTCAAAAGCGGGGAATCAAGACCCGGAGAAGATCGCAATGGGAGCTCGACGTGAGTTCTACGGGAACTCTACCGCGCTCGCTATTCACTCACTTGCTGGATTTCTATCGCCTTCGCTATCCGCTCAGTTGATCCCCGCCGGGGCGATGTGAGCTAATTCGATACAGCCCAAGACGCTCCGATCTGGTGGAGTTATAGTTTAGGTACCTCAATCTTAGCGTAAAGTCGATAGATTCTCAAATCGGCAGCAGATCGGGTCAATGAGGAAAGATGTCTAACGCAAGTTGCTACCTATAAGAAAGAAACCGATTTTTTTCCACGTTGGCGAATTATGCGTAAATTGAGCTCATTTTCGTCAATCTCATGCGTCCACGTGGGAAAAAGCCCTCTTTCGGCGCCCTGTCGGACACAGGTGGGACCTGAGGTTGTCTATAATTTTTTCACTTTTTTCACCAACTATTTCACTATTGCAGTTTAGTCAGTCCGTTTTTCACCGGTGATGGCGGGATACACACTTAATCTGGCTAAAATATCTCGAATCCTGTGAACGTTATCTGGAAACGTTTCGATTTCTCGTTCTCGCAATGAATCACGCACATTGTCTGCCGTTAAGTGAAACTTGCTTGCGATTTTGTTTTGTGGGTTTGCCCTAGTTCTTCGCTCATCCGATAACAGTGAACCCCAAGTTCGGCAATTAAATGGTTTGTTTTCCCAAATAAATATGGTTTGTTTTGGGTGGCGGTGGTTCACATTGTCTGAACTGTGATTTATGGGATTTTTGTGATTACCCTGATTGCATGCGGCACCTTGCCGGTTACGAGCCGGCTAGATCGTTATCATGAGGTCACTGGGATTCAGGGAAGAAACCAAGTTTTCGGGAGAAACTCGGCATTCCGTTTCCATTCAGAAATCAAGTTTTCAAGAAAAAACTTGATTTCGACGGTTGCGGCGGTTTCGAGATTAGAGCGCACAAGTTCGACACGCTCTGAAATTGCGCTTGAAGCCTTACCGGACGCGGCTTGAAGCCATGTACGACACGCGCCACGGGCGTGCGCTTTTGTGCGCGCGTATTTTTCGAACCACTTTCTGAGGAACGCCTGGATGGCAGGTTATGAAGCAATGTTGCGTCCATAAGTTTGCCGTGCTCAATATGTTAGCAATTTCGGTCATCTCTTGTCTCAATGAACGCATGGATGTCCACTTGCTGCGCACCGTATTTCTCATTGAAGCGATTTAGTGGAAAGAGATTCTAACGGAGCGCCGGTTTAAGCGACGTGTTAGCATTCATCAAAGTTGGAAAACCCTTTGCCGGAGCGGGTTCTCAGGAATCGCGATGCTAACAAGATGCCATCAGAAAAAAAGTTTCGCCGCCATGAGGGGCGCTATGTTAGAATATACCACATACATGTTAAGTTGTCAATCCAAAAGTTCCAAGTTGCGAGAGGGAAGAATAGTTGGCTTGACAGCGGCTAACCGAATTATTTTCCAAAAAAATATGGTTAGTGCAGGGCACCGGTGCGGTTAGAAGGGATGTCTATCGCGATCATTATCCGGTCCCTTGATCACGACCGTCGTGATCGCAAACTAACAGTTTGCGGTACGAGGGTGTTGGGTGCCGGTAGTTCACATCGTCTGAACTGTGATTTATTGGATCTCTACGGGATTTCTATGGGAGTTCTATCGCGGTCATTATTCTTTCCCTTGATCCTTCGCTGTTCGCTCAGTTGATCACTCGCTATTCACTCGCTTGCTGGATTTCTGTGATTACCTTGATTGCATGCGGCAGCTTGCCGGTCATGAGTCGGCTAGTTGGTTATCTTGAGGGCACTAGGATTCAGGGACGAAACCAAGTTTTCGGGAAAAAACTCGGCATTCTGTTTCCAGCCAGAAATCAAGTTTTCAAGAAAAAACTTGATTTCAACATGCATTAAATTCTTAGCGAATAGACCACTAAAGGCCAAGCAGAAACCCGGCGTGCGCTCCGATTTTTTGTGCTACCTGACAAGCACCATCCGCCGAACCTGCGTGTAATCACCCGCACGAAAATGGTAAAAGTAAACGCCATTAGCCACCGGTTCCGATATCCTGTTGCGGCCATCCCAATATGCGGCATGTGCTCTGCCGGTGTAGAATCCCGCGAGTTGACGCCCGTGATTTAACCGCCGAACCAAGATGCCCTTACTGTCATAGATTGAGATTCTGACCTCCGAATCGGCGGCGAGGCGGTAGGGTATCCATGTCTCCGGGTTAAACGGATTTGGGTAGTTGGGCAGGAGCAGCGTATCCTGGGGCGTCAGCACCGCCAACAGGCTCTCCAAGAACCGAATGCCGCTCCGTGACGCCGCATCCGTGAGATTCAGATTCCATGCCTCTTCCAGCCACTGTTTCACAGTGGTTGAATGAAGCATTGCCACGGCATCGGGAGATATCGGGAACACGGTTGCTGCGTCCTGGATCTCGGCCGCAACCAATAGCACGTCTCGAATCTGTACCGCCCCATCCCGGTTGACATCGGCGCCGATTTGCCCGGTTTGCCCAAATTGATCGACGACCATCCACAAATCTTGCAGGTTCACAGTTCCGTCTTCATTCAGGTCTCTGCTCGGCGGCGGATCCATGACTTGACCTTCACCGACAAGTGGACGGTGACTCCTGCCCGTACCATCTGACAGAACAACATCCACTAGCCCTAGAGTCGACGCCTTGACGGCGATGACTTCAAAGGTCAGAGTAGCAAGCGTGCCGGCGCCGCTGCTTTCCCCGGATGCCGACGCGGCGGCTAACGTGACTTTATTTCCCGACACGACGGTGGGCACGGCGATCGCGTCTCCCGAAAGATAATCGCCATGGCTGCTGCCGACATAGCGGAGCGCGGACGCATCAAACTCTACGGTCGCCTGATAGCCGGCGATGGACTCTCCGTCCGCTATGGCAAGGGAGAGTGTGAACTGTTCGCCGATAGGAGGCGACCGAACTGCAGCGGGATTGACGGTCACGGTCGCTAATCTGTCTTGTGGAGCATCAAGTTCCCATAGGTGCACCGCGCCGTCAAGGCTGCCAGCGGCAAGCATTCTACCGTCGGGGCTAAACGCTACGCTCATCACCCAAGACTCGTGCCCCTCCAATATTCGCGTGTTCTCGCCGGTCACAGCATCCCACAAACGAACGGAATAATCCGTTCCGGTAGCAATGGTACGGCTGTCCGGACTGAAGGCGACGCTATTGACGCCATCCCGAAGTCCCTTCATTGTTAGTTTTGGCGCGCCTGTCAACGCGTCCCACAGCCGCACCGTATAGTGAGCGCTTCCGGTCGCAATCACACGACCATCGGGGCTATACGCGACCCGATGTCCCTGCACCATCCTCGCCGTCACGCCTGTTACAAGATCCCATAGACGGACGGTAGCATCATTACTCCCACTCGCAAGCGTACGGCCGTCGGGACTGAACGCCAGGCTCCCAACGCCTCCGTCATGCCCTTCCAGTGTTCCGACTTGTTTGCCCGTCGCCGCATCCCAAAGACGGATGAAGTCGTGACTCCCGCTGGCAATCGTACGACCGTCCGGACTATACGCAATGGATTTGACCGCGAACGGATGCCCTTTCACAGTCCACACCGGCGTGCCGCTCGGCGCATCCCAAAGGCGGATGTTACCGTTACTTTGCCCGCTGACAAACAAACGTCCGTCAGGGCTGTAAGCGATACAGTTCACATCACTCAGCGGCCTCCCCCGATCGTTCAGCGTGCTAATCAGCGCGCCGGTCGACACGTCCCATACACGGATGGCGCCGTCACTATACCCGCTAACGAGCGTGCGGCCGTCAGGATGGAACGCTACAGTGTCTATCCCGGACGTGTGCCCCTCTACTTTTCCAACCGGTGCACCCGTCACGGCGTCCCATAGACGGATGGTGCCGCCGTTATTTCCACTTGCGAACGTGCGCCCATCCGGACTGTACGCAACTTCATAGATCCTTAGCGTGTGTTCCTCCATCGTATGTATATTCTCACCCGTCATCGTATCCCAATGGCGGACAGTCTTGTCTTCACTCGCGCTGACAAGCATACGACTGTCCGGGCCGTACGCCACACAGGTGACACCATTCGTATGTCCCTCCAGCGTCCGCTTCAACTCCCCCGTCACGGCATCCCAAATTCGGATAGTCCGATCCCAGCCCCCACTGGCAAGCGTACGTCCGTCCGGGCTGAATACGACGCTCAATATCGAAATTTCATGCGCGTCAATAGTCTGAAGGTGCTCCCCCGTTTCCGCATCCCAAAGCCGGATTGCGGCATCCCCGCCGCTGGCAAGTGTGCGACCATCCGGATGGTACGCCACGCTGGTGACGGCTCCCGTGTGTCCTTTCAGAGTTCGTATGTGCTCCCCTGTCAAGGCATCCCAAAGACGGATGGTGTTGTCAACGGTCCATCCATCGGTCCCGCCCCCGCTGGCAATCTTTCGCCCGTCCGGGCTATACGCCACACTAATGGCATTACTCGTATGGCCTTCCAGCTTCAATTCATTCTCCCCCGTGAAGGCATCCCATACATGGACATTACCGTAATAACCTCCGCTGGCGAGCATTCGACCATCGGGACTGAACGTTACGCCTTTTCCGCGTCCTTTTAGTGTCCGCTTGTGCTCCAACGTCACCGCATCCCACAAACGGATATCGCCAGCCCCGGTAGCAAGCGTACGGCCGTCCGGACTGTACGCCATGCCGTTGATGCCGCTCCTGTGCCCAATCAAAGTGAACCGCTTGTGATGCTGGGCGAAGGCGCTTGGCGACAAAAAAGCGAGAGAAATCAATACGATCAGAATCGTTCTCACGATCTATCCTATCGTCGTGCTACTTGACAACTATCATGCGGCGCGTCCGGGATAAATCCCGCGTCCGAAAGTGGTAGAAGTAAATGCCGTTTGGTACCGACTCCGAGTTGCTGTTGCGGCCATCCCAATGTGCGGCTTTTCCTCTATCGGTATAGAATCCCGCCGGTTGATTCCCCGGACTCAACCGACGAACCAAGGCGCCTTGGCTGTCATAGATTGCGATGTGAACCTCCGAATCGGTAGCCAGGCGGTACGGTATCCATGTCTCCGGGTTAAACGGGTTCGGGTAGTTGGGCAGGAGCGCCGTCTTCGTAGGCGTCGGCACTGCCAACAGGCTTTCCAAGTACCGAATGCCTGTCCATACGTCTAAATCCTTGAAATTCAAACCTCTAGCTTGTTCCAGCCACTGCTTTACCTCGGTCGAAGTCACCATCCCCATGCCATCGGAATGCGTTGGCGGTGCCGCGGCCGCGTTTCTAATCGCCGCCGCAACCAACACCAAATCGCGAATGCTAACAACTCCATCACCGTTGACATCCGCGCGGTTTGGGGCGGTTTGCCCTAGACGATTGGCGATGAAAAACAGATCATTTATATCGACTGCGCCGTCTTGGTTTGCATCGCCGGTGAATGACGGCACGGCAACTTCACCGTCTCCAAGCCGTGGTCGGTAACCAACACCTTCACTGTCGGACAGGATAACTTTCGATAAACGCAATGTCGACGCCTTAACGGCAATGACCTCAAAAGTCAGCGTAGCAAGCGTACCGCCGCCGTCGCTCTGCCCTAGCGGCGAGGCGGCAGCAAGCGTTACTTTGTTTCCCGATACGACACTAGGGACCGCAAGTGCATCCTCTGGAAGATAGTCGCTGTTGTTGCTGCTGACATAGCGCAGCGCGGACGCATCGAACTCCACGGTTGCCTGATAACCCGCGACGGATTCTCCTTCCGAAATGGCGAGGGATATGGTGAATTCCCCGCCGATAGGAGAGGACACTACGAATGCGGGCGTGATTCTCACGGTAGCGCTTGTATCGGGTAGAGAACCAAGCGCCCATAAGTGCGCTGCGCCGTCATAACTTCCGGCGGCAAGCGTATGACCATCAGGGCTAAACGCTACGCTAGTGACCGTACCCGTATACCCCTTCAACGTTCGAGTATTCGCGCCAGTCAACACATCCCACAAACGAACGGTATTGCTGCCCCCGCTGGCGATTGTACGGCCATCCGGAGTGAACGCGACACTGTTGACGGTATCCCTATGTCCTGAAAGAGTTTGCTTGGGCGCGCCTGTCAACGCATCCCAAAGGCGAATAGTGTCGTCAGCGCTGCCGCTCGCCAATATACGGCCATCATGGCTGTACGCTACGCAATTGACTGCGGCACGGTGCCCTTCCAACAACCGCTCCGACACGCCTGTTACGAGATTCCAAAGGCGAACGGTGGCGTCAATACTCCCACTCGCGAGTGTCCGACCGTCCGGACTGAATGCCAAGTCCCGAATGCCCTTCCTGTGTCCTTCCAATTGCCCCGTCTGCTCACCCGTAGCCGCATCCCAGAGACGGATAAAATCAAAACTCCCTGTGGCGATCATACGACCGTCCGGACTATACGCGATGGACGTCACTGCAAACGTATGAGCAGATAACATTCGCTCTGACAGACCAGTGAATGCTTCCCAAAGACCGTTCGCACCTACAGTCCGTGGGTTCAGGGTCCGCATCAATGCGCCCGTCAACACGTTCCATATACGGATGACGCCGTCATTATAACCGCAGACCAGCGTGCTTCCGTCCGGACTAAATGCTACACTGCCAACCCATGATCTATGCCCTTCCACTTTTCCAATTGGTGCGCCCGTTACCGCATCCCAAAGACGAATGGTACCGCCGTTATTCCCGCTGGTGAACCTGCGCCCGTCAGGACTGTACGCAACCGCATAGACCCTTAGCGTGGGCTCTTCTTGTGTATGTTTATTCTCACCCGTCAGCGTATCCCAATGACGGACAGTCTTGTCTTCGCTCGCGCTGACAAGCATTCGACTGTCCGGGCCGTAAGCCAGACTGGCGACACCTCCCGTATGCCCCTCCAGCGTCCCCTTCGGCTCCCCGGTCGCCGCATCCCAGAGACGGATAGTCCGATCCCAACCTCCACTGGCAAGCGTCCGACCATCCGGGCTGAATGCGACGCTAAGCACCGCGCTGTGATGCCCGTCAATTGTTTTCAGGTGCTCTCCCGTCGCCGCATCCCAAAGCCGGATGGTGGTATCCCCGCTTCCACTGGCAAGTGTACCACCATCCGGATGGTACGCTATACTGGTGACGCCTTTCGTGTGTCCTTTCAGAGTTCGTATGTGCTCGCCTGTCAAGGCGTCCCAAAGACGGACGGTGTTGTCAACGGTCCATTCATCTCTCTCTCCCCCGCTGGCAATGGTGAGACCATCCGGGCTATACGCTACACTAGTGACATGACTCGTATGCCCTTCGAGCTTCAGCTTGATCTCCCCCGTCAAGGCATCCCAAACATGGACAGCACCGACATAATCTCCGCTGGCGAGCATTCGACCATCGGGACTGTACGTTACGCGCGTACCGGGTCCACCTAGTGTCCGCTTGTGCTCCAACGTCGATGCATCCCATAAACGGATATCGCCTGCCCCGGTGGCAAGGGTAAGGCCATCCGGACTGTACGCCATGCCCCGGATTCCGCTCCTGTGCCCTACCAGAGTAAACCGCTTGTAATGCTGGGCGAAGGTGCTTGGCAGCAAAAAAGCGAAAGAAATCAAAAAGGCAAGAACCGTTCTCACGATGTATCCTGTCGTAGCGCTACTTGACAACTATCATGCGGCGAGTCTGCGAAAAATCCCGCGTCCGCAATTGGCAGAAATATGTGCCGCTAACCACCGATTCCGTCGATTCGTTGCGGCCGTCCCAATACGCCGAGCGTTCCCTATCGGTATAGAATCCCGCCGGTCGATGTCCCACATCCAGCCGTCGAACCAAGACACCTTTCGTATCGTAAATGCAGATTTGGACATCGGCATCGCGGGCGAGTCGGTACGGGATCCAGGTCTCCGGGTTAAACGGATTCGGATAGTTTGGCAAGAGCGCCGTTTCGGTCGGTGTTAGTGCCGTTAACAGCCTCTCTAGGTAACGAATCCCTCGCTTCGAAAATGCATCCGTAGGATGCAACTCCCTCGCTTCGTCCAGCCACTTTGTCACTATCGTTCGGGTTAGAACCGACTCTTGGTCGCGCCGCCATGTAGCGGGTGCGGCTGCTCGGATTGCAAACGCACCTGCAACCAGCACCAGATCTTGGATGTTCACAACTCCATCTCTGTTGACATCCGCGCGGTTTTCCCCGGATTGCCCGAAACGCGTTGAAATGAACACCAAGTCTCGCACGTCCACGGCGCTATCCTGGTTCACATCCCAAGACAGCCGCTGTTCTACCACTTGACCGTTCCCGATGCGTGGACTGGATTTCACGCCCGCGTTATCGATCAGGAAAACTTCCGATAAACGCACGGTTGACGCCCTTTCGTCAATGACCTCAAAGCTCAGAGTGGCGAGCGTGCCGGCGCCGTTGCTTTCTCCGGCGCGGGACATCGCGGAAAGCGTAACATTATTCCCCGATACGACGGTGGGCGCCGCAACCGCGCCCTCGGGGAGATAGTCTTCATTGCTGCTGCCGACGTAGCTCAGAGCGGAAATGTCAAATTCCACGGTTACTTGATAGCCTGCAATGTTCTCTCCGTCCGCGACGATGATGGAAAGCGTGAGTTGTCCTCCAATAGCAGGCGACAACACCACACTTGGCGATACACTCACAACAGCCCTTGTTTCGGGTAAGGCCTCACGCTCCCACATGTGTACCGCGCCGTCGTGACTCCCGCTGGCGAGGGTACCGTCAGCACCGAACGCCAAGCTGCTAACCCAATCAGAATGCCCTCGCAAGGTTCGTTCATGCGTTCCCGTTGCCGCATTCCAAAGACGGACGGTCTTGTCATAACTCCCGCTCGCAAGCGTGCGGCCATCCGGACTGAATGTGACGCTCCCAACACTACTTGCATGACCATCCAATATGTGTAGCGACAGGCCGGTCTTCGCATCCCACAGACGGATTGTCTTGTCATGACTCCCGCTGGCAAGCGTAAGGTTGTCCGGACTGAATGCTACGCTCTTGACACCGGCGGTGTGTCCTTCCAGTATCCGCAACGGCGCACCCGTATTCACATTCCAGAGGCGGATGTTGGCGTCATGGCTGCCACTGGCAAGGGTATGACCGTCCAGGCTGAACGCGACACTCTCGACACCACTCCTATGCCCATCCAGTATCCGCAGAGGCGCCCCCGTTGCCGCATTCCACAATCGGACCGTCCTGTCATAACTCCCGCTTGCAAGCGTACGACCATCCGGGCTGTACGCGACGCCCAAGACCGAAGAGGTGTGTCCCTCCAGTGTCTGCGCGTGTCCGCCCGTCACCGCATCCCACAAGTGGATGGAAGCGTCTTCATTCCCGCTGGCGATCGTACGGCCGTCAGGGCTGTAAGCGATACTGCGGACACCTGCTGTCTCCCCTTTCATTGTGCGTACCGGCGCACCGGTCAACACATCCCAAAGACGGACGGCGGCGTCACTATAACCACTGGCAAGCGTACGCCCGCCCGGACTGTAAGCGACACTGGTGACACGACTCGTATGCCCCTCCAGTGTTCGCATCGGTTCGCCCGCCGCAGCGTCCCAGATATGGATGGTTGCACCGCTCCCGCCAGCAAATGTATGCCCGTCAGGGCTGTAAGTGACACTCAAAACCAAATTTGAGTGTCCTGCCCGTATCACCTCATGGTCGCCGGTCACGGCATCCCAAAGACGTGTAGTCTTGTCGTAACTCCCGCTGACGAGACTACGCCCGTCCGGACTGAACGCGACGCTCAAGACTTCATGGGTATGCCCCTCGAGTGTCCGCAGCGGCAAACCCGTCAACCCGTTCCAAACACGGATGGAATAGTCATAACTCCCGCTGGCAAGAGCGCGTCCGTCCGCCCGGTAAGCGAGGCTAACGACCCAATCATTATGGCCGATGATCGATCTTTTCTGCAAACCCCTGCGCACATCCCAGAGATGAATTTCGCGCCAGCCTCCGCTGGCAAGCGAATGCCCATTCGGACTGAACGCAATGCTGGTGACACCGCTGTGGTGCCCTTTAAGAGTACGCAACGATGCGCCCGTCTCGGCATCCCAGAGACGGATGGTCTTGTCATGGCTCCCGCTGGCTAGTAGACGTCCGTCGGAGCTGAATGCCACGCTCGTGACGGCTCTCTCATGCCCTCTCAGTGTATGCAGCAGCGCTCCCGTTAATGCGTCCCAAACACGGATGGCGCCGTCATCGCTTCCGCCGGCAAGCATGTCACCTTCCGCGCTGAACGCTAGACTACCGACACCGTTCGTATACCTCGTCAGTGTACGCTTGTACTCACCTGTCTGCGCATCCCAAAGACGGATAGTATCGTCATAACTCCCGCTGGCGAGCGTTCGACCGTCCGGGCTGAACACGACGCTTCGCACCGTATCCCTATGCCCTTCCGGTGTCAATCGGGTGTAGTGCTGTGCGAAGGCGTCCAGCGACAGCAGCATGCAAAAGATCGATAGGATTGTTCTCACAAGAGTTTTTCCGACACTACTTGACAATTATCATCCGGCGCGTCTGAAAATAGTCCTCTACCCGGAGTTGACAAAAGTAGACACCGCTTGCCACGGGTTCCGCGTTTTCGTTGCAGCCGTCCCAATATGCCGCTCGTTCTCTATCGGCGTAATATCCCGCGGGTTGATGCCCCAAATTCAACTGCCGCATCAAGACGCCTTTTGCGTCGTAGATGTAAATGCGGACATCGGAATCGACAGCTAGATGATAGGGTATCCACGTTTCGGGGTTGAACGGATTCGGGTAGTTTGGCAGGAGCACCGTCTCGTTCGGTGTCAACGCCGCCAACAGACTTTCCAAGAGCCGAATTCCTCTCCATGATGCCGCGCCGGCAAGAGCCAAGTTCTTCGCTTGATTCAACCACTGCTTCACCTCCGCTCTTGTGGTAGCAATCTCTAGGCCGCGATGCCAGACGGGCGGCGCGGCAACTTCGACCGCGAACTCGTCTGCAACCACCATGAAATCTTGAATATCTACGATCCCATCCCCGTTCACATCCGCGATGTTTTCGCCGGCTTGCCCGAAACGCGTGACGACGAGCACGATGTCTTGTATGTTCACAACACCGTCGCGATTTACATCCCCTTTTCGCGGCAACTCCACGACTTGAGTATCCTCTACCCGTGGGCGGTATATCACCCCCGCAGCGTCGGACACGATGACTTCCGATAGACGCAGCGTTGAAGCCTTTACCGAAATGACCTCAAAGGTTAGGGTCGCAAGTGCGCCGGCGCCGTTGCTTTCCTCGGCGTGGGATGTGACTGCAAGCGTCACCGAATCTTCTCTCATAACGGCAGGCACTTCGAACGCGTCCGCTGGAAGATAGTCACCGTTCCCGTAAAACACAAATCGGAGTGCGGTAGGGTCAAACTCCACGGTGGCTTGAAAACCCGCCACATTTTCCCCATCCATAATATCGAGAGAGAGCGTGAGTTGCTTTCCGACAGCAGGCGATGGCACCGAAGCGGGAGATAGGCTAACAATCGCATCCTCGTTGGGAATTGGTTGACTCACCGAGGGAGAGAGTTCCCACAAGAGCACCGTACCATCATGGCCCCCACTGGCAAGCGTTTGACCATCCGGACTGAACGCCACGCTGTAAACCCAATCCGTATGCCCCCTTAGCGTCTGTTGAAGCGTGCCTAATTCCACATCCCAAAGACGGACGGTAGTGTCCCAATTCCCGCTGGCAAGGGTCCGACCATCCGGACTGAACGCCACACTCTCGTTCCAAGAGGTGTGTCCGGACAACTTCCGACGGCGCGCGCCCGTGAGAGCATCCCAGAGAATTATCTTCGCCCACCCCCCGCCGGCGACCGTCCGACCATCCGGGCTGATGGCTGCGCAATTGAAATCATTCACGCCGGCACTCAAAGTCTGAAGATGCACATCGTTTTCTACGTCCCAGACGTGCAGCGTGCTGTCGCTCCAAGTGATACGCGTCCGACCGTCCGCGCTAACCGCTGTATTCCCGCTGCCGCAACACTTGCCTTCCCGAGTCTGCAGCAACGCGCCGGTCACCGCATCCCATCGACGTACTTTATTATCCCAACTTCCGCTTGAAAGTGTACTCCCATTCTGATTGAACTCCACGCCATCGACCCTGGAGACATGCCCTTGCAGCGTCTGAAGCCGCGCGCCTGTCACCGAATTCCACACGCGAACCGTCCCGTCCCAGCTACCACTCGCGAGTGTGTTTCCATCCGGACTAAACGCTACGCTGACTACCATTTTATCATGTCCTTCCAGCGTCTGCCGGAGCGTGCCTGCCGCCGCATTCCATAGCCGAACCGTCCGGTCCCATCCGCCGCTGGCAATTGTCCGACCGTCCCGGCTGAACGCCAATCCCGTAACCGCGGAAGTGTGTCCTTCCAGTGTGTTCTCATGCGCACCTGTCCCCGCATCCCATAGGCGAATTGTTTTGTCCCTACTCCCACTCGCAAGCGTCTCGCCATCCGGACTAAACGCAACACCGAAGACACTGTCCTGATGCCCTTTTAGAGTTTGCAGCGGCGCACCTGTCCCCGCATCCCACAGCCGGACCGAATAACTCTGCGCGGTCGCAAGCGTCTTTCCATCCGGACTGTACGCCACACTCTCGACCCAAGAGAGATTCTCTTCCAACGTGAACGCCCATGAACGTGTCGTCACGTTCCAGATGTGGACATGACCATCCTTGCTCCCGGTGGCGAGCATCCGACCATCCGGACTGAACGCCAAACTCAAAACATCTCTGTCGTGTCCCCTCAGTCGCAGCAGCGCCGCGCCCGTCACCGCATCCCAAACACGGGCAGTGTCGTCCCTACCCCCACTCGCAAGCGTCTTGCCATCCGGACTGAACGCCACGCACAAGACTCCGCCCGTGTGTCCCTCTAAAAGGGCAATCTCTTTATACGTCGTCGTGTCATATAGCCATATTCCGATACCACTCGCAACCGCGAGCCGCGAGCCGTCCGGAGAATACCGAATATCTTCTGCGACGCCTTTGCCGAGCCGCGCTCTGACCCCTTCAGGCAATCCCCATTGCGGGGAGTGTTGGGAAAATGCGGTCGGCGGAATCAGGCTCAATAACATTAGGGAGCATAAGATCGTCTTCATAAAAGACTTGGCTATCGCGAAAAGTTGGCTGTTCACAGTCAAATTCATCTACCGCACAATAGGCTTGTAATGTCTCGAATTTTCACATCCTATATTTTGGGCATATCTCGACAAACGAGTTGGGAATCGCGATTCGGAGATCGATCCTACCGCCATCTATCGTGTGATTCACATGGCACTCCGCCGGAGTGCGAGAATTAAGCGGGTTCCTTTCTATCAACATGCCGCTCCGCCGGAGCGGGGAATCGCGATTGGGAAATCGCTCCCACAGGGGGCCGGTTGATAGCCGCCGGGGTCGGGAATCGCGATACGGAGAAGATCTCTATTGCAGTCATTATTTATTCCTTTGATCCCCCACAGCCATCCAACGTGTGATTCAAATGGCACTCCGCTGGAGTGCGAGAATTAAGCGGGCTCCTTTCTATCAACATGCCGCTCCGCCGGAGCGGGGAATCGCGATTCGGAGATCGCTCCTACAGGGGGCCGGTTGATAGCCGCCGGGGTCGGGAATCGCGATACGGAGAAGATCTCTATTGCAGTCATTATTTATTCCTTTGATCCCCCACAGCCATCCAACGTGTGATTCAAATGGCACTCCGCTGGAGTGCGAGAATTAAGCGGGCTCCTTTCTATCAACATGCCGCTCCGCCGGAGCGGGGAATCGCGATTCGGAGATCGCTCCTACAGGGGGCCGGTTGATAGCCGCCGGGGTCGGGAATCGCGATTCGGAGATCGATCCCACAGGGGGCCGGTTGATAGCCGCCGGGGTCGGGAATCGCGATTCGGAGATCGCTCCTACAGGGGTCCGTTAATAGCCGCCGGGGTCGGGAATCGCGATACGGAGAAGATCTCTATTGCAGTCATTA
>JAPPIK010000024.1:0-203440 GCA_028820655.1 Candidatus Poribacteria bacterium | reverse complement strand
GGAAATCGCTCCCACAGGGGGCCGGTTGATAGCCGCCGGGGTCGGGAATCGCGATTCGGAGATCGCTCCTACAGGGGTCCGTTAATAGCCGCCGGGGTCGGGAATCGCGATACGGAGAAGATCTCTATTGCAGTCATTATTTATTCCTTTGATCCCCCACAGCCATCCAACGTGTGATTCAAATGGCACTCCGCTGGAGTGCGAGAATTAAGCGGACTCCTTTCTATCAACATGCCGCTCCGCCGGAGCGGGGAATCGCGATTGGGAAATCGCTCCCTCAGGGAAAATGGTTTATTGCGTCCTACAACTCTCGTTGATCCCACAGATCAATAGGCTGGTGCGCGGCGCCCACCGTACGACTGCTAAATCGCGACCTGGAGATCGCTCCTACTTTCCATACTTTAGAGTGGGTCTTTCCTCGCCGTGAAACCTCTCTCACTCCGGAATGTTCTTCTAAGGATTGCAACGGGGAATTTATCGGGACTTGCTATCGGGAGGGATTTACCATGGGAACTGTTAGGAATTACTGCAATCGAATTGTACGCATACGGCAAACGCGCTCTTCTACAGCAGTTTGATTCACACAGTCAACTCGAAAGGATCGAATCGTCTAGATTTTGTCGTCCGAAGGAATGTCTTCGGTTTCTTGGTTACCGGGTGTTGACTCTTCGTCAACGGGCTCGCCTGCAGCCAACATAACCGGTTGAGCCTCGGAAATCCTTTCATCCTCTGTTCCGCCGAATTCCGCAACCAATATCGCCTTCGTTATCTGCTCCAGCGTTTCGTTTGTAATCCTCAATTTGTCATCCAACCTATTTGCTGCAGCGGCGTCAGGTTCCGCAGCCTCCGATGCGCGATTTAGCAATCGTTCATGAACTGTCCCGACTTCCCGAGTCAGTTCCGAAAGCTTGAAAACATGCTCCATCATCTCCGATAGCTTGGTATATTCCGCCTCGTCGCTTTCCTGAATGGAATCCGTAAGTTTGTTCGCATAGTCGCGCATTATACCAGCCACTCTGGACTCGATGTCCAACCATTTGCCGTTTGCGACACGCGCTTTGTCAAGCCTTTCCTGCGCGAGTTCCTCGCCTGTCGGTTGATGCCAATCGTACCGTTTCGCCCAGCGGCGTATCGTGTTCGCTTTCACCTCTACGGCAAGTTGGCGGCTGATTTCGGTGGCGGGCACTCCTTTCAGCCACAGTTTCTTTGCATCCGAAATGACCTTTTCGGGCGTTTTGGCACTTCTTCGCGGGGTGATGGAATTTTTCATATCGTATGGCACTCGTTAGGAATTTTAGGTTGGACGTTATTTGGAAAGCGTAACGCCGCCGGCTGAAGCGGAAGGATCAAGTGCAATGAAGAGTTGATGATGGGTAAGAAAAACCGAGTACTCAAAAGAATACTCGGTTTCTTCACAATCGATAGTGGAGAATAAGACGGCAATCGGCGATGTCATAATCGCCGATCGTGACTCATAAGAAAAGTGGGAGTGAGCACCGCATCAACAATCAGAATCCGCGTTTCAGTTTTCCCCACGTTGTGGAGGCTTTGCCCGCAGGATCGACCGCGAACGAGCCGCGCACATTCTGGTTAACCTCATCTTGACTGAAAGCCCAGTCGTAAACTCGGTAGATCGCGATTGAGCAATTGCACGTGCGCACCTCTTCGGCGCGGCTATTAGAGAAAATAGCGTGCAATGACATGTCATGCTTTTTGTTCCATTTTACACTCGGTCCCGTCCTTCCGACTTTTTCGCCGTCAACGTAGGAGGTGAAATTCTTCCCGCTCTCAAACACCATGTGCACCCAGTGCCACTCCTTTTCGCCAATCCGTATTCCGTGAGTTCCTTTGGGCCAGTCGTCGCGCAAGCCTGCCGCGCCTTGGGCAATGCTTATGTTCGCAAAATCTCCATTCCCGCCGGCATCCAGCCAAATCCGAAAGTTCTGAACCGTTTCTCTTGGCTGAGCCTGTATTCCGATGAGATGATGTTCCTGCGCGAGCATGGGCCCATTTATCTTCATGAGCAGCCCCATGGTGAAGTCTTCAAGGTTCACCACGGGTGTCTTGGCACCCGGCGCCGCGTTACTGAAGGTCATACCGGATTCATCGGCAGTGTACCACTTGCTGTCCTCCTTGAAACCCAGATCTTTAATCGAGATGACGCCCTCTTCGAGCTTAGGTTTAAGCTTACTATGCTCCAACTCCCCGCCAGCCTCGCCTGCGTTTCGCCACACCTTATCCCTATCGGTTTGGTCGGTTTCGACAGGGTTAAAGTAAAGCACCGCTCCGGGGATCGGCTGAGCAAGCGCCGTTGAGGGCGCTATCGCCGCGCCAATCAACATAACGACGATGGCGATGGGATAAACTGTGTATCTAGTCATGCTGCAGTCCTCCGCATAAATCTAATTGGTTTTGCAAAATCAAATTGCCAAAATGGCCGATACCGTTATTACGGAATTTTACTACATAACTCTGTGAAATTCAAGGTATAAGCGCAAATCGGTGACTAATGGTTGGCAGATTTCTACCGGAGTTCTACCGCTCTCGTTATTCACTCACTTGCAGGATTTCTATCGTGGTCGGTTGGTCGTGAAGCGGCTGGATGGAAGAGTGGAATTCCGGAAGGAAATCAGTCGCTAACGGTTAGCGAAGTGAGAAAGGAATCGAGTTTGTTTGTTTTCTGTCCAAAGAATCATACGGCGGTAAACCAATTCAGAAGGAGGCGTTGGGTTTCACTTGAGTTCAGGTTTTTCCCTTCCATCCCTCCATGTTATTACCGTACCGTTTTCCATACTTTGAAATTCGCATTTGTTTGACGCGAAATCGGTTTTCTGCTATGCTATCTTGTGCCATTATTTTATCGCAATTTGCAACAATACGAATCGTAGCATGAACGAAGTTGTGTTACCCAAAGGAGGGTATGTTCACGATGTCGCTTGAAGAGCGCGCGGATCTTTTTAACCGAATGGTGTTGGACGATGCAATGGATGAATATGGTCTGATACGCCACTCCCTAACCACTCCGGATCGAAAACCGATACCCGACGAGCAACTGGAAGATGTCCGAAAAAACACGGAGCAACGCAAGCGATTAGGTCAGAAGTGGCACCCCCACGCCGGAACGCCGGCGTATGCCATGTACGAAGACGCCAACTATGTCGGCAACCGTTACCTGGTGTCTCAAGCGTGGCGCTGGTTGGCTACGAAGAACGAAACCGCCCAAAGTGACGCCGAGAAGGCGTATACCGCCACGATGTACCCCTATCACGAAGGTCGAAAGATCGATCCCGGCTACTGGCCCAAACCATACGGTGCGCTGAAGGAAGACTACACCGTCGATAAGGTATACACCGAGACCAGTGTGGACCAGGCGTACTCTCCCGTTATCGCGCTATGGAGGTACTACCAGCACTTGGCGAGCAACGACGAGAAACAAGCTATCGCGAAAGCCATGCAGGAGCACGGCCACTGGTGGATACGCCACGAATACACCTACGACTACTTGGGCGAAGTATGGAAGGTGTTCGAAGGCCGGATCGGCAGCCCCAGCAGCGCCTTGAAGATCCCCATCGGCATGCACATCGCCTACCGGATCACCGGGGATACGGCGTTGTTGGATGAGTGTGTGCGCATCATTAGAGACGCGGTGAAGGAGGGCGCATTGTCGATGCACCGTGGACCGCGCGGCGAGATCAAGGAATTGTATCACTGGGCGGAGATGTACGACTACTTCATGCGCGAAACCGACCTGCAAGACGAAGCGGAATGGGAACGCCTCATCCGCGAGTGCTGGCGCGCCGGAAAGAGCGCCGTTCAGGAGGATGGCTTGTGTATCGGCCAGGGGTTCTTCACGGATGACGGGCTGTTGGAGAAATATGAACCCGGTCCCGCAGACGACGTGCACCACGGCTACTGGAAGACCGATGCGAGACACCCCGCCTCGACGGCGCAAATTGCCGGATTGGCGATGCTGATTCACGAGTTGGGTTACGACGATGATGCCGCGGGGGTTGGCGTGCAGCTACTGGAGAACGTCACCGAAGCGCACACCGGGCAGCGGTATGTCTACACCAGCGCCGAACAGATGCCGCCCGATTCGCGCGAAAAGCCGCCGCAGGAGTTCTTCCACACGCGCATCGTCGTGTTCTGGCTGGATGCCTACTGGCGCGGCAAGCTGCACGGGGCGTTATAGGCACGACCAAGCTCGACATCTTACACAAGTACAGCGGTTTGGTCGAACGGTAACATGTGCAACTCCAAACCTGTAGGCGGCGCATCTTGCACCGCCCATTTTGTACAGAGGCGAGCCCTCATCCGTCCTTCATACAAGTTTTTATATTCAATCTATGTTATCAACGCACTAACATCGTATAGACATAACATTATTCACTACATGGAAGGAGTCGGGTACAGATTCGATAAGAGCGCAGGAGAAATTGGATGAAAATTACGGACGTTAAGCCTATTCCGGTTTGGGTGGGCGGCAGGAATCAACTCGTGGTCAAGGTGGAGACCGACGAAGGCATCCACGGCTGGGGCGAATCGGGATTGTCCGGCAGAGAACTGGCCGTGGCTGGAGCGGTTAAGCACTACCGCGAATTCCTTATCGGTCGAGACCCCATGTGTATCGGCGCGCTGTGGCAGGATATGTACCGCGGTCAGTATTTCGAAGGCGGACGGGTGCTCACCGGCGCCATCTCCGCGGTTGACATCGCGCTCCACGATATCGCCGGCAAAGCGTTGGGTGTGCCGGTGTACCAACTCTTGGGCGGAAAACAGCGCGATCTCGTGCCCTGCTTCGCGACAACCGGCGCGGCGCCCGGTCCCGGGTTGATCGACGAGGTGAAACTCTTGATGAAACAGGGGTGGAACGTCATCCGCACCGTGCCGGGCCACCCGCCTGTAGAGGATGCATCCATTTTCGAGCCACGCGAATCGCTCGCTTTGACGGCGTCGTGGCTGACCAAAGTACGGGAAGAGGTAGGACCGGAACCCGTCCTCGGCATCGACTACCACTGCCGTCTAAGCGTGGCGGAGGCGGCGTCGTTTTGTCAACGGATGCCCTCAGGCACGCTGGACTTCATCGAGGAACCCATCCGCGACGAAACCCCGGAGGCGTACGAATCCCTGCGGAGTATGGTCGACGTGCCTTTCGCAATCGGCGAGGAGTTTTCCAGCAAATGGGCGTTTCTACCCTACATCGAACGCGGCATTACCAACTTTGCGCGTATCGATGTCTGCAACGTGGGTGGATTGACCGAATCCATGAAGGTCGCGGGACTGGCGGAAGCACATTACATCGACCTGATGCCGCACAACCCGTTGGGTCCCATCTGCACCGCCGCAACCGCGCACTTGGCGGCGGCAATTCCCAATTTTGCGTGGTTGGAGGTGCGGAATTCGCCAACGGAGCCGACCGGCCGCCAAGATCCCGACCTGTTTCCGGTTCAAATCACGCAGGATGGACCGAACCTCGTCGTGCCCGATCAGCCGGGTCTCGGCGTCGAGTTCAACGAAGAATTGGCGATGGAACAGACCTTTGAATTCTGGGAGGCTCCGCGGCTGCGCCGCCGCGACGGCTCCTACACCAATTGGTGAACCGGAAACCGAACTTTTCGCCGCCAGAACGCACCGACCGGCCAAACCGGCTTGTTCTTTCCGCCGATTGAAACACGCGCAACATAACCCGGTTTCTCTGGAATCTGAAGACTTAAACTATGCAACGACTCATCCTAGTCACCGGCAACTAGCCACTGACCATCAAACGAGTGGATAGCGAGTGCGATAGAGATCCACTGCTTCACCAAAGGACCTGCAATGAACAAAGGGAAACGCGCTTGGAGCGAATCCAACCTATCCAAACCCGCTGCGGATATCGACATGCGCTACGGACACAACCTCTTGAGACGGGAAAGCGAAGGCTGGCCCTCATACGCCGTATTGTCGACACCGAGCGCCATCAAAGCAGCCGAACCTCATTTCGGGAAACAACCCGCCGCTGTGGGTTACGCCACCCATCTTGATCACGGTCATCTGCAAGAAGTCACCGATGCGCTACCGGAGGGGGTAGATCTCATTGTCGGCGTCGGCGGGGGTACGGCGCTGGATGCGTCAAAATACGCGGCGCTCAAGCTTGATCTGCCGCTGGTACTGGTTCCGACAATTCTATCGACCGGCGCCATCATTCACGGCGTCCTGGCGATGTGGGATGGGCGGACTATCGTTGGCGGCGCCAATGGCTGGCCCTGGATTGATTGCGAACACGTTCTCATCGACTACGACATCGTTCTTCGCGCCCCGGCTCACCTGAACACGGCGGGACTGGGCGACATCCTCCGCAACTACGCCAAAATCGCCGAATGGCAGCGCAACCACAGGCTCGGACTTGAACCGCCGTACGATGAAGAGGTTGTCGCCGCCGTGGAAGAGTTTCATCAGGATTTCACGGACCGGTTCCACGCCTCGCTTGACGCGGGTGGAGACTTGTCAGCCGAGAGCGTCCGCGTCATCGGCAAGGCGCTGCAAGAACGCGACGGTCGGGAGCGTGCCTTGGCGAGCACGGTGCCGAGCGGCGACCACGACTTCGCATTCGCGCTCGAACTCATTTGCGACAGGGGCTGGATTCACGGCGAATTGGTCGCCATGGGCGCGGTTATCATCGCTTGGTATTGCGGCGCCGACCCCCAGCGTCTGCTTTCCAGACTTGACAAATGTTTGGTGCGATACCGCCCCTCGCAGATGGATATTTCGCGCGACGCACTGCGCCGTGTGCTCGAGTACGTCCCGGAATACATGACCGACCCGATTCGAGGGAAAGGTACTTCGTCAATCCTCCGCCACGAACCAATTGTCGGCGCAAAATTTGATGAATTGTGGACGTTCTTGGAAGAAAGTTAGTTGAAACTTATACCTCCTAATTTGTAGGGGACGGGAAAAGAATCACTATCGCGCTCGTTATCCCCTCGCTTGATTGTCCCCTACGATTGATCGCGATGATTGTCTGATTCCGAGAAACGGATTTGGCTGCGTTTTTCATCAGATAAGTCAGCCAGACTGTGAATCACTTTGAAAGGACTCAAAATCCATGAAAGATTATCAACCTCTTGATTTGTCCGCGTTGTGCAACGCCGGTCTGGACATACTGAACGAAGAGGCGAGCGTATCCATCGGAGAGCAGACGCTTCGCGGCTTGCCGTTCCTCGTAGGCTCATCGGATTCGGAACGCGCCGATAACTGTTTCATCGGTTTCGACGCCAAAGGCGAGAGCGTGACTATCCCCATCAACCGGTCCGCCCGCCGCGTGATTATCGCGCATGCCCTACTCGAGTCGGAGCTATCGGAGGGTGGTGCGTTGGCAAAACCGATTGCCGATTACGTGTTCCGAGTCTCCGGCGGCGATGAGATTCGCGTCCCTATCCGCGAGAGATTTGAAATTGCCATTCCCACCTTTGGCGGGTTGCCATTTCGCGCACTTTCGGATCAGTTGGATTCACTTTACCCGCGTGATGAAGGGAGATGGGAGGACATGGGACGCCGACAGACCGAGGCAGCGCAAGGCCGATCGCGCGGGTTGTTTCTCTGGTCATGGGAGAATCCGCAACCCGATTCCGTTATAGAATCGCTTGAGATCGTTCCCGGTGGAACACGTTTTATCGTCGCGGCAATCACACTCGGTCATGCGGACGAACACCCCTTTGTCCGGCAGGGACGCCGGGAAGCGCGCATTACCCTGACCAACCCGGAGGACGCTGAAAAACCGTTCGACCTTGACGTTGAGGTAGATCGAGGACTCGCAACCTACGTCCACGCCCTGCCGGTAGCCTCCGCGGAGGAATTTGCCGACGATTCCTTCAAAGGCTGGGGCGAAGCTCAGAACCCGAAATCGAGTCCTGCCTACACCGAGATAGCGGCGCTTCCCTCCGCCACCGTGACGGTCAAGCAAGGGGAGGAGGAGGTCGGCAAAGTCAATTGGGGCGATGTGCAAGAAAAAGGCGCCGTCAACGTGCCGCGAATGCGCGTCGAACTGCTTGATCGCGGCAGAAATTGGGTGCATGTCACCGTGCTTGATGAGGATACCGGCAAACCCGTACCGTGCCGAGTTCATTTCCGCTCACCGGAAGGCATCCCTTATCAGCCGCACGGACACCATAACCAAGTGAATTCGAATTTGGGCAGTTGGCACATCGACATCGGCGGCGATGTTCGCATGGGGCAGATTACCTACGCTTATATAGACGGCACGTGCCAAGGATGGCTGCCGCGAGGCGAAGTGATCGTCGATGTGGCGCGCGGGTTTGAATACGAGCCGCTTCGGACGCGTGTGAACATCGAACCCGGGCAGCGCGAACTCACGCTGCGCCTCAAACGATGGATTAACATGAATCAAGATGGCTGGTTCAGCGGGGACTCGCACGTGCACTTCCTCTCCACACAGGGCAGCCACACGGAATCGCAGGGGGAAGACCTGAATGTGGTCAACCTGCTGCAATCGCAGTGGGGAAGCCTCTTCACGAACACCGAGGAATTTACGGGCAAAGCAAGCGTCCTGCAGGAAGGGAACAACATTGTTTATATCACGCAGGAGAACCGACAACACTTCTTGGGGCATCTGATCCTGTTGGGACTTAAGGAACCGGTAATGCCCTGGTGCAGCGACGGCCCCGGAGAAGCTGAACCCGGCGGAACGTTGGAAGTCACCATGAGCGACTGGGCGGACCAGTGCCACGAGCAAGGCGGCACGGTGATTATCCCGCATCACCCCAATCCAAATGGCGAACCGGCGGCGCTGATTGCCACCGGCAGAGTGGATGGCGTCGAAATGTTGCGGCACGAGCCGTTCAACCATCTTGAATACTACCGTTACCTAAACTGCGGCTATCGTCTGCCGCTGGTCGGCGGCACGGACAAGATGTCGAGCGATGTGCCCGTTGGCATTTATAGAACGTATGCCCGCCTCTCCGACGATGAAGAGTTTAACTACGACAACTGGTGCAAGAACGTGTCGCGCGGCCGGACGTTCCACAGCGGCGGCCCCATCATCAACCTGACTGTGGAAGGCAATCAAATCGGCGACACGCTTCAGATGTCCGGTCCCGGCACGGTTGAAGTGGAGGCGTGGGCGGAGAGCATCTTCCCGATCCACACACTCGAACTCGTCCAAGCCGGGCGAGTGGTGGCTTCGACCGAGGATGCAAAGGGCACAAGGCGATTGGAATTGAAGGCGAAGATGAAGGCGGACGGACACACCTGGGTGGCGGCGAGGTGCGGCGGTCCCAACTATACAACCGTCAAGCATCACGACGGTTGGCAGCGCGGCATATTTGCGCACACCTCCCCGGTTTATATCGCCTGCGGCGGCGAATGGTGGATGTTCGATAACGACGCGGCGCAATACATGCTCACGCTCATCGACGGCTGTCTGACCTACATCCGCGAGACCGCTCCCGTGCACGAGGGCGGAACCACAACACACCATCACGGCGAGTCGGATCACACCGCCTATCTCGAGCGTCCGTTTCTCGAGGCGCGCGAGGCAATCCACAAGCGCATGCACAAACTGGGTATCCCCCACTAATTCGTCAACAGAATTGAACACCTTTAGGGTGGAATCAAGCGAGCGGATAGCGATAGAGATCTTATGCCCACCATTTCTTGTGGTCAAGCGACTGAATAAGGAGCGCGATAGAAATGCCTCACGCACCGCGTAGGCGGGGCATCTTGCCCCGCATCGGTAAGATTTGATGAATGCTAATATTGCACTCCAAATATAGAGAAATGGCATAGGTAAGAGACAACAAGAGACCACGATCGCTATCATTGCTCAGTCGCGCTATCACGATATACACTCCCCGCAAGTGGCTACGACTATAAACAAAATCTGTAAATCCCAATCAAACCGGAGGAACGTGTGATAACCAAATTCGACTACTTTTACGGAGGCCATGTGGAGATGGAGGACCTCGGCTTTCAGGGCCTCCGCGTCGATGACAGGGTGGAATCGGACGCCCATCTCAACACCGTCATCGACGAATCCCGGTCCATCGCCGAACTGATGGACGGATTGAACTATGACACGCTCTGGCTCGCAGAGCACCATTTCCAGCGAGAGGGCTATGGAGGCATTCCAAACATTCAGATGTTAAGCCTCTATCTCGCACAAGCTACGGAGAACCTGAAGTTTGGCGCCTTTTTTAACACGATTCCGGCGTGGCATCCCCTTCGGTTGGCGGAGGATTTCGCCACCGTGGACATCATGACGGGCGGCAGGGTTAGGTTCGGGATTGGCCGCGGCTACATCAACCGCGAGGTGGAAACACTGGGATCGCCGCTTGACGACGACGAGGAAAATCGCGAGAAATTCGAAGAACAGGTCGAGATCGTTTTCAAGGCGTGGAATGAGCAGTCCTTCTCCCATCGCGGCAAATACTACGACCTGCCGGCGAAGATCATCTACCGCGAGAAGGAATTGGAGGAGATTACGCTCGTCCCGCGTCCCGTTAATCGGCCCGTGGCGTGCTGGCAGCCCATCTTCAGCGCCAGTCCGCGGGGAATAGAGTTCATGATAAAACACGGAATCAAGGGCGTCGTACCCTCGGGCGGGCGCGCCCACAAAATTGCGATGCAGTGGCGAGAATCGCTATCCCGCGCCGGGCGCGAAACCCAGCTTGGCGAGGGGCTTGCCCTAGTGCTGCAGATACATATCGCCGATACCCAAGAGAAAGCGATTCGGGAAGCCACGGTTTGGTTTGAAGAGCAACTCAAGGTGTTGTCGCCACTGGGACGGATGCCTCAGCTCTCCAGAGAGCAGATTTTGGCGACGTACGACCCGGAAACTGCGCCCACCGCCGACTTGCCTACCGTCCACGATCTGGTTCGTGACCGTGCGTGGATCTGCGGACCGCCGGAGCACGTGTACGAAAAACTCTGCGAGATTCAGGAGGAGTTCCCCGGTCTCGAACGTGTGTGCATCGGCGCCGGCGCTTTGGCTATCCCGCCGAGCGCTATCAGGAAGGACATCGAATGGTTCGGCAAGGAGATTTTGCCGAAGTTCCAATCCACCAACCTCGCCGCTTGAGCCCAGATCCGTGCGTTGAAAGGAAAAACATGACAACCCGATACAGACCGAACGCCACCAAAGCCGCGCTGCAACGCGGTGAAACCATCATCGTCCCGGAAATCAACCGTGTATTCGATCCTATTGTCGTGGAGTTGGTTGCCGAAGCCGGATTCACCCGCGTGTGGATAGACATGGAGCACTCGCACCAGGATTTAGCCGGACTGTCAAACATGATTCTGGCGGCGCGAACCGTCGACCTTGACGTGATTGTCCGCATTCCTCACGGTCCTTACAATCAGGTGATGAAAACCTTGGAACTGGGCGCTAGCGGCCTGATTCTACCGCACTGCAAGAGCGCGGACCAGGCAAGCCAGTTTGTCCGAATGGCGAAGTTTCGACCGCTCGGCTTGCGCGGCATGGGCGGCGGCAGGGATTCGCGGTTCGGCAGGATGGTGCGCAAGGATTTTTTGGATCTAGCCAATGAACACACCCTGCTCGGTGTAATGATTGAAGACGAAGAGGGGGTGGACGATGCGGATGCCATTGCGGCCGTTGAGGGAATCGACCTTCTGTTTATAGGACCGGGAGACCTTCGGCACAGCTACGGAATAGAACGTGAAAGTGGGGAACAGAGCGACCATCCCAGGATTCTTGAAGCGTTCGACAGAGTCGGGGCAGCCTGCCGCGATCAGGGAAAGGCGATGGGCACAGCCGTGGATCCCGGCGACCAGATGCGCGTCTTATTCGAGAGGGGAACTCGTTGGTTCAACTGTTGTCACGACGTCACGGCGCTGATTAACGGATATGGGGGTGCATTGAAGTATACGAATGACATCGTGAATTGTTAACGACTACCTTAAAGTATAGTACCCATCCACTCCGACAACAGGATACGGTCTGTTGGGAGGTAGATGCAGAATACTCCACCCTAAACTCCTCAAGGCGTTAACCCTACAGGAAACCGATTCCGATGACAACCTTACAAAAACTCGTCGTCTCTTTGATTTTGGTCATCACAATGGAAACATTATACGCCAACTCAACGGCATTTGGAGAAAACAAACTCAAAATCCTTCACAACGGCGCCGGATCCCTCACGGTGAAACTCGACGACCAGTGGGCGCGTAACCATCAACCCTACGACGGGCGTGGGAGGGTGACAGCAACCGGAGCAAAAGGAGACGCCGGAGTTTGCGTTGCCGGCGTTAACCCGCTCGACCGCCAGAGAGATTGGTCAACATCCTGCACCTTCACCGCTACGCCCAACGTGGATCGCTCTTTCAACGCCATGCTCACCATAGGTAGATTGAACGAGGCAGCCTTCGATGCCGAAACCTTCCACTATATCGGTTTGCACTGCTACTTGGACAAGGACGGCTACCCCCAAGGCTGGATCCACACGCAGGAATCGACGGAGCCCGTGCCAACCATGACCTTTGAACCGGAGGTCAAGGCTGCATACGACGGAAACGATTCGTTCGTATTCCAATTCTCCGCGGCAAAGCAAAATCCCGTCAGCCCCCAGATCCTCACCGTTATCTTTAGTAACGGCAGCGCCGAATCGCGATGCGTGCTTGATGCGAAAACCATCCGTCCTTCCCCATACCGGCCATGGTTTGTCGCTTACGGGACGCCCAACCTTTTCTACTGCGGTCCACCGAATTGGGCGATTCATTCCGTCGATTATGATGCTCCTCCCCACGTTCCCGAGCCGACCACCCGCTCCGATGCGCCCGACATTGTCCCGGCGCCCAAGGAGATTCACTGGACGCAGCCGGCATCCTGGTTTACGCTCGATCACGAGGTTGCGGTCGATGCCGGTACACAAGCTGAAAGCCCGGCGTCAGACTCCTTACGCCGTCAGATCATGGAGCGCTGCGGCGTTGCGTTAAAGGACCAGGGAAATCGCGCCATCGCGGTTGGAGAGCGAGGTAAAGGCAATGCGCGTCTGGATCAGTTCTGTCTCGAAGAGGGCGTCTCTCCGCCCGCCAACCGTGAAGGCTACACGCTGGTCGTGCGACCGAATTTCATCGCCGTCGTCGGATCGTCCCCCGCCGGAACGTACTACGGCGTACAAACGCTTGCCCAGATGACCACCCGTAGGAGCGATCTCCAGGTCTCGAACGGCGAGTGGAGAATACCGTGCGGCATCGTGACGGATTGGCCCGATTTTCCCTTCCGAGGCGCCTATATCCAACATTCCGATATGGAGCAGGTGCGCGCCTTTTCGGAGAAGAAAATAAACGCCGTCGTGTTCGAAGGATTCCTAAGCATTTTTGATCCCGATTCTCCCGATTCAGCCCGCCAACTCTTCGACGAATGTCGCCGGTACGGGGTTGAACCTATTCCCATGTTTCAAGGGTTCGGACACGGCGATGAAGTTATCAGGCACAACCCGAACTGGGCGGAGGGAATCTATGTCAAGAATGAGCAACTCGCATTTTCCGAAGGCACAGATCCGCCACCCGTCCCGCTCGCTCAACCCAACGTCATGCGCACGAATCACACCGATATCCGAATCACCGACGAGCACGGAAACAGGTACCAAGAGGGAACTGATTACGCTGTTATCCCGGGTGACATCAATCCGTACCAACCGCCGGGCGCGCCGTTTTCCATTAAACGTTTGGCAAGCGGCAAGATCCCCGATGGCGGAACCGTCTTCGCGTCATACGATTACGCGCCGCTGCGGGCAAAGAGCCGTTACGATCTCAGTTTCTGTCCAAGTGAACCGGCAGCCTATGAGTGGATCCGAGAGCTGGTAGGAAGCGCCGTTCGCGAGTTGAAGCCCCGATATGTAATGATTGGCAGGGACGAGCCGATGCGGATGAGCACCGACTCCCGATGCCTCGGGAGCGGGAAAACAAACGCCGAACTCTTCGCTTGGGACGTGCAGCGTATGGTACAATTTGTGACTGCCGCGGATCCGAACGTTGAAGTATTGATGTGGGCGGACGCGGTCAATCCCTACCGTAACGCATACAGGCTCACGAGCAATCCGACCGGACCGGCTATTGACCTGTTGCCCCGTCAGGTGATTTTGATGCCGTGGTTCTACGGCAACTTTGAAAGACTCACGATGGCAAACTCTGTTGAGTTCTTTCACCGGCACGGCTTTCGCACCATTGGCGGAGCGTCAAGACACGATCTGAACCCGGTACATTGGGCTGATGTGGCTTGGCAATTTCGCGGGGGTGAACGCGGGATGCAAGGGCTGCTGCTGACGCCGTGGGAAAAACCGAAAGGAGACTTTTCGCCCTTCGCCAGCCACGTTTGGACACACATTAAGACTCAACAATAGCAAGGAAATAAACACTTCAGTTTGTGGTAGCGTTCTTCGTGCACGTTCTGAGGAGAAAGTTTCCAATACAAGGCTAATCACTGTGCCACAGCCGCGACTTGCTACTGCGAACTTGAACCGTTAGATGACAGTCATGGATTTTGAGTGGGATGAAGAAAAAGCAGAAGCTAATCTGTCGAAACACGGGGTTTCGTTTGATGAAGCCAAGACTGTCTTCAACGATGCGCTTTATATCGATTTCTACGATCCTGATCATTCTAGTAATGAAGATCGATATCTCATCATCGGAGAATCGAAACAACACCGCCTACTGATAGTTTCATATACGGAACGTAATCAAAAACGTCGTTTAATCAGTGCAAGAGAAGCGACCCGAAGGGAAAGGGAAGATTATGAGGAAGAATGAGAATCCTATGGACGACGAGATTCGTCCAGAATACGATCTGAAGAGTTTGCGAGTGCGAAAAGTCGGGGCCAAGCGAAAAACTGTCGGCAGCCTGTCTGTGCGGTTGGATCCGGATGTAGCAGAGTTATTTCCCGATTCTGAGTCGGTGAATGAAGCGCTGCGATTCTTGATTCGTGTTACCCGCGACCACCAATGATTTTTTCGAAAATCATCAACACTTGATATATGTCCTAACAGATCTACGCAAACAACAACCAATACATTTGGAGCAACCAATATGCCCGTAATTAGAACCACCGAGAAAAGAATGGGAGAGGAAAATCGGCCGGACTGGTGCGGTGTAACCAGCGCCGGTGTCTTCCGTGTGCCGACAGAGAATGGCCGCGCCGACGCCCACTACCACGATTGCGACGAATACTGGTTGATTTTTGGCGGCAAAGCCAAAATCATGACTGAGGGCGAAACGTTCTATGTAAAGCCCGGCGACATTGTCTGTACGAAAGCCGGAGACGAGCATGATATACTGGAGGTCTACGAAACTTTGGAGGCGTTTTACTTCGAGGATGCGACGCCCGAAGGCGGCCGTGTCGGACATTTGCACCGCGATGCCGAAAAAGCCAAGGGCCATCCGGTTCCAAATCTCCCAATACCCGAGGATTTTCCACAATGAACAAACCCCTTGAATGTATCCAAATCGGTGTCGGCGGACAGGGACGCCACTGGTGCGACGCGGTAGTGCCGCGCCTTATGGAACTAGGCTTGGCAGTGCCCGTTGCCGCCGTCGACATCGACCCAGACATTCTCCCCAACGCCAAGAAGTATTTGGGGCTTCGTGACGACCAACTCTACACCAGTGCGGAACAGGCGATCGCGGAGAACAAGCCCGACTTCATTAATATTGTCGTACCCCCTGCCCACCACGAGGAGTTTGTTAATCTCGCCGTAGATCACGGATGCCACATTCTCTCCGAAAAGCCCATCGCCGACACGATGGATGCGTGCTGCCGTATCTATCACAAGGTCAAGAAGGCAGGGTTGAAGATGGCTGTTACCATGACCCACCGGTTCGACCAGGACAAACAGACCTTGGAACGCGAAATTAAAAGCGGCAAATACGGCGAGCTCAGCAGCCTGATTGGGCGCAATTCATGGGATTGCCGCAAGTACGGTCGTTGGGGGCATTTTCGTCACGACATCCCGGACACTCTATTGATAGAGGGCACCGTTCACCATTTTGATATCATCCGCGCCCTCACCGGCGCTGATGCCAAGACGCTGTACGCCGTTACATGGAATCCGCCTTGGGGCGAATTTGCGGGCGATTCCAACGGTTTAATCATCATTACCATGCAAAATGGCGTTCAAGTGTTTTACGAAGGGAACAAAACGAGTGCGACCGCCACCAACAACTGGCGGCGCGAATATTTCCGGGCGGAATGCGATCTCGCCACTCTGGAACTAGATAACCGTGAACTGCGGGTCATGAGCGATCTCAGCGGTGAACGCGTTGTAGACGATGTGCCGCTCTTGGAGCAGCCCGCATGGTGCAATCCGTGGCTCGGGGAAACGTTCGCGCACTGGGTCAACGGCGGCGACCCACCCCCGAACTCTCTTGACGACAATATCCAGTGCTGTGCCATGTTGTTTGCCGCTATCGAATCTTCCCACACCGGAAATGTCATAGATGTCCAGGACTTCCTCCAAACAAACCTGAGGGCAGTCGCGGACTGAGGTTTGCCCGTTGGCGCTGAAAAGACATGATATTCGGCGTAAAAATCTTGGGGAACGATGCCAGAAGAATCAGAGATTCGCAATTTTTTCGACGCTCGGATTGAACAATTTTCCGACCGCAGCGCCCGATGGCTATTCCAAGACAGAGAGAACGTCCGTGGATTGATTGAGATTGTCGAAGGCGAATTGGTGGATTTAATCGATTTTAGTCAAATCGTACAACTCAACAGAAGTTTTGTTCCCGACAACCTGAGGGAGCAAGAATCTGATATTGTGTTCAGGGTGCCGTTTCAGAGCGAATCCGATACTGATGAACTACTGATTTATATTCTCATCGAACATCAATCTACCGTTGACCCGACAATGGGGTTTCGAGTACTGTTTTACATGACCCAGATTTGGGATTCCCAGCGGCGAGAGTGGGAATCGCAGTCTGTTCCCAAAGGTCAGTGGCGTTTCCGTCCGATTTTGCCAATCGTGTTCTATACGGGCGAGCAGAGATGGACTACCCCGCTGACCCTTGATGCGATAATGGATATCCCCGATGTACTCTCTCGGTTTGTCCCCAAATTTGACACGCTGTTTCTAGGCGTAAAGGATACAGACGAATCGGAATTAACCAAATTCGACCATCCACTCGGGTGGTTGTTAACCGTACTTCAGAAAGAGCAAGCAACTGTAGAAGCGCTCAGCGAAGCATTGATTGAAGCATTGTCGCATATCAACACCCTTGATGAAGCGAGCGCACAGCAGAGGCGGCGGGCAATTTCCTATTTGCTGCTGTTAATCCTGCATCGCCGTCCGTTTGAAGAACATCCGGAATTGACCCGTCTTCTTGGGCAGCACGTCCAAGAAGCATCAGACAGAGTGGAGGTAGAACTCATGGCACAGACAATGGCTGAGCATCTCATCGAACAGGGCATTGAACAAGGTAAAGCGCAAGGTATCGAACAAGGCGAGATTAAGGCGAAACAGGCTGATGTTCTCAAAATACTGCGACATCGATTTGATACTGTTCCCGCATCCCTTTCCGGCGAGATTAACTCAATACGGAGTCTCCCCCGCCTTGATGCGCTCTTGGA
This sequence comes from Candidatus Poribacteria bacterium, assembly GCA_028820655.1. Classification (GTDB taxonomy): domain Bacteria; phylum Poribacteria; class WGA-4E; order WGA-4E; family JAJDTR01; genus JAJDTR01. The sequence goes on along the minus strand of JAPPIK010000024.1, from coordinate 185,864 downwards.
AAGAGTGCTCACTGCAAACACGCTTGATGAGATTGACTTAAAGGAATTTGATGGTTAGGAAGCTGCCATTCTTACCACGCCGCCTTTGCGGAGGCCTTTGGGGCACGATCCACAACCAACACGGCCGGCAGCCCAGCTAGAGAAGAGGTAGACCTATGGCACAGACAATGGCTGAGCATCTCATTGAAAAAGGCATATATTCTACACTGTTGAATGTTGCGCTTTTAAGTGTCAAGAAATAGAGCGTGGGTTTTGCAGGTGGTAGGAGGAGTTCCCACCGATTCCCGACCGTCGCGATTCGGAGATCGCTCCTACAAACCTTCGGCGCACAATTGCGCAACATTAACCGATGCTGAGTATAGAACAGGGAAATCAACGAGCTGTACATCTAGTTTTGAAACTGGCTATTGAAGAAGGCATTGAATTAGGGAGAATCGAAGCGAAACAGGCCAGTATTCTAAAAGTCCTGCGGCTTCGATTTGATGCCGTCCCCGAATCCCTTGCCGAAGAGATTGATTCAATACGGGAACTCCCTCGCCTTGATGAGCTCTTTGAGAAGGCGGTGACCCCGGAGACACTTGATGAGATTGACCTACTCAATCACGGCAACTAAAATTATCGCTCAACCATTCAATCCCGTGTAACCCTTCAGTCCACCGATCTGGATTTGCCAATCCAGACCGAGCGGGGAGGGCACCTATCGAGTAGCGAAGCATAATGGTAATTCGGACGAATCGGGAGTTTACATCTCCGGAACGAACGTGCAATGAATGGGAATTCTATCGCTGTCATTATTCAGTCGTTTGATCCTTCGCTATTCGCTCAGTTGATTCTATTCGGTCACTTGATCACTACTACAAACCGACATCGACGATATAGATTGATGGACTAAACAGTTACAATCCCGTATTCGGGAAACGTCACTTTGGGTAGTTTCTTTGGGATATCGGATGTAGTCAACTGAATTGACCAAAGGAATTCCCGACTACCTACCCTCGACAGGAGGTCTTGAATGAGATGGACGCTACCGACCATAGCACTGATGGTGGGCATGGTCGACGCTACGAGCAGCCAAATAAAGGATATCCAATGGAAGATTGGACCCAATATCCCCGAGTTCAGAAAGGGCGGTTGCGCGACCGCTTTAGGGGGTAAGATTATCAGCGTTTTCGGAATGCGCCAACCATGGGGAGAGATGGAAACCATGTACATCTACGACCCGGAACAGGATTGGTGGTTCCGCGGACCGGATGCTCCTATCGGACAAACGTACGTCCAAGGCACAATGTGCGAGGGAGCTTTCTATTCCATCGGCGGTCGTATGCGCGGGGTGAAACCTCACTGCTACCGGCTTGAAGATACAGGGAGCGGGGAATACCTCTGGACGAAAATGCCGAATCTGAACGAAGCACGCGGATGGGCGCCCAGTGTTGCAATCGGGTCGAAGATATATGTCTGCGGCGGCTCTCAAGGAAATCACGGGCCGACGATAAACTCCGTGGAGATGCTGGACACCGCCGAACCAAACCCGCAATGGAAGGTTGTTACCTCAATACCGGGTAGGTCGCGCGGGTGGCTGGGGGCTGCCGCCGTGAATGGAAAGATTTACATCATTGGCGGATCCCACTTCTATGACCCAAAGCCCGAACAAGGCGATCGCAGAATTCGTTTGGCAGAAGTTCTGGTTTATGATCCACAGACGGGGGATTGGGATACCAAGCGGCAACTTCCGTATCCGCTCGCCGGAATGGATTGTTGCGTGTACAAAGATCGCTACATCATTGTGGCGGGCGGTGCCGGGTTGGTCGCCGGCTACAACGAAGAGATGATGAAAGCCTACACGGAAGTACGTGAACACAAGTCCTACTACTCCCCCTTTATTCTCGTGTATGATACGGAATCCGATGAGTGGAGCCGCCTGCCGAGTTTGCTCCCGGTGCCGACGAACGATATCCGGATCGTGTTGCTCGGCAATAAACTCTACGCATTGGGCGGCGAGAACATTGAACCGGCGACGAGCAACACGACGCCCTGGTTCCGTATCGGCGAAATCGTCGAATAACCCCGGTCTATCTCGGAGTGCCATCGACAAAATCGCGCATAGGAGACAATGGAAATGATTCGCGTTATTAAACCCGTAGGATTTGGCAACATCCAGTTGGAAGATGTACCGATCCCGGAAATCGAGAGCCGCCAAGTTTTGGTGCGAACCCACACCACGCTAATCAGCCGAGGTTCCGAGCTATTCCGTCGCTACATTCGAGAGGACGCGGTTTCTCCTACGATCATGGGATACTCCCTCACGGGCACGGTCGAGAAGATCGGTCGCGATGTCACTGAGTTCGATGTAGGACAACGTGTGAAGGTCGTGGCTCCGCACGCCCAATATGCTGTCGGCGACGCCGATTCGACGAGAGGCCACATCGTTCCCCTTCCCGATGACGTGTCCTTTGAGGAGGGAACGTTCCTCTTACTCTGTTCGCAGGCGACCGCTTGGACGGCATCGTCCGGCATCAAGAAGGGGGACACGGTTGTTATTCTCGGACAAGGCGTGGTCGGAAGTTTGATGATGCAGATAATGAGGGGATACGAACCTGCCAGAATCATCACCGTAGACGCGCTGCCGCTGAGGTGTAAAATCTCCAAGGAGTTGGGAGCTGATATCGTTATCAATGCTTCGGATGAAGATCCGGTTGAGTCCGTTCGTCGCCTAACCAACGGCAAGCGCGCCGACCTCGTGGTCGACTGCGTCGGCGGGTACGCCGGAATCGATTCGTTTGAGCAGGCGCAGGAAATGGTTCGCACGAAAGGCACAATCCAACTCGTTGCGGCCTACCAACAGGCGCCGCTTCCGCTGCACTCTGGCAAAATAATGCACAAGCGCCTAATCGCTGGTGACGTGACGGATGTGCCGCCAACGCAACGGGCTTTGCAGGCGCTGGAAAAGATCCGCTCCGGCGAAATTCAGCCTGCCAAAATGATCACACATCGTTTCCCCTTCAAACAGGCGAAGGAGGCTTTTGACTTCTTGTGGAACACGCCGGAGGAAGCGCTCGCCGTATTGCTGAAGTGGAGGTGATGCCCGCCAATGACTAACCCATTACGACGCACACAAGACTGGAGAGAAAGTGAAGATTACAAATATCGAAAGCTATCCTATTTGGAATAACGGTTGGAACTTCGTCTTCGTGGTGGTGGATACCGATGAGGGGATTTACGGTGTTGGTGAAGCCGGCAGCCCTGGACGAGAACAAGCGCTTATAGGGCTTCTTGAACACTTTAAACCTCTGCTTATCGGGCAGGATCCCAGCCGAATTGAACACATTTGGCAAAGCCTGTTTCGAGGATTCTTCTTCCCCGCTCAACGCTTGGAGAGCGCCGCAATCTCCGCCATTGATATGGCGCTTTGGGATATAAAGGGCAAAGCGCTTGGCGTGCCCGTCTACGACCTGCTGGGTGGCAGAGTGCGTAACAAAGTGGTCTGTTATCCCCATAACCTCGGGCATCAGATGGAGATCGCGCCTTTGGTGGAATCCTGCCTGGAAACGAAGGAGGCCGGCTGGAAGTTCGTACGCTTCGGGGTGCCCAGCGAAGGTGATATTCTCGAGCCTCGACCCGTTGTCCTCACGTCAATCAAGCAGATTCAGGCGGTTCGCGAGGCTGTCGGCGACGAGATCGAGATCTGTTTCGATGTCCACACTCGGCTGGATCTGCCTGACGCGGTATGGCTGTGTCAAGAGGTTGAGCAGTTCCGACCGTTCTTCATAGAGGATCCGCTGCGCGCCGAAAACCCCGACTCCTTCAAAACGCTGCGCCCCCGCACCACCGTCCCTCTTGCCGCCGGGGAACAGTTCTGCTCAAAATGGGAGTTCCGCCAACTTATCGAAGAGGAATGGATAGACTACGCGCGCATCGACCTGTGTCATGCCGGCGGCTTGACCGAAGCCAAGAAGATTGCCGGTTGGTGCGAGACACATTACATCAAGCTGGCGCTTCACAACCCGATGGGCCCCATCTCGACGGCGGCGTGTTTACATCTGAATCTCTGCTGTCCCAATTTTGGCGTACAGGAGCAAGCCCAACCTCCCGGAACCGTTCTCACCGATCTGATTCCGGGCCAACCGGTGTGGGAGGATGGGTACCTGCTGCCCCCAACTGCACCCGGTCTCGGCGTGGAATTTAACCGGGAAGCCGCACCGAAAGAGGCGTCGCAGATGAGTGTGATGCCTCGACTTCGACGGCTTGACGGCTCGGTCACAAATTGGTGAAAATTGCGTTTCGGTAGGTGCGGTTTCTAACCGCACCCGATACCCAATACTTAATCAAATCTACTTGCCGAGAGAACTACCAACCACCATTGCCTCGGCGAATAGCCAACCTGAACGAATGATCGACAAGAAACGAATATTATCCTGCCGTGCCGAACCTGAAGAGCTCTTTGTTTGCGGCGAACTGGTGACCTGCACCCTCATCATAACTGTTGAGGAAGACATCTCTCCCGGTGGCCGCATTCGTTTCCACTTTACCGAATCACCCTACTATCGAAACTCACCGAACTACGGGCTGCCCGCCAAGGGATACGTATTCTTCGCCCGCGTACACTTTCAGACGGACAAACCCGAAGAAACGGGATACATTTCCGCAGAAGCCACGTCCGGGCAACCCGTGGGGATCGAACTGGCGCCGGGGCGTTGTTTCCTCACGATTGTCTGCGAACACGGGTTGAACGCTGGAGACAATCTTGTAGTAACCATCGGAGATAGGCGTGCAGGCGGTCCCGGAATCGAAGTCGCACACCATCCAACCTATGGTGATTGGCAGTTGGTCTGCGATCTGGATCGTGAGGCGGATGGCAACTTTGTGCGACAGGAATCGATGCCTCACATGCGGGTCGTTGCTGCGCCACCCAGCCGCGTATTGGTTAGAACGAAATCGGGCGCACAGCCGGGAGCCCCCGCCGATCTGCAGATTACGGTGACCGACCGATTTGGGAACCATGTGGAAGATTTCCAAGGAACCTTTCGCGCTACCAAGAACCGGGCATACCGTACTACGCGGTCCGAGTTCAGCTTGGAACCCAAAAACATCGGCTCAAAGTGTTGGGGGGATGCCGTTGTCTTTCACAAAGAAGGGATACACCGCGTCAACGTTGAATCGGATGCCTCGGCGGACGATGCACCGCTTGGCGGTGCAAGCCATCCGGTGGTTTGCGATTCGCGGGAGGACGATTATCAGCTACTTTGGGGCGACATCCACGGCCACTCCTACTGTACCGACGGCACCCACTCTCCGGATTTTTTCTACGGCTACGGTCGGGAGGTCGGCTATCTCGATTTCTGCGCGTTAACCGATCACGACACCTTCAGCCATGCGGTATGGCAGGGGATGATGGACTCGGCCGAGATGGCAAATGAACCCGGTAGATTCACAACCTTTCTGGGGTATGAGTGGGCCGGGGAGTTGTCACAATCGATCTGTGTCCTTTTCAAAAATGCAGTCGGCGGATACTATCCGGGAAGCGAGACGGCCAGCCGCCATCCGCAGAATCTGATCGATCTAATCAAACACGAAGATGCGATGATCATCCGCCACGACATGCCGCCTCCGGGTAGCCGCTGGCAAAAATTGGACGCCTCAGACAAGCTAGAACGCTTGGTGGAAATGTATTCGCCGTTCCATTGCAGCGAAACCGCGCATAGCCCCGCCGCCCGCGGCCGGTTGGACGACGGAAATAGCATCCAAGCCGCCTTGGGCGGCGGGTTGCGCTTCGGCTTTGTCGGCTGCTCCGACTCGCACATCTCAATGCCGGGGCGTCGGCAAGGAGTATCCAAAGGCAGCCCGGGCTACCGGGCGGGAATCTACGGACTGACGGCGGTGTATGCCGAAGAGAACTCGCGGGAAGCGGTTTTCGACGCTCTCCTCGCCCGCCGCTGTTACGCCGCAACCGACCGCATCTACCTTGACTTTCAGGTGGACAGTCAGCCGATGGGATCGGAGTTGCATCTCCGGGAGCCGCGAATCATCAGGGGGCGCGCCGCCGGTACCGCTCCGTTCGTCCACGTCGAGATTATCAAGAATAACGATGTGGTGCACGGCACTGCTCAAGGCGCTTTGGAAGCAGAATTCGAGTATGTCGATAAAACGGAAATCCGTCCGAACGACTATTACTACGTGCGGATAACCCAAGAAGACGGCAACATGGCGTGGTCAAGCCCCGTGTGGGTCGATCCGTTGTAATTCCATTTCGATTCGATAACAGCGCATAGAGTGAAATTATTATTTTGTCGGGAATTGTGCGGTTGCGCGGTGTAGCGCCAGGTAGGAGCGATTTGCGAATCGCGACTTCAATTGACTCCATCCGCCGGTTAAGAACTGCCAATTTGGAGAAATGGTACAAATACTGCGGCGCCAGGTAATGTACGACGAACGCATCTCAAGCGGACAACACTCACGGAGATAAAGTGGCGGGCAACCTGGAAGGGCGCGTCGCACTAGTCACCGGCGGGGGCGCGGGAATTGGCAGAGCCGTGGCGCTCGCTTTGATTCGAGAAGGCGCACTAGTCGCACTCGCCGATGTCAATCGGAAAGCCGGCGAGAGGGCATTAAGTATGGTGAAATCTGCCGGTGGCGACGGTGTTTTCATTGAAGCCGACGTGTCCGATGCAGCCGAAGCCAAAAAGATGGTGCGGACGACCGCCAATACCTACGGACGCTTGGATTGCGCCGTCAACAACGCCGGCATTTTTCGGGGAATCAATTCACCAACGCACAAGTGCACCGAAAAGACATGGGATGAGGTCATGCGCGTCAATCTCAAGGGGGTATGGTTGTGCATGAAGTACGAACTCCCGCAGATGCTCAAACAAGGATACGGGGCAATTGTCAACATGTCGTCGATTGCCGGCTTGGTCGGCTTGGAGGAGATGTCCGCATACGCAGCCAGCAAGCACGGCATCGTTGGGCTGACCAAATCTGCAGCGCTGGAATACGCTGGGCAGAATATTCGAGTCAATGCGGTCTGCCCAGGAAGCGTCAATAGACCTACTGTCCGCGGAGACAAGGTCTGGACGACTGAGAAACCGGATGACGGGCTTCATCCCATGGGAAGATTCTGCACATCGGAGGCGGTTGCCGAAGCGGTTGTTTGGCTATGCTCGGATACCGCTTCGTTTGTCACCGGGCACACACTGGTTGTGGATGGCGGCCGAACCGCACAATAGCGGAAGTAAGGTAGGATCAAGTTAAGGATATTCACCTAGTGTCGGTTAGGTTGTACTTCGCACTCTCGGTAGGTGCGGTTTCCAGCCGCACCGGCGTTCCACCAAATTGGCACTGGGTTGGGCGTCTGCGACGGAAAACCCTACCAAATACTAGACAACCGCTCTTAAATTGATCCTCATGGGGTGGGATCGAAGGAATGGTTAATGACTGATCAAACGAGTGGATAACGATCAAGCGACTGGATAAGGAGCGCGATAGCAAATTCTGTGCGATAGGCAATCCTGCGATAGAGATCCCACCAGCCTATATAAGCCCACGTGGCAATCTACACAGGTAATAGCAACTCAAACAACCATGAATGGTTTCGTCACCGAATATTAAAACAGGCTCCCAACGTGACTGGACAATTCAAAAACAGTGTGGTTCTCGTAACCGGAGGAGGTTCGGGCATCGGCAGGGCTTCCGCGCTCGCGTTCGCCAGAGAAGGGGCAACGATCGCGGTTGCAGACCTGGCTGTTGAGGGAGGCAAAGAAACAGAATCTATCATCAAGGAATCCGATGGCACCGCTATTTTCATAGAAGCGGATGTGTCCAAGGCAAGTGAAGTCGAGGCGATGGTCAACTCGGTTGTCGGAAGCTATGGGGTGCTGGACTACGCCCATAATAACGCCGGAATCTTGGGAAATCTGGCGCCTACAGCCGAGTGCACAGAGGAAAACTGGGAAAGCGTTATCAACACAAATCTCAAAGGGGTATGGTTGTGTATGAAGTACGAAATCCCCAAAATGCGAGGCGGCGCCATTGTCAACACCTCATCGGTTTTTGGGTTGAAAGGCGGACAAAACTTGCCAGCATACATTGCGAGCAAGCATGGCGTCATCGGAGCAACAAAGGCTGCCGCCTCGGAATACGCGCATAAGGCTATTCGGATCAACGCGGTGTGTCCGGATGCGGTTCGCACGCCGATGCAGGAACGGTTTATGGGTAAGCCCTTCGGTCGCGCTCCCGAGGAGGTCGCCCAAGCCGTGTTGTGGCTGTGTTCGGATGCCAGCTCCGCCATAACGGGCGAAACGTTGACATACCGGCAATGGAAACGCCGGATTGCCGAGAGCCAATAGGACATCAATCGTCCCGTGCCTTTGCCTTCGGGGCAAATTCGTTACAAAACACGATGATAGCGGCAAAGCCCAAAGTTTTCGGATAGCGCAAAAGTGCATCCATTTCTGCGTATGGTTGAAGAACATCGGCTACAGGAGTGCCGATGATTAACAATTCACCGTATACGCACACATGGAGGCAAAAATCATGAGTAAATTACCGAAAATAGAGATTGGTTCGCGTTTATTTCTAATAGAGGCGCCCAGCTTAGATCCGGGAACGCTTCTAACATCCGGCTACTATCGAGACGAGGTATTTGCGCAGGCGCTCCCCGATCCCAACCCCGACGGAATCCTTGAAAACATTGATCTCAGTTCCTATTTGGAGCTTGTATGGGAGGTCGTGAGGCTAAGGGAGTACCCCCATCTGCCGTCACGCCTCGATTCTCGATTCCTATGGGCTGATGAAACCATGGCTCGCCAGTGGCACTATCTGCGGCATGTCAGGAATAGAATCAATCGGACTGAGGATAGCAGAAGTGCGCGCATGGAGACCAAAGCAACGGAGATTTTACCGCGTTACCGACAGATTCACGACGATGTCGGATTGACAGGATTATACGAAGTGGAAGTGGTCGAGTGTCAACGCGCCTGTTTCGCCGACGTGAATCTGATTAGCTATACCAAACAAGGCGATACGATCGGCTCGGTAATGAAGCGGGCGCAGAATTATTGGCGCGGCGATGGAGCAGACCCGAAACACTCGGAAGTCCTATTGGAAGGCAGCGTGGTCATCCGCCGGAATCTGTTTCAGTCAAACGTCGTTGACACCGACGCCGTGAGAGACATTGAGACAAATAGGGCGATTGCCGCGAGCCTTCGTTGGACAGAACCCTTTCGCCAGTTGCCCGGCGGAAGCCTCATGCTGCGAGGTCGGATGGGCGCCGAATCGAATCTTCCAATTCCCGTTGCCGGTTGGCCCGTTGCACGGCTCGAGGGGGACAGCGCACCGTTACTTACTCCCGATGTACCGGTACTTGTTGAACCGAGAGAGCGAATTGGGGTAAACTATCATCTACCGCATCTGCGAGCAGGGGCACGCTGTCAACCCATCCTATTCTGTGACCGGTCAGCGGCGCACTACTATCAACTGAATCCGTACTGGGAGGGCGAGATCGAGGGCGAGTGGCAGGTCATTGAATAATCCACACATCTAGCCTCGTAGTAGGGTAAGCCTTTGCGCATCACGACAGGTCTATAGTCTTGTAGGAAAAAACGATACTCCCTATGAAAGTTGCTGAATCTTTAAAAACCCCAGAGGGGCGGAAGGTGTATAGGAACATCGAAAGGTTACTCACCTTAGCCCCAGAGGGGCGACAGGTAAAAGTAATTTAAATCGCCAAAAAATGACTTCGCAATTCATCTTAACACTGTTGACCGACGAACCTGAATTTGAATCTTCTATTTGTCCAATGTATGACTACGACACCTGAACGTTCACCAACACAATTCCTGATTCATATAACAACCTTAAATCAACGTCCCACAAAGGGCAACAGATGAGACTCATACTAATAGGCGTCGAATACGCGGGCAAAACCACACTGGCAAACGCAATCACCGCATGGCTTAAAGAGACGACGGGGGGTGGTCGACCCTTCCACGATCACTTCTCCATACCCCCGTCCGAACTGCCGGACGCCGAGCAGGAAGAATTCCTGAGGATGTCGTCCGAACTTCAATCGATGTACCAACGCTACTCGAATGAGTACCATCTTCTCCCGTCGTTCTACGCCGATCCCGACCACATGCTCGTCGGCTTCCACATCGAAGAGGCGGTCTATGCGCCGCTCTATTACAGTTACGGCGATACGGACGACTTTTCGGCCGCGGCGCGCGCCATGGAGAAGCGAATCTTGGAGCAGGCTCCCGACACCGTACTCATTTTGCTCAAAGCTTCGCCGGAAGTGATTGCGAAACGGTTGCGCGAAACCCCGCACAAACACCAGGTCCTCCAAGAAAAGGACATTGAGCATGTGCTTCAGCGGTTTGAGGAGGAATACGAGCACTCGCTGCTGGATAGAAAGTTTGTGCTTGATTCGACTTCTGCGACGGCGGAGGAGACGCTCGCCGAGTTCGTCGCCCGGATCGATCCGTTTCTATCACAATCCGATCGCTTGCGAATGATGACCCACCAAGCACTGCAGCACAACGAAGAATTTTTCGAGCTACCCACTGGTTTGTAGCCGGATTCGTTTCTATTTCAAATTGCATCATTTACACACTTCAGACAAAAGATTCCTACAGGAGCTAACATCATGCATACGCCACGCATTGATGACCGTGATTGGTCCGCATTGACCCTCGGAGACCGCATCCGTCAAATCGAGGTAGAGGGCTACCTTCTGATACCGGATCTGCTAACGCCCGATCATGTCGCTCGACTCAAGACGGAAACCGCGAAGTTGAAAACACGCCCCGTTGATTACAGTGTCCACCAACAGGGCTGCTCCGATATTCAATTCATCGGCGGCGTAATTTCCGAGTTGGCGGCGCATCACGCGACTCTCGCCTTTTTGCGCGAACTTTTCGGTGATGAGATCCTTGTGATGTCGTACGGGTACGCGCGTTCCGAACCGGGGCACCCGGGAATCAGTCTGCATACCGACGGGCAGCCCTACGGCTCCGCCATCTTCGGTTACGAGGGCAGCATTCCCACCATGGTGCGGGTACTGTACTACTTGGATGACCTCACCAGCGAAGTCTCCCCGTTCAGAGTCGTGCCCCGATCTCACCTCTCCCTACATGCCGACGGTAACCCGTACACACGTTACGAGTCCCATCCCGAAGAGGTTATCGTTCCTGCGACAGCCGGTTCCGCCGTCCTCATCAATCACAAAGTCTTCCACGGGAATTTCCCCAACGTTGGTGACAGAGCGCGCGAGATGTTGGCGATTGCCTATCGACCGGCGTGGGCGGGTCCCATCAAGGATGTACCCACCTGGGATGAGTCGGACGTGGCGCAACTGCCCGACAACCTGCGCCCGCTGTATGGAGACTGCAATACGCGGCACTGGGATTACCACGGCGGCAACAAGCCGCCCAACATGGCGAGCGAAGCCCCGGGCTTGAATCCGAGCCGCTGGGAGCGCGTGCAATAGCCCAAATGCACATCAATGTGTATTCGGAAATGAATGACAGATATTCATGACCGATTTCTGCTCGGCTTGGATTGCCAAATCCAAGCCTTAGCCGGTCCGTAGGTGCGGTTGGAAAGAGATTTCTATGGGATTTCTATCGCGTTCGTTATCCACTCACTTGATCACTCCTTATCCAGTCGCTTGATCACCTACCGAAACATGTGCAAATTAGAATGGAATAGACAATAATTCAAAAATCCACATCGACGCCAAACCATTGAGGAACACGACATGAAACTCATTCTCGTAGGCTGCGAGTATACCGGAAAGACGACATTACAACTGCTGATCTCCGCATGGCTGCAGCGCGTCACCGGATCGCATCGCCCGTTTTTCCACGATCACTTTGCCCTGCCTTCCGGGGAACGCCCGCCGATTAACTCTCAATACCCCGTGGAGATTCAGGAAGAGGTGATGGCGCTGAGTCCCAAACTCAAGGAGATGTTCCAGCGCTACATCATCGAATACCATCTCGGCTCCTCCTTCTATGAATATCCCGATCACGGTATGGTGGGCTTCCACATCGAAGAAGCGGTCTACGCGCCGCTATACTACGGCTACGGCGGTCCCGGTGAGTATGCCGACCGCCGCGTGATGGCCCGATCAATTGAAGCGCACATTATGGAAAAAGCGCCCGAAACCGTACTCGTTCTGCTCAAAGCGTCAGCCGAGGTCATTGCTAAACGAATGCGCGAAAACCCGCGCCCAACGTGCCTTCTGCAAGAACAAGATATTGATTACGTCCTCCAGCGATTTGAGGAGGAATACAACAGCTCTCTAATCCGGAAGCGGTTCGTTATTGACACCGGCGAAGGCACGATAGAGAACACGTTCTCTGAATTCGTGAGCGAAATCCAATCGCACCTGACCGACGAAGATCGGTTGCGAATCTTGAGCGCGGTCACCCCGACTCGCCGCGCCGCCGTAGATGCGAACATCCGGTATTATCGGGATGACGATCTGCGCCGAATCCTATCAACCGGATAGCCTTCAAGATGAAGGGATGGGTAGCGTACATTCGGATTCGACCTCAGCCCCCTTTACCGTCCAGGGGCACCCCTCTTTTCGTAGGGGCGGGGTCTCCCCGCCCGATAGGGACTAAGTAAAGGATATCGCGATGGATAACCCCACCAATACCAAACGAATTCTCATAACTGGATCGCTATACGACACAGGGGACGGCCCCGACAATCAAATCTTATTGCCTTGCCAACCAGAGAAATCCCTGTTGACCGAAATGCGCAGAACAGATAAAATGACTTTTGTCTATCACCAAACTGTCCACCAACCTCAAAACGATGATGTACCAGATTCAACATAACCCCAACCATGGCAACACAGCCGCCAAACATCCTGTGGATATGCACCGATCAGCAACGCCACGACACCATCGGCGCCCTGGGAAACCCACACATCCATACCCCGTCGCTCGATAGACTCGTTGCCGAGGGCGTCGCCTTTACTTCAGCCTACTGCCAGACCCCAATCTGCACGCCCAGCCGCGCCTCCTTCCTGACCGGTCGATACCCCAGCCACCTCGGCGTCAACAGCAACAGTAACGCCCGCTTTCCCGTTGACGCACAGTTGGTTACCCGTACACTGGCGGATGCCGGATACGACTGCGGCATGGCGGGAAAACTTCACCTGTCCACGGTGAGCGGCCGCGTAGAACCGCGCCCCGACGACGGCTACCGCGTCTTTAGGTGGTCGCACCACCCCCGCCCGGAGGCCTACTGGGGTGTCCAACACCACGCCTACCACCAGTGGCTTGAGGTGCAGGGCGTGAACTGGTTCGACTACTATCCGGATCGACCTTGGGGCGAGAAGGTGCACGCGTCGGTGGGCGCCGGCATTGAAACTCGACACCACCAGACGAGCTGGTGCGCGGACGAATCCATAGCCTTCATGTCCGAGCCGCGCGAGGGACCCTGGCTGATGAGCGTCAACCCGTTCGACCCGCATCCGCAGGGCGCGTTTTTCAGCGCGCCCCAAGAATATCTCGACAAATACGACCCCGCCGCCCTGCCGGGTCCCCACTTTCGAGAGAGCGACTTGGCAAACCAAGCGCGGCTGCGGAACATTGACTTCCAATCCACCGCAACCCGACCGGAAGATTACCCGGCGCGCGAGATGCAGGCGGCGTACTACGCCTCGATCGAGTTGATTGATGCGCAAGTCGGGCGGATGCTTGAAGCGTTGGAGCGTAGCGGGCAGCGCGAGAACACCGTCGTCATCTTCATGAGCGATCACGGAGAGATGCTGGGCGACCACGGTTTGACGCGCAAGGGTTGCCGCTTCTACGAAGGATTGGCGCACGTGCCGCTCATCATTTCATCGCCAAGCCGGTTCCGGCAGGGTGTCCGAAGCGGCGCGCTGGTGGAGTTGATTGATATCGTTCCGACCTTGCTCCAACTCGCGGGACTTGACGTACCCGACGACGTACAGGGGCGGACGTTGCTGCCAATATTGACGGGAGAATCGGCGGCGGATAGCCACCGCGATGTCGTGCGCTGCGAATATCGCGACGCCCTTGATATGCCGGGGGTAAGCCACGCCGACATGATTTTCGACGGGCACCACAAACTGGTCGTCTATCACGGTACCGGGCTGGGCGAACTCTTTGATCTGGAGGAAGACCCGCACGAGTTCGACAACCTGTGGGACGCGCCGGAGACGGCAGACATCAAACTGAAGTTGCTAATCCGACTTTTCGATGACGTCGTGTTTGCGGCAAATGAAGGGCAACCCCGAATCGCGAATGTCTGATGCTGTAGGAGCGATCTCCCGATCGCGACCTCCAGTTGTCGCGTATGTTCCAGACCGAACTAAACAGTCACAAAGACGAATTCTTTAAACCATCACTTTGAATACAGGATGCAACGCATGAAAACGCAAACCTTTACGGCAAGCGTCTCGCAGGAGGATGAGTGGTTTGTAGCGCAGTGCTTGGAGGTAGATGTTGCAAGCCGGGGCAAAAGCGAAGACGAGGCAATAGAGAATCTCGCCGAGGCGTTGGAGCTCTATTTTGAACCGCCGCGCCCCACTGTGATGCCGAAAATCCGAACATTTGAGGTTAGCGTCAACAGCGATGAAACAGCTTTCTTATCGTCAGATTAAACGTAAACGGGAAAAAGCGGGATTCTCCATCAGGCATCAACGCGGCAGTGACGTGAAGTTTATCCGTGGACGCGATGGCGAGATTCGGACAGTGATGGTTCCACGTCACCGTGAAATTAGCATCGGGACGCTGCGCTCCATAGTGCGTCATGCCGGTATGACCTTAGAAGAGTTTGAGCAACTTTAAAGGGATGGGGCAAACGGCAGGTCTGAATAGTCCGTAGGTTGGGTTGAGCACGACGAAACCCAACTTCAATGGATACCGGTGACGCAAACCAAAATACTACATCCGCTCCTGTAGGAGCCATCAAGCGACTGAATAGGGAGTGCGATAGAGATCCTCTCCCGGTCGCGATTCAGCATCAGCAGTGGCAGGATGGAATCAAACGTCCGGATAGGATCAACTAACGGTAAGTGCGATTTCCAACCTCACCTACGAGACTGGACAAACATCTGTTCGAATAGGCAACCACCCCTACCGTTGCGATAAATCATAACAGATCTTCTTACGCTACAATGGAGAACCACCATGCCCCAACCCCTGCGCATCATTTCCATCGGCGCACATCCGGCTGACATATTCGATCAATCCGGCGGCACCATGGCGCACCACACCAGCCGAGGCGATTACGTCGCCTGTGTTGTGCTGACCCACGGCGCCCGCGTGCACGACGCCGTGATTAGCGACGCCATGTTCCATCGTGAGGAGGTGCCGGAGCAAGCCGAGTTAATGAAACTCATGGAAGATAGATCGGATGTCAAGGCGGAGGAAGTGCGCGCCGCATGCAAGATTTTGGGAGTGGAGGACATCTACTTCTTCGGTGCGGACGATGCGGTGCTGCTTGTAACCGGCGACATGGTCAGACGCCTGGCGAGACTGTTGCGCGAGTTACGGCCCGATGTCGTGTTGACACATTTTCCCAAAGAAATCGACGCCCTCACCAACTCGCACGCCATCACCGGACAGATCGTGCTGCACGCGACTTCACTCGCGAGTAACGTGGATCCCGGCGATCGAAATCCGCCCCATCGTGCGGCGGCGGTCTTTTTCTTCGGCACGGGCGCGGCTGCGGTGCCCGGCAACGTGTGGCGGTCGGAGGGTGGGTTTTACAACGACGTATTTATCGACATCACGGATGTCGTGGATAAGAAACTGGCGGCACTGGACTGCTTGGTAAGTCAGGGATACGGTGGAGCGTACGCCCGCAAGCGGATCGAAACCAGTGACGGGGCGTTCGGCGTAGCCGGCGGATGCGCTTATGCGGAAGGATTCATCTCCTTGAAGGCCGAGACCCACTACTATCTGCCCGTCACGGAGCACGCGCTTAAAGTCGCTCGTTCATCCGACCACCAGTTGATTGAGCAGCGTTCCTATCGAATCTCGGTTGATTGAACATCTTTTAATGCAATCCTGAGAATCACACCGGTGCAATCAACAACCGTGCCAATAATCGTATAACACGTCGACCTGTGTCGGATAGAGTCAGAGTTCCCACGCCTCAAAATTGCGCCAATCGAATTTTGGCTCCCAGCCGAGCATCGCCTTGGCTTTGCGAATGTCGAAGACCGCTGCGTACGGATCCGCCTCAAAGTATCCCATATCGTTGACCGGCGGGGGTGTTCCATAGATAGACTCCAGCACATCCAGCGTCGGGATGGAGTAGAACGTGTGTTTCGCGGCAAGAAAAAAGGCTTCGAAGCGTAGGTCGACATCCGATCCAAATTCAAAAGAGGCGGCAGCGGCGCAGGCGCGCGCCACATCACGGATCGCGATGTGAGCGCCGAACCACAGTTTACCCTTCATCTCCTCAAGACTCATGCCGGCGCGCGCGCGGCCCACAATGTTCTTTATGGATTCCTCGGTTCGCTTCATCCAAACCCACATGTAGCGCAGCGAGATAACCTCCAAGCCAAACGCCTTTGCATAGTTGGCGCCGATTATCTCGCCGAAATGCTTCGACAAACTGTAGGTCTCATGCGGCCATAACGGGTGCGCCTCGTCAATCGGAACGTATTGAGGCGTCAACTCCACGTTGTGAATGCCGAAACCGGTACTTGACTCGCTGCAGCCGTATATTACGCGTTTGACACCCTTGAGGCGGGCAGCCTCGAACACGTTAAAAGAGATGGTAGTGTTCACGCCGATGACCGTCTCCGGCGGGTCGTCGTATGGGTCGGGTATTGCCGCCAAATGTATGATCTGGTCGAAGCCCTCGACCGCTTTGCAAGTTTCCGCGAGATTCGTGAGATCCACTTCGCGGAATGCCGCGTCGACTTTGGGCGGGGCACGGTCGAGGCTCGTCACGTTGTGCCCGTCCGCGGCGAGTTCGTCGCAGACATAGGTGCCGATGGCGCCGCTGCCGCCGGTGACCGCAATGTTCATATCATTATCCTCCTCTTGATTCGCGGCGGTATTCTATCATTTACCCACTCCGAGCGCAAATCTGGTATAATAGAGCAGCGATGGTCGTAATAGATAATTCTGCCAACTTCGGATTATATTCATCACAATTAAGGATTGTACATTCGAGGCTTACGTTGCAAGGTTTGTAGTAGCGCAATTCATTGCGCGTTATCGCTAACTTGCATATAGCCCACAATATGTGCAAAAATGAAGGTAAATAACCATGGCAGTCCCACGTTGACTTCAAGCAAATGAGGTTGTTCATGATACGACACGATGAAAAAACTAGAACCTTTGATTGTGAACCCACGCTGACAGATACCCAAATTCTAAAATTTTGCAGAGAAGGCTTTCTCATGCTGGAAGGCCTTGTGCCGGACGAGATTAATCGGCGCACCTTCGCATATCTCGACGAGCACCCCTCCAAAGGACCGAGCACCATCATCCTTGAAGACTGGTTTCGCGACAACGTCCTCCTCGAGCCGCAGGTGGCGGGCGCGGTGAGATCCATCCTCGGCAGAGATGTCGGGCTGCCGGTACTCATGAGTAATCACCGCGTGCAGTGCCCCGCTCCGTTGGGAGATTGGCATCACGACGCGGATTCTCTGTTTGGCCCCGAGGTCAACTACCTCCAAGTATTCTACTATCCGCAGGAAGCTCCCTTAGAAATGGGACCCACCGAGGTGCTTCCCGGCTCGCATTTGCAAGAATCACCGCGCGGCGCAGAACATCACGGAGCCGTGTCAACCACCGCACCCGCCGGATCGGTCTTCATCACCATTTACTCACTCCTGCACCGGAGAACCAAATCGACCGCTTCGGGAATGCGCAACCTGCTGAAATGGAGTTATTGGCGAACCGTGCCGCCAAAACGCGATTGGATCCACGAGTTCGACTTCGACTTCCACACCGCGGACTACGGCGGACACGGCGTCTGCAAATACATCGCCCACATGTTCTACTGGCTCTGCGGGAAAGCGGACGAATTCCGCACCTGGGGCGGCCAGTCGTGGCCCTGCAGCTTTCCGCCCGGCAGCCAAATCGGCAAGTCTTACGGCTTCCCATCCGGGCCCCCGAAATGGTAAAATGACGGCTAATCGACATCCCTTTGCAAATCTAATGGACTATGTCAAAAGAATCAGAGATTCGCAATCTTTTTGACGCTCGGATTGAACAATTTTCCGACCGCAGCGCCCGATGGCTATTTCAAGATAGAGAGAACGTCCGTGGATTGATTGAGATTGTCGAAGGCGAATTGGTGAATTTAATCGATTTTAGTCAGATCGTACAACTCAACAGAAGTTTTGTTCCCGATAACCTGAGGGAGCAAGAATCTGATATTGTATTCAGCGTGCCGTTTCAGAGCGAATCCGATACTGATGAACTACTGATTTATATTCTCATCGAACATCAATCTACCGTTGACCCGACAATGGGGTTTCGAGTACTGTTTTACATGACCCAGATTTGGGATTCCCAGCGGCGAGAGTGGGAATCACAATCTGTTCCCAAAGGCCAGTGGCGTTTCCGTCCGATTTTGCCCATCGTGTTCTACACGGGCGAGCAGAAATGGACTACCCCGCTGACCCTTGATGCGATAATGGAGGTCCCCGATGTACTCTCTCGGTTTGTCCCCAAATTTGACACGCTGTTTTTAGGCGTAAAGGATACAGACGAATCGGAATTAACCAAAACCGACCATCCACTCGGGTGGTTATTGACCGTGCTTCAGAAGGAGCATGGAACTGTGGAAGCTCTCAGCGAGGCATTGATTGAAGCACTGTCTCATATCAACACCCTCGATGAAGCGAGTACGCAGCAGAGGTGGCGGGCAATTTCCTATTTGCTGCTGTTAATCCTGCATCGCCGTCCGGCTGAAGAACATCCGGAATTGGCCCATCTTCTTGGACAGCACGTTCAAGAAGCATCAGACAGAGAGGAGGTAGAACTCATGGCACAGACAATGGCTGAGCATCTCATCGAACAGGGCAAAGCTCAGGGAATTCAACAGGGCATTGAACAGGGGAAAGCCCAAGGCATTGAACAAGGTGAGATTAAGGCGAAACAGGCTGATGTTCTCAAAATACTGCGACATCGATTTGATGCTGTTCCCGATTCCCTTGCCGAAGAGATTAACTCAATACGGAGTCTCCCTTGCCTTGATGCGCTCTTGGAAAGAGTGCTCACCGCAAACACGCTTGATGAGATTGACTCAACGGATTTTGATGGTTAGGAAGCTGCCATCGTTACCACGCCGCCTTTGCGGAGGCCTTTGGGGCACGATCTATGTCCAACACCGTCTGCGACCCAGCTAGAAAAGAGGTAGACTTATGGTACAGACAATGGCTGAGCATCTCATCGAACAGGGCAAAGCTCAGGGAATTCAACAGGGTATTGAACAGGGGAAAGCCCAGGGCATTGAACAAGGTAAAGCGCAAGGTATCGAGCATGGTGAGATTAAGGCGAAACAAGCTGATGTTCTCAAAATACTGCGACATCGATTTGATGCTGTTCCCGATTCCCTTGCCGAAGAGATTAACTCAATACGGAGTCTCCCTTGCCTTGATGCGCTCTTGGAAAGAGTGCTCACCGCAAACACGCTTGATGAGATTGACTCAACGGATTTTGATGGTTAGGAAGCTGCCATTGTTACCACGCCGCCTTAGCGGAGGCCTTTGGGGCACGATCTATGTCCAACACCGTCTGCGACCCAGCTAGAGAAGAGGTAGACTTATGGCACCGACGATGGCTGAGCATCTCATCGAACAGGGCAAAGCACAGGGAATTGAACAAGGGAAAATTCAGGAGAAACAGGCTGATGTTCTCAAAGTTCTGCAACTCCGATTCCATACCGTTCCTGAATCAGTTGCCGGCATAATTTCCTTGATATAGAGTCTGTCCCATCTTGATTCACTCCTTGAGCAAGCGGTAACCGCAAAGGTACTAGATGAGATAGAATTGGAAAACTAGAACCAGTTTAGTTTGGTTCAAGCAAATTGCGCTAACCGTTGGGTTTGGCTGATGAAGGTGGTGAAATGGTCGTGAAGTTTTTCCCCTTGTTTAACCGTACGTGCAGCATCTGCCCATTACACGTTTGATAAGCGACTCGGAAACTCTACCGCTCTCACTACTCACGCGCTTAATTCCATGCTTGGCTTTGGTACGTGGCAACTCTGTCCTTCCATACACCTTGAAACTGAACCCCGCTAGACTGGCAGTTTAGGTCTCTGCAACAGCCACACACGCACAATTCCCATCTAAAGCCGATACTTCTTGACAGAACGTCGTATGCATGGTATTTTCTGTTTATTCATGTGACGGTGGGAGCTAGTCACCATATTGCGCACCGTAGTATTGATCTCTTTAGTGCAGAAGTCCGGCAATATCGATGCTCGGATTTAACGGGACTTCCAAAACTACAATCGAACACCTGAAAAGGAGTTATACCATGAAGAAGAAACTTGCGGCTATCACAAT
This sequence comes from Candidatus Poribacteria bacterium, assembly GCA_028820655.1. GTDB lineage: Bacteria > Poribacteria > WGA-4E > WGA-4E > JAJDTR01 > JAJDTR01. The sequence continues at coordinate 165,348 of JAPPIK010000024.1, read as the reverse complement.
AAGTTGTGCGCTACTGTTCAGCGTCGCCGTGCTAGGTATAAACGCACAAGCCCCGACAGAACCAAAGATTGTCTTCATGACCGATCGGGATGGGAACTTTGAAGTCTACATTATGAACAAGGACGGGAGCAATCCACAAAACCTAACCAACAATCCCGCTGACGACTTTGCCCCAAGGTGGTCTCCTGATGGCAAAACTATAGCTTTTGTCAGCGGCAGAGATCACATGGGTTGGGAAGGGGACGTTTACCTTATGGACCCCGACGGTAGCAATCAACGTAGTGTGGCAAACACTCCGGAGGGTGAACAGGATTTAGGGTGGTCTCCTGACGGCAAACAGATCGTCATGGAAGTGAATATTGCTCCGCGCCAAATCTTCGTTATGGATTCCGATGGTGAAAATCGCCTTCAACTAACGGACGAGACGATGGCAGACAACCAGCAGCCATCCTTCTGTCCTGACGGTCGTATCGCCTTCACCTCCGGTCGGGATGGGAACGGTGAAGTCTACCTTATGGATGCTGATGGGGGTAATCAGACCAGAATAACGAACCATCCCGCAACTGACAGGGAACCAACCTGTTCTCCGGACAATACACAAATCGCTTTCTGGTCCGATCGGGCTGGCGATCTGGAAGTCTTCGTTACCGGTATCGATGGCGGCGATGCACGCAACATAACGAGAACTCCCGGTCATCACTGGCCTTCGCACTGGTCTGCTGACGGTTCGGAGATACTCTTCACCTCCGAGCGGGATGGGAACGGTGAAATCTACATCATGAATTCCGATGGCAGCAATCAAGTCAACCTAACCAACCATCCCGGCTATGACGACCGTCCGGACTTGTTTGAGCCAGGTGCCGGAACGGCTGTTTCTCCTAATGGCCGGTTCAAAGCAACATGGGGCTGGATCAAGAAGAAAACCGAATAGGATCTGAAACTCTTTAAGATCATAGTGGCCCTCGTGTTCTTGGTGGTGTGACCTGCGCAAACTCTACACAACTGGTAGTCCAACTTTCTAAATTGGCGATTTCGCGAGCAACCGGAAAAAACCAAGATAGAATCTTGGGCTACAAGTTAATTTAGCGAAGTCACGGCAAATAAAGCGGTAAATGGCTGGCAAAGTGTTAGGGAGGCTTACGATGGGATTTAAAGAGGGATCTACGTATATCTCCTTAAGTTGCGTGTTACTGTTGAGTGGCATTGCGCCATTTACAAACGCAAAAGCGCCCGAAGGAACAAGGATCGCCTTCGAGTCCGGCCGACGTTTACATGGCGGTCTCACCGAAATCTTCATTATGGATGCCAATGGGAGGGATGAACACCCCCTATTCGTCGTCCCGCCTCACAACGACCAAAATCCATCCTGGTCGCCTGACGGCAAAAAAATGGCATTCACCTCACAGCGGGCCGGCGATCAGGAAATCTGGCTTGTGACCCTTAACAGTGACCGTCCGCTGGGCGCCGAAGCCGGCAAACCATTCCAACTGACGAGTAGTCCCGGCTTGGACCAATATGCAGCCTGGTCGCCTAACGGTAAAAGAATCGCCTTCCAATCCAATCGGGATAAGAACTGGGAAATCTACGTCATTGATGCCGACGGGACAAATAAGCGCAGACTGACCAACCATCGTGCGGCTGACAATACGCCAGATTGGTCTCCTGACGGTAGGAAAATCGCCTTTGTCTCCGCGCGGGATGGTAATCTCGAAGTCTACGTTATGGATCGCTCCGGGGACAATCAGCGCAACATAACGAACCATGCCTTCACCGACACGAATCCAAGCTGGTCCCCCAGCGGCAAAAAGATTACCTTTAGCACTTATCGGGATGACAGCGAGGAAATCTACGTCATGGATGCCGATGGGAAGAATCAACGGAACATAACGAACCATCCCTCGGCCGACAGTAATCCATCCTGGTCTCCAAGCGGCAGCACTATCGCCTTCCAATCCAATCGGGACGGTAACCTCGAAATCTACGTTATGGATTCGAATGGAGACAATCAACGCAGGCTAACCAGAAAAGCCGAGTTTGACAAGAATCCTACCTGGTTTGATTCTCGCGGGCTTTCCGTATCCCCATCTACCGGCAAACTCAAAACATTGTGGGGCTGGATCAAGAAGAAGACCGATTAAGATTTGAAAGTCTTTAAGGTCATACTGGTCCTCGCTTTCTTGACGGAGCGAATCCTCCGCTAGCTCTACACAACTCTACTATGGCTAATTTATATAGTCATTTGAATTCATATTTACACACATATTGAATGTATGTTACCGGATTTGAAAATTGAAGGTTGTTGCGACAAATCAACTCCCTGTAGGAGCGACCTCCCGGTCGCGACCTCTTGTCGTGAGTAAAACTTGCTCCTACAAAAGATACACGGCAAACTGCGTTACTACAGTTTCTACAGATCAAACTGTCTGGTCCAAAATATATAATTCTTGGTTGAATTGACTATAGTTGCCAAAACTTCAGGGAGGCATACGATGGGATTCAAACAGGAACTTGCGCATATCTCGTTAAGTTGCGTGATACTGTTGAGTAGCATTGCGCCATTCACAAACGCGCAAGCGCCCGAGGAAACAAGGATTGCCTTCGAGTCCGCCCGACGTCTCGGCGGTCTCAGCGAAATCTACATAATGGACACGAACGGAAATGATCAACACCCCCTGATGAAACAAGCACCCGGCAACGAGCAATTTCCCGCCTGGTCTCCTGACGGGAAAACACTCGCCTTCACCGCCAATCGGGATGGTGGCGGTGGGTCGGCGCTGGTGGATATCTACCTTGTGGATCTCGAGGGTGACAGAGAACTGGGGGTCATGGATGGCAATCCACGCAACATAACAAACAATCCCGCATTGGACCACTATCCCGCCTGGTCTCCGAACGGGAAAAGTATCGCCTTCCAATCCAATCGGGATAGGAACTGGGAAATCTATGTGGTAGGTGCCGACGGGGAAAATCTACGCAGACTGACGAACCATCGCGCGGCTGACACTACGCCGGCCTGGTCTCCTGACGGTAGGGAAATCGCCTTTGTCTCTGCGCGGGACGGTAACCTCGAAGTCTACGTTATGGATCGCTCCGGGAACAATCAACGCAACATAACGAACCATGCCTTCACTGACACGAATCCAAGTTGGTCTCCCAGCGGTAACAAGATTACCTTTAGCTCCTATCGGGATGATAGCGAGGAAATCTATGTTATGGATGCCAATGGAAAGAATCAACGTAACATAACGAACCACCCCTCGCTTGACAGTAATCCCGCCTGGTCTCCTGACGGGAAAAGTATCGCCTTCCAATCCAATCGGGACGGTAACCTCGAAATCTACGCTATGGATACCGATGGAAATAACCAACGCAGACTAACGAGAAAAGCCGAGTCTGACAAGAATCCCGCTTGGTTCGATCCACGCGGCCTTTCTGTATCGCCTACCGGCAAACTCAAGACTTCATGGGCACGGCTTAAGCAGAACATCGAGTAGCGCTGTTTTTGATAGACTCGGTGGTTTGCGGCGTTTGATTCACTTTGAACGAGGCCAACACAGGATCCCCTATTCTTGAACGCAATCTAAACAGCCCGATTATCCCAGCTATTCGCACACTGATTCGCACGAAGGCAGGATCATGAACTACGCTCCCGAATCGTGCCGAACACTTCGCTATTCAAGACTTTCGCAGGGCTTCCAACTCTTGAAAAGGAGAGTTGCGATGAAGAAGACTCCGGTATCTATCACACTAAGTTTCGCTCTACTGTTCAGCGTCGCTGTACCATGCATAGACGCGCAGCCGCCGACAGACGCAAAGATTATTTTCATGACCGATCGGAATGGGAACTGGGAAGTCTACATGATGAACAAAGACGGGAGCAATCCGCGAAACCTAACCAGAAATCCCGGTGACGACTTTGCCCCAAGGTGGTCTCCCGACGGCTCAACCATCGCCTTTTGCAGCGGCAGGGATCACAAGGGTTGGGAGGCGGACGTTTACGTGATGGAACCCGATGGCAGGAATCAACGCAGTCTGGGGAATACTGCGGAGGCGGAGTTGGATGTCGGGTGGTCACCCGACGGCACACAGATTGTCATGGAGGTCAACGTTGGACGGCGCCAAATCTTCGTTATGGATGCCGATGGCGACAACCGCGTTCAACTGACGGATGCGGCGCAGGGAGAAAACCAGCAGCCATCCTGGTGTCCCGACGGTAGCATCGCGTTCACCTCCGATCGTGATGGAAACGGTGAAATCTACCTTATGGACCCCGATGGCGACAATCCGCGCAGGATTACAAACCATCCCGCCATCGACCGGGAGCCTACCTGCTCTCCCGACGGCAAAAAAATCGCTTTCTGGTCCGATCGCACCGGGGATCTGGAGGTCTTCGTTATGGATATCGATGGGGGCAATCCACGCAACATAACGAAAACTCCCGGGGATCAATGGCCCTCCGAATGGTCTCCTGACGGTAAAGAGATACTCTTCACCTCCGAGCGCGACGGGAACGGTGAAATCTACATTATGAATTCCGACGGCGGCAATCAAACCAACTTAACAAACCATCGCGGCTATGATGACCGTCCGCACCTGTACGATCCTCGCGGGTTTTCCGTCTCACCTGGCGGCAAGTTCAAAGCTACATGGGGCTGGCTAAAGCACAAGATTGAATAGTGCGTTTCAGACGGATTCGGTTGCTTACAGTAAATCCAGATCCTGTCCTTACGTCGCTTAATGGTTCTCTCGCAAAGAATATTTGCTATCACTTGATTGTAGGAGCGATCTCCGAATCGCGCCCTGCGGATTGCTCAAATCTCAATAGCCCCAGCCGAGATCAAGCGAATGAACAGTGAGTGCGATAGAAGATCCCGTGGGATAGTAAATCCTGATAGAGATCCCATTCATTTTCCGTCCTATGGCTACAGGGATTTTAATGTCCACTAATCACTAACGACTAAACACTTACCGTTTTACTGACCACTGACCACTAGCCACCAAACACTTGCGACAGCAGAATACTCTTCACTTTCGTTTGAAGGATCGCGAGAGAAGGCAAATCAATCTCTCCCTTGATAGCAAAGAGCCTGTCTGTTTTTGAATCAGCCCCTCACCGAGGGTAACAATTCTGTTTCGCTTGAAAAACAGTGCATATAGTGCTTTTCATTTACTATAATAACAACTGTTTCCCTTCAAACCCCGTAGGCGGGAATCAAACGAGTGAATAGCGAGTGCGATAGAAATTCCCTTGCCCCGCTTTGGACAGACTTAATTGACGCTATTAATGCACTGCTAATATATAGAAATGGTATAACTTGCCCAAGGCTTCGTCCCGCCCGATATTCGACCTATGCTAGGTCTCGGAAGCATTCAATGACCTTCTTCATAAGTGAACTTAAGCGTTATCGCATCTTATCTTCATTGACAGAAAAAGTGGAAAACGGGTAAGATGATTTCCGATAAACTGTTGGTTCCTTACCGGTTACCGGCCCATACCGCTAACGTCAGCACAATACTTGACTGGAAATGTAAGGAAATACAATAATGAAAACTGCGTATGTTGTGTCCGTTTGTTTTCTCATCGGACTATGGATCACGGGCGACGCGCTAGCTCAGAGGGATAAGGGGACAATCGTCTGGTCCTCTACTAGAAACACAACACCCCCCGGAGAGCCTCCAGGTAAAAGCCATGATCTCTGGGTTATGGAGGCCAGTGACGGCAAAAACCGAATAAGAGTCACGGATCTTCCAAAGAATGAGATGGAACCGGCATGGTCTCCCGATGGCTCACAAATCGCCTTTGGGAGTAATAGGGACGGGAAGAGCGATGTTTTTACAATCGATGTCGATTGGGATGAACTTGGCAGGGTGATTTCATCGCCCCACAAACACGGTTGGAGAGTTGCTGCCACGATGAACAACAATGTGCGAAACCTTACCAACGATCCCGGGAACACGGACGAATCGCCAACATGGTCGGGAAGCGGTGAGACAATCGCATTCATGTCCAGGAGAGACGGGAACCGTGAAATCTACCTTATGCGTTCCGACGGGAGCGGTCAACGCAATTTGACAAATCATCCCGCAGAGGACCGCGAGCCGGCGTTCTCTCATGACGGTACGAAGATTGCCTTCAGAAGCAATCGGGACGGATCCGAGAACATCTACATCATGAACCCCGATGGAAGTCGCGTTGAGAGAATAACCGATCACCCCGGCAGCGAATCGCAACCAACCTGGTCGCGAAATGGCAAAAAAATCGCCTTCTCAACCAACAGGGACGGGAATGGCGAGGTCTACACGATAGATATTGAAACGAAGAGGGAACACAACATTACCGACAATCCGCGCTGGGGAGAAAGTTCTCCCATGCTGCCTGCTAACGGTAGAGACATTATCTTCTCCGCCGTGGTGGGAGCCGACAGCTTCCAAGCCGACCTCCTTGTTATTGAAGATTTCGAGGGGTGTGGGGCAAGATGCAAGCCCACAAACCTACTGGATGATATGGACCCCTGGGGACGGGGCCGCGGTACCAGAGACATTGACCCCGACTGGATTGATCCGTCGTTTCCACGGTCTGTATCCCCCGGCAGGCAGAAACTGAGCACGGCGTGGGGGAAGATAAAACTCATGGGCACTAGTCGAGAATAGATGACTCGCCATGTGTCTCCCGTGTAAACCCTGTAACAAGAAATCGGAATATCCTGTAATTGTCAAGCCGATGCGAAACGCTCCTAGCCGATTACCGCCCCGTTTGGATTGACAAATCTATAACTATACCGGCGAGATTGTGAATTAGCGAAGCCGTGCGGTGTGCAGACTATCTTTGAGGCGAATACAGGCAATGCAAAACCCTCGAATCTTGTTTACGACAAGAGACTGGAGGGTTTTCTGTTTTCGACGCGAAACATCTCATCTAAAATCAGGGTAGGTTGCCGGTGGAAGCAGATTCGGGCATTCGGTATGAGAGTTGGTATAAAAGAAAGGTAACTGTTTGGTGCATCGTTTGGTTCGTAGTATTACAATTCATCGCACATCCGGTCTGAGCACCTAAGCCCCCGATTCATCGGAATTAACATCGTACTTCCCTACTCGGCGCGTTTCCCGCCCCCCGCTCGGTCCGGATTGGCAAATCCAGTCCGATGCACCAAACAGTTACAAAGAAAGAAGCACGTTGCTATGATGCGCATACCGAGAACCGAATGGAAGAAAGATCCCTTTTTGGTCGTAATTGTCTGCATTGGAATCGTCGTCCTATCGCTCAAATGCAGCATTATATACCCCATCGAGTTTATCGGGGGTACCGATGAAGCGGCGTACGTCGGCGTGGCGGTGAATCTGGCGAATGGCAAAGGGTTCACCAACGACCACATGCAGTATTCGTTTTTCCAGTCTCGGCTGAAATATCCCGAGGTTACTCATCCGGAAGCCCATTATCCACCTTTGTATTCCATTCTGATCGTCCCCTTCTTCCTGATACTGGGAAAGACCGCCTTTGCTGCCAAATTGCCTTCCATGCTGATTGGTTCCATCTTCCTGCCGGTTTTCCTTTATCTGCTCACAAAGCGATTAAGTCGCAGTGGAGTAACGGGTTTCGCCGCAGGATTGAGCGCCATGTTCTTCCCGTTTATCTTTTCATCGTCGATGAAGGCCAGTGGCGATCTGCTGTTCGCATTCATGATCCTGGTAAGCTGCTATTTCATCATAAAAGCGCAGGACTCGCCAAAATACTTTTATCCCGCGGGAGTTTTCATCGGACTTGCATATTATGCAAAAGGCACCGGCCTGTGGATCATTCCCGCCTATTTTATCTTCTGTGTCATTTTGGGCGGCTTCAAGATCCTGCGAAACCGGAAGATGTGGATCTGTTTTGTTATCGTTTTCCTGGTTATGCTGCCGTGGTTTGTTAGAAACACCGTCCATTTTGGCAGCCCCATCTTTAGCACACAACAGTACGCGGCCGGTTACATCGGTTACACAGACTGGGAGGAAGGTTCTTACTCCCTCCACTGGGGCGAAGAGATGCCCTCCCTGTTTGACAAGTTTGGAGATGCCGGGTTCAAGACGGTCGGTGAAAACACCTGGAAAAATTTCAGACGGTATATCTGGTGGTCTCTTATGAACATGAGGGGTTTTTCTTTGAAGGACTTTGAAGCGAAGGAATTCCTCGCCTATTACGCTGGAATTCCCGCTGCCTTGGGGCTGCTGCTGTTCTTCCTGTCCTGTCTATATTCGCTGTTGCGCCGCCCAGCCAAAGAGCAGGGTCATGAAATAAGGGGTATAGGCAGGTTTCTCAAACCTTGGCACAATCGAGACCTCCATATTCTGTGGCTCGTGAGCGCCTTTCTAATCACCTTCCTCGCGGTATGCTGGTCTCCAATCCAGCGTCTGGTGTTCCCGGTCGTAGTGATAATTATGGCTATCGGTTGGACCGCCTACCACACGGCGGCAAAACAGTTGTTCGCAAAGACCAAACACCCGCAAATAATGGCTTCATGTTTGATTGCGGCACTGATGATGCTTGTGCTGTGTTTATCCGCGGCGGAGGTATATGGCGACTATAAGCGCGGCTGGCCATACGGAGAAACCGGTGAGGCGAGGATGGATGCGGGCAAGTGGCTCAAGGAGAACGCGCCAAACTCCGTCGTGATGTACCGAGAACCGGGAGGCGTGTCTTTCTATTCGGAGGGGAAGGCGCTCCAGATTCCGCTGGATGAACTTGACAGAATTATCATGGTGATGAAATTCTACAAAGTTACGCACATCATACCGGTAGCGATTTCTGGCCCCCTCGAAGAGCCGATACCGCGCTGGGTATTGCGGCCCGCGACGAAGCCGTTGGTAGAAGGCAAAATGCCCGGCTTAAAACTGGTTTATGACAAGGGATTGAAGATATACGAGATACAATATGACCTCCTGCCGGCGGTGGAAATTGATTTCGAAGGCTTCCGCAGAAATGGTCGGAACGCAATGCAGTAAATCCTCCACTGTAGCACGATCTGTTAGATTGTGCTTGTAATGCGCAAACTGACAGATCGTGCGACTTAATAAGGATCGAGTGAATAGCGAGTGCGAAAGCTGATCCCGCGCGATAGAGATCCATCAAGCGAGTGAATAACGAGCGCGATAGCTAATCTTCTGTGCACCAGCCTCTATAAGCCCCAGCGGGGATCAAGCGAATGGATAATGAGTGATCAAGTGACCGGATAGGGAACGCGATAGAACTCCCATAGAGACTCCACAGGTATATAGCGGAAAATCACAAAGAAAACGTGTCTACAAATGACTAAATATCGCTTTTCTACCGATTATTCGAATAGCCTAATGCCGAGCGAGGTCGTTTCTGGTTAGCCCTGTGTCTTGAGCAACCATGGAGATAAGTTAAATCGTGAAAGCTGCAATATCATACCTGCGTTCCCTTCCCGACCGTTGGGTGGAGACAGCCCCTTCGGTAAAAAAGAGAAGAATACTCATCCTGTTGCTTCTCTTACTGTACATCTCTCCGCTATGGATATTCAAATACTTCCACTCCCAAGACGGCGCCGCACACGTCTACAATGCGTATGCGCTGAGAGTATTCGATGATGAAGAATCAACGCTATTAAGGGAATATTTCAAGCTCAATCTCACACTTTTCCCCAACTGGGCAGCGCACGTCTGCATGTCCCTCCTGATGCATATTTTCCCTCCTCTGATAGCGGAAAAAATCCTTCTGAGCGCCATCATCGGCTTGTTTCCATTGTCATTTTTCTATTTTCTTGACTCGGCGCATAAGGGAAAGAGTCTATACGGGTTTCTGGGATTTCTGTTTGCGGACAGCTACGTGCTTCACATGGGCTTCTACAGTTTTTCCCTTTCCGTGCCGCTGTTTTTCTTTGCGTTGGGCTATTTTGTAAAGCACAAGGAGGATATGCGAGTCCACAGAATAGCGATCCTCTATCTGTTTTGCATCCTGATTTACTTCTGCCACATACTCTCGTTCGCGCTCCTCATACTTTCACTAACTCTCCTGTCCATCACATCCTTTTATCGCAGACCAAGACAGATCTGGGAGATCCTGATTTGTATGTTGCCGCTGTACTTCATCATGGCAAATTATCTGCTATCATCCGAAGTCGGTCAGGCAAGCGACCGAATGAACATAAGATGGGAACGCCTCGGCGAATGGAAAGCGTGGGATTATCTGCTTAGCGCCAAGATGTTGATGTTCTTTACCAGTGCTCACCTGATCCCGACGTGTATCATGTCGGTTCTGGTGGGGCTGTTGTTCTTGGTCACCATATATAAGAGAATCCGCCAAAGGAGAATATGCAGCCCGGACAACCAGTTCCTCCTGCTGTCGGGTGTATTCACATTATTCTACTTCATCATGCCCTGGGGTATAGGCACCGGCTCCTTCATCACTGCTCGGGTTCCGCTATTCATCATCCCGGTGTTGTTGCCGTTTCTAAGCGAAGACTTCCACAAATACGTCAGAAACGGAATCGTTTCGGTCATAGTCATCCTTTCCATTACCCATCTTGCCATAAGTTATAGCTACTATTATCCTCTGGACAAGGGTATGAAGGAGTACACCTCGGGCGTTCATCTCATTGAGAAAAACAAGACTGTCTTGGGCCTCAGTTCCAATTATCGTCCGGGAGTGAAAGAGGTGCCATCCATCACCCACCAGCCGTATTTCCACATCAAACCGTTTTGCACCGCGATAGACTATTACTGCGTGGGTAACAACGGCGTCAGTTTGACCAATTACGAAGCCAAGTTTGACTACTTTCCGCTGAACTGGAAAACCAAACATTCGGGAACAATCGATTACATAGTGGCATGGAAACTGGACATGTCGAACGTGATGTGGGGCGAAGACGATCCGATTCACGGCTTGGATTACAAGGGGATAGCAGAAAGCCTGGATACGGATTACGAACTGCTCCATTCCACCGAAAACCTACAAGTCTACCGACTTCGATCAACCGACTGAATATCGACCGCGATAGTAGAACCTGCCTCATTCGGTAGGTGCGGTTTCCAACCGCACCTTACCCCGTTTCTAAGCGACCGGATAGTTTTTGTAGGGTGCGCACTGAAATCAAGCGTATGAATAATGAGTGATCAAAGGAACGGATAGTGACTGCGATAGAAATCCCATAGAGATCTTCCAGCCTTCAAAATCCCCGATTCATCCGCATTAAGGTTGGACCCAGCCTGTCACCGCGTACCCTAACCGCTCGGTCCGGATTGGCAAATCCAGACCGCCGACGTCATATTCAACCGAGATCAAAACTCATGCTACCATCGTGTGAATAGGAGACTTGCACACAACTAAGAAGCGCGATAGAACTCCCATTGACCCCATCTGGCCTGACAGCCTCCAAAATCCCCGATTCATCCGATTTAAGGCTGGACCCAGCCTGTCACCGCGCACCCTAACCGCTCGGTCTGGATTGACAAATCCGGACCGCAGACGTCATTTGTAACCCAAACCAAAACTCATGCTACCATCGTGTGGATTGCAGACTGGCACACAACCATGGACCAGGAAACCAAGAGCAATCCCTCTCGTGAAATTGGGGTGTCCGATTTTGTGGGCAATCACACAAGCTGCCATTGTTCATTAACATACAATCATAAAATGTGTAAATTTGCATGTAGTTGACTATATATAATCAATCATTCTCCCAATGGACAGACTGGAGGATCGATCCACCCCAAAATTCTGAATATGAGACGCAAGCCATTCGGCCGAATCGTAGTCGTTCACATTCCTAACTCCGCTTAACCCGATTCTCGCGAAGCACACAAACCGCTTTGCCATATTCCAAATTTAGTGTATAATCACGAAGGAATTCATTCGCGACTCGGAAATCGGACTCCCGAACTTACCCTCATCTCTTGGACTGAGATGAAGAAGCCCCGAGGTTAGCATTTCTTCAACCTCCTCCGGTTGTGCGGATTCACATTGCCTTGAAAAATCAATGAATTTTCTACAGAAACTTACGTTATATCTCTTACTCTATTTCACCCTCTCCACCTCCCTGATCGGACAAGCCGTACACATCCCCGACCCCAACCTCCGCGCCGCGATCCGTGACACCTTGTCGTTATCTGATGACGCTCCCCTGACACAAGACCATATGTTAAAGTTAAAACGAATTGGTTATAAACTGCGAGGCATTTCGAACCTTGCCGGTCTAGAGTACGCGACAAACCTTGAATCGCTGGCATTGCATGTTAACGAAATTACCGATATCCGCCCTCTCGCGGGATTGACAAAGTTATTCCATCTGAACCTGAGAAACAAGGACTGGGCCGATTATGCAGATTTCACAGATTAAAGGCAAACATTCTCTTAATCTGTGAAATCCTTTAATCCGTGATTCAGACAATTACCAACAATTTCTTAGCTTGAAAGGAAGGTGCATGGAGAAGTTTGAAGCCCCCATTCAGGAATCGCTGCTCCAAGAGCTAATCGAACTCTGGGACACGATTCCCGAACTCCCTACGAACGATGAATGGCAGCGCGAGTTACTCGGTCTCGAACCATCGTTCAACCGGATACTCATCTATATCGTTCGAGAGGGCGGCCGAATTGTAGCCATGTGCCAATTCTACCTTTCCCGGCGCATGCCCATCCTTAGCGAGTTCTCGTATCCCGGCACGCGACCCGACTGCCGTGGACGAGGCATCGCCACCGAACTCTGGGGCGCTGCCATCGACGACATGAAAGCCATGGGGGTGAAGGCTATCTTTCTCGGCACCTTCGATCGCATCGCCTTTCGACTGTATCGCCGCCTCGGATTCTCCAAGCTGCCCGCATCCCTCACATTCGTGCAGGCGCTTAACGGACTGTCCGCCGAAGAATTTCTGGCTGACTGGTTCAGAGATGCCGGACCCGCCACTTTATCTTCCGGAAATCCCGGCGATCAGCTCCCCTCCTACCCCCTCATCGTTTCACAGCACGATTGGCAGGTTCTGGATGCGAACGCCGGTTTGATGTCCACGCGCTACAGCTTTCACCGCACCTTCCGCGGTCTATACCTGAAATGCGCGAACGTCGGAGACGACGAAAACGGGGCGCGATTCTCCGCAACCACGAGCGGCGGCAAAGTGGTAGGCATGTCCACCGCGCGGTTAGAGGACGACGGCACGTGCGCCGTCGATGGCTTTGTCCACCACCGCTATCATGATTCATGGGACGACTTGATACTCGCGGGGATCGGCTTCGGCGAAAGCCGCAGCGCCAGCGCCGTTCACGCCCGCGTCTCCCGCGAAGATATCGAAAAGTGTCAACGGTTCGCGGCGTTGGGGTTCCGCGAATCCGGTCCCGCTCCCGATTTTGTGCTCGATTGCCTACAATTGAACAGGCAGAAGGAGGTCGAACCGATACCCGTCCCCGCCGTGAAAATGCAACTAAAGCTGTAATCGTCACTGCACGGCGGATTATAGATTTTTGCAACTAAAATTCATTAATACCGGACTTGCGTTGTTCGATTCATAGTATCGCAATTTATAGCAAGTCTTCTGTAGGAGCGACCTCCTGGTCGCGATCGAAGGCGCGGCAGGACAGGATTGCCTGCGTATGGCGGCGAGTTCCTGTTTGTGCGTAAATCCTATCCAATAAAAACGTATCATCACACAGAAAGAGGGGATTATATGAAGCGAATTAACCGAATCATTGAACTGCTAGAAGAAGGACAACCCGTCTATTGGGCAGGCGGCGTCGGTCTAAGCTACGAAGGCGGCGTGAAATCCGCCCAGACAACCGCGGATTGGCTGGTTATCGGAATCGAACACGGCCCTTACGACATCACCGCACTATCGGAATTTATGCGCGGTTTGGTGGATGGCGGTCCGACACCGACGGGTCATCGCACACCGCCGGTTTTAGTCACCCTGCCCTTTGACGGCACCGACGAACAGGTCATCCGTACCAACGCATGGATGATCAAGCAAGTACTCGCCACCGGCATCCACGGCATCCTGCTGTGCCATGCGGAAACTCCGGAAGCCGTGAAAGCCTTTGTCGAATGGTCGCGTTACCCGTTCCAGACCATTGGCGTTGGAGAAGGACTCGATCAAGGACGGCGCGGCTCCGGCGGTCAGGATTCCGCCGCACAAATTTGGGGTATCCCCGTCCAAGAGTATCTGAGGAAGGCGGATGTTTGGCCCCTGAACCCGGACGGCGAACTCCTGCTCGGCGTCAAAATCGAGAACAAGCGCGCCCTAGCCAACGTCGAAGCCAGCACAAAGATTCCGGGCATCGGATTCGCCGAATGGGGACCTTCAGACATGAGGATGACCTTCGGCTATGACACCGTAAGAACACCGGAGAACACGGAAGAGGGTGAACTCAAAGCCGCCCGAGACCGCGTTTTTGCCGCGTGCAATGCGGCAAACATCGGTTTTCTGGACGGAGTCGATCCGGACAACGTGGTTGACAAGATTAAAGAGGGTGTCAAATTCCCCGCCGGCGGCGAAGAAGCGGCCGCGGTAGGTCGAAAATTCACAAACCGCAAAATGTAATCAGGTTGACCGGGTTGACGAACATTATCTAGTCATTCACAATCTTATTTACACATTCTTGTTGGTGATTTGATTACTGAGAATTGTTACGACAAACCAACTGTAGGAGCGACCTCCCGGTCGCGACCGCCTGTCTCAAGGCAAAGTTTGCGCCTACAGAAGTCGGACAATAAACTGCGCTACTACAAATCGAACCAACCCAATCCCACATGTGCAATTATTAATTGCAACGACTATAGTTCGACTTTGTGCATCAGTAGGGTGGGATCAAGCGAGTGACTAACGAGCGCAATAGCTAATCTTCTGCGCACCAGCCTTTGAGAGCGCCAGCGGCGCGAAAGGTGTATAGTAACGCCAAGCCACCCTACATCAAAGCCCCAGAGGGGCGGCAGGAATATAGCAATGTCGCAACCCTTCTTACTTTAGCCTCAGCATGGAATCAACCGATTGGACAGCGAGGGCGATAGAAATCCCAAAGAGATCCCAATTCATTACCCGTCCTATGGCTCTAGGGGTTTTACTGATCACTAATCACCCGCCACTAAACACTTACTAGGAGACAAAACCCCATGGGTTTACCCACTCGCTTTCAAGCGAATCATCTGCACGTCATTGGGCACCGCCTGTTCATGGCTGCCGGCACCCCTCACCCCATCGCCGATTTTGTGGCGCAGATTCTCGTCAACGCCAATCTCGCCGGACACGACTCGCACGGCGTTCAATTCCTACCGATGTATTTGGACCGGATTGAAGCCGGCGGGATTACTCCCAATGTCGAACCCGTCATCGCCAAAGAAACCGCGACGACGCTGCTGGTCGATGGAAAGGGCGGTTTTGGGCACTACACGATACGCCAAGCGTTGTACTGGGCGATCGACAGAGCGAAGGAGAGCGATGTCTGCTGCGTGAACTTCACGGGGCTCACCCACATGGGACGGCTTGGCGAATTTGCGGAGTTGGCGGTAGCTGCCGATTGCATGGTAATCCTCACCAGCGGCGGCGGTTCCAAGAACAGCGGTAACGTGACCCCGTTCGGCGGCGCGCAGCCGGCACTGAGCACGAATCCCATCGCGGTCGGCGTACCGACAGGAGATGATGAGCCGTTCATCCTGGACTTTGCCACTAGCATCGTCGCGGGCGCCAAAGTGCGCGTCGCTCACAACAAAGGCGTAGACGTCCCGGAAGGCTGGATTGTGGACAAGCACGGCAATCCGACCACCAATCCCGCCGACTTTGAGGAGGGGGGCGGCTATCTGCTGCCGTTCGGCGGACACAAGGGGTACGCGCTCGCGTTGCTCGTCTGCCTTTTGGGCGGTCTGGCCGGCAATTTCGACGTCGCACGCGCGTCCATGGGCGGCGCGTTCCTTCAAGTCATAAATATCGACTCCTTCTCCCCTTTGGCGGACTATCAGGAAGGCGTGCGCGCGTTCTTGAACGGTTTGAGATCAACGCCGCCCGCACCCGGTTTCGACGCGGTGCAAGTTCCCGGAGATTTCGAGCGCCGTTCACGCCGCGAGCGTCTCGCCCACGGCATCGAGGTACCGGAAGCCGTCTGCAAACGGATTGAAGAATGGGCGGAAAAACTGAACGTGTCTTTGTCCGAAGTAGAACGCGACGCCGCAAGCATCGATCGCTACCAAGCAACCTCATAAAGATCGCTTTCGGTAGGAGCGACCTCCCGGTCGCGACCCTGTAGGGTGCGCATTGCGCACCAGCCTTTGTACGCGCGATCTCCGAATCGCGACCTTTATTCGCACTATTGATGTACATTCACTTTGAAAACTTAAAATCCCCGTAGGTTGGGTTGAACAATCAAGCGAGTGAATAGCGAGCGCGATAGGGATCCTAATCCAAAAAAATCCGTGTAAAGAACGAAGACTATTGAATTTTCATTCCGTCCAAAAACCTAAGAAATCCGAGTGAAACCCAACAATCGATCTACTTCATAAATTTACGCCATTTCAGGAGGAACACACTTGCATGGAAATGCATCCCGGCAAACAGACGTTTATTGACGACTTTTTCATCGAATCAATGACCGGAGCGCGCCGCGTACTCAATCATCCCGACAAAGTCACTGTCGACGCTCCGCTGCGCACCATCACGCCCGACAAACCGTGGGAAAGCACGACTCCCGGCGGCGCGGTTCACTACGACGAAAATAACCGCATATTTCGGATGTACTACCCGGGCGTTAATTCCCACGTGTGCGTCATTGAGTCTGCCGACGGTATTCACTGGGAACGCCCAAGACTTGGACTAGTCGAGTTCGAGGGTTCAAGGGACAACAACATCGTCAATTGGCCCGGCGACTGCCCTGCCATCGGGACCCTGCTGTGGGACCCGCACGAGACCGACGAAACCTACCGCTGGAAACGTATGCACCACTTCCCCGTCAAGGGCGTGTGGCAGGCGCTCTACTCCGAAGACGGATACAACTGGCATCACCGGCCTCCCGGCCCCCACAACGACCAAAAACAGTTCTTTGGCTTCGGTTCACCCGCGGAGACTTTTGGGGGGACGATGGATCCCGACACACCTTACGTTACCTATTGCCAGCGCGGCTCCAGCCGGAGGACGCGCGTGCTCGGACGGCGCGAAAGCCAAGACTTTGTGAACTGGTCGCGTATGCGAACGGTCATCGATCAGGACCTGGACGACCCGCCCGGAACAGAGTTTTACGCCGCCGGCCATGATCTGGCGAACCGCACCGACGGTGGACTGCATATCATCATACTTGACGCCTACTCTACCGATCTGGCTGAACCGTATGTAATTGAGGGAGCCGAGAATTACTGGGGAGGTGCGGGTGGTCCCTCCGTGATCCCCGCACGTATTGACGGAATCGTCAACCCGCAGCTTACGGTGAGCCGCGACACCATATCGTGGAAACGCTACCGCGAACCGTTCTTCCATCGCGGCGATCCCGGAGCATGGGATTGGGGCAGCATCTACTGCTCCGGCCCCATCCTGCATGGGAACCAACTCCTGTTTTACTACAACGGCGTCAATTTGACGCACAACAGACGTAACGCGCAGTTGGAATACGAAGACAAATCCACATCGTTGAAGGGGTTAGCCGTGCTGCGTCCCGACGGCTATGTCAGTGTGGAGGCGGAATCCTATGCCCCCGGCGTCTTGACCACCCACCGTTTCCGACAAGAATCCGGCGGTGCCGTGACGGTCAATGTCGATGCCTCCGCCGGGGAACTTCGTTATGAGGTGTTGGAGGACACGGGTGCCCCCATTCCCGGATTCACCGCCGCCGACTGCGACCCCATCCGCACCGATTCCCGTGACGCACCGCTGACGTGGCGGGGTGGCGCCGGCTGGCCCGGACTGAGCGAAGAACGGCAGGCGCTATACCCCAACCTCCAGAAGGAAGAATTTTACATCAAGCTACGATTCCACATCTCCCCCGGAACCAAATTGTACTCTTTGACGCTGGATCCGCCCGAAGTCACGATGTGGCACGTGAAAGTCAAGGGACGCATAGACTAAACCTCGGAAAGGAAGTCTGTAGGGTGGGCACTGCCCACCATTTCTTGTAAGCTGCAATCAACTGACTGATTAAGGAGAATCTATGAAACGAATAGTGCTTGCGATAGAGTTCCCATAGAGGTCCCCTGCGCACCAGCCTCCTAAAGCCCCGGAGGGGATCAAATGAGCGAATAGATCAAGCGACTGGACAGGGAGCGCGATAGAAATCTTCTCCCGGTCGCGACCTCGTTACTTGCACAAAATAGCCATTTGACAACACCGGTAGGTGATCAAGCGAGTGAATAGCGAGTGCGATAGAGATCCAGCAAGCGAGTGGATAGCGAGCGCGGTAGAGATCCCTTCTAACCGCACCGGCGCCCAACCGTCGATCATATTTCATTATCGAGAGAACCACTAAATGGTTTACTCGATAAGTGTTTATGATAAGTGTTAGGTGTCGGTCGTTCACATTGTCTGAACTGTGATTTTTGGGATTTCTGTGATTACCTTGATTGCATGCGGCAAGTTGCCGGTGATGAGTCGGCTAGATCGTAATCTTGAGGTCAATAGGAATCGGGGAAGAAACCAAGTTTTCGGGAAAAAACCCGGTTTCAACATGCATTAAAGACTTAGCAAATGAACCACTAAATGGTTTTCTTTCCAAGAGTATATGGAGTCGTTTTAGAGCCTGTTTGAAAAATACAATTTGTAGGGTGCAATCAAGCGAGTGGATAGCGAGCGCGATAGAAATCCCGCGCACCAGCCTCTAAAAGCCCCAGAGGGGATCAAGCGAACGGATAGTGAGTGATCAAGTGACCGGATAGGGAACGCGATAGAAATCCCATAGAGATCTTGAAGGTTTATAGAAACACCGAACTCCCACGCATCTAATCCCTAGCGGGGATCAAGCGAGTGGATAACGAGTGATCAAGTGAGTGGATAGGGAACGCGATAGAAATCCCATAGAGATCCCAAGGGTATATAGCGAGCAATTGCAAAAACATGAAAAAACTGTCTTCAAATGACGAAAAATGGCTTGGCTGCCGACTTTTCAAACAGGTTCTTAATGTAGTAGTATTAAACGACTAAATTAGAAGCGCGATAGCAAATCCCGATAGAGATTCCTATTTTCTTCGAAACTCGGTTTCATCCCTAAAATCCTATCGGCTTCAAGGTAACGATTTAATCAACTCATCTCTAGCATCCGGTTACAAGCAATCAAGGTAATCCCGAAATCACATGAATCACAGTTCAGACAACCGCCAAAGGCATTATAAGCACTATCCGATTAGAAAACGAACCACTAATCCTCAGAAAGGAATCAAACATGCCTAGCAGACCAATCCAAATCCTAATCGTAGCCACCCACCCGGCGGATACGTTCGACATGGCGGGCGGGACATTGTCGCACCACGCCGCTCAAGGCGACAAAGTTACCGCCGTAATCGCCACCACCGGTGTGCGGTCCCATCACTGGGAGTTGGCGGAAATGAAACGTCAAGAAGGAGCGAGCCTTGATGTCGAAAAATTCGTGGAACAGGCAGCGGCGGAAAAGCTGGAGGAGGTGCGCAACGCCTGTCGAATCATGGGCTACGACGACGTGCGCGACCTGGGTTTTGAGGATGACGACATTCTCGTGACCCAAGACAAGATTGAAGCCATCGCCGAAGTCATCCGCGAAGTGCGGCCGGACATCATGATCTCCCATCACCCCTACGAGAGCGGCGGCTTGAAGATGCACGGCACCATCGGACAATCGACGATATACGCGTGGCAGGTTGCCGCCGGAACAGGACGTGGACGGCAACTCCGACACGCCGTGCCCTGCATCTACTTCATGAATCCGATGGCGTACATGGGAAACAACAGCTTGGAATACGCCTCGACGGCGCGCGCCGACCTTTACGTCGACATCACCGATGTCATCGACAAGAAGGTGAAAGCGCTCGACTACATCTCCAGCCAGTTCTACGGAGGCCCCTATTCGCGCAAGCGTTCAGAGGTCGACGACGGAACCTACGGCAACAAGGTGAATGTGGCATACGCCGAGCAATTTCAACGCTTCTTTCCACTGAAGTGCTACACCCTGCCGATCACCGACGCCGAGTTGGAACAGATTGACCAATCTCCGGAAGTCGGGATGGGGCGGCGCAGCGAGATCGTCGGCGCTTTTACACCCCTGCCGCCGGACATGGAGTTTTCCTCAAAATATCGCACTCCGAAAGAAAAGTACAACCTCTGACACATTACCCTAGCTCAACTGGTACGATTTCGCTCTACACCGACCCCTGGTAGGCGGGAATCAAGCGACTGAACAAGGAGTGCGATAGAGATGCCCTGCCCCGCATAGGCATAACTTCATTGAAGTACATTGTAGGGTGGGCACTGCCCACCGTCATTTGAAAACTCAACAATGCGATGGGTGTATAGCGGGCAACAATATAACCAAAAGAAAGGATGGTTGACAATGGAATCGCAAATCGTATTGGCGGCAGCTATCGCGGCAATCTTGGTTTTCGGATGTGTAGGCGATGCACAAGGCAAAGGGGAGAACATTTTTCCCAACCCGGGATTCGACCAGTTTGAAGACGACCTTCCCATAGGCTGGACCGTCGGCATTTGGAACAAACCGTTGTCAAGGGTGGAAACCAATAGATTAGCGCCCGGCCGCGACGGCTCCGGCCACTGTTTGGAAGTAACCCCAAGTACGCCGATGGCGAGTGTGACGCTGACGACGGGAGCGGTTCCCGTGTCAGCCGGCCAGGACTACCTTTTCAAGGGTTACTACGCATCGGATTGCCAGGGTACGACCACGGACAAAAGGTGGATGGACGCGGAAGGAGTCTCGCTCACCGGCAATTGGTTGGACGCCGAGGAGGAAAAGGTCGATTCCTTCACCATCGTGCTGCCGGACACCCAGGACCGCTGGGTCGAGTGTTTCCAAGAGATACATGCTCCTGAAAACGCGGCGGCGCTCCAGATAGTCATCAATCGCCGCTGGGTGGGCGGACATCTTCGTTTCGATGATTTCTCCCTCCGAGAAGGCAAAATAAGGGACTACGAGGAGGAGTTCTCCGCCCGGCAGGTGCCCGATGAAGACTTTTTCCCAATCTTCGGTTGGTTGACGCCCGGAACTCCTCCGCCGCACTTTCGAGGTGACAACGGTCCGGACACCATGTTGGACTACTACCATGCCGAGTTCGCGTTGGCGAATTTTACCATCAATCTCGAACTTGATGAATATAACGGCTTTGGGATGAAGTACCGGCCCCTCGGCCACCAAGAGGATGAGGAACTCGTCGCGTTGGACAATGATCCCAACGTGTGGTGGTTCGGCGGAGCCGATGAACCGGGCGAGAAGGAATTCCCTCATTTGGCGGAGCTAAACGAACGGATTCAAAAATTGGCGCCATCCAAGGATTTCTGGACGAATCTCTTTCCGAGTTACGCCGACGACTTTCGAGGGAAGCTGGAAAATTACGATCATTATGTCTCGGAGTACATAGCCGTCGTAAAGCCGAAGATTCTCACCTACGATCACTACTGCATGGTCGGCAACGATCCGCGCGTCCACGCCGATAGCTGGTACAGCCCCAACCTTGAGGGGGATTACTTCCCCAACTTGGAGATTGTGCGGAAGCGCACGCTTGAAGCCGATGTCGAGTTCGGCGTAATCGTGTCGCTTGGCACATTCGGACCCGTGCGGGGCGTCAGCGAAGCCGAGATGCGATTTCAAGCCTTCACCTGCCTCGCATACGGCGCGCGCTCGCTCGGTTGGTTCTGTTACTTGACCGAGATTCAATACGGAAACTGGCGGAACTGGGAAGATATGGTCATCAACCGCGACGGCACCCGGACGCGCCACTATGCCATGGTGAAGTATCTCAACGGCGAGGTGCTCGCCCTCGCCCCGACGCTGCTCCGGCTCAAGTCCACCGGCGTCTACCACACCGACCCGCTGCCGCCGATCGCCTACCCGCTCAAGCAATCGGAACTGGTGGAATCCATCAGCGGCGGGATGGCATTGGTAGGAGAATTCAAGTCCGAGACCGATGGACGACACTACATCATGGTGGTAAATCGGGACTTCATCGACCCCGCGTCGCTGAAATTGAAGTTCCGGCGTCCGCCCCTAAACCTGCTGGAGGTGTCCAAACAGAGCGGAACCAAGCAACCTGTAACGGGCTATTCTACGGAGACGGGCGAAGTGCAGCTCGACCTCCCCGGCGGCGACGGCAGACTCTTCTACCTTGATGAGTAACACCCTTGTAGGGTGCGCACTGCGCACCAGCCTTTTAGGCCTTCAGAGCAGTCCGTAGGTTGGGTTGAGCACGGCGAAACCCAACTTTATCGGATTGCGGCCCGCTTGTCCCCAAAACTTTAATAACACCATCTGTCACACCGCTTAAATCTACAACGTCGATATCACAAAAACCAAATGAAAATCACAGACGTAACCACCTCGCTGCTCCATTTTCCTTCCGGCGGCGGTATTATGGATGCCACCATCCGCCACCCCGCGAAGGGCGGGACCGCCTGCTTCGTGCACATCATGACCGACACCGGTCTTGAAGGCTTGAGTCCCGCCGGAGGAGGACGCGCGACTCAATCTCTGGTGGAGGGATCCTTCAAGGAACTGTTGGTGGGCGAAAACCCGTTGTGGGTCGAAAAGATATGGGACGATCTCTTCTGGTGTATCCGGGGCGTGGGGCGCAAGGGGTTGGCGTTCTGTGCGCTGTCCGCCGTCGACATTGCGCTCTGGGACCTGAAAGCAAAGCATTTCAACGTGCCGCTTTATCAGTTGCTCGGACCGTACACCGATTCCGTCCCTGTATACGGCAGCGGCGGCTGGACACACTTCGACCGTGACGAACTGGTAGCCGAGCAAACCGGTTATGTCGAACGAGGTTTCAAAGCCGTCAAAATGAAGGTCGGCAAGGACTTCGGAAAGCGTGAGCGCGAAGACATTGAACGATTGGCTGCCGTTCGAGACGCCGTCGGAGACGATATCGAAATTTATGTCGACGCCAATAACGGTTACTATGCCAAACAGGCGATCTACATGGGCAAAGCCTTCGAGGAATACGGCGTCGGTTGGTTCGAGGAACCGGTATTAGCCGACGACATCGACGGACTGGCAGCCGTGGCAAAGGCCATAGATATCCCCGTTGCAACAGGCGAGCACGAATACACGAAATACGGTTTTAAAGATCTCATCGCCCGTGGAGGCGCCGACATCGTCCAACCCGACGTGGGGCGCGTGGGCGGTGTTACCGAATGGCTGAAAGTTGCCCACCTCGCACACGCTTTTAATCTCCCCGTAGCGCCGCACGCCTACCAACTCATCCATCTTCACCTCGCCTGCGCCACGCCCAACCTGAAAGTGGTGGAATACCTCGGCGTCTCCGAAGAATCGGACAAACTTTATTATAAGGGATTCCCCGAACCCGAAAACGGCATGTGGTCCCCCGATCCCGGCAAACCCGGACTGGGTTTGGAACTGGATGCGGATGCCGTGGCAGAGTACGTCGTCGGCGCAGATGCCCCGCGCTCGCAGTTGGGTTAAACGGAAACCTATGAGATTGACCCGAAAACCCCTTCACACTATTCTTAGGGGTTGGGTCTCCCAACCCGCTGAGTGTGTCTCTCAAATTGCGCACGAACCTAGCACAAATATCAACAGAACCCAATTCACTTTCCCCGAGAACACCACACCTTGAGAACTCCCGGCTCTACCGATGAAACATAGATTGCTGTTGACAATCCTAAAATCGAGTGTGATGCACCTGAGCCTTTGTTGTACAACCGGATTTTCCGTGGATGCTGTAGATGTAAATCCACCTCTCACCTATTACGGCGGTTACTTTAACGTCACCCGACACTGGCAGAACCGCGTCACCACGGAATACACCAACCTCACCCGGATCAACGGCGACTACGAAAGCCACCTCACGCGGAACGCATGGCTCTGCCGCACGCGGAATCAGCGAATACAGTACGACATCCAGCACCGATTTGACCTGAAACTTTCGGACGAGGAGGTGCTGGCGCGCCTAAAGGAAAACCGCAAATGGCTGGAATCGCGACACATGCTGGACATGATTGACATGCTCTACCTGGCGGACGAACCCTACGGACGCGGCTGGACGGATGCGGACATGAACCGCATCTGCCGCCTGACGGAGCGGATCTTCCCGGAACTGAACCAACTGGTGACACTCAACATGTACGGAATTCCCGGTCACACGCTGCCCGATACGGTAGATTTCGTGGGGGCATTTAACTATAACATTGGCAGCCCCGATAAGACCTATGCTCAAGTTCTGTCAGACATTGAGACGGTAGTATCGGCGATCCGCGAAGCCAGCGTGACGCAGCCCATGCTCTGGATCGGCCAAGCCGCACACGGACCGCCGGACGACACGCGCCTTATGCCAACCCCAGAAGAGATGAAATGGCAGTACCAAGCCTGCGTCGAACTGAACCGAACGCAACCGGTCATGAACATCATCGGGCTGCAATGGTGGCAGCTTGAAAACACGGGTGGATGGGTGGGGGTTGCCGAGGACTACCTTGCAACTTATGCCGAGCAAGTTCGAGCACACCGCGAAATCGGGCGAGATGCGGGATTTGCGGCGAACACCTACACCTTCGTCGACCTATTCGAGACCGTGCCGAATGTCGGTGACGGCTACGAGGTTGGGCGTTCCGTTAACGGAGTCAACGGCTGGGTTTGCGATTACCGCGGGACGGATGGGGTTTGGCATTACCGGGCAGGGGTCGACGAAATTGCCGCTGATGCCACGGTCGACGGGCTGCTCACTAGCCGCACCACGGGTCACGCTTTAGTCGATGCCTCGGTTTCGCGGCCGGCGGAGGTCGTGTTCACCAGTCCGTCGTTGGGGCTGGCGGCGACCGGCGAGCGTTTTATAGTCGTTGACGTTGCCGGGCGAGTGGGAAGTACCGCTGGCAACAGCGCCTCGAGCGCGTCGTTTCACCTCCGGGACGCCGAAGGGACGGAATGCTTGGCACTGATGTTGCATACCGACGATAATGTTGCGTGCAGGATCGCTCTGCCGCTTACCGATCTTCAAAATACCGTCAATCCGGCACCGATTAAGGGCGGGAACGACCTTCCTTTCGCCCTTCGATTTGTGCTGGATGCACGCGATGGTTCACTCGACATCCTTAACCTGCACGATGGTGTGGCAATTTTGGGACACGACCTTCAATGCTTTCCCGAGGCGATTGTTAACCCGCCGGACCGGTTGGTGATTCGGCACCTGACATCGTCCCACAGCCTCTTTGACCTCGACGCCGTCCAGGCATTTACCAACCACGCATATCCGAAGCCTCGACCGGTGCGTTGAGGCACTTGGGAACCGTAAAACGCAATTCTAATTTGAGCAACTATGAACCAATCGGGTTATCGGAGGATACTAGAAATTCCAATCCGGAAAAGGAATTGAACGAAAATGACATTGAAGATTCGTAAACTCGCATTCGTGGTCGCATTGGGAATAACCGTACTGAGCGTGAACCTGACTTTCAACTTTGACGCTCAATCCAAGTATGAGGAAAAGATGCTCGACGAATTGCTGTCTACCGATAAAAACATCGGTTTAAGATGGTTCCCGCGCGCCAAGTTAGCCGAATCAATTGCCCAAGATAAAACGCTCTCCCCCAAAATTCGCGTCGCCATTCTGACCGCCGTATTGAGAGAGGAGATTGACAACCCGTGTCCTACGCCGGGTTTTAATCATGGCGGGCATCTAACACCCACCGTCTTACTCAAGTGGAGTTATGTCCGTGCACTTGTGGATGTTGGCGCCGAGGCTATCCCTTATCTGAGACCGCATCTCGCGCAATTAAAGTTGACCGTGGAGGGATCGGCGAGTGACTCCGAACACCAGAATTCGTTGAAGGTGGAAGAGATGCAATTTATACGCTTCGCGCTTGGATTACTCGGTGACATGGATGTCTTCCCTCACGTTTTGGCACTATTGGAGGACGATAGCGCTGATGGATACGTGCGAGAGATGGCTGCAAGAGTTCTGGAAAAACTGAAAAATGACGCGGCAATTCCCGCCTTGACCCATGCTCTTAACGACGATTTTCATGTGGAGCATAAACTCCTCGGACGCCCTCGCACGAGCTACCCTGTGCGATGGGCGGCTTATGGTGCTCTCACGGAATTGGGGCTAAGAGTGGGACTAAGCCACCGCGGCGACGTCCCACACTTCCGTGTGCTAGAACCACCCAAGGTCGCTGAAATCTACAAGTTCCTGGCGGGTTCAGACCTAATTGCAGTCGGGGCTGTCGTGAAATATGCCGCTGTTGGCAGTGGCGAATCAGATCCGTCCCTCCCAAGCAGTAGCTTTGTCGCGAGTTTAAATACGGTGCAAGTTGAGGAGATTCTTTACGCGGAGCGGGAAATCAAAGATGAAATATTCTTCAAGGATGGTGCTGAGCGTGCCGACTTGGCAGAAGACCGGAGAGAACCAAATCGGATTTCCTTCGTGGACCACTATAAGCCGTTTCGTGGGAAATGGCAGTCACCATTACCCACAAATGAGCCCTATCTGTTCTTTTTGAAATTTTCGGATTTGCCAAAAAAATATCCGGACGGCTACCTACATAATCCATCAATCCCAAAAATTAGAACCGTTGCGAGTTTGAATGAAAGGTCCATTTTTGAACCCGCCCTCGATTCAATAGATAGCACGCTAGATCTCAAGAATGAATATGAAAAGACATGGCTTCCCTTTGTGGAAGTGCTCTGTGAAGCCATGTCAATACCCGATTGGCAGCGCAAGGAACGCCGCCTTGTTGAATTGAGCAATGACCGTGATGAAATACTGGCATCCAACGCCCGAAACCTTTTGGCAATCCTGCGCGAACGCGTGCAGGAATAGCCAGATCGCCTACCCTTAAAAATGAGGCGACTTTACTAGCAGCAAGACAACATATAAGGGCAAATAAATGTCTCCATTAGTGTCACGCACCATTGTTTATTTAATCCTATTTGTGAATGTCACTCAGGCAGGAGCCTTCTGGAGACCGCCTACGAGGCATCTTTCTCAAGAGGAATTAGAGCCGATTCTGCAAGCGTGGGACGAAGCGGTGGAAAGCGGCACTTTTTATGACTATAACATCGCGTTGTCAAGTGTAACCGAGACGACGCCCAAGGATGTGGTCGTTGCGGGACACTATCTCGGCGGGACTTACTTTCTACCGTTCAGCAATCCGGAGATAATCGAGCGAGTGATCGATTACTATTTTGCGGTAACAGCCGATAGAGAAGCAAATCCATCATACCACAGTTATCCTCGCGGTGGATCTGATACACAATTTACCACCCATATAGAGGCCCTCGCGGACATTGCCGAATCCACATTTGATCCGCAAATCTATGAGGTGGTGTTGCGAGACAGGGGCAGAATATTCAGCGGTTTTCGAAATTTATATCTTGCAATCGTAAATCCGGAAAAAACGCTGAATTTCCTGTTTGAGTCCAAAACCGGAACCTTAGCCCCCAACGCGAAGGAAGGGAACTTTGACTACTTCTATCATCAAGGTAAGACCCGCTGGGGAATGTCTGTCGAGAGAGCGTTTACCATCTTATCGGTCATGGCTAAGCAATCCCCCAATTCCCTTCGCATTGAGCGTGAGCGAACGCTCGGATTCGTCGCGCGGTACGCCAAGCATTACGCTAAACCAAGAAAGGCCGCTCTATCCGTAGCCCGCTCCCTCAACGCGCACGACTATTATCTGCGGTTTTGCGCGATGGATGTGGTGGATCTTCTCGGTACGGCAGATGATGCGGCATTGGTTGAGCAACTAATCAGGGATGCGAGGGAGGTAGATCTTGCGAAAATGCAACAAGAACTCGCCGTATTTGGCCGCCGTCTTGAAAATCCTGAGCAGATTCGGGATATAGGGCTGCGGATGATCGATGTGCTCCATCGGAGATCTTCATCAGAGAGGCAAAAATAATATGACTTCCATTGTATTCCGGACGATTCTGATTCTTGTGCTCGTTATGAACGTCACTCACGCAGCAGCCTTCTGGAAACCGCCTACAAGACATCTTCCTCAAGAGGAGTTAGACCCGATTCTGGAAATGTGGGACAAAGCTGTTGCAAGCGGTATTCTTGAAGATTATGAAACCGCGATATTGTGTGTATTCGAGGTAATGCCCTACAGCGAGAATGTAGGGACTGCTTCCATCGGAGGCGCTCGCTTTGTCCCCTTCAGCAACCCGGAGATAGTCGATCGGATTGTTGAATTTTACTTGGCGGTTATGGATTCAAAAGAATCGGGGAAACCTTTGTACAAAGAACCTCGGGACGAATTTTCCGGCGACTACGTGAAACTCGAGATGGGGGTCGCCAAAGTTGTTGCCGAGTGTGCCGAATCCACGTTTGACCCCCGTGTCTACGACAAAGTATTGCCGTATAGAACCGGACTCTCCGGACGCTTTCGAAACCTTTATCTCGCGTCCGTGAATCCCAGACGCACAATGAACTATCTGTTTGAGACCGAGATTGGCGCATACTATTCCGGAACAGGCTGGGGAGAGTTCGTGGAACATGCGTTTGCCATCTTATCGTACATGACGATGCAATCCCCCAAAGCCCTCGAGGCTGAACGAGAACGGGTATTTGAGTTTATCGCCGAACACGTTAAGTTCTTCGTTGCCGGGGAAGAGGATCTTAAACGGGACAATACCGCGGAATTCCTCAATAGACAATCGGCTTATCAGTATCTGCTTAAGCTTAGTGACTACTACGTGCGGAACGACGCGCTGGATGTGTTGGAGTTTTTGGGCACAATCGATCAAGTGCCGTTGATACAGTCAATCATCTATGATGCAACGGAATGGGATTTCGAACACCCTCCAGCCACGGCTAGTCGCCATCTCGAAAATCCCGGGCAGATTCGGGATAAAGGCTTGCGGATAATTGAGGAATTTCGGCGCCGAACACCGCCAGAGGAGAACAAATGAGATTCGTCCGGTACCTACTACTACTATGTTTAACGGTGTACCCCGCGTATGCGCAATTGCCCGTCGTCGTTAACACATCATCCGTTGCCAATAGCGAATATGAGGTTAACCTCGTAAATCAAACACCTGTTGACCCCGAGAACCCTGAACCCTATTGGGAGTTTGAATTCGAAATTAGGTCTAAAGCCAGGGGCAAAATAAGTCATATCACCATTGGCAAACCAAGCACGGTGTCAACGCGTATTAAATCGATCACAAATCTTCACCTTTTTGACGGTAATCTCTTCATCGTAGAAGGAAAACGTAGACGCGCACGCACCATTTCGGTTGTGGACCTGAGAGACGGTAAAGACGTAAACCACCTTTGGTGTTACAAACAAGCTCCTTCACCCTCAAAACGATTCTGGGTTTTTCAGAAATTTTTCACGTACGGCTCGCCGACCACGTCGGTCGTATTGTGCTACGATATGAAAAAATTGCCGAGGGAAAATCTCACGCCAGAAGGACAATTAACCCCAATCTATCCTGGCGAATGTGTCGCCGCGGGATCCCATTACGTCAGAGAGCTATGGGATGTAACCCCGGGCCCAGATGGAAAATCAATCAGTGCTGTATTGAAGAGGAGACCTCACCCTTGGTATCACGGCGTTACATCCCCTTTTCTTTGGTCTCATGACGAACGGCAAGTCGTATTCCTATGCGTTCATCTAATCCAAGGGCATGACAGGACGCATATCGTGAGGGTTGACCTGAGCGGCGGGATTGATAAACCAAAAATCTTCTCACGTCCAATCCTAATCACCAGCGATTTTGTCAAACCGGAATATAAGAAACGGTTCCAAGCTGAAACACTAACGGACAAACCAAAATATAAAAAAGGGTTCGGAGCAGATGCGATCGAATGGCTGGACTCAACTCAGGTCAAAGTTAAAGTCGATCCCCACTACAGGCTGTTGAAACAGGAACTCATATTGCACGTACCTTAGATTCCAGTGTGTGCGAATCTACTTGTCATTAACAGGAGGATTGCATCATGTTGAAGTTCGTGTTAGCGCTATCAATCACAACATTCACGATATTCGTCTATTGCGCTCCATCTGAGACCTTCTATGTGAGAGGTTGCTCCGGCTCCAATATGACAAGACCCATCTCGTATCATAAAAAGGTCGCCGAAGACACATCGGCTCCGCGAGACGAGCGTATACGTGCAATACGATGTTTGCGTGAATACGGGACGGAAGGCGCTCGTGTTCTTTCCGCCATCCTTGAGCGTGATTTGGGAAACGCTGACGCGATTGGTTACACCTTATCGTCGCTCGAAAACATCAGAGACAGAAGCGTGATAATCATCCTTCAAAACCACATCAAGCGCATCGACGCCGATCTTGTCAGTGCCAAGGCATCTTCTGTCCCTCTTGATTACCATGGGTTATGGTACAAAGAACGAGCGATTGAGATTTTGGCAAAATTGGTTCTGTCCGCTTACGGCGAACCTAGTGGCTTTCACCCGTTGACTCCCGCGGGAAGAAACGAAGACGGAATTTGCAGCATTCGAGTAGGCGCCGCTCCAGGTTCCTCCGCGTGTTCAAGTCATTGGTCGCAATTCAATTATGCTAGGGCGTATTTACATTTGACAGATTGAACTTATCTCTTATTCGACAGCCCTCGACCTGATGCACGCCGAGGCAATTCGGTGTAGCCGTTAATGACCGGAATGTTACATGACCGCGCATCGTAGGGGCGAGGATCAAGTGAGTGATTAGCGAGTGCGATAGAGATCCTCCCTCGCCCGACAAGTAGGCTTTTTCGGCACATAACAGATACGTCTCAAATCAATGTCAACATAATTCAGCATTTCAAACTCGAAGGTTGGGTTGAACGAGAATCCAAATAACATCGCGCACAGAGAGAGAACTTCCGACGCTTTCTCCCGCATGAAAACGCAGGATATTAGAGTGAAACCCAACTTACTGACCCGCATATCCAGCGTGCAATGAGTGTGTTCTTACGACCTCTCTAGCCCGACGGATAAATCAGATGCCCCTTCCTCCCGGGACGGGTACGGAATAGACAGCCTCCCGCCGTAACGTAGAGCGTCCCCAAATCCGGATCGCCGAAGGTGCAGTTCGTCGGCTGGTCCGTCGGCAGCGGGTGCGTCTCGAGAACCCGGCCGTTGGGCGCGAAAACGTAAAGCATCGGCCCGGGACCGCTTTCCTCCCAACCCGCGGTGGCGATTATGTTTCCGTCGCTGTCCCAGCACATGCCGTCAATCCCGCGATGCGGGTAGAAGTTGTGCAGCACCTCGCATTCCCCGGTCGTTCCGTCGCCGCTGATGGGATACCGCCTCAGATCGCGCGGGTTGTTGTCGCCGTACGCGCTCTGCGCGACGTATAACCACACCCCGTCCCGCGAGACCAAGATGCCGTTCGGACTCGTCGTGTCATCCGTCACACGGGTTATCTTCCACGAGTCGTCGCCCTGCGGATCCAGCCGGTACACCGATCGGTGGTCAAGCTCCAAATCAGCCGTTTCGTCGCCGTACCGCGGGTCGGTGAACCACAACCTGCCGTGCGCGTCGAACGCGAGATCGTTAGGGCTGTTGAGGCGTTTGCCTTCAAACTCCTGCGCGACGACCGTCGTTGTGCCATCCGCATTGTAGCGTGAGACCCGCCGTCCGCCCTCTCCGTCGCTGAACATCTTGCTGCCTTCGCAGGCGTAGAGATTCCCATCCTTATCAAAAATCAGCCCGTTCGCCTCGTTCGTGCCGGACCGGAAAGTGGCGCATTCACCGCTTGCCGGATCATAGCGCATCACGCGGCTCGTCGAAATATCCGTAAACAGCAAGGCGTCCCCATTCCACGCCGGCCCTTCGGTGAAACCGTACGGTCCGGCAACCTGTTCAAATTCCCAACTCATAATTCTTTCCTCCTATGCTAGCTTGTGGAATAAATTCAAATGTGATATAGTGCATTAAGCACGGAATTGACGGCCGGCGATATTATTTGTTCAATTTAGTGAAATACGACCATTCCGGACCAAATGTAGGCGGGGCATCTTGCCCCGCATTGGAAAGATCCGATTCGCCCTGCTAATGCTCTGCTACAATTGAGAAATTGTAGCCTTACCATTCCAAAATGATAAGTTGATGATACTGGAACAATTGGTAGTGAGTCCCTTTCAATCGAACTGCTGGATTTTCGGGTGCGATGAAACCCGTGAAGGGGTCGTGATTGATCCGGGCGATGAAGCCGACCACATCCTGGAATCCATCCGAAAGCACGGTTTAACCGTCAGATACCTCATTCACACTCATGGACACCTCGACCATGTGGGCGCCACCTCCGCTCTGCAACGCGAAACGAAAGGTTTGACTCTCATACACGAAGCCGACCAAATCATGCTCGATAATCTGCCAGCCCAAGCCGCGCTGTTTGGAGGGGACGAACCCGAGATTCCCACCATCGACCGGTACATCAAGGAAGGCGATCGCATCGCCTTCGGAAGCTACGACCTCTCCGTGCTTGAAACTCCCGGTCACAGCCCCGGAGGCGTCTGCCTCAAACTGGAGGGAAGCGAACTCGGCGTGTTTGCAGGCGACACGCTCTTCCAGAACAGCATTGGTCGAACCGATCTGTGGGGCGGTTCCTACGAGCAGCTACTAGATTCAATCCGAGACCAACTCTTGCCGTTGGACGACGCCACGCCGGTCTTTCCCGGCCACGGTCCCCAAACCACCATAGGCGCCGAAAAGCGAAACAACCCCTTCCTGCAAGGGCTATGAATCCGAGTTTTTTCTGAAAAACTCTGTATCTTCATTATACCTTGTTTTAGGATGCGCCATGATCAAACGAACGAATAGTGAGTGATCAAGGGAATGAATAATGACTGATTAAGCGAGTGAATAGCGAGCGCGATAGAGATCCCATAGAACTCCTATAGAACTCCTATAGAAACCCTGCCCGCCTTTGCTTTTCGTAGGAGCGATCTCCCGGTCGCGACCTCCCGACTTGCGTTAAACACTCGCCGAGCGAACCGCTAAACGCCCGCAATCAAGGCAATCCCCAAATCAAATGAATCACAGTTCAGACAATCTTCCCACCGTCCATCCTTCGACTCACCTTCCATCGAACTCACCCCCGGTGCTTTCCCGTCTTCTTATCTTCCACCCTTCCGTCCTTCCAATCTTCCCTTAGGGTTCCATTACTGCCACGCCTCACACCCCTGAAAACGCATGTGCACCCCCTCAACGTACTTCGGTCGCGTGAGGTAACTGTTCACACCCGGAACAGCATCGCCGCGCAGCAGAAACGCGCAAGAATTCGGTTGGCTGACGATGCGCGTGCTCGTCGGAATATAGCGAATCGTCAAGCCGCCGCGCCGCTTGGATGATGTGTTCGCGTTCGATCCGTGTATGATGTTCGGGTGGTGCACCGAGACGTCTCCCGCCTTGAGAACAAAGTCAACGGCGCGGGATTCATCGACCAATTCGGAGTCAATCCCTGATTTTAGCACGTTGGGAATATCGGTTCGCGGTTTCATTTCATGCAACTCCAGTGTGTGCGTTCCCGGAATCACGCGCATACAGCCGTTCTCCGGGGTCGAATCATCGACGGCGAGCCACAGCGTCACGACCTCCATCGGTTCCAAGGGCCAATAGCTGCCATCCTGATGCCATAGCACCGGATGCCCATCCGATGGCGGTTTGCAGATATAGTGCGAAGCGAATAGGGCGACGTCCGGTCCGACAAATATCTCCGCTATGTCCACCAGCCTTTCATCGCTGACGAGCCGCACCCAAAACGGATCGTCGGCGACAAGCGGATGATGATATTGCTCCGGTCGTAACTCCGGATTCTTCTCCTGCAGCCAGTCTAGGTGGCGGCTCGCCTCCTGGACCAATCCAGGGTCAAGCACATCCCTAAAGATTGCGTATCCTTCCTGTTTGAATTGCTGAAGAACGTCCTCTTTGCTACTCATCAATCCTCCTTCCGGGCAGCGCGATTAGAATATTCCGAGAGGAATCCCCGGCCAAACTATTTGACATCACGGCACCCACCAATACGTCATTTTCCCGATAATCGTCCAGTCGCTGATATCGAGGCGTTCTCCTTTGGTATCATACGTCTGGTTAACAACCAAGTAGAAATCGCTGCCCGGACGGTAGATATAGTTTATCAGGAAGTTGCCGGAAACCACGTCACTGTCGCTGCTCCACTGCGCAAACAACTTCGTATACAGCGCTGTTGAAAACGAATAGCTTACCCTTCCGGAAAAAACGCCGGCATTGAATACACCCGACGGAAAGCTGATACGATTCAACGCAAGCCTAGGATGGATACTCAGCCGCGCGCTCGGTTTCAAAATCGCTTCCGCGAAAATTCCGCGTTTCGTACCGTGATAAAACTCTCCAAAATCCATACCTAGTATGCTGAATACCTTTCGACTACTATCCCCGAAATAGTATGCACCAAACCGGGTAAACTCGTGTTCGCCGATTGGGACGACAGCGTTCTCTATATCAAACGCTTCGTCGAGATGCTCCGTTGTATGCGTGGCGTGGACACCTATCCAATCCCCGCTCCCAAGCTCAAGTTCCCCGTCGTAGGTAACGTTTCGAGTTTCGAGTGCATTGTCTCGGTCCAGCACCAATTCAACCGTGGGACCGGTCCTTAGCTGGCGTATCCCGAATGCCTCCGGCCAAGGGGTATACTGCGCTCTGCCGCGGATCTGACGAGCCCCTGTGCGAAAAACGAATCCTACTTTAGGATCGAATTGCTCTCCGATGTCAGTGTACGACCCCGCCGCCTGAAAACGACTGGTACGCCAATCACTGCCCAGGTAGAAGACGTCATCCTGTGCGAGAGTTGCATGGTCAAACGTGCGCGACCACAATCCTCGGACCGTAAGGTTTTCCCGCGGTCGATAGGAAAAGTCAAGTCCCGCGGTGCGATTGTAGGCATCGGCGCTCTGTTTGTTGATGGCGATTGCGCCAATGGACGACTCGGCGAAGACATCCCTCGTCAGGCGCAGCACGGAGTAATTTGTGCGGGGTTCCGTCACCTCGTCCGCTTGCAATGCACCCGTAAACACATCAAGCACACCGACCCCGTAAGGTCCAACTTTTCCGGTTATTTTGCCGCCCGCGATAATCGGCACCGCACGGTCTTCCGCCAGACCGATGCGGCGGCTATAGAATAACAGCAATGGCGGGGGTGTGAAAAAGTTGGGTCGCGGGATACCCACATCAAAGATGCTGGCGCCTTCAAGAAAGAAGGGTCGTTGCTCCGGGAAAAATAGATCAAAGCGAGTTAGATTGACTTGCTCCGAGTCGGCTTCAACTTGCGCGAAGTCGGTGTTAAACGTAAGATCCGCCGTAAGATTCGGTGTGATGCCGTATTTTAGGTCCAAGCCTGCATCAAGCACCGACTTTGTCTCCTCCACCTCCGCTTCTCGGCTGCCGCCAGCTAAAACATAAGGCAGAATTTCCAAATTGCGTGATGGGGAGACACCCTTCAATCCCGTAAGACTGCCAAAGTAGGCGGTGCGGTACTGCCCCATAGGACCGTATGTCTTGGGCGCCGGTT
Source organism: Candidatus Poribacteria bacterium (assembly GCA_028820655.1). Taxonomy (GTDB): domain Bacteria; phylum Poribacteria; class WGA-4E; order WGA-4E; family JAJDTR01; genus JAJDTR01. The sequence continues at coordinate 129,756 of JAPPIK010000024.1, read as the reverse complement.
TCCATGCCCCGATCTCTTGGTTGCGCGCAATCCCCCGTCCAAAGTTTATCCCCCAAGCCATTGCCTCGCTCTTCTTGAAGCGGAGTTGACTGAACGGTATGGCAATCTCCGCCGTCCAATGGTCCGGGTTGATTCTCGCGCGGCATTTCCATACGACGTCCCAATTCGAGTTCAGATTGTCGCCGCTGTTCGAAACCGCCGTGTCCTCCATCCCGCCCAACGGATTAAATCGGAAGAAAACGGCGTTGCGCCGGTCATTATAAGTATCCAATACCAAAAACCCGTAATCATTAGATTGCAGGCCTAAGGAATCCCTGCGCATCACGTTGGCAACCAGTTTATCCATCGCAGCGTCGAAAAACCTGAAACCGAAGTAAAGATTCTTCTCATCATAGAGAATGCGAACCTCGCTCGGCTGCGTCATCGGCGCACCTTCGTTCGGTTGTATCTGAAAAAAATTTCGAATCGGCTGTGCGTTCTGCCAGGCGGACTCAGCGAAGATTCCGTCAACCATGATATTCTCAGAAATCCGATGCGGCGAAACGAGATGATCCATCGGACTAGCACTCGCTACGAAAAGAGGCATCAACACGAACGCCACAAGTAAAATCCGGTATTTTCGGACCATCTAATCTATCTTTTCTCATCAATGCGTGCCTACTCTAAGATTGGGCATGACGCGCTACCGAAACCTGTCCCGTAAGGTGCGTACAGGAATCAAGCGAATGAATATTGAGCGCGAAAGAGATCCCTTGCACCAGAGACGTTGCGCGGAATCCTAGCTGTTTTCTCGGCTCCACGTAGGACTCTCTTCTCGATCCTCGTAATCGACGCATTCGAGTTCTAGGGCGGCGCTGCAAACGCGATCACGGCACCCACCAATACGTCATTTTCCCGATAATCGTCCAGTCGTGGAGATCGATGCCTTCTCCTTCAGTATCATACGTCTGATTGAAAACCAAGTACAAATCGCTGCCCGGTCTGTAGATATAGTTAATCAGGAAGTTCGCGGTAGTCGCCCCTCTATCGCTGCTCCACTGCGCGAACAACTTGGTGAAAAGCTTAGTCGAAAAGGAATAACTCACTCGTCCCGCAAAAATGCTGGCATTGAACGTCTCCGACGGAAGCGTTACACGGTTAAACTCGATCAACGGTTGTATACTCAGTTGCGCGTTCGGTTTGATGATTGCGTCCACGCCGATACCGCGTCGCGTACCGTGATAAAACTCCCCGAACTCCACGCGAAGATCGCCGAATACCGTGCGACTGCTGCTGCTATGAATCGATCCTTGAAACCAAGTGAAGTTGTAGTCGCCTACCGGGATGATAGAATCCTGAATATGAAAATCCTCCGTCAGATGCTCCATCGTATGCCTGGCTTCGAAACCAATTCTATCACCGCTTTCAAGGTCGAAATCATTGCTTATGACGAGCTCCCGCGTTTCCAGTTCATTGTCGCGGTTCAATACAAATCCAACCTCGGGACCAATTTCAATCTGTCGTATCCCGAACGCCCGCGGCCAAGGGGTATACTGTGCTCCGCCGCGAACATGCCGAACCCCTCCCCGCCGGACGAATCCGACTTCCGGATTAAATCGCTCTCCGATATCCGTGTACGACCCTTCTACTTCAAAACGATTGTTACGCCAATCGCCGCCCAAATAGAAGGCGTCGTTCTGTTCCGAGACTCCGTCGTCAAGCGTACGCGCCCAAAGCCCACGGATATCAAGGTCTTTCCGTGGTCGGTAGGAAAAATCTAGCCCCGCCGTGCGATTGTAGGCGCCGGCGCTCTGTTTGTTGATAGCGATGACACCGACGGACGAGCCGGTGAAAATATCCCTCGTCAGGCGCACCACCGAGTAATTCGTCCGAGGCTCCGCCACCTCCTCATCTTGGAATTCATTCGTGAACACGTCAAGCACACCGACACCGTATCGTCCAACCTTCCCCGTTATCTTGCCGCCCGCGACAATTGGAATCGCCCGCTCCTCTGCGAGACCGATGCGGCGGCTGTAGAACAAAAGCAACGGCGGAGGTCTGCGGAAACTCGGACGCGGGACACCCACATCGAAGATGCTGGCGCCTTCAAGAAAGAATGGGCGTTGTTCAGGGAAAAACAGACCGAAACGCGTGAGATTGACCTGCTCCTCGTCGGCTTCAACTTGCGCGAAGTCGGTGTTCAGCGTGAGGTCTGCCGTGAGATTCGAGGTAATGCCGTACTTGAAGTCCAATCCTGCCTCGAACACGGCATCGGTCTGGTCTTCCGCCGGTACACGGCTCCACCCCGGCGACACATAAGGAAGCAGTTCAAGATTCCTTGAAGGGAAAATGCCCTCTAATCCCGTAAGACTGCCGAAGTAGGCGGTACGGTACTTGCCAAGGGGACCGTATGTTTTGGGCGCCGGAATCCACGCCCCTATCTCCTGAGATCGCGCAATCTCTCGACCAAAGTTTATCCCCCAGGTCATCACATCGCTCTTCTCGAAGCGAAGTTGACTGAACGGTATGGCAATCTCCGCTGTCCAATGGTCCGGGTTGATTTTGGCGCGGCATTCCCAGACTATATCCCAGTTGCTGTTCAGACTGTCGCCGCTGTTCGACACCGCCGTGTCTTCCATCCCGCCCAGCGGGTTGAAACGGAAGAAAACCGCATTGCGTCGATCATTGTACGTGTCCAACAGCAGATAACCGTAGTCGTTAGACCGCAGCCCCTCGGAATCCCGGCGCATCTCGTTGGCGACCAGTTTATCCATCTCCGAATCGAAAAAGGTGAAACCGAAGTATAGATTTCTCTCGTCATAGAGAATTCGCACCTCGCTTGGCTGCGTCATCGGCGCGCCTTGGTTCGGTTGTATCTGAAGCAACTGCCGGATTGGCTCTACGCTTTGCCAAGCGCCCTCATCGAAAACTCCATCGACCTTGATGTGCTCGGAAATCCGGTGAGGGGAAACGCGATGTTGTACCGATTCTTCGCTCGCCGCGCTAGGAGGAGGAAGTACGCCAACCGCCAACAAAAGCAGGAGATTCTTGACAATCCAATCCATTTTCTCTTATCACGGTTCGTCAGCTAGTAATGTAGAACTATCTTCAATCATCACCCTAGACGTATGCATCTCGGCACATCTGTAGGGTGTGCACTGCGCACCAGCCTTTGGATGTGCCTACGGCGATTCACCGATTGGACAAGAAGTGATTAGCCGATCGAATAAAGAGGATAAACCTACTACCAACCCCCGAACCGCACACATCTCAAAACGACAAACCAATCTCATTCGCTACACCGGTGATATAATCCTTCGCCAAGTCATACTCCTCTTTTCCGGAAAGGTGCTCCATCATCAGCGGCACATCCCCCGGAAGTCGGCTCAACTCCGCGAGGTAGGTGCGGTAGTCCAAGCTGCCCGTCCCCGGACGGCACTCCTGTATCTCCACCGTGAACGTCGGGTGCATGACGATGTCCTTGCCGTGGCAACTGACAATGGCGTGACCGAGTTTATCGAAACACTCCCTGATTACGCTCCCGTTATTGAAAAAGCGCCGCGGCGAAGTGATGATATTGACGGGATCCAGGTGCACTCGAAACGACGAGCGATCAACCGCCTTGAGCAGGGCGGCGTAGGAATCGGCGCTGTCCGGAAAAACCGCCGGCATCATTTCCAACAGAAAACTCGCGCGCCTCGGCTTAACCGTGTCCAGAATTTGCCGCACAACCTCCACAATCAGATCGAAGCACTCATCCGACAGATTCTTGGCGTGCGGTGCGGTTGAAGAGGACGGATCGTATGTGCCCGCATAGTTTACACAGCCCAGTGCGCCGACTTCGTCCGCCACCGCAAGACGTTCGCAGACGATGTCAATCTGCGCTCCCCGTTTTTCCAAGTCCGGCGCAATCATATTTCCCCATGCGCCTCCGACCTCCGCAATCGCAACCCCTTCCGCATCAAAGGCTCGCTCAATCTCACGCATACGCTCAGGTTCCTGCAAGCTAACCCTCGGGCAATAAGCGGCACGGAATCCCTCTGCCGTATGGGCTTTCGCTAACGCTGCCGGGTCTTCCGGGTCGACAAAAACAGGTCCACCAAGTCTCATGGTCCATCTCCTTCACCATCGCGGGAATACGATTGGTTGACGGTGCAAAAAGATCGGTTTTCTACTGGATATTATCGCCATAATCCTGTATCCTTAATATGCCATTTTAGCACACTCTCGGCGAAACTGTAAACCGCCTTTTCTAGCCCTGTGCCGTTGCGTGTCGGCTAACAACGCTCGGTTAATCCCGTCAAACAATGCATTGCCGCATTAAAACCGGTTTTCGTCCATCGAGGCAGATCGTCCTCAATCGAAACAGGCTAGATCCGGTGTCGTTGATGTGATTGTTACCTTCTCCGGAGTCGACACTCAAGGAACGTCCCAAGTCCTATGCGGACCACCGTAACCGATACACCCGAGTCAGAAATACAGAATAAAGAAGAAAGAAGACGCGAGCGTGATCGCAACTTCAGATTGGCCATGCTCCAAGGCGTGTTCATGCGAATGAGTTTCACCCTGATCGACGCCGCGACAATTCTCCCCGCCTTTGTTCATACCCTCACTCAATCAAAGATCTTGGTCGGACTGACGGGATCGCTGCAACCCGCCGGCTGGATGTGGCCGCAACTCTTGATGTCGAATCTGCTTGAGCATCGTCCGCGAAAGATGAAGTTCTACGCATTGGGAATGTCTGTCCGCATCTCGATGTGGCTCGTTATCTGTCTCGCCGTAATCCTCATCGGCGCCCGTCGGCCCGTGACGCTCGCTGTCTGCTTTCTGCTGTTTTACTTCATTGCCGCCTCCGCGATGGGCGTCTCGACGATTCCCTACATGGACATCATCTCGAAAGCCTTCAGTCCGCGCCGACGAACACAATTTTTTAGTTTGCGCCAACTCTATGGCGGCCTGTGCGGCATCCTTCTCGGTTTCTTCATTCGAGCGGTGCTGGGCAAAGAATCGGAGTTCACCGGTCCCTTTGGAGGCGTCACACGCTTCTTTAAGTCGATTGTCAATTTCTTCGTATTCTCGGTGTTTGGACTGGACACCGAGTTGTCGTTTCCTTACACCTATTGCACCCTGTTCGCCTGTGCAATCGTGACCTTCAGCCTGTCGGTGATCTTCTTTCTCAGAATCCGTGAACCGGTCGTTCCGGTGCAAGCCTCGCGTCAGCCAATTCGGCAGCACCTGAAGCGCGGTCCCTATTTCCTACGGATAGATGCGAATTATCGGCGGCTTCTCTTGCTCCGAATCTGCCATCATTCCGCCGGGATGTCAGTGCCGTTCTTCGTTCCCTTTGCCATGCAGAACTTGGGCATCTCGGAGGCGACAATCGGCTCCTTCCTCATCACCATGGCGCTCACGGGCGTAGTTTCAAACATCTGGTGGGCGCACGTCGGAAAACACTACGGCGTCCGATGGGTCTTGATTATGACTGCGGCAATCTTGGCGCTGCCGCCGCTGTTTGCTCTCTTGGTGCGGTTTCTGCCGCTCTCTTGGCAGACGCCATTCTACTATCTTGTGTTCTCGGCAGAGGGAGCCGCCGTAAGCGGCATGTGGGTCGGTTTTATGGCATATCTGCTCAACATTGCCCCGCCACTGAGCCGACCAACCTATCTCGGATTCATGAACACCATTCTTTTTCCGATGAGTTTCGCACCGCTGCTCGGAGGCGTTTTGGTCAACATCGTGGATTTTGGCGGGTTGTTCCTCATGTCCGTCGCCTGCGGTGTCTTGGCGCTTATGGTCACAAAACGTCTCGACGAAGATGTATACGAAGAAGATGGCAGCATTTGACTCGGCTGCCGCGTTCGAAGCGAGCGTTCGGCGAGTGCGACAAAAATCTCGAAAGTGTACGGCGCCGTCCATCCCCCGCCGGGTATTTTGAATTGACATCGCAAGCCTCTTCAGGTATGCTTTTTTCAAGGTAAATGGAACGCAAACAAAGCAACGCGAAGGAGGGTGTAAATATGAGTCAGCCGAAGCAAAAATTCCACGTCAACTATTCCAAAAACGCCGTTTACACGGATAGCCTAAACTCGACCGCCAAGGATGGGCAACGTTCCTACATCGAATATCGGGATCTTGGACTGAGCGAAGCCACTGGCGGCAAATTTCACGCTCACGTTGGTCGCGTAAAGCCCGAGTTCGCCGGCGAGAAACATACGCGCCCGCACCGCCACCACGTCGATTTTCAGATGATTTATGTGCTGAAGGGGTGGACGAAGATGGTATACGAGGGGCAGGAAGGCGTATTCACTTTCCGCGCCGGGGATATGTATTTTCAACCGGCAGGCATCGTCCATGACGGGCTGGAATCATCAGAGGACTTCGAGGCGTTGGAAATTTTTTCCCCCGCCGTGCACGAGACCGAAGAGGTTGAAGGCGTGCCCGGCCATGACGACGAATAACATCCGCGGAAACAGTTCCAAGATGAGCTGGTTCACCGAGGTATAGTGCCGCTCTGCTTAAGGAGAATACTACCATGCCCAAGGAAGTCGTTGGTTTCATCGGTCTCGGCAATATGGGCAAACCGATGTCGGAGAATGTCAGCCGTGCGGGATACGATATGGTGGTCTTCGATATCGCAGGGACAGCCGAACGCGCCCCGGAAGGAGCGGCGGTTGCGGCGTCCGTAGGAGGCGTCGTGGAACAATCGACAACAGTATTCCTCAGCCTACCTACGCTTGCCGCCAATTCCGAAGTGATAAAACAGATTGCCGATAGCGATGTTAGCGCCGAGCTCGCCGTGGTAAACACCTCGACCGTGGGAGCAAGTGCCGCCGCCGAATCTCACCAACAACTAAGCGAAAAAGGCGTCGGTTATGCTGATGCCCCGGTGTCCGGCGGCGCATCCGGCGCTCAAAACGCCACCCTCACCATTATCTTTTCCGGCGACGCAAGGCTGTTCACGCGGTTGCAACCGTTGTTCGATGTCATCGGCGCCAACAGTTTCAACGTCGGCAGCCAACCCGGTCAAGGGCAGCGGATGAAGATGGTGAACAATCATTTGGCAATCTCAACCCTGCTAACCACGAGCGAAGCGTTGGCGTACGGTGAAGCGGGCGGGCTCGACATGAAAACCATGCTGGAAATACTGAATGTGTCATCCGGGCGAAGCTACACCACCGAGCACATTTTCCCGAACTTCGTCCTCCCCGAAACCTACGACAGCGGCGGTCCGGCATCGATCATTCGGAAGGACATCGGCTTGTTCGTTCGAGAGTCAATAGCCGACGGATGCCGTCATAGCCTGGCGAGAGCCACGCTTGACCTCATAGAAGCGTTCGACGACGAGAACCCCGACAGCGACCAAACGGACATCTATCCCTTTATACGCGACAAGAAATAGTTGTAGGGTGGAATTTCACTACGCGCCATTTGCGTAAACAAGCATCCGTAGGAGCGATTTCCGAATCGCGACTTTAATTCACGCCATTTATACGCTGTCATTTTAGCTCGACTTTGTACAAAACTGAAGTCTGTAGGGTGCGCACCGCGCACCAGCCTTTGAGAGCGCCAGCGGCGCGAAAGGTGTATAGCAAGCCAAGCCATACTAAACCAAAGCCCCAGCGTGGGATCAACTGAGCGGATAGATCAAGCGAGCAAATAGCTAGTGCGATAGAGATCCCAAGGCGATAGAAATCTTAAAGGTTAGAGGCTTTTAGAAATCGCCCGCGACTTCTCCCGATGCATCGGGTCGCGTGAAACACTAGTTCTAGTCTATAGGGAAGACTTTTTCACACGTCAACCATAAAGACTAGATGGTTAAAATCTTTCCTGTTATTCTCACACGATTGATTGACACCGCTTGTTATACCACTTAAATGTACTAAGTCGAGTTTAGAGACAGCATGAATTAAACTCAAATCCCAACCGAAACTACCGGCAATGCAAGCGAATTCACGAACAACCAAAGCCGTAATCGGCGCAGCATTCCTCGCCATCATCATCGTCGGCGCGCTGATTGTACGTCGTATCACCGCCTCGTCCGGCGATTCGCCTCGTGTCGTGTATCAACTCCCCGACACGAGAAATTCCGAACACAGAAAGCAACTCCTTGAACGAATTACACGTGCGCAGGTTGCACGGACATCAAAAACACTCCCCGCGCAGGCCGATGACCGGCATGAGTCCGATTCAAGCCAGGTCAACCCGGTGGCCGACTCGATTGAGACACAGGAAAGTAATGGCAACTCCGGTACCCAAGCGTTTGACCAAGCGGAACAAAACGGGGGGCAGTCTGACTATGATGAACGGTTCGATACGTTGATGAGCGTGACAAGGAAAATGGAAGCAATCCTTGCCGAGGCAAAACCCATTAACGAAAAATTGGATCGAATACTCAACGATTGGTCGGACAATATCGAAGATCCGGAGAATCTGACGGAGGACGAAATACGCCAAGGCCAAGAAATTAAAGATGAAGTAGACTCCATGGCCGATGTACTTCAGGAATTTAATGATAGATTGGATGCCCTCATTGAGGAGATTGCGTCCGCTGTACCCGGCTCAATCCGGACCCAATCCCTTGACGCAGAACTGCACGAGTTAGGCACAATGCAGCGCGTGAGTATTGATTATCAATATATCCGGTCGGCTATAGGAACACCGCCGGATGAATACGATTCGCATCTATCTAATTTCTTTGAATCGTTCAACCATTGGCGAAGATAGACGTATTTGTCAAGCACCGGTTCAACTTGGTTGCGGCTTCGCGCCGCGCGCAGCGCTCCACCCACGTATTAACGAATATTTATACCACAAGCGAAAGAGAAAATTTTATCAATGCCAACGAACACTTTGACAACGAAAGTTGTGGTCGGCGTAATACTCCTCGCCATCATCACTGCCGGTGTGCTGGTTGTACGCCGCATCACCGCCTCATCCGACGAAACTCCTCGCGTCGTTTATCAACTCCCCAAGTCGAAACACTCCGAGCAGCGAAAGCAACTCCTTGAACGAATCACCCGCGCCCAGGTGAGACGGGCGCCGCAAGCCGCTGCGGTGAAATCCAACGACCGCGGCGAGGTGGAATCGGATCATGCCGGATCGGCGCACGAACCCGATGAAACAGACGAGGGTTTTGACGCCGCAGACTTTGAAGAATGGGGGGAAGATGAACAGGTCGAGGAAGCTCCCGCTTATGACAAGATATACGACCATCTGATTGACGCCGCGGAGAAAATTCAGTCGGTCATGAAGCAGATAGAGCGCATCGACAAAGAGGTCGACCGAGTATTCGGCGACTGGAAACGCAGCGTCCGCGACCCCAAGAACCCTACAAAGGAAGAGGAACGCGCGATTGTGGAAGCGAAGGAGGAGATGGCGCCGATGTTTGAGGCCCGTGAAGAATTAAACGACAGCTTGGGCTCCTTCGTTGAGGATGTCGCCAGTGCCGTGCCGAGCGCGCTTCGCACGGAATCCTATGGTCCCGAGAAACAACGCCTAAGTTTCGATTACAGTCAGATTCGCTCGGCGCTTGGCGCACCGCCGGAGCGGTACGACGGGCACCTCTCCGAATTCTTCGCGTCGTTTGAATATTGGAACGTGTCAAAATAAAATCCTGGTACCAGTAAACCCCGGAGGGGATCAAGGGAGCGGATAGCGAGTGATCAAGTGAGTGGATAACGAACGCGATAGAGATCCCATAGAGATACTGAAGGTGTATAGAAACGCCTGAACGCTTAGCATCTAAGCCCCGGAGGGGCGACAGGATCTCGCCCAAAATCATGAAAAAGCGCCTCGGACAAAATGAACAAAAAAGCCGAACTTCGTAAAGGGATCGAGGAATTCAATCGCGGCGACTATTTCGAGTGTCACGAAACTTTGGAAGACGTCTGGATGCTTGAGACTGGCGGAGACAAGCGATTCTACCAGGGGCTAATCCAACTTAGCGTAGGTTTCTTCCACCTGCTCAATCGCAACCTCCGCGGAGCGGCAAGTCAATGGGAAAAGGGAATGTCAAAGTTAGCCGATTATGACGACGAACACTTGGGCGTAAACCTGAAGTTACTCCTTGCCAAGATGCGGCGCTGCCGCGAGTTGCTGGAATCCATCCGAGAAGGCAAGCAGGCGGAATTTGACTGGTCGCTCGCTCCGCAAATCGTCACTACCTAGTTTGCTTGATGTTTGATGAACTTGACGATAGGAACATGTCCCCGAGTTGTCCGCAGTTAACCCCGTAAAAAGAGAGGAGGTCAACCAACGGTGTCAAAGCAAACCGGTAGCGAAGTCGTTTTGACGATACCAATGCACCCGAGTATGGAGCTCGTGGCGGCACAGACCGGCTCTCTGATCGCCGAAGCGAACGGGTTCGATCAGAAATGCATCGAAGAGATTCAACTCGCGCTAATCGAGACGTGCATCAACGCCTTCGAGCACAGCAAGAGCGACGATCAACGGGTGCACATCACGTTCATAATCAAGGACAACGAGTTGGAGTTCAAAATCACGGATCGCGGCGTAGGCTTCCAGATCGATCCGGACAAATTGTCGACGGTAGACGAACCGGAGCCGCGGGAGTTGCGAAAACGCGGTTGGGGACTGGAATTAATAAAAAATATGATGGACAGTCTCTATGTCGATAGCAACGAGCACGAAACCACAATTACATTGGTAAAAAAGAAACCCGACTATTGATTGAGTTGCCTAACCCGAGAGGTGAAGGAGACTAAAGTGCTTAGTGGTAAATTTGAGGTTCAGACTCGCGAAGAAGAGGATTACGCCGTCATTCAAACGGAAGGATATTTGAATGGTCCCAGGGGTGAGAGCCTCGCCGAAACGGCGAAAAACCTCATGCAGAAGGGACATACCAGATTTGTCATCAACCTCGCCGAGACAAAACTCATCAACAGCATCGGCATCTCCATCCTGATTGAGATTATCGAACTGCTCGAAGAGCGCCGCGGGATTCTAAACTTCTGCGGATTGACACCGACAATCGAGCACACATTCAGGCTCGTAGCGCTGGCGCGCCACGCCGGAATCTTCCCGGATGAAGATTCGGCAATCGCCGCCCTCGACAACCCATAGATATACCGTGAAACCAAGTTTTTTCTTGAAAACTTGGTTTCTTTTTTTCGCAATTCGGGAAAGGAAGCCCCGCCCTACACAGCACTCCATTCACAGCCCTGCCTTGACAAAGGTTAACCCATGCAAGCGCCTTCCGCCGACGAGACCATACAACGACTGATTTTCGGTCTATCCGAACTCGATGAACTCGGCGAAACCATCATCTCCGGACACGGCAATTTCAGCGTTTCAAGCAGGACCTATCTGCGCATGATCCTAGGCACGCTGCAGGTGACGGGCGGCGCTATCCTGCTGTTCCACCCGACCGAGAACACCCTCACCATCAAATCCTCGGTCAATGTGCGCGATGAGTCGCTGGTCATTCGGGTGCCGCCCGGCCAAATTCCGGGATTCTTGGATCACCCATTCATCGACCTCGCCGAACCTCCCGCGGTTCTCCGGCAGTTTCTGGAACAGATTCATCCCCTATTGAAATCGCTTGACGCCCGGTTCTGGTTTCCGTTGAAGATTCGCGATGAATTTCTCGGCGTAATTAGTATTGGGGCATTCTTTAACGCCGACGCAATGGAGGATTGGAATCGGGAACTCCTCAACGTGTTCGCCAATCACACCTCCATTGCGATCGCTTACTCGCAGTTGCAGATCAGGAGCCGCGCCGAACGCTTTCGACTCTTTATGCTCTCCGATACCGCAACCCAGATCTGCAAATCACTCGACACGGAGGCGGTGCAGGAGGAAGTGGTGGCGCATGTCGTCACACTATTGGACGCGAACGCCGCGGGGCTGATGCAAATAAATCCAAGCACAAAGCGGCTAGAAATGAAATCCCTGTTCAGTCTTGAATCTCACGCCAACGACGAGTTGCGGCGCCTCTCGATTCCCCTCGATACGGAAGAGAATCTGCATCCGGCGTTGTCCATGATCGCTGAAGTCGCAACGCAAGCGGACAAAACGTTGGTATACAACGACGAGAAGAATGCCGCGTTGTTTGGCCGCAAAAATCTTATTGCCGTCCCGATGCGCGGCCGCGAGGAAATACTTGGCGTCTTGGTTGTCGCCGACAAGGTGGGGCGGAGCGGCGCTACGCTCGATTTTACCGATGGTGACAAGACTCTACTTGAAGCCTTTGCCAATCAGGCGGGGGTCGCCATCGAGAACGCTTTCCTGTATCAAGAGGCGCTGGAGGCGCGGCGATTGCAAGCAGAGATGGAGGAAGCCGAGAAAATCCAGCAAACTCTGATTCCCGACACGCTTCCCGATATTCCCGGCTATGAGGCGACCGGGCGTTATCAACCCCGAGGCGGTGTCGGCGGGGATTACTACGATTGCATTCCGGAATCGGACGGCACGTGGGGACTCGCCATTGCCGATGTCTCCGGAAAAGGAATGCAGGCGGCGCTTCTGATGGCAACATTGCGAGCCGGATTGCGCTCCGAGGCAACCCGAAAAACCGATTTGCCGACTATGGCGCTGACTCTCAATTCGCTCCTGAATGCGAGCGGCGACTTCGGCAAATATGCGACCTTCTTTTTTGCCCAGTTGCACGCCGAAACGAATCAGTTGATATCCATCAACGCAGGTCACAACGACCCGATGGTCATCCGCAGCGACGGACGGTGTGAATGGCTGAAAAAAGGCGGAGTGATGCTCGGGATATTTCCCGACGATATGATTGCGAAGATGCCTCCCTTCGAGCAGGAAACCACGCATCTCGCCAGCGGGGACATCGTTCTGTTCTACACCGATGGCGTCACCGAAACCACGAACATTAACGATGAACTTTACGGCGAAGCCCGGTTACAGGATATCGCCGTACGCCTTCGAAACGAAAGCGCGGAAACGATATGTCGTGCCATATACGATGAGGTCATCGAATTTCAGGGCGAAGCCGAACAATTCGACGACCTGACCCTCATGGTCCTCAAGAAACAATAATACCGTAGTAATTCCGTAGGGTGCAATCAAGCGAGTGGATAGCGAGCGCGATAGCTAATCTTCTGCGCACCAGCCTTTATTGTAGGGTGGGCACCGCCCACCAGCCTTTTCAGTAGGCTCCTCCCATAATTCCCTTAAAGGCTAGATGCGTATTGGGAATGACATTCTTCTGTACCACAATCTGTTAGATTGTGGAATCCGAAAACTAACAGATCACGCAAATGGATAATGACTGATCAAGAGAGTGAACAATGAACGCGATAGAGATCCCATAGAGATCTTCTCTACGTCGCGATTCCCCGTATCATCTGTAGGAGCGATCTCCAGGTCGCGACTCCCCTTGGATTAGACGCTTGTAGGAAATAACATTCTTCTGTACCACAATCTGTTAGATTGTGGCATCCGCAAGCTAAACGCTTGCGCTACGAGAGCGGGTCGCATATTGAGGGCAACCATACATATCATCGTTCTTTAAATCTCAATCATAATATGCGTAACCAACCATAACATCAAAAAATGACAACACCGCGCACGACCTCCCCGGACAACATCAAACCCTCCTTCTCCGGTCACGAAACCTTCCCCTTCCGCTACACCTGGCTGAAGAAAGGCGTCGACGCCGTAACGGACGATCCAACCGTATTCGGCAGCGATCGAGCCACTATCACGCTCGGCGTCGGGAAAAACATGGTGCGTTCCATCCGTCACTGGTGCACCGCGGCGGGACTCGTTCAAGCCCAAGCTGATCGGGCACGATTGGAGCCGACCAAACTCGGAAAAGCCATCTTTGCCGACGAAGGATTCGACCCGTACCTCGAGGACAGCGCAACCCTCTGGCTCATCCATGCGCAGCTTACGTCGAAAGCCAGTAGAGCGGCCACGTGGTATTGGGCGTTCGGGTTCTTTAATCAGAACGAGTTCAGAAAGGACATATTTGCCTCCGAGCTAATGGACTGGACTGGGAAAAATGGCTGGAATCGAATCTCCGAGAATTCAATCCACCGGGATGTGGATTGCTTTCTTCGCACCTACGTCCCCTCGCGTATGACGAAGGGAACGATCATGGAGGATTCCTTCAACTGTCCCCTCGTGGAATTGGGGCTTATCTCGGACTCATCCGATGCACTCACCTACCAATTCCACCGTGGCGAAAAACCCTCCCTGCCGGCCCCGGTTTTCGCCGCCGTGCTGTCCCGACTGTGGGAATCCCGCTTTAGCGATAGAAACTCGCTCGCATTGGCGGAAATCGCCTATTTACCCGAGAGTCCGGGACAAATCTTTAAGCTGGACGAAGATTCCGTCGTCGGTTATCTTGAAGAACTTGAATCTCTCACCGACGGCTCCCTCCGCTACGACGAAACGGCAGGACTAAAACAGGTCTACCGGGAGAAAACGGTTGACGAAATTGAATTACTTCGCAACTATTACAGACAATCCTCATGATAGCTGTAGGGTGGAATCAAAGGAACAACCAAACGAGTGAACAGCAAGTAGGATTGAGATTCCGTAGTGACTGCGATAGAGTTCCTCTGCACACCCGTGGAGGCAAACCCTCGTGCTTGTCCACAAGGCTTTCGCTCCAACGCCAACGAGGCGAAAATGGTGAGAGGCGAAAGGCAATCCCTGTCCTCAGTATAAGACAAGACTTGATGAATACTGATAGATTCGATGTCATCTTAACTGTGAAATCCTAGGACAGTAATGACAGATGCCCATCCGAGAAAATTACAAATCTACCGTACCCCAAACGGTCGACAACCTTTCACTGAATGGTTGACTGCACTGCGAGATCGGAACACACGCCAGAGAATTCAATTTCGACTCTATCATGTTCGTGCAGGTAACTTAGGCGATTACAGATCGATTGGGGACGGTGTTTTTGAACTCCGTTTCCAATTTGGTCCTGGCTATCGAGTCTATTTTGGAGAAGCTGATAATACCATTATCCTATTGCTCTGTGGCGGAGACAAATCTTCCCAAGTTAGAGACATTAAACGCGCTAAAGCCTACTGGAATGAAATTAAGAGGTCTAAGAAATGAGAGAAATGAGAGAATATCATGATTATTTGATGCAGGAACTTTCCGACAGCGAGGAGTCAATCGCCCATATTCAAATTGCACTGGAAGAATACCAGGACAACGGTGATTCGTTTGTACTTTTGATGGCGCTACGAAGCGTTGTCGAGGCTCAAGGAAATTCGTCCGAGTTCATCCGGCGGACACCCATCACCCCACAAAATCTCCTAGAAGGTTTGTCACGCGACGAAATACCAAACCTCGACACGTTCGCTGCGATTCTCTGCGGTCTGGGGTGCCGGCTTTCCGTCGTAAACAGCGAAGATGCCCATCTCAATAAAGAAGCCGCAGAGACGTTGAATCGCGTTGCTTCTAAGGTGCGACAGCCGAATTATCACCTTCTTCGTGCAGACAAGGGGTCAGTTATTTCGGAATCGTTGAGCCAGTTTCCTCAAGAAGGGGATAAGCCACATTGAATCTAATTGGGCTAACCGATTGTTGTGCGTTGCGAGGCCAATTTTTTCCCTCCTAACATCAATTAACAGAGGGCGGTTTGAGGCAAGAAGTTGCGTTTTGACCGTGTATAGGTTGTTTCGCTAGGAAGCGGGAGGCATGATAAATGAGATTTTTTGTTCCTGCAGTGAAGGATGAGGCAGACGCGGAGATGGTCTGGGAAGCAACCAAGAAATTTGCGGAAGAGATGTTGGGTTGGAAGATTTCGGAACGCCGAATTTTCAGCATCGCCTATAAGCACAAAGGCAAGAACTACCATGTAGAAGTAGGGAAACCAGATCCGCGGAGCCATGAGTTGGTGATTGCCATTCTAGAATCAACCACCTATCTTGTATGCACACCGAACCGCGGCGTAGTGAGAGGTATACCAATCCTGGTAGGTCAAGACAAGGTAGAGAAAACTATTGATTTCGAGAACAGGGAAGTGTGTCGCTAATCTTGGTAATCACATCTTAGGAAATTCTGCTAATTGGCAGAATGCGAACTAAATCGAGTCTATCGCCGCTCACAGTGGATTGACAAATCCAGCAGCCATGCGCTGAATTATTCTCCGTAGGTTGGGTTGAGTCAAGCGAAACCCAACTGTATGAGACCAACCGGGAAATTAGCAAGTGATCCAGGAAGTGTTCAGCTACCGCGATTCCAAATCCCGTGCGATAGAGATCCCAGTGCGATAGGGATTTTTCCTCGCCCTACAACGTGTAGGCTTGTAGAGTGCAATCATTAGATCCCCGATTTCACCCGCTCCGCCAAATCAACCTTACTCGAAGTAGCTGGATCCGGGCATCAGATGTTCCCGCGCAACCTCCTCGTTCAGTTCAACCCCTAGTCCCGGTTTCTCCGGAACCACAAACGCGTTATCCTGTATGAGCGGTTCCTCCGATACCGCCAAATCCCATCGCCACGCCACCTGATCCGCGTGATACGGGAGTTCCATCACGATGAAATTGCGTACCGCGGCGCAAACATGCGCCGTCGCCGTCATACCGATTGGCGATGTAATGTTGTGCGCCGCAAACGGCATATAATACAGATCCGCCAAATCCGCAATCTTCTTTGCCTCCAGTATCCCTCCCGTCCCCGACACGTCGACGTGAAGCATATCGAACGCTTGCGACTGAATCAGATCCCTGAAACCATCCCGGCGAAACAGAAACTCGCCCGTACATATCGGGATAGTAGTCGCGGCGCTTACCTTCGCCATCGCTTCTGGGTTATCGTTCGGAACGGGGTCCTCCAAGAACATCAAATCGAACGGCTCCAAACATTCCGCGAGTTTCATAGCCGAGTGCACGCTGTATAGACTGTGACAGTCGATGCTGATATCGATCTCGTCGCCGACCGCCTCCCGTGCGGCCTCGACCAACGATGTCATTTTTTGCAACTCCGCCGTGCTCAATTCCCGATTGACCGCATCCTGCTTGAGCTCGTTTGCCGAATTGTCGATGTCAAACTTGATTGCCTGGTAGCCATCCTCAACACCTTCCCGCGCCCGCTTCGCCCAACCCTCCGGCGTGTTTCCCTCTCCATGCCCGACATCCGCATAGAGTCGAATACGCTCCCGGTACTTCCCGCCCAGCAACTGGTAGATTGGCACGCCGAGGCTTTTTCCGAGCAAATCCCATAGAGCGGTCTCAATCCCGCCGATAGCCGACAAACCCATCCCGTACCGGTTGTTCACGGAGCCGGTCAGCCGATTGGTCAACGGCTCGATATTTCTCGGGTCCGTTCCTACCAGCCTGTCCCCGATTTCCGCGATAATGTCTGCGATTCCCGCGCCGGGATGCGCCTCGCCCAACCCCGTCAAACCCTCGTCCGTTTCAATCCGAACATAGTTCCACTGCTTGTACCCCTTTAGCGACAGAGCCTTCACATCC
Organism: Candidatus Poribacteria bacterium; assembly: GCA_028820655.1. GTDB lineage: Bacteria > Poribacteria > WGA-4E > WGA-4E > JAJDTR01 > JAJDTR01. Next base: position 112,354 of record JAPPIK010000024.1, on the reverse strand, counting down.
GTAATCTTCACGCCTCTCCTCCTCAGTGTATGCGATGTCTTGTTTATATCGGTCTCTTTCTATGTAGGCGCTGATCAAGAGAACGAATAGCGAGTTCGATAGAGTTCCCCTGCGCACTAGCATCTAAAAGCCCCAGCGGGGATCAAGCGAGTGGATAACGAGTGCGATAGAGATCCCACAGGTATGTAGTAAGCAACAACTAATACATGAAGAGACTTCCAACGAATGACCAAAAATGGCTTTGCTGCCGAGTGTTCGGTCAGCATCTCATTGCCAAGAAAATCCCCTTGATGTTGCCTATACCGAAGATTCATGATAGCATGTCTCCCCAACATCACGCAACTTATGTAGGGTGCGCACTGCGCACCAGCCTTTGAGACTGCTAGCCGGGATTAAACAAGTGAATAATTAGGATGATTTCCTATCGCCTTCGCTATCCACTCAGATAAACGATAGAATTTCTACCACGCCGCACTTCGTGATATTTTCCTTGTAGGAGCGATCTCCGAATCGCGACTTTCCTTCGCGCTTTCAAGACACTATCATATTAGAAAAACGGCACAATCCCCCGAGGCACAACCCATGACACAAGACAAACCAAAATGGCGCGTGGCAATCGCCGGCTGCCACCGCATGGTGACGCAAACCCCCGGCAGCCACAACTTCGGCGCCGCCTTCCATGCGGTGCCGGACGTCCAAGTCGTCGGCGTTTTCGATTACGGCGGCGATACCCGCGCCGAGTTTGCGGCGTGTTGGCGGGACGTGTGGGGCGAAGTGCCGACCTACGACGACTACGAACGCATGCTGTCCGAGACGCGCCCCGATATCGTATGCATCGCCACCCGCCAAACCATGCACGCCGACCAGATCGAACTTGCCGTCCAATCCGGCGTCCACGGAATCCTCTGCGACAAACCGCTCGTCACCAGCCTCGAAGAACTCGACCGGATCAACGCCGCCTGCGGTGACGTGCCGCTTTTATTCGCCCTCGATCGACGCTGGTCCGCCCGCTACCGCCGCTTGAGAGAGCAATTGGCTGACGGAATCATCGGTCCCGTTACCGGCGTAACCGCCTACGGGCTGTCGAATCTGATTAACCACGGCTGCCACTGGTACGATTCCCTGCTCGCGTTAGCCGGCGACATCGCGCCCGCCTGGGTGAGCGGATTCGTCCAAGACCTATCCGGCGAGCCGGCGGACTCACGCAAACGGCTGGACCCCACAGGCAGAGCAACGATCGGATTATCGAACGGCGCCGTCCTATACATCACCCCTGATGGTGCCCATAAAGGTCCCGGACTGCCCATGAGTTTCGAGGTCGTCGGAGAGAACGGACGCCTCTTCCTCCTGAGCGACGCGGCCGAAAGTTTCCTCTGGCACGAGAACGACCCCTCCAATATCCAGCGATTGGAGCTTCCGGCGGAAACCGAACCCTGGCCCGCGGGTCGTGCCATGGTAGAAGACCTAATCAACGCCGTGGAGAGCGGCGGGAGAACCGCCTGCGATGCGAAACAAGCGAATGCGGCAACAGAAATCGGCTTCGCAATTCACCTCTCCTCGAAGCAGGGCGGCGCGAAGATCGAACTCCCCGCCAAAACCCGCTCCCTCCAAATCAAATCATTTGATTGGGGCAATGAGCCGTAATGCACAATGTTCGTTGTCTCTCTTCTGTAGGGTGGAATCAAGCGAGTGAATAGCGAGTGCGATAGAGATCCCCTGCCCACCATTTCCTCATAGGACAACCTGTACGGTTATCCATCGGGCGCCCATCCTCACATTGCCGCTTGAACATCACGGGAAAATCCGAATCCACCCACGACCAAAGGGAAATATGGTATACTATCTACGCCGCGCCGCATCCTTCATCGTACTGCTGGCTCTCACGATTGCACCGGTCGGGAACAGCGCTTCCTCCGAAGGGCCGGTGAACATCCCCGACCCCAATCTCCGCGCCGCAATCGTGAAAGCGCTCGACAAGCCAGGCGACGCGGAAATCACCGCCTCCGACATGGCGGGGTTGACCGACCTTTCGGCAACCGGCGCAAAGATTCGCGATCTGACCGGTCTGGAGTTCGGGGTCAACCTCAAAGTCCTAATCCTTAACAATAACCGGTGTTCCGACCTGTCGCAGTTGAGCGGATTGACCAATCTGGAAGCCCTCGACATTGGCGGCAACCCGATAACTCACCTGTCGCCCCTCGCGGGATTGACGAACCTGGAATTTCTGGAAATCCCCGAAAGTGAAATTGTCGACCTAACGCCGTTAAAGGCGTTGAGCCAACTGTCAAACCTGAATCTCGCGGACAACCAAATAACCGATCTCGCGCCCCTCGCAAGGTTAAAGCGTTTGGAATGGATCGATCTGACGGGAAACCAAATATCCGACCTGTCGCCCTTGGAAACGTTGAAAAACCTGAAATTGCTCTGGTTGGCGGACAACAAAGTCTCCGATCTGGCGCCCCTATCGAAATTGCCCAGTCTCGTTCAACTCCTGCTGAAGAACAACGAAGTCTCGGATCTGGCGCCTATGGCGCAACTCGCGAAACTGCAAAAACTTGACGTTTCCGTAAACAGCGTGTCCGACCTGTCGCCCTTGGCGAAGTTAACCAACTTGAGGGAATTGAGTCTCGACGAGAACGAGATAGAGCACCTCTCCCCACTAAAGGGACTAACAAACCTGAAACAGTTGCACCTCTTCAAAAACCGCGTATCCGACCTGTCGCCCCTAACCGGATTGACCAATCTGGAGCGGCTCGGTCTCGTGGACAATCGGGTGTCCGACCTATCGCCCTTGGTGAAACTAACCAAGCTCAAAGAGTTGGATCTGCGGTCGAACCCCCTGATCCCGAAAACAATCGGCACGCACATCCCGCTCCTTGAAGCCAAAGGTGTCTACGTAGAACATTCGGCGAGATGAATCCCGGTGGTTTGAAAATTAACTCGGTAATCCCTAGACATGCCTCAAAACAAATTGGAACCCATGAATAAAGAAATCCCCCTATCCGATATCTTCCGCGTCAGCAGCCGCTTCCGCCGGTCGGTTCACCTCGAACGCGATTTCTATGTCGAGAACTCGTTGGATGGCTACGTCGTTACCGTCACCGCGCGCGAAATGCTGCGCCGCCTGATCTCCGCCCTTGAGAACCCCTCGGCGTCGAAAGCCTGGTCCCTCACCGGTCCCTACGGTTCCGGCAAATCCGCGTTCGCGCTCTTTGCCGCAAAGCTGCTTGGAGACCCCGAATCACCGGCGACATTGCAAGCCTCCCATCTGTTGGAAAACGGCGATATTCTGTTATGGAACCGATTTGCAGATGTCCGCGACAGCCGTCTAAAGGGTAGAGGCTTCTGTCCCATCCTCATCTCCGGTGAACGAGCGCCCATTACTCTCGCCCTGCTTCGCGGATTGGCGAGCGGTCTCGCCGCTTTCGGTTACGGTTCACGGCGCTTTAAGCTGATCAGGTCAATCAACAACCGATTGGAAACCGCAACTCCCGAAAATCCGCCCTACGCTTCCGAGATAACGGAATTCTTCGAAGAAGCGTCAAGCAAAATCGGTGAAACCGGCGGCGCAGGACTGATACTGGTCGTCGACGAACTCGGCAAATTCCTCGAATATGCAGCCCAACACCCCTCGCAGGGCGATATGTTTGTCCTACAGAGCCTCGCCGAGTCCGCGGCGAGGAGTGGAGACACCCCCCTGTTTCTGTTGACGATTCTCCACCAAGCCTTTGAACAGTACGCACAGCGGTTAGAGCAATCCCATCGCGAGGAATGGTCAAAGGTACAGGGGCGTTTCGAGGATGTCGCCTTCATCGAACCAACCGAGCAGGTACTCCGATTGATTGGAGACGCGATTGAGCGAGATGTGAATGGGACAAAGGCTCTAGATAAAGCGCGAGGTTTCCTTGCCGATTCGCTTGACTTGGAACTCAAACCGCGCCAACTTGGCACCTACGAATTCCTTCAGCTCCTTGAAAACTGTTTGCCCCTTCACCCGACAGTTGCACTAATAGTCGGACCGCTGTTCCGCCGATTCGCCCAAAATGAACGTTCCCTGTTCGCTTTGCTCAATTCCGGCGAACCGCACGGCCTCCAAGATTTCCTTGCAAATCGCAGCTACGATATTCGCGGTCTGCCGCTCTATTCCCTCTCCGACCTGTACGATTACATCAACACCGCATTCGGAAATCGACTCTACGGGTCGAGCGACGGCAAAAAGTGGGCGGGGATCGAATCCGCCATTGGGCGGTTGCCGAACCCCTCGCCACTAATGGTGGCGCTCATCAAAACCATCGGTCTGCTCGGCGTCGTCGGAGAGGTGAGCGTAAATCTGAAGAGTTCAGCAGATTTACTCCGGTATGCGCTTAACGATGGCTCGGAAACCTACGCTCAAGAGTTTGAGCGCTCGTTGACGGAGTTAGAACGGCGATCTATCGCAATCTACCGCCGCCACAGCGGCGCTTATTCCCTTTGGGAAGGAAGCGACGTTGATATCGAATCAAGACTCGGCGAAGCGGGGAGCCAGTTAGACGCGAATCAGCGATTGGCGTCCGTTATTTCGGATGTGCTTTCGCCCCAACCGCTCATTGCCCGCCGTCATCTATTTTTGACCGGAACGCTTCGATACTTCACTGTTCGATTCACCGACGTTGAAAGATTTGACGCAGACCTAAAAGAGCCGTTAGGCGGTGCCGACGGTTTGGTGCTCTATGCGTTGCCCGCAAGTGAATTTGAGGCCGAGACGCTTGTGAAAAAAGCAACCGAAGTGGAACATCGAAGAGAGGTACTCATTGCGATTCCCCAATCAATTGGGGTTTTGCAGGATGCTGTCGCCGAGCTCGCGCGCCTGCGCTGGGTTGAGAAGAACACGCTAGAAATTGCCGGGGATGACACGGCGCGGCGCGAAATTGCGGCGAGAATCACCGAGGCAGATCGAACGGTGTTCGATCAGTTGTCATCCCTCTTTGGAGCAACTTTCTCTGGGCAAGACGAAAAGAAAACTACCTGGTTTCATGCCGGTAACACGGTACGGATTAACTCGAGGCGAGAGTTGAATGCACATCTTTCAAAAATGTGCGATAGCGTCTACGACAAAACGCCGATCATACGCAACGAACTCATCAATCAACGCCAACTCTCTCACTCCGCCGCGCGGGCGCGAAGAATGCTGATCAAGGGGATGCTTGAATGCGGAACTGAAGAAAACCTCGGCATCGTTGGTTATCCACCCGAGATGAGTGTCTACCTCTCGCTCCTGTCGGACTCTGGAATCCACCGTAGCGTTTCCGGTGAATTGGGATTTCACCCGCCGCGAAAGTCAGATAACAGGGTGTGGCTAACGTGGGAAGCTATCGAGCAATTCCTCGACGATTGCGAGGAAGAACGCCAGTCATTGTCAGAACTCTATAGACGTTTGGAGGAGCCTCCGATAGGTCTGAGAAGCGGCCCTATACCTATCCTGTTGTGCGCTGTGTTGCTCCATCACGAAGCCGAAATAGCGCTCTACGAAGATGGCTCCTTTGTCACAGACATCACAATCGCGGTTTTTGAGCGTCTCATCCGGTCGCCCGATAGATTTGAACTCAAACGTTTCCGGATGAGCGGAATCCGTTCGGAGGTATTCTCGCAGTTTTTGTCAATGATATCCAAACCATCACCAGAGACGGGGCAGTCGAATCTGCTTGCGGTAGTCAGACCGCTCGTGCGTTTCGTCACGGTGCTGCCGCGCTATACGATGCTCACCCAAGATCTAAACCCCGAAGCCATCGAACTGCGGAAAGCAGTTAGCAACGCGCGAGAACCCGATGCGCTTCTTTTTGTCCAGTTGCCTAAAGCCCTCGGTTTTGACGCCTTCGGTCCACACGAAGGAATGGATCCAATCACCGTGGGACGATTCTTCAATACGTTGCGCAGTGTATTGTCTGAATTAAATCGGGCTTATGATGGCTTGCTGGATTCGATTGCGGGACTGCTTGCGTCGGCATTTTCATTGAGAGGAAGCAATGAGGAAATACGAGTAGAACTGTATCGTCGATCCGAACCGCTGCTTGATTTGACGATTGAGACGAAACTTAAGGGATTCTTCCTTCGCGTCTGTGACGAAGAGCTTGATTTTAAGGAATGGCTTGAGGCAATCGGCACCTATGTCGTCCAAAAGCCCCCGACAGCGTGGAACGATACCGACAAAACCCAGTTTCAGATGAACCTTGCCGAACTTGGGAGGAAGTTCCACCACTTTGAAGCCGTTTCATTCGAGCGGCGCAAACGATCCGATGAGTTTTCTGATGGCACCGAAGATGTGATGCGTGTCGGTATCACCACGCTCAGGGCGGAGGAACAGGCGCGCGTGATCGCCGTGCCGCCAACTGCTGAGATGCAGGCGAAGCAAATCGAGCGTGAAATTGAGCAGATCTTCGAACTCGCAGGCGTTTCTGAGGATACCGAACTTCGTCTTGCCGTGCTTGCGCGCCTTTCCAGAAAGTTAATGGACCGCGCCGAGGATTAATTAGAGAACTTCAATAGGCAGCCGGAATGTGCCGCTAGCTAGCAGCATAGTTGACAATTGAGCGTTTACGGCTTATAATATCAAACCGCCTTTGTACATTTGGAGGGTGGGATCAAGCGAACGGATAGTGAGTGCGATAGGAATCCCCTGCCCACCATTTCTTGTAAGATTAACCGAGTGAATAACGCGGTCGATAGAGTTCCCTCAACCGACTGCTTGCCAAGAAGGAATCTACGCCATTTAGTTGGCGCAAGATTGCGGCGCACCAAAACGAGATGAAAATCGACTATGACTGTGAAGCCGATGTTCTTTACGTTACTCTCGTCTCAACCGAATATACAGACTACGTTGAACATTCCGAGGATGTAATTCTCCGCCTCGCCCCCGACACCAAGCGCTTGGTCGGAATCACATTCATCGATTTTTCACGATACTTTGGGAAAGCGAATCTCAATCTATCCATCAAGAGGTAGCCATGAGCCAAAAAAGACGCCACATCCTCGGGCTTTCCGGCGGCAAAGACAGTTCGGCGCTCGCAATCTATATGCGAGACAGGGTGCCAGAGATGGAATACGCCTTCTGCGATACAGGAAAGGAACTGCCGGAGACGTATGAATTCCTTGATCGCTTGGAAGCTTTCTTGGGGAAGAAGGTTAATCGTCTAAATGCCGAACGCGATTTCGATCATTGGCTATCCGTTTTCGGCGGGCTACTTCCATCGTCCCAAGTGCGCTGGTGCACCCGACTCCTGAAAATTAAACCCTTCGAGGAATTCATTGGCGACAACCTGGCGTATAACTATGTCGCCATCCGCGCCGATGAAAATCGCGTCGGTTATAAACCGTTGAAGAATGTCGAAAACCGAAACATCGAACCCAAATACCCGTTCAAAGAGGACGGCATCACCGAAGCGGATGTTTATCGGATTCTGGATGAGAGCGGTCTTGGTTTGCCCGATTATTACAAATGGCGGACACGCTCCGGGTGCTATTTCTGTTTCTACCAGCGTAAAGCCGAATGGGTCGGCTTGATGGAAAATCATCCCGACCTCTTTGAACTCGCAAAGACTTACGAAAAATTCAACGAAGAAACCGGTGAGCGGTACACATGGAGCCAAAGTGAAAGTTTGGTAGAACTTTCGGATGCCGAACGGATTGAGCAGATTAAGGAGAGCTACGCGAAAGCTTTAACGCGGAAGAAAACTTCTCAACCGAGTCGTTCTTTGGTAGAAATCCTCGGCGATACCCTTGATGACGAGGATGATGAACAGCCATGTTTAATCTGTGATTTGTAGGTTTAGTCAAATTGGATGCGCCTAAAAAGGTTTCAAAGGTAATGGAATTTAACGGCATTAATCTTAGATTTTTGGTAGATATTAAGCCACTCTACATATTACCTGATGACCCGTTCGCTGAAGAAGTACTTTTTTCCATGTTTCAAGTCCTCCTCCCAAGTCAGTTGCAGGGCGAACTTTTTTCTGCGACTGACCGAAATTCTGAGATTGTTTGTAACCACAGCACGATGACAGACCTATCTGGAATATCTCAAACGCACTTGCCGAGATTTAAATGCTGAACTGAAGGACAATCTCATAAGAAAACCAATACATTTAGGTCAATGTCACGCCCTCAATGTCTTTTGGGCAAGAAGCATTAACCACATCCACGGAGAATTGGAGAATAATATGATTATAAAAGAGGGTTCTTGGGATGCAGGACGTGTATTCCAGTCCTTAGGTCGCATAGGATACGATCCAGTATCTGCTATTCTGGATCTCGTGGACAATTCAGTGTCGGCTGGGGCCACATCCATCATTATAAAAGTGAATGAGGAAAGAGCTGAACAGGCAGAAGGGCGACGTGGAAGGCCTAGAGCAGTTTTAAAGTCATTTACAATCGTAGACGATGGGTGTGGGATGGACGAGGATGGGTTACATAACGCCCTTACTTTAGGATCTTCAGCGCAGCTATATCGGGAGGACACACTTTCCAGATTCGGCATCGGTTTAAAGTCAGCGGCTTCATCTCTGGGAAAACAATTAGAAATCATATCACGTGCCGAATGCGACTTGAACGACGTTCGCAAAGTAGTGATAGACCATGATTTGATTGTTCAGGAGGGAAGATATGTTTACAACTTAACCCAACCTACCAAGGAAGATTTGGACGAATTGGAAATCTGTGCACAAGGACAATCTGGGACTCTAGTTCGTATTTCCAAGTTATTTCATGAATCTCTGCCACGTACCTCCGAAATTGTCGAAGGATTAAGAACAAGAGCTAGAGTAATCTATTACTATTTTTTGAAAGGTATGGTAGACGGATTGGAACCTGTCACATTAAAAATTGATGACCACGATGTTGAGGCAGTGAATCCATTATTCGAAGATGAGATTGCTCCCGATGATGCGGATTTAAATGAAAATTCTTGGGATGGATTGAGCCCAAAATGGATTACGAGACCACAACACATACAAGTTACCACCGACGGAGACCGGTACGCTGAAGTTGCAATGACACAATTGGTGCACCCTCCGACCGTAGAGCGTGCAGGATCAATGAGTCGAAGAGATTGTCGCGATCATTACATGATTGGAGCTGGCAATTATGGTTTCTATATTTATCGTAACTTTAGGTTGATTTCATGGGCGGATAGCTTGGGCTTCGTGTCGCCAGACCAGGATCATTATGCTTTCCGTGGTCGGTTGTTAATCAGGAGTGATTCCGATGATGTTTTGAATATAGATGTTACAAAGAGTCGTATTCATCTTTCAGAAATCGCGCAAGAACAACTGAAACCACAGATTCAGGAATCATTAAAAAAGAGTCGTGACGCGTGGCGGAATGCAAAACGAAACATAACCCGAGCTGTAAGCGAAAATCCACATGATACTGCCAATGAAGACTTGAATCGGATTTCAAACCTTCAAGCGGATGACGATAAACGTGATGAGAATGTGGCTTCGTTAGAGGAAAGGAAGAAGTTAGAAGCACGTCGAAAAAAAGCCGAGAAATCAAAGCCAATAAATGAAGAAGATCACCAGCATGTCACCGAAACGGGGCACCGCGTACTATATGTTGATACATTAGACAACGACCAACTTTGGGAAAGAGCCCATGACCCTACGCATGGTCTCATTGTTAGAGTCAATAAATCCCATAGATTTTGTCAAGGAATTCTAGACGCTGTTTATGACAATAACAACCTGCTAAAGGTTATAGATGTTCTCTTTTTTGCCCTCGCTAGGGGTGAATACGATCTTGTCTACAAATCCGAACATGACGACGACGAAATCGAAGCGATTATGGCTGAATATCGCGAAAGAGTTGGTGAGACTCTCTCAGGCATGATCCGACGACTCGATCCATCTAGCTTTCTAGCCGAGGCCTGAAACAACACATGGAACTTGGGCGCGCGACAGTCTTTGACGTAACCATAGCGAAACGAAGTCGGTTCTTGTACGCGATATGCGGCGTACTTGAAAATAATGTCGCTCTCTACGTTGGTCAAACACGAGGCGGTAAAGGGGCTCTCGGTCGACTGGCTCAACATTTATCTGATACGGAAAGTAATACCTATTTACAACGCCTTTCTAGTCTTTATCGCCACCAAGAAATACAGTTAGAAAGAGTAGATTTCGCGGCAATAACATTCTCGGAAAGCAAAATGTTTTGGATCGATAACCCCGAATATCGTAAAGCGGTCGAAGATTTGGTGCAACGAAGATTGCTTAATTGGTTACGTGAACATCGCCTTAAAATCTGCATCGTTTCGCGAACGTATCCTAATGCTTACTGCAGACTTGGATATGTCGAGGAGGAGGCAGACCGAATTGCTAGTGTTTTGCAGCGTTGGATTATGCAGTTTCACCGATGATCAAAAAGCAGAACAAAATGCGTTATAATTGCACAGATTAGACATTTCACTCAAGCACACTATCTGACCGTTAAGAAATCCAATTGAAATCTTTACTAGCAAATTAACTGCCACTCCTTGCTAATCGCGACAATTCGAGTTTGAGCAGAATGCATGAAACTTCCCTGTAGCCGATTGCTTAAAAAACAGTTTACTCGAATTTTGTCCTAGATCGCGTAGCATACGAATTAGTAAAGGCGGTTTATGATTCTTTCGAGTTAAGCGTGGATGAGATTCCTTTTTTCGATGAAGGTGGCAATTTTACGCCTTAACGCTCTGTTACAATTTTGAATTGTCCCCAGCTCACTATCCCGCTTTGCCTCTCCTTTATTCTCCAAGTAAACGCCGTTGACCACTCCACTGGTGCAACGTGAAGTTAACTTCCCTTTCTCATTGGTAACCATCATCTTGAACCTTGGGACTGAGGACTTGTCAACTCCAACTAACCCCCATCCGTTAATCTTCCTAAATTCCATCTGATTAAACACCCCTATGCCCCAAACACCCCCGAATACCCACGAAGAAACGCCCTCACAACAGCCCCGCTCCCAACGCGCCCGCGCATGGGTACACCTCCGCCCCATCCTAATCGCCGTCATATTCGTCTTCGGGTTCATGCGTCCCTTTGTCGTCGAGCCGTACCAAATCCCCTCCGGCTCCATGGAAGACACCCTGCTCGTGGGAGACCGGATCTTCGTCTGCAACTTCATATACGGCGTCGGCATCCCGGGCACGGACATTAAACTATTCGACGTGCACGAACCCGCAAGAGGAGATGTGTTCGTGTTCGTTCCCCCTCACGAGAAATCTAGGCGTTTCATCAAACGGATCGTCGCCGTCGGCGGCGACACCGTCGAGACGAAGGGCGGCGCGCTCTACGTCAACGGCATCCCCATCCAAGACAGCGCCTACACCAAGCGTGTGGGGTACGGCGGTTCTCCCCACGACTTTCCCCCGTTCCGCGCCCCCCACCTCCTACCCGAGCACGAGGCATTTGCGGACTACAAACTCCCGCCCCGCCATTTCCGCGCGAAGTTCCCGGCTGGCAACCCCTTCACGGTTCCGGAAGGTCACGTCTTCGCCATGGGTGCCAATCGCGACTTGAGCAGTGACAGCCGCACTTGGGGCACCGTCCCCGTGAGCCAAATCAAAGGGCAGGCTTTCATGATCTTCTGGTCGTACGACATGCTCAATCCGAAAAAGCCCTGGGAAATCTGGAAGATGATCGACGACATTCGATTCTCAAGAATCGGCCGCCTGATCCGGTCAGAATATGATGCACGGCAGGGGTGACGGTAGTCATACGGTTTTCACACCCTCTCTATAGCACGCAGAAGTTGTAGGGTGTAATCAACCGGGTGAATAACGAGGAATAAACCGAACTCGTTAGTGAACTCCAAGGCAACGATTCAGGCGGCACAACAATACCAACTGAACACGGGAAATCAAGGTAATCCCATAATCCCAAAAATCACAGTTCAAACAGGACCAAACCATGCTAGGCGCAATCATCGGCGACATTGCCGGTTCCATCTACGAATGGGATCATATCAAAACCAAGGATTTCGACTTATTCGGCGAACGCTGCCAATTCACGGACGATACCGTGTGCACCGCGGCGGTCGCCGACATTCTGCTGCACGACCTCCCCCCGGCAGCCACCATGCAGGAGTGCTGCCGCCGCTATCCCGGGCGCGGTTACGGCGGATTCTTTAGCCAGTGGATCTACTACGATGTACCGGCGCCCTATCAAAGTTACGGCAACGGCGCCGCGATGCGCATCTCACCCGCGGCGTTCCTCCACCCCGGCGACCTTGAGGCTGCGCTCAACGCCTCCGACAGAGCCACCGCCATCACGCACGACCATCCCGAAGGTATGAAAGGCGCGCGCGCAACCACGCACGCCATCTGGTTGGCGTTTCAAGGCGAGACCCCGGCGCAGATTCGCAAGACAATCGCCGCAAAATATGACTATGATCTGACGCGCACCGTCGACCAAATCCGTCCCGGTTACTATTTCGACGAGACCTGCCAAGGCACCGTACCGGAAGCGATTACGTGCGCCCTCGAATCGGACAGTTTTGAAGATGCGGTGCGCAATGCAATCTCTCTCGGCGGCGATGCCGACACCCTCGCCGCCATCGCCGGTCCCATCGCCGAAGCGCTGCACGGAATCCCTGACGAGTTAAAGGAACGGGTGGAAAGCCAATACCTCGCCGGCGCGCCGGACATCCGTGAGATTATGCGAGAAATGTACCGCACCGTCGCCGAATAGCACCGCTGCTCAGCGTTCCACCAATCGGCTTCAATTTTTGCATTGACAACTTTACACATGTATAGTATAATTCAACGGGATCGGACAGTCAAACGGACACAAAAGGGAGTGGTATCCTCCAAATCATTTGCGTTAGCCCAAAATCGCGGCGACCGTCTGTTTTTGCCCTGGCCGGAACGCCGTCAACGTAGGCTGCGACTGCATTCCTCAGCCTCCTTCTACCCGCTCAGCCGCCCGGATAAAGCTTCATCTGGGCTAACGGGGGCTAAGACCGGCGGCTGTGGTCTAGCGACAAATTGGCGATTTCATTTCGCTGCAAGAAAAACGTATGACGTATTAAATTCGAGTTGTATTCTGCTTTTCCCGCAGTTCGTAGGTTGGGTTGAACGCTAATTTACAAGAAATCTTCTGCGGTAGGAGAATGTCAAGAACTCCTTCGGCCCTCCAACACGCGAAATTCGAGTGAAACCCAACGTTCCAACGCACACGGTTTTGACTACAGAATTAAAGATGGAAACCGTCATCGTCCGTCCTACAATTCCATAGCTTTTATGAATCAATAGGTTCTGTTGACATTTATGTTAGGCGTGCAGGTGAATCGAGGGAGACACACAACAAGTTGGGAGACCCAACCCCGACCATTGCTTGCCCATGCCGCAATTTCTTTGAGCGCAGACTACACATTATTCGTGGGGGCGGGGATCACGCGAACGATCAAGTAAGTGAAAAACGAACGCGATAGAAATCCCATAGAGATCCCCTAATCACGGACCACTGGTCGCGCGCAATTGTAGCTTACGGCTACAATTTTGGTTCCACACGTTGACCTCTGCATCGCCCCATCCTCATCCGCCATACGCAATTCACGCTTATGCCACCCCAACTAGACACTGCTCACTGCTCACTAGTCACTGACCACTGGCCACTGCTTTTTCCCCTCTTGACAGCAACATCCGGACTTGATAGGATACCCGCATAAAGTTTGTCGGAGGTTTTACATATCCCATGCCGAACACCGACCTTCACGGCCTGCTCGTCAGCGAAAAAGCCTGCTCGCGCCTCGTGTTCCTTCCGGTCTTGACCGGTCCGATTCCGTACGCCGTGGAACGCGTCCTTGCCGCCATTGACAAAGTAGCCCGCAACGCCGAAATGCTCGTCAAGAGCGACACCGATTGACATGCCGGTCGAATTCTCCGCACGCACTCGCGCACAAAACATCCAAAACCTTCAACGCGAACCGTTGGATGTGTTGGTCATCGGCGGCGGCATCGTGGGCGCCGGGCTGATTCGCGATCTCGCCTTAAACGGCGGTCTACGAACCGGGTTGGTCGACAAGGGCGATTTCGCCAACGGCACCAGCGGCGCCACCTCCCAACTCATTCACGGCGGATTTCGGTACCTCATCAAACGGGATTTCGCGCTAATCAAGGAGGCGCGGCGCGAACGGGAAATCCTGCTGCGTATCGCGCCGAACCTCGTCAAGTCGGCGCCGATTGCCATTCTAAATTACAAGGGAGATCCCTATCCGCTCGCCGGTATGAGCTTGGCGGCGCATTACTACAATCACCTTTCGAAAGCCGACAAGGCGGAGAGAGCCCGCACCATACGTGATCCGGAACGGATTCGAGATCTGGTCGGACCGGTTGAGGCGCGCTCGCTGAAAGGGTGCGTTGTCGTTTGGGATAGCATGGTCGACGATGCGCGTTTGACGCTGCTGACGCTGAAGGATGCGCACCTGAACGGCGCTCTGGTAGCAAATTACGTCCGCTTCGTGGAATTCATAGACCCGCCCGGAAAAGCGGACCGGGCTCATACGGTGCTTTTGGAGGACGTCCTCTCCGGCACACGGTTCGAGGTCGTCGCGCGGCAAGTTGTGTCCGCCGCCGGTCCGTGGACGGATCGGCTTTGGGAGAAAGATCCCGCCTACGATGGCGTGCCGCGATTGACAACCCGAAAGGCGAAGGGAATCCATCTCATCTTTTCCCGCTTGAATCGGGGCGACTGCGGCATCGCGACGTTCACCCGCGCGGAAAAACGTCGGAATGAAAAACCTCGCTTCCTTTTCACGCTCCGCTTCGACGACGCTCTCTCTGCGGTCGGCACCACCGAATCCGATCCCGAGGCGGATCCCGATTCCGTGCGCCCCTCCGCCGGCGAAGTGGACTATCTGCTTTCAGAAGTCAATCGAATTTTCCCGGCGGCAGCCGTCAATCGGGCGAGCATCGTGTCCGCCTATGCGGGTGTGCGCCCCCTGATTGCCCCCAAGAGCGACGGCTTTGTTTCTCGCGAGCACCTAATCACTGAAAGCAAAAGCGGAGCGATGTATATCTACGGAGGCAAGCTGACGACGCACCGAAAAATCGCCGAGGAGGCCGTCGACCGCATCGCCGAGGAACTGGGGAAGCCGCGCTCCTGCAAAACCGCTTCGTACCTACTGGGAGACAGTATGCAGCACGAGTTTCATGGAGACGTCAAACTGATTCCGACCGCGCAAAGGGAACGAATTATCGGACGTTACGGTACTGGCGAAGCCGCCATCGGGAAGTTCATTGACGAGGATCGGACGCTGGCGGAGCCGGTATCGGAGTCGTCCCCCTTCATGAAAGCCGAGGTGCTCTACGCCTTTTGGGGCGAGATGGCGATGACGCTTGACGATCTGCTCTGGCGGCGTTTGCGCATCGGTTTCACGCCGGGCCAAGGCGTTGACCTGGCGCCGAAAATCGCGCGCCTCCTTGGTGAAAAGGGGCATTGGAACGAATCCAAAATAGCATCCGAAGTCGAAGCCTACACCAAACGAATCTCCCGATTGAACGCCGCATTCAGATAGCAGTTGTAGGGTAATCAAGCGACTGGATAGGGAGCGCGATAGAAATCCCTCAAGCGAGTGGACAGCGAGTGATCAAGGGAATGGACAATGACCGCGATAGAAATCCAGCAAGCGAGTGAATAGCGAGTGATCAAGGGAATGGACAATGACCGCGATAGAAATCCCGTAGAACTCCTATAGAGATCTTCCGCGCACCAGCCTCTAAAAACCCCAAAGAGAATTAAACGGAATCACTCCCAAAATCGAACGCGACCCTGTACCGCAAACTGTTGGTTTGCGATCACAATCTAACAGATTGTGATACAAAGCACGCAATTATGCGTAACGATACGATGCCCTCATTCCACAACTCGTTTTTCGCTCTATCACTTACTTTGGAGAAATTGTTACCAAGTAGAACGCGCATAACCAATCCTGTTTGAATCCTATAACATGTAAGATCGTTATTCCGTATGGGCATACTCGCATACCTGCAGGAGTGACAATCTCCGGAGGATGTCCATCCGTCTAGCCATCATCACACTATGAGAAATCGCTGCTTGACGCCGCCAAATCGCTGCGGGCGGCTATTCATCGCGATCTGTCTCCTTGCGGCCTGTTCTGAACGGCGTGACTATCCGATTCCCGACATTGATGTCTCATCAACCCAAGAAACATCCACTGTTCGATTGGCAACGTGGAACATTCGTATCTTCAGCGATAACAGCCGAGACGACCGCGAACTGCAACTCATCGCCAACGTGCTGATAGACTACGACTTTATCGCTATCGTTGAGTTGAGAGACGAAGCGGTTTTGCAGCGTACGGAACGTGTGCTAAAACAGATGGGTAGGGACTACGACTACCTGCTGAGCCGTCCGGTGGGCGGAAACGTCAAGGAACGTTACGCCTTTATGTTCGACGAAGGGCTGGTCAATGTCCTGGAAAGCGGGATGGTGTTCCCCGATCCGAACGACGCCTTCCTGCGTGAGCCGTACGTCGCATCGTTCAGCGCGGGGAAATTCGATTTCACCGCAATCACCGCGCATGTGATTTGGGGCGATTCGGTACCTCCGCGCCAACGTGAGGTACGGGAACTGGCAAACGTGTATCGGGCGGTGCAGGCGATGAACGGAGCTGAACAGGACGTGATACTGCTTGGAGACTTCAATCGCAATCCCGATGACATATCGGCATATCAGCCGCTGATGTCAATCCCGTTGATGACGCGCCTCTTTGACGCGCCGCATAAATCACACATCAGAGACACGAGCCTGTACGACAACATCTTTTTCCAATCATCCTTTGTGACCGAATACACCGGGAACAGCGGCATCGATAGATTCGACGAGACGGATTTCGGAAACGATGATATGGCCGCATCGCTTGCCGTGAGCGATCACCGCCCGGTTTGGGGCGAATTTCGAACCGATCGCGATGACGACTAGGGAAGAGTCCGCCTCCCGCGCGGCGCATTTAAACTATGCGTAAGCAAGTTTCCTGCGATCAATCGCATGGATTTGGAGTAGAATATCTGGCCTAGATAGTTGCATACGGTATTGCTGGATCGTGCAACCCATCGGGCGCGATCTTGACTATCGTTCTACGTCACACTCATTACGTCGAGTTCAATTCTGACACACGCATAAACCTACATTACTATGACCGCCCGCGAAATTCCCCAAGGCGGTCTTGAGGTTAACGACTATGAAAGTCAACCCGCAGCAACTATTGGACGACGGTTTCATCATATTGCGTCAACTAATTCCGCCGGAGCGATTGGATGCACTCCGCACGAGTTTCGAGATTCTCGTTGATCGACAGAGAGCGGTGTGGAGGCGTGAGCGTAAACCGGATGACCCGCCGGGCGGGACTTGGGAAACTGCCGCCCAACCGAGGGTGTTTTTCAACGAAGTCGTTGACGAAAAAACCGCGGACACGGTAGAGTTTTGCCTGCATGAGAACACGCTAGGCGTGAGCCAACAACTGATGCGTTCGTCAGACGCCGCAGTCACACTGATGGCGCTGATGTGCAGTCCTCCGCGAGACCATGGTCCTGCGAGTTGGCATCGCGATATAAATCCCGTTGCGCAAGCGCCCCTGCGCGGTATGCAGAAGGACATGCTGGCAAACGCACCCGGTTATGTTCAATGGAATATTCCGCTGTACGATGACAGTGTATTCTGGGTGGTGCCGGGTAGTCACTCCCGCCCAAATACCGAGGAGGAACACCAACATCTACTTACAAACCCGCAGCAGCCGATGCCGGGAGGCACGCCAATCGAGCTTAAAGCGGGGGATGGGATTGTCTATACCCACTTCATGTTGCACTGGGGCAGCAACTACAGTACGAAGTTTCGGCGCACGGTTCATCTCGGCTATCGTGCTCTGGGCGGTCCGGTATTCCCGGTTGTTAACGCACATGGCTGGGAATTGGAATTCACCAATTCTCTCCCGCGAAGAATACGCGACCGGTTTCGAGAGTTCGCTCGGTTGTACCAAGAACAGTGCGATGTGGTGGAGTCTACCCTTCGCGCCGTCCTGAAGGGGGATAGGACGGCTTTCATGAATGGACTGGAAACGTTGCATCCGGGGGATGAAGGGCGGATGGTGTGCGTCGTGTTCCTATCGAAGTGGGTTGACAAACTGCACACGTTGAAATCTCGGGAGAACGCCAATCTTTCACTGGAGGAACAGATTAACGCGACAGGGGAGCACCGGATCGGTTTCCACGCGATTAGGGATTTTGCTCGGCGTTTTTCCGAAGACGAGGCGAATCAGATCCGGGGTCGTTTTTCAATCCTGTTTGAGAAAATAGAAGCTGAGATTGAGCGGTGCGTCGTCGATAGGGGGTCAAGAGTTATGCGATACCGGCTGACGGAGATGCCGGCGGGGTTTGACGTAGAGGACTTTATCCGAAGTTGGAATGGATGAGGCGGTTAGACTGCGGATTGAGTCACAAAGCCGCTCGCCACTATGTGGCAAAAATGCACGAATCGATTAAATCGTATGCCGAGACTCTTGGGCGTCTTTGTACAGGATCTCACGTGTGGCGTCGGTCGCTTTTTCGTGAAACTTAACCGCCGAAGGGTCGAGATCTTTGGTTGGGCGCGGTGCAAGGGTGAAGTGACCGAATCGATCCTCGCCGCGCACGAGCGCCGCCGTGTCCCACTCTCCGATCATCTGTTTTGATCGGGTGGGCATGTAGTGGAGCGAGATACCGATGCGCCGGTCGCTTGAACGGTTTGGACCGGAGGCGTGCGCCAACCGCACATTGTGCAGCGAAATCTCGCCAGGTTCTAGCGGCATGGCGACAGATTCCGATTCATTAACCTTTACCGCAATCTCCTGTCCGCGGGTCAAGAGATTGTCCCGCTCGTATTCATCGTTGTGAGGCAGCAAGTCTCCCGTGTGGCTCCTTGGCAGCACGCGCATGCAACCGCTCTCAAGCGTCGCTGGCGAAAGCGCCAACCACACGCTGACCAAATCGTTGGCATCAAGCCCCCAGTAACGCAAGTCCTGATGCCAAGAAACGTAACTTTGACTCCCCGCCTCCTTGATCCAAAATATCGTATTCCAACACAGGATGTCGGGACCGATTAAATCCTCCACGGCGTCCAGCAACTTTGAATCCCGCATCAGATCATCAACCCATTTGAACAGGAGATGGCTTTTGCTGCGCTGCGCGCCCTCTACCGGTTTGCCCTGATTCGCTTCGAAATCCTCGAGCCGGCACCGATTGGCTGCAACACCCTCATCGTCCAAGATTCTAATAGGGAAGAAGTACCCCTCCCGGTGGTATTGGTCAATGGCATTTTCGGTTAACACTTTCGGCATTGACGCATCCTCCGTTAATCTGAATTGGGAATGCCCTCCCGGTAGGATCAACCGAGCAGACGATTATCTGAGATTTTCTCCAAATCGCGGCCTATAGCTACGATCGTACACTCAGCTATCAATGCCATGCTTCTGCCCTCTTATTTCTGCGCGCAACTCGTGTGCCACGCTGTCTATTTTGCCATGAAGGGTTAGGGAAGTGGCATCAATTTTGTCATGAAGGGCTTGAGAATTAGCATCAATTTTGTTATGAAGGGTTTGAGAATTAGCATCAATTTTGTCATCGACCTTGCTAATGTCCGTACGCAACAACTGCATCTCAGATCGCATCTGCCGCATTTCTTCTCTAATGTCTCTAGTCAAGTCAAGTGTTAATTCAACCGATTGATTGATTTGCTTTTGAACGTTTTCTGCCAGCCTATTCACGTCCTCCTTTGTCGCTACAGAGGTTGTGATTTTCCACCACAGTGCGGCTATTCCGAGCAGCGGTGTGACCGTGTGGGCAATGGTTACGCCCCATTCGTCCATCGTCCCAAATCCTCCCTTCGCGTCAAGGATAAATTCACTATAACATCTTCACCACCGAACTTCAAGCTATATCGTCTGAAATCGAAGTTGAGTTTTTTCCTGAAAACGCAGTTTCTTTGCGCATAAGCGTCACAGCGAGGCAGCGCGCATAACGTCGTTTCAACAACGCAGACTAGGCACATCTTAACTCTACTTTTCGGCGGCCCGTTAAGAGAACTGGACCAATAGGGAATGAAACGATGCAACACGGTTGAGCGTTAGTTTCTTCAATCCGAGTTTTATATACTACATTGACATGCCATGAGAGAAAATCAAGATGCGTTGGAATCTCGCTATTACTGCCATTATCGTCGCTTTTATCCTGGGCATCGCATCGGGGCTGCTCAGCGCGAACGCAAGCGTGATATCCCTCGGGGCACTGATAATCTTCGCCGGGTTCCCTTTGATAGCTGTTTTTAGCCGCTTTAACGACAAGGACTGATTCATAATCCGTGTTGAGATTTTTACGGTTGAACAGCTTGAGGTACGTGGTACTGATGGTCGATCGCCAAATTGCGAATCGCTGCCACGAACCAAACACTCAGGGTAACCATAGGTTAAAAACCCTATAGCAAGACCGGACCCGCCGATGTCTATCGACGCCAAGAAACTTCCCGACGCCGTAAAAAATCAGTCGCTCTTCTCGGATTACTACCTCGAATCCCTCGTCGTGGAACAACCGCAGTGGGTGGATACGCCCGACATCGAATCGGACTATGCCGCGATCAAGCAGCTTTTCGATGCTGTTGTTCCGAATGCGCCGAACCGCAACGAGTCACAACTCGAACATGAGTTCATCCAACCGCTGCTGAAATGGTTGGCGCACGTATTCGAGGTGCAACCTACTCTCCAAACGCCGCAGAGCGCCAAACGCCCCGATTATGCCTTCTTCGCCTCGACGGATGTCCACGAAAAGGCGCAACCGCACATCAACACAAACCAGTTCTTCCAAACCGCTCTCGCCCTCGGCGACGCCAAGGCGTGGTCCCGCAACCTGGATCGGAAGGTAGAGGGTACAGGCGACCCGTTCAATAACCAGAATCCGAACTATCAGATAGACTTCTATCTCCGATGTGCGGATAAAGACTGGGGCATCTTGACCAACGGCAGACAGTGGCGGCTCTACCATCGTCAAAGCAGTTATCGGCTGGACAGTTTCTATGAGGTAGACCTCGCCGCACTTCTCGGCGGAAACGGAGACTTGGACAGCTTCCGTTACTTCTATTGCCTCTTCCGGCGCGACGCTTTCATTCCCGATGCAAGCGGGAGATCATTCCTTGACCTCGTATTGGCGGAAAGCCAGCAACACACCATCGCTGTTTCCGATGACCTGAAGAATCGTGTTTACGATGCCCTACGCCTGCTTATCGGCGGTTTCCTCCATTTCCCGCGCAACGGATTCGACAAAGATAACCCTCCGCTGGACGAGCTTCACTCCAACTGTCTAATTCTGCTGTACCGCCTCCTGTTTACCCTCTACGCCGAAAGTCGAGGGCTACTGCCCCTAGACAATCGCGATTATGCAATAGAATATAGCCTTGATCGTTTGACCACCGATGTTCACGAGAAGCTGGATAGCGGTATCACGTTCGCGCCGGGGGCAAGCCGCTATTGGACACGACTGCAGGATTTGTTTACGCTAATCAACGACGGCTGGGAAGACCACATCCCCCAATACAACGGTGGGCTTTTCAATCCGAAACATCACCCGTTTCTTGAGAAGTACCGACTTGGCGATGCAGTGTTGGCACCAGTTATTGAGCTCCTGACACACACCGCGGAGAATGAGCGCATTACCTACCGTGATCTCGACGTGCGTCATCTGGGGAATATCTACGAGGGCTTGCTTGAATATCAACCGCAAATCGCCGACCAAGATTTGGTCATCGTTTCAAAGAAGAAAAGCGAAACAGTCGCGCCGCCAATTCGATCCAATCAGGAAATTGCGTATCGGGAGGGAGAGGTCTATCTGTTGACCGACAAGGGTGAACGGAAGGCGACGGGGAGCTATTACACGCCCGAATACATCGTCCGCTACATCGTCGAAAACACGTTGGCGCCGCTCTGTAAGGACAAAAGCGTTGATGAGATTCTATCGCTCAAAGTTCTCGATCCCGCCACCGGGAGCGGTCATTTTCTCGTCGGCGTGGTCGATTATCTCGCCGAGGAATTGATTACGCACCCAAAGGCGCCGTTCATGACCGAGACTGAGAGCGAAGAGACGGAACTCGCCTATTGGCGGCGGCGTGTTGTGGAGTCGTGTGTTTACGGCGTTGATCTCAACCCGATGGCGGTGGAGCTGGCGAAGCTCTCCCTCTGGCTGCACACGGTGGCAAAGGGTGAACCGCTCTCATTCCTCGACCATCACATCCGTTGCGGCAATTCTCTAATTGGAGCAAAGATTGAGAATCTGTCCAACCTGCCGGACTTGAAGAAAAGCCGTCGCAGAGCTAACGAACACCAACCAGAATTTGCGATGGAATTCCCATTCACCGACACGGTCGCAAGAGCCATCGGACACTACCTGCTGATCGAGAAAACTGGGAGCCGCAACGCAGACCAGATTCACGCGAAGGAACGCGAATTGGACATTGCCCAGACGATGCTCCGCTTTCATAAAGGGGTGGCGAATCTCTGGACGAGCGTTTACTTCGAGAACGATGTGTCACGCTCCGACTACGATCAAGCCCTGAAGTCCCTCCGCGCCAAAAACACCGATACCCTTGAAAACCTGCACTGCTATCGGCGGGCACAGGAGATAGGGAAGGAAAAACGGTTTTTCCATTGGGAAATTGAGTTCCCCGACGTGTTTCGCGACAAATACGGGCGGGAGAAGGACAATCCGGGATTTGATGCCGTGATAGGAAATCCGCCGTATGTAGATATTAAAGGGTTAGAAAGGACGCTGAGCAAATATATATTCGATGAATATTCTACGGCGCGATTGAGAATAAACTTATTCGCCGCCTATATGGAACGTGCGATTAGCGTTTCACAGTCCCAAAACGGGAAGATGGGACTAATTATTCCTACATCATTTTTAACGCAAGTGTCTTATGCAAATCTAAGAAAACTGATTCTCAGCCATTACTACATCCAAAGCATCATCCGTTTACCCAACGAGTTATTTGGCAGATCAACTGGCGAAGTGAAGGTTGACACCTGTATCGTACTTGTCCAAAAATCTGTTTCGAGCGCTCAACCGTCTACCCAAGTTATGATTTATGACACGTTTGAACGCGTTGAGAGCCTCTCGCCAAAAACTGCTACAACAGCGTTTGAAATATCACAGCAAAGATGGACTAAACAAGAGGAGGGAATTATTACACTAACGGAACCACAGTTGCTGAATATCATAAATCACATTGAGCAGATATCGACGTCGTTAGAAAACCTTTGTGAATTCTGTCTTGGTCTCACCCCTTACGACAAATACTCTGGGCATACAAAAGAGCAAATTGAAGACAAGATTTTCCACGCGAAATCGCAATCCGATACAACGTGTCGAAAGTTGCTCCTTAGTGGTGATATACAACGGTATGTCGTTGAATGGAAGGGTAAAGATTGGATAAAATATGGCCCATGGTTAGCGGCTCCTAGAGAACAAAGATTTTTCAAACAGGAGAGAATTTTAGTCCAGCAAATTATTGACTGGAGTTCTCTTCGAATGTTGGTAGGATGGACTGATGAAGAACTCTACAATACGCAAAACCAGTTTAATCTTTTAGCGTTACGCTGCACAAATCTGAAGTTTATTCTGTCAATTTTAAACTCTAGGTTAATGAGCTTCTATCACAGGCAGGTATTTCTTGATGTTGCGCTTCAACGATTTCAAAAGATTCTGATTAAAGACGCCAAGAGTTTACCCATCCGGCGCATCAACTTCACCACACCTGACGACGAACGCGCCCGCCAACTCGAAAAAGCCAAAACGCTCTACGAATTTTGCCTCAACAAAGGCAGCACGGAGTGCGTTCTGGGGTTCGTCAAGCATCATCTTGCCGTTGATCCAGAACGTGCCGACATCGTCCACGACCTGCTCGCCTTCCTCGCGGAGCAAATGGTTGAGATGAATAAAGCCAAAGGAGAGGAGATTCGAAACTTCCTACATTGGCTGGGACGGGAAATCGGAAAAGAAATTGATTCGCTGCAGAGCAAGACCGCGATTCGGAGTTACTTCGATCTGTCCTATGACCAACTGCTCGGTATCCTGAAGAAAAACCGTCGATTTATGCAAGTGGATCCATCAAGCCGGAGTTTCCAAGAATCGTTGGAGCGCGGGTTCAACTGCAGCCTCGCTAAACTCAAACCTTTACTTGCCCGCATTCAGCAGACCGATGAGCTTATTGATAAGGTTGTCTATCAACTCTACGACTAGACCGATGAGGAGATCGCGATTGTGGAGGGTGGTTGATAGACAATACTGTTGAACAAAACCACCCCGAAAAAGCCGAGAATTTGAATAGCAGGTAGAATTCTCGATTTGCTTGATGTCTCCGAAATCTGAGAGAATCCCAATACTTCGTCGCACTAATAGCCTATCAATAGACATTGCCATCCTCCCCTGTAATCTATAACCCTTTCTCAAGCTCACTTCCCCTTAGGTCATGAAGATTAGCTATTGCGTGATCAGCCGTTCTATGCGATAATGGAAATTCATCGTGAATCCGCGGCAGAAATACAAGCTCTACGCATTTACGTCTCACCCACATAAACATCCCCGCAAATGACCCCGTGCCGAAAGCAATCGCGTCAAGGAAGTTTGAAACCCCGCGAAATTTCTATCTGCGAACTCTGGAGGTCGGGCTATGACAGCCGCTAACACATCGGGAAATGCGGTCACCATGTCTGAATTGACGCATATCAAGGCGACACGGGTTTCACCCCCACCCGGATGGGCGCTCTTGGAGCGTGAACTTATAAGAATTATGGAGGCGGCTGTCGATCTAGCGGCAAAGAAATATGCGCGTCCGGACGGTACGCCGTACAGAGTAGACGACGTGGACGACACATACGAAGCACATTCCTACAAAGGGTTGCTCTATGCTATCGGCGCTGATGAACGGGTACTTGAAACCGGGCTCCGTGAATGGAATGCCATTACCCGATTCTATGATGATAGCGTCGTGCGTCGGGACGACGATCCCGTACATCCGAACTTCCGGGTGCAACTCCACAACGAATACTACAATCTCAATGGTCCTGCCGACTGGTTTCACATGGGTGAAGGCAATCAGTCGTTTTACTGTTTCGGCTTGGCAGACCCCACCAATCCCGAAAACATCCGACGAGCCAAACGGTTCGCGGGTATGTACATGGGCGAGGATCCGGAAGCCCCGAATTATGACCCAACCTACAGAATCATTCGCTCCCCATTTCACGGCGGCGTCGGTCCCCGTTTCCATGCCGACCTTGACATGGTGAAATTCATGCTCGACCCTGTGTATTATCCGGATGGCGTGGCGAGGGGACATGCGCAGCGTTCGAATCTACATCCCGTTGTGGTAGATTTGAAGGACAACTGGTTCGAGGATCCGGCGCGCGCCGGAGAGATTCTGAAAATCTTCGATAACGTGGTACTGAACGGCGATGTACCCGACAATCTTGCAGCAACCGGTCTTGTCACCAACGCCTATCTCTATACCGGAGAGCAAAAATACAAACAGTGGGTTTTGGATTATACGGAAGCCTGGATGGAACGGACGCGGGATAACGGTGGAATCATACCGGATAACGTGGGACCCACCGGGAAGATCGGCGAGCAGCGGGCAGGGCAATGGTGGGGCGGGTTGTACGGTTGGAACAGTCGGAACTCCGCGCGTAATGCGTTCCTTGCGGCGACCATCGCGGCAGAATGTGCCCTGTTACTTACCGGCGATTACGGCTATCTCGAGTTGATAAGATCGCAGATAGAGTTCTTGCTAAGCATGGCAAAGACGCGTGAGGATGGTCAACTGCTTGTACCCACGCGAATCACGCCTGATGGCTGGGAGGGATTCCAGCCGAGAGGTATCCAGTGGTTGGCGCGCGTATATCACGCTTCGATGGATACGAGAGACTATGAGTTAATCCTAAGGTTGCGCGAGGGAGAAAGGGAAAACGATTGGAATGCGATTGACGTGGCTGGAGATCGGAGCAGTGGAAGTTTGGAAGCGCGGTTTCAATACTATGATGGCAAAAACCCCGATTGGCCAGAAAGGCGGTTACAGGCGGAGTATGAATACATCCTGGGAATGTTCCGGTTCATGCAGGGCGATGCCCGTAATGTTTCTCAGATCATTGCCGAAAACCTGTGGCCGCCAAATCCGGTTGTCACCAAAGGACTGACGCAGGTAACCATGGGGTCGCCGCAACCCGTCTACAACGGCGGCTTGCTGCGTGCGCAGGTACGCTACTTCGATCCGGTGAACGCCCGAGCCGGTCTACCTAAAGATGTGGCGGCGCTAGTTGATAAAGTCGAACCCAATGAAACCGGGATCCAGCTTGTAAATCTCAACAGAACCGAGTCTCGAAACCTCATCGTCCAGGCAGGCGCTTTCGGAGAACACCAGTTCACTCAGGTCCAATTCGAGGAAGCGAATTCCGATGAGTCAAAGCCAGGCACCGGACCGGCAAAGCGAAACGTGCCTGTTAATGCGAAACATTTTGCGGTGGAACTTCCGCCCTCGGCGAGTATCCGCTTGGATGTGGGCATGAAACGATTCGTGAATCAACCAAGCTATGCCTTCCCTTGGCACGGAGGCAAGTGAGCAGAAGATCCGAAGGTCGGAAAAAGGCTTGAAACGTGATACGTGAATCGCCAACAGAGCGCCTATTTCCTGTCGCTCCGTCTTGCGATTGGTTGTAGTAGCGCAATGCATCCCACGTCCGGCAAGTTTGCACGGTTCCAGTTTTACGGGCTTTAGTTCAAAGCTCTTCAGAGTTAAGTGTGGAAATGAAATTCATTTAGGACTTTCACGGTGAGGCATCCAATCGATTGTAGGAGCGATCTCCGAATCGCGACCTCCTATCGCGCGCAAACTCGCTCCCATAAAAGATGCGGAGCGAACAGTGTTACTACAGAGCGAACTGTCTAGTCCTAAATGTATAATCCTTAGTTAAAATGACTATAGAAACGAAACTCGCTCTTGAATCAGACCTCCAAAGCAGAGCTAAACACTGCCCTACAGGTTCAATCCCTTCATCGTACCTAACCTAAGATCCTGTTTGAAAAGTCCCGTTTGTACGGCGCGCACTGCGCAACCCACAGAGTTGTGGTTGAAAGAAACCAAGTTTTGAGGAAAAAACTCGGTTTCGATACGCATGATTCTACTCGAAATGACTATTCAATCAGGTTCTAACATAATACACGGAGTCAGAAATCATGGCATCGGCAAATGCATCAGTGAATCCCGTCTCTATTCCCGGACTAACGACAATCAAAGCAACCGAAATCACCGCGCCCCCCGCATGGGCGCTCCTTGAGCGTCAGTTGATAAACCTCATGGAAGAAGCCGCTCCGCTTATGATTAAAAAGCACACTGAACCGGGCGGCGCATTTCTGTATTCCGATGATCTCGATGACCTTTATGAGAGGTGTTACAACTGGGGGCTTTTCTACGCAATGGGTGCGGATGAGAGCTTACTGGATATGGCTTTAACGGCATGGAACGCGTCAACCCGTATCAGTGACGAAGGAATTGTTCACCGGAAACACCCTCGGTTCACGCAGAGCGCTTACCGGGAATACTATAGTTTGGCGCATCCCGGGGATGCGGAATGGCATCACAAAGGCGAAGGTAACATGGCGTTCTACGATTTCGGACTCGCCTGTCCGACGGTCTCGGAAAACGTGCGGCGCGCGAAGCAGTTTGCGGGATGGTACATCGGCGAGGATGCGCATGCACCGAATTACGATAAAAAATATAAAATCCTCCGTTCCCCGTCGCAAACCGGCGGGGGCCCATGGCACAGCGCGACGCTGCACCAGACTATGGGGTATCTGCAGGGCGGACATCCCGCCCTGCAGGATCCGTGGATTCCAAAACCCATGGGCGTGCGAGCAAGCCTTTATCCCGTTGTGAAGGAATTGGAAGATGGTTGGTGGGAGAATCCGGCGCGTGCGGACGAGATTATAGCTCTGTTCGACAAAATCGTCCTCAATAGCGACTCGTCCAACAATCTGGCTGCCGTCGGACTGGTGACCAACGCCTTTCTCTACACGAGTGATGAGAAGTACAAAAAATGGGTGCTAGACTACACGGAAGCTTGGATGGAACGAACGCGGGAGAACAACGGGATTCTGCCGGATAACGTTGGTCCGACGGGCAAGATTGGAGAAAATCGGCACGGACAGTGGTGGGGTGGACTGTACGGATGGAATCACTACCAAGGGCTCAACATCATGTTTCACGGTCTCATCACTGCGGTTGAATGTGCGTTGCTGCTTACCGGAGACTTTGGCTATCTCGACCTCCTGCGTTCCCAGATTAACCTACTGTTAGAAAACTCAATCACCCGTGAAGATGGGCAACTTCTCACGCCTGCCCGGTACGGCCCCGATGGCTGGGACAGTTATCAACCGATGCGGATACTTGAGATTGCTCATTTGTACCACGCCTCGATGTCTACCGAGGATTACGAACTGTTCGCAAGGATACGCGCGGGCGACATCGAACGCGATTGGAATCAAGTGGAGGATTCGGCAGAAAAAAATGTCCAGTTGCGGGACGGCCATCAGAACATGGCGCGTTTCAATTACTATGACGGTCGCAATCCGGAATGGCCCGAGCAGATATTGCGATCCGAGTATCGCATGGCGCTTTCGGCGTCTGAGCATATCCGGCGCGATACTCGTGATCTTGCGACACTCATCGCCGAAAATGCGTATGCCTACAACCCCGTTTTCACGAAGGGGCTGACGCAAGTCATGTTGGGTGCCCCGCAGTCGGTTTATAACGGCGGACTCCTGCGTGCTAGTGTGCGCTACTTCGATCCGGATCGGGAGAGGCCGGGTTTGCCGCGCGATGTAACTGCTCTCGTGGACAGATTGGCATCTGACGCAACAGGCGTTCAACTGGTGAATCTAAACACAACTGAAACTCGCAACTTGATTGTGGGGGCAGGGGCATTCGGCGAACACCAGTTTACGGATGTGCGCTTCAAAGAAGTAAGCCAGAAGGGGTTGGAGAAAAATCCGTACTCATGGATGCGGGAAGAAAGAGAACCG
Source organism: Candidatus Poribacteria bacterium (assembly GCA_028820655.1). Lineage (GTDB taxonomy): Bacteria > Poribacteria > WGA-4E > WGA-4E > JAJDTR01 > JAJDTR01. Next base: position 83,241 of record JAPPIK010000024.1, on the reverse strand, counting down.
GTTGACAAAGTTGCGTCGATCAATGGCAAGTATTTCGCGGTTCAACTTCCCCCGGCGACGAGTATCCGCCTAGACATCGGCATGAAGCGCTTTGCGAATCAACCAAGCTATGCCTTCCCTTGGCATGGAGATCGAATCCCGGTGCCCTTTCAATAGACGTAAATCCTCACCTTATACATATTTAGAAAGAATGCGCTCCTAAAGAAGGTCATTCGATGCCACGGCAGGTTACTCCCCATATCTACTGCTGGTCAGAAATTCACGGAGAGGCGAGACATGAGGCGTACCCGTGGAACAGCTTCCTGATAGATGTTCCGAATGACGATGTCGTAGTCTTGATCGACCCGCTGCCGGTGGCCTCCGATGAGGCGCGAGAGATTGAGCAGATTCGGATTCCCACGCACATCCTTCTGACCTGTGAGTTTCATCTCCGTGAATCGGAACTGCTCAAACAACGCTGGGGGTGCGAGATCTGGGCGAATGAGGTTGAACTCGACAGGTACGAAGTGTCCATTGACGGGACGTTTGTCCACGGTGGACGATTGTGGGATTTTATCGACCCGATTTACGTTCCGGATGTCTATTTTCCAGAGACCGTTCTGCTGGTGCGCGAGTTTGGCGGCGGGTTAATCATCGGCGATATGCTTTCCGGCGGCAGGAAAGACGCGGGCATCGCCGATGGGGATTTGGGAATCTATGCACCCCATTTTATTGCGGATTTTGAGAAGGCGCGGAGTTCAATCTCGCAACTGTTGAACTACTCATATGATTTCATCTGTTTCGGACATGGATCACCGATTTTTGACGACCCCAAAGCCAAGCTGAAACGCTATGTCGAGAATGACGAAATTTGGGAGAACTTGGCGCGAAGAAAACGAGACACACCGCCGCCCCATTGAAGCCGACTAGGATTCATTGACATGTCTGTTCGGCGGTGTGTCGTCGTAGGGGCGATGATCAAGCGAGTGAATAGCGAACGATCAAATTTACTCTGCAAACAGGATCCTACGCAGTCTTGGCGGACATCCAGTTGTCACCAATACCCACATCGGTGAGAAGAGGCACCCTCAAGTCCATCGCATGCTCCATCTCGTCGCGCACGACAGCGGCGTAATCGTCGGCGAGCGCATCCGGGGTTTCGTAGACTAACTCGTCGTGGATTTGAAGCAACAGCTTCATCTGCAAACCGTCCCGGTCAATCCGGTTGTGTACATTGACCATCGCCGCCTTGATTAAGTCTGCCGCGCTCCCCTGAACCACGGTGTTGAACGCCAACCGCTCGCCTTGACTCTGTCGGACCCGGTTCGGCGACTGAATCTCCGGAATGGCGCGCCGTCTTCCGGTGATCGTGGTAACGTAGCCGTGTTCCAAAGCGTGTTGGATACACCGGTTCAAGAAAGCGTCGATACCCGGGAAGCGTTCCTTGTAGTCGTTGATTAGCGCCCCCGCGGTTTTCACGTCCATGCCCTTAATCCGTTGGGAAAGCCCGAACGCGGAAATCCCGTAGATAATTCCGAAGTTGATAGTCTTTGCTTGGTCGCGTTGCTCCCGAGTCACGTCTTCGACGGGGACGCCGTGCACCTGCGAAGCTACGGAGGTGTGGATGTCCAGTCCCTGCTCAAAGACCTCGACCAGATTGGGGTCCTCGCTGAAATGCGCCAGTAGTCGAAGTTCGATTTGCGAATAGTCCGCGCAAATCAACTTGCAATCCTCGGGTGCCTTGAAAGCTTTGCGAATTTGCCGTCCCACCTCCGTCCGCACCGGGATATTCTGAAGGTTTGGTCCATGAGATGCCAGCCGTCCGGTCGCTGTGGTGAGTTGGTGAAATGTCGCATGAATCCGCCCGGTGTCCTTGTTAACGGCGCTCGCCAGTTGTCCTAGGTAGGTGCTCGCCAATTTCGTGAGTTGGCGATATTCGATAATGAGGCGCGGCACCGCCGTGGGCGGATTGTTCGCATCCTCCTTCCCCGCTAACCGCTCCAAGACGGTCACGTCCGTTCCATATCTACCGCTCTTCGTCTTCTTCACGGGCTCAAAACCGAGTTTGTTGAAGAGAACATCCCCGAGTTGGTGCGTGGACTCAATATGGAATTCACCGCCCGCAAGCTCCCATATCTCACCCCGCAGAGCGTCGATACGCTCGTTTATGACCTCGCCTTGACGCTTCAACTCCTCTGGGTCGCAGACGATGCCATTAAACTCGATTTCCGCGATGACGGGTGCGAGAGGCGATTCGATGTCCCTTACGAGAGCGGTCATGCCCATCTCCTCCAACTTTGGCAGGAGGTGATGATAAAGGCGCAATACGATGTCGGTGTCTTCCGACGCATAGCTCGTCACTTGCGCTAACGGGACCGTGTCGATACTGGTCTCGTTATCTCCCTCGCCGATCAGGTCGGAAAGCGGGATCATCTTGTAGTTCAGGTGCAGCAAGGCGACGGTGTCAAGACGATGGCCCGGCTGCTCCGGATCGATTAGCAGGCTGGCAAGCATCGAGTCGAATACCACGCCGCCCAGTTTTACGCCGTTTCGAAGCAACACTTGTGCGTCAAACTTCAGATTGTGACCGCATTTGTGCAGATTGTTATCCGACAGGATGGGGCCCAAAGCGGTGAGGACGGTTTCAGTGTCGAGGTGGTCGCCGGGATTCGGCGAGCGCACGGGCACGTACACGCTGTGACCGGGTTGCCATGCGAAACTCAACCCGCAAAGCGCTGCATCCCGCGCCAAGCTGGTGGTTTCGGTATCAACGCTGATAATCTGCTGTTCACGGAGGGTGACTGCGAGCGATTCCAACTGCTCGGCTGTCGTGATTGCCCTATAGTCGCCGCTGTCCGCAGTCTCGTATTCGCCTTTTTCCAGAATCGCCGACGTTTGCTCCTCAAGAACGGCGACTCGCTCCCCTCTTGTCTCGCGTTCGCCGGTCTTGGGAGCGGACGCGACTTCGGCGCCGCCGGCAAGTTGCTCCACCTCGCGCTGAAAGCGGTTAAAGCCCAATTCCTGAAACAGCGGCAGGATTTTCTGTAGCTCAATCGGGTTGACTCGCGCTTGCTCAAGCGAAAACGGGAAATCGGCGTCGCGTTTCAGTGTCACAAGCGTGCGCGACAGGGGCAGGTGAGCCTGCGCCTTCTCCAAGTTTTCGCGGCGTTTGCCTTTGATTTTGTCGATGTTGGCAAAGATGCCGTCGATTGATTCAAAGTCCTGAATCAGCTTGGCGGCGGTCTTCGGTCCGACTCCATCAACACCGGGCACGTTGTCAACGGTATCGCCCATCAACGCCAGCAGGTCAATCACTTGTTCCGGTGTGATTCCCTTGTCCTCCCGCAGCGACGCCGCGTCGATGGTCTTGTCCGTATGGATATCGAACATCGTCACACGTTCGCCCAGAAGCTGCTCAAGGTCTTTGTCCTTGGAGATGATGCGTATGTGCACATCATTGCACGAGGGGTCATCAAGCACACGCTGGGTAATGGTGGCGATAACGTCGTCCGCTTCCAGCCCCTCTACGCCGACCACTGGGATGGCGAAGTTCTCTAGCACCTGAGTGATTCGCGGTATTTGTGAGATTAAGTCGTCGGGAGTGGCTTCGCGCGTTCCCTTGTATTCGTCATAAAGCTCGTCGCGAAACGTACGTCCCGGCATATCCATCGCCGCCACGACATATTGAGGACGAAGTTCGGATAGCAGCTTAATCAACATGCCGGTAAAGCCGAAGACGGCATGCGTCGGTTCCCCCGCCGGGCTGCGCAGCCCACCGCGAATGGCGTAGTAAGCGCGAAAGATCTGAGCGTGTCCGTCGATAAGATATAATGTTTCAATCGGTTTATTTTCTGATTCCATCTTGGTCTCCCTCTTCTTTGATTACGGCGTTTGTGTCATTGGGCAATTCGTAAGTTGGTGCAAAGATTGCTTTTTGGATAAGTTAATCTGCTAGACTTGGATATATCTACAGGTTCTCCATTGGCGAGTAACCCTCCGGTAGGGGTTTGTGCGCTACCAGAGCCGGTTTTAGTGCCCGCACATGCCGGCAACTGCCCCGGTGCGTGAAACCGGCGCAGTCGCACGTAATGTCCGCACCGACCACCTCGAGCTGGTAAAACTGACCAGGTTTGGATGTGCTCTCCGCCCGATACACGGTTCGCATGGGTCCTGCGAGCACTTTCGCCAATGTTTCAATGGCTTTCCGCGAATGTGGCAGGAGTTGCCGCCGGGCGGCCTCATCCAGATACGAGGCGTTTTCCTTGATGTAGGCATCGCCCGCTTCTCGAAGCACGGATCCCATTTTGGCTTCCCCGCGGTTGCCGTCCGAAAGTTCGTCCAATCGGGTCGGGATGGCTTTCATCATCTGTTTGAGTTCGCTGATGACATCGGTACCCAAGTCAACCCCGAGCGCCTTGCCTTCGACGAGGTCCTCCATCAACCGGGCTTTGGTTTCCAACACGGTTCGCACAAATTCGTCAACCGTGCCGCGCGCAATCATGTACGTGACATTTACGGGCGCCGTCTGTCCGATTCGGTAAGCGCGGTCTTCCGCCTGCCAGTGGTTCGCCGGCACCCAATCAAGGTCGTTGAACACCACCTGCCGGGCGGCGGTTAGATTCAGTCCCACCCCGCCAATATGGAGGTTGGCGAGAAACACTCTGACCTCCGGGTCATTCTGAAATCGGTCTACCCGTTCTTGGCGTTCCTCGGCCGGAACTTCGCCGAAGACGGCTACCGCCTCGTCGCCAAAACGCTTGGAAAACCGTTCGATGGTGTTCACGAAGGCTGAAAACACAATGACCTTTTCGTCCTGTTCCAGTGCATTTTCGACGACTTTAATTGTGTCTCGACACTTCGCGAACGCTAACTTCCGCCGGGCGCTCGTCAGTTGACCGATAACACGTCCCCGTCTTTGACTAGCCTCCGATTCACTATCCACTTGAAAATCCGGAAGTTCCGAGAGATTATCGGTTGACATGAGAAATTCGCGCACCGCCTTGTTAAAATGTTCGACCGCATGCGGATGCAGATCGATGTCCAACCACGTCCGGAATTTTGGAGGAAGATCCAGCACTTCCTCCTTTGTCCGGCGGAGCATGATGCCGTGCAGTTGGAGCGTCAATTCTTCAATGTTACTGGCGCCGTCCGCAACCAGTCCAAACTCGCCCTGGTACCCTTCGCAGTATCGCTTGGCGAAACTCAAGAAACTCTTGCCAAGCGGGTGTTCGATGAGTTGGAGCAGCGGGAAAAGATCGCGCGGGCGGCTCGTCAAGGGCGTCCCCGTCAAAGCGTGCACCACCGGCTCGCCCGCAGTTTGCTTGACCAACTTACTCGCGTGGCGAGAACGTTGGCTTCTATGGTTTTTCAGGTAGTGCGCTTCGTCGAATACCATTCCCGACCAGTCGAATTGCATCAAGCCTTCCAGATGTTTGCCGAGGATATCGTAGTTGAGCACAATCCAACCACGGAAATCGCGTGCCGGCAACGAGGCCGGACCAACAATTGCGGTTTCCGCCTCCGGCAGGACAATCTCGATTTCGCGCACCCAATTCCGTTTCACCGATGCCGGGCATATTACCAGATAAGGTCCCTCGGGCTCGGCTTCGATCATGGCGATGATGGACTGTCGGGTTTTGCCCAAGCCCATATCGTCCGTCAGCAGAGAGCGGCGGCGCCCAAGCAAAAACGCAACTCCCTCGATCTGATGGGGATACAGCGATTTGGCAATGGCTTCAGCACGTTCGGTGTATGCGTGATTGGGGTTGTTTAGGAGTTCCATGGTACTTCACATGTTTGTCCCGCGCAGTGGAAATGCAATCTCAACTATTCACACGGGGGATTTCTACACCTACCCGTGACTTGCGATTCTAGTATATCACACTTGGGGAAGTTTGGAGAATAGGCTTTGCATCGCGCAGCGGAGCTATCGCACCTGTCATGTAGTTTGTTTGAATGGCCAAACACAAATACGTGTCTACGCGAAGAGAAATCCCAACATACAATACTGCCAGTTTATGAATAGACATAGTGAAACCCGACACCCGCATTTTATAAATTGCGTCTACGTTGGGTTTCACTACGCTTAGTGGGGATGTGAGCGCCATCAATCATCGGAACCTAAGTGGAAACCGAATGTGTATTGGTCGGTTACGTTCACCCTAACCACGGATAGTCTAGAAAATCTTCGATTTTCGAATCATCCATCGAACGACACAGGCGTCGTCCCCTACAGACACGTGGTTAGCAGCCTTTTCGCTTGAGGATTTATGGACGCTTTGCTATAATTTGCCGAGCGACTGGAGTGACTCCGATTCATCCGCGCATCGTTGAACGCAACGAGGCACTATATCAATGATGACCCCGCTGCAGCGGTATCTATTCGATACGACGGGATACCTGCATATCAAGGACGTTCTCGCGTCCGACGAGTTGGGGAACGCTCAACATGCTGTCCGTCGTTTTATTGACGCATCGACCGACAAGATACCGTTCGGTCCCGGCGACTTCCTGCCGTTTTTGGTCTTTGACAAGTCGCTCGAGAACCTCGTCCTGCATCCGACAATTTGGCCGATTATCACGGAACTGACCGGAGGCAAACCGCGGATGTTGACGGGCAGCCACTTGAAGATCACTACGCATAACGATGCCCCTTTAAGACTGCACTCCCTTAGAGAACCTGTCATGGGCAAACTGGGGCCTCGACCCGAACCCTATTGGCAAGGGGGGCACACCTACTGCCATGAAGGGAAAATCCTGTGTGACTACTTCAATGTCTTCTGGTATTTTACCGACGTTTTTCCCGGTGACGGGGGGTTGGTTCTGGTGCCGGGATCCCACAAGAGTCAGTTGGCGCGCCCGCCGGAGGTGTCAAGAGGTCTGTTCAATAGCGGTGAATTCTTCTCCGATGGGAGCCTTCCACAAGGTTTGGTCAACGTTACGCCGAGAGCCGGAGATGTTGTGATTGTCAACGAGGAACTTACGCATGGAACGATGAAGTGGAACCCGACCGATAGAAATCGGATCGTATTCCTGTTAGGCTGTGGTCCGCAGCATGTGGTTGGCTCCGAGCCGAGGGAGGATTTGCCGCAGGAAGACCTTGACAGACTATCTCCCGAGACGCGGGAATTCTTGGAGATGGCACCCGTCGATCATACCAAAGAAATCGTTAATCGAGAGAATCTTATGGATCCTGGCGACGCTTGAATAGCGAGAACGATCGAAATCCGTTCCCCCGCCTTCGATAGATTTGATTGACCGCATTGGCGCACTGCTATTACAGAGAGGTTGTGGCGTGTAGACATTTATGCGAGGCGTGTCCATATTTCGCCGATAAGTAACTATCGTAGGAGCGTACCATTATCCCCGTCGGAATTATTCTTTCAGCAAGTCACACTCGTTTTTCGCTCTATGGCAGGTTTTGAACGAGCGTTCTTTCGTAGAGTGCTTTCACTCCGGCGGAGTGAAATGTCAATAGAATCGCGATGCGTCCAACCACCGCACTCCAGCGGATCAAGGGAGTGGATAGCGACCGCGATAGAGATCCCGGCAATGTCGAGTGTTTCTTGAGAGCGCGCCATTATCCCTGTCGGAATAATTCTTTCAGCAAGTAACATATTTGTACCGCAAACTGTTAGTTTGCGATCACAATCCATCAGCGGGACACATTCATTTTTCGCTCTATGACTGGCCGTAAAAGTGTTCCTTCGTGGTCTGGTTTTCACTCCAGCGGAGTGCAATGTCAATAGTACACGTTTACTCCTCGCGTCTGCACTCCAGCGGAGTGAAATGTCGAGTGTTTCTTGAGAGCGCGCCATTATCCCTGTCGGAATAATTCTTTCAGCAAGTAACATATTTGTACCGCAAACTGTTAGTTTGCGATCACAATCCATCAGCGGGACACATTCATTTTTCGCTCTATGACTGGCCGTAAAAGTGTTCCTTCGTGGTCTGGTTTTCACTCCAGCGGAGTGAAATGTCAATAGTACACGATTACTCCTCGCGTCTGCACTCCAGAGGAGTGCAATGTCGAGTGTTACTTGAGAGTGATCAAGGAAGTGAATAGCGAGCGCGATAGAAATCCCATAGAGATCCAGCAAGTGAGTGAATAGCGAACGCGGTAGAAATCCTACCTTGCCCAACGTGTTTGGAAACCCAACGCCTACGGGCATTGACCCACTGTAGGGGCAACCATCGTGATTGCCCAACATTCTGCCTCGAGTGAATCAATATTGGTTCAATTTTCATATGTCAATACAACCTAGATTTTGGAGGAGAAGTGTATGAGCAAAATCTATGAACCGCTTGACGACCTCAAGACTGCGGAGTTGCCGCAGAAGACGCTTCCGTTTTGGAAGATTGCCGGTCCCGGCGCGATACTGGTCGGTCTCTCCATCGGTGCGGGCGAGATTGTAATCTGGCCCAGAATAGCCGCGGAATACGGCGGAAGCATGGTTTGGGCGGCAGTGGTCGGGATTTTCATTCAGTTGTGGGTAAATTTTGAGGTTGCGCGGTGGACCATCGCGACGGGCGAAACCGTGTACACCGGTTATAGCCGTGTGTGGCGCGGGTTTGCGCCGCTGTTCATTCTTCTGACGTTGGTGAGTTGGATTGCGCCCGGTTGGGCGCGTGCGTCGGGGCTTGCACTCAAAGCGCTGCTCATCGGTCCCGGGGGTTGGGGTTCCGACACGTTCTGGACGGTGGTTACATTCGGCGCGGTGACGCTCATTCTGTTCGGCCCCAAACTTATCTACAACTCCGTCGAGAAAACCATTGAAGTGCTCGTGGCGATTGTAACCATCGGTTTGATTGCCGTAGTGATCGCCATAGGCTCCGCCGACACGTGGAAAGAATTGGGGAGCGGATTGGTCAATGTAGGATATAAAGATCCGAGGATGTCGGTAAAAACGCTCTTCATCGCGCTCGTCTTTGCCGGCGCGGGCGGCACAGCCAATCTGTTCTACACATTCTACCTGCGCGACAAGAACATCGGGATGGGCGGGCGTCTTCCACAGTTGCAGAATCCGCTACGGGGTCGGACCGAAACAGTCCCGTCCACCGGATTTATCATCGAGGATTCCGAAGAAAACCGCTCGCGCTTTAGGGAATGGTGGAACTACGTGAAGAAGGATCAGCTTCTCTTCTTTTGGGCGTTAAACACCGTGACTATGATGCTCTTTATCTTTGGCGCCCTTGCCGTATTGCATCCCAAGGGGATTGTACCCGAAAAGGGAACGTTGATCTGGGACGAGGCGCAGGTGCTCGCCGAAGTGTGGGGCGGGCCCGGACGTACAATATTCTTGCTGGTCGGGGTGGCAACGCTTTTCAGCACCCAACTCGCCTTGGTTGACGGCGTCTCGCGTTCGGTTTCCGACATCGTGTACACGAACTTCAAGGGCGCGCAGAAACGGGCGTTGAGTTGGTGGTATATGCTGATAGCGGGCATTTGGATCATCGCCGGCTGCCTCATCACCTTCGTCATGGAGCAGATGGGCGTCAGCGAATTGGGTTTCCTTTTCAACGCCGCCTACATGGGAGGATTCGCGATGGCGCTCTATGTCCCGCTGACGTTGTACATCAATCGCCGGTTCTTGCCCAAGTTTGCCAGGCCGGGCGGAGTGTGCACCACGATGATGATTCTCGCGTCGCTGGTTTATGTCGGATTCGCCGTTTCATGCATTGTTTGGGAAATCGGACGGTTGATCGGCGGATAGGAGGGCTTTTGATGAAACGTGACAAGAGGCAGAAAATTGGACGTTACGGTCTTGAAGTCACAAAGATGGGGATGGGCGGCGCCGCACTCGGGAACCTGTACGAGGTTGTGGAGGAGGATGGCGCCGCAGAAACGATAGCCGGCGCTTATGCGGCGGGCATCCGCTACTTCGATACCGCTCCGCTCTACGGCTACGGTCGCAGCGAGAATCGATTGGGGGCGGCACTATCGCGATACAATCGGAATGAATTGGCGATTTCTACCAAGGTCGGTTACTCACTCGTGCCGCGTACCGAAGAAGAACCGCCCGAATCGCCGTTCGTGGACGTACCGCCGCTCGACAAAACCTTCGATTTCTCTCGTGATGCGGTCCTACGTTCTTTTGAAGAGAGTCTCAAACGCCTTCAAACCGAATACATCGACATCCTGTTTATCCACGACCCCGACGAAGGAATTAGCATTCAACCGGACTTTCACGACCCGTATACCGTCAGCCATTTCTCGCGGGCGATGGATCAGGTTTATCCGGCGATTGACGAACTTCGCACTCAGAAAGTGGTGAAAGCCATAGGGGCGGCAATGAACCAATGGCAGATGTTGTACGATTTTGCCGCCGAAGGCGACTTCGATTGTTTCCTGTTGGCGGGACGCTACACTCTGCTTGAGCAGGAACCGGCTCTCAAGTTCCTGCCGCGTTGCGAGGAAAAAGGCATTCGCGTCATCATCGGTGGACCGTACAACTCCGGAATTCTCGCCACCGGCGCCGTGGAGGGCGCTTACTACAACTACCTTCCTGCCACTCCCGATGTTCTTGATCGCACCCGCCGAATACAGGAGGTGTGCGCTCGTCACGACGTATCGTTGCAAGCGGCGGCTCTACAATTTCCGTTCGGTCACCCCAGTATTGCCTCGGTGATTCCGGGCGCTCGATCAGCCGCCGAAATTGGAGCCAACGTTGCCTTCTTTGAGGAAAAGATCCCTAATGATTTCTGGGCCGAATTCAGAGACTTATCGCTTGTTGGCGCGCAGGCGCGGCTACCCCTCTCTGAGAATTAACGCAAGGATAGTGGGGGAGCAGCGGTTTTCGCGTTGCGTATGCAACTCATTGAAGGGTATTTCTTACAACTCGGCCTTTCAACTCCCGGCAAATGGCAGCCGCTTCGCGGACTCACCCGGTTGAATTAATTTACACAGGTCCTACGCTTTGTGGGAGGTTACCGCTATCGAACGACTCAAATAATCACGATAGTCTTGTGCTTTAGTGCGGCTATGCACATCACTAAAGTCATTGAGCGGTAGGCTTCCGAGCAGTTTCAACTCGTTCGATATCACTTGGCAATCTACCGGCGATTTCTCATTCCAACCTCCAATGATGGCGCGCTCCAACGGCGAAACGTCGTCAATCCCTTTCGCATCGCGGCGTCGTTTGAGGTCGAGGTTAAGCACCCAGAGATTGACAAAATTGGCGTTTAAATAGCCAATCGTGTCGTCATCGCCGAGGACAACTGCCCTCAAAAATTTGCCGCTCCCTCAGCAAGACTCATCCATGAAAGTGCCGTCCGCCGAAACAACATGGATGGGACGGTCAAGCAACGTTGCCATCTCCGGCGCTTCTTCCATCGTCACCCATTCGATGAATTGCGCCGGGTAAAACCGTCTTGCGAGTCCCAGCCGCGCCTCCTCGATAGCGATTTCTTCCGCGTAGGTCAATTCCTGGGCGACTCTTTCGCCGGCGGTCATCTTAATCTGGCAAACACCACACTCGGTGAGAGTGAGTTCGTCATCAAATACCCTGTGGGCATTAAAGTTCAGCGTGCTCGGTGGAACGGACATCTCAAAATAAGCTAACTCCTGCTGGTGCCGGTCAATAATCAGGGTTCCGGCAAGTTGAGAAGGTGTAAACATCCCATCCTTGAACGCAAATTCCGTATGTATGCGGAACACAACCTCAGCGTAGACGTCGTTTTGGGCGCGAAGGCATGCCCACTGCCCGCCTTCATCATTCTGTAATTCCAACTGCGGTTCTTCGCCGAGTTGCATTAGTAGCTGGAGTGCGGATTCGGAATCAATTTTCCAGAACTCGCCAATAGAGACCGACGTCCGCGGGAGGAAGCCTCGAAACGTTGAGGCGGGATAGTTTCTACGTGCTTCGACCTCTCTCAACGTCGCGAGCGGCTCCCAGTCCACATGAAAGCCGGCTGTAGTAAACGTGATTGGGGGAATAGATGCGTTGACGACAATCGGTTCCGGGCCATTTAACTCAAGCTGCATCTTCATCCTTTTCTCCGCTTCTCCGCTGAGGTTTTTGATTAGTTGGCACAGATGTCTCCAGTTTTCAGCATAACTCCTACAATTCCGGAGACGCTTCCGCCAACGAACGTCTCAAATAATCGCGATAGTCTTGTGGCCTGGTGGGACTAAACGCACCAAGAAAATCATTCAGCGGTAGGCTCCCTAGCAGTTTCAACTCGCTGGAAATCACTTGGCAATCTACGGGTGAATCCTCGTTCCAACCCCCGATAATAACGCGTTCCAACGGCGAAACGCCGTCAATCCCTTTCGCATCGCGGCGCCGTTTGAGGTCGAGATTTTGTACATAGAGATTGACGAAGGTGGCGTTTAAATAATCAATCGTTGCTTTATCGCCGAGGACACCTGCCCTCAAGATTTTTCCGCTACCTCAGCACGACTCATCCATGAGGGCGCCATCCGCCGACACAACATGGATGGGACGGTCAAGCAACTTAGCCATCTCCGGCGCTTCCTCCAGCTTTACCCATTCAATGGATTGGGCGGGGTAAAACTGTCTCGAGAGTCCCAGCCGCGCCTCCTCTAAAGAGATTTCTTCCGCGTAGGTCAATTCTTGGGCGGCTCTTTCGCCGGCAGTCATCTCGATCTGGCAAACGCCGCATTCGGTGACGGTGAGTTCGTCATCCCATTTCCAGGCGGCATCAAAGTTAAGCGTGCCCGGTGGAACGGACATCTCAAAATATATCAACTCCTCCAAGCGCCGGTCAATAATCAGCGTTCCGGCAAGTTGAGAGGGGGTAAACCTCCCATCCTTGAACATAAACACTGTATGGATGCGGAATACAATCTCCGCATAATTGTCGTTGTACGCCCGAAGCGATGCCCACTGCCCTCCTCCATCATCATTCCACAGTTCCAGTTGCGGCTCTTCAGCGAGTTGCTTCAGTAACTGAAGCGCGGATTCGGGGTCAATTTTCCAGTGTTCACCTATAGAAACCGCCGTCCGTGGAAGGAAGCCTCGAAACGTTGAGGCGGGATAGTTTCTACGTGCTTCGACCTCTCTCAGCGTCGAAAGCGATTTCCAGCGGACATGATAACCGGCTGTAGTAAACGTGATTGGGGGAATTGATGCGTTAACGGCAACCGGATCGGGACCATTTAACTCTAGCTGGATTTTCATTCTATTCTCCGCCGAGGTTTTTGATTGGTTGGCACTGCTGTCTCCGGTATTCAGCATTAGTCCTACGATTCCGGAGGCGTTTCCGTCAACGAATGCTTCAAGAATTTGCGATATCCATGAACCTCGTTGTTAGCGTTCTCGTCAAGAAAATCATTGAGCGGTATGCTCCCTAACAGTTTCAACTCGCTGGAAATCACTTGGAAATCTACGGGTGAATCCTTGTTCCAACCCCCAATGATTACGCGTTCCAACGGCGAAACGCCATCAATCCCTTTCGCATCACGGTGGCGTTTGAGGTCGAGATTGAGAACCCAGAGATTGACAAAATTGGTGTTCAAATAATAAATCGTCTCCCTGTCGGCGAGGGCACCTGCCCTCAAGATTTTTCCGCTCCCTCAGCACGACTCATCCATGAAGGTGCCATCCGTCGAAACAACATGGATAGGACGATCAAGCGCTATTGCCGTCTCTTTTGCCTCTTCCAGCGTCACCCATTCGATGAATTGAGCGGGGTAAAACTGCCTCGCAAGTCCCAGCCGCGCCTCCTCCATGGATATTTCTTCGGAGTAAGCCAACGCTTGAGTAGCTTCTTTGCCGGCGGTCATCTCAATTCTACAAAATCCACTCTCTGCGGCCCAGAAACCGTCATCGAATTCCCTACCGGCATCAAAATTCAGCGTACTCGGTGGAACGGACATCTCAAAATAGTCTAATTTCTCCAAGCGACGGTCGATAATCAGACTTCCGGCAAATTGTGATGGCGTAAAAAACCCATCCTTCCACACAAATACAGCGTGAATACGAAACACAATCTCCGCATGATCGTCATTGTAGGCGCGAAGTGATGCCCATTTTCCTTCGTCATCACCAATCCACGACTCTAGTCTCGGATTTTCAGTGAACTGATTTAGCAACTCAAGCACGGTCTCAGGATCAATATCCCAATATTCGCCCACAGCAACTGCCTTCAGCGGAAGGAAACCACGAAAGGTTGAGATGGCGTAGCTTTTCTGCGGTTCTACCTCTCGCATCGTAGCAAGCGACTCCCAGTCCACATGAAAACCGGCTGTGGTGAACGTAATTGGGCGAATTGATGCGTTGACTAATGTCGACGCCGGACCATTCAACTCAAGCTGAATCCTCATCCTTTACTCCACTTAGAGTCGTCAATCAGTTGACACTGACATCTCCGGAATTTCTGCGCGAGTCCTACAAAACTGGCGGCATTTTCGCTAACGAACGCTTCAAAAATTCACGATAGACCTGTGCTTCATCGCTGTGATCGGCGAAAATGAAGTCATTGAGCGGCAGGCTTCCTAGCAGTTTCAACTCGCTGGAAATCACTTGGCAATCTACCGGAGATTTTTCATTCCAACCGCCAATGATGACGCGCTCCAAAGGTGAAACGCTATCAATCCCTTTCGCATCGCGATGCCGTTTGATGTCGAGATTGAGCACCCAGAGATTAACAAAATTGGCGTTCAAATAAGCAATCGTCTTCTTGTCGGCGAGAGCACCTGCCCTCAGGTTTTTTCCGCTCCCTCAGCACGACTGATCCATGAAGGTGCCATCCGCCGAAACAACATGGATGGGACGGTCAAGCGCTTTTGCCGTCTCAGCCGCTTCTTCCAACTTTACCCACTCTATGGATTGCGCAGGATAACACTGCTTCGCAAGTCCGAGTCGAGCCTCTTCTGCGGAGATTTCTTCCGTGTAGGTGAGATTTTGGGTGATTTCTTCGCCGACAGCCATCTCAATCTTGCAAACACCGCTGTCGGTGAGGGCGCGATTTTCATCGATTACCTTATGGACATCAAAGTTCAACGTGCTCTGCGGAACAGACATCTCAAAATATGTCAATTCCTCCAGGTGCCGGTCAATAACTAAGCTTCCGGCGAATTGCGACGGCGTGAAAAATCCATCCGTCAACTCAAACGTGGCATGGATGCGGAACACAATCTCCGCGTAATCTTCGCTGTAGGCGCGAAGTGTTGCCCATCGTCCAATTTCTTCATTAACCCACAGTTGAAGACTTGGATTCTCGGCGAGTTGCTTCAGCAACTGAAGTGCGGATTCATCGTCAATTTCCCAATATTCGCCCACGGCAACTGACTCCGACGGGAGAAAACCACGGAACGTTGAAACTGGATAGTTTCTTCGCGGTTCAACTTCCCTTAGCGTCGCAAGTGTCTCCCAGTCCACATGGAAGCCGCCCGTAGTAAACTCAATCGGAGCAATGGATGCATTGCCTAAAATCGGATCCGGCCCATTTAAGTCGAGGTGAATTTTCATCTTCTTTTCCCCGGTGTTTAGCTTGACCAGTCAAATTGCAGGGAATAATGATCCTTAGGGGACGCAGATCTGCGTCCCGCGCCAAAGTGCGTAAGTCGCACGGTGTTTCCAAATATACACAATTTCGGATGCACTTTGCGGTCTTCCCAAGTCGTCATTGATTATCGGTTTCACACCGTCCCAAACTCGATATTCTTCAACCCCTCCACTTATCCAGTCCCAGCAGTTTTCTCCCCAACGGCGTGAGTTTTGCGGTCTTCCCCTCCGTGTTTTCCTTCTCCTCTCGCTCGCCGCTAAACCCTGCCCCGCGGTTTCGCCACCCGTCAATCCGTTTTCCGCGAGCTTCTTCACTATCCTCACCGGCGGGAAACATGGTGATATACTGCGCGACACGAGGTCGGTTAGCAAAATTCGGCCCCGCCCCATGAGGCAAACTGCTGTGCCAGATTATCAGGTCCCCCGCCTTACCTGCAATCGGCTCGGCGCCCAAACTCTCCAAATCCTGCTGTCGCGGATCGGCATCCTTCGGGAGAGTTTTCAGCCATGCCTCCATCTTGTGTTGGAACCCGGGTACGCAGGTGAATGCGCCCTGATTGGCTGCCGTGTCGGTCAGATACAGCACGCCTTGAACACCCAATCTAGCCGGCGGATTAAACGGGTTTCTATCCCAATGCAGCCCGGCATCCGTACGATGCCATTTCGGTGGGAGATTGGGCGGACTCATACTTGCCCGATCAAAGCTAACCCACAATTCCTCGGTACCCCAGATTTCTGCGAACGCTTGATGTACGCGCGGGAATTGACGATTGTCCCATAGCGCCTGATGCTGGTATATCTCCACCATTATACTGGAACGCGGCGGGTCGGGATACCAACTCTCCCTATCATCCGCACCCATCTCAAGAAAGTTCCAAACCGCATCCTCGGCGGCTTTCGTGTTCTCCGGCGGAACCGCGTCATGAACAGTAACGTAACCGTGTTCCTCCCAGAAGGCGCGGTCTTTCGCGCTTAAAACGGGCATAATCTCTCCTCTTTATAGGTTCCTAAAGCGACATGCTGAAGGTTAGCGCAGTGGAGACCTTCGACTACCGATTCAAAGTGTGTCTTTGCCAAATCCGATGTTGTTTAAACTCGGACAAGACCCTGGCAACGACCTCAGTTTACTATCTCCCATACCTGATTACAACAGTTTTTTTGCGCTTGACATAACCATCCTGTGCCGTATAATGTGCAAAATTTCCGCACCACGATTCCACGGCAATTGCGTCGCCTATTCGGGGTCGGATTTACGGAAAGGTTTGTAGAAACGAGAGATGACATCAACGCCTGATTTGGTTTGCATCGGTCATGTCATATCAGAGATGATTTACTTCCCGGACGCCGTCAAGGGGCCGTTCTTGGGCAGTCCGCCCGCCTATTGCTCAGTGGCTGCCGCGCGTCAGAATACCAAGACCGGGATTGCCACAAAAATTGGATCGGATATGCCGCAAGAGTTGCTTCAACCCCTGATCCAAGCCGGAGTGGATGTGACAGGCATACAAACAACCGATCGAACCACAACCACCGAGCTAATTTACGATGAACGGGGGCACAAGGAGATTCGCTATCCGACCAAGGCTTCGTCCATCACCGCTGTAGATATTCCGAAATCATACCACGAATGCCGGTTAATCTATATCTGTCCGATGGATAACGATGTGCTCACGGAAGACTTGGCGGATGTCGTCGCTCTGGGGCAAGTCAGCGCCGTCGACCTCGGGGGATACGGCGGCGTTCACATGAGCGTCGCCAACCGCGAAGCCACCCCCTCTCTCGAAGACCTCGCCTGCGGTGTTGCCGAGCACTTTGATATCGTCAAAGCCTCCGATGAAGATGCGGCGACCATCTTCGGGTGGGATGATCCGAATAAGGCGGCGAAGCGGTTTCTGGAACGCGGGGCGAATGTCTCTGTCATTACGCTGGGCCCGAAGGGAGCACTTGTCCATACACGGGAGAACCGGTGGGAGATACCGCCGCTGCCGGGAAATGTATCGGACACTACCGGCGGCGGCGATACCTTCATGGCAGGGTTTCTGTCGGAGTATCTGCGAAGCGCCGATCCGCTCAAAGCGGCGCAATGGGGGTGCGCCACCGCCATCTGTGTCATCGAACAGAGCGGCGGCGTCTCTATCGAACGTATGCCCGCACACGAACAGGTTGAAGAGCGCGTTAATCTTGGCTATTACGGTAATTAAAAAGGGGAAAGAATGTCGGACGTAAGAATGGGTGTTGTCGGTTGCGGCAGCATCGCGGAAATCGCACATCTGCCGTCTATCACGAAACGCAAAGAGGCTAGACTGGTCGCCGTTTGTGATCGAGATGAAGAGCAGGCAAATGCAGCCGCGGCGAAGTGGGGAGCTGAAAGACATTTCACCGATCACCGAGCGATGTTCGATCATGCGAATCTGGACGGTGTCGTGATTGCGACCCCAAACAACTCGCATCGCAACATCGCGGTCGCGGCAGCAGCAGCGGGTGTGCATGTAGTAGTCGAGAAACCTCTCGCCGTCACGAATACGGAAGCATGGGACATCGTCGGCGCCTGCAAGGACGCGGGCGTGAAGCTCATGGTCGGGTGTGACCGCCGATTCTGGACGCACAATCAGTGGACGAAACAGCTCATATCGGACGGCATCATAGGCAAACTGCTGATGAGCCGAGGCAGCCTCCACGAACACTGGTACAACTACCAGAATCACGTTGCCCGAACGGAATTCCGCCTGGACTGCAAAGTTTCCGGCGGCGCTGCGCTGAACGATACCGGCGCCCATGTGATAGATTTATTGACGTGGCTCAATGACAGCAAGGTCAAGCGTGCGGTCGGCGTCGCGCGGCGTATGGCGATGCCTGAAAGCTATACACAATGCGACGATACCGCGCTAGTGATGGTCGAGTTCGAGAACGGCGCGGTCGCCACCGTCAGTTGCAACCGCTTCTCTCCCGCCGTGAACCAGATGACCGAACTGTGCGGCACGGAGGGCACAATCTTCACCGCCACGGACGCCACCAACCCCTTCCAGAGCTGGCCCATGGCGGTGTATACGAACAAAGATTTCACCGTGGATACGCTGCCCGAAGTGCTGAGCGACTACCGTTGGCCCGAACTGTTCTGGGTCGAGGATATTATAGACGAGCATGTCCGTAAGCGGTGGGTGCCCATCTGTCCGCCGCGCAGACCGAACAATTACGAGCGTATGACCGAGCACTTTTTGGACTGCATCATCAACGATAAGCCTCCGTTGATCACCGGCGAGGACGGGGCGCGCGCCGTCGAGGTCATGTGCGCCACGTGGAAGAGCATGGAGACCGGCGCGTGGGTCGATCTGCCGCTCACCGAGGAAGTGACGCCGCCTTACTATGAGCCACCGCCGAAGGAGGCATGAATCTCATGAAAGACGTGTTAGTTACCGGCGCCACCGGATATGTCGGACGTGAACTTGTGCGGCAACTGTTGGAGATGGAGAAAATGGTCACGGGGCTCGGGCGGACTCACCCGAAAGGAAACCTTCCTTTCATTCAGGCGGATCTGACCGACGCCGAGGCGCTCGACCGGGCTTTGGACGGTCATTCGTTCGACTGCATCATGCACCTCGCTTCGCTGCCCGGCGATACCGGCGATCCGCTGCAGATGGTCGAACTGAATGTCAACGGTTTGCAGAATCTGCTAGAGTATGCCCGCCGTGCCGAGGTAGGTCGTTTTGTGCAAGCTAGCAGCATATCCGCCCTCGAATGGTACCCCGGGACGAAATTCAATCCGCCCGACTACATGCCGGTGGACGAGAACCATCCGTGCAGACCAAAGGACATATACTCCACCACCAAACGGATGCAGGAGGAGTTGGCGCTAACCTATTACCATCAGTACGGCGTCCCGACGACGGTTCTGCGGCTGACAGCCGTCATCGGACCGCACGGACAGGGGGGCGGGCGGGGTTGGCGGGAGTTTGCCGTTCAACTGGCTGAAGGCGTAAAGGTTCAGATCCCGCATTTCTCGACCGAGGAGCTTTGCCACTACGTGGATTACCGTGACGCCGCGCGAATGCACATCGCCGCCGGGGAGCACCCGGGCGCCGTGGGCGAGATTTTCAACTGCTGCGGCGCCAGCCCCACACGAGGTTCGGAGTTTGTCGAGATCATCAAAAACATCGTTCCCGAGATCGAGGTCGAGTGCGGGTTCCCGTGGAGCATGGCGCAAGGCGAGGAGATTTCTTTCGATATGTCGAAGGCAAAGAATCTCATCGATTTTGAGCCTATCTACTCGGTAGCGGACAGCATCCGGAGCATCAAGGAATGGATTGATGCCGGCGGGCTGACGGAGGAGGGCACAGCCAGCGAGGACACCTACAGCGCCGGCGTTGAGCAGTCGGAGAGGTAATTTCTATGGTTGGTACCGGCAACTTCTTGGTAACCTGATTCAAATATTCACGGGAGATTCTAAATTCCATTTCTTCGAGCTAACCATTCTTTCCGTTAGTAACCGGCGTATCTATCAAATACTAGTTGCATCCGTTTAATCCTTGTCTTCCGCATTGCGATGCATGATGTAGTTCATAAATGCCACGCGAAGTTCCTTTAATTCCCCGCGCACATCCCTTATTTCCTCTCGTAAATCTTTTATTTCCTCCCGCACACTCTTTATACTCTCTCGTACCTCCCCGCGCACACTCTTTGTTTCCTCCCGTACACTCTTTATCTCCTCCCGCACACTCTTTATACTCTCTCGTACCTCCCCACGAACACTCTGTATTTCCTCCCTCACACCCCTCATGCCCTCACGAAATTCGGATCGCAATTCCGCAAACCTTCTATTCATATCCGATTTCGTGGGAAATTTCCAAAGAATCACGCCAATTGTAATGCCGGCTGCTATAAATGGTGTGAAATCTTGCCAATTCACGAGATGGGCTCCCAATGATATTCGCGTTTGATCGCGCGAAGCTATCCTGCTCCGGCAGAATACTATCACAATGCCAGGATAAGTACAACCGTATGTCGGCACGCGCATGGCGAATCCGGCATTGATCGTCAATCACCCTCTTTGCTTGCTACACTCCCGCCTCTCGCATTTACTCCCTTCTTGGCCAAGTATTCTTTACGCACTACGTATTACGCAACGTCTTTCCCTGTTCTCAACTTCAATTTTCATTTGCCATCCGCTCAAACAATCGGGTACAATTTAGCGCCAACTTTCGAGAGCCCTGAAAACCCGGCGCATCATTGCATTTCATGATCTCCCGTAGCTCAGTTGGTAGAGCAGGTGGCTGTTAACCACTTTGTCGGCGGTTCGAGTCCGTCCGGGAGAGCCATATTCTATTCCGACCAACAGCGGTAGCAACCCGCTGGTTAATGCGAGACCCCGAGGGTATATCCCATCGGGGTCTTGTCATTTCCGGCGCACTGTCAACAGCTTGTGTCCCCAAGCAACCGATAATACCTAACGCAGAGGCATAATCATGATCAAAGGCGTGCACACGATGTTCTTCTCTTCCGAGCCGGAGGCGTTGCGCGAATTCCTGCGCGACAAACTCGGCTTCGACTCCTATACGGACGTTGGCGGCGGCTGGCTCATCTTCGACCTGCCCGAGGCGGACATGGGGGTGCACGACGCCGATCCTGACGGCGAGCACGGCGCGCCCGCCGGCACCCACGATATCTCCTTCTACTGCGACGACATCCGTGACACGGTCGCGGAGTTGAGAGCGCGCGGCGTGGTATTCGACGGCGAGGTAGTTGACGCCGGATTCGGTCTGGTGATACACTTTGAGATGCCGGGCGGGGTACGCGTGCAACTCTACCAGCCCCATTACGAAAAAAGTACGGGCTGAAGCGAGTCGATGGTTTCGGACTGCTGTCGGAACCGCATTTCAACTTTTCGGTAAAGACGCCTACCCCACTTCGTCCATCATCTTTAAGACATTCCGATATTTCCTACCCATCACATCACGCACAAGGAGAATGAATCATGCATGAAGTCAATCTTTTGGCGGTGCTGGTTGCCGGAATCGTTCCGATGATTATCGGCGCACTATGGTACGGACCGCTATTCGGCAAACGGTGGCTCGATCTGATGGAGACCACTGCGGAGGAGATTCAAGATGGTTTTAACCCGTTGAAGACGTATGGTGCGAGCTTCGTGCTGGCGCTGATTACCGCGTTTATTTTGGCGCAGTTGTTCGCCGGTATGGGCGGAGCCGCGGGTGTCCTCTCAATCGCCGGAAAGGGCGGAGACGCGCTGGCGGGAGTCTACTTGGCGCTCCTGGCGCTGATTGCTTTCATCCTCCCGGTCGGCTACCAGTCGGTCGCTTTTGAGGGGCGCAAGGCGGGGCTTTTCTGGCTCAACTTCGGTCATAACGGTGTGGCGCTTCTCGCGCAAGCGGTGATAATCGCGGTTTGGAGTTAATCTCAAGTCCCGTTTGTTACCCAGGGGCAACGGTAAAGCTAGGGGAGGTTGGTTTGTGACCGAACTAGACCAAA
Source organism: Candidatus Poribacteria bacterium (assembly GCA_028820655.1). Classification (GTDB taxonomy): domain Bacteria; phylum Poribacteria; class WGA-4E; order WGA-4E; family JAJDTR01; genus JAJDTR01. The sequence goes on along the minus strand of JAPPIK010000024.1, from coordinate 61,315 downwards.
ACACCTTGGACGAAATCATCCGGCGCGTCGTTGAGGTAGCAGAGCCGGAGCGAATCATACTCTTTGGGTCGGCCGCTCAAGGCACGATGACACGGAACAGTGATGTTGATTTGCTCATCGTCAAGGAGGGAGGCGACACGAAGAATCTCAGGGCACGGATCTACGAGAACCTATACGGCGTGCGGGTTGCCGTTGATGCGATATTGATTTCGCCGGCAGATCTTGAGCGATACAAAGACAGCCACGCTTTGGTCATCAAGCCTGCTTTACAGAAGGGTAAGGTCGTATATGAGGCCACCTGAACGATTTCCGCCCGATGATCCGCGAGAGTGGTCAAACCGCGCCAGAAGCGGTCTCGCCCTGCCCTAACACTGCGATCAAACGAGCGGATAGCGAGCGCGATAGAGATTCCCTGAGATAGAGGTATGCCGCCCACCGCTTCTTGTGGGGTGCGCATCGCGCACCAGCGTTTGAAAGTCCCGAGGGGCTGCGGCGCGTAGGTTGGGTTGAACGGAACGTCGAATTACCCTAAATCCGTAGGCGGGAATCAAGTGAGTGAATAACGAGCGCGATAGAGATCCCCTTGCCCCGACGCGCACTGCTCCTGTAGGACCGAACTCTAGCTCGCCACCCCTTCGTCGTCGCGAACTTTAATCACAGCTTAAACGGTGATTCCTCTATCGCCAAATGGTGTTCAGGGACCGTTCTCTGCAAGTGGCTACCAGCATTTTCTTGCCCCAATACAACCTTCCCTCCGTCCGTCCCCCAGATTTTAACCTCGCAACACCGTTCATGATACATGTATGATTGACGGGCATACGCGAACTGCATATAATATGGCACACGATTGCATTGAAAATAGAATCATAACATTCCGAGGTGATTACCGACTATGGCACTGAAAAAATCCCAAATTTATGCTTCGCTCTGGCAAAGTTGCGACGAACTACGCGGCGGCATGGACGCCACCCAATACAAGGACTACATCCTGACGCTGCTGTTCATGAAGTATGTCACCGACAAGTACGCCGTACAGACAGACCCACTCATCGAAGTCCCCGACGGCGGCGGTTTCGATGATATGGTGAATCTCAAGGGTGACATTGAGATAGGCGACAAAATCAACAAGATTATCGCGAAGTTCGCAGACGCAACCGACCTCAAGGGTGTCATCGATCAGGCGGACTTCAACGATCAGAGCAAACTCGGCGCCGGCAAAGAGATGCAGGATCGCCTCTCAAAGTTGGTCGCCATATTTGAGAATCTCGATTTCCGCGCCAACCGTGCCGAGGGCGATGATCTGCTCGGCGACGCCTACGAGTACCTCATGCGTCATTTCGCCACCGAATCAGGCAAGAGCAAGGGGCAATTCTACACGCCCGCCGAGGTTTCTCGCATCATGGCTAAGGTCATCGGAATTGGTGCAGAAACTCGCTTGAAACAGACAATCTATGACCCCACCTGCGGCTCCGGCTCGCTGCTGCTCAAAGCCGCCGACGAAGCGCCTCACGGAATCACCATCTATGGCCAGGAGAATGACAACGCCACCTACGCGCTCGCATGGATGAACATGTTTCTGCACGACAATCCGACCGCCGACATTCGGCGTGGCAACACGCTAGCCGACCCACACTTCAAGAATCAACCAGACAGTTTAAAGACCTTCGACTTTGCCGTCGCCAATCCGCCTTTCTCCGACAAGGCGTGGACGAACGGTCTCAATCCTGCGCACGACGAGTTCCGTCGCTTCGAGTACGGGATTCCGCCCGCCAAAAACGGCGATTACGCCTTTCTGCTGCACTTCATCGCGTCGCTCAACAGCAGGGGTAAAGGCGCCATCATCCTGCCTCACGGCGTGCTGTTTCGCGGCAACAAAGAGGCGGATATCCGAAGAAATTTAATCCAAAAAGGCTTCATTAAGGGAATTATCGGCTTGCCAGCGAACCTCTTTTACGGCACTGGCATCCCCGCATGCATTCTAGTGATTGACAAAGAGAATGCTCACGCGCGTTCAGGCATTTTTATGATTGACGCCAGCAAGGGATTCCTCAAGGATGGGAACAAGAACCGCCTCCGCTCCCAAGATATTCACAAGATCGTGGCTGTCTTCAACAAACGGGTAGAGCAAGGGGGTTATTCCCGCATGGTGCCCGTTTCCAAGATTGCCGACCCAGCTAACGATTACAACCTCAACATTCCGCGTTACATCGACGCCAGCGAACCGGAAGATTTGCACGATCTTGACGCACATTTGAACGGCGGCATTCCTGATTGCGACATAGACGCGCTCGAGGACTACTGGACGATCTTTCCTTCGCTGCGCCGCGAACTGTTCAAGCGCAACGGCAGGCCCGGTTACAGCGACCCCAAACTGGAAACACAGCATGTTACAACCGTTATCCTCAATCACGGTGAATTCAACGAGTTCCAAGGAAGCGTAGCGACCAGTTTCAACGATTGGCGAGGTGCCCACGAGCCGACACTGTTAGATATTGAGGTTGGTACTTCTCCTAAAGAAATTATCCACGCCCTGTCGGAGAATCTGCTCCAGTGCTTTACCGAGATGCCGCTGCTCAACCCGTACGATGTTTACCAGCGGCTGATGGATTATTGGGACGAGACCATGCAAGATGATATCTACCTCATCGCCTCCGACGGTTGGGTGGAAGCCGCTCAACCGCGCGATGCCATTCAGGACAAGGACAGGAAAATCAATGAGACACCCGACCTGACGCTTAAATCCAGAAAGTATATGATGGATCTGATTCCGCCGGCATTGATAATTGCGCGTTATTTCGCGGCTGAGCAAGACGCTATTGAGATGTTGGAGGCAAAGCAAACGGATGCTGTGAGTGCGCTGGAGGAATTTGTCGAAGCGCACACCGGTGATGAGGGCGCGCTTTTCGGTCTTGAAGGAAAACAAAGTATTTCCAACAAGAATGTAATAGAGCGCGTTATGGAACATCGGGAAACGATCTTGAATATATACCCCGCGGGAACTCCTCAGTATATTCGAGTGAAATCCATAAGGAAAACGACTTTTGGCAATAAAGAATGGACTCAGGACACCGGAAACAAAGATAGCCTCTTCAAAGAGTTAAGCATTCTTCAAAACCATGACGAAAATGGTCTTTTTGAGGAACTGGGTGTTCTTCATGAATGCCTCCAACTTCTGAAGGCTAAGAATCAGGCAACGGGTGCGCACAAGCAAGCACTTAACGATATGCACACCTCACTACTTAGAAAGTATACTGAACTTAGCAAGGCGGATGTCAAGTCACTCGTGGTTCAAGATAAGTGGTTCCCCGACATCCAACGGGCGATTGAGGGTGAAGTGTATCGGTTGGCACAGGAACTGACGGGACGTGTAAAGGAGCTGGAGGAACGCTATGCACAGCCGTTGCCGGAATTGGAGAGCGAGGTGGAAGTGTTTAGTGTGAAGGTAGAGGCGCATTTGCGGAAGATGGGAGCTGAATGGGCATGAGCGTCGCAAAGAAACATGTGCAAATACCACATCTGCATAGGTTCAGCGGCGAGTGGGAAGCAAAACAGTTGAAAGAACTCGGTCAGTTTTCCAAAGGGCGTGGAATAAAGCGCGATGATGTTTCCGATGAAGGACTGCCATGTGTTCGCTATGGAGAATTGTATACACGATACCAAGACTACATTTTGAAGGTAGCATCGCGAATACCTAAGAGTGTTGCGGCAACAGCGTTACCTATCAGGACGGGCGATCTTCTATTCGCAGGGTCAGGTGAAACTGCAGAGGAAATAGGTCGGTGTGCGGCGTATCTTGGTGAAGAACAAGCATACGCTGGCGGGGATGTCATCGTGTTGACACCATCAGGACATAATTCAGTTTTTCTCGGTCATTTGATGAACCATCCAATTGTGGCAGAACAAAAGGCTCGTTTGGGGCAAGGTGACGCGGTTGTTCATATCTATATCAGTAATTTGGCTCAAATACAGATAGACCTTCCGCCAATCACAGAACAGAACGCCATCGCTGGGGTATTGTCGGATATGGACGGGTTGATTGGGGCGTTGGATGCACTCATTGCCAAGAAGCGGGCAATCAAACAGGCAACCATGCAGCAGCTTCTCACCGGCAAGACACGCCTACCGGGTTTCAGCGAGGGGTGGTGTGAAAAACCACTTGCAGACCTTGCAACAATTACCATGGGACAATCACCACCCTCTATATTCTATAACCAACGGGGTGACGGAATACCATTGATTCAAGGCAATGCAGACATCAAAGACCACAGAACGATTGATCGTGTGTGGACGACACAAGGCAGCAAGTGTTGCGATTTAGGAGACCTGCTACTTACCGTCCGCGCCCCTGTTGGAGTTGTCGCGGTTGCAAGCAAGAAAGCTTGTCTCGGACGTGGGGTATGCGGACTGAAGCCTTTTGGTGATTGTAGGTTTCTATTTTATGCCTTGAACCATGTACAAGTTCGTTGGCAGATTCTTGAACAAGGTAGTACGTTTACCGCCGCCAACTCGGAACAGATTGGACAGTTCCGACTCTGGCTCCCAGACAGCGTAAACGAACAACGCGCTATTGGCAATGTCTTTTCAGACATGGACGCTGAGATTGTAGCGCTGGAGCATCGTCGGAATAAAACCCGTAGTATCAAGCAGGGAATGATGCAGCAACTTCTCACGGGGCATATCCGTTTGGTAAGGTCTGACGCGGTTTCTTAAGTGATTAGGGAACTCAAAACTCTGTGACCTTTCCTTACAAGATATCAAACATCGTAATAAGTTGCATGATCTAGGCCTCCAATTTTTGGATTGATAACTTAACGTGTGTATAGTATAATTTGGCGCTTAAGAACGTGATATCAAATGACTCCTGCGAAATCGGGCTTCGCAATGCCTTCACCAGCCCCATTGAGCCTAAATGTCATGACTCTAATAATCTGTCGACAGGTAAGTCTATTTTCTGTAGACATTTTATCCACGTCCGCGTCCTTGAAAACTCGCAACACCAAAGGAAAGTATAGTCTCGAAAGATGTAAATTCCCTGCTGAAACCGACAGTCCTTTCTCGGGAATGCACACATTTTTGGACTGTATTTTTTACTGAAAATGTGAACGCTCGCAGTGTAAAACTCACTACACAGCGCCGATCTATACAAAAAAGGAGCGATTTCATATGCACACGCATCCACTCACTCAACAGAAACTAACTGATAGCCCTCGCGAGAGCGGTGGTATGATGAATTTCTTATACAGGTTCCTTCTTGTGTCTACGTCATTGGTGCCAGTGTGTGGTGCCATGGCAATAAAGCAAATTGCCGTTGGGAAACCATGGATTATCCCAGTATGCTTGTTTGCGGCCATACCAGTTCTAGCGATTCTTTGCTGGGTACTGCTCAATTTCGCAGCGAAAAATGCACAAAAGCAACTATTCTTTATCAAGGAGTTCGAGCGCACAGATCAGCAGATATTAGTGTTCCTGTTTGTCTATCTGATGCCGTTTATCCATTCAACCAACTCAACGTTTACCTACGAGTTGCTAATAAGCATATATGTAATTACAATCATCACACTGGCTATTGCACACGTCGATGCATTACATTTCAATCCGACGATGTATTGCTTGCGTTACCATTTCTACGCGGTCAAGAATGGTGATGGAGTATCAAATCTCTTGATTAGCAAGACAAAGTTGTGGAAGCCATGTGTGGAAGTCCAAACGGTGAGGATCACGCCTGGTGTTTATCTTCACCTAGGAGAAAGAGATGCTTGAGAACTTTCAACTTGTAGCAATTGTCAAACATAGCAGCCACACGCAGTTACGTAGAATCCCACTGCATCAGGAGCTACAAGACAACCTAGCGACAGACTGGCACATTCAGTACGACACTTTTCTTGATGGAATCAATGAGATTAGGTTTGATCCTGGCTACACGCCTGCTAAACAAGAAATTTTCTTCCTAAATGGTTTCGAATTGCCAGTCTGGCTAGAAAATCAAAACAGCCTGACCGTAACAAACCTTGGTTCGATTGGCAAGGATGACACAGTATTTGATTCCGTAAAGGGTATTGTGGCATTCGCCCGAAACCAGAACGGCCAGGAGCTAGTGCTATTTCAGAGATTCACACGTACCCAGGTGATTCAGCCTGGCCGATTTTTGTTTATGCAGTCGGACACTTATACAGGCGTAGACCGCCCGGCACTTATGCTCAACCGAAAGTTAAGCGCAATATATCAATCTGATGAGCGGAAGTTGCTGTTTGACAGTTACCGAAATGTTAACACCTTTTTACCCCTTGATGACTTTTACAAAGAAGCGTCGGAACAGGACATACGGGAGATACTCAATCACGAGCGCCTAGCGCCGGAAAATCCAGAGGAAGTTGCAACAAATCCCGATCAGTGGACGCGTAAACGATTCGCTTTGCTTAAGCATTCGGGGATTCTTGATACGTTTTCGACCGACGAGATTTTGACCCGTTCAGAGGGATATGACATCGAAATTCAGATTGTGAAAGAGAGGGTAGTTTTCCCTTCCGATAGACGGCGTGTGAAAAAACTCTTGCAGTTTCTTAATGAGGAACTCTTTCGGGGCGCGATTACGAATACACTCTATGAAACCAATTCAAAAAAGAAGGCTGAATAAGAAGGTGGGTTGGCGACCTGGAAACTCCCATCTGCTACAGAGCAGTCGCTCCAGGAAATCTCTTAGACATCTTTCCAAAATAATCTCGGAGCCTGATGGCGTCTACCTTTGTTTGAATTGGCTCAAGAACGATGTCAATCGTCAGAATTCCGATGCCACCTGAATTACGTCCATTACATTGAGTTTATTAGGAAAAATGGCTAATAGGGCAATGGTGCTGTTTTTAATGTTTCTTACCGAGGAATTAAGAGTAATCTTATAAACCTAACCCCAAATCCGAACCCACCCATCGTCAAAAAATCAGTTTCAAAGAATCCTGCAGGGTAACACAAGCGTTTCTTAAAACGTCAAAAATTTGATGGATATCACGTATACAGATCGGGAAATCGCAGCGTTGATACAGGAACGCAAGGTATTACCAGACAATAAGCGTAGTAAATTTAGAAGAACAAAGAATCGCGGAAATGACGTATATCGTCTAAATGCAACCGGAGAAAGGAAGAACGAATTCCAAGTTATTGTTAGAATGAGTATTTTTAACAAGCTAAACTTTTCGGTTATCTTAGGCGTCAAGGTTCCCCCGCCGAAGAATCTTTTTCGACTTAAACGCTACAATGGTGACTACCATTTACACACCAACACAATTGAAGAGCAAGAAGTGGAGGGGTTTCACATTCACACCGCGACAGAGAAATACCAGATAAATGGGACAAGAGAGGAAGATTACGCTGAATCGACAAAACGCTATAATGATGTGAACGGTGCTTTGAAATGTCTCTTTGCAGATGCAAATTTTGAAGACCCTTATGCGTTACAGGACGCCTTATTTTAGGAGGGATAAGCAATGTCGATAAAATCTATAGAGCAAGACTTTATTGATAAAGTCTCGGCAAAGATTCGGGTTTTACCCGATGGCAGAGACCGTTTTCGTGTGTTTACCCCTTTCCGGTTTGACGACGGTGACCACATAACCATTGTTCTAAAAAAAGAACGGACAGGTTGGATGCTTTCGGACGAAGGGCATACCTACATGCACCTTACCTACGATATTAGTGAAAAGAAATTATTTAGAGGGAGGCGGCACAAAATCATTCTAAACGCCCTGTCTACGTTTAAGGTTGAAGATCGTTTCGGGGAATTGATTTTTAAGGTTCGCGACGCGCGCTTTGGTGATGCGTTATACTCATTTGCTCAAGCGCTTGTAAAAATCGGTGATGTGTTGTGCTTGTCAACGCAAAATGTCCAATCTACATTCATAAATGACTTTCAAACACTACTATATGAAAATGTTCCGGTGCCACGCATGAATTTTAACTGGCGCCACCCGGACAATGATACCGAAGGAATATACCCGGTAGATTGTCGAATCAACGGGATGCCTCAACCGCTGTTGGTGTACGGTCTCCACAGTAACACTAGGGTCAGGGACGCTACAATTGCGCTGCAACAGTTCAAAGCATGGGAAATGCCATTCCTTCCACTGGGCATCTTTGAAGATAGAAAGGCTAACAGTCGCAACGTATTGGCACGCTTCGACGCCGTGTGCGAGAAACAGTTTCAGTTTCCCTGTTTTTACGAAAATCGGGAAGAGATTGGCGTGTATTTAGGTCAGTATATCTGAGAATCTCCCAATCAACAACATTGCCGAATCGGTTTGAAGGAGTTCGTCATTCGTGATTGAAAAACGCCTAAGAAACCTCTGGGACCAGTTACAGGGCAAGAAACCACATCTCCAGCAATTCCTGTCGGAGATTCACCTGGACGGTATTCGGGGCTTCGACAGTTTGCGGGTGATGTTCGATTATCCGGTGAGCGTCATCGCCGGCGGAAACGCCACCGGTAAATCAACAGTGCTCTTTGCCGCCGCCTGCGCCTACAAGGTACCCGAAGCCGGAGCAAGGGATTTCTTCCCATCTACGTTGTTGCCCGACTATCGCCCCAAGCTGGGTGAACACCAGGATGCGCGGCGAAAAATCACGATGCAGTTCCATTATCTGACTCCAGACGGTCGCCTCTCGATGCAGTGGCAGCGATCCAAGGGGTGGGGGCGTAGCTTTTTCGGACGCAAAAACGTCAGCCAGCCGGAACGTCAAGTGTACCTCCGTACCCTCAGCAATCTGAGCAACCCATCCGAGGTGCGCAGTGTTCTCCGGATGTCGCGCCTCAAGTCTGAACCGCGAATAAGGCGCTTCACCGCATCCCAGATTGAGTTCGTCCATCATATGCTGCCCTTCAGATACTCGGAAGTCGTCAATCTGTCTGAGGACAGCAGAACCAAAAGCAACAAAACCTTGCTCTTTGCCGCCCGGGAAGGCGGCGCGGCGTACTCCGAATTGCACATGGCTGCCGGGGAGCGCGCCCTCCTGCGGCTGTCGGGAGAAATCACTCAACTTGATAGTGCCCTCGTGCTGATTGACGAAGTCGAAGCCGGCCTCCACCCCTGGGTACAGCAGCTTCTCATGCTGCATTTGCAGCAACTTGCCCTCCGCAACAACCTCCAGATTATCGTAACCTCCCACAGCCCGGTTGTCTTGGACGCGGTGCCCCCCCACGCTCGCATCTTCCTTGACCGCGACGAACCGTCGGGAAAGGTTGTGGTCCGCCCACCCTATCGCGACGTGGTCCAGAATGCCCTCTATGGGCGCGCTACTGAAGCGCTCAAGGTGCTTTGCGAAGACGAATCGGCTGAATGTATCCTAAAGGGGGTATTTGATTTCTTGTTGCCCAGAGAAGGAATCAATTGGGAATCGGTTCACATCGGGCGCGACACCGGCGCGAGTGAGTTTCCGTCCCACGCTCAAGCGTTAAGGAAATTCGGTCAAATTCAAAATACCGTATTCGTCCTTGATGGCGACCAGCGTGGCAGCCCAATAGAGTCGAGAATTCACAGATCGGCTGGAGACGCCGTTTTCGTACTGTTTCTTCCCGGCGACGGTGCACCGGAAACGTGGGTGTGGGAGAAATTGCGGGATTCTTCGGATGTCGACTCCGTACATCTAGGTACGACTCAAGTCAATCTATCCAGCTTAATGAATCAGGTAGATGCCGTTTATGACACGGCATCCGATTCTCCACAAGAGATCGCCAAATCCAAATTTAGCAGCTTGTGTGAACATCTCAACAGAGAAGCGCCGGAGGTCTGCCGGGTGGTAGCGCGCCTAGAGGCTGAGCGCAAAGAGAGCGACATTCAGCCGCTTGTGGAAAGCTTGCAAGATATACTGTTGGCATGGCGCAAATGACCCGATGAGAGCAGCGACATGAACACGGTTGGACAACAGGAATTCTTCACTCAGCGGCGCGTGCTTGCGTTCTTCGTGAGTGTCCTTGGCTATGAAGGTCTTGGCAATTGGAAGGATCGTCCTGGAAATAGCAATGTCGAGGCCGAATACCTTACTAACTGGCTGGAGAGTCAGGGGCACAGGGCGCAAATCATTGAAAGAACCCTGTTTGAAGTACGCAAGGCCGCTGCCGTCGGCGGGAACAGGAAACTCTACGACGCAAACCGCGAGGTTTACGGACTGCTCCGATACGGCGTGAAGATCCAACCCGAAGCCGGTGAGCGCCATCAGACCGTCTGGCTAATCGACTGGAAGAACCCGACAAACAACCACTTCGGCATCGCCGAGGAGGTGACCGTTGTCGCGGAAAACACCAAGCGGCCCGACATCGTGCTCTACGTCAACGGAATCGCACTTGGCGTTGTCGAGTTGAAGCGTTCCACGGTATCGGTTTCCGAGGGCATCCGCCAGAACCTCGGCAACCAACGATCGGGATTCATCCGTCACTTCTTCTCCACGGTGCAACTCATCATGGCTGGGAACGAGAGCGAAGGACTGCGATACGGTGTGATTGAGACGCCGGAGAAACATTGGCTGCGCTGGAAGGAATCAGACGATATAGAGGACGGCAATCCGCTACTCCGAGAATTGCGCCAAGTTTGTAACAAGGAACGAATTCTTGAACTTCTGCATGACTTCATTGTTTTCGATGCCGGAACCAAGAAAATCTGTCGTCATAACCAGTATTTCGGCGTGAAGTCGGCACAAGCGCGCGTAAAGAAGCGGGAGGGCGGCATCATCTGGCACACCCAAGGCAGCGGAAAGAGCCTGACCATGGTCTGGCTGGCGAAATGGATCCGCGAGAACATACCCCCCAGTCGCGTGTTAATCATCACCGACCGCACCGAACTGGATGAACAGATTGAGAAGGTTTTCACGGGTGTGAACGAGGACATCTACCGCACTCGGAGCGGCGCTGACTTGGTAGGCGCGCTCAACGACACCACGAAGTGGTTGATCTGTTCGCTAATCCACAAGTTCGGCGCATCGGGAGAAATCAGTGACCGAGACGTGGAGGAATTCATTGAAGAAATCAAGCAGAATCTGCCCGAGGATTTTCAGCCCCGCGGCGAGTTTTTCGTCTTCGTGGACGAATGCCACCGCACGCAATCGGGCAAACTCCACAGGGCGATGAAGGCTATTCTACCGGAGGCAATGCTAATCGGCTTCACGGGTACCCCGCTGCTCAAGCGAGACAAGCCGCAGAGTATTCAAACCTTCGGTCCCTACATCCACACCTACAAATACGACGAGGCTGTAGAAGACGAGGTCGTGCTTGACCTGCGTTATGAAGCGCGTGACATTGACCAACTCATCACATCGCAAGAGCGAATCGATGAGTGGTTTGAAATAAAAACTCGAGGGTTGACCGATCTGGCGAAGGCGCAACTCCGACAGCGCTGGGGCACGATGCAGCGAGTATTGAGTTCGAGGGGTAGGTTGAATCAGATCGTCGATGACATTCTGATGGACATGGAACGATTTGATCGCTTGGCAGACAATCGCGGCAACGCCCTCCTGGTTTCCGATAGCATCTACGCCGCCTGTCGGTTATTCGAAATGTTTCAGGGATCGCCTCTGCAGGGCAAATGCGCCATCGTGACCTCTTACCGTCCATCTCCGTCCGCCATCACGGGAGAAGAAACCGGCGAAGGATCAACAGAAAAATTACTCCAGTTTGATATTTACCGGAGGATGCTCGCGGAGCATTTCAACGAATCGGAAGACACCGCCATGCACAAGGTCGAGCAATTCGAGCAGCAGGTCAAGAAGCGTTTCGTCGAGGAGCCGGGGCAGATGAAGCTTCTGATTGTGGTGGACAAACTTCTCACCGGTTTCGATGCCCCGCCGGCAACGTACCTCTACATTGATAAGAAGATGCAGGACCACGGTCTGTTTCAGGCAATCTGCCGGGTCAACCGCCTCCACGGCGAAGACAAAGATTACGGCTATATTATCGACTACAAGGACCTGTTCCGCTCCTTGGAGAAATCGATTGCCGACTATACGGGAGAAGCCTTTGCCGACTACGACACCGAAGACGTCCAGGGACTGCTGGAGAACAGGCTTGATAAAGGTCGGGAACGCCTTGAGGAGGCACGTGAGGCGGTCAAAGCGCTCTGCGAACCGGTCGAGCCACCACCGAACACGGAGTCATATCTGCGCTTCTTTTGCGCCGAGGAGAGCGGCAACGCTGATCAACTAAAAGCCAATGAACAGAAGCGCCTAACCCTTTATAAGTCAGTCGCCGGGTTATTGCGGGCATACGCCAATCTGGCGAACGAAATGAGCGATGCAGGCTACAGTGATGCCGAGGCACAGGAGATAAAAGACGAGGTCGGTCACTACGAGAATGTACGCCAGGAGGTCAAATTGGCGAGTGGCGATTACATTGACCTCAAGGTTTATGAACCTGCCATGCGTCACCTGCTGGACACCTACATTAGGGCAGAGGAGAGCGAGACGCTTTCAGAGTTCGACGACTTGACTCTGGTGGAACTGATTGTCCAACGCGGTGAAGACGCTGTTAACGCGTTGCCCGACGGGATTCGGAGGAGCGAAAGAGCGGCGGCGGAAGCGATTGAACACAACGTCCGTCGGCTGATTATCGACCGGACACCGGTCAATCCTCGGTATTACGAACAAATGTCAGTCTTGCTTGATGACCTAATCCGCGAGCGAAGACAGGGAGCAATCGAATACCGGGCGTATTTGAACAAAATCGTGGCTCTAGCACGGCGGATTGAAGGACAAACTGATACGCCTTATCCTCCGCGAATCAACACCGGAGCGTTACGGTCTATATTCGACAATATAAATTTAATCGGCGATTCGGAGATTGCAGAATCAGGAGGTCAAAACGAAAGCCCCCGAAACCGAGAAATCAGAGAGCAGATGGCAGTTGCATTGGATGAGGCTATCCTCAATTCAAGGGAAGACGATTGGAGAGGACACACGATCAAAGAGCGGAAAGTACGCTTAGCCATGGCTCGGGTCATCGCAGAAGAATTTGGTGATTACGCCGTTGACGTCGATCCTCTCTTCGAGATTGTGAAAAACCAAGGTGAGTACCAAAATTGACAATCACCGCATAGAAGTCTCGGGAATACCGGTAGAAATCGTCCGCAAGGAGATTAAGAACCTCCATGTCGGCGTCTATCCACCCAGCGGACGGGTTCGCGTGGCGGCGCCGTTACTACTTGATGATGAGACAGTGCGCCTCGCCGTCGTCTCCCGCCTGGGATGGATTCGCCGGAAGCGAGGGGAGTTTGAGCGGCAGGTACGTCAATCTCAGCGTGAATTCATCACCGGCGAGAGCCACTATTTTGAAGGTCGGCGCTACCGCCTTGATGTGGTTGAGCGCGATGCCCCGGCGGCGGTTAAACTGCGCAACAACACGAGGCTCGAACTAGCCCTGCGCCCGAACTCTGACCGAGAGGCACGCGAAGCGGTTCTTCACGGCTGGTATCGCCGCCATCTTCGTAGGCAATTGCCGCCGCTCATCGCCAAATGGGAACCGAAGCTGGGGGTAACCGTCGAAGATGTCCGAATCAAGAAAATGAAAACGCTCTGGGGTTCCTGTAATATTGAAGCGAGACGTATCTGGCTCAATCTCGAACTGGCGAAGAAACCGAGGTCATGTCTGGTATACATCCTCGTTCACGAAATGGTGCACCTGCTTGAGCGCCGCCATAATGACCGGTTTCGCGAGTTGATGGACAACTTTATTCCACAATGGCGCATCTATAGGGATGAACTTAACCGGGCGCCACTGGCTCACGAAGATTGGCGCTATTGAATCCGATCGCTCCTTCCCCGAAGGGTTTCTGCTGACAAATCTGTCGCGCAAATTTCCCGGTATGAACGCCTCCAATCAATTCCCGCCTTATGCAAACCGCCTTGCACTTCCCCCTCGCCATTAGGTATCATACCAATTCACAAAAACAATCACCCTTTATTAGGAGAATTCAATGTCACTCAGCACCTACTTAACCTTTGAAGACAACTGCCGCGAAGTGTTCGACTTCTACCGCTCCGTCTTCGGCGGCGAGTTCACATTTATCTCGACGTTCCGCGACGGGCCCGAAGGCTTGGAGGTCCCGGAAGCGGAGCTTGACCGTATCATGCACGTTTCACTTCCGATCGGATCGAGCGTTCTGATGGGCAACGACAGCAGCTCGTCGTTCAGTCCCCCTCTCGTCCCGGGGAACAACTTCTCAATCACCTTCGAAGCGGAGAGCAGAGAGCATGCGGACGAGATTTTCGCCAAGCTGTCCGAGGGCGGCGTGGTAACCTGCCCGATGGACGATATGTTCTGGGGTGCATATTTCGGCGCATTTACCGACAAATTCGGCATCAACTGGCATGTGACCACCGGGCTGTCGCAAGACTGAACAGGCGCGCGTCCTACGGCTCGCACTATCCATCCTTTTCCATTAAAGGCGAGGGCGGCATGGCAAAGATAGAGAATCCTCAAGTTGCGCGAGCATTCGACGGCTACCCGGAGCCCATGCGCAAAAAGATGCTGCGCCTCCGGCAAATCGTCTTGGACACGGCAGCGGAGACGGAGGGCGTCGACGCGCTGGAGGAGACCCTCAAGTGGGGAGAGCCCGGTTACCTCGCCAAGGGCGGCAGCACAATCAGAATGGACTGGAAAGCCAAGGCGCCCAATCAATACGCGATGTACTTCAATTGCAACACGTCGTTAATCGCCACTTTCAAAGATGTCTACGGGGACGTTTTTACATTCGAGGGCAACAGAGCCATCGTGTTCGGCGAAACTGACGACCTACCGGTCGCCGAGTTGAAGCATTGTGTCTCGCTTGCCCTAACGTATCATCGCGTGAAACACCTACCGTTGCTCGGCGCTTAGCCGAAATAGGGTAACATATTCAAAGGAAGTGTTATGGACAAAATTGACTTCAAAAAGACGATGAAGGAGTTGTACCGAGCGACCAGCAAGGTGGCGCGCGTTAGACCGGGCGAGGGATCCTTCTTGGCTGTGGACGGGCAGAGCGCTCCCGGCGGCGAAGCGTTTGAAAAGGCGATTCAGAACCTTTATCCGGTCGCCTACACGGTGAAATTCGCTCTGAAAAAGGCGGGGACGATCGACTTTGTCGTTCCCCCTCTGGAGGCGCTATGGCACGATAATCCGACTGAAGTTCCCGACATGTCACAGTGGCGCTGGAGGACGATGATCCGTGTCCCAGAGAGCGTGAAAACCGAACACGTGCGCGAGGCGCAGGAATCGATCTTGGAGAAGAAGGGTACCGACACGTCCGATGTCCAACTGGCACGATGGGAGGAAGGTGAGTGCCTACAGGTCTTGCACATCGGACCTTACGACCAAGTCGGAGCTATCTACGAACAGCTTCAGAGCAGTGCGCAGTTGGAAAACCTCACTCTAGGCGCTCCGGGCCATGAGATTTATCTCAGCGATCCACGTCGCACCGCGCCGGAGAAACTCAAGACAATCGTGCGGATGCCCATAGTTTGAGTCACTCCGAAGGTTTTCTACATGATGGGAGATCTATCGCATTAGCTATTGCCCAACTTGATCCCCGCTGGG
This sequence comes from Candidatus Poribacteria bacterium, assembly GCA_028820655.1. Lineage (GTDB taxonomy): Bacteria > Poribacteria > WGA-4E > WGA-4E > JAJDTR01 > JAJDTR01. The sequence goes on along the minus strand of JAPPIK010000024.1, from coordinate 45,774 downwards.
GCCGTAAAATGCCCGTGCACACCCTACTAGAAATGGTGGGCGGTGCCCACCCTACAACTACAAATGTACTTTTGTAGGGAACGCAGATCTGCGTTCCCTTCTTAGACAAAAGGAAATAGCATAACAATGTCGAACGAAAAGATTGTTGAGCTTGAGGGACGTATCGGGGAGTTAATCGCGGAACTCAACGCTCTGCGAAAGACCAACCCGGGGACACCGGTCTCCAATTACACCTTTGAGACGTTGACAGGTCAGTTGACGCTCCTCGATCTGTTCGGCGGTAAGGACAAGCTGCTGGCGATCCACAACATGGGGCAGGGTTGCCGCTATTGCACGTTGTGGGCGGATGGCTTTAACGGGTTGCTGCCCCACCTGGAATCTGCCCTGTCCGTCGTGCTGCTCTCGAAAGATCCGCCCGAGGTTCAGCGCCGGTTTGCCAACGCCCGCGGTTGGCGGTTTCGTCTGGCGTCGCACGGCGGCGGAGCCTACATTAGCGATCAATCGGTATGTGACGGCGACGACAATTTCCCGGGCGCCGTGGTCTACGAACGGGACGGCGACACAATCCTGCGCAAGAACGCTTGCGTATTCGGTCCCGGCGACCTCTATTGCGCGATGTGGAGCCTGCTCGGTTTGGCGGGACTTGACGACGAAGACTGGACGCCGCAATACAGCTATTGGACACGCCCCGCCGAATTGGACGATGGCGGTTCAAACGTGCTCGACTGAACGCGAGGGCAATTCGTCGCAGAGCCTACCGACATGACACAAGATCTTTTAACCGAAGCCGCCGCCTTTGCACGGGATGGAAACCTTAAGGTACTCGAAGACCTTCTCGCCGTCTCCCCGGCGGTTCTCACAGAGAGGAACACCGAAGGGCGCACACTGCTCGATCTCGCGTGCCGCGCCGCGACCGGAGACATCGCCATACCCTTTCAACCGGGCACACCGCAACAACATGCCGCCGTCAACCTCATCTTGAAAGCGGGCGCCGACCCGTCCACCGTCGACCACGACAACTGGTCGCCGCTGCACACCGCTGGCATGGCGGGTCACTCCGACCTGGCGCGGCGGCTCGTCGCTGCCGGCGCTTCCGTCGAATCGGACGCATACGGCAAGGTGGGCGGTTCCCCGCTGTCCTACGCGCTGTTTTACGCCAAAGCCTATATGGGCGAGGTGCTCGTGCCGGTCTATCCCGATAATCTGCGTGCGGCGGCTGCCCTCGGGAACGACATCGACCGATTCGTTAACGGCGGCGAGCTGACGCCGGATGCCTACCGCGGACTCGATTTCTACGCCCCCGAGTTCTTCCCCGTCTGGGATCGGGCACGCAGTCGGCAGGAGGTGCTTGATGAGGCGCTTTCCTGGGCGGCGCGGAACAACCAGTGCAAATCCATGGCGGCGCTGGTTACTCTCGGCGCGGACGTCAACGCCAATCCCTTCCGTGGCACGCCGCTCCTCTGGGCGTGTTACAGCGACAAAGTCGAAGCGGCGTCTTGGTTGCTCGACCACGGCGCGGATCCCGATCTGCGGCACGATTTTGGCGGCGAAAACCACGGCGTGGATGCCGTCGCCATGCATCTGGCAGCGCAATACAACTGCGTGGGCTGCCTGAACCTGCTACTCGACCGAGGCGCCGATCCGACCATCGTTGACGGCGCCCATGGCGGCACCCCCAAAGTATGGGCGGAATTTCACCATTCGACCGAGGCCGTTGAGATTTTGAACCGACGAGTAGGATAGCTTGTCAGTTTACGCCACGCAGCGCCCATCGTTGTCTCAGTTCACCGTGGCTGCGTTGCCCTCCACACCGCCATTATGGTATACTCCTGTGCATCATTGGATTCTAGCACATTTTTCTGGAGGAATTAATGTCACTCAACACCTACCTAACCTTTGACGATAACTGCCGCCAGGTTTTCGAATTCTATCGTTCCATCTTCGGCGGCGAGTTTCTAGCCCTTATGACGTACCGAGACGGTCCGGAAGGCATGACCATCCCGGAGGCGGAGCTTGACCGTATCATGCACGTATCGCTTCCGATCGGATCAAACGTTCTGATGGGCAGCGACGGCTGTTCAGCGTTCGGTCCTCCGCCCGTGGTCGGAGACAACTTCGCGATCTCCTTCCGGGCGGACAGCAGAGAACATGCCGACGAAATCTTCGCCAAACTGTCGGATGGCGGAGCGGTGAAATGGCCGATGGATGATGCGTTCTGGGGCGACTACTTTGGCGCCTGCACGGACAAATTCGGCATCAACTGGCAGGTGCTCGCCGCATCCTAAGATGAATAAGCCAAGATACTTCCGACCTAACACGAGGTAGTTCAAAATTTGCATGAACGAAAGACCCAAACTCCGCACGTGCCTCTGGTTTGACAACCAAGGCGAAGAAGCGGCGCAGTTTTACGTTACTCTATTGCCCGACAGCCATATTGAGAAGGTATACAAGCCCGATCCGGATGCTCCTGCACTGGTAGTCGAGTTTACGCTTGCCGGCGCACCGTACATGGTGCTAAACGGAGGCCCTTACTACAAATTAAACCCGGCCGCGTCTATCTCCGTATTGACAAAGGATCAGGAAGAAACCGACCAATTATGGTCGGCGTTAATCGCCGATGGCGGAAGTCCTAGTCAATGCGGATGGCTAATCGACAAGTTCGGATTGTCGTGGCAGATAATTCCGGAGGCATTACCGCGACTCGTGGGTTCCGACGACAAAGCAGCCGCGCAGAGGGCGCACAACGCCATGATGAAAATGGGAAAGATTGACATCGCCGCCCTCGAGTCCGCTTTCAACGGGGAGTAGTGAAGTGCTGCAAGCTGCGCGTTGGAAACACCGTCAAAATACGGAGGAACAACGATGAGAGTCATGGTACTGATCAAGGCAAATGAACAGTACGAAGCTGGTGCCATGCCTTCGGAGGAACTCATTGCCGAAATGGGGAAGTTCAATCAGGAAATAGTCGAGGCGGGCGTGATGTTGGGCGGCGACGGCTTGAAACCCACATCAAAGGGTGTCCGCGTGGATTGTACCGGCGGCCAACGAGTCGTCATAAACGGCCCGTTCTCGGGAACGGATGAGCTGATTTCCGGCTACTGGCTCTGGCAGGTGGAGTCGCTGGACGAAGCCATCGAGTGGATCAAGCGTTCCCCCTTCCAGGACGGAACAGTTGAGTTGCGCCCGCTCTTTGAGCCGGAGGACTACGCGTAGGAATTCGCCCTAGAGACGAAGAAACGGAACTAGACGATGACGAATGAAACACGCCTTCAAGGGGCGGCAATCATTCCGGCTCTGCGCTACGTTGACGCTCCAGCGGCGGTCGATTGGCTCTGCGCGGCGTTCGGCTTCGAGAAGCACCTCGTCGTGCCGGGCGAGGATGGCGGGATTGCCCACGCGCAACTCACCTTTCGAAACAGTATGATTATGCTGGGTTCGGCACGCGAAGGGGAATACGACGACCTGCTCATCCAACCGGCAGATGCCGGCGCGGTCACTCAAGCACCCTACGTGATTGTCGATGACGTGGACGCCCACTGCGCACAAGCGCGGGCTGCAGGAGCCGAGATTGTCATGGAGCCTGCCGACCAAGATTACGGAGGGCGACTATATACCTGCCGCGATATCGAGCGCCACCTATGGAATTTTGGGTCTTATGACCCTTGGGCAGACTCCGAGGGTTAGAAACAGCCATAGCTCAGGACCCTGCGACGCTTGCCGCAGGCGGTGACAATACGTACGTCTGCTCGGATTCGCCCGTGACCGTGTTACCGCACTATCGCAGCCGACCTCCCCGTTCTCCACCAACAACAGGCAGGAGCAACTTGCGTCGTTTTAAGCTCTGTTTGCTATTCTCAACGGATTGCCATCGGAACAATCGGTATGCCGTTCATTCATATCAAGTCGCTTCCATTTGATAAACCCCGCGATGTGGGGGACGTACTTGAAGGACTGACACGGGATTTCGCTGAATCGACTGGTGTTGGACTAGAGCACGTGACTGCCACTTGGGAGTTCCTGCCAGAAGGCCATTATGCCGTTGCCGGGAGTGCGGCGCTTCATCAGCCCCAGGCTTCCCACCCCGTGTTAGTCGACCTCGTAGCGCCCGACTTTAACTCACCCGAAAATGTTGAGACAATGCTTGAATCCGTGGCGTTATGTATTTCGAAGCGCGCCAAGGTTCAAAAGGGCAACATCTTCATCAGTTATCAGGGTGTTGGCTCGAGGACGGTCTTTGACAGAGGTGAGGTTGTCCGGTGGTGAGACGGTTGGCGCTCACATTTGGATCGGGTGACCGAAACACCCGAAGTCGGGCGGTGAACGAGACATCTGTTACACCCAAGTCTATAGCTAACGACTGTTCACACTACAATCCCTATGAGAATATGGGACCTTCCACCGGCGTTGTTATGCCGTCAACGTCTTCTCGGTGAACACCGGGAGTTGCACGGGCTGTGGATTGTGTTGACTCAAGGGCGCGCGGGATATCGAGGGCATCCGGAAACGCGACGATGGGAAGGACGGCTCGCGGCTTTGTACAATCGTCACGAGGACTTAGTCGCCGAAATGCTGGCTCGCGGCTACCAGCACAAGTCCCCGCTGGATGCGTCGCTCGCCGCCGGACTCGCGATTCAGGACCGGTGGGTGGATTCTCCGATCGAACAGTACGAAATCTTGTGCGGCAAGCCGTGTCCGTGCCCGCTCATCCATTGGTCCCCCAACGACAGGACGGAATAAACTCGCAACTTCAATGAGACGGCTCGGTACGCAGTGCATTGGTTGGCATTTACACTTTCATAGTAGTATAATTGAAATCATCGTACGCCGTATTATCCAAACAGAATAATAAAATAGATGACATCTGAAAACCCTGAATCTGCCGGAAAAGGCAAGCCCGAACGTTACTCGTCAACTGCGCTTTGCGGGGCACTGCGGGAGGCGCTTCGCGAGAACGCCAATCCTGATAAAGCGCCGGGGATGCAGGCTTACATGAAGTCGGAGATGCCCTATCTCGGTGTGCAGACACCGGCGTTGAAAGCGGTGTGCCGAAAAGTCTTCGCCGCTCGCCCTATTGAGGCGCAGAAACATTGGTTGGACGCCATTCTTGCCATCTGGCGGAATGCGGACTACCGGGAAGAACGCTACGCCGCCATCAGGCTCGGCGAACATCCCGCATACGAGGACTTCCGCACGCTTGCGGCGCTGCCCTGCTACGAGGAGATGATCGTCGACGGCGCGTGGTGGGACTATGTAGATGCCATTGCGCCCCGGCTTGTCGGCGGACTGCTGACGCGCTATCCGGAAGAGATGAAAGGGGTGATGCTAGAATGGGCGCACTCGTCGGATATTTGGAAACGCCGAACCTCCATCATCTGCCAACTGAAATTCAAGGATGCCACGGATGTCGATCTGCTTCAAGCCTGTATCGAGCCATCCATCGACCACACCGAGTTCTTCCTGCGCAAAGCGATCGCCTGGGCGCTGCGGGAGTACGCCAAGACCGATCCGGAGGTGGTTATCACCTATATCACGGAGAACGCGCATAGGTTGAGCAGGTTCAGCAAAAAAGAAGCGTTACGCCTTCTCATCAGGTCGGGCCGTATCGACGCCGTGCCTTAAGTGAAACACGTGATTCGGGCGAATAGGAGACATGATCGAAACCGAGTGTTTTCTTCAAAACTCGGTTTCTTTCTGGCACAATTCTGTAGAGTGCGCAGTGTGCTCCCTACAAATCGCACTATTCAAACAGGTTCTAAACTGTATTCTCGGAAAAGGCAACTTCAAATATGAAAAAATTTCACTATTCCATCACGATTTTGGCGCCGCGATCAACCGTGTGGCACGTCCTGCAGAACGATGAGACATTCAGACAGTGGAACAGCGTTTTTGCTGAAGGTTCCTATTTTGAAGGTGATTGGAGTGTGGGCAGCACTATCCGCTTCCTCACACCGGATAAGCAAGGATTGGTGGGGGCAATTGCGGAAAATCGAAAGTACGAGCATTTATCGATTCACCACCGCGGCTGCATTATTGACGGTGTCGACAATTTCGAAAGCGACGACGCAAAGGCTTGGTCTCAAGCTTATGAAAATTATACCCTCACTACGGTTGATGGAGGCACCGAACTAACCCTCGATGCCGAAGTTCCTTCGGCGTATCAATCTTACTTGGAAGACGTATGGCCCAAAGCGTTTGAGGCAGTTAAAGAACTATCCGAAAAAAAGGAGAATTCATGAGCAGATTAACCTTTACCAACCTTCCCGTAAAAGATCTTGAAAAGTCCAAAGAATTCTACTCCCAACTAGGGTTTGAGTTTAACGAGGATTTCACGGGCGAGAATGCCGCCTGCTTGGTCATTTCCGAAGGCAGCTACTCCATGCTTATGACCGAGTCGTTTTTCCAAATGTCTACCAATAAGGAGATTGCCGACGCGACCAAGACCACCGAAGTCGTCGTCGCGTTGTCCGCCGACAGCCGGGAGGAGGTCGATGAGATAGTGGACAAGGCGCTCAACGCGGGCAGCGGCGAACCGGTGCCAACCGAGGATCAGCCGTGGATGTATTGTAGGACATTCGAGGACCCCGATGGCCACGTGTGGCAACTGTTTCACATGAGTCAAGGTGATGAGTGAACTTTCACCTTTCCTTTTATTTGCAGCGCATCGAGCGCGTCGATCAAATCTTACCTATGCGGGGCAAGATGCCCCGCCTTCCAGAATTTGATGTTAAGGACAACGGCTGCTATTGGTCTCTTCATTGGTAGCATTATTGAAATTGTTAGCAGCGGCGGGATTCCGAAAAGCCATCCTCCGACGAAAGGCAAGATAGCATGGATAACACATACAATCCTGTCGGTTGGTTCGAAATACCGACAACTGACATGAACAGAGCTAAGAAATTCTATGAAGCCGTGTTTGAGGTCGAACTTACTCCCGCCACGGTGGAGCAAGTGGAAATGGCATGGTTTCCCTCAATCGAGGATGGGATCGGCGCCTCCGGGACGCTCATCAAGTCCGAGGCTCTTACGCCATCGCACGAGGGCATCTTAATCTATTTCACCGCACCGGACATTGACGGAACGCTGGCAAAGGTCAACGCCAACGGCGGAAAAACCCTTACGCCCAAGACTAGCATTGGCGAGTACGGCTTCTACGCCTACTTCGAGGATTCCGAGGGCAACCGGTTGGGGTTGCATTCCACAGCGTAAACCCAGTTTTTTCCTCAAAACTCGGTTTCTCTTTCTGTTCGACCGCTAAAACTGTCCGCTCGGTTGAGCCTCACTTGTCGCACGCCAGAGAAAGGTTGACTCGGCCGGAGAAAACTGCAACAAAATCACTTCTACATAAGGGAGGTAGTTGCTCATGGCACGACTTAAAGACAAGACCGCCGTCATCACGGGATCGGGTAAAGGGCTGGGTGAAGCCATGGCGCTGCTGTTCAGCCGCGAAGGCGCCAAGATCGTTGTCTTCGACATTGATGAGGGGGCCGGACGAGAAACGGTGGAGCAGATCGAGAGGCAAGGCGGCGAGGGAATTTTTGTGCACGGCGACGTCTCGAACCCGGACGACGCTGCCCGATTGATCGATGCTGCTGTCGATGCCTACGACCGCGTTGACATCTTGGTCAACAATGCGGGAATCCACGTCGATAGGACTGTCGCGGACACCACCGAGGCGGAGTGGGACCGAATTCTGGGAGTGAATCTCAAGGGGGTTTTTCTCTGCTCAAAGGCTGCCATACCGCAGATGCGCCGGCAAGGCGGCGGGAACATCATCTGCATCTCGTCAATCTCGGGTTTGATCGGCCAGTTGAATCAGGCCGCTTACAACGCATCCAAGCACGGCATTATCGGACTAGTCAAATGCATGGCGTACGATCACGCGCTAGAGAACATCCGAGCCAACGCGATCTGCCCCGGAGTGATGAACACGCCGCTGGTGGCAAGCGTCCCCGAGGAACATATCGCACCGTACCGGAAGTCGAACTTGTTGGAACGTTTTGCCGAGCCTATTGAAGTGGCGAACACGGCGCTGTTCTTGGCGAGTGACGAGTCTTCGCACGTAACCGGCTCCGCGATGGTCGTTGACGGCGGTTACACTACAAAGTAACGCCTCGGTGGAGAAACTGAACGGCGTATCACGACTAATTGTCGGCAGGAACCTATTGTGCGACTTTATGACCAATGGAGATAGCGATGCCCAAAAAACTGAACGTTCTGTTTTTACCCCATCCGCTCGGTCCCTCGATGTTTAAACCGTGGGGCGAGGACGTGGTGGCTGCCGTCGGCGACCGCCACAATCTGCGTATCTTGGATTATAGCCAGCCCCTCGCTCCGCAGTTCGAAGGGGTTGAGGTCGTGATTGACCAAGGCGGTTCGGCGGGAACCAGAGAGATGGCTGACATAGCCGCGGGGAAGGTGCGTCTATGGCAGATTCTGGGCACGGGGATCGACCATTTCGAATTGGGCTACTGGCAATCCAAGAAGATTCCCGTGGCGAACACCCCCGGACTTTTCAGCGCCGTCGCTCTGGCGGAATGCGCCATCATGTTCATTCTAATGCTCGCGCGAAAGTATCCTGTTACACAGGAAAATCTCAAAGCCGGTGAGATGTATGTGCCCATGGGACGTGAGCTTGAGGGGTTGAAATTGGGGATCGTCGGTTTCGGCGCCAGCGGGACTGAGTTGGCGCGCCGCGCGCTGCCGTTCGGAATGAGAATCTCCGCGATTGATATCCGCGATGTCGGAGCGGACGAGATGCGCGAGTTCGGCGTGGAATTTGCCGGGAAACCGGCGGATCTGGATAAAGTGCTCGCGGAGTCCGATGTCGTGTCCCTGCATCTGCACCTAAACGATAAGACGCGGCACACTATTGATGCACTCCGCTTGCGCCTAATGAAGCCGACGGCGTTCTTGATTAACGTCGCCCGCGGAGCGTTGGTGGACGAGGCCGCGCTGGAGGAGGCATTGGTGGAGGGGCGGATCGGTGGAGCCGGGTTAGACGCATTCGGCCGGGAGCCGCCCGATGTGGCGTCGCCGATTTTCGGCTTGCCAAATGTGATTGCGACGCCCCATACCTCCGGTACGACCGACGGCACGTCGCGACGACGGGCACAGGCGTCGGCAGAAAATGTGGATCGGGTCGCCGCTGGACTCGGACCGCTCTACCGCGTGGATTGAGAGATTGGGAGCCCACGCCTTTCCAGTCTAGCGCCCTATTGAAGCACAGTGGCGAAATCCGCGGTGTACATAGGCGAATGCGATCTTGAAACGATAACGAAAAATTCCAAAAATTAAGAAGCAGATTATAATGGGGCTTACGAAGTTTCATACGAAAATGTCATAAAGGAAATAACTAATGTATTCTCTTGAAAACTCGCTTCGCCTTACCGCTACCGACCTAGTGAATTATCTGAGTTGCCACCATTTGACGTTCTTAAATGCCGAAATGGCGTCTGGTTTAATCTCACCTCCATCTGTCTATGACCCGAATTTAGACCTGATGGTGAAGCGGGGGATTGCACACGAAGAGGCGTACATCCGGCACCTGAATTCGCAAGGCCTGGAGATAACGAGCATTGCCGACGGCAACGAAGAGCAGAAAATGGAGCAAACGGTTGCAGCTATGCAAGCCGGTGCTGAGGTTATCATTCAGGGAGGTCTAGCCGAAGGTCATTGGTGCGGGCATCCTGACATCTTGCGGCGAGTTGACGCTCATAGTCAACTGGGCGATTGGTCGTACGAAATCTATGACACTAAACTCTCTCGTGAGACAAAGGGCGGGGCAGTTCTTCAATTGTCTCTATACTCCGATCTAGTGAAAGCGGTTCAGGGCAAATGCCCAGAGAAGATGCATGTTGTGACACCTGGATCGCGGTTTCATCCGCATTCGTTCCGGACCAATGACTACGCCGCCTATTACCGGCTAGTCCGGAGTAGCTTGGAACGAGCGTGTGAACTGGAGATACTTACCGGTACTTACCCGGAACCCAATCCACACTGCAACAATTGTCGTTGGCATCATCAGTGCGACCAGCGTTGGAGGGACGACGATCATCTCTGTTTGGTGGCGGGCATTTCGAAGCTACAGAGGCGAGAACTAGAGGCACGTGGTATTTCTACCACAGAAGCCTTCGCAGTCGAGCCTCTCCCTCTTACTTGGATTCCTGAGCATGGTGCCGTACAGAGTTACGAGCGGCGCCGTGAACAGGCGCGTATTCAAGTGGAAGGTCGGAAAAACAACCTGCCTGTTTTCGAAGTGTTGGAACTGGAGCCAGACTACGGATTGAATTTATTACCTGCTCCGTCGACTGGGGACGTGTTTCTGGATTTTGAGAGCAACCCTTTCGTCGGAGATGGCGGTTTGGAATATCTGTTAGGTCTCGTCGCTGCTAGCGGTGTCAACAATCACGAATACAAATCCTTTTGGGCATTATCTAGAGAGGAAGAAAGGAACGGTTTTGTCTGCTTAGTTGACTGGTTGATGGAACAGTGGAAGCAGAATCCCAACATGCACATCTACCATTTTTCCTCCTACGAAACAGGAGCAATGAAACGGTTGATGGGACGCTATGCAACCCATGAGGAAGAAGTCGATATGATGCTCAGAGCCGGTCTATTTGTCGACCTTCATCGAGTGGTACGCGACAGCATTCGAGCCAGCGTCGAAAGTTACTCCATTAAATGTTTGGAGACATTCTATAACTTCCAGCGTTCCGTGCCATTGGACGAGGCAAATCGCTCCCTCTTCAGCGTGCAATATGCCCTTGAACTCGACGACTCAGATGCTATCAGTGATGAGCATAGGGACACCGTCGAGCGATACAATAGAGACGATTGTCTTTCAACTCTACACCTTCGAGATTGGCTAGAACGGATCCGCGCCACGCTCATTGACGAGGGCAAGGTCATTGAAAGACCAGTCCTTGGGGTTGGGGAAGCCTCGGATGGAGTAATCGAATTCCAGGAGAAAGTCGAAGTTTTATCCGAGAAAATTGCTGGTGAAGTTCCTTCCGCCCCTGAATCACGCACGATTGAAGAACAAGCTAGGTGGATATTGGCCAACATCTTGGACTGGCACCGTCGGGAAAACAAGGCCATTTGGTGGGAACATTTCAGACTTGCTGAATTGCCCGCTCATGAGTTAATCGGAGAACGGGCTGCTCTTGCCGGTCTTGTCTTCGTAGACACTGTAGGTGGTACGGATCGGGCCCCGGTGCACAAATACAAGTTCGACCACCAAGAAACCGAACTCAGGGGTGGCGAGCCTTTGCGCAGTGTTGGAGGGGAGCCATTTGGCACTCTGGAGGCAATTGACTTCCAAACACAGACCGTCCAGATTAAAAAACGACAGGATACAGCCCTCATACACCCTCTCGCGGCGTATGCCCACGACATAGTTCCGACAGATGTATTGGTTGAGTCCATATTGCGAATCGGCACGTATTTCGCCGACAACGGTATGGCCAGTTCCGGTAGCCACGGCGCGGCACGAGATTTATTGATGAAACAGCCGCCCCGACTAGGAGGCAAGCCCATCCGCCTCGACGATGAGTCTGCTCTGGAGGCGGCGGTCCGCATCGCACCTCTATTGAAATCTACAGTGTTGCCGATCCAGGGACCGCCCGGTTCGGGAAAAACTTACATTGGTGCAAGGATGATTACCAAGTTAATTCATTGTGGCAAGAAGGTCGGCATTACCGCGAACAGCCACAGGGTCATACGAAATCTCTTGGACGCAGTGATAGTAGCTGCTGACGAGCAGGAGATTCCAGTCGAGGCAATACAGTTGCCGCAGAAAAAAGGGATTGTGGAAGGTGAAAGTCGAATTAAATTAGCAAAGAACCATGGCGGAGTGTTCGCCGCCTTAGCAGATCGCACTCAAATTGCAGGTGGGACTGCTTGGCTGTGGAGTCGGCCAGAAGCTGTTGGAACAGTAGATGTACTCTTCGTCGATGAGGCGTCTCAAATGTCACTGGCCAACGTGTTGGCCGTATCCCAGGCCGCAGACAGCCTAGTACTTTTGGGCGATCCACAGCAACTGGAGCAGCCTACAACGGGAACCCATCCCGATGGCATCGGCGTTTCAGCGCTGGCCCATTTGCTCAGTGGTCACCAGACCATCGATGAGGACCGTGGTTTGTTCTTGGAGGAAACCTGGCGCCTTCATCCCGACGTTTGCAAGTTTACATCTGAGGTTTTCTACCAGAACAAACTCAAGCCACATGATGGAATGGAAACACTGAACCTCGCATCGCAGAGTCTAGTGTCAGGCACCGGACTACGCTTGGTACCGGTATGCCACGAAGCAAACCAGAACTCCTCATCCGAGGAGGCCCAAATTGTAGCGTATCTGTTCCAACTTCTGATTGATGGCACGTCCATGTGGACTAACCACGAGGGCAAAACGAAACCAGTAACCGAGAACGACGTGTTGATTGTTACCCCCTACAACGCTCAAGTGTCCGAACTTATGGACCGACTGCCACAGGCAAAAATTGGAACCGTAGACAAGTTTCAGGGGCAGCAAGCACCAATTGTCATTTATTCGATGGCAACCTCCGCCCCGGAGGACGCCCCGCGTGGAATGGAGTTCCTTTACAGCCTCAATCGCCTGAATGTCGCGACATCACGCGCGCGCTGTGTGTGTGTTTTGGTAGCATCTCCGAAATTGTTCGAGCCTGAATGTCGCACGCCGAGGCAGATGGAACTTGCTAATGCCTTTTGCCGCTATCGTGAGTTGGCTACTGAGTTAACGGTCTCCGTTTGACATACCATCCATCTATCAAAAGTGTAAACGTCATTAAAGCCAGTGTGCGGTATGCATAATGTTCCATGATTGTAATTATGCTTTTCACAGAATCTTGGGCAAAGAGTTGGCTTAATGCAAACCTAAGATCTTGATGGACTTCATCCTTCTATAGTTAAAAAGATAAATATCTAGGAGAAAACCACAATGAAACCTGAAAAAGCGCTAGCCACCTCCGCCGTTCGGAATGAGAATCTCCGCGATCGACATCCGCGATGTCGGAGCGGACGAGGGTCGTGAGTTCTGCGTGGAATTTGCCGGGAGACCGGCGGAATAGGACAAAGTGCTCGCGGAGTCCGATGTCGTGTCCCTGCATCTGCACCTTAACGATAAGACGCGGCACACCATCGATGCGCGCCGCTTGCGCCTAATGAAGCCGACGGCGTTCTTTATTAACGTCGCCCGCGGTGCGTTGGTGGACGAATCCGCGCTGGAGGCGGCATTGGTGGAGGGGTGGATCGGCGGAGCCGGGTTAGACGCATTCGGCCGGGAGCCGCCCGATGTGACATCGCCGATATTCAGCTTGCCAAACGTAATTGCGACGCCCCATACCTCCGGTACGACCGACGGCACGTCGCGGAGACGGGCACAGGCGTCGGCTGAGAATGTGGATCGGATTGCAGCGGGATTGGAACCGCTGTACCGCGTGGATTGAGGGATTGGGAGCCCACGGTTGTTTTGTCTGGTGATCTCTCGGCGAATAGTCAAATAGTTGGGTTTCACTGAGTTCAACCCAACCTACGTGGTGATTGAAATTTGTCGGATTTGCCAATCCAGAGGAGCAACCGGGAATCTTTCTTCTATCTAGCCCTCAAAATGTGAAATTTGTCCTTAAAAGTTGCTTATTAACCACAGCATAAGCGCACTGCAACAAAATCCTCGTCTTCAACGTTTAGTATGGATGTCCCAAGAATATGGCCCCTTACGCGCAATTGACTGTTTGAAAATCGTGTACATTTCAACAACCATCTGAAATCTACTGCGTGAGGATAAGCGAAAATGAACAAGACCGATTGCCAAAAACATAAACCTCCAACATTTCGATTCAAAAATGTTGGTCCCGTAAAGAACGCGGAACTGGAACTAGGCGATCTCACAATCATCGCTGGTCGAAACAACACTGGCAAGACTTATCTCGCCTACACGCTCTACGGATTCCTAAAAATGTGGAAAAGATGGCTTGACACGGACGCTTTACTTGCTCTCGTAACGAATGATTGCGTTGACTTTCCAGACATTTATTCGATTACAGATAAAGTGAATCGAGAGGGTCGGGTTAGTTTCCCTTTGGATAGAAAACAGTTCAGTCGACAGCAAAGAACAGTTATTCAGGAACTAGCCCGTAATTTTTCTGAAGACGCTTTATCTTCGGTGTTTAGCGCTTACCAGAGCGATTTCCATCGCTCCCACCTCGACGTGAAACCCAACGAGGACATTTCTGAGGGTTCCCATGTTGTCAAAGAGAAGATTGGCGAAAGTGATTCCCTTTCAATTGAATACGACGGTAGTAATGTCGTTGTAAGTACGAATAAAGTAAAGAATCAACAACTCATTCCAGATCTTGGACTCAACATTATCCATCAATACTTTCTGCTCCTGCTCCACAATCAACTTCCCGATCCGTTCATCTTGTCAGCCGAACGGTTTGGCATTTCTCTCTTTTATAAGGAGCTAGATTTTACCAAGAACCAATTGGTCGACCTGTTACAAAAGCTAGGGGAAAACAAAAACACGGACAGGATCTCTCCCTTTCTTTTTGTTGATAGAACTACAAGCCGTTATGCTCTTCCAATTAAAGATAACATTGATTTCACAAGGGACATCTCTGATTTACAGAAGAGAAAAAGCGAGATTTTTGAGAGCAAGCTGTTCGACGACATTAAGGACATGATGGATGGCTACTACGGGAGTTCGAGCGACGATATCCGATTCATATCAAAGACACGAAAGCAGGAAGGCAAATTCAACATACTATTGCACCTCGCCTCCTCCTCAGCGCGTGAATTGGTAGACCTCTATTTCTTCTTAAAGCACGTCGCAAAGAAGAACCACTTGCTGATTATTGATGAGCCGGAAAGTCATCTTGATACCTCCAACCAGATACTCCTCGCGCGATTACTCGCGCGGTGCGTGCGGGCTGGCTTGAAGGTACTGATAACCACTCACAGCGACTATCTCATCAAGGAGATTAACAACCTCGTCATGTTGAGCAGACCATTTGAGGATAAGGAGGCCGTCATAAAGAAGCTGAAATATAGCCCTGACGACTTCCTCGATTCCGAATCTGTCCGCGCATACGTCGCGGAGGACAATAGCCTTACACGGTGCGATGTAGACAGATTCGGTATTGACATGCCGGTCTTTGATGAAACTATCGATGAGATTAACAGGGTTGCTAACGATTTGGCGTCACGGATGTCGGAAGATTCGGAGGCATGAAACGGTGTTGGCAACACATCTCAGAAAGATTTTGGCTGCAAAGACTCTGGTAACGCCAAAGACGAAAAAGAGAGTTACTTTAAACGAAGAATCGGTAATGAAAGTTCAAGTAGCCGGAGTACCTCCACAATTTACGGCGGTAGACATGCGCCAGATCGGATCTCTCTCCGGCTTGAATAATGGTAGCTGGATGAAAACCTGCGACTATTTGCTTGTTTTCAATAAGAGTGACAGGGACTATGCCATATTTGTTGAATTGAAAAAAACTTTGTATGAAGACAAATCCGATGGCATGGAACAGCTACGGAGATCGCTGCCGTATTTGAAATACCTTCATTCTGTATGTAGATTACAATTCGCTTCCAACCTCAGGGAGCCAATTGTAAAATACATTATTGTCGCTGAACGGTATAGTCGAAGGTTTGACAAGCAGCGCGTAAGGCCTGGGGGGCGGCTACCTGCTGAGAATTACAAAGAAATCTCGGTGCACCCGATTGTCCAAGAGAGAATCAACTTCCGTGACCTGTGGAGGAAGTAGGTATAAGGATTCTCTATGAGCAGAGGATGGCTAATCGTGTCGCGATTTCTCCCTCATGGCTTAATCGGCCGGGCAAACAGACAATGAAATACTCCCTTACAAACCTACGAACTTGCCGCTGATGTTCGCCCATAAGAAAGAACAAAGATTAGGAGAATACAACAATGAAACCCGAAAAAGCGCTCGCCACCGCCGCCGCGCGCGGCGACCTCGACACCATGCGTGCCATGATCAACGAGGACAAATCCCTAGCCGTCCACTGGCAGCCCATCATGGACGCCTGCTACGTTGGACAAGCCGACGCCGTCGCACTCCTGCTGGAGAACGGCGCCGATCCGAACATCAAATCCAAGTCGGCGCACCACTACCGCCCGTTGCATCGCACCGTGGAATTCAAGAAAACGGCTCCCAAACACGACGGCCACCACCAAGTCGTGGATCTGCTGCTTGAGGCAGGCGCCGACCCGCTGATGCCCGGCAGCTACTGGCTCATCAGCGCCATCGCGCTCTGCGCCACCGGCGATGCCACCGAATTCCTGCCGGCGCTGCTGAAGAATGCGCCCGAGAGGCACGACATCTTCCACGCCGCAGTGCTCGGCGACGTCGAGCGCGTGAACGCGATTTTGAAGGACGATCCCGACTTGGCGAAGGCTCATCACGAAGGCACGAAACTGTGGACGGACGACGAGGGGTGGACGGCGCTAAACTACTGCGTACGCTCGCATGTGGGGCGGGACAGCGAGGAAAAGAGAAAGAGGCTGGCGCAGATAGCGCGGACGTTAATCGACCACGGCGCCGATGTCACCGGCAGCGTCGATCTAGCCATCTACA
This sequence comes from Candidatus Poribacteria bacterium, assembly GCA_028820655.1. Taxonomy (GTDB): domain Bacteria; phylum Poribacteria; class WGA-4E; order WGA-4E; family JAJDTR01; genus JAJDTR01. Next base: position 29,161 of record JAPPIK010000024.1, on the reverse strand, counting down.
GCAACAACATGGAGGTCTTTGAGATGCTCCTCAAGGCTGGGGGCAGGTGCGCCGACGACGACACCATCAATCACGCCGCCTGCGACGGGCAGTTCGACGCCTTGGAAATGCTACTACAGTACGGCGGAAAACTCGACGGCACCCGCGGCACCGAGCATCACGGCGGATACACTCCGCTCGGCTGCGCCGTGTCGTGCCGCAGCATCAAGGGCGCAACCTGGCTGCTTGAGAAGGGGCAGGATCCCAACAAAATCAAGAGCAAAGACGGCGAGAACTGCTTGCACGTGGCGGTGCATTTCGGCGCCAGCGACAAGATGCTGCAGTTGCTGCTCGATCATGGCGCCAAGATTAACCAGAAGGACAAACTGGGGCGAACGCCGTTGGCACGGGCGCAAGAGAAGAATCGCGCGAAAGCCATTGCCTTCCTCGAAGCCGCCGGAGCTCAGGCTTAAACGCCTAGATTGTTACGCATTACGCATTACGTTATTACGTATTACGCACTAATGCTTCCACACCACAACGCATAATTGGAGGTTAATCATGAAAATCAAACTCACCGGCGTCTTCGTTGAAGACCAAGACAAAGCTCTCAAGTTCTATGTTGATGTGCTCGGTTTCATAAAGAAAGAGGATATGCCGGTAGGGGAGTTCAAGTGGCTCACGGTCGTCTCCCCCGAGGGTCCGGACGATATCGAACTGCTGCTCGAACCCAACGAAAACCCCGCCGCCAAGACCTACCAACAGGCGATCTTCGATCAGGGGATACCCGCCGCCGCGTTTGCCGTGGATGATATCCATAAGGAATACGAGCGGCTGAAAGAGCGGGGAGTCGAATTCTCGATGGAGCCGACCGAGTCGGGCCCTGCGATCCTCGCAATCTTTAATGACACCTGCGGTAACCTGATACAGATTTATCAGGTCTGAGCCGGATTTTTTTTGCGGCTTATACTGCCACCGTAGGAGCAATCTCGAGGTCGCGACCTCTTGTCGCGAGTACAACTCGCTCCTACCGAAAACCTAATCTTCACGGCCACCTAATTTTATGCCTTGACAACTATACAGACGTATAGTATAGTTTAGGCATGGCACACTCACATCTGACCATAGAGGAGATCGGGGCGCGTTCCGTCCTGATGCCCAGCAACGGCATTCCGGTCACGGGATACACGCTAAACCCGTACGTTGGCTGCGGCATGGGCTGCAGCTACTGCTACGTCATGAAGTATCCCCATATCCGCGATAAACCCCTGCCTTGGGGGACATGGGTTGAGCCAAAGATGAACGCCCCTTTCCTCCTGGGCAAGGCGCGTGCCCAGATTTGGGGACGCGGGATCTTCATCGGATCCGCCACCGATCCCTACCAGTACATCGAACGCCAATACCGCTTGACGCGGCGCTGCTTGAAAGTCCTGTTGGAAAGCAACCCGAAGAACGTCGTGATCCACACGCGCAGTCCGCTTATCTTGGATGATCTCGAATTGTTGCGGGAATTCGGTGCTCGCCTGAGCGTCGGGTTCTCCGTGCCGACCGACGATGATCGTGTGCGGCGCAAACTCGAGCCGCACGCCCCTCGGATTGAAGTGCGGCTCAAAACCATGCGGCGCCTGCGAGACGCGGGTATCATGGTGCAGGGAGCGTTGGCGCCGTTGCTCTACTGCAAGCCAACGCGTTTCGTCCGCCTGCTCAAAGACGCCGCCGATGAAGTCTACGTGGGTTCGATGCGCTATTTGGACAAAACCGGAATCCACCAGATGAAACAGGCGAAAGCCTATTTTGGGGGCACGGCATACGAGGATCTCCAGGACGAGATGAGGCGATGTCTGAAGGAGGAGGGGCTGCTGATTGATTGAACTGGCGAATAACTTGAGTTGGTCCCTATCGGTCGGGCAAACCCCGCCCCTACGAAAACCGGTGCCCGCCATATCGCCCTGTCGGCACAATCACCTGCAAAGCAACCGCCTAAACGTCTATTGACGCCCCCTTGATAGGCGTGCTATAGTACAATCTTAACGCCCCCTCACCCAAATCTCCGATCTACACACCGAACCCGACTTAGAACCTCATGCCAAACTTCCAGACGTTTAGTACGTCGCACCTTATTGTGATGTTGTTGACACTCGCCGTGCCGATTCTGCTAGCGGCAATCGCCCGCCGCAGAGCAGCGGCAACCATCGGCTATTTCCTTGCGGGTGTAATTATGGTAAACGAAGTAACCAACTGGTGCTACCGGTTCGCAGAGGTAGGATTTGAGCAGTTCGTGGAGAAGCATCTTCCCCTCCACTTCTGCGGTATTGCGGTGTTCGCGACAGTCGCCACACTCGTTTTTCGCAACGAACGCGCCTATGAAATCGCCTACTTCTGGGGTTTGGTCGGAACCTTGAATGCGGTCATAACTCCGTCATTGGCAGAAGGGGAAGGGTTCCCGTCATACCGTTTCTTCCAATACTTCATTGCGCATTCCGGCATCGTGGCGGGTGTGCTCTACGCGACCATTAGATTGCGGATGCGCCCGACGCTCAGAGGTCTTTTACGTGCTTTCGTCTGCGCTAACCTCTTTGCCGTTGCCGTCGGTGCGTTCAACAGCGTCATGAATTCAAACTACATGTTTCTCTGTGTACCTCCCGAGACAGCCTCGCCCTTCTTCTTCGCGCCTTGGCCCTGGTATATCCCCATACTTGACGTGGTTGCGCTGGGTTTGTTCTTCGTGGTGTTCTCCCCGTTCCTAGTATCAGGCTGGTGGTCAGCACGCAAATCTGCAGGTTGAACCTGAAACTTCTGTTATACGACCAACCTATATCGCGTCGTCCATCGGCACGAGCATCTCTCGTAGTTCTCTTTTACGCATTACGCATTACGTATTTCGCATTACGTATCACGCAATATCCCTCCCTGCTATCAAAAAATATGTGACACCTGCTCAAAAATCTGATACAATTATTTCGGATCTACCGGTTTCCCAACAGCCCGATCAGCAAGACAAGGAACACGAATGGTTTTATCGGATCAGGACATTGAACGCTACTTGGAGAAGGGCAAGATCAAGATCTCGCCGGAGCCGAATCTCCAAGAACAGCTTGGATCGTGCTCTATCGATTTCAGGCTGGGCAACGTCTTCCGCGTGTTCGAGCACAGCAGGCACCCTCACATAGATCTGCGTTCGACCACCGACATGGGCGATCTGATGCGCAAGGTTGAGGTGCCGGATGGCGAAGCGTTCACGATGCAGCCCGGGGAGTTTGTGTTAGCCGCTACGCTGGAGCACTTCGAGTTGGCGGACGATGTTATGGCGCGTCTCGAAGGACGTAGCAGCCTCGGACGGCTTGGCATCATCGTTCACAGCACCGCGGGACTGTTTGATCCGGGTTGGGTGGGAACGGCAACGCTGGAGCTCGGCAACCTTGGGCGGATGCCCGTCAAACTGTACCCCGGGATGCGGATATGCGCGTTCACCTTTGAACCGCTGTCTTCGCCCGCTAGAGTGCCTTATCGAGTGAAACCGGGGAACAAATACGCGGGGCAGGTCGAACCGGAGACCAGCCGTGTCGAACGATTCTAAAACGCTTGATCCGGGGCAGAATGGTCTTAACCGAAACAATCGCGCGAGTGACAAACGCTAAAAACTTCAGCATTTTTGTGCTCAATAATTGAGCAACGACGAGGTTCACCGCTTTTCGTCGCAATACACGACGATCAGTCAAGCAGTGCCAGAATCTTATTCAGCCCTAGAAAACGTTGAAATAGCCGCTTAGCAGCGTGATTCTCCCCATGCGAATAGGGATACTGAATTCTTGGCACATCCCTTGCGATTCGTTGGAGTCGCGAATGTAACGAATATATTTGAATATATCTGGCACAAGCTTATCTGAACACCTAGAATAACGGAGGTTGTTAACTCCGACATGTTGTTAAGCACGGTTTCTTGTGAAGTAGATTGGCACGATTTACCATTAAATCCCGTTCCGACTTAAGGAGTTCATTTTTCTCGACTTGCCCGTTTTTGTCCGAATTGACTCGCGCGAGTCGCTTTTGAATTTACGTACGCGACTTGTCTCAAGTTTGTTGCAAAGTAGACAAATCACACCAAACTGTAACAGTTCAATTTGATTCATGTTGAGGAGGATAATGCATGACACCAAGTGATGTAGTTGCACTTGCCAAGGAGAAGAGCGTTCAGATTGTTGACTTCAAGTTCATGGATTTGCCGGGGATGTGGCAACACTTCTCCATTCCGGCAACGGAACTTGAAGAGGACATGTTTGACGAGGGGCTCGGTTTCGACGGCTCAAGTATTCGCGGCTTCCAAGCGATTAACGAAAGCGACATGCTGCTATTCCCGGACCCCGATACCGCCATCGTCGATCCGGTCTGCAAGATTCCTACGCTGAGCATCATCTGCAACATCAAGGACCCGATTACGCTCGAGAGTTATACGCGCGATGTGCGGCATATCGCGCAGAAAGCGGAAGCGTACCTAATCTCGTCGGGGATTGCCGATACGAGTTACTGGGGACCTGAAGCCGAATTCTTCATGTTCAATGACATTCGTTACGGGCAAGATCATCATTCGGGCTACTATTTTGTCGATTCGCGGGAGGGCAGCTGGAACACCGGTACCGAAGAAGGTCCAAACCTAGGGTACAAACCCCGCTACAAGGAAGGCTACTTCCCGGTTCCGCCGTCGGATTCAATGCAAGACATTCGATCCGAGATGATTCTCAAGATGATCGAAAGCGGCGTTGATGTGGAAGTCCACCACCACGAGGTAGGCACCGGCGGGCAGGCTGAGATCGATCTCCGTTTTGACACGATGACGCGAATCGGAGACAAGATGGCGCTGTACAAGTATATCGTCAAGAACGTGGCGCGCGCCCACAATCTGACGGCTACCTTCATGCCGAAACCCCTCTTCCAAGACAACGGGTCGGGAATGCACGTACACCAGAGTTTGTGGAAGAACGGAAAGAATATCTTCTATGATCCGCAGGGGTATGCGCTTCTGAGCGAGGACGCGCTATACTACATCGGCGGTTTGCTGAAACATGCGCCGTCGCTCTGCGCGATTATCGCACCCACCACCAACTCCTACAAGCGCCTGGTGCCGGGTTACGAAGCCCCTGTTAACATCGCGTATTCGCAGAGAAACCGCAGCGCTTGCGTGCGCATTCCGGTTTATTCCAAGAGTGAGAAGGGTAAACGGGTGGAATTCCGCACTCCGGATCCGTCCTGTAATCCGTATCTTGCCTTCAGCGCGCTGCTCATGGCGGGCCTCGACGGGATCCAGAACAAGATTCACCCCGGTGACCCGCTGGATAGAGACTTGTACGATCTCGAACCGGAGGAGCTGGATACAATCGATTCCACTCCGGCATCCTTGGCGGAGTCGCTTGACGCTTTGGAGGACGACCACGAATACCTGCTCAGGGGCGATGTGATTACTCAAGATGTGATCGATACGTGGTTAGACTACAAGCGCGAAAACGAGGTTGATGCGATCAATCTACGTCCGCATCCGCACGAGTTCCATCTCTACTACGATATCTAATCGTACTCCCTGCTCTATCGTTGCGGTTCGGTTCGCTGCAAGATAGAGCAGGATAATCCGTCAGAATGTCGGCGGAGGTTGGCGAAGGAGGGGTAACTTATGAAAAAGCTCGAGTGCATCATTCGACCCTTCAAACTTGAAGAGGTGAAGGAGGCGTTGAACGAGGTCGGTGTTCGCGGGATGACGGTCAGCGAGATTCGCGGTTTCGGGCGAAGCCGCGGGCACACAGAACTGTATCGCGGAAGCGAGTATGCCATCGAATTTGTGCCGAAGATAAAGCTGGAAGTCGTCGTTCCGGAAGAAAACCTCGACGCGGTCACGGATGCGATCCAGAAATCCGCTTCCACGGGAAAGATTGGCGACGGCAAGATTTTCATTAAGCCCGTTGACGAGATTATCCGCATTCGCACCGGCGAACGAGGGCCCGCAGCCATTTAATCGTGTTTCGCACACGAAGACCAAGGAACGTGACACTGCGTGCGAACTGCTTTCACGGGCACAATCTATCCGATTTAATCCTGAGTGCGTGAGATTGCGTATTCATTCCGATATTTGATTACGAATCGACACGTAGCACACATGTAGCAATTCGGCGTCGATCCCTACCATCTCCAAGTAGAAACAAAAAAGGGAGGAATTTTCACCTAATCTCCGGTGATTGTTCCTCCCTTTTCTATGCCCCCGACTGGACTCGAACCAGCATGCCCGTTAAGGCACAGGCCCTCAACCTGCCGTGTATACCAATTCCACCACAGGGGCGTCGAACGTCATAATTATACCGACGCCCGAACGTAGTTGTCAAGGATTATTGGCTGCTCACCAAAGCGAAACACATCTAAATTTCCTGAATCACAAAAACTGAAAATCAGGCCAAGTTTGAGACAACTGTTTTAAAAGTCGCAGGTTGGGTTTAACGAGAATCCGTAAGTAATCGTTAATCTTGTAGGATCAAGCGAGTGGATAACGAGCGCGATAGAAATCCCTCAAGCGAGTGAATAGCGAGCGCGATAGAAATCCCGGATCACCCCGCCCGTTAGCCTCTGCGGGATCAAATGAACGAATAGATTGAAATAGCGAATAGGGAACACTATAGGGATTCTACTGCTATAGAAATCCCTCCGTCGTACCGAAAGGTACAAGGGTTACGTCGCGACGGTATGTTTGATAGCAATCTTTTTCTGAAAAAACTCGAAAAAAAGTCTTGACAACTCTTATTTGTACTATGTAGAATAGCGCCCCTAAAGTGAATCCCTCACAGAATGCCAGCGCATCCCTTAAAGTCATGCAGTTGAGATAACCATAAGCTCTCTTGGGTCGAATATGTTAACAACATCGATTGCATAGTTCTGATTTATTCACCCTAACCCGAAGTGACCTACTTTTCGCTCCGGGGAAGCGTTATGTACGTAGCACGGCATGTTTAACCACATACTAAACCCCAAACGCGGCGACAGGTAGCAACCCGAGTTGACACAATTTCAAATACCAGACAATCCCCTAATTTCCACTTGCGCCATAGCCGCGTTACGGATGGAGAGAACGAAGGCGATAGCTAATCCTGATAGAGATCCTCTCAAGCTCGCGACGGTAGACCGCAACTAGAGAAGATGTCAAAAGTGGTAAAAAAAAGAACAGAAAGAATTGTATTGCGCTGCGCTAAAGAGCTCTTTGCGCAAAAGGGGTATCATCAAACGAGTATATCGGACATTATTCGACGAGCGGGGGTCGCCAGGGGCACGTTCTATCTCTATTTTCAAAGCAAAAGAGAAATCTTTGACAGTATTCTCGACGAACTGGTTACATCGCTTGGGGGGATAATGAAGCGGATTGATCTGGATTCTTCAACCCCTCCATTGGAACAGTTGAGAAATATTTTGAGAAGTATTTTCATACTTGCGTTGGAAGATCCGGATATGCCCCGGATTCTATTGAACCGCGCCGTCGGTTTAGACAGAGAATCTGACAATAAGTTGCACGAATTTTACGGGGCGGTACAAGGAAAGGTAGAATCTGCACTAAAACACGGTATTGAACTTGGCTTGGTCAGAAAGTGCAACACGGGGATAACGGCGTCTTGCATTCTGGGCTGCGCGAAAGAGGTCATTGAGTTTATTTCCTCCGAACCAAATGCCATGTTTCAATTGGATGAACTTCTGGACGAAATTCTGACTTTCGGATTGCAGGGGATCTTAACATCCCGGATGACTTAACCGGAGCATGTTGACGGCTTGGCAATAGTCTTGACGCCGCGCCGTGAGAAGCGCAAAGATTCTGCTCGGTTAATCAAAAAATCCCCTGCGTTTTTTTTAAAATCATACTAGACTGATATGTCAGTCTAGTTATTCAAACAGGATTTGGGGCGGTTTCGGCTGCGTGATTTGACGTGAACCCCGAACAATCATGGCAGTAACAATTCAACCGTAAATCATGGAGGTAACCAATGAGTAACTTGGAAAGAACCGTAGATAGTCGAGATTCGGGAAGCCCTGATAAAATCGGGATTCCGAGCAGCGTTGATAGCCATCCCGCAGTAGATACCGAAAACCTCATTCAGCAAAAGTTGTCTGAAAAAAGAGCAATCCTGCGGAAGGAATTGGGAATTGAGGAAGGTGTTGCTCGCCATTTTGAAAAACCTGCGGAACGCCTATTCACAAAAGACCAGCGGGCGGATACCACGCTTCTGTTTGGCGGTCTGACGTGGCGGCATGAACATCTGATTCATGGTGCGTTTGAGGGTCTGGGGTATAAATGTGAGTATTTACCTACCCCGGATGTCAAAGCCTTCCAGCTTGGCAAGGAGTTCGGCAACAATGGACAATGCAATCCCACCTATTTTACGGTTGGAAATCTGGTTAAGCACTTACAAGACCTTGAGCACAAGGGCCAACTCCGAGAGGAGATCGTCAATAACTACATCTTTCTGACAGCGGGCGCTTGTGGGCCGTGCCGCTTCGGCATGTATGAGGCGGAATACCGCCTGGCGCTGAGAAATTCCGGCTTTGACGGCTTCCGTGTAGAACTGTTCCAGCAGTCGGGCGGATTGAATCAGTCGGAGATAGAGGCTGGTCTGGAACTTAACACGGACTTCTTCCTCGCCCTCATCAATGCAATGAATATGGGGGATTTATTGAATGATGTCGCCTATCAGATCCGGCCGTATGAGGTCAATGAGGGCGAGACTGACCGAGTCCTGCAAGAGTGTATGGATACGTTGCACGACGTATTCAAGAACAAGCGTTCCTTCAAGCTCAACGGCAAAGTCGGTGATTTGCTGAAGAATATTCCCAAGGCTGCCAACACGATCGAGACGCTTGGCAAATTCCTTGAGCAACTCTATGGAACGGAATACACGGATAATCTCCGCGCGATTGGCGAGCGCATCAATCAAATCGAGGTAGACCGCACGCGCGTCAAGCCTACGGTCAAAATTACGGGCGAGTTCTGGGCACAGACCACGGAGGGAGACGGCAACTTCAATATGTTCCGATTCTTGGAACGAGAGGGATCTCAGGTCGTCGTTGAACCCGTGGGTACGTGGGTCGTGTACATGATTCACCAAGCCAAGCTGAAGATGAGGGATCGCCTCGGCATCGACGAGAAGGAGGCACCGGTTAACCCCTGGCGCCTGGATAAGAAACTCGGCAGGAAGTTCAAACAACAGCGTTCGTTGCGAACGTTGACTTTGGCGGAATCAATCTTCAAGCGTGAGTGGAATCGGATGCGGGAAGCGCTTAACTATATGCCCCATGACTTAACGGATCAGTATGAGTTGCAGCGAATCGGGCACCCGTTCTACAACTCCCGTTCCGGCGGAGGGGAAGGCCACCTCGAGGTCGCCAAGAACATCTACTACCACAACAAAGATCTGTGTCACATGGTGCTCAGCCTCAAACCGTTCGGGTGCATGCCTTCCACCCAGTCCGACGGTGCGCAGTCGGCGGTCGTGAACCAATTTAAGGATATAATCTATCTGCCTATCGAGACCTCCGGCGAGGGCGAGATAAACGCGCATAGCCGTGTGCAAATGGCGCTTGGCGAAGCCAAAGTCAAGTGCAAAGAGGAGTTCAGCCGCGTGCTTGACGCAACCGGGTTCACACTCGACGAGATTAAGCGGTACGCAGACGACCATCCGGAACTCAAGAGAGGTTTATATGTGGTGCCGCACACCAAGGGCATCGTCGGTACGGCTGCAAACTTCGTACATCACGTCGCACAGTTGATGGGATACCGCCCGGAAAACAAACCTGCAGCGTCCGACGAATCGGCAAGCGATTCCGTGGAAAAGGCGCAGGCAATCCGGAAAGCCAATCAACAACTCACGGTTATCAATGGGAAGGCTTCCGGGGATTCAGCTTCTTGCGGCACATAGTGCGAGTGAAAAACTTGATACTCTGAATTGGGATGTTTCGACAGTTATGTTCAGCCTGCGCAAAACTCAAGAGAAGCACCCAAAGGATTGAGAAACCCAACGCCTTCGGTTTCCGATGCATGCCCCAAGTTCATCGGGCACCGACTCTACTTCAATCTTAAGGAAGAGATGTCTCGCACTGACTAGATTCCGGTGGGGATGAAATGTCAACAAATCAGCCTCTTCGACGAAAAACAGTTGCTTTCTTCGATGTCGATGGAACAATTGTGAAGAGCACCATCGTGCACTATTACGTTTGGCTGCGCTTTCCGATGCTTCATCCCATCCTGCGCCTGTTTTGGCTAACTCACTTCATCCCCAAAGTGATTTACTACTATATTCTTGATAAAACTAGCCGCACAAAATTCAATATGGGGTCGATCTCACAGCAAGTTACGCTTACGGAGATAGCCCTGCGGATCTACCGATGCTGCAGTGTGTCAATCATGCGGTCGCCGTCAATCCGAGCAGGGCGCTTCGGCACATCGCCCTCGAAGCTCGCTGGGATATTCAAGATTGGACACGCCGCGTCGAATCCTGAGTCCGTGGCTTTCGTAAGCGGCAACTCTTACCGGGATGAAAAAGTCGTGAGAGTGATTCGATTCTTTGAATCCCTTCTAGGCACTACATTCCCAATTTCGTGTCCGGCATAATGGGGTTACTTTAAGCCATCATCTTCTTAGAAAATACAGGAACTCGTAAATCTCGACCGTTCTTTCCGGTCCAACCGAGGAGACACAGATGAATAAAAAGCATGAGAAGTTATACATCGGTATGGATGTCGGCTCTACAACCGTTAAGGCTGTGGTTGTCGACCCTGCCACGGATGAGATTGTATGGCAGGATTACCAGCGTCATGACACCAAGCAGCCCGAAAAGACGCTCGAACTCCTTCAAAGTATAGAGAACGACTGTCAGTTGCCGATTGGCCAGTATCGCATTTTTATCACCGGCAGCGGCGGCAATGCACTCGCTCCTCGACTCGGCGCGAAGTTCGTTCAAGAGGTGAATGCGGTCTCGCTTGCCGTCGAGAAGCTTTACCCGGCTGCAGGCTCGGTCATCGAACTCGGCGGACAGGACGCCAAGATCATCATCTTCAAGGAAGATCCCGACACGGGAAAAAAGCAAAAAATCCCTTCGATGAATGATAAGTGCGCAGGTGGCACAGGCGCAGTGATTGATAAGGTCAACGCCAAACTCCGGATTCCGGCGGAAGAACTTTGCAATCAGGGATATTACGACATCAAACTGCACCCGGTGGCGGGCAAGTGCGGGGTGTTTGCAGAAACCGACATTAACTCATTGCAAAAGATGGGGGTTCCTCAAGATCAACTGATGGCGTCCCTGTTCGAGGCGATTGTCGGGCAGAATCTGTCAGTGCTCACGCGTGGTAACACGTTGCGTCCCGAAGTGCTGCTATTGGGCGGTCCCAATACTTATATTCGCGGCATGGTGGAGGCGTGGAAATACAATATTCCCAAGATATGGGAGGAGAGGGAATATCCTCTGCCGGAAGGAGTTGACCCGAAAGACCTTATCAAGGTACCCGAAAACGCCCAATACTTTGCAGCTATCGGTGCGGTGGAATTCGGTAAACAGGAAGATGAAACCGTTGGCACCTATATAGGAACGACGGACCTGGAGCACTACATTACGTATGGCAGGCTTGAAGAAAAAGCCAAGATGGGTGGGACCGGCTTGAGTGACGGCGAAGAAGAACTTGCCGCTTTCAAAGAGCGGTACAGAGAGAAGAAGTTCATCCCTGCCACATTTGAATCCGGTCAGGTTGTTGAGGGTTTCATTGGACTCGACGGAGGATCGACTTCGACAAAAGCGGCGCTCCTTGACAAAGACCGTAATGTCCTCGTCAAGACCTATCAGCTCTCCAAGGGCAATCCGATTGAAGACACGATGGAGGTAATGGAACAGCTCCGTCAACAGGTTGAATCGCCGGGCGCAACACTCAAGGTGATGGGTGTTGGGACGACCGGTTACGCCAAGGACATTCTACAGGATGTGCTTGGCGCCGATGTGGCGTTGGTTGAAACGGTGGCTCACACAGAGTCCGCGCTTAGGTTCTACGACGATGTGGATGTCATCTGCGATGTCGGCGGACAAGACATCAAAATCATCGTCCTCAAGAACCGTCAGGTCAAGGACTTCAAACTCAACACGCAGTGTTCCGCGGGCAACGGCTACTTCCTGCAATCAACATCGGCAGGCTTCGGTATCCCGGTAGAGGAATACGCCGATACTGCCTTCGCGGCGGAGACTATGCCCACATTCGGTTACGGGTGTGCGGTCTTCATGCAGTCGGACATCGTGGACTTTCAACGGCAAGGTTGGAAACCTGAGGAGATTATGGCGGGTTTGGCGGCGGTTCTCCCCAAGAACATCTGGCTGTACGTGGCGCAGATTCCCAATCTTGCAGCCTTGGGCAGTAATTTCGTGCTGCAGGGCGGCACGCAAAAGAATCTCGCGGCGGTCAAAACGCAGGTGGATTTTATTGAATCGCGTTTCAAGGGCAAAGATGTTCAGCCTAGAGTCGTTGTGCACGAGCACTGTGGTGAATCGGGTGCTATCGGGGCAGCCATTGAAGCGGTGCGCCTGTGGGAAAATGGCAGAGAAACGAGTTTTATAGGGCTTGACGCTGTCAATGAGATCTCCTACACGACACACCGTAACGAGAACACACGCTGCTTCTTCTGCAAGAACAAATGTTTGCGGACCTTTATTGATGTGAACGTCGGTTCGGGCACCGCTGAAGCGGAACCGCCCCGAAAGTCCAAGATACCTCTCTTGGATGGTGCCAAACGTCTCATCGTCGGAAATTCCTGTGAACGCGGGCTTGTTGAGGACGTAGAAGCAATGAAGGTCATCAAGAAAGGGATGGACGATGCCAAAGGAGCATATCCCAATATGCAGGAAATCGCTGCGACAGCGATTTTTAAGTCGTTCAAGCCTGATTCGGCTGCCGATTCGCTTCCGAAAGTGACCATCACCAAAGCACAAAAACAGCGCGCAGCCTTGATGAAGAAACGCGAAGAAATTCGTATCGGTATCCCGCGGGTGCTTAACATGTACTCAATGAACCCGGTCTTCAGCGCATACTTTGAGAGTTTGGGTCTGAAACCGCGTAACCTCGTTTACTCGGACTATACCTCTGAGGAGATGTACAAAGAGGGCGCCAAACGCGGCTCGATTGACCCGTGTTTTCCATCGAAGGTCGCCATTCCGCATGTTCATAATCTGCTTCATACACATCACAAGAAGAAACCGCTCGATTTCATCTTTTTCCCGATGATTGATTGCCTACCTTCGGATCTGGTCGGCACCCAAGGTTGCCGATCCTGCCCTACGGTCTCCACCACACCGGCTGCCGTGAAAGCGGCATTCACAAAAGAGGGAGACCTGTTCGCCGAGATGGGGACACAACTCTTTGATACCTTTGTCAACCTCAGCGAACCGCAACTGTTTGAACGACAGATGTATGAGCAGTTTAAGGATGTGTTTGGGCTTTCCGAGGCGGAAAACCAAAGAGCCGTTGAAGCCGGTTATAAAGCGCTTGACCAGTACCAAAACGTCATGCTGCGAGGATCGGGACGCAAGGTTATCGACCAGCTTGAAGCGGAGAATCGCCTGGGCATCGTGCTGCTCGGCAGGCCGTATCACAATGACCCCGGTATCTGTCACGAAATCTTGGCAGAGTTTCAGAAACTTGGTTACCCCATCCTCACGCAGGACAGTCTCCCAATCGATGATGACATTCTGGAGAAACTTTTCGGAGACGAGGTGCGGGCGGGAGCGATTTCAGATCCAATGGACATCGCGGACGCATGGAAGAATTCTTATAGCGAGAACACCAGCATCAAGGTTTGGGCGGCGAAATATATCGCGCGTCATCCAAATTTGGTCGCGCTCGAACTCTCAAACTTCAAGTGCGGGCACGATGCGCCCATCTATACAGTTGTCGAGGAGGTCGTGCAGAACTCCGGCACACCGTATTTCTGCTTCAAGGATATTGATGAGAATAAGCCGACCGGTTCCATCAAGATCCGTGTCGAAACGATCGATTATTTCCTAAGGCGGTATAGGGAGGATATGGTCAAGAAGGCGGAAAAAGAGCAGACGATTGACCAACAACTCGTTGAATATGAAACGGAACTTAGACGCCAGTTGGATGCGGATCGTGAAACGGAGACGACCATTGCCGCAGTAGGAACGCTTCCGATGGATCCCCAACCGGAAAAGAAACGCAGCGGTTCAAATGTCAACGTCTGAAACTCGCGTTGATTTCTTGGATTCAATAGACCGAAGGTGGGGCGGGTTGTTCAAGTCCTGTCTTCGGTCGTTTATCTTTTGGGCTTAGATTCTCAATCTGTGAGATGAAACATCTACCGATCGCCATCACATGCCGCCTCTGCTAGAGACGCCGCCGACTTATCTGTTTGGAGGAGAGAAGTGCTGGAATCAGACAAAATAATGTTTGAAATTTATAAAGAGGGCGCCTATGGTGAGCGCTACCATGTAGTGTACTTCACTGAATTGGAAGATCACGACAAGGATAAAGAAATCGACCGTGCGTTTGCGGGAGAGCATTTCTACGACGGCTTTATCCAGAGCCATCAGAGTGATGAGGCGAAGCTGATTATCGAAGGCGTTCTTGAACGGCTCAACGAAGGCGATTCCGTCGAAGAAAGCGAGTTGGATCGGCTCTTGGCCGACTATTTGGCATAACTATCATCGCCCGGAACACAAAAGTTATGTCCGGTGAAAAACGCATTTCATCACGTACCGCGATTCGAGGACTGAAGTGGTTCATTGCACTGTCGATCGCGGGATTGCTTCTAAACTTCCTTCTTACCTCTGTTACCGAGAGTATTCGGTACCTTACTCGACTCAACCCCTCATTTTTTATCGTAGCCCTTGCACTGAACATGCTCGATTGGCTACTGGGAGGTACGCGTATCCTGGTACTTGCTACTCAGGTTTTTCCTCGGATTGAATTCAAGGCCTGCATAAAGGCGAATTTGAGCAATGTATTCTTAGGTGCGGTTACACCGGCTCAAACGGGCGGCGGTGCCGCTCAGATATACATGCTGTATAAAAATGGCATGCCGTTTGCCGAAGCGACTGTGGCAAGTATTATCAGCTTTCTTGGATCCATCTCTTTTCTGATCATCTGCGCCATTTATCTCATATTCTTCGGGCATGTGCCGGCTATGAACCCGTCTTTGCTACTCCTCTCACGAGTCACGCTCTTGGTGTTTTCTGCAGTTATCCTGTTATTTACAGTTGCAGTCGTCAAGCCGCAAACCTTTGAAAAAGCCACGAAACGATTCTTGAGCGTCATTCCCGTTTTGAAGAAATTACGGGAAAGCCGCAAATTACAAGCCTTTTTTGATTCGGTGAAGAAGTATCAGGATATCATGAGGATATATGTATCAAAGGGAAAGTTGGCTCTTCTGGCAACGTTTGTGCTAAGTTCAGTAACTTATCTCAACAAATTCTTCATCGCCTACATCGTGTTGAAGGGGATGGGGTTGGATGTTCCTTTTATTCAGACGATTTTCATTCAGATGATCCTCTTTCTAATTTTCTATTTTTCCCCGACGCCCGGGGCATCCGGCGTGGCTGAATTGTCGTCCGCGCGGTTGATGGGACAGATAATCCCCAAGGCATCTCAAGCAGTTTTCACCATGCTATGGCGTACTTTTACCCTTTATGTCGGTGTTGCTGTGGGTGGTGTCATAATGCTCAGACACCTGTTGGCACAGGATAGCTCCCCGAAAGTCTGACGAAGGATACAGTGCCGCAACTAAGTTGACCTATGATGCGCAAACCGCGGAAGAACTTTCATTGCTGATTGTCAACCTGGAAGCATAGAGCCGGAAGACATCAGGGTTCAAGCAAAGTAATGAGCGGAATCCAGTATTCTTTAACGAGATGGAAAAACGATTCCGAGTACATATATCCATTCGCACATTGGCGATGTCTAGGACCAAGAATTGAAATTGATTGGAGATGGAGGTAATCTGTATCGACTCTGCTATGTGCTTATTCGCGCTTCGGAGCGGCGTTTCAACTCCAACCTGAATATGCAGGAAGATCCGCGATGATTCGGTCCGCCGCTTTTGCAGTCCTCGTTTTAATTCTTCTGGGCTTGCTCCTTATTATAGGCATAGTCCTAATAGTTTTGGAAGCGATAAAGTCCACCCCCGGTAGCGAAGAAGCAGTGTCTCTGAATTCTCAGACGATTATCGGTCGTTACGAGCAAACCTTGGCGGTATGGGCTTTTTTGATTGAAATACTACACACATATAAAGTATAATAAAGCCCGGTTAACGTCTGCTGCGGCTCTAATCCTGTCGGCGACATGCCGCCGCGATTAAAATATAATGGGTGTCGTATGCACCTTGTTCACCGACGCGGCTACCGTCCCGGCGCTGCTAAAGCTTCCGCAATTGAAGAATACGAAACGCCTCAAGATCGTTGCTCTGAAGGCAGAATCTGGTCACCTTCGCGCGCCATTTTTTCCACGATAATAGGTAAAATCACAGGATAAAATGTCAAATCTGCTTCCAATCCATCTATACTATTCGATTCGTCTAGCCCTTATTCAGTGCCGTTATACGTGGGATATCAGTGAATCTCGGAGGAGTCCTTTCATAGCGCTTGACACGGTTTTACGGCTCACTTTTCAGCGCTGCGGAGAGAGGGGTCAAAGCTATATTCGCAGTATATCGCACTATTTCGCGCTCTCCAATCACGAAAAAAAATCCCGCACGAAGCCAAGCTACGACGCGCTTCGACGCCCTTTTCGAGCCGAAACGCATTAACTGCGACAATTTTTTCAGGGGGACGGTCATAGAAACGTTCAACTGACCATTTAAAAGAGCCACCTGTGGCACCGTAGGCGGGGTCACCCCGCCCGTTAACCTGTGCCGTATCAACCGCACGGTTAGGGTCAAATGAAAAAATAGATCACGGCAACCAATAACGACTGCGACAGAACTCACCTAGAAGTCTTAGCAGCCTATGAATGCATTGTGGCACGATCAGCAATCTGCTTCCCCGTCGCAAAGGCTTCTACCCGGGTCCCGCGTCAGTCCGTTCTTTTATAAGGCATTTGGCATAATAAACTTGCGTCGGGTAATGCCCTGTGATATCATATCCTTGCCGAAAGACGAAGAATAACCGGCATGAATCGAAGCTTATTATACGCCTTCAGGCTCATACCGCGACGCTATGGAATCGTGCTTAATCGACAATTTCAACCGCGTGCACACCAACCTGCGCATCTCCATAACCGACCAATGCAACTTTCGTTGCGTCTACTGCATGCCGGAAGACATGGAGTTTATGGAAGATGAGGAGGTGATGACGTTTGACGAAATTGTCCACCTTGCCCGCATCTTTGCCGATTTGGGTGTCCGCAAGGTCAGAGTTACCGGCGGTGAACCGCTGGTTCGCCGCGGCGTTCCGGAACTTATCAGCCGACTCAGCCAAATCGAGGGGTTGAAGGACATTAGCTTGACAACGAACGGCATCGGCTTGATTAAACAGGCGGGTGCGCTCTACGATGCCGGGCTTCGCCGTATCAACGTTAGTCTCGACACACTGAACGAAGCGAAATTTGAGCGGATGACGCGCCGAAAGGTGCTCTCCAAAGTGCTGGAGGGGCTGCGCGAGGCGAAGCGCTGTGGGTTTGACCCGATCAAGGTCAACGCCGTGCCGCTGCGCGGGTTCTCCGACGACGAAATCGTCGACTTGGCGTCGTTTGCTCGGGAGAATTCCTATCAACTTCGTTTCATCGAGTTTATGCCCTTGGACGCGGACGACATCTGGGGAAAGGATATGTTTATTCCCGGCGAAGAAATTGTGGGCAAAATTAACGCCGTCTTCCCCCTTGAGCCGATTCCAAACGACGGCGACCGCAAGCACGACACGGCAAAGTGTTACCGTTTCAGAGACAACGGCGGTGAAATCGGCATCATCGCCTCCGTAAGCGAGCCGTTTTGTGACCAATGCAATCGGGTTCGTTTAACTTCCGACGGGAAGTTCCGGACGTGCCTGTTTTCGTTGACGGAAACCGATTTATTGATGCATCTGCGCGCCGGCGCTCCCGACGGCGTGATAGCCGACTTGATTGTGGATGCGGTGAAAGCCAAAGGCCCCGGGCACAAGATAAACGCCGCCGATTTTATCAAACCGGAGCGCAATATGTCGAGGATTGGGGGATAACCGCACCTCGGCGAATTCTGAAGAGAAACTAAATTGTAGAACTGTGAAGGGATTTACGCGAGACGATGAGTGATGAGTTAGTCATTGAAGATTTACACGTGAGCGTGGAAGACAAACCGATTATCAAGGGGCTTAATCTCAGGATTAAGCAGGGAGAGATCCACGCACTCATGGGACCCAACGGGTCGGGCAAAAGCACCCTCTCCAACGCGCTGATGGGGCACCCGCACTACGAAGTGGACAACGGCACGGTTACTTTCAACGGTACGCCCATCCTTGAGTTGGAATCGAACGAGCGTGCGAGGCTTGGACTATTTCTTGCCTTTCAGTACCCGACGGCGATCCCAGGCGTTACCATGGCGAATTTCCTCCGTATGGCGGTGAGTTCCGTGCGCTCGGAAAGTTCAAACGGAAGCGAAACTACCGAGTTGATTCCCATGCGCGAATTTCGCCGCGAACTTCGGGCAAAGATGAAGCAATTGGGTGTCGATGAATCCTTCGCTCGGCGGTATCTTAACGACGGCTTTTCGGGCGGGGAGAAAAAGAGAGCAGAGATTCTGCAACTCGCGATGCTCGAACCAAAGGTGGCGATTCTTGATGAGACGGACTCCGGATTGGATATTGACGCCGTCCGCATCGTTGGTGAAAGCGTGAACCAGTTGATAGGACCCAACTTGGGAGTCCTAATCATCACGCACTACCCGCGCCTCCTAAACTATATCCGCCCCGAATATGTGCACGTTCTGCTGGACGGCAGAATCGTCGAATCCGGGGGTTGGGAACTCGCCGAACTGTTGGAGGAAAAGGGATACGATCCGATACGCGAAAAATACGGAATCGCGGAGACAGTGCCGGAAACTGACGGCGAAGCGGAAGAATCGAGCGCTTTCCGAGGCTAGACCGAAATTGCAAGGAACAAAACGTAATCGCGGTGTGTAAAAACACTCGTTACGAATCATATGAAATAGATCGCGCGATAAAGGAAAAATACTATGGCAGCTCCAGAAAAGGCGACTCAAGATAACCTAGGCATCAGCAGCGACTATAAATACGGTTTTCACGATGATGTCAAACCGGTTTTCAAATCACGAAAGGGTCTCGACCCCGAAATCATCAATCAGATGTGCGACATCAAGGGAGAACCGGATTGGATGCGGCAATACCGCCTGAAAGCCTACGAAATCTTCAGGCAGAAGCCGATGACGAAATGGGGCGGCGACCTATCCGAACTTGACTTCGACGATATTTACTACTACGTCAAAGCCTCTGATCGTAGCGAGCGGAGTTGGGATGATGTGCCCGACGACATCAAGAAGACGTTCGATCGGCTCGGCATTCCCGAAGCTGAACGCAAATTCCTCGCCGGCGTCGGTGCGCAATACGACTCTGAAGTGGTTTACCACAACATGGAGAAGGAACTCGACAGCATCGGCGTTGTCTTTCTCGATACCGATACCGCTCTGCGCGAACACCCCGATTTGGTGAAAGAATACTTCGGCACGGTGATTCCCTCCGCGGACAATCAGTTTGCCGCGCTTAACAGCGCCGTTTGGAGCGGCGGCAGTTTTATCTACGTCCCGCCCGGCGTCAAAGTCAACTACCCGTTGCAAGCGTATTTCCGCATCAATACCGAGAACATGGGGCAATTTGAACGTACCCTCATTATCGCCGACGAAGGGGCGGAAGTGCACTATGTCGAAGGATGTACCGCACCGACATTTTCCAGCGAATCGCTGCACAGCGCCGTTGTCGAAATCATCTGTAAGAAGGGATCGCGTGTCCGCTACACCACCATCCAGAATTGGGCGAATAACGTGTACAACCTTGTCACCAAGCGAGCAGTCGCTTACGAGGATGCACACATGGAATGGATCGACGGCAACTTGGGCTCCAAACTCACGATGAAGTATCCCAGCATCTACATGATGGAGCCGGGGGCGCGCGGCGAGATTCTCTCAATCGCTTTCGCAAGCAGCGGACAACATCAGGACGCGGGTGGCAAGGTCTTCCACTGTGCGCCGCACACCACCTCGCGAATTACCTCCAAGTCAATCAGCAAGGATGGCGGCGTCTCCAGCTATCGCGGTTGGGTCGACGTGGCAAAGCGCGCGAAGGGGTGTAAATCCCATGTTGTGTGCGATGCCCTTATTCTTGATGAAGATTCCCGGTCCGATACCTATCCGGTCATTGAGATTGGCGAAAACGACGTGAGCATTGAGCACGAAGCGCACGTGAGCAAGATTGGCGAGGAGCAGCTTTTCTATCTGATGAGCCGCGGGCTTTCCGAGGAAGCGGCGTCAACCATGATTGTAAACGGGTTCATCGATCCGCTCATAAAGGAGCTTCCGATGGAGTACGCGGTGGAGATGAATCGCCTGATCCAACTCCAGATGGAAGGTTCTGTAGGCTAACGCGTGACCCGGTAGCGGCGTTTATCACGTTTCAACAGTGGAGAATGCAATTGAGTTCCGAACTGATTCAAACTCGCCCCCGTGCTCATAATGTGCGCACGGGGGACTTTTCACGCGACTTTGTGGAGGAAATATCCAGATGCCAAGATGAACCCAAGTGGATGCGTGAGAGGCGATTGGAGGCACACGATGCTTACCAGTCCCTCCTGATGCCGCACACCGCCGATGATGACGAGTGGCGGCGAAAAGTGGACATGCGTACGCAAGATTACTGGCGCCGCACAAAGCGGAACATGCGCGGTTTCAACGTGGATGACTACAATCCGGCCGCATTTTCGGCATTGGACGCATCGGAAACACCCGCCTCATCAGGCATAACGAAAACACAGGCGGAGTCGAACGAAGAATCGTCCGGTGTCATCGCTATAGAGGATGGCTCACCCGTCGAATCCTTCGTGTCAAAGGAGACTGAGCGCAAAGGGGTTTATTTCGCGGATCTGAACACGGCGTTGAAGGAACGCCCCGATCTTGTCAGGTCATATTTCATGACCAAGGGGGTGACAACCGAAACGCAACTCCGGAGCGGTAACATCCCGCTGCGGAACAAATTTGACGCGCTGCACGGTGCGTTCTGGCAAGGCGGATACCTGCTGCACGTCCCCAAAGGCGTCGTTGTTGAAGTTCCGTTGCGCGTCTTCATCGCGTTGTCCGAGTCGGGGCACGCGGATCTGTCGCATACAATCATCGTCGCGGACGCCGACAGCAAGGTCACAATTCTTGAGGAGCAAGTTTCGTCAAACGGCGGGGTTGCGGGGTTCCATTGCGGCGCCGTTGAGATCTTTGCCGGACAGAATGCCGACATCACCTATGTGCAAGTGCAACGATGGAATCAGCAGGTCTGGAATTTTTCCACGCAGCGCGCGATTGCCGGACGGGATTCCCGGTTATGCTGGGTCTCCGGCACGCTGGGAAGTCGTCTGAGCAAGCTGAATCAGACTGCCGCGCTGGAAGGCGCAGGAAGCAACGTTCAAATGCTTGGTTTGACGTTCACACATTCGCGCCAGCATGTTGACGTGAGCACCGCGCAGGAGCATATTGCGCCGCACACTTCGAGCGATCTGCTGTATAGAACCGTGCTCCGGGACAGATCGCAGACGGCATGGAGCGGCAACATTTATGTCTATCCCGACGGTCAACATACCGACGCCTATCAGAAGAACGATAACCTGGTGTTGAGTGACCGCGCCCATGCAGATACGTTGCCGGGCTTGGAAATCCAAGCGCACGAGGTGCGCTGCACGCACGGCGCTACCGCGGGACCGATCGACAAAGAACAGGTGTTCTACTTGATGAGCCGCGGGTTGTCGCGCAGCCAAGCCGAGAAGATGATTGTGGATGGTTTCTTCGAACCGGTGATGGATAGAATACCGCTGGATTCGGTTCGCGGTGAATTGCAGGACTCGATTACACAAAAACTTGCGGCTGCAAAATAGTGGTAACTAGGTAGGAGTTTCAGTAGGATCCTCGAATAGAAGATTGCTGTTACAGACTCTCTGTAGGAGCGATTTCCGAATCGCGACCTCCTGTCTTGAACCAAAGACGCACAATGAATTGCGCTACTACAAACCTCAAAAGAATCTTAATTGACCTAAAGATTTATAGACTAGGGTTGTCGCAAGAAGCAAAGAATAGTGATTTTGGCTTTAATTTAATCTTGTAGGTTTCTGCCGTGAATAATGATCGTTATTCACTACGAACGCTTCAAGCGATCTACGATTGTCAAAATTGGGTATTCACGGACAGTGTGGGTTTTACCGAATAACTGGTTACGAACAGGAAGTTACTTTACTTTAAAATTGAAATGTGGCAGGTGATTCTTGCACTAGCCACCGTTTTTTGGATTCCCCTACTGGTCACAGGCCACCAGCCACTGACCACTGCCTTAAAAGGAGACAACAAAATGAGTCAACCAACGATTACCGCCTATATGAAGCCCGTCTGCGGTTGGAGTAACGGCGTTCGCGCCATATTCGCCAAATACGGTCTGGAGTACGAAGACAAAGACATCATTAACAACGCGGACAACTATCGCGAGATGGTCCAAAAGACCGGTCAGCCGATGCAGCCGTGCGTCCAGATTGACGATGTCATACTCGCCGATGTCAGCGGCGATGAGGTCGAGTCATACCTTATCCAGTCGGGCATTGTCCAACATAGCGAAGCGGCAACCGATGTGCCCACGGACGAAGCCTGCGCAGACCACGGCCCCGCTTCGGTAAACATCGGCTTCTCAAGCGATAGATAACCTTGATAGTCATGTCCCGTTTCAGTCTCTCTCAGAAACCGAGTTTCATTCCGAAACTCGGTTTCTCTTCGTAGAAACACCTGTGGTGATGCACATGCACGTTGATCGAGATGAATTTCACCCACTTGGCGTGGATCGCATCCGTAAAGATTTCCCTATTTTTGCGGGCGATTCGCCCATCGCCTATCTCGACAGCGCCGCGTCCTCTCAGACGGCGCGCTGCGTGCTTGAAGCGATGGATGGCTACTATGAGCGCTATCGATCCAACATCCATCGAGGCATCTACCAGATCTCGGAAGAGGCGACCGCGGCGTATGAAGATGCGCGGCGGAAGATCGCGCGATTTATTAACGCACGCCGAGCAAGCCAAGTTATTTTCACCCGAAACACAACCGAATCCATCAATCTCCTCGCGTATAGCTGGGGAAACGCCAATATCGGTCCAGGCGATGAAATCCTCCTCACCGTGATGGAACATCACAGCAACCTCGTGCCGTGGCAACTGCTCGCAGAACGAACCGGAGCAACACTGCGCTTCATTGAGGTGACCGATGAGGGGTTGCTCCAATTGGACGATCTAGATAAGTTATTGACGGATCGGACGAAGCTGGTGGCAATCACACATGTCTCGAACGTCTTGGGAACCATAAATCCGGTTCGTGAAATTACCGCTGCCGCGCATTCCATCGGCGCCACGGTGCTTATCGACGCCGCGCAAAGCGTGCCGCACCTGCCCGTTGATGTCGAAGCGCTTGACTGCGACTTCCTCGCGTTCTCGGGTCATAAGATGTGCGGACCTACAGGCGTTGGTGTGCTTTACGGGAAACGGAATCTTTTGGAAGATATGCAGCCCTTCCTCGGAGGCGGTTCGATGATTCGAGCTGTGCAGCGCGAACGCTCAACCTACGCGGACGTGCCCGCTAGATTCGAAGCGGGAACGCCAGCCATCGCCGAAGCCATCGGTCTCGGTCATGCCGTAGACTATCTTGATGGGATCGGCTTGGATGCGGTGCACGCACACGAACAGCAGATAATCGACTACGCCCATCAGAAGCTGAGAGAGATCGACGGAATCACCATCTATGGACCGAAACCCCGCATAAAGGCGGGAGTTATCACGTTCAATCTTGAAGGCATCCATCCCCATGATCTCGCTGGCGTGCTTGATACCACTGGTGTGGCAGTTCGAGCGGGACACCACTGCGCTCAACCGCTGATGCAACACTACGGCGTCATTGCGACGGCGCGCGCGAGTTTTTATCTTTACAACACGATGCAAGACGTCGATAGGCTCTACGATGGGGCGCTGAAAGCCCAAAACCTATTGGCGCGGAGACAAGGATGAATATCTACGAGGAAGACATTCTCGACCATTACGAAAATCCTAGCAATTATGGGACGTTGGAGGAGCCCGATATCTCCTACGAGGAGGATAATCCTCTGTGCGGCGATCAGATTCGCATGGATCTCGAGGTCGAGGATGGGGTCATCAAGGATGTCCGCTTCTGCGGTCACGGCTGCACAATCAGCCAAGCGGCTGCGTCAATGTTGACGGAGGAGGTCAAAGGACAAGCGCTGGAAGATGTAAAAAAGCTGTCCAAGGACGACATCTTGGAATTGCTCGGTATTCCGCTCGGTCCGGTGCGCCTGAAATGCGGACTGTTAGCCCTGAAGGTGTTGAAAGCCGGCGCTTACGGAATCAAGGGATGGCCTGGCGAAGAGGACGACGAGGAGGAATGAGCATGGCGGAGTTCTTCAAAGTCGCCAAAGTCAGCGAAATTCCTCCCGGCAAAAAGAAGCTGGTCGAAGTGGATTTTGTACCGGTGGCGCTCTTCAACGTGGACGGGGAATTCTACGCCATTGAGGACATCTGCACTCACGACGGCGGTCCCCTCGCCCAAGGGGAATTGGACGGCGAAGAGATCGAGTGCCCTCGTCACGGCGCACGATTCAGCGTGGTTACCGGAGAACCGCTGTGTATGCCTGCCGTCGAACCCGTCGACTGCTACGAAGTCAAGATCGACGGCGATGACATTCTGGTGAATATAGATTGACGGCAAAACTGTAGGAGCGATCTCCGAATCGCGACTCCGATCCCTCTCAATAATTCGTTATACGTTTCCCTCAATTAATCGCCAATCTAAAAGACATTGAACGTTCAACGACGTATGACTTTAAGAGAAGGAACTCTTAAATAGTAACGTCCTGTAGGCGGGGCATCTTGCCCCGCCTATAGTGCACGAGCCCCAAAGCGAAGGAGATCTGAAATGGTATCCGAAGAGACCGTATTGGAGAATCTAAAACAGATCATAGACCCGGAGGTGGGCATCAACATCGTGGATATGGGATTGATTTACGGTGTTGACATTAATAACGAAACGGTCGGCATTACCATGACTCTGACAAGCCCGGCGTGCCCCGCTGGCGGGCAACTCGTCAACGGTACACAAAACGTCACCCAACAACTGGAGGGAGTTGACGAGGTCAACATTGATGTTGTGTGGACGCCGCCTTGGACTCCGGAGATGATGACGGACGACGCAAAGGATGAGTTGGGAATCTTTTGAGCCGGCACAAAAATGAACCTGTCAGCCCAGCAATACCAACCGAAAACCCTAAAACGGCTCGGTGACACCGGCTTCCTTGTCGAATGGAAGGATGGGCACAGAAGCGAATACCCTTTTCCCTACCTGAGACGTATGTGTCCCTGCGCCGAGTGTTCGGCAATCCGCCACAAAGGGTTGGATGTTCACTCCCTGTTCGCCCCGGACGGAGACGGTGATTACTCCCTGATCCAGGTATCCGGCGATGTACTCCCCCTTGATATTCAGCTTGTCGGCCGCTACGCGGTACAGTTCCGATGGAGCGACGGGCATTCGACCGGCATCTACTCTTTCCAAACGCTTAAAGAAATGTGCCCGTGTGCCGAGTGTAACGCCCACATTGACACGAACGAGGGAGACCCTACAATGAGCCGCCCAGAATTCCAGCCCGATAAACACGAAATCTCGCCGTGCGACCTCAAGGATAAATTGGATAGTGGTGACCAGATTGCGCTGCTTGATGTACGCGAACCCGACGAATACGACATTGTCCACCTTGAAGGTGCAACCTTGATTCCTCTCAACGACCTGCCCCAAAATGCCGACCAGCTTGACCGACAAACCGAAATTGTAACCTATTGCCACCACGGCATGAGGAGCCTACACGCTGCCGCATTTCTATACCAGAATGGATTTGACAACGTCAAGAGTCTGGCGGGCGGCATCGACCAGTGGGCGGTGGAGATTGATCCGGCGCTCGCCCGTTACTAATTAAAACTTACCCACACGAACGCCCAAAGGTTCGTAGTAGGGTAATTAATTGCCCGTTTCTACACAAAGCAACACGGCGGGTCAAGTGCGTGTAAACAAACGACCAACCGGACGCGCAATGACGGGATCTCTATCGTACTCGCTATCCGCTCGCTTGATTGCTACTACAAACCGATCTGCACGAGCCCTATGAAAACACTGTTGCTCCTCCTGTTTGCGTTTATCGGCGCGCTAGGCAACTCCATGTTCGCCGCGAGTCAAAAGAAAGCCATCGCTCTTGGCAACTCACTTGCATTTCTCGTCATATCAATTTTCATCTCGTTTATCCTCGCTTTAATAGTGGCGCCTTTATCGGGACCGACGAAGTACACAACAATTATCAAACAGAGTTGGATTTGGGTTGTTGTAGGCGGTATCGGGCTATTCCTTACGTTTTTGGGTTTTAATCTACTCTACACGAACTTTGGGACATCAAGCTATATGCTCTACGCCGTGATGTCGATCATTACGACGTCGATTGTCGTGTCGGTAGTAATATTCAAAGAGACCTTTAACATCTATCATTGGGCGGCATTTGTCGGCGCGATAGTAACGATTGTCCTGTACACCATCGGCAACAACATTGGCGAATCCTAGCGACCATCCCAATTTTGTAGGGTGGGCACTGCCCACCATCGCCAACACACCTCCAACCGCTAGTCCTTCCGCGCCTTGTAGAGAAACACAATCGGCCCTGTATTCCGCACCCAAAAAAAGCTTGAAACACCCCGCCAACTACTACCACAAACCACTGCTCTTTCACTGCGCGTACCGGTCCATTTCCTTCGCATACCATTCCCTTCCGTAGACCTCCTTCTTGTTGAGCCATCGCGCAGGGATGGGGATAATCTTCAAACTGCGATTTTCAAGTGGCAGTTTGACGGGCGCATGTCCCCGGCGATGCGACTCTCGAAATGCAATCGCAATCTCTAACACCTTGAGCATATTGTCGCCACTACACCGCGGCTCAATGTCCTTTTCAAGCGAATCCACAATGGACTGGATACTCGCCATTTGCCGATTCCCCGGAAGTCCTTTTCCGTCACTGTCGTAGTTAGGTTCATACGTCAGGTCATGAAACAGCCCTCCGATCTCATGGAGTTCCGACAGTTTTGCAGATCGTGGATTGGCGCTGTTGTCTAGTTTCCATAGATGAAAGCTACTATAGTCACTCGCGAAGATTCCCCGGCTCCCCATTACCTCGATGCCGCGTCTAGCGGCGGATTTAGAATGCACCAAACATTCAATTCCGTTGCTAAATCGAACGTATCCGCCCATGTCCTGATCATCGTCGCTGAACGGATCCGTCATCACATGACCGACCACCTGATCCACATCGGAATCCCAAGCAAACATGCGCATTAGACTTAAGCCCTGACAACCCGCTCCCGAAATCGTGCTCGTCGCATCGTAGAGATTGATGCTCAGGATTTCCCCAATCTCACCCGCTTCGATCATCTCCCGTGCCGACCAATACTGCGGTAAATTCCGAAACGCATCCCCGGCGGCGAACTTTATCCCGCGAGAACGACAAACCTCCACCATTCGGTCCGCGTCTTCCAAGCTAGCGGACATAGGTTTCTCGCAGAAAATCGCCTTGACGCCAGCGGTGGCGCAAGTGACGACAACCTCCGGGTTCACGCTCGTGGGCAGAATTGGGGCAGCGATGTCAATTCGCTCCTTGTCGAGCATCTCCTCGTAATCCGCATATACCGGCACGTCGAACCGTTCACAGAAAAGCGTAAGGTTCTCAGGATCGGTATCCGTCGCCGCAACAACTTCGGTGAGTGGGTGGAATCGGTATCCCCTGGCGTGTTCGGTTCCTTTTCGCCCGCAGCCGATTAGACCCACCCTATATTTTGCATCTGCCTGTCTGTTTTTCATACTAGCCTGCCATCTTGCTGATGAGATTCCAATCCGATGCACGAACATACACATTGATTGGAAGGATTTCAGATCTGCGTTTAATCCGAGTGTTACGGTAAAAACTAGTATTCTTGGGTGAACGTTACTTGCGTATCAACATCTTCCGTGTCACGGTAGCTTGAAGAATGTCCGATCCACCCGCAATTCAAGCTTCAAGCGGCTTTCGGTAAGACGCGGCCCTCTTTGCCGACAGCCACATAGGCTCCGAGACCATTGGCGCCTTCCGAACCCTATTCGCCCATACGCAAATTGGAACTAAATCTTGCTCATCTTCCAGTCGCTAGATTTATCAACTCGACCAGAATTACTGCCTTTCGAAGCCGAGGGTGGTTCCGCCGGCGCCGGTTAACGTTAGGGTGCCCCCATCTATCGACCACGTACCGTTGATAATGTCGGCAAAATCAAAATCGATGTCCGCCTGAATATCTTCGGTGGGGTCCGCACCGGTGGTCCCCATGATCGTGATGGAATAGCTGGAACCAGACAGCGAATATGTGCCCGTGGCTTCAAATGAGCTTGTCTCTACTTCGCCGGCGTCGTTTGGCGCTACAAGGGTCGATTCCCTACGCCACATCCCGTCGCTTTCAAATGTCCAGTCCTCGGTATAAGAGATTTCTAGTTCTTGGCCGAAAGCGGCAGCCAACTGTTTGAACTGGTCTATTGTTTGCTGAATAGTTGCACCATCGACCGATTCTAGCCTCCATGTGCCGACCAATTCATTGTCACCCTCACTATCACCGTCGCCGCAACCAATGAACCCGATAGCGAGAACGGTACAAAGACTCACCAACCAAGATGAATAGAGATTTCCTCGTCGATACATGAATTGCATTCTCCTTTGCAAGTTATGAGATTTAACTTCTTCGTTTCGGAATTAGTAATTTGTAGCTTTTAGACAGACGTCAAACGTAAAACGCAAGAAAAATGTGGTAAATCTTTGTATTAAATCTTCTCTTTTCACGTAGATGTCCA
>JAPPIK010000017.1 GCA_028820655.1 Candidatus Poribacteria bacterium | reverse complement strand
GACTGAGGACACAGAATTGCAGGAGGATTTTCGGCGACGTGCTCTCATCTCGGCAGTTGGTGTCGGTGCGATGGCAGGACTGAGTTTTATCTTGTCTGCGGAGGGTGCGCCAGAAATTCGACGCGGACTCGGTAGCGCGTCTTGGTCGATCCCGTTTCATATTTTAACGGGGGCGATGGCACTGTGGGCGATCTGGACAATTTGGAAGCGTCAATTTCGCCTCGCGCGTATCCTCGTTCCCATACAGGTTACGCTCATCGTTTTCGGTTGGGGGCTGGCACAGTATCCGTATCTTGTCACACCGGACATAACCTTTTCAAATACGGCTGCACCGGATACAGTGTTGCGTCCGTTGATGATTGTACTGATTGCGGGGGGTGTGCTGTTGATGCCTGCTTTCTGGTATCTTTACGCTGTGTTTAAGGGTGCAGCTCGGAAGGCGGAGCAAACCAAAGAAGAGATTGGTCCTTAACGTGAATGGGATAAAAACGCCATTCCGATTCCACTCGGCATCGGTCAAATAACCAAAGTATTATTTTCCGATACCTCATTTGGTTTGTGTCCTACAGCATTACATTCATAACAACAGTATACGAGACAATTGTTTATAGAAATAGTAGACATCTTTCCAAAGTGGATCTATGTGGTTACAGTAATCTTGGAGATTAGAATAACTACATCGTTTGGCAACTTGTCGAGAAGGATCTCAAGTTAACAATCGCGGCAATGACATTGGTACATTTCTGTGGATTCGTGCCAAATAAGTTTCCTCCCAAATCCACTGTTGGCATTACCTCATCACAACCGCGCCATACGAAGGAAATAATTAATATGGCAATGTTCAAAGAATCGCTTGTAGAGGAGTGGGCGGCATTTCATAGTCAATAGCCTTTTGGTTGAGAGACGCTGGTCTGCGCCCCCTATTTGACAATCTTCTGCGGGGGTTCCGTACCCGGCACGGGATTATCCCTGATCCGAGTTATCGATGCCGCACGGGCAGATGGCGTTGCCGGGCGCGCCATATAATGCCGGCATATTTCCTCCAGGCGCGGGCTGTATTGGATTCTCAAAGTATGCCTTCTCGACAGTGCAGCGACAATGCGGGTTGACCGGCTTGGTTGCGACTATCTCCTTATGACTGTGACACGATGCAAATATCAGAACTATCGTTATCACGAGGGTGATGCTCAATGGCTTCATGGTATGCTCCCTTGAAATAGGCCGCAAACTAACAGTTTGCGGTACAGTCCCTAGAGGTAGCGCCGAGGAGGGCATCGCTGGCAGCAACTGTGACGAAGAATCCAATAGGAAATCTCTACAGCATGTTCAGGCACCCCTTCTCGGCATTACGAAAGCACGGGACGCAGGTCTGCGTCCCGTACGGGAGACGCCATTCTACAAAGTAAAAGAAAATAGCGTAAGATTAAGCCAAATAAGTATTTATTTTGGAAGGATGTCTAATGGTAGGCGCTGTTTCCAACTGCGCCGTATTATTTCCCGATACCTGATTTGGTTTGTGTCCTACAACATCACATTCATAACAACAATATGCGAGACAATAATTTATAGAAATAGAAATAGTATAAGAACTCGGGGGACTGACTCCATCTGAATGTTGAACTTTAACTCATCGAAAAAATACTCACCCCACCCGACTCGTCACCAACAGCGATATACTGGTCATTCGGTGACCAAATGAGGCTTGTGATCCCCGTTGTCAGAACGGCTTCATGAACTGCCTGAGAACGGTGTCGGTCTTGCAATTCCCAGACGCAGGCCAGGCCGTCGGCGCCGCCCGAGGCAAGAAGCTTTCCGCGATGTTGAAAACGCAAAACGCTGAGAAAATCCTGATGCCGCGAAAGCGTGATGGGTTCGGTACCGGCCGGTCCGCGGCCGGAGCAATCCCACACCGTAACCTCCTCGCCGCCTCCCGTCGCCAAGTATCGACTCGTGACATCCCACGAGAGTTCTCGCACTTTCGTCGGATAGCCAGACATTTGGAGGTCGTCACCGGTAGACATAATCCAGAAATGTACGGTCGAATCTTGATCTCCGGTGGCGATGTGTTTGCCGTCAGGGCTCCACGCAAT
>JAPPIK010000031.1 GCA_028820655.1 Candidatus Poribacteria bacterium | reverse complement strand
AGGATTTTTCGCACCAGCAAAGACATCTATCGAGGCAAACATCGCAACTATGGAACAACATGGCATGTGAACTCCGCGATTGTGAAGTTGAGACGATGCTCGGCAGATTGCCAAACGCCGTAGTTGTTCTAGCCGCCGAGATAATCGTAACTACATGGATTTTTTTGGAAGGATGTCTAATCTATTTTGACTAATGTCTTTATCTCAAACCTGTTGCATGTGCCCTTCAACTCTGCCGTTTACCAACTCAAATCGGCGTTCAAACCGCCCGGCAAGTTCGAGGTTGTGTGTCACCACAATCAAGATATTTTGCTCGGTCTTGTGAAGCTCAAACAGGAGGGAGATAACTGTGTCTGCCGTATCGCGGTCGAGATTTCCCGTCGGCTCATCGCAGAGGAGAAGGCTAGGTTGATTCATGAGCGCACGCGCCACTGCGACACGCTGACACTCGCCGCCGGAAAGCGCCGCCGGACGATGGCTCAATCGGTGAGATAAGCCGACGCCTTCAATTAACGTCCTAGCCCTACTCTCGTCCCGCCCATTACGACGCTTAAACGCCAGCGTGGGAATCAATACATTCTCCAAAACCGAATATTGCGGTAAAAGATGATGGTCTTGAAAAACGAACCCAATCACCCGGTTGCGAAATTTTGCCAACCGAGGTTCAGAGAGTTCAAACGGGTTCTCGCCGTTGATTTCAATCGTGCCGGCGGACGGCGTGTCCAGCGTGCCTATCAGGTGCAACAACGTACTTTTTCCGGAACCGGAGGGACCGGTAAGGGCAAGCCGTTGCCCCTGAATCATCTCGAACGAGACGCCACGGAGAACTTCGACGCAGCGCGTTTCGCTACCGAAGTTCTTGTGGACCTCCGACACTTTGAGAGATGTTAGATTTGATACTGTCATCGCTTTCGGGGAGGCATGGAGTGACGCAAACGGATATGGATTGGGAACTCGCTCAGCCCATCCGAGCGGAACTCGGGGTTACTTCAATCTGGTCTGCGATAAAGTCGGGGATTGGGATGGCTCTGATTTTTTCGCCCGGATTACAGGCACAACACGCCGTACTCATCTGACCACGCGCTATTTCGAGATCGTCTTTGGTAAACACAAATTCGTAGGTCATGGATTTTCGCCCTTTTCTCGAAACTGTCAGATGAATATCCAGGGTGTCCTCGAATTTGACGGGCTGGAGGTACTCGCACGATGCCGCCAGCCTTGGCCAACCGATCTTGTTTCCGTCCCATTCTGTCGCGACACTGGTTCCCAGTGAACGCAAAAATTCATGTTCGGCGGATTCCATGAAAACAAAGAATCGAGAAAAATGCGCAATACCCGCCATGTCGGTATCGGAAAATTCGACCTGCCGTTTTGTCCGATATTCATAGGGCATGATATTCAATCACCGGGCGTGTCGTGTGTTCCACCGTTTCTTCAAAATGAAGTGCGTTATTGGGGTGGATTAAGCGCCTGTTAGACGGATAGGCAGTAGGACCATTTCGGGAAATAAGACGTCGCCGCACGCGGATTTCGTGTCGATTGGGACGTAGAATCATGTTGATTGAAGACCGAGAACCGTCTTAACAATGTTGTGATTCGGCGAATCGAAAGGGTACAAGAGTGCTAACAGAGCGTTGATTCAACGGTCGTGTTAGCATTCTCTGAATTGAAGAAATCCTTTACTGGTGCGGGTTCCCGGCAATCCCAATGCTAACAAAATGCCATCAAAAAATAAAAGTTCGTTTCGACGGCCGCTACGCGAATTGGCGGCATAAAATCACAAATTGCCGCGCAGTGGACTATAATTAGGGGAAGATAACCGAGCTTGCATCCTTCCGCCAAATGATCGTTATGTGTTTAGAGTTGAGATCCTGTTTTCGATTGAAAATTTGGAGATACTGAGTAGATGCATGATTCAAAGTTGCTTCAGGTTATTGAAGAAAACATACGGTTCGCTGTTGGAGATGGCGCACAGGAATACATCACGTGTGTTAAGTATATCATGTATTGGATGTGCGTGCAAGTGTAAATACGCTTCATACGCGACGATTCAGGAAATGATGGGCAGGCTAACTCTATCGCTCTCACTATCCATTCGCTTAATCCCACCCTACTTTTCATGCATTGTTGTCCGATATTCATAGGGCACGACATTCAATTTAATTGCAGTGGAGGTCTCATGGTGGTGGATCGAACGATTAGTGTTGGGTTTCACTCCAGTTTTGGTACTTTCAAATCGAGTAGGCGCCCTAAAACGCCTTCTAGATTAGCCATTACTAACGAATTTCCGTTCAACCCAACCTTCGGCTGCAAGTGTAAAGACAATTCATCCGCGACGATTCAGGAAATGGTGGGCCCTCCCTACATCCCTCTGGCGTATTGTGCGTCTCCCATAGGTGATGACGTTCGATCCTGTCCGGCAGCAGCCTACGTCCCCGGTCGATAAAGCGTCACGAGGAAACCGCCGGTCGCGGCGAGCAGGATTCCAAGGATGAATTGCCAGTTAAAACTACTCCAACCGCCCGCCGGGGGGTGCGCCGCTGTCGCAATCACCGCATTAACGATCGGAGCGCCGGCAAAGACTATCGACATCACCACGGCCGGCCTTCCTCCCGCTCCAAATGCCAACACGACACCGAAGGCTCCGATGGCGCCCGCTGTTCCTGCGATAGTTGACCAAGCTATGCCCTTCGCCGGAAAACTCCACGTTGCACCGCTTGCTACCAGCATAGCTACGGATCCGATAACCGCTATCAGCAGATAGGCTGTGCCCACGAATAAGAACGCTTTGTAGCGCCCATGCGCGGCGTCCGCCATTGACAAATGCCCGGTATGAAGTAAAACGCCGTAAGAACCCCATGCCGCAACCGTTATGAAGACAAATATTAACCAAGTCATACGCATATTTTTCTCCCTAAGTCGAAAGGTGTTTTCGATAAACCGCCAACGTCTCATCCGCCATGATATCGTCGCTAAACCGTTGATGCACCGTTTCCTTTCCTCGCCGCCCCAGTTCCTCTCGGCGTTTTGAATCATTCATCAGTTCAAGTATGCCCTCCGCGGTTGCGGTCGGTGACTCCGCATCCACGAGTATGCCGCCGCCTGTCGCATCGATCAACTCCGGGAATCCACCGTGCCTAGGGAGGACCACCGGTACGCCATTAGCGAGCGCTTCCAAGACAAACAGCCCTTTGGGTTCTTTGTAGGTCGTCGGCACGGATAAAACGTGGAGTCCCTTAAGGAAATTTAGCTTCTGCTGGCGGTCAACTTCCCCCAGATACTCAAATGAATTCCTCAATCCCCAGGCTTCAATCTGATTCACAATCTCCTCGAAGTAGTGTGCGTCACCCTTGCCGAGATACCCCGCCACTTTGAGCCGAATCTTATCAGATGGGACCTGTTGCGTCAACCGGTAAAACGCTTCAACGAGCAGATGCAGCCCTTTCTCCGGACAGATGCGCGCGAGATACCCAATCACGAAGGGAGAGTCGGAAATGGCGGTCCCTCCGGCTTCTCCATGTCCCTCCAGGTTCAGACCGAGTTTCACCACCTCGACTTTGTCCTCGGGAATCTTGAGATACGACTTCATGAACTCGGCATAATATCGGCAGGGCGCGATGAAACCATCCACATCCGAAACCCGTGCCCGCAAAACCTCCAACGCCTGCGATTTGTAAGGTTCAACGAGACCTTCGAGAAAGATGTCCTCCCCCTGAAGCGCGCAGAGAATCGGAACGCCCAACGCCTTTTTCATCTGCTTGGCAAACCCCACGAACATGGAGTTGGTGAGTTGCACAAGGTTTGGCCGGTAGGCATCTTTCAGCCATTTTGTCAACTTTTCCAATTCTTTCCTCTGGCGCCCGTTTTCGCCTTGAAGCACGGAAAGCGTGAGTGCGCCAAGGTCTTTTGCGTTTGTTGAACTGGCGAATCGGGACAACCTACTCAGGAGCGAAGGGCTGTTAAACAGTTCGTCGAATATCCACGGCGTATGGCGGAAAAGCGCCATTTTCTGCTCGAGGTAGACGTTAATCCCGCCGTAAAAGATGCGGTGGATGCTGACATCGGTTTCGTCCGTGCGGATGGGGGTGTAGGTCGGGATAAGGGCGACATCGTGCCCTTTTTTCAGCAGCGCGGCGGCGAGGGTATTGTCGTGGATGCAGGTGCCGCAATACATGCCCGCGGCACCTGCGGCGATGTAGGCGATTTTCATTGGATAAGGGATGCCCGGCCTTTTTCTATCTCACGTCTGCTTTTCGAAGTCAAAGGATGGGGATTGCCCACCGCTTTCAATCCCAGCGATATAGCGCAGATTTTCGGTTGGCGCCTAAAGCTCATCGTCATCTACGGCGGAACAGCGATTTATCCAAAGAAACACACATGGCGCTTCTCTGGAACTGAATGTCGATTTTCAATATGACATGGTACTACACATTGAGATGTTGGGAACTGCATGCCTGCGAGGCGGGTTGGAGGATCCTCACAATCGCAAAAAGAGGTAGAGTGTGGCCCGTTATCCCCCAAAATCAAATGCGATCGCCGTGCTCCTCGGTCCCTTTGGACTTGACGGCTTTCTGCGAGCGGAGTATAATTCAGTCCGCAATTCTAGTCGAGATTCTATCAGTTTTAGGCGGCGGATTCAACAGAAAATCCCGGTGACTGCCTTCCCATAATCTCGCCCCATGCAAAAGGGAATGTGTGCGCAAGATGAAAGAACCCACATGTAGAAGAGTCCCAAAAACACGGCTGCAGATTGGCGGTTTCACGGGGGATTACCTCAAGGCGATTACTCAGCACTGGTTGCTTATAGCGCCAAAAGCCAATCCCGGCATGCTTGAGATGTTTCGCGACCGCGACCGCTCCCCGCTACGGGAAATGGTGCCGTGGGCAGGGGAGTTCTCAGGCAAATACCTGACAGGCGCGGTGCAAGTTCTCCGGGCAACGTCAGATCCTGCGCTGAAAGCGTGGCTTAAGGATTTCGTCCGAATCCTTGTCAGCCTTCAGGATTCCGACGGTTATCTCGGACCATGGCCGAAACCGCACCGTCTAACGAACTCCAATTCTGCTAGACAGCCCACGTGGGACACTTGGGGGCATTACCACAACATGATGGGGTTGCTGCTCTGGCATGAGGAAACGCGGGATAAAGAGGCATTGACCTGCGCGACGCGCATGGCAGACCTTCTCTGCGAGACGTATTCGGGAGCGAAAAGTCCCCGCTTGGTCGAAACGGGTTCGACCGAGATGAATCTGGCGCCGGCACACTCGCTTTGCATACTCTATCGCAAGACGAAAGACGAACGCTATCTCAAGATGGCACTCCAGATTGTCGACGAATTCGCGGTTACCGAGCATGGAGAACCCTTGGCGGGTGACTACCTGCGGAGTGCCCTTGAGGGAAAAGAGTTTTTTCAGACCCCCAAGCCTCGGTGGGAAAGCCTGCACCCGATCATGGCGCTGGCGGAACTTTACTGGATTACCGGTGAAGACCGCTACCGGGTAGCCTTTGAGCGAATCTGGTGGAGCATCGTCAAGCTGGACCGGCACAACAACGGCGGTTTCTCGTCCGGAGAGCAGGCAACCGGCAATCCCTACCATCTCGCCGCAATCGAATCCTGCTGCACGATCGCATGGACGGCGATGAGCGTCGAAATGCTGAAACTCACGGGGAACTCCATAGTCGCCGACGAACTCGAACTCACGCTGTACAACTCCATCGTCGGCATGCATTCCTCCTCCGGGCACTGGTCGACCTACGACACACCGATGAACGGAATACGCCGTTCCAGCGCGCACACCATCGTCTTCCAATCGCGTGAAGGCACGCCCGAGTTGAACTGTTGCAGTGTTAATACTCCCCGCGGATTCGGAATGCTTAGCGACTGGGCGCTCATGAAAGACCGTGACGGTTTCGTGCTGAACTACTACGGACCTTCAACACTGACTGCAAGATTGAAACCGGGTGTGTCCGTAACGCTAACGCAGGACACGGAGTATCCGCTCGACGGCGAGATTACCGTATCCGTGGCTCCATCCACTTCCTCCGAATTTACTCTGAAGCTGCGCATACCGCATTGGTCATGCGAGACGCACGTCAGAATCAACGATGAACCGCCCCTCGGCACGAAAGCCGGCAGCCATCTCCGGATCGACCGCAAATGGAAAGCAGGTGACAAGATTCATCTTGTATTGGATATGTCCCTGTGCGTATGGAGCGGAGAGCAGGAGTGTGAAGGACTGGCATCTATCTACCGCGGACCTATTCTGCTTGCGTACGACCATCGATATAATCTCGAGAACGCGAAGGCGGGCACAGCACAGATACGCGACGTTCAGGAATGGGATCCGGTAAGTTGTATGTTGGAGATTCCGCCGATCGACGCTAGCAAGTTGCTTTCGAGACCGGATCAGTGGACGGATTGGCTGCCGCCTCAGCTTCTGCTGGAATTCCGGGCGGTGAACGGCGGCACGGTGCGTCTATGCGATTTTGGCAGCGCCGGTGAGGCTGGCACACCGTATTGCTCTTGGTTACCCATTAAGGGCTGTCCCGAAACTCCCGAGTTTTCACCGGACAACCCGTTGAGGACTCGTCCCGTTTGATAATTGAATCAGCGCGGCTATGGGATATTCAGCCAATCGCCGATCACGTATCTATCACCACATGTAGAAACTGAGGAGGAAACTAAATAATGGCAGGGAACGGCGCAGTACCCACAACCCGATCAGAAGGACGCGGACCCACAATCTGGCTCGCGGGCAGCCCCGACGAACTGAAGGAGTGGATGCCGTTGGGAATTGCAGGGATCGTCACAAATACGGTCGTACTCAACCAGTACGCCAAGCCTTACGGCTCGGTTATCGACCTGATAAAGGCGTATCTCGACATCACCGACAAACCCGTGGTCATGGAAATCGACGGTCATAAAGTTGACGAATTGCTCGCGGTAGGGAAGGTTTTTACAGACTTGTCAGACCAGATTATTCTGAAAATCCCCTGTACCGTAAACGGACTAAAGGCTTTCAGCATTCTCAAGGAGGAGGGGGTTGAGACCTTCTGCACGACTGTATTTTCGTTGACCCAAGCTGCAGCCGTCGCCCAAGCGGGTGTCGATCATATTCTGCCGTTCTGCGATCCCGTGAAGGCGGTAGGCGGCGATCCGACGCAACTTATACGCGAATGCGCGCAGATGTTCAGCGGTTGGGAGCAGCGGCCCTATATCATGGCGGCGCTCGTGCGTTCGGTGGAAACCGCTCACGCCGCATTCCGTGACGGAGCCGACGAACTCGTCACCATGTGGACAGTGTACCGCGACATGATGGATCACCCGCTTACCGATGAGTGGAATAAGACGTTTATGGACGAGTGGGTGGATATGCACCAGAACGGGTTGCTGGACGGTGTGCCGGTCACATTAGATTAAACGTAAGTATAGTCAAGATCTTGTGGTCATCGGCACAGCGAGAGAATGGAGCAGCAACGAATTGCTGAAAGACTGGAAGGGAGGGAAGGATGGAACGGGGTTCTCCAATCTTCTTTCTTTCAACAACTCAAACATCAAAGTAGGGTGCAGATATGGCACGAGTTGTCCCCTTACGATACGACACCGCTTTCAAGAAAGCTTTCAGTCAGCCCGACATTTTTTGTCAATTCGCCCAAGATGTTTTAGGCATCAAGTTTCATACGGACGAAGTGCACCAAGGCTACAAATTCCTCAAACCTGTCGGTCAGGTTGATATTGAGTACGACCTGTTCGCCGAAGATACGGAATCTCGAATCGTCGTCGAAGTGCAGCATGTCAAGGAACGACATTTTTATAACCGTTTTCTGTACTATCATCTTGTCAACCTCGTCGAACAGGTGAAAAGCAGCAAAGCCTACGAGTTCGGGCTGACCGTGTACACCATTGTAGTCTTGACCAGCCCCTCCCGCGATAATGAAATTGACTTCAGTGTTGCCGTTACGGATTTCAATCCTATAAACGAGTTCAACCGTAAAGTCGAGGCGTATCCGCACCAACTTGTGTTCTTGGTGCCCCGTATGGTCAATGAAAAAACTCCGCCGGGCATTAAGGCGTGGTTAGAACTCGTTTTGGATTCTCTTGATGGCGAGATTGATGAAAGCCGCTTTGCCGCTCCGGCTTTCGAAAAGGTGATCCATGCGGTTACACGCGACAACATCTCGCCCGGTGAACTTCGGGTGCTTAAGGATGAAGAGGATTGGGAAGATTCCCTGGTTTATGAACATAAACGCGGGCTTGAAGAAGGACATGAAAAGGGACTTGAAGAGGGAAACCAGCAGGCAACGAAGAAGATTGCCCTTTCACTAATCAACGAAGGGTTAGACACCGAATTCATTGCAAGAACAACGGGAATCTCGGAAGCGGAAATCGAAAAACTGCGTCAATCGTAAACATTCAGACGTGTTTGCCCCTGGCTGTCACAAAAACGGGGAAAAGAAAGGATAGAAAGGGGCCCGCATTTCACTCGTTTCCCGTTCCTGAGGAGATTAAACGAGCGGATAGATCAAGTGACCGAATACGATCAACTGAGCGGATAGCGAAGGATCAAGCGAGTGGATAGCGAGCGCGATAGCAAATCCTAATAGAGATCTTCAATGTTGAGCATGACCTCGAGAGGAAAACAATGAAGGGTTAAGAGAAAGTCCTTCATCACTCCAACGAATATAATGTCAATAAATTTGGACAAAGTGAGCAGTTCTGTCACTCAATTAGGGTGAAGATATGGCACGAGTTGTCCCCTTACGATACGACACTGCTTTCAAGAAAGCTTTCAGCCAGCCCGACATTTTTTGTCAGTTCGCCAAAGATGTTTTGGGCATCGAGTTTCATACCGATGAAGTGCGTCAAGGCTACAAATTCCTCAAACCTGTCGGACAGGTTGATATTGAATATGACCTGTTCGCCGAGGACCCGGAATCGCGGATTGTCGTCGAGGTGCAGCATGTCAAGGAACGACATTTTTATAATCGTTTTCTGTATTATCATCTTGTCAACCTCGTTGAACAGGTGAAAAGCAGCAAAGCCTATGAGTTCGAACAAACGGTTTACACCATTGTCGTCTTAACCAGCCCCTCCCGCGAGAGCGAAATTGACTTCAGTGTTGCCGTTACGGATTTCAATCCTATAAACGAGTTCAGCCGCAAAGTTGAGGCGTATCCGCACCAACTTGTGTTCTTGGTGCCCCGTATGGTCAATGAAAAGACTCCGCCGGGCATCAAAACGTGGTTGGAACTCGTTTTGGATTCTCTTGATGGCGAGATTGATGAAAGCCGCTTTGCCGCTCCGGCTTTCGAAAAGGTGATCCATGCGGTTACACGCGACAACATCTCGCCCGGTGAACTTCGGGTGCTTAAGGATGAAGAGGATTGGGAAGATTCCCTGGTTTATGAACATAAACGCGGGCTTGAAGAAGGACATGAAAAGGGACTTGAAGAGGGACTTGAAGAGGGAAACCAGCAGGCAACGAAGAAGATTGCCCTTTCACTAATCAGCGAAGGGCTAGACACCGAGTTCATTGCGAGAACAACGGGAATGTCTGAAGTAAATATCGAAAAACTGCGCAAATTGTAAAAACATAGGTCAGTTTTCCTTGGTTGTCACAATATCGGGAATAAGAACGGTAACCGGGAAGAAAACCTTCCAATCTTCCATATCTTCCCTCCTTCCAGTCACGCCATGTTGCTTGAGAACAGGCCGTAATACCTATACAGTCCGAACCCGATCTGAATTTATTTGTCTTCGCCGATGCATCGATTCCATGTTCCCCCTAGTGACATTTCATCCGGCACCATCTGCATCCGCGACCCTGAGCGCCATCACCTATTGAATGTGCTCCGGCTAACATCCGGCGACGACGTGCAAATCTATGACGGGGGTGGAAACAGTTACACCGCTCGACTCACGGACACAAAATCTCTCCCGGCGATAGCGTCAATTCAAGACCATCAATTTCACCCGCCAATTCCCCCGCACATCACGCTCTTTCAAGCGATTCCCAAGTCTGACAAGATGGATCTGATCATCCAGAAGACTACGGAAATCGGTGTTGACGAAATCGTCCCAATGATGTGCGAGAGATCGGTTCCAAAGCGTAAAGGAGAT
Organism: Candidatus Poribacteria bacterium; assembly: GCA_028820655.1. Taxonomy (GTDB): domain Bacteria; phylum Poribacteria; class WGA-4E; order WGA-4E; family JAJDTR01; genus JAJDTR01. Next base: position 90,134 of record JAPPIK010000031.1, on the reverse strand, counting down.
GCTCTAAAAATACGGCGAGAACGCTGGGAACGAATTGCAATCGAAGCCTCCAAACAGTGCGGACGCCCGCGGTTTCCCAAGCTAGTTGAATCGCGGAGAATGGATGAATGTCTCCAACTCGCCGCAAATTGTGAACTCTCGCTATTGCTTTGGGAAAACGAGGTGGAGTGCCAGATTAAGAACGTGTTGCGTAATTACCGACAATTACAATCCATTGGAGTGTTCATTGGGCCAGAGGGCGGGTTTTCGGACGCCGAGGCCGAGAATGCGATTTACAGCGGGTGCCTACCTACGACATTTGGAGGAAATACTCTGCGGACGGAAACAGCCGCAATCGTAGCTGTCGCTTTTGCCGTCTACGAGTTTCGCAGTTCCTAATGCGTCTTGACAACGGTATGACGATAATATTATCATCCAACCTCGGACAAACATTTTACCCCGTATCTCCGTAATCGTAGGTAAACGGAGCACGTCCGGAATAAACACTTCGATCTGGTCTAAAATAGAGCATAAACATGCCGACAGCAGCATTCCTCACCATGGGTTGCAAGGTGAATCAGTACGACACCGACGCGATGCACGAGATGATGGATCGGAACGGTTACACCATCGTCGATGCGACCGAAATCGCGGACGTGTATGTCGTGAACACTTGCACAGTGACAAACGTCGCCGATCAGAAAGCCCGTAAATCCATCCGACGTATAGTCCGGCAAAACCCGTACGCCAAGGTGCTGGTTACGGGCTGTTACGCCGAGAGTGACCGTGACACCGTCGAGAAAATACCGGGAGTGACATTCGTCTTTGGAAATCGCGAGAAAGCGGACTTTCAAGGTTATCTGGACAAACTTCGCGAATCCGAACTTTTGCACATTGAGCCAATCCAGCACGATCCGGTGCGCGAACATGCACGGTTCAGTGCGGGCATTAGCCATACGAGCCAGCGTACGCGCGCACTGATTAAGGTTCAGGACGGGTGCAGCGCTTTCTGCACCTATTGCATCATCCCCTATGTGCGTGGACGGATGACAAGCCGTAGCCTAACGGACATTCTAAGCGAGGCGGAGCGCATCGCCGCGAGTGGGTACAAAGAGATCGTGATAACCGGCGTCCACTTGGGCGCGTATGGACTGGACATTGAGAGAAGGGTGGATGTCGGCAACATCTTGGAGCAGATTCATCCGATTGAAGGCATAGAACGCATACGATTCAGCTCAATCGAACCCATGAATTTTCCCGACGACCTCGTCGATCGGATGGCGGCTTTGCCGAAGTGTATGCCGCACTTTCACCTCCCACTCCAAGCGGGCAACGATAAGATTTTGCGCAGCATGCGGCGGCGCTACACCACGTCAGAATACGCCCTGCTTGTGGAGAAACTGCGCTGCGCCTTTCCGGATGTTGGAATAACAACCGATGTCATGGTCGGATTTCCGGGGGAAACCGATGACGACTTTGAGGATTCACTCCAATTTGTCCAAGAAATTGGATTCAACCAACTGCACGTCTTCCGTTATTCTCCGCGGCGCGGCACACCAGCCGCAGACTATCCAAATCAGGTACCTCCGGACGTTTCCGCGGCGCGCAGCGGGCGGATGATCGACTTGGGGAACCATCTTGGCAACGGGTTCAGACGGCGTATGCTGGGCAAGAAAATGGATGTGCTGGTCGAAGATTGCCGAGAAGGAAAGACAGGGCAGCTAGTCGGATTTACGCCAAATTATCTACGGGTTCTATTGGACGTTCCCGAAACGGAGATTAATCGAATAGCTTCCGCCAAGCTGGTGGGGCTGGAAAACGATCTGATTCAGGGAAAAACAGTTCATGGTGTGTTACGACGGACAGCCGCCAACGCCACACAGCCTTCTATCTAAATCCTTCTCGAGCGTCCCAAAGCAACATAGACTATACAGCCACTCGATTTTAGCCCGAACACACCGTACGCGAACCGAGCGGAGACCATGAAAATCGGAGTGCTGGCTTCCGGAAGCGGGAGCAATCTCCAAGCCTTAATCGATCAACTCCACGGCGACAAATCATGTGAGATTGAAATTTCGGTCGTCATCAGTGATCGAAAGAAAGCCTACGCACTCACCCGCGCAGAGAAAGCCGGAATCCCCTCCTATGTCGTAGAAGCCCAAGATTTTTCCGATCGCCACGCTTTCGACGAGCGAATCTCCGAACTGCTTGACACACACACCGCCGAACTCATCGTCTTAGCCGGTTTCATGAAGCTATTGCAACCCGCGTTTGTTCAGAAATACAGGAACCGGATCCTTAACATCCATCCGGCACTGCTACCGGCTTTCCCCGGCGCGCAGCCGCTGGCGGACACCCTCGCCTACGGCGCAAAAGTGAGCGGAGTAACCGTTCATTTCGTAGATGAGGGGATGGACACCGGACCGATCATCGCGCAAAAGTCGGTGCCGGTGTACGACGACGACGACGAGGAGAGCCTCCATTCGCGTCTCCAAGTGGAGGAACACAATCTGTATCCGACCGTCATAAAATGGTATGCGGAAAATCGAATCAGCTTCGCCGGCAGGAAAGTGATCGTGAAGGGGTCGGATTAGGATGATTACCATCTCGACTATGTGGAACGCGCTGAAGCAACCTGACGGTGCGGCGCTGATTGACGAGCTTAACGCTTTGGGCTTCGCTGCGGTCGAACTCAGTAGGCATCTGACGCGCGATCAGATTGAGCAGCTTAAACCCTATTTGGCACGAACCAAGCCCTGCTCCATTCACAATTTTTGCCCCATTTTGCCCGACCATCCACAATCCGATTCCGAAAACGACCCGATTCACCTTTCCAGCCTCGACATATCCGAACGAAAACAGGCGGTGCGCTGGACAGTGCGGACGATGGAGATGGCTGCCGACCTCGAAATCCCAATCGTGGTGCTCCACCTCGGCGAGGTGGATACGTACGATCGCTCCTATCTGATGTACGACTTTTACGAGTACGGCGAGCGCGAGTTTGAGGCGTTCAACGACAAAGTGTCGGAGGCGATGGATTGGAGGGAACGAAAGCAGGCGAAACATCAGGACGCGGTTCTATTCAGCTTGGATGAACTCAATGAACTCGCTTTACGGATGGATCTCTACCTCGCCATTGAGAATCGACCGCACTACTATCAAATCCCAAACTTCGATGAGGTCGAGATGTTCTTCGACGCGTTTGCCGGCAGCAATATGCGGTACTGGCATGATGTTAGTCACGCCATCTTGCAAGAACGTATCGGGCTTTGTTGGTCCAACCGTTGGCTAGAAGCGTACAAAGACCATCTCATCGGCGCCAACCTGCACGACCTCAAAGACCTTGAAGAATACCACCCGCCCAGTTTCGGCGACGTTGACTTTGATGAGGTGTTCGCGGAACTCCCCGCCGATGTATTGAAGGTGTTGGAAGTTCGGCACGGCACGGCGGAGGAATTAGTGGAAGCTAGGGAGTTTGTTTCCAGCAATACCTAAGGCGAACTACGTAGTTGACCGAGAGCCTTTTGTGGTAGCGAGTTTTACTCGCGACCGGGAGGTCGTTCCCACATACGGTCGCAATTCACTTGGCTTCCGCACCGATGGCGCGATTAAACGCAGGTATAACCTCTTTGGCAAACAGTTCGAAACTCCTATCCCACTGCTCACGATTGTCCCAATCTTGGGCAACCGCGACCAGCGTGCCGAAATCGCCAATCTGCTCGCGCAGATCCAACAGTTGCTGTGTCACAGACTCCGGATCCCCGGCGATAATCACCTCGTCCATGAAGTAATCCAGATTGCATTCGTCGTCGGTCTGCTCTTCGTTGCGTTTCCAAATGAGGAGACCTGTCGGCGCGTAGCGGAGCGTAAAGTCTCGTATATACTGTATGCACTTGCCGAGCGAGTTCTCTCGGGCAATCTGACGCGCCTCTTGCGTCGAATCCGCCACGAAAATGTTTCGCGCCACACACCAATCGCTTGGATCCGCTTCGCGTCCCCCCAGCGCCGCTCCCTCGGCATATCCCTGCCATTGGTTCGCGAGAACATCGGGATGATTCATGTGATGACTTATCGGACGAAATCCGCGCTTTGCGGCTGCCTGAAGCCCCCGCGAGTTGGGAGACATGCACGGCACGAAAATTGGCGGGTGCGGCTGTTGAAGGGGTTTATGCAAAACTCCCATACCGAATTCAGGATCGACGGTCTTTTGAGAGATTGACCAGAAATCCCCTTGAATATTGTAGGGCGGGTCGCCGGACCAGATGTCCATGATCATGTTGATGGATTCGGAGATGCGAGCGCCTACCTCGCTTGGATCTATGCCGTAGAGTTCGTTGTCAGTTGGAATCGCGCCCGGTCCCAGGCAGACATTCAAACGTCCGTGCGAGAAGTGATCGAGAAACGCAAGCCGGTTGGCAACATGCATCGGGTGATGATACTGCAAACAGACCGGAGCGGCGCCAATTCGCATCTTGTCGGTCAAGCCAAGCACTTTCCCTAGGAAGATCTCCGGCATCACAATGTTCTCGATGGTTGAGGTATGATGTTCCCCGACCCAGAAATCGGTGAAACCGAGGTCGTTGCATTGGACGGCAAATTCCAAATCCTCATCGAAACATTGGGCTAACGGTTTCGCCGGATTGTGAACCGGCATCAAAAACATGCTGTAATTAATCGGGGGCGCTGTTTGCATTGGATGGAATTCCTCCGTGTTTTTTTTCCGTAGACCTGTTTTTCGTTTAGCGATTCGATAACCATCTATCCAAAGATGACATGAGTGCGTAGTCTAACTGTTTCTCCATCACCGGTCAATAGCCTTAATCACCTTACTCACGCAGGAGGTACACGATTTTCCAGAATAGACATAGCACATACCATTTCGATTGAATAATGCTGCATATGATGTCTAAAATATATCCTTCACTTTTGCCGTCTAGTCGCTGCCTCTTTCTTCTCACTGACCACTAGTCACCGGTGACTGACCACCGCCTTACTCATAGTCGGACTTCAACTCATTCAAGAGGCGGGTTATGCCATCCCGGATAATCTGTTCGCACGATGCGCGCGGGCGCAAATACTTTCCGATGCCTTGCGGATGTGCCCATGCCTCGTAGCCGCCCTTCGATCCCAACTCGTAATCCTTCTTTGTGGCGATGTACATACTGCGGCCGTTCGTGTAGCCGTAGACTATGGTATGCTCGAAGGGCGAGATTTCGTCGGCGAACAACTGATATTCTGCAAATGTCTCATCCGGGAGAAAGAGGATGCATACCTCGTTACTTATGCCGAAAGCGCTCATAGGATACGGATGGAATTGAGGCTCCCCGCTTTCAGCCATCGCGAGTAGGGCTCGCCTCCTCTTCTGATAGCGCGGGACATCCAAATCCTGTTTAAGCAACTCTTTGAGCTTTGCAACGGGAGGTGGATCCTCGAGCGGCAGGGACAGATCCAAGGAACGTACGTTCAGTTGTGCGGGTTGCACGGAGTGACCATCGTTTAGCGCGCGCGTTACGGCGAACGCCAAAGACAGTCCCGCGGTTTCGCACGCGCCAAAACCGGACCAAAGCGGATGACCGTTGATGTTGCCTCCGCAACCTTGAGCGAACATGAATGTCCCCTCCGGTTCGCCCGCTGTCGAAAGCAGGTTGCGCAGGTGTTTGATAGCGTAACCCGGAAATCCTGCGCTAATCGGCTCAATCACAATTACCGGGTGCGCGGCGTAGGAAAAAAGCACCCCGATGCGCCTGCCATCTTCGCCGTACGCGGCGAGTACGTCCACCCAGGGAACGATTGCCCCCTTCGGGTTCGGCGCCATGACAATCTTGCCATCCTTCATCAAACGGCGGTTGTAGCCAATCTGTGCCGGGGCGCGTCCGACACGCAGCGTCGCAGGCTGAAGGTTCTCAGCCGCGCGTTTTGCCACCTCCACGATGTGACCCAAGAACCATCTTCCATAGGTTAACTCTCCCTCCGCTTTCCCCAACCATTCATCGTATAGAATCGTGGCTTCATCGACTGTTGACGGCTGTTTGTCCCGCTCCCAAGTCTCGGCACTGGGACCGGGAGCGGTGTGCCCGTGGCTACAGTTTATCACTACATTTTCCGCGGGTATGCCGGTGGCTTTGTTGATTGCGCGGCGGAGATTGTTATTGCTTGCGATGGACATGCCGATCCCATCGTAGGTAACAACCACAAGGCGCATGTCATCCTCCGCCAACACGAGGGCACGCGCATAAAGATCGTCGTGGACCTCTTTGCCTTTCGTCGCGGGCGTGGTGATGGTTTCGGCAGCACCCGCCATCAGCACAGCACCGCATGCCGCGCTTAAATTGACTAGCCATAGAACAAGACCAATGAAGACCCAAGGGATTTCCATATAGTTTATTCCCGAAAAAATAAAAGAAACTTAATCAGTTAAACGCCCGAAGGTTCGTAGGAACGAAATCCAGGTCGCGCCCTGTTGCCGCGAGTACAGCTCGCTCCTACATAAAGCGCGCAGCGATCTGTGTAAATGCAATCTTAACTACAAAGATCCAACCAGAGACGGAGGTGATCCCCTCGGAACCGAGGCATTTGATTCTCGCCGGTTAGAAGCTAGCACGCAATGTTCTCACTTTTCCAATTTTAGGTCGTCGGGCAGTTTGGGAACAGCGCCATCTTGCGAGCAAACAAACGCGGCTACGCGGCAGGCGTGTTCATTGATACGATCCAATTCGTGCCCCAACAGGAGCCCCAACGTCATCGCCGCGGTGAAGGCGTCGCCTGCACCGACCGTGTCTTTCAAGTCGACGGCAAAACCATCGCATTCGCTCACGCTATCCTCGGTGAGAAGGATAGCGCCGTCCGCGCCGCGTGTCAGAGCGACAAGACGTAGATTGTACCGCTCTCGCACCTGCTCCATGACGGCTGTTTCCGAACCCGAGAGACCGCAGATCGAACTCAGAACCGGCAACTCTTCATCGTTGAGTTTTAGGATATTCGCAAATTCCAGCGAATCTCGAATCAATGTTTCGCTGTAAAAATTCTGACGCAAATTAACATCGAAAACGCACAGGCAATCGTCGGTCGTCCTCTTCAGAAAACGTTGTATGGTGTTCTTGGAGACCTCGCTACGTTGACCAAGTGTCCCGTAGCAGACGATATCGGCCTCATCCGCGGCGCGAGCCATCGCCTCCGACCACGTCAGCGCGTCCCACGCAACGTTCGCGGCAAATTCATACCGGGCTGCTCCATCGGCATCAAGTTCAATCTCAACGGTGCCGGTCGGGCGATCCTCTGATTGGGCAACCGTTGATGTGTCCACGCCGTGCTGCTGCAGGAACGCCAACGCGCGCCGCCCTAGTTCGTCATTCCCCACGCAGCTAACCATACGGGATTTTACGTCGAGCGCTTGGGAATGACAGACAAAGTTCGCCGGTGCCCCGCCAAACTGCGCGCCGTCGGGGAACATGTCCCACAAGATTTCGCCGATGCCTGTAATGTGGAATATATCAAGCATTTTCACTCCGGATTTGGTTGCTGCTTTAGCTTGACTCTGTACAAAATAGTACCTCAATAACTAAAAAAAGAGATGCAATGAACTGCGGGACTATAAACGTGCTTGCCGCTAAATCGGACTTTCAAAGCCTTACCGCAAGCGTGTTTCGCCACAATTGAATGGTTCTGGCTTCAACCTACAGTCCTATTGACAATCACACCGCGAAGATGTACAATTATACGATAGCATACAAGGAGGACACCCATGCTCAAAATCAACCCGCAATATCTCGTTAACGACAAAGGTGAGAAAACCAATGTCCTCTTATCTATCAATGAATACCAACTTCTCATGCAACACCTGGAGGATTTAGAGGATAGTTTAGAGATGGATGCTGCTGTCCAAACTGAAACAGAGTTTCGCGATTATCAAGACATTCGCGCCGAATTGATAAAAGAAGGCGAGTTTTGAGCGCCCCAACGCTTTATACTGTCCGGGCTACACGGCGTGCAGAACGAGAATTACGACGCTTATCACAAGATGTAATAAATCGAATTGATGCTACTTTGGAGCAACTACAACACAATCCGCGTCCGCCCGGCGTTGTTATGCTCAGGGGACAAAAAGGCCCACATTGGCGATTGCGCGTTGGGATGTACAGAATTCTCTATCAAATAGATGACCAACATCGCAGTGTTAATATTTACCGGATTAAACATCGCCGAGATGTCTATCGCCCGTGAGCGTATAGTATCTTTATATCCCTTTGAACCAAATCGTCAATAGGAATGATGGGTTTTGCTTATGCGCTGCGCATAGCTGTACATTTAATGGTTTTCATTCTCAATGTAAATAATAGGGCGGGGTCTAAGTGCCTCGCCTTTGTTGTTTGAATCGTGGATTCGTTAGTTTTCGCAGAATATTGTCTGTGAACTTTGGATTATCACAAATCAGTGGAGCGGCAAGTCCGGTTCACTCGCTTACCGGAATCATAGGCGGTATTATACCACATTAATCCTCGGATTGTTTTGTGTATTTCGGGCAGTCGCTCAAGAGTTCGAGTTACGTGTAATCACCTAATCTGTAAGGAAGAAAATATATGAGAATATATTGCATTAGATGGTATTCGAAAATCGTATCCTTACTGTGTATTTTAATCTTCGGGAACATTGGAATCGCAGAAGAACTCACCTTTGACGATATCTTTCCCGCTGACCGGGTACTGGACGTACAGATCACCGTTGACGAGGAGGACTGGGACACCGTTCGCCACCAGTCGCGTAACTTTGCGTCGGCGCTGGATGTACGCCGGAAAACCGAACCTATCGAATCGCCGTACACATACGTGGACGCGAGCGTGACTATAGATGGCGTCAGCTTTCCCGAAGTCGGAATACGTAAGAAGGGTTTCCTGGGATCACTGAACGCCTTTCGACCGTCACTAAAAATCAAACTCAATCATGTTGACAAGAAGGCGAGTATCGAGGGGCTTACCAACCTGACGCTGAACAATAACCAGCAGGACCACAGTTTGGTTAGCCAGTTCATGGGGTATGCCCTGTTCAATGCAGCGGGCTCGCCCGCACCGCGCTGCGCCTACGCCAAAGTGACCGTCAATGGGGTCAATCTCGGTGTTTATTCGCACGTGGAATCCATCCGCAATCCATTGCTCCAACGCGTATTCGGCGATGACCGAGGTTCATTGTATGAAGGACCGTACGTTGACTTCTACGAAGGATGGCTCGGCAGCTTCGAATTCAAAAGGGGAAAAGAAAAGCCGGGAAGAGAGAAAATTCACCAACTCATTAACGTCCTCAAAGACGAGGGCGAGGACATGGAGAGTGCTATCGGCGAGTTGGTCGATCTTGATTCCTTCTACACCTATTGGGCAGTGGAGGGATTGCTCGGATTTTGGGATGGGTACTCGGGCAACAACAACAACTTCTTCATGTACCTCAATCCGGAAACCGATAGATTCCACTTCATACCGTGGGGAGCGGATTCGTTATTTACCAAGCACAGTAAGCTTGAGCACCAGTACGATCCTCGCGCGCCTATTTCCGTTAAAACTCAGGGGTTGATCGCCCACAAACTGTATCAACTCCAATCCGCTCGGGAACGTTATGCCTCGGAAATCACCAACCTGCTTGAAAACCATTGGAACGAGTCGGAAATGCTGTCCACGATTGACCAAATTGAAAAGATGACCACACCGCATTTGATTCAACAACAGCAGTTTTTCCGCGGCGATGAGGACCGGAGAAGAGGAGGGAAATCCTTCGCTGATGCATTGGAAGAAACGCGCAAATTCATCCGTCAACGCCGCGCCGACGTTTCCAAGGAAATCGCAGACGGGATGCCGATATGGGAAAAGGCTCCGAGCGAACCGTTTGTGATCGAGAATACATTCCACGGAGACAATATTTGGAGCGCCGCAGCAGCAGGAGATGTGGAATCGCTCAACATGCACTTGGCTAAGGGAGCGAATGTACATATTAGGGATAAAGCGTTTGGGGTTACACCGCTGACATCGGCAGCACTCTTCGGGAAAACCGAAACCGCAGAATTGCTAATCAAGAATGGAGCAGATGTCAATCAAAAGAATCGGGACGGCGGAACTGCCCTGCACGGCGCCGCCTTTTTGGGTCACGCGGATACTGCTCGGCTGCTTTTAAATAACGGCGCGGACGTAAACGCCGAAAATTATGAGGGTGTGACCCCACTGAACGCTGCCTACGTTGACTGGGAAACCACTAAGGCGATAGCCGGTTATTTACAAATAGACGTGGATGAAGAAGCCGTAGAATCCGGTCGAACCCGCATTATTGAGTTGTTCGACCAGTACGATGCCCAATTGGGTGAGAGCAACTCCGATTCTCAAGGAGACGAGCTCTGCGAGGCAGCCGCAGCCGGAGATATTGAAGCGGCGAAAGCGCTACTGATTGCGGATGCCGATCCGAATGCAAGGGACAGCGAGTTAGGGGTGACTCCCCTGTCTTGGGCGACGTTGTTCAATCAGGTCAAGGTCGCCGAGTTTCTCATCCAGAAAGGTGCCGATGTGAACGCCAGAAATCGGGATGGCGGAACCTCGCTGCATGGCGCCGCTTTTCTAGGCTACGCCGACATCGCCGCACTACTCATTCAAAAAGGCGCCGATGTAAATGCCAGAAATACCAAGGGCGAATCTCCATTGGACGTTTCAAAGGTGGATTGGGGAATCACGCAGTTAATAGCCTCGTGGTTGGAGATAGAGCTCGATCAAGCCAAAGTCGAAGCTGGAAGAACTGCCGTCGTGAAGATGCTTCAGGAACATAGTTCTGCCGACACAGGTCGCTCCGGAGACGACATGTGCGCCGCAGTAAGACGTGGAGACATTGAGACGGTGAAAGTGCTGTTGGCAAAGGGCGCCGACACTAATACCGGTGACAGTCAATTCGGTGTCAGTCCTTTATCGTGGGCCGCGCTGCTGGGTCAAACCGACATCGCCGAACTTCTGATTCGGAACGATGCGGATGTCAATGCCAGAAACCGAGACGGCGGAACGGCATTGCACGGCGCCGCATTTCTCGGTCATGCCGACATGGCGGAGTTGCTCGTCCGGAAAGGCGCGGATGTTAATGCCGCGAATGACAAGGGCGAAACCTCGCTCTTTGTCATGGCAGCCAATTGGGCAATCACCGAGTATATTGCAGGACTGTTGGAAATCGAGGTAGATGCGGAAAACGTAAAGAACGGCAGAACCGAGATCGCCGGCATTCTGCGTCAAAACGGCGCAGGACACACTCCCGAAGCAAAATGAAGCCCCCCAAACTATACAGCTGTAGGAGGGATCAACTGACTGGATAAGGAAGGCGATAGTAAATCTTGATAGGGCTCCATAGAAATCCCTTCCGATTCCCGACCCTCCTAACCCCTTATTCATAGCCTGTAGCTTGGGATTAACCGAATGGGCAATTGACCTAATGCGGCAGAAGGGGTTGATAACCATCCTGTCACACCCTTAAGAATGCGAGTCGTAAATGTGAAAGCATCCGATAACAAACACATCTCAATCATGACAAATCGCATCGTACAGCACTTTAATCCCGTGCAAATCATCCTCTTCGGTTCATACGCACGCGGCGAGGCGCATCCGCACAGTGATGTAGATTTGCTCGTGGTCTTCTCCGAGTGCGCCGACAAGCGGAAAACCGCCATTGAAATCCGACGTGTCCTTAGCGACATGCCTGTTCCTAAAGACATCATTGTTTCAACGCCGGAGGAACTTGAACGCAAGCGAGATTGGGTCGGTACAGCGCTGCGCCCTGCTCAGAAAGAAGGGGTGATACTCCATGACAGCGGCTGACAGATACGCGGAGACCGATCGCTACGTTATGTAAATGAACGATGACGATAAGTGAATTACACACGAGATCGGACGTGCTGTCGTAGAGCAAACTGTTAGTTTGCGCACATCACAATCTAACAGATTGCGACACAGAAGAATGATATTACCCACCTACTTGTGTAACTACTATAATGGACTGGCCCCAAATGGCGATTAACACTGTTTCAACAAACCCACCGTCCGCCAAACTCAAGCAACTCCAAGACGAAGGTTACTGCATTTTGGAGAATGTAGCGGATGAGGCTCTCCTTGAGCGCACGCGCGACTGTGTAAAACAGGCAATCGCGTCTCTGGACGCCGATCAGCTTACACGAAACGTATCTCCCGGCACCCTGATTGATTCCGGTCCCCATCCTGAATTGGCTGGCATCGTCGGCAATCCGACCGCCCTGAAGGCGCTAAATGAAATGGGCCTTTCCGACAGCAAGTTCTGGAAGGCGGTCATCATCAGCAAACCGCCAGCCGGTCCGCGCCTGTATTGGCATCAGGATTGCCTTATGTGGCAAGACCCGAGATCGTACAGCGATATTCCGCCGATGATTTTCCTGATGTACTACATGGAGGACACCACCCGCGAAAATGGCTGCCTGCGCGTACTTCCGGGAACCCATCGAAGAAGGCACATCCTTCACGACATGGGCGAGGCGCACACACCCGACATCAACAGCATAGAAAACCCCGACGATCCGCGCTTTCTCGATTACCCCTACGAACAGGACGTACCGATGCGCGCCGGCGACCTTGTCATCGGTGACGCACGCATGTTTCACGCCACCCACGCGAACATGTCCGACCAACGCCGCACGGTGATAACCATCTGGTTTCACCCGCTATTCGATGATCTTCTCCCTGCCACGCAGAGTTGGATTGATGAAGGATTCCACAGCAGACACGATGTTTGGCCCGAAACCGCGTTAGCAGAGATTGAGCCCCTCATACCCCGTTACACCGGTGATGTTCCTCCGATGCGGTATAACCGCTTCCCGGACGAGCGTCTACTGGCGGGTTAGCTCTGGATTATTACAATTACTCCGCTGAACTCCCAAACTTCATGGCACGGCACATCATTGCTGAGAAATTAAGAACTACCTCGGCTCTGTTGAATGTGAACCGATCACTATTCCCGGCGACGGGCAATAATTATGTGAGAACAGTGGGTTGGGGCGAGTGGTAAAACACCTTTACAGAAATCTCTGCTTGATACAGATCGTTTTCGATTTAGAATCCGTTATCCTGCAAATACGGAAGAAGCAACTCACGCAAGTTGCAATGAACTTGAAAGAGATGCGCTTTGACCGTGCCAATGGAGCGTCCCATTTTCCGGGCAATCTCCTTCAACGACAGTTCCTCCTTGTAGCGCAGAGTAAAAACCTCCCGCTGCTTGGGTGTCAACTGTAACACAGCTCGGTGCAAATATAGGCAAAATTCTTCATAGTCTACTGCATTAGAAGGGGATGATAAGTGTCTAACGGCTTCATGATGGTAGAACGCATCATCGGACACGGGGTCATTGCTAATCATACGGCGTTTTGCCCCGCGGCGCATGAAATCTATGCAGCAATTGATGGCGATGCGATACAGCCAACTGTAGAATTGCGACGCCCTCTTGAAATCCCCGAGGGCTTGATATGCTTTGAGAAAAACGTCCTGGCTAATATCAAGTGCGTCTTCCCGATTTGAAATCATTGAGCAAATAACACCGTAAATGCGGTCGGGGATTTCTATGGGAGTTCTAGCGTCTTCCCTATCCGGTCAGTTGCTCCTTCGTTAACCACTCAGTTGATGGTAGCGAAGATAGAGGAAATCAAAGGCGGTGGAGTCGCCTTGTTGAAAGTGGTCGACGATTTGGGTGTCCGAAGAATGAGGTCCCACGGAAATAGTACCGGGAGACTCTCTACATGTACGAGATGTACGATGTTGACTACTTAATGAATTCGTCGTCATAGGTTTACGGCTCCATCGGTTGGTCGTGTCTCGGTCACGTGTTCACTGCGTGTGATGTAAATCGTGTCATGCGCATCGTAGAGCGCCAGCTATTACTTTATTTTATTTCATAGTCGATCAATATTGCCCTACCTTCGGCACCTTCTATTTTCACCGGTCCAACCCCCGGCGCCAACCACATCGATTCCAACCCTAATCTCGGCAGCATATGTGTCAACAGAGTTGTTAATTCACTGCGAATTTCTGCTTCCATGTGTTTGCGACGTTTTACCTTCACGTTTTCTGGCGCTTCTGTCTGATCTGTAAACTCTTTAGATTTGACTGTTGGAGGCTTCGCCCCGTATTGAATGTTAAGGCAATCTTCAAAGATGCCTGCGGGCGTCGGAACGGAATACGAGCCTTCAACGGTTCCCAAAATCTCCACATCGGATTCAAAAGTATGGTGCATGAAACCAATGGGCGTGGATCCGCTCAATCTAAAAGTGAGCATCTCCCATGTCTGACCGGGAACAAGCGGCAAACGAAGCAGGAATCCCGAGTCATTACGCAAAACCCCGCTTGTGTTGTAATGATACAAGAAGGTTAACCCCTTCTTTCGTGTTTTCCATTCGCCGTTTTGGAATTTCTGAACCCACGTCCAGCCCGGTAAGTTATCGTTGCTCTCAAGAATTATTTGCCGAATCGCATCATTGATGTCGCTGTTTTTGACCTTTAGGACAACACTATTGAGGGTTGTTATATACATTGGAGCTCTGAAAAAGGGGAATTGATTGTCTTCGATAGGCGGATCATAGTTGAAGAGGTGGTAATTGCGCGTGCCAACTTCCTCTGTTTCGGTCACTTCACGCGACCATTCGGATCCGTCGGGGTTGCGGTAAACCCACCGACTCCCGACCGTCATTGGAAAGTAATTGGCAGTGGTGGATACGATTTCCTCGCGGTTGCTATCTTCAACGGGATTTTCAGATATGGGATCGTTTATAGTTTCGTCCGCGCACCCGGAGCTTAACAGGATGGCTATAAAGACAGTGGCAAGTGACCAGTAGCCAGTGGCCAGTAAAAACCGCCCCTCGCTCGGTATCTGTCGTGGACAATTGGATAAACATAATCTAAGTATGTACATTTTTTGCCTCTCGACACCAGGAATAAATATGGTATTTCCAAACGTACACAAAGTCTCTTCAGGCCGTTGAGTCGTGGGCAAACTATCTTCCCTTACTGGACACTGACCATCAAGCGAGTGATTAGCGAGTGCGATAGAGCTCCACTGGCAACTAATCACTATTTTTTTCACTAGCCACGTGCCGCAAACCGCTGCCTGTCTTGACATCGTATGAGATCAATTCCGAGATGCCGTCTGCGCGTTCTATTCTTACCGGTCCGACCCCTGGTGCTAACCACACGGCGCCCAACTGCATCCTCGGCAACGCATCCCTGAAAAGCGTCGTCAGTTCTTTGCTAAGCTCATTTTCATAGAGGTCGAGTAGCTTCTGTTCAAATACAGGCCGGGACACGGTAAATTCGGTGGTTTTGAGGAACAACCGCGTCATCTTATATTGAATTTTAAGACAGTTCGCGAAGGCGCCTGCGGGTGTAACGACCGATTCAGGCTGTCCCGCTATCCCCGAAATCGTAACGTCTGCTTCAAAAGAGTGAAGGTCTCCGACCCCGTCTACGTCCCAGAAAGGAGGCTCATACCAAGTCCCGCTCATCCGGACATCGATCACTTTCCACTGCCGATAGGGAACGAGGGGAAAGCGAAGCATAGTCAGTTCACTGTTCCAAACCACGCGCGCGTCGTACCAAAACAAACAGATTAAGGCATCGTTGTTTGTTTCTCTATGCGCCTCGCCATCACGATATATAGTTTCTTTTTTCTCCATTCGGCATACATCGTCTTTAACCCCAGTGTCACATTTTACCTTAATTCCCCATCTGCTAGGAGGTACGCGTCCGCTTTGGGAGATTGTTCGGCGCACAGCGTCGTTAAGATCGCTCATCTCGATTCCGTACGTGAGCCGTCCATCAAGGGTTTTTACATAAGGGGTTGATGTATTAACGGAAGTCCCGGCGAAGTCCGATTGATCGTCGCCCATACGGGGACCGTAACCGAAGAAATGGTAAACATGCGAGCCAACTTCCTCGATTTCGGTGACTTCTGTTGACCATTCGGCTCCGTCGGGGTTTCGGTAAACCCAGCGGCTCCCAAGGGTCATCGGGTAATAAATTGGTGATATAGATTCGGGATCTTGGGTTTCTCTCGATCCATCGGCACCTCCGCCTAACGGGTTATCAACTGTTTCCTCGCCGCACCCAAAAATGAACAGAATGACAAGTATGGCGCTGGCTCGCACACAGCAACTAGTGACCAACAAGGTTATTTGGACGTTTGAATTGTTGCGCCGATTTATAAACATCCCCTATCTCCTAGTGCCAACCAAAAACAAAAATGAAAGGACCTCAATACGGCCCAACTCTTCACTAATCGACAACGGTAATTGGTTCACCTAGCCATTCGCCTGAACAACCTCAGCCTGCGGCACGTTGTTTGCGTCCAAGCCATTCACTGCGGATTTCGCTAGAGCAGGGTCGTCTATGTCACCGGAGGCATGGGCGGAGATGTGGACAAACTGATTCATAAAATTCGCTTGTTCATTAGCTTGCGCGAGATCAACTTTAGCCAATACACGTAGATTTCCATCATGTAGACCAAGGCTCCCTGCATTCGCGTTAGCATACTGGGTACCATTGGCTTCCCAACAGCTAGCATTCGCTCCCCAACAGTATACTATGCTAACTGCCACCACCGCGCTAAAAACTCCTGCGATTGCAACTACAAAAAGGCCTCTCATGATAATCTCCTATGTTAACAATTTATGTTATGTTCATCAAGTATAGCTAAAAACGGTGAAAAGTGAAGATTCAAAACGGCTGAAGTCTTCACTTTTCACCAGGAAGGGTTGTCCCCTGCAGGGCTTCCTGCGAGTCGAGACTGCCCTCGATAATCCAAAGATGCTGCTGATTAATCTAGATTAATCTAATCGTTATCCCAATCTTGGGCTTGCTGAAAATTGTTATTGGCATCTAAACCATTCACCGAGGCACTTGCTCGAGCAGGGTCGTCTAAGTCGCTGGAGGCCCAGGCGGTGAGGGAGACAAAATTATTGAGGAAAGCTTGGCCCTCAGTGTCTTCGTACGTATCAACTCTAGCCAAGACATGTACCCTACCGTTATGAAGCCCATAACTCCCAGCCATCGCGGACGCATACTGGGATCCATTGGACTCCCAACAGCTAGCATTCGCTCCCCAACCGTACACTACGCTAACTGCCACCACGACGGTAAACGCACCTGTGATTGTCAGCACAAAAAGCCTTTTCATGATTCTTCTCCTTTTGGTTATAAAATTTAATCATCATCGGTGAGAAAGGTGTAAGGGTCATATCCCGCATCATCATACGCGACAAATTTGGTGTCCGGCTACATGGTTTCCCAATCCCCCGTCACAAAATCTTCCTTGGTGAAATTGAAGTCTCGCGCATGCGTACCCAGTGAGGTTGCGATATACCTATAAGGAGTCGGATTCCCTCGCTCGTCATGAGTCTCGCCATATCCCCATTTGACGTACACCACATTACGATACAGCGGATACACTTTGCCATCGTTGTCTCTGTAGACGCCGTTTATGAATCCGCGTTCCCCCTGATTCCAGAGTTTTATCAACACACGGTAGACCGACTCGTGCTCAGGCATGTCTCCTTTTTGATATCCGGGGAGGGTTAACCAGACGGGTGTTAAATCCGATGGGAACCCTTCCGGGACTGGTGGGAAATCGCGTTTTTCTTCGGCGGTTTCATCCTCAAGCCCCAAAAGGTATGATTCAAATTCCGCATCATCGAACTCGGCGTCGTGACTTGACGACTCCGAGTTGAAGGATTCAGAACCTTCCTCACGGGTGTCTTGTGCCTGCGCGCTGTCGGACGCCCTGGTTGCGTGGACGTGCCTTTTAGGCTGCAAAGCACGCTTGAGGATTTCGGCACGTTCCGGATTGGGCTTTGGAAGGAGGTATACCGTCTTGGGTTCGACGGGTGCGCTTGCCCGAATCATCAGGACTGTGCCTAAAGAAACGCAAACCGCAAGCACCAAAGCGATAATGCACAACCGGCGTTTCTTGACCGAAGACATGTTCCCCTATCCTTTCGTCTCAATGATATAGTTTGAATCGCGGAGGAAACCGATGCTCCTCTCGCTTGCGACAACCGTTCGCTTATCGTGGAACGGCTATCGACTCACGTTTCGTTGATGTATACAGCAAGCCCTATGCCAAAACCGAAAACGGGCATCAATTTGGCGTTGGTGAAGCCGTAGAATCTAGGCGTGGTGCAGGTTCAGCGATGTAATTTTTTTCTTTTGCGGCGAGTGGCAGCGTGCGACTGCGAAATAGAAAGGGGTGGAATGTTTTGGGACGCAATCGGGAGAATTTGGGGTAAAAGGTGCTTTGAACCCTTGCCAAGTAAGGGATTCTGCTGATCGCCTCAAAACGAGGCTAAAACTCGAAATGCGGCACCCTTTTGCTTTCGGGAGAAAGGACGTCTAGGTAGGAAAAGTGAAAAGCCTTTTAGTTTAAGGTGTTGTTATTCGTGCGCGGCTTAAGCGACTGCTCAGCGCTTTTCTTGATACGCCCAAGAGTCGAGCTGCAATCGTCTGGTTGCCATCGGCGCGTTTCAAGGCTTCCGCAATCACAAGCGGTTCCACTTTTTTCAACGAGGGCAGGCTTCGTGCACTTGCTAATGCCTCGGCAAACCCGACCTCGCCCGCTCCGGGCAGCGCGCCCCCGTGCAAAACGGAAGTTTGTTCGTCAATCTCTTGCCGGAAAGATGCGGTGGAGAGGACACCGCCTTTGTGTTTGCTGACGGCATCACGCACCATTGCATCAAGCTCTCTGATGTTTCCGGGAAAGTGGTAGGTTTCAAGCAACGTAAAGAGTTCGGGTGGAGGGACGGGTGTTTTCTTTCCCAGCTCCTCCGCGGCTCGTTCGAGGAAATGGCTGGTGAGCAAGGGGATATCTTCCTTCCGTTCGTGCAGCGGCGGCAGGTGCACATGGTGGGTTCGGAGGCGAAAGTAGAGATCGTCGCGGAAAGATTCGTCCGTCATCAGGGATTCGATAGTCCGATTCGTGGCGACAACCGTTCTAGCCTCGCACTTACTTGGAGTATCGTCACCCAGTCGATAGTATTGTCCCTCCTCCAAAAGGCGCAGAAGTTTGAGTTGCGACTCCATGGCGAGCTCCCCGATTTCGTCAAGGAACAACGTGCCGCCGGACGCCCGTTCAATCAAACCCGATCGATCCGAATCCGCGCCGGTGAATGCCCCCTTCTTGTGACCGAAGAGCAAGTCCGATAACAGGTGATCGTCAGTCGCTGCGGTATTGACCGGTACAAACGCCCCCGATCGCCCGCTCAGCCGGTGAATCGCCTCCGCAATCTTCTCCTTGCCCACCCCGGTTTCTCCCGTTATCAACACGGTGTCTCCGGTGACCGCGATGGATTCCACCTGCCGGAAGATTGCGTACATCACCGGGTTTTGGGTGATAATGTCGGAAAACACTTCGGGATGTTCGGGTCTGTTGGAACTCAGACGCTGCATCAGTTGGCGATTTTCGGAGCGCAAGTCGCCGATTTCCACCGCACGCCGGGTGATGTCGCGCCAAATAAATCGCGCCAAAGTCCGGTTCTCATTCTCATCACGGACGGTTGTGGCGTTCAGGCTAACATTGACTATGCCCCCATCCCTTTTTCGCAACGTCTGCTCGGCGTCGTGTATCTCGCCAGTCTCCGCAATAAGGCGAAACTGTTTCTTGGCATCTTCGACACGGTCTTGATGATATAAATTAAAGGCGGGATGTCCAACAATCTCCGCTCTGCTGTAGCCCAATGCCTTCATCACAGCCATATTGCACTTGAGCACCTTTTTCGTCTCCATATCGATAGAAATAACCATATCGTGGGCATGGAAGTACATGTCGAAATACTCTCGCACCGACTCATCGTTTTCGAGCAAAAGCTGCTTCGTTAGCTGCTTTAATTCGGCTTTGTCCCGCTCCAGTTTCGCCACTCGCTGACGAATGAGTTGCAGTTCCTCGCTGAGTTGCGCCTGGGATTTATTCTCGTCTCTCATCTTTTCACGTTTCGGGATTGTCCTCACCCGCGGACGCAAATTTCTATAGTTCGGATTGTATGCGAATCACGTCTTCCAAGATAGCACGAAGCCTCAGTGATGTCAACCATTGAGGATCAAGCGAGAGAATAGCGAGCGCGATAGAGATTCCTTCAAGTGAATGGATAATGAATGCGATAGAAATCCCCTCAACCGAACGAATAGATCAAGCGACTGAATAAGGATCAAACGAGTGCAAAGAGAGTGATTAAGTGACCGGATGGGATCAACCGAACGATCAACTGATTGGCTAGAGAATAGACCACTAAAAATGAATTTGCAGCCGATTATTCAAACAAGCTCTAAGCTCGACTCTGTACATTCAAGTTGTATAACAAACAGTGTCAATCAAGCGGGTGAGAAAAGCGGGTGAGATTTTAACCATCTGGTCTGTTTGGTTGACCTGTGAAAAAGTCTTCCCTATAGACTAGAACTGGTGTTTCACGCAATTCGATACCTCGGGGCAAGTCGCTGGCGATTTCTAAAGGCTCTAACCTTTCGACCCGCCGGGGCTTTGGTTTAGTGTGGCTTGGGTTGCTATACACCTTTCGCGCCGCTGGCGCTCTCAAAGGCTGGTGCGCGGTGCGCACCTTACAAGAAATGGTGGGCAGTGCCCACCCTACAAATGTACAAAGTCGAGCTAAGCTGTATTCAAACGTCACAAGAACGCGCATAGCAGAAGATTCCGTAGAGATTCTACTCCTTAGAACCTGTTTGAAAAGTACGATTTGTAAGGCGCGCAGGGGAGTTCTATCGCGCTGGCTATCCACTCGCTTGATCCTGCTGAATTGTGGTAGAAAGAAACCAAGTTTTGAGGAAAACACTCGGTTTCGAGACGCATGATTCTACTCGAAATGACTCTTCAAACAGGTTCTTATCTTTCGCTTGATCTCACTCCGGATCGAAGTTATCCACCAGATTGTCGGCGCTTTTGTGCATTTGGTATACTGAAAATACTCCAGTCCTGTTGATGTTCTGTTTTCCTATCCGTGTTTTCTGTGTAATCTGCTGAATCCGTGATTCAGACAATGATTATGCACACCCCTCGCTATCTACTCGGTTGATGGTTATGGGTAAAACTGATACATCGTCGTATTCAACAGTACATTCAGCAGACTCCACAAACTGCCCATCAGAAAGTCCCCGAGCACTAGCCCCAAGAAAAACGGTATCGCGCGCCGGTAACTTCGGATGCCGCCGTGTTTAAGAATCGTCCACTTCAGGAAAAGGCAGATGAGAATGGGGACCCAAAGGTCTGACATCTCCTGATTGGATGCCATCACGTATCCAAGCGGATGTAGAGGCAGCCAAAAGAATTTGACGCGCAAGTATGTCAGCAACCCCATAACGCCAAATCCAATCCCCATGAACAGTACACCCAGCCAATCGGTGTTCGTCCGGTAGTAGAGGAAGTCGGTCAACCGCCTGAAATACTCTCGACCATACCCCAATGCCCACGGCCCAAAGTAACCGGAAGCGGCGCCCTTCTCATAGTAAAGATGGAGTTGAACCCAAAAATAAACTAGGATGCCAATCACGGTTGAGACGAGGATGGCGGTCAACATACGCCGCGGGTTGATATTGGCTTGTTCGGCAATCTTGAACGCTTCCAACTGGTGAGGCATCTGCTGAGGGCGGTAATCCCTGTTGAAAAAGCATATCGACAGCGCCGTCAGGTTTTGTGCTCCGAGCCGTCGAGATCCGAGTACCGTATTCAGGACGTATCGCGGCGCTTGCCAATGGTAGGCGTGCACAAAAATGCCGGCTTCAGCCCGTATGCGGGTCGTGATTATGGGCGTGATAAGAAAAAGCAGGCTGAAGGTGGAGGCAATCCACAGAGACATGCCCGCCCTGTGCATTGCGAACGCAAAGAGGATAAGCCCGCCAACCAATCCCCACACCGCGGTGCGGTACCGCATCGGCTCCCCCGCATCATCACCGCTCGAGCGTGGTCTGAACGCATTGTGCAACACGCGTCTGAAGTGATGGCGTCCCACCCAAAGAAAGAAAACGCAAAGCCCCACAAAAGCGCCAAACGCCTGCTCGTCCTGATACGGAAACTTCGGGAGTGTGTCCAAACCGGACACGCTCGCAAGCGCAAGCTCGTTGCGGTAGAGGAAATAGAAGAGCGCCGTTGAAAAGAGCACATCCAACGGCATGAGAAACATGATACCGATGGCGAATGGATAGAACGCGACGGTTACGCCGTCATAGAAAATCAACGGCGGGTCGAGGAAGTCAAAAAATCTGCGTGTGACTGGGATATGCGGTATGGAGGGGTATAGCGTACTGAGTCCGTTGAATAGGCTGATACCGGCGGCGATAGCAAAACCAATCCACATCCGCTTGTTGCGAAAGAACTTTGAAGCCGGATTGGCCATCTGTAGCGGAAGTTGGATAATCGGGAAGGTTAACCGCTCACGATCCGACCATTGCCGACGTAAAATTGTGTTCAGACAGAGAAAAATGAAAGCCAGAACCAGAAACAGCGCAAACCAGGCGAGAATCACGGGCACCCATGTCCTCAAATGAGCCTTCGTGTAGAAACTCGACTCTCCCAGATAGTATCCTTGCAACACCTTCTTGTCATCGACGGTAAGCCATTCCGGGATGTGCGACCAGAACAGTGTCTTCCATTCGTTCTCTTCGGTGGCAAACCAGAAGGCGTGCCCGAGCACAGACAGAACCGCTTGCAGCACATCGCATCCCGCCAGCGTGGTGGCAAAGGAAAGCATCACGTAGAGTAACAGGAGTTCGCTTGCCTGAAACGCCAAACTCGGCGCTGCGAGATGGATGAGTCTGTTAAAGACAAGAACCCCTGCCAAAATGAAAATGACATTCGACAGTGGTACGACCCACGTGGGAAAGGTGTATCGCACCAGTTCCATCTGGATGAGCAGGTAACAATTGATCGGGGCTATGAGCAGAACAAGGAACAAAACCCGCGCGGTCAAGCCGTGCTGACCGTTCTGCGGTTGGTTTTTCATTTGCCTTAGGTACTATTCCATGAGAGTCCGTGACATTGGATCATT
This sequence comes from Candidatus Poribacteria bacterium, assembly GCA_028820655.1. Taxonomy (GTDB): domain Bacteria; phylum Poribacteria; class WGA-4E; order WGA-4E; family JAJDTR01; genus JAJDTR01. The sequence goes on along the minus strand of JAPPIK010000031.1, from coordinate 67,099 downwards.
ACCATCAACCACAGTCTCGCCTTTCCACATAATTTCTGCAATGAATCGGAGGTCATCTCACTTGAAAGGTGTTTTCAAGTTTGATTTCTCCCCAAATGGACACAGCCCTTTCTCCCGTGGGCGATACAGCGCGAGGGTAAGCCGGATCCCACCAGTCGGGTTCAATATCCAGCGGCTGTGCATGATGCAGTTCATCGTTAATGATGTTAATCGCTCCCCAGTTGTCACGCTCCGTTGCGATATAGATATCGACAGTGTTCGCTTCTGAGCGCGTAAAGGCAATCATCTTGCCGTCAGGTGACCAGGTTGGTGACGCGTCGGGCTTTTCATCGTTCGTAATATTCCGGCGCTCGCCAGTTTTAAGATCCAGAACGTAAATCTCGCTGTTTCGCTGCTCGTTATTGGTATAGGCAAGCTTCTTGCCGTCGGGAGACCACCTTGGCCGCGCATCCTGAGCGGGATTTTCCGTTATTCTCGACACATCTCTGCCCTCGGAGGTCATCAGGTAGATTTCATAGTTCCCATCCCGATTACTCCTGAAGGCAATCTGCTTTCCGTTCGGCGAAAATGCGGGGTCCCGATCTTGCGCGGGATGGTTTGTCAGGTTGCGCTGATTTCGCCCATCGGCTTCCATAATGTAAATCTCACGATTGCCGTCTCGTCTAGACATGAACGCAATCTGTTTGCCGTCGGCAGACCACGTCGGAGAATCGTCATTCGCGGGGTTGTCCGTCAGTCGTTGCAATCCATCGTCCAAGGCTGCGGCTACATCTTGAACCTGAGCCTCGGCATTGGGAGGCTCTACGATAATAGTCTTCTTCAGTGCTCCGCCCCGAACATCCGTTTCCACGTTTATGACGTAGATATCATCTTTGCCGTGCCTAGCGCTCGTGAAAGCGATTTTTCCGCCGTTGGGTGACCACGCGGGATTGTCAGCCCTAGCCGGATCGTCTGTCAGTCTTACGCGGTTCTCCCCGTTGGGATTCATGACAAAGATTTGGTAAAGCGCCCGCCGTTCGGCGTTGAGGTGTCTGTTGGAGGCAAAGGCAATCAACCCTCTACTCTTCTGAGCTGAAACTTGCGCCGTACACTGTAATCCAAGAATCAAGCAGGTCAACAGGAGGGGCATGGTTTTCATGTTTGCACGCTCCGAATCTACCGGCAATAACTCGCTGCAAAAACAGAAAACCCTCAACTCTCCTATCACCAAGAAGAATTGAGGGTTTATCGACTCCTTTTTCAAGACTGACGCCGAACGCAAATGTCAGGTCACTTAATTCCGACCGACACTACCGAGTTTCATCATTCCCCAGATCGTGGTCAACTTTTCAGTGCCGGGGGACACCGCTCTCGGAAAAGCCGGATCGTACCAGTCAGGCTGAGCGTCCCTCGTGCCGCGCCCCGCACCCCAGGGATCCATATCATTCAATAGGTTTATCGGCTTGCATCGTGCACCGCACTTCTCGAAATTCTCGATCTTAAGGATGTCGGCTTGGTTGTTGTTTCCACCCACGACCGCCGAGAAGATCATATCCTTGCCATCAGCCGACCACATTGGAGAACTCTCCGAACGCAGGTTGTTCGTGATGTTTTCCTCCTTTTTTGTTTGGATGTCTATGGTGTATATCTCACTGTTTCCATCTCTATTCGTCGCGAATCCGATTTTGCTGCCGTCACGCGACCATGTCGGTTGAGACTCGCTGGCATCGTTATCCGTAATGCGCTCTACCCCGCTCCCATCGGGATTCATGATGTATATGTCGTCGTTGCCGTCCCGATTGCTCCGGAAGGCGATCTTCTTCCCGTCATAGGAGAAAACCGGTTCGCGGTCTTGCGCCGGATGGTTTGTCAGATTGCGCTGACCACCCCCGTCGGAACGCATGATATAGATTTCACGATTGCCATCTCGCCGAGACATGAAGGCGATGGACGCACCATCGGCGGACCATGTAGGAGATTCGTCGGTTTTGCCCGGATTGTTCGTCAGGTTTCGCATGTTGTTGTTCATGGTGACCGCAACCTTCCAACCGTGTTTGTGCTTCTCGGAAATTACCCTACCGGCCGCATCCTTGTCTACATCAATCACGAAGATATCATTTCTTCCATCGCGATTGCCCGTAAAAGCAATCTGTCTACCATCCGGAGACCAGGCGGGTTCTTCCTCGTTTTTCCGCACACCTACCGGATCGACCGTTAGCCTTATCCGGTTTTCGCCATCATTGGCACTCATCACCCAGAGATCGAAATTTGTGTCCGGTGGCAGCCCCGGCTCAACCGTATTTCTATTGGATGACCAGACGATCAATCCTTTGTCCCTCTGAGCCAACGCAGCCCCCATGAACGGCGGTCCAACAAGAAAACAGATGGATAACGTAGCCACGGCTTTCATGATTCAATCTCCTTAGATTGTTGTTATGCCATTCGTGGTACTCCCATAGGAAGATAACACCGATCTACTTCGCACCGCCTAGGCGCTTGATCCCGCCCCACGTCGTCGTAAGTTTTCCTTCGCTTGGGGATACGGCGCGTGGAAATGCGGGATCGTACCAATCGGGCTCGGTGTCTCTCGTACCGACGCCGGCGCCCCACGGATCTTCATCGTTCAACAGATTCACCGGTGCACACAATCGACAGGTCTCGAAATCTTCGATTTTTAGGATGTCCGCCTGGTTGTTGTTCTCGCCAACGGTCGCAGAGAATATAATGTCCTCACCATCAGCCGACCACATCGGCCCACTCTCCAGGCGCGGATTATCGGTAATGTTGCGTTCCTCCTTGGTTTCAATATCAATGGTGTAAATTTCGCTGTTACCATCCCGATTCGTTGTAAACGCAATCTTTTTTCCATCCCGAGACCACGTCGGCTGAGATTCGCCTCCGGGATGATCTGTTATTCTCTCAACGTTTGCGCCGTCGGCATCCATGATGTAGATGTCATCGTTCCCATCCCGATTGCTCCTGAAGGCAATCTTCTTGCCATCGTAAGAGAACACCGGTTCACGGTCCTGAGCGGGATGATTCGTAAGGTTGCGCTGACCGCCCCCATCGGAACGCATGAGGTAGATCTCGCGATTCCCATCCCGACGTGACATAAAGGCAATTGTCTGACCGTTCGCCGCCCATGTTGGCGACTCGTCGGTCTTGCCGGGATTGTTCGTCAGGTTGCGCATGTTATTATTCATTGTGACGGCTACATTCCAGCCTCCCTTATGCGTCTCCGATAGTATTCTGCCCAGCCGGTCTTTTTCCACGTCGATGATGAATATGTCGTTCCTTCCATCTCGGTTGCTCGTAAAGATGATTTGGGTGCCGTCCGGCGACCATGCCGGTTCCTCTTCGTTTTTGGCATGATCCGTAAGTCTCACGCGATTCTCACCATCGTTGGCGTCCATTACCCAAAGATCGCGGTTTGAAGTCGGAGGGAGTCCCGCGTCTCTTGTATGTCTATTGGAAGACCAGACAATCAGCCCCTTGTCTCTCTGAGCCATCGCATCCATAGTGAACGATAGTCCGACGAGAAAACAGATGGACGCCACAAATGCGGCTTTCATGGTTGCACCTCCTCAAATCTCTCGTTAGGTAGCGCCGTTCGGATTACTGGCATCAGCACTCCATCTATACAGGAAGCATTGTTTTCGCGACTGAATATAGCGTGCATTCTAACCGTTTCCAAAATTTACTGTCAATCAAAATCAGGTTGCAATTCTGTTGACAGCTAGAGTACCATGTGATATAGTCACCGTGATTTCCTAAGGTTTCCGTAGATTATGTTCTCACTCAATAGCCGAGGGGAAATGGAATCGTCAGGTGTAGATTCTCGCATTATCCCCTTGAAAGCAAAAAATCGAATAGGAGATATCTAAAATGAGAATCAGAGAATCATTAATCTGCATCTTCGTCTTACTCGTTGGTGTAAGCTTTGTCGGATCAAGCTATGGCGCAGGGCATCTGGTGGAAAGCTTGGTTTTGCACTTGGAGTTTGACGACGCCAATGACATCACCCTGGATTCGTCACCGGTCGGACAGGAGGGAGAAGCGGCTGCGGATGGAAGTGCGGAACCGGGCCACACGACCGATGCCAAGATTGGGACCGGCGCCGCGGTTTTCGACGGCGCTACGACTTCGCTCCACTATTGCGATCCGGACGGCAGTCTGCAGGCTGATGAAGCGCTCACGGTCATGTCGTGGGTGAACACCCCCGGCAGGCCCGACAGCAATCAATGCCCCGTCTGCTTCGGCAATGCCAACGATGAATGGAATCTTTACATTACTCCCGACGGAAGCTTAGGTGCCGAGTTGGCGCTTAAAGATCCAGTGAGCCAAGGACTTCCAAACATCAATGAAAACGGGCATTGGCAAACCGGAAATACCGAGATGAAGATACCGTTTAACGAGTGGGCACACATGGCTTTTACGTATGATGGCGCCCACGGGACCATATACCTCAATGGCGAGATAGCGTTCCAAGCGGAAGCCGTCGGACCGATAAACAAATCGGATCGCTGTCTAACGGTTGGCGAATGGCTCTCGTGGATTCCTCTTGCATGGATACCTCTAGGCAGCGTGGATGATGCGGCGGTTTGGCTCGCCGCGCTGACTCAAGACGAAATCAATAACGTCATGACTCACGGCGTTGCAGCGGGCGTCGTTGCCGTTGAAGCCGCGGGCAAATTAGCCACAACCTGGGCAGACGTTAAACATTAATCGCGCGGTACGTTGGCGCTGGTCGGTAACGATACGGTTGCCGACCGGCACCAACAACCCGTTTTTTCAATTCTCCCATTCCGTTTGCCTTCCCCGAGTCTGCTGCTACTGATTCTTTCACCCTCCTCTCCGATGCAGTTACAACTCTACATTTTCGCCTAATAGTTTCAAATGCTTGTGCCACCTCAGCATTGCTTTGTTCGTTTGTACCACATAAGAAACCGAGTTTCTCTCTCTTCCTACCAACAAAATTAATTTAGATAGGTTCTAAATTTGTTTCCACATCACAGTATCCCGGAGCAAATGAAAAACTCTGTTTCTGGTAGGAGTCCTTCCGCACCGTATTACTTCACCAATTCTTGCGACATATCTCTATTCGGAATATTGATGGTATTCCGGAATTTACGGCAAACAATTTGCACGTAAAATGGATCATGAGGAAGCGATTCTGAACCGGCGTCTGCCAGAGGCTCGGATTCCAAGCAGGTGTCAAATCCCCAAGCGCCCCAACATATCAAGATTCCGGTATATCGGATCATCACATTTCAACTGAAATCGGAGAGATTCCGTTAATTTTCGAGGCTGACTAACACGTTCGTTAACTGCACAGTAATGGTCAGAGATATCGCCCATTCTGCCCTGAATCGTGCAGACGGGTTCCCCCGGGCGTGGAAGGTCGGTATCGCCGGGGATCGGCATAACGTGCGAAAAGCGGGAAAACCTCCGGTGGCAAAAATAGAACATGATGATCGAATAAATACTCCCATGAGAAAGACACGAATAGAATCCCTCTACTTTGACCTATGTTTCTTCTTCCTTAGCTGTTTTGCAACGCCTATGGTTTTTGCTCTACAGCCTATGGATAAAGTGAAACAAGTAGATGTGATTACCAACACCACAACCGGACTCTTTGGCTTTAATCGGGAACCACCTCTGACTGTGGAGGTCAGGGACGTTGCTATCAACTTACGCAACGAAGCCATGCATGCCAAGCCATACAAGGAAGACATGTTTGCAAAGGCGTGTATGGTCCTACGCGAGGTTGACAACGCATATCTTTCCTCCGAAACCGTTCATCTGTCAAGAACACATCTTGCCAACAATGCAACTGACGCCACGTCGGTTGAAACACGCAGACGCGCTATTGCCCTGCTAGGGTATTTAAGAAATCCCGAAGCCATACCGATACTCGCCGAACGTATGCATTACGATCCGGCATGGACGGTCCGAGACCTGGCAGCGCAGCGTCTGGGCGGTCTTGCGGGTGAAGCCGCGATTCCAGAATTGCTGCGCGCGAGAGTTGGGTACTGGAAACATTAAGACCAGGGGATTCTCTTCTGTGGTAACCGCGGCAGCGGAGTGCTCCACGGGTTATGTGCGGCTGGCGGCAAGGCTGTTCCCGTCCTCATTCGTCTGTTGAAAGAGAGAATCTATAGATTGGGCGGAAATGGAGGCGCCCATTATATTGTTCAAACTTTGGAAGAAACCGGCGATAGACGCACGATTTCCCCGCTTATCGAAATCCTATCGCAACCTGTTTCTTCCGCCGACCGTAACATGGAAACTTTGCGCCGCGAGGCGGCCGAGGCTTTGGCTCAATACGTAATGCTGTATGGGTTCATCCTCAAGCGCCGCGGCAGAACATTTGCCGATGGAGTCCCAGTGACACCGCGGGAAGGGCGGATCGTCATGAAATCGGATCGAACCAGAATCCGTCAAGCACTGCAACGGAAGGATCCGATATTTATGAGTTAACGGAGACCTACTCCGATTTTGAACCAATAACCGATCCCGAATATAAATGGTTCCTTGAATAACTCTGAGGCAATGGGCTGTTGTGTCTGTAGGAATCTGCATTGCCGCCTAAATAACTCGGATTTCGGAATCTCCATTAAAGCCGCACCCCGAAACAATTGATTTGCGATTGACGCCTACTTCCGGCTGTGATACCATTCAATCAGCGATTTCCGCACACATCGGATCCCTGTGGAGAAGCACACAGTTTCCCCGTTACAGGTAGTCCTTAAGACACTTAACAAAACAGGCGAACAGGAGGAACAGAAAACAATGCGTACCAAACTGTTGACATTCACGGCTTTCTTGTTTATTTCCCTCGGGTTGGTTGCTACGAGTCATGGGCGTCTTGATGAATCGTTGGCCGCGGCGTGGCTGTTTGAGGACGGCATAGCCGACGGCATGGTCAGTGATCTTTCCGGTAACGGGAACGATTGCGAGATAATCGGCGATGGGGTGACCATCGTCGACGGGAAGTTTGGTTCCGCGATAAACATTAGCGGCGAGGATAACGTGGACGAGGATTATCTGAATTGCGGGGCAGGCGAGAGTATTAGCGGCTTGAAGAATTTTACGCTAATGTTCTGGTTCCACACCGAATTCCCGGATTCGACGCAACCGGTTCTGATGAAGGGTGTCGGCGGCGGCGAGTGGGGGTTCAACTACTCGGGCCGCAGCAACGGTTTCTGGAACGAGATTTCCTTTGACGGCACCCGCATGGATCTACAGCGTGCAACAACGCTTGTCGCGGGATTCACGTGGTATCACGGCGCTTTCTCTTTTGACGGGACGACGAGAAGAATCTACACAAACGGCGCGCTGGATAACGAAGTTGGCGTGTTCCTCAACGAAGCGCCCGCAGACGGAGAGATTTCGGCGACCGCCAATCCGCTGCTGATTGGTGGGTGGGCGCATCCGGCGGGTAATAGGTTTGCGAGCAAAGCCTCCATCGACGAAGCCGCCGTTTTCAACGAAGCGCTTAGCCAAGCTGACATTGAAAGCATCATGAACAACGGGCTTATGGGGTCGGGCGCGGTTGCTGTTGAACCTGCAGGCAAACTGGCGACGACATGGGGCAAGATTAGAAGCCGATAGTTGTAGATGCCATCGCATAATCGGGTGAAGAAACCGAGTTTCTTCAAAGAATCTCGGTTTCTTTATTGTTACCTCAATGAACCAACGTTTTGAGGCGCCCCCAGAGCGTTTTCTCCTTTCCATCAGGTGACACGGCAAAGGTAAAACCGGGATTAAACCAGTCGGGGGCTCCGTCTCTGCCTTCAGCCTGGTGCTTCTGCGTCAGGTTTTTCGGATTGCCCGCACCATCGGCGTTTGCCAGAAAGATTTCGGTCCACGCCACCACCACACCGCCCGGTCTCTCTACATCCGACTTGAACGCAATGCTTTGTCCGGTAGGCGACCATGACGGCTCGCGAAACTCCACCCTTTCCGTGCGGTTCTTGGTCAGATTCTTGGGGTTCCCGCCATTAGCATCCATAAGGTAGATATTCCACGTGCCCTTTTCCCGGCGGGAAAATGCGATTGTCCCCCCATCGGGCGACCATGACGGCTCTCGATCGTGGTCGCGTCTATCCGTGAGCCGTTGCGGGTTCCTGCCGTCGGCGTCCATAGCATAGATTTCCCAATCCTTATCTCTCTGAGACTCAAACACAATCCGCTTGCCATCGCGCGACCACGACGGCGCACGGTCTTCAGTCGCGGAGAGATTGGTCAGGTTTCGTAAGTTCTCGCCATCCTGATCCATCACGTAGATGTCAAATCGTCCGCCTCGATCGGACTGGAAGGCGATTTTTCTTCCGTCAGGCGACCATGCCGGCGAACCGTCGCTCGCTTTGTGGTTTGTTAAGTTTCGCGGACTTGTGCCGTTCGCATTCATCACATAAACCTCAAAATTGCCGTCTCGGTTCGTGCTAAAAGCGATACGTCTCCCATCAAGTGACCAAGATGGGTTGCGGTCGTTCGCGTGGTGATTTGTCAGATTTTGCGGATTGTCACCATTGGCCTCCATGACGTAGATTTCGAAGTGTGCCTTTTCCGAGTTCGGAGCCTTATCGTCCCTACTGGAGTCGAAGACAATCTTTGCGCCCTTGGGGATTTGCGCTTGAACGACTGGAGGCAATGACCCAAGCCACGAAACGATAGCGATCAATAGAATAAAATCCGCGATCCGGCGATCCCGTTTCATCCGCTACTCCTCCATTCTCGTGAATTCGTCTACATCCAGGAGGTGCTGTTCCAGTGTTCCCTTACTTTGAGAACTCGAAATGCCGTGTAAGGTCTTGCGTAGGTATACCCAAGTTTTTTGCCCAGATTCCCGCCCGCTTCGCTCGGCGCATCCCAACATGGCTCGATGTCATCTTGCAAACAGTACAAAATCATGCGGGCGGCAACCGCCTGCGCCAATCCTCTCCGTTGGTGTTCCTGTCGCGTCCTAACACTGATGTCGGATTTTCCGCCGCCAACCGCATACGATGTACAACCCGAGACAATCTCCCCGTTGCGTTCTACGAAAAAACCGACGCCTCGATCAAGGAAATCCTCCGGTGTTGGGTAGTTTGGGAAATCGATCAGACCGTCCCCCATTTGGATCAACCCTTTGACCTCCTCCGGGCATGATACCTGTTTAATCGTGTATCCGGAAGGGAGCCGGCGTTCGAAATCTCTCAACGTTTCGATTCTCCAAGAACCGCCCCTGCAGGTTATCCTTCTCCATTTTTCCAAGCGATGCCCCCATCTGCCGTAGAACGCATCTACCCATCTGGCATTTTCGGGGATCAGTATGGTATTCGGGAGTATCTCTCCAAGCAGCGTCTCCGCCGCGGGAGTCGCCGCGTCCCCAGCCAAGATATTCGCCCAACCGAGGGTAATACGACCGACGGATGGGCACTCTATGTCATCAACGGAAACCGCGCCCATCTCCCCACTTAGCGCAGACGCGACGTAACCGTGCAAATAGGGATAATTCTGATAGAGCGGAACGGCGAGCTGCAGTTGATTTGATCGAAGTTCAATCATCGTGTTGTTGGTCGACCGTAGAATTCGGTCTACTCGTTAAGCGGTTTACGATCACTGTCCATGGAATGTGGGCAGTGAAACCGAGCACTCGAGAATAACTCGGTTTGGCTGTGCTCCCAAGAGATTGACATTATTGAAGCAGCCGAAGGATAATGGGGTAATCTTTAACGAGAAGATTTCGAATTAATAGATTCCCGTTGTGCGTACCTGTCAGAATCTCATGTTCCATCCCGTTTCGAATGTCCACACCCACCACGCTATTGACCGAAATCCCCCGAAGCAGCAGGTCAGTTTTCACGCCGGGATCTTCGTCAATGGCTGCGCCGTTGGTCCAGAGCGCGAGGAGTCCATCGCCATTGGGTAGGGAGAACCCGTAATGCATGATATTGGCGGCGTCACTTTCGATTTCTATAGGAAGGCTGAGAGGCGCCGCGCCAGCCATCACTGTGCAAAGCCGCCTAACGAATTGCCGACACTCGCCGGGAAACATGCCGGAAACGCTGGCAGTAACATCCAACCCGAGATTCGTCAGGATGGCTCTGGCAAGGTATTTCGCCGAGACAGTCGCCGATACGGGTTGCTGAGGTTCTTCCGCCCGTTCGGTTCTCCATAACATCTCCTCCGCCAAGTATTCTCCGTTAAAGCCCTCCGCGGCAGCCAATGCTTTGAGTTCTCCGACCATTTGCGGATAGTTCCGATAGTACGGGTCGTCGGGAGTGTGGCCGTAAAACGGGTGCCACGAAATGACATCTATCAACGGCGCAATACCGGATTTGAGGAGGGTTTTCAGGTAATCATGCTCGAAGGTGTAACGTGAGAAGTCACCGTATCCGGGAAATCCGTATACCCAGTGACCTCCGGTGGCTCCTACTACTATTTTGGCTTCGGGATACTCCTCGCGAATAACAGGAACGACACGCTTGACCAGGCGGGCAAAATTTTCGACGAGGATATTGCCCCAAGGTGTGTTGGTACCCGGCTCGTTCCAGATTTCATAGTATCTGATGAACGGTTTAAAATGGCGAACCATAAAACGCACGTAATCGGCGTAGCGGTTGATGTCGCCATCCGATTTGAACTTTGTTCTATCGGGCCGGTTTTTGCCTGATCCGACACTCAGGCAAAGCACAACAGTGACGCCGTTTTCCAACATATCGCGAACAAAGGCATCCCGTTCTGATGGAACGCTGTATTCTCCCGGACGGGACTCAACCTCCTGCCAATTAAGAGAACTGTCCCAAAATCCGATCCGCAGCCACTTTAGCCCCAGTCCGTAGATTCCCGCCTCGGACCGAGGATGATCGCTCCCGTAGTCTCCTCCGATGCGATTGTCAGCCAACTCGCTGGACACCAAAACCTTGATTGGTTTCCCAGAGACAGTGCGTCCTTTGTCGGTGCGATTGGAATCCACAATTTGGATCATATCAACTCTGTTATCCGGGTTTGCGACAGTTGTCATGGAGAATCCAACCGTTGAGATACAACACAAGATCTTGAGCAGACCGAGTTGGATGAAAGGCTTTCGGCTAATTTCAATTCCGTGTATTTTCAGTGAAGTGATAGGTTGAGTCAAGATTATCCAAAGCGGGGCAGGATGCCCCGCTTACCTACTTTGGTGTAAAGAGTTAATGGTTGGTATGGGTCTTTTCACAATAGAATTGTTGCCTGTCATTCGCATCTTTACTGATAGAAGGGATAATTTTTGCCCGGCGGCGAGATAGACACCACGTTATTGCCTTTCAGCCTAAGCGTATAATCGACCTCGCCGATTGTTTCCTCGACCGTTCTCTCCGGGATAGGAAAGTCTAATCGGATAGTATTGCCCGGAGATGCCCCCTCCACCACAGCATATCGGCCCGCCCAGCCCAAGCTGTGCGGTGCGCCGTTGAGTGTGCAGGAAATCCGAGAATCCCGCGTCTCGATCCATTCGGGAACTCGAACGGCGATGCGGGCGCACTCCTGTTTTAATGTTATGTCAACACGCCCATGATGCGGAATATGGCTCGTGATCTCAGCCCAAGCTGACTCGCGGTTGAGGAGCAGGTGCAGATGAAGTTCGCCCTCTTTGAAATCTATCATGTTTTCCCAGAGGTAATACAATGCACGCGCGCCGTTGCCGGTGCAGCAGTGCATAATTCCGTTTCCCGCCCCGATCCAAAAGTCATTGGCGGATGACCACCCGGCAAAACTTCCAACACATCGGTCCGGATCGCCAACCGCGACTTCGTCCTCCCCGATGGGTTGAGGCGGCCGTTTCTCTGCCATGCACGTTATCCAGTCTCCGGAGGTCATCTGCATCTCAGCGAACTGGTTTCGTAAGTAACGATCGATGTCATCCCAATAGTCACCCGCACCCGCCTTGGTCAACCACAGCGAGGTCAGCAACATGTCGACGACACAACAGCCCTCGCAGTCGACAACCCCACGCTCGTCGGGCCAGTCTTCAATGTATTCCGGAAAGAATCCGACGAGTGGAGACGAATCCTTGAGCGAGCGAGCGTAATGATAGCATTTATTTACGAACTCGGTAAATTCGGCGTCGCCCGTAGCCAAGGCATACTCCGCCAAGGCGTCCATGGCATTGCCGTTGTGATGAAAATGGAGCGCCGGACCGAGCCGAGATTCCGGGCTTCGCGGAATCGAATCACCGTGGCGCGCGAGAAACCTGCCTTCAGAGTCAAACACTTCGGCGTGGTCTTTCAGGTAGCGCGCGAGTTTTCCCGCGAGTTCCAAGGCAATATCAGAGCCCGTGGCGTTAAAAAACTGTGTTACGCCCTGAAGTGTCCATCCCTGAAGGGTTGCCGCCCACCCGGTCGGGATAGTGGATGCATCGTACGGAAAGTAGCAGTAGTTGTACCTGTGAACCGCGGCGTCAAGCGCACGCCGTATGGCGCTATTGCCCAACTCCTTCCACATGGGATCCCTGGAGACTGTATACTGAATTCCCAACCATGCCGTCTGTCTGCCGCCCTCGGGACCGAGAAGTACGGGTTTTTCTTCCTTTAATTTCCGCAACAGAGCATCCTGCCAGATGCGGTCCACATGTTGATTGTAGGTGCTGCCGGTCATCAGCCGTGCCAGTGCGAGTCCCTCAATAAACTTTCCGTACAGCGGAATTTGGCGGATCATCGTTGGCGGATTGCGATATAGGTTTGTATAGAAATAAACGGCGTGCTCCGCTTCCGTATTTGTGCATCGGGTGATGGCGTTAATCACGAAATCGGCGCGTTCGACCAAATCGAACGTGTCCGGGATGCGAGTATCGGGTTCAGTGGGCATAATGGGTGTTCCCTTGCTTTCCCCATAACCTGTTGGCGGCACAGCGAGAGCCACGGCGCTAGTCCCCGCCATCATTAGGAAACGCCGACGAGAGATCGAGGAATCGGGTTTTCGGTTGTTATGTTCGAATTCGTGCAGATGTTCTTTTGCCATGGCTGCCAATCATTTAGTGTAGACAATTATAGATTATATCAGTTTCCGCGTCGACTGTCAAAATACGTGATAGTTGAATGGTTACGTAAAATCCGGAATTGTAAAGTTGAATGACAGAAGGCTGGTGCGCAGTACGCACTACTCAAGAGAACAACTGCGGAAAGATCCACGCAGCAAGAGAAGATTGAAAACAGGAGACTGTTGATTCGGAGATAGATTCTATTTGACAATTGAGAGTGCGCCATTATCCCTGTCGGTATAATTCTTTCGGCAGGTAACACCGGTTTTCACACCCTGGTTAGCTTTGAAAAAGCGTTCCATGTTAGATATTTTGCCACGTCTCGCACTCCAGAGGATCAAGCGACTGAATAGGGAGCGCGATAGTAAATCCTGTGCAATGTCAATAGAATCATGATGCGTCCAATCACCGCTCCAGCGGAGCGCAATGTCGAGTGTTACTGAGAGTAATCAAGAATCCGGGGTGATTGCCCTGTCTTCCAACATGACTGCTTGACAGGCATTCGCAATTGTCATAAAATCGTGCTTGTGTAAGTTGAGACGTGGAGCAGAGAGGGTAGGATCGTCCGAAGAACGAAGAAGGTGCCAAGTAATGAAGGTCATGATTACCGGGGGTACAGGTTTCATCGGCTCAAATTTGGCCAAGGGCTTGGTTGCCAAAGGTCACGACGTGGTCGCATACGATTTGAACCCGACGCCCGAGAGAGTTGCGGAGATCAAAGATAAGATAAGAGTGGTCCGTGGAGACATCCGCGACACTGTGAAACTGTTTGAGACGATTGAGACCCACGAAATCAGCCACATCATGCACCTCGCCGCCTACCTGCCCGAAGCCGCGATTCGCAAGAATCCGACGTTGGCGATTGAGATTAACGGTGAGGGCACGAACAACATCTTTGAAGCCGCTCGGATTATGGGCGTCGAACGCGTTGTATATGCAACCACCGACGCGGTGAACCCACTCGGTCCTAAGGAGGATGCGCCGTGCAGTCCCACGACGCTCTATGGCCACCTCAAGCGGCTCAATGAAGTGATGGGGAATCACTTCCATAACGAATTCGGCCTCGACACCATCGGCTTGCGTTTCGGGATGAACTACGGGGTTAAAGGGCGTCTGATGGCAGGTGAACTGGAGCGGGAGTACGCGTCGGCGGTAGTTCTTGATATCGTGGAAAGGGTCGCCGTAGGAGATCCGGTTGTCATACCCTTTCATGAGTCAACCAGCTTCCATTGGGTCTATGCCGACGACAACGTCAGGGCAATGACACTCGCGTTGAGCGCTCCAAAAACGGAGAGACGGGTGTTTAACGTCTGCGGGGAGGAACCGTACACCCTGGGAGATATGGCGGCGGTGTTGAAAACGCTGCTGCCGGCGGCGGATATCAAATTCGGCGATGTGCCTATGCCTTCGACGATGAAGACCGCCGAAGCTTTGAGAATGGACTGTTCCGCGGCTTACGAGGAATTTGGATACCGACCCGAATATACATTGGAGCAGGGGCTAAAGGCATACGTAGACAATTGCGTTCCGGGCTAAGTGAAGCCGCCGAACAATCAAGATTGGGAGATTAATGTTAACCGAATGGGAAAAGTCAAGCTAGGTGTTATCGGTTGCGGGTTGGCGTCCGATATCCTGTACGGTCCGGCGTTTGAATACATGGAGAAGGGCGAACTCGCCGCGGTCATGGACCTAAACGCAGAGCGAGCGAAAGTCCTACAGGAACGCCACGGTGTCAAGCGTGTTTACACGGATTTGGAGGGAATCATAAGTGATGAGAATGTGGACGCGGTGATGGTGCTCACGCCGCCGCAGCATCATCTGGCACCGGTTATTGCGGCAGCAAGGGCGGGAAAGCACATCTTTTGCGAGAAACCTATGGCGCCTACGTTAGAGGGAGCGGACGAAATGCTTAGCGCTTGCTATGCTGGCGGCGTGAAGCTGATGACCGTGTTCATGAAAAGGTTCAACTGGTCGTTTCAGCGAGTGAAGGAATTGATAGAGGAGGGGCGGCTAGGGGAAATTTTTGAAGTAAGGGCGCGATGGGACAATGTCAAAGTCAGGGGTCCTAGCGGCGAGGAATTTCGGATGACCGCCGAATCCGGCGGGGGCATGATTCAGGAGGACGGTTCGCACCCGTTTGACGTGTGCCGCTGGTGGTTGGGCGACGTGTCCGAGGTGACCGCACACGCGATGATTGCCGCGCCGGAACATCATCCGACGGAAGATGTGGGTTGCGTAGTGCTGAGACACAAAAACGGCGCGATGAGCACACTGCACGTCACCGGACTCACGCACGCAACCGGCGAGGAGAGCTACGAAATCTTCGGCACGCGCGGCACACTCGTCATGCGATGGTTGTCTCACAGCACCTCGACGTTGGAACCGGCGTTGATGACGCTATACGAGAACAGTCGCACGGCGACGGATCTCACGCTTGATGCCCCGTGGCATCCCAGCCAGAGAATCCGGGAAGATTGGCAGTATCTGCGCGCCCTGGAACACTTCTGCGAATGTATTATTGACGATAAGGAACCTCAACCTAGCGGCGTGGAAGGCAGAGCAGTTGTTGAAATCGTCAACGCCGCATATCTTTCCGTGATTCGTGGAGCAACCGTGAAGCTGCCATTAAAGGCAACTCCAAATAAAAAGGATTTATTTTCACAACTTCATCAATCGTCGCCGTGGTCGTTGGAAGGGAGGAGGTGGGATAGCCGATACAGTCGGCGACGTTAAGTACCCATTTGAACAGTAAGTGCCACTGTCATTTTGGGTCAAGGGTCTTGGTGTGGGGGTGGCTAGGCGTTATCATACACCTTTCGGGCCGCCAGCGCTTACAAAGGCTGGTGCGCAGTGCGCACCCTACGAATGGCGGTTCAATGTTATATTTTGTCCGAAGTCGAGCTAAATCAACTTGTACAAGGAAGTGAAAATTTATGACACGGGAAGAGATTCGTCACTTTGAAACGTTGGGTTTTGTCCAGTATAAGGGGTTCTTTTCACCGGCAGAGGTTGACAAACTTTCCTCGGCTTTCGACAGCGCGATGGAACGGGCGCGAGGGGGCGCTCCGGCACCGGTAAGCGGGGAGCCGAGGCAACAGGTTGTCCCCTTCTTCGACTACGATCCCGATACGTTCTATCCCTTGTTGGATAACGAGCGAATTCTGGATGTTTTTTCAACCTTGATGGGTGAGGACTTCATCCTGACAGTCAGCGAGGGAATTCTGCACACCGGAGGCAGCGCGTGGCATCATGATGCCTGCGGTCCGGAGGGGTTCTTCAGTATGAGAGCGGCGATGTATTTGGACCCGCTCGGTCCCGAAGACGGGTGCCTTAACGTGATTCCGGGGAGCCACTTCAAAGAGTATCAGGAATCCTTGGCGCGGCACATGAACGATATAGGCGTCAAACCCGAGGACATCCCGGGGCGGTATCCGCTAGTCAACGAGCCGGGCGATATCCTCTTCATGAATCACAAGACATTTCACTCGTCGCTGAGTGATACGCCGGGGCGGCGCGCCATCCACATCAACTGTGTACAAAATACAAGCGCCGAAAAGAGTCAAGAACATCTTGATTGGCTGGTTGGCTTCCTTGCCGGCGAGACCCGAGGATGGGGACGATTTTACAGCGAGCGCCTAATCTCTACGGCGGGACCGCGGCGCCGAAGGATGCTGCAGGGAGCGATTGATCTAGGATTCGGAAACACGGGAGACGTCAGCCATTTGCAGGATTTGCAGTAGATGAGTCGGCTGTGCGACGCGTCACGATTCCTTCGCCGTTAACATCGGCAGAGTTTTTCGGTTTGACCTTGAAACGGATTCCGCCATCTATATCTGGCGGCGCATGAAACGCGGTGGTTAAGCCGTTGGATTCGGAAATCCCGCCTCGGATAGGATATCTCATGCGCCCTCCCACTACGATAATACACGGTCCTGTCGTTCGTGAACTCGCTTACGAATAACCCTTTTGTATTCTCATAAAACTTGGCTTTTGGGCAGAGCGGCCCAGCAATGTAAGATCTCAAGAAGTAATACCAGGCACACAGATGGTGAGTGCCGTCTGTTTCTATCACCTTTGCGCTTGCGACGATTCCGCGGCGCGAAAGATGCTGGTTGTAAATTAATGTTTTATGCGCGGTTGGGACATTGCATCACGCCTCACCCTCAAAATCGGATTACAAGTGCCACATAATCGGGCTTAATTCAGGGGGAAGAGTTTATGATGAAGACTAACATCTGCGTGTTGATGGCGATGTTGCTCTCAACACAAATGATAATTGGCTGTAGCGGTCGTCGGGGTCCCTTCATTGAACTTGGTGTGGGTGCCGCGCCGGTTGTTTCCGATGAGGAGTGGACACTTCGTAGACACGAAAATAGTCTGTCACGCGTAGTGATAGATCATCATGATACAATCGCCACTGCGGTATCCCCAGCAGGCAATTTGAAAATCGGCTGGGGACTTAGCGAACAATTCCTCGTTTCGCTGTCATCACAAATAAGTAAACTTGGTACATTCGGCCCCGGGATCACAGTCTTTCAAAAAAAGACAGCACCTTCCCTGTTTTTTGATGTAGTTTACAATGGGTTGTCAACAAATAAAACAAATCGGTTGCCAGTTGAGTTTCCCAACTCCGATGCTACCGGCGACGGTGTGAGTGTCGGCGTTGGATATGAGTTCAAAAGAAACTGGACTGTCAAGGGAGATTTCAGTTATGGTACGCATCGCATTGACCATGACGATATTGGCGGTTGGGAAGATTTCTTAGGACAGCTTTTTGCCGGTTCTGTCTATCCCCATAACTCTATTGAGGGGAAAACGACAGTCTATTCCCTTGGATTCAAGATCAACTACTTCCTGTATTAAACCATCTTCTGTGTTCGTCATAGGCGAAAATACGAAAGCACAAACCGCATACGCCATAACTAACCTTGTCTCCTCTAGCAATCAGGACGACACGCTATTAGGGGCGCAAAGCGCCGCCGAGAAAATTTCCTCAGTGTTGTGGCAATTCACGACGAAGATTCTGCGGTGCTCGGATGCAGGGAAACTATTGGGGGTGCCGGTGCGTGGACAGAAAGTGATTAATCACATCCTGATCACCCGAACGGGCGCTCCATTCCCGCGAAACTTTGATCCGGCGGCAATTATACGGATTTTGAATCTGATTATGAAGTCGGCGAGGATTTTTGAGGGGCTTCCGAGGGAGGTGAATCCATGTTACCATACGCCTTTGGCGCCGCTGGAGCGGGGAGTCGCGAACTGGAGATCGCTCCTGCATGGAGAAGAGAAGATTGTGTGCGTTGCAGTTCTATTGACATGGCACTCCGCGGGAGCGGGGAGGAGGTGGATAAGAGGTGAAGATTGGAAAGGAGGAAGAATGGAAGAGTGGAATGGGAGAGGGTGGGAAAACGAGGAGACGGGTAAGGGGATGGGAGGACGGGTTGTCTGAATCACGGATTTCATGTGTTTCGCGGATTCCACAGATTGGGAAGAATGGGCGGCGGTGAGGGCGCGAACCGAGAATTTCATGGCGGTTTGTCGTACTGATTTACTAAACACATGGCCCTCGTCCGGAGCAAGAATTGAGGCTTCTCCATTCTATTGACATGCCGCTTCTCCGGGGCGGGGAATCGCGATCTGGAGAGGGATTTTCATGGGAACTCTATCGCGTTCGCTATTCACTCACTTTATCCCTCGCTATCCACTCGGCTGATCACTCCTACAAGAGCGGACGTGTTGCGATGGTTGGCTCAAGCGCAAACACTCGATCTGACCGATCCAGTGTCGCGGGAGGGTGTCCGTTACTTGAAGCAACTACTGGCGGCGCTGACACCGAAACAGACGACACTCTTGCCCAACTACCCGAATCCGTTCAACCCGGAAACGTGGATACCCTATCAGTTGTCAGAGGACGCAGATGTTACGTTGGCCATATATGATAGCAGTGGCATAATGGTTCGTCGGCTGGAATTAGGACATCAGTTGGCGGGATATTATGCCGAAAAAGAAAAGGCGGCGTATTGGGATGGCCGCAACGAGTTTGGAGAAGGCGTGGCAAGCGGCGTCTATTTCTATCACCTGTCTGCGGACGACTATTCCGCAGCGCGGCGAATGTTTATTCTGAAATAGCGCTGCTGCCATTCTTGAAACTTACCAACAATTTGATTTTGTGTTGCTATCGAAAACCAAATGAAAAGGAGATTTCCATGAGAACACACGCTTTGCATCGAACAGTTCCCGCAATTATTCTGATGACCGTATTTTTTTCGCTATGTATGTTTCCATGTACCGGCCACAGTCAAGCTGAGACCGATGCCATAGTCCAATTCGCTGACCGCACTCTCGCTATAATGGTACGCATAGACATAGCTATTCAGAATTTACAGGCGCCTAACCTCAGTGCGCTAAAAGCAATGCCGGAAGCCGAAGTCCTACAGATTCCTAAAGTGGAGTTAGCAGAACTGAGGATTCTGGCGGCGGGCAAGGGAGGAGGGGACGATTTAGGATTACCGGTCATAACCGATCTGACAGGGTTGGAACATGCGGCTCAACTCACTAGGTTATACCTAAGAAATCAAGATGTCGCCGACATCGCTCTGCTTGCACATCTCACGGAGTTGACTACGATCGATCTCTGGGGCAATCACGTGGTTGATGTCACTCCCCTCTCCGGACTAACGAAATTAACGAGTCTGGATCTTGGAGGCAACTCAATCATCGGCAATTACATCGTCGATATTAACCCTCTCGCCCAATTGACGCAACTGAGAGAGTTGCATGTTGCGAGTAAAGTCGTTGACATCACCCCCGTCGCGGGACTGACACAACTAACCAGACTCGATTTAGGAGGCAATGAGATTAGAGACATTAGACCCGTCGCAGAATTGTCGCAACTAAGGGAGCTAGATTTGGGGCGTAATGAGATTAGCGACATCGGCCCTCTCGCCGGTCTTACGCAGTTGACGTTTTTGGTTCTCGGCGCCAATCAAATAGTCAATATCACACCCCTGACAGAATTAACGCAGCTGACATACCTTGACGTTGGGGTCAACCAGATTGCCGACCTTGCTCCGTTGGCACATCTCAACCAACTGGAAACATTAAACCTTTCGTGGAATAAAATTAGCAACCTCACCCCTCTCGCTGACTTGGCACACCGGCTGAAAGAGTTAAATATTTCTCGGAATCAAATTCAAGACATTACTCCGCTTGAGGCATTGGTAAACCTTGAGAAACTGCACCTCTCCGACAATCAGATCGTCGAAGTCAGTCCGCTTGCCAGCTTGGTGAATCTCGAAGAGTTGCGTCTCGAGGGAAATCCGATTGCGGACACATCTCCGCTTAGTGCACTCTTGAACGCGAATCCAAATATATCCATAGATATAGATGTCATCGGTGAAGAGGGAACCTGTCAAGTTGGCGATCTGCTCGCGCCCGGCGAGAGTTGCACGTACCCCGGCACCGACGCCGTGTTCTCTGTGCTTGATAACGGTAACGCGAGCTGGAACATCCCGGGCCTGCCCCCGCCGCTCTCCGAAGTGTTTAACCAAGTAGCCCTTGGTGAGTCAATCAGTGTTTCTGCCACCATCAATGATAAAGATTACCACTTCGTTGCAAACCAAGTCTCAGGCGGCTCTTGGGAAATCAGTGAAATTGGAGACGACGTGACGGCGCAGCCAGAGACCCCCGAACAACCGGAACAACCTGGAGATGAAGCCCCGACGTTGACTATCTCCACCGTATCGGCGTTAACAGAGGATACGTTGGGTGGAAGTATCGTCACGCTCACGCTCGACGGCCGAACTTTCGAGCGCTCCAGATTCACTATCGGAAATGCTGTCACTGTGTCCGGGATCTCAGGTGTCACCATTGATACATTTGCAATTGACCGCGAGAGCGACACGGTAGTCACGGTCGAACTCACATTCGATGGAAACATCGACACGGATGGGATCCTGACTGTGTCTGTGGAAGCAGGCGCGATAGCGGAGTATGACGGGCCTCCATTCTCGGCGCAGCTTCCCGTCTCCGCAGTGACGGAATCGGTCGCTGCCTCGACACAGGCTCCTCTGACACCGGAGACGTTAGATGGAAGCGTCGTCACCCTCACACTTGCCGGGAGGATATTCGAGCGCTCCATTTTCACGATTAGAGATGGAGTGACCGTATCTGGCATTTCGGGTGTCAGCGTGGGTACGTTTGACATCGACCGCGAGAGCGACACGGTAGTCACGGTTGAACTCACATTCGACGGAAATATTGACTCTGACAGCACGCTCACATTCACCGTCGGCGCTGAGGCAATAGCGAATTACGGTGGCGCAGCGCTTACCGCGGATATCCAGGTCTCCACCGGAACCGAGATGCCGCCGGCGCCGCTGAAAGGGGATGTTAATGGGGATGGCATCGTGAACATTCTGGATCTTGTGTTGGTGGCGTCGGTTCTCGGGGAGGCAGGACAAGATTTAAATGCAGATGTCAATGGCGACGGTTTCGTGAACATCTTGGATTTGGTGTTGGTAGCGGGTGCGCTTGGGAACGCGGCAGCCGCGCCTTCGGCTTGGTATCGCGACCTGCAGATCGCGACTACTAGAACAGACGTGGCGCGGTGGTTGGCTCAAGCGAGTGAACTCGACCTGACCGATGCAACGGCGCTCAAAGGTGTCTTTTTCTTGGAGCAACTTCTGGCAACGCTGGCACCTAAAGAGACCGCGTTACTGCCCAACTACCCGAACCCGTTCAATCCGGAAACGTGGATTCCCTATCAGTTGGCGCAGGATGCGGAGGTCACGTTGGCCATATATGACAGCAGTGGTCGCATGGTTCGTCGGCTGAATCTGGGGCATCGGTTGGCGGGGTATTATGCCGATCGTGGGACGGCGGCGTACTGGGACGGCCGCAACGAGTTCGGCGAAGGTGTGGCAAGCGGCGTGTATTTCTATCACTTGTCCGCAGGCGACTATTCCGCCGTGCGAAAGATGTTGATCCGGAAGTAAGATGCAACTCTCTGAAGGCGGGAATTAAGATTTCTATCTGGATGCAGTATCGCGCTCCATCTTCATTCGCTTGATTTCCATCAGGGACCGACGCCCATCAATTGGGTGATGGATGTTTGGAAGGATAGAAAACGGGAAGATAGGAAGAATGGAAGCGGATACGACATGGCAGGGGGTGGTTGGGTGAGGGGATTGTCTGAATCACGGATTAAACGGATTATACGGATTTCGCGGAGGGGGAGGAAATTGAGGAATTGATGGCGATTTGTCGCAGGGGTTAACCAAAAACATGGCACTCCGCTGCAGTGCGGCGACCGGTTTATCGGAAGTGTGTCGGCGTTGATGATTTGGGTCGTGCTTCTTCTCTGATCGATTAATCTCATTATCCATTCCATTGATCTCTTAAAGGGGTTGACTGTTTGAGTACGATGAAGTAATCGTGGAACAGCAAGCTCTATCGGGATTGGACATCGCGCCGCGTGATTCACATGGCACTCCGCTGGAGCGGGGAGTCGCGACCTGGAGATCGCTCCTACAGACGGTTGGCGGGGAGAAGATCCCAATCTTGGGATTGCCTTTTGCGCAAGATCTATTATCGCGTGGGATCAACTATGAGATTTCTATCGCACTCGTTATTCACTCGTTTGATCCTATCCGTATGCTTGATCCCCTCTTGGGCTTTAAGCGGCTGGAGTGCAGTGCACATCCTATAAATTATACTTTTCAAACAGATCTTAATGGGGAGAATTTGCAGGAAAAGTGACGATCTTTGTTGACCTGGCAGCAGAGCTGTGGAAACAGGTGTGTGGAATCACATCACCATTGCTTATCATGGCGAGTTCTTGAGAATATACATAAATGGTGAATCGGACAAGGAAGCCCTCCCGGTCTTAAATGGGGAAATGAGCCAAAGACACTGAATACCGTGGTGGGGATTGGGAAGATAGGTGCTCTTTGGATCGGAAATGAGGATGAAAAGTCTTTTAGCTTTGGTGTCATCGACGAAGTCAGCACCTACGATAGAACTCTAAGCACAGATGAAGTCAAACAGAATTATGATACCGATGCCCAAGCAACGGCTGTCGAATCTGCCGGCAAGGTAGCGCTCACCTGGGGCGGAATCAAGCTCTCAAGATAGCAGGCTATGCAGTGATAAGTATAACGAGTTGTGCTGGTTGTTTTTTTGAATTCCCATGAAGACTAAGTCTCAGAGCAGCTTGGCTTAAATCTTGAGACAGTCAGTCGGATTTGCAAACCCAACGCCCCTTTTCTGACGAACTGTTCCATTACTATTGCCGGTTTGCTCTAGGTTCAAGCTGAGGAAGGAACATTGATCTGAGCCCCAGCTTGAGCCATTAATGATGAGGTTTTAGAATAACTGGCACAAGTCGTTATATAATGTAGTAGACATCTTTCCTAATTAAGTCACGGAGATACAGAGGCTCTAAGCAGAATAGTGAAGGGACAAACGGGTAAACAGGCACGCAGGTACATCTCCTCAATCTCTTGACTGCCCATTTGCTCCTTTGGTCACTCAACGCTGCGAAGAAAGCCCGACACGACTGACATTAATTTGGAAAGATGTCTAATGCCACCTCATCCAACCCCCATCTCCAATGCAACAACTGCAGGCGGTATGCTCCTGCAAATTGCCCCACCAATCGCTCCAGTAGTTCCCCCGAGGGTCGCGTTATACCATTTCGCTTGAAAAACAGTGCATATAGTGCTTTCCATATACTATTATGACTACTGTTTCCCTTTACACCTAACCCCCGTGGGCGGGAATCAAACGAGCGAACAGCGAGAGCGATAGAAATCCCCTTGCCCCGCTTTGGACAGACTTGATTGACGCTATTAATGCACTGCTAATATATAGAAATGGTATTATCGATGCAGAAATTCCCGCAAGCGTATTTCTGTCTGGACCGGTGGAGGGAACTGCATCAGCACCTGATGAGCTGTATACTCCCAGACTACGGCGTGCGAATTACAGTGGTGGGTGTGTGCAGATGGGACCCGTGTCCCCATAGAGCGTTTCCGGGTGTTTGCGACTGGATGAGCCGGAACGGCGATCTGAAATAGGTACACAGTTACAATATAACCACTCAGTAAAAGCAGAGATCAGGGGTGTTCTAACATGGGAAAACCTGAAGGCGGCTCATCGGGCGTCACTTTCCGTGCTCTGGTAATAGGGCTTGTCTTAGTCCCGCTTAACTGTTATTGGGTAGCACATGGCGAAGGGATCTCGGCCTCGGCTGGGAGCTCTTTGACCTCAGGAGTTTCCCTTTTCTTTAATGTGGTCTTCACGCTGTTGATATTAGTGGGATTCAACGCATTATGCAAGCGATTAGCTCCTAAAGCGGCGTTGAAACAGGGGGAGTTGCTTACTATCTTCGTGATGTTATGCTTGGGCTCCAGCATGACGGGAAACGAGTTCCTTCTGAACTTCATCCTTTCGCTAGGACACGCTTCCTGGTACGCCACTCCCGAGAACGAATGGTCTAGATTATTTTCGCGCTACGTGCCTGATCGGCTCGCGGTTATAGATAAAACAGCGCTGCGCGGTTTCTATGAAGGCGATTCCAGCATCTATCGTTCTGAAATTATCAACGCCTGGTTACAACCTCTGGCGCTCTGGTCAATCTTTACGGTGGTTCTGATATTTACCTTTCTGTGCGTCACCGTGCTTGTCAGAAAACAGTGGACAGAGAGTGAGAAGCTGTCATATCCAATCATCCAACTCCCTTTGGCGATGACGCGAAACGGCACTGGAAATGCGCTCTTTTCAAATAGGTTGTTCCTGTTGGGGTTCGGTTTAATGGCAGTAATTACTATGATCCATGCGCTGCATTTCCATTTCCCAGTCGTTCCAAACCTGCGATTTCGAACGGACATCAGCAGCTTATTCACTGAAAAACCGTGGAGCGCCATGGGATGGACACCGGTTGCGGTTTATCTATGGATTGTGGGATTCGTGTTTTTTATCCCGCTGGATTTGTGTTTCTCTGTTTGGTTTTTCTATCTGTTCGCCAAGTCGCAACGCATCATGGCAAGTATGTTTGGATTGGAACGGTTGCCTGGTTTCCCCTATATCTATCAACAAACGACCGGCGGATGGCTTGGGCTCCTTCTCATTGCATTGTGGCTGACCAGGAAGCATCTGAAGAACATATTCATACAATCATTTCGAGGGGGTGCAAAGACTTCAGAAGGACGCGATTTCTCGGAAGAGCCTATTAGTCCTCGAACAGCCTTGATAGGACTTACTCTGGGACTCTCTTTTCTGATCCTGTTTTGTATGGCCGGTGGAATGTCTTTCTGGATAGCGTTCCCGTTTTTTGTTCTGTTGATCGGTTTTGCGACGACCGTCACGCGGATGCGCGCGGAACTTGGGCCGCCAAACCACTCGTTATATTTGGTGGGGCCAGATAAAATCCTTGTTTCGGCTTTGGGATCACGGAGTCTGGGCGGGAAAAATCTGATGATGCTTACTTATCTATTTTTCACTGACCGGGCAATGGCAAGTCATCCAATGCCTCATCAATTAGAAGGTTTCAAGATGGCGGAACGGGTGGGCATGAATGCCAGAAGGCTTGCCGCCGCCATTATGATAGCTGTTGCAGTTGGCGTTGTATCTTCTTTATGGATATGGCTCCATGCTGCCTATGAAGAGGGCGTCGCTTCGGGTTTTACGGGATACGTGGGCATTCCATGGGAATCCTTTAACCGGCTGGAGCGGTGGCTTCGCTATCCTGGCAACACGAGCTATCCTGAACTGGGCTTTATTGGGATTGGCCTCTCTTTTTCCTTGATAATGATGTTTCTCCGTACCCGGTTTTTGTGGTGGCCGTTACATCCGGTTGGCTATGCCCTATCCACAAGCGGATGGCTCATTAATCTTATCTGGTTCTCGTTTCTGGTGGGTTGGATTATCAAATGGGTAATCCTCAAATACGGAGGTCTCAAAGCGTATCGCGATGCATTCCCTTTTTTCCTTGGCCTCATCCTGGGCGAATACGCAATAGGCTGCATCTGGAATCTGCTGGGAATAATGTCGGGAACACTACTCTACCCGTTTTTCGGCTGATACTGGCTCGGGTCGAATGATTCACATTCAGGGGGCCGTTGTCTAGGTCATAGACACGCCATTGGATATAATGATTGTGCCAGCCCTTTTCCTTGATGTTGAGTTGGCCGCAGACACGACGGAGACCCTGTTGCCTCCGCCATTAGAACCTGTTTGAAAAGTACATTTGTAGGGTGCAATCAAGCGAGTGGATAGCGAGTGCGATAGAGATCCCCCGCGCACCGGCATTTAAAAGCCCCGGAGGGGATCAAGCGAACGGATAGTGAGTGCGATAGAGATCTTGAAGGTGTGTAGAAACGCCAAAACCCCGTGTACCCAAGCCCCAGCGGGGCGACAGGTGTACAACAAGCCACAGCAGAAACATGAAACATTCCTTCTCAAATGACAAAAAGGGGCATTGGCACCCATTATTCAAACAGGTTCTTAATGCCGCCTAGAAGCGTTCCCCAGTTCGGAGAAGGTTCGTATGGATTGCCGTTGTTCAAAGTATATCCCAAAGAAAGGAACATGTGATATTTCGGACTTTGGCACAAGCCCGGAGATGATGGGCATCTAAACCGCCTTTCTTTTGCCATTTTCGTCCATTTTGCGTTTGAAATTCCTGCCGAAAAATTACATCTTATACTGGCATCCAATATTTGATAGGATGAAATAATCAAACTCCCAGGGAAAACATCCTTTTGTTCCTTCCCACACTCTGGACAGTTTCCTCTCTCGGATTCAGAGACAGACCTAAGAGCCTATTTGAAAAACACAATTTGTAGGGTGCAATCAAGCGAGTGGATAGCGAGTGCGATAGAGATCCCAAAGGTATATAGCGAGCAATTACAAAAACATGAAAAAAATGTCTTCAAATGACGAAAGATGGCTTGGCTGCCGGCTTTTCAAACAGGTTCTAAAGAAAAAATGGCATCCAATAAATTTTCACCCGCTTTCTTGGAGAAAATAGATGAAAACGGAAGCCGCTTTGTGGAGCGGATGATGACGACGGTGGCCGCGCTCAAGCAACAGAGTCGCAACGTACTTCAATATCTCATAGCGGCCTGTAACGCGCACATTGAAAGCGAAAGATGCCCCGTCCCTACTTTCGAACCCTTCAGCTTAAACAACTCACCGAATCAACCCATACACAACCTGGACGCTTACGAATAAAAAGGCGAGAAAGTACAATGAGAGCAAAATTGACTTTGACCGCAGTTCTTATCAC
This sequence comes from Candidatus Poribacteria bacterium, assembly GCA_028820655.1. Taxonomy (GTDB): domain Bacteria; phylum Poribacteria; class WGA-4E; order WGA-4E; family JAJDTR01; genus JAJDTR01. The sequence goes on along the minus strand of JAPPIK010000031.1, from coordinate 39,827 downwards.
AACTGTTCTGGTAACAATGCCTTGGTTAACAGATATTGCAGAATGTGGAGTCGTTACAGATGGTCTGATCAGCTATTGGACCTTTGATAATGCGCATATAGATGGCGATACTCTTATTGACGTTTGGGGAGAGAGTCATGGAACCTTTGTTGGACCTGCAGAGATAGTTGATCGAGGCAAATTTGGCGAAGCGCTGGATCCCATTCCTGGCCATGTTGAATTCGATGACTCAAATCTGCCGGCTCGAAACGATCCCAGGACTCTGTCCGCATGGGTTAAACTTGATTCAGTCCCCAAAGCGTGCGGCTCCGTTTTTCAGTGGGGTTCGCTTGATGACATTAAAATTTCTGGTATGATGGTTTGCAATGGGGGAACGGGCTTTTTCGTGGGTGGGCACGCTGATATGGAATCAGATGGCACCATGAAAAGAGGGGTATGGAGTCACATCACCATTACATATGATGGCGAGCTTTTGAGAATGTACTTAAATGGTAAATTCGATAAGAAAGACCCTCCCGGTCTTAAATGGGGAAATCGGCCAAGGAAACTGAATACCGTGTTGGGGGGTACCGGGACGATGGGTTCTATTATGAACGGAGATGAGGGTGATGAGGGTTTTATCTTCGGTCTCATCGACGAAGTCAGCATCTACGATAAAACGCTAAGCGCAGATGAGGTCGAACGGAATTTTAACGCCGAAGGACTGGCTGTCAACACTGCTGGCAAGCTGGCTCTCACCTGGGGCGGAATAAAGCTCTCAAGATAGCGAGCTATGCAGTGATAATATCACTTCGCTTGAATGACAGTGCATATGATGTCTTAACTGTATCGTTCACTTACTCCGTAGGCGGGAATCAAACGAGCGAACAGCGAGTGCGATAGAAATCCCCTTGCCCCGCTTTGGACAGGCTTGTTTGACGCTATTAATGCACTGCTAATATACAGAAATGGTATAAGTATGTACTTATCTTCCGCATTGTTGAGCACCTAAGAGTTTAATTTCTCAGGTGACCGTATCCCGCAGTATGATTGACAGCAAGGAAATCCTGTTTGAATAGTACATGTGTAGGGTGCGCACTGCGCACCAGCCTTAAAAGCCCCAGAGGGGATCAAGCGAATGGATCGTGAGTGTTCAAGTGACCGGATAGGGAACGGATAGAACTCCCATAGAGATCTTGAAGGTGTGTAGATACGCCAGATTCCCGCGCACCTGAGCCCCAGAGGGGATCAAACGAGCGAACAGCGAGTGCGATAGAAATCCCTCGATCTCCAAGTCGCGATTCCCCGCCCCAGAGGGGCGGCATGTTAATAGAAACGGGAGGTGCTCGTTTATGCACTCCAGAGGAGTGCCATGTCAATAGATTCTCTCACCAACCCTTAAGCCCTTGAAGGGATCAAACGATCGAATAGCGAGTGATTTAGTGAGTGGATAACGAACGATCAAGTGAGCGAAGAGCGACCGCGATAGCAAATTCCATAGTAGATCCCAAGGCGATAGAGATCCACCAGGCTTCTAGCCCGACCCTCTTGTAGGATACGTCGCAAACCGGGGTAATATAAGCTAAATCGACTGAATCTGCTCGCTGTGGATTGACAAATCCACTGCACACGTGCGGATACGGCTTGGATATGTCTATCCAAGCCGAGCAGGCCCGCAATACAACACTCGGAAAAATTCAAGTTCAACTATTAACAATAGGTGGCAATTTGAGTCAAGCTTGAATCCTGAATCACCTGAATCCTACATCCGATGCACGATTTAGGATTCAAGATACAATCAAATCCATAATCTCGATCGCAATCTCTCAATTCAATGGAGTATTGTACCCGTCAGAGTCCGTATCCCAAGCACAGCGCCGAGTATTGACCACATGCAGATGATAATCTGTTCACCCAAGATTAACCCAATGAAAAATGGAACGGCGTTTCGATACGCTCTTAATCCGCCGTATCTCAGGATAATCCCTTTATAGCCCAACCGAGCAGGATTGATGTCCACACATGCCACATACCCCATGACGCACCCAGCGCATAGCCGGCAGGGTGAAAGGGCCACCAGATAAATCGTCTTTGCATTCCCATCAGAAACACCGTAAATACCCCGCCCAATCCGATGAAAAACGTAGCGGTGTAGTTTGACTCCTTAGGGTACTGTAACCATGACGTTAACAGTCTGAAGAACTCAAACCCCATATACATTAGTGGGCCTTGTGCTTTTGTGGCCACACCGTGTTTATACATTACATGGAAATACGCCCAAAACGACACCAGTATACTGAATAGCAAGGCGAGCACCATACCCAACAGGATACGGGTATTGTTTATGCCTGTCCGCTCGGCGATCTTGAAGGCTTCTAGCTGGTTCGGCATCGGATGAGAAGTGTTTTCTCTGTTGAAAGCGTATAGAAAGGATAGGATAGTCAGATTGCTCGGGCCAAGCGCACGTGTCCCCATCACGTCCACCATAAATCCTTGCGGGGAAGTGAAGACAATTTGATGGTAGGGCGGACCGAGCACAGCGCGGGCACGCGTGATGGCAATAGACATCAGCAAGTAAATCGCAAAATAAAACAGCATCACTGATAAGGATAATCCCGCTTGCTGGAGCAGAAGAACCAGAAAAGTCATCGCAAGAACCAGCCCAAGGACGGCAAATCTGTAGCGCAGCGGTTCGGTTGAATCGTCGAGGGTCGAGGGTTGCCCAACGAGTATCCTCCATACCTGGCGAAGATGCCGCCTGGTCATCCATAGAGATAAAATACCCAGCGTCGTCCATGCCCCAAGTCCCTGTTGCATCCCATAGATGCCGTGGGCACGGACAGGAACCCACGAGGGCATTGATCCTAACTCTACATGCACGATAACCTGTTGCGCTTTGAAGAAAAGGTGGAAGAACCAGACAGAAAACGCTAAGTCCAAGGGCGCGAAGAATGTCAACCCGGTTACAAATGGGTTAAAAGAGAATCTCATCCATCCCAGCGTCCATGGTCTTTCCGTAAAGGTATGGACATAATGCAGCGGGATGCCGGGAATAACGGGAAAAAGATGATGAAGACCGTTGATAATCTCAATCAGCGCAGATACGGAAAAGCCAATCCACAGAAGGGGGCGAAACATCGTGCGTGGCGCGGTCAGCTCGATCGGGACTTGAATAATCGGATAACTCAATTTGTCCTGTTCCGTCCATTGCTTGCGTATGATGATGTTTACACACATGAATGTGAAAAAAATGGCGAATATAATCCCCGTCCATACAAGCACGGGAATCAGCCAGGTGTTGAGATACGCTGCGGTGTGGAAGGTTTCGCCTCCTTCAAAGAAACCTCTTAACACCCGCTTATCGGAAACAGTAAACCACGAGGGAATATATCTATGGAAGAGTGCAGCATATTCATTTTCCGGCGTGGCAAACCAAAACGGATGTGTCAGGCCGCCGATAACGAAGCTCATCATCGTGTACCCGCAGACAGTTGATAGCATCACGAGCATCACATAGATGGTGAGGAGTTCGGTTCGCGAAAAAGCGAAGTTAGGCAGGAATTTGCGGAGGGGGAGATTGATAAGTATCAGGAAGAAGAGATTGAAGACTGCGTTGAAGAACAATGATGTTGCGTTCATGCCTATCATCGTGGCCCAAAGTTCGCTGACAATGGTTATCCAATAGGCATTTATCGGGAGAAGGATGAGCCCGATGAGAATGGCTCTGGCGGGAATGAATTCAGTTTTTTTTGCACCGTTCAATATGCTTATATTCCTGATGCGGCTGACGACAGATAGGGTATTGTTTCTAGACTTCCGAGATCCCGAGACTTCGTAAGGCTGGGATCCGGAAGAGAATTCATCGAGACACGCTTGTTCTCAAGGCATCAACAGCACGTTGCCCTTGCTGAGCCCATGCGCACCACATGGTTTTCATTATACAATAGCTTTTATCGAAACTGTTTAGTCCATTGATTTCTGGGGTCGAGTGCTGTGAATTTAGACGCTCTTTTCTGCTTTTTTTGGCGTGCCCGGTGTGGATGCTCATTTTCCCGGCTCGTAGTAGGATCAACTGAGCGGATAGCGAAGGCGATAGAGATCCCCTCAAGCGAGTGAATAGCGAGTGCGATAGAGATCCCATTCATTGCCCGTCTCGTGGCTTCAGGGTTTTTACTGACCACTAATCACTAGCCACTAAACACTTACCGTAACCGTTCAGGTTGTACATCTCAAACTGTCCGCCCCCGAAGGGGAGACTGAGAGGGGGTAGTACGGCCGCACACCATTCCCCTCTGCTCCTTCCTATTTCAATATGAGCATTCGCCGCGTCGCCTGGAACGCGCCGGCGTGAAGGGTGTAGAAATAGATGCCGCTGGAAACCGTTTCTCCGACGTGGTCCCTGCCGTCCCAATAGGCGGCGGTTTCTCGGGTCAGATAGCCACCCGCTTTTTGCACCCCGAGATTCAACTCCCGCACCGGTTGTCCCCGGACGTTGTAGATGCCAAGGGTCACGGGCGCATCGGCCGCTAACCGGTACGGCAGCCACGTTTCAGGGTTAAACGGATTGGGGAAGTTTTGAAGCAGTGCCGTGCGCTTGACCCGACCCAACGTCGTCACTCTCAATCCAAACGGCTCGACGGCCAAAAAGGGCGGTGTGCCGAAATCTTCTACGCTATTATAGACATACGCCGCCGCGCCGTTACCCCTGTTTAACCAGGCGTCCTCATTGGGGGCGTTATGAGCCGAGACTGCGACCATGCCGCTGCTTATAGCCACCCAAGCGCCGAACTTGATTCTTGGCCCCTCGTCCTCGGGCTGGACTTTCTTCTCCTCCTCCCAGACGCCGTCAACACGTGCAAAGCCATAGGCGGCGCCCGAGCCCACTCCGGCGTCTTCCACTCCATTGGCCCCAACGATGGCGATGTTCCCGGCGACGGCGACACCGAATCCGAACTGATCGCCTTTCCTCTCGGCTTTGCGGATTAGCTTCACCTGCTGTTTCCAGGTGTCACCCTCGCGCGCGAAGACATAGGCAGCGCCGGCATCTTTCTTGCCCTCAATATCAGCTATTGGCGCCCCAACGATGATGGTGTCGTTAAACAGGGCAACAGATTTTCCGAAACTGTCGCTGGATCCTGCGTCGTCGGCCGTGAGTTTTGCTTGTTCTACCCACGTTGTCCCTTCGCGCACAAAGACGTAGGCGGCACCGGGGAATCGTAAGCCACTATGTGAGTGCCCACTTGCCCCGACGATAGCGGTGTTCCCATGAACGGAGACGGCGCCTCCGAAAGCGTCGAATCCCACCAAATCTTGGGGGGCGAGCTCCGCCTGCTGTTTCCAAGCGTTGCCATCGCGAACGAAGATATAGGCCGACCCCGCGTCTCTGCCGGCTTCATCGTCCATCGGTACGCCAACGATGGCCGTGTTCCGGTCGATGGATACGGCAGATCCGAAAGCGTCCTCGACTTCCGGATCTGGAGCGACAAGCTTCGCTTGCTGTTTCCAGGAGTCCCCACTGCGGACGAAGATAAAAGCTGAGCCGGCATTTTTCTTAGCTCCAGCATGATTGTCGCTTGGCGCCCCGACGATGGCAGTGTTCGCGCTAGCACGATCATGGCGGCCGGTGAGGGAGACCGCCCATCCAAAGGCGTTAGCTTCCGGACCGGTAGTAAGTTCCGCTTGCTGGTTCCACTTTTTGCCATCGCCTACATAGATTTTCGCGATGTTCTTGCTATGTGCCCCGACGATCACGGAGTTCCCGATAATATCGGCGCACAAATGTTCATTGAATAGTCCGTCCTCGACACCGATTAGCTTGGCTTCTTTTTGCGCGAGGGTGGGGCGACTGACGGACCCCAGTCCAATAGCGAGGACTAGACTGATGAGCATAAACCGTATCGTTTTCAAGAGGATCTCCTTTCGATGTTGGTTCATGTTAAGGAATCGTGAAGAATGGTTTGCTTTCGACCACGCCGCTCCCTGTGTCAATTCGTGGCTTCTTGGCCCAACATCGGAGGGAGATCGAGCGGGCGGCGGAGCGGCCGCGTCAGAATTCGAGGGCTGCATTTAATATTGACTAAAGCTACCCCCATCCTTTAGTGGTTTACTCGCTAAGTATTTAATGATTACGAGACTGTCATAAGAAACCGTTCTACCACGCCGGTAGGTGCGGTTTCTAACCGCACCGATACCCAACACTTAATCATATTTACTTGCCGAGAGAACCATTTAGACAGAAAATGAGGAAATTTAAGTAACGCGAGTTGCCACCCATTCCCGTAGGATCAACTGAACGAATAGCCACGGATCAAGCGAACGGATAGTGAGTGCGATAGAAATCCCATAGAGATCCTCTAAGCTTCTAGCCCGAATCCTCCTATAGAATGCGTCGGAAACCGGGGCAAAATACGTAAAAGCGACTGAATCTGCTCGTAGTGGATTGACAAATCCACTACACACATGTGGATACGGCTTGGATATGTCTATCCAAGCCGAGCAGGGTTACAATATAACCCAAGTTGCCACCCTTGATCGACGGGGGCACAGAAACTCTGTTATAGGTAGCAACTTGCGTTAGTAGCACAGTTCATTATGCATCAGCAGGTTCGTAGTAGCACAATTCATTGTGCGTCAGGCTCGTAGTAACGCAAGTTGCTACCCATTCCCGTAGGTCGGGCTTCTAGCCCGATCCTCCTATAGAATGCGTCGGAAACCGGGGCAAAGTACGTAATAGCAACTGAATCTGCTCGTAGTGGATTGACAAATCCACTACACACATGTGGATACGGCTTGGATATGTCTATCCAAGCCGAGCAGGGTTACAATATAACCCAAGTTGCCACCCTTGATCGACGGGGGCACAGAAACTCTGTTATAGGTAGCAACTTGCGTTAAGTAATAAAGTCCGACTATAACTAGTCAATTTTCAACGCCTGATGTTAGTGAAAATACTCCTCGTACGGATCCCTACCGCACTCGCTATCCGCTCGCTTGCTGGTGCACGGTAATCGAGCGATTGATGTGACCGCTCTCGGTTGTAAAAGTTGAAATAATTTCTCAAGCGCCTCCGAGCCGTGTTCATCGAGTCATAGTCGTTGAGGTAAACCTCGTCATACTTAACACTGCGCCAAAGTCGTTCAATGAAGGCTCGGATTTGGCGATCCGAACCAAGCGGTATGCACGATGACTTCCATGAACCTGACCGTAACAGAAATTGAGTTTTCCACCATAAACTCGGTTTCACTCGCCCTACTTCAATTTGCCCCTCCGACGTACATCGCAACGCAAAAACACAGGGACGCCCGCAGCGCTAGGAATTCTGTTGGGAGTAGCTTTCTTCCAAGCCGTTAAAACAGTCGGAGAACAACTCCGTCGACACATGTTTCAGACCGTAGGGGTTACGGTCGCTTTCGGGCCGCTGCACGCAGACTTCCGCCAAGGTTTTAGGGTCTGCCCCTTGTGCGGCGGTAATCCATACCTCCTCGCCGGCGTTCAAATCGAGGTTCAAGTCGCCGCTCGCGTTTGGAGCGAGCAATTGATCTCCGACGAAGCCGCCGGCACTATCGAAAGGGTTGCACAGTCGAGCCCGCGTGGTTCTCTTTGACGCCAACCCGACACCTAACGTGCGCCCCTCCAAGCGCACGGCGGAAACTTCGACGCCTCCCTCGGCAAGAAGCTTGTCGAATCTCACCGTCCTCCAGTGACTCGGGCAAGCGGGAAAAACCCGAATTCGTCCACCCCAGCTCTGCAGCAACATCTCATTCACCGCAGCCACCGCCCCCATGTTGCCGTCTTGGCAGTAGGAGATTGCGTTGCGGTGTGTCGATATGCCGCTAATCTTCCAGTCGGCGTTCACGTTGAAAGTGTTACACGATGCGAATTTTTCGGCAAACTGCGTTAACGTCCAGTGCGCCATTTCCCTCCAACCAGCGCGCGAAGCGATGCAAGACGCCCACACAAAAGACCAACCCGCCCACTCCCAGTACCCTTTGGCAACGAGGTTTTCCATGGATTGCCGGATGAGCGAAATCTCTTCGCGGGTACCGTCAAGATTCAAATCGCCACACGGAAAAACGGGCGCCAGATGGGACAGATGCCGATGCGAGTGTGTGTACGAGAACTCTCCCATGAGTGCAAGTCCGTTTGTACGCCTCTCGCTGCCGGGAACACCCTCCCTAAAGATCTCCTGGTTATCCACCGGATACGGCGCGAGATGATCGGCGATGTCCTTCCACAAATCAATGCGCGGCTCGTCCGTTTCCAGAATATCAACCGCTTCCAGCAATGCGTTGACGACAAACCGGATACAGGACAAGCCCATGGTGTCATCAGTGCCCCATATTTCCGGATCGAGCGGGTTGCCCCATTCGGGAGAGTTGGTCAAGGGCAGATGGTATTGTCCGTCCTCGCCTTTCTCCAACAAGCCTTCGTAGAAGATCATGCAATCGCACAGGAAGGGATAGGCTTTTTCGCGCAGATACTCTTCATCTCCGCTATAAAGATAATGCCACCAAAAGTGCTGCGCCACCCAAGCGGTGGTTCCGGGCCAAAGGAAGACCCTCGAGTCGGTTACGAGCCACGTGCCATCGCCTCCGATAAAACCGGGGATACACAACCCGTCCCAACCAAAGAACGCCTTGGATTGCTCCTTAAGCCGAGGCATACGTGTCAAGAAATAGTCGGTGTACACCGCACCCAGTTCGTGATGGTTGGCGGTGTGAATCCCCCAATATTGCGGATAGAAATCGAAGATGAAAAAGCCCTGCTGAGGCGGCTCGCGGCCGTCCGGCTGCCAGAGTCCGTGTAGGCTGACGGGCGTGCCGCCACTCCGGTTGGAAGCGGAAAGTAGATACAAACCCATGTACCATAGAGATTCAAACTGAGCCTCCGGCAACTGAACCGCCGAGCGATTCCAAAAATTGCGCCACCAACAGCGGTGTCGGTCACGATACTTTTCGCTATCTGCTGATACCTCTCTTAGGACGGCTACTGCATCGTCAAGCACATCCGACTGCGTTGGTCCGACTTGCACAGTCACATGGGAACACGTCTCACCGGGCAGCAGCGCCAATGCTATGGATGAACTCTTCGGGACATCCTGCCGAATCCATTCAACCCGCCCTTTTTCTCCCGAGACATGTTCGGGGAGTTCCGCCCACTCCGGTGCGTCGGGTCTTAACTTGGCGCTTGATATTCGCTCGATTCGAATACCCTTAATGTTCGTTAAAGGACCGTGATTGATGGCAATGACGGGTCGACCGGCAAGGGCGAGTGTGCTTATCGAATAAGTATCTCCCGGCTCCGTTTGTAGGCTGATGCGGACTTCAGCGTTGAATAAATCGAGTCTCGCAGTTCCTGATATCCGTTCGCCAAAGTCGATGACCACGCGTCCGACGTGAGTCTTCGCAGGCAGATGCCAATGATGATGAAAGGGAATAATGTTTAGGAAGGATCTGTCGTTCGCTTCGATAGCGGCGCGAAACGATTGGTAATTGAATCGATCCGGATCTTTAAGGGGGTGGCTGCGGTTGTCCCATGCCCAGACATGATCGAGCGTGACGATGAGTTGTGTGCCATCCCTCACCCAAACCATTCCTCCTACCTCCCCGTTTCCGATAGGCAATCCGAAGACCCATCGCGGGGGAAGCACATCGTAGACCAGATTGTTTCGCCGTAGAACCTCTTCAACGAAATCCATCAATCTTCCATTGTTCCTGTAGGGTTCCCGCATAGCACGGGGCTACAAATCCGTATTGGTCCTCAACCGTAGGAATAGCGAGATTAGACCATCGAAAATCAATAATCTCTACACCCCTACTTTACGAAGGAATTCAGGAAGTGCGGGTGTACGTTCGGGATGTCGGGGTCTTCGGTTAACCAGTCGTCGTCGACAAATTTGAGACCGTACGGATTACGCAGGGCTTCGGGGTGTGCGACCGTGAAATCCTCCAAGTCGTCAGGCAGAATATCGGGGGTGGCGGTTAACCAGATGCCCTTCCCAGCGGAGAGATTGAATTCCAAATCGCCGTTGGACGCTGGTTGAATCTGACGCCCGTCAAGGTAACCGCCTGAATCGCTGAATGGATTGACGAGTCGGACGCTCCTCTCTGACGCGGATTGCAGTCGAACTCCCAGCGTGCGTCCAGACTCGCGCACCGCGGAAACCTCTATGCCTCCCTCACAGCGTAGGTTATCAAACCGAATCTCACGCCAATGGTTGGGACATGCCGGAAACACGCGAATTCGTCCGCCCCAACTCTGCAGCAGCATCTGATTGAGGGAATCGACCGCTCCCATGTTGCCATCAACGCAGAGTGTGTCGCGCTTGGTGGAGATGCCGTTCCGCTCCCAATCCAGATTCAGGTTGTACGTGTTGCCGGAAACGAAAGCATCCGCAAACTGTTTGAGCGTCCACCACGCCATTCTGCCGCGACCGACTCGGGCGGCGATTGCCGAAAGCCAGACAAACGCCCAACCGACAAAGGTGCCGTACCCCTTCAGAATGACGTTTTCTATCGACCGTTCGATAAGTTGGCGATCTTCAGTCGAGCCGTCAATATTCAGATCATCGCAGGGATAAATCGGTCCCAGGTGCGACATGTGGCGGTGAGACTCCGCATATGACAATCCCTCTCCCAAACACAACCCCGACTCGTCAACATGATATTCTTGGAGATTTTCCAGCATCTCCCGCCAGATAGGAAGATGAGACTCATCAATCTGGAGAATCTCAACCGCCTTCACCGCCGCGTTAATGAGATAACGGACCAAAGTTAAGCTAAGCGTATCGTCCGAGATCCAATTCCCAAACTCGGGAGAAAAACTCACGTAGAGATGATACTTTCCGTCTTCCCCCTTTTCGAGCAAACGTTCGTAGAACAGCATACACTCGCGCATAAATGGGAATGCCTTCTCTCTAAGAAATTGAATATCATCACTAAAAAGATATTGCCACCAAAAGGCTTGCGCAACCCACGCGGTAGCTCCCGGCCAGAGCAGCACTTCGTTGCCCCCTCTGAAGATCCATGATCCATCGACAATCATGACTCCGGGGACGAAAATGCCATCCCATTCGTAGAACTGCCGAGTCTGTTCTCTGAGACGCGGAAGAATTGATAGAAAATGGTCGCAAAACACCTCGCCCAACTCCAGATGGTTTGCGGTGTATAGCCCCCAATGCTGTGAGTAGAAATCCCAAATATAGAAACCGTGCGCGGGTGGAATGCACCCATCGGGTGACCAGAGTCCGTGCAGACTGGCTGCGCATCCGTTCTCGCGACTCGCGGAAGCGAGCATATACAACCCCACATACCAGAGCGACTCGATCTTTTCGTCCGGCACCTGAACACTGGATTTCGCCCAAAAACGCCGCCACCAGTTGCAATGATCTTCGAGGATTTCGCCGGGCGTTTCCGATGCCCTCTGAAGCACGTTTACGGCTTCTTCAACGGGATCAACTCCATTCCGTGAAACCTGTACGGTTGTGAAGGACTGTTTATCCTCCGACAGCAATCCAAGCGCAATCGAGGGGCTATCGGGAATATCTTGGCGCATCCACTCAACCGGCCCCGTTCTTCCCTGTACGTATTCCGGCGCATCATTCAAGCCGACGCGTTCCGTCGAAAGACGTTCCAGACGAATCTCTTTGATTCCGGCTTGCGGGTGGTCAACGACGATGACAGGAAGATTTGCATAGGAAACGAATTTAAGATGGATTGCGTCGGCATCGCCGGTGCGAACTTCGAGCTCAACCACCGCATCTCTCAGACGCAGACGGGCTTCCCCCGAGATTTCTTTCCCAATATCAATCACTAGGCGACCTACATAAGTTTTCCTCGGAAGAACATCGCCGCCGGGATTTTGGCGTACCTCATTCTCTCTACCAACCGCCTTGAGTTCCCGAAACCGGGCATAGGTAACGCCCGCTGGACTATGACGATGGTCCCACGCCCATACGCTGTCAAGCGTGACAACAACCTTGGTCTCGTCTTCCACCCAAATCATACCGCCAATCTGACCATTACCTATAGGCAGTCCAAATACCCAGCGGGGCGGTAGGACTTTATAAACCAAATCGTTTCGTTCCAGAATATCTCGGGTAGACATCGTGTCGCCTCCTTTTGGTAACACCTAAACGAGAGGTCATCTCCAGGTTGTATTGGAACTCATCGCGTGGCAATAGGCGCCTGCGTCGAAAACGACGAGTCCAGCGCCTTCATAAAAAAATTAAGAAAAATCAATTTTTTTCAACGATACTTTCAATTCGACAAGGGAGTTGACTCAGAATCAGTTTCTCCATGTCAATTTTGTGGCTTGCATTATCAACGTCAATCCCAACAAGTCTACCCTCGACGTCGTAATCAAGGAGAATGCCTTCGGAGATTTCTTGACTTTCTACGCTAGGCTGCTCGGACAAGTTGATATATAACGAGTCTGTCTCCGGATAGTAGTTGAGCCTCATGGTTTGAACCCTCGATCTGGAAAAGCGTTATGAATCGTGATTTTATCTTCAAGCGTAATAACCCTCAAATTACGGCCTCCGATCTCAGGGATTGCTGCCCAAAATCGGAATCTGTTGTGTTCCTGTGGTTCAACATGAACAGCATTCTCAACAACATAAACGCACCACTCCTTTTTCAAATAAGTGCGTTTCTGCAAGACTTGCCGCTCAAAATACTCTGTGAATTTGTACGCTGTCATTCCCTAATAAGTGTAATGTCCTCCGGCCCGGAGTTTGGGACAACCCGATAAGAAAACCAAGAATAAAAAACTGCTTCGCCCTACTCTATGAATGAACTGCGAAAGTGCGGATGTACTTTTGGGATCTCGGGACTTTCGATTAACCAATCTTCGTCAACAAACTTGAGACCGTACGGATTGTGTAGGACATCGGGGCGTTCGACAGCAAGATTCTCCAAGTCCGCGGGCTGAATTTCGGGAGTGGCGGTCAGCCAGACCGCATCTCCGGCGGCGAGATTGACTTCCAATTCGCCGTTTGCCATTGGCTGAATACCCAGCCCACCAAGGTTACCACCGGACTCACCGAATGGATTGACAAGTCGAACGCTCGTCTCCGACGCGGATCGCAACCGCACCCCCAAGGTGCGACCCTCCGAACGCACGGCGGATACTTCTACGCCGCCTTCAGCACGGAGCCGATCGAACCGCACTTCCCGCCAGTGGTTGGGACATGCCGGGAACACGCGGATGCGTCCGCCCCAACTTTGCAGCAGCATCTCGTTGACAGCCGCCACCGCCGCCATATTGCCATCCTGACAATAAGCGTCCGTGTCCGATGCAATCCCGTTCCGTTCCCAGTCGAGATTCAGATTGAATGTGTTGCACGAAACGTAGACATCTGCCAACTGCTTAAGCGTCCAACACGCCATCTTTTTGCGTCCCACCCTAGCTGCCGTAACCGACGCCCATGCAAACGACCAACCAACCCAGATACCATATCCTTTTGATACAAGTGTATCCAAAGATGTCTCAATGAGCTGACGGTCATCCGTTGAACCGTCGATATTGATATCACCTCCTGGATAGATAGGCGCGAGATGGGATAGGTGACGGTGGCACTGGGTGTATGGGGTGTCCTCTTTCAGGTGAAAACCCGTCTCATCCCGATGGTATTCCGGAAGGTTCTCAAGAATCCCTGACCAGACCTCTCGATTCGGTTCGTCCCTCCCAAGAATGTCCACTGCCTCTAACAGCCCCTTGATGAGGCAGCGGAGCAATGAAAGCGTCAGTGTATCGTCCCGCCCCCAGCCGCCGGTTTCCGGAGATTGCGTGGGATAAACATGATACACCCCATCGTCCCCCTTTTCCAAGAACCCTTCGTAGAACAGCATACATTCCCGCAAGAAGGGGTAGGCTTTTTCTTTGAGGAAATCCTCATCGGCGCTGTAAAGGTAGTGCCACCAGAAAGACTGCGCCACCCAAGCGCTCGTCCCGGGCCAGAATAGGACGTGCGGCCAGGGAGCCAACAGCCAAGAGCCGTCAATCCCCATCTGCCCGGGAACAAAGACCCCCTTCCATCCGAAGAATCTTTCTGTTTCCTCCTTGAGACGCGGCAAGATTGAGAGCCAGTGATCGTAGTATGCTGTCCCCAATTCCAAGTGGTTTGCGCCGTAAATGCCCCAGTATTGCGGATAGAAGTCCCAAATGTAGAGTCCGAGTGATGGCGGCATTTGGCTGTCCGGCTGCCATAGCCCGTGCAAACTCACCGAGGCTCCACCTTCACGGCTGGAGGCTGCCAAAAGGTAAAGCCCCATGTACCAGAGGGATTCGATTTTAGCCTCCGGCAGTTGAACGCTGGAGCGTTCCCAAAACTGCCGCCACCAGTTACGATGTTCCCGCAGGCAGTGTTCGTGAGATGACACCACCTGCTCAAGCACTTTTATTGCACTATCAACCGGATCGGATCCGTCGCGAGCCGCGTGCACGGCTACACAGGTCTGTGTATCTTCCGTTAGCAATGCTATCGCCAGTGACGGGCTATTTGGGATGTTCTGTCGAATCCACCGGAATTCCCCTAGATTTCCTTGTTCATAGTCCGGGAGTCTGTACCACTCTGGGATGGGTTCGCCGGGTTCATGATGCGGCACCAAATCGTCGGACGATACCCTTTCAATCCGTATGTCCGCGACGGCCTCTAGTCGATTATGAGATATGGCAATCGCAGGCAAATTGGCATCGGCACGAATCTCCAAGCGAACGCTGTCTTCAGATTCAGTGTGGAATTCGAGTACAGCTTGGGCATCGTGGAGACGAAGGCGCGCCGTCCCCGAGATTTTCTCATCAAACTCTATGACAAGGCGCCCGACATGCGTCTTCGTGGGGAGAGAGAGGCTCCAATCCACCGAGCACAGTATGTCCGTCAAAAAGCCTGCCTCGATTGGAATTTTGCCCGCTTTGATGTCGGGCAGTCGATCTTTTCGAAGCAAATGTCCCCTGTAGGCGACCAAGTTTTCGAATTGGAGTTTGTCCGGATCTTCGCGGGGATGCTGCCGGAGATCCCACGCCCAAACGTGATCGAGCGTAATAATCACCTTCGATTCATCCTCGACCCAGATCATGCCGCCAATCTGCCCATTGCCGATCGGCAGACCAAAAACCCACCGGGGCGGCAGCACGTTGTAAATGAGGTCGTTTCTATCAAGCACATCTTGGAGGAATCTCATACCCTAAATATTTGGGGGCGGTTGAGACTGGTCAATGATCCCGGTTCGGATTCTACGTGCATACATTTCCAAGAAAACAGTTGGTTTCGGTCCGCTTATTCTATGAAGGTTCCACGGAAATGCGGGTGTACTTTCGCGATGTCCGGGCTGTCGTTCAGCCAATCCGGATCAACAAATTTGAGTCCGTACGGATTCCGCAGGGCTTCGGGGCGTTCCACGGCGAAATTCTCCAAGTCCGCGAGATGAATATCAGGAGCGGCTGTAAACCAGATTGCCTCCCCGACAGCGAGATTGACTTCCAAATCGCCTTCGGATGTCGGCTGAATTTGCCGACCGCCGAGGTAACCGCCCGAATCGCCGAACGGGTTGACCAACCGGACGTTCGTCTCCGAATCGGATTGCAAGCGAACGCCCAATGTACGCCCATCCTCATGCACGGCGGAGACCTCTACGCCCCCTTCGCTTCGCAAGTTATCGAATCGGATATCGCGCCAATGATTGGGACACGCCGGGAATACGCGAATACGTCCGCCCCAACTCTGAAGCAGCATCTGGTTGAGGGAATCGACTGCTCCCATATTGCCATCGACGCAGAGCGTGTCGGGCTGGATGGAGATACCGTTGCGCTCCCAATCCAAATTCAGGTTGTACGTGTTGCCGGAGACGAACGCATCGGCACACTGCTTGAGCGTCCACCACGCCATTCTGCCACGGCCGGCTCTGGCGGCGATCGCAGAGAGCCAGACGAATGCCCAGCCGACGAAAGTACCGTACCCCTTTAGAATCACGTTGTTTATCGTCCGATCGATAAGTTGGCGCTCTTCTGACGATCCGTCAATGTTCACATCGTCGCAAGGATAGACCGGCGCGAGGTGCGACATGTGGCGGTGAGACTCCGAGTACGGCAATCCTTCCGCAAAACACAGCCCCGAGTCATCAACGTGATATTCTTGGAGGTTTTCAAGTATCTCCTTCCAAGTCGCCAGATGGGGCTCGTCAATCTGAAGAACCTCGACAGCTTTCAACGCGCCATCAAAAAGATACCGGATGAGCGACAGGCTGAGCGTGTCGTCCCGTGTCCAACTCTTAAACTCCGGGGCGTAGGCGACATTCAGATGGAATTTTCCGTCCTCCCCCTTTTCGAGCAATCGCTCAAAAAATAGCATGCACTCGCGCATGAAGGGATATCCCTTCTTCCTAAGGAAATCGGTGTCATTGCTATAGAGATATTGCCACCAGAAGGCTTGCGCAACCCACGCGGTGGTGCCGGGCCAGAGGAGCAACTCGTTGTGCCCGAGAAGAATCCATGATCCGTCAACAGCCATGATGCCGGGGACAAATACGCCATCCCACTCGTAGAACTGTCGGGTCTGTTCCTTCAGACGAGGGAGAATCGAGAGAAAGTGGTCGCAGAAGGCTTCACCAAGTTCCAGGCGGTTTGCCGTATAAAGCCCCCAGTGCTGCGAGTAGAAGTCCCAAATGTAGAACCCGTGCGCGGGCGGGATGCAACTGTCCGGTGACCAGACACCGTGCAGGCTAGCTGCGCATCCACCCTTGCGGCTTGCGCCTGCGAGCATGTATAACCCCATGTACCAGAGCGATTCAATCTTTTCGTCCGGCACCTGCACGCTCGATTTCTCCCAGAACCCTTGCCACCACTCACGATGGTCTTCAAGGTGGGCGACAGGGGTTGCCGATGCCTTCTCAAGTACGCTTACGGCTTCTTCGAGCGGGTCGCATCCGTTTCGTGTAGCCTGGACTGTCGCGAAGGACTGAGTCTTTCCACGGCGTAGTCCAAGCACAATGGAGGGACTGGCGGGGATGTCTTGGCGAATCCACTCAACTGACGCCGAGGTGCCTTCAGTATATTCGGGCGCATCCTGCAAACCGACTCGCTCACCCGAAAGCCGTTCGAGCCGAATCTCTTTGATGCCGGTTTGAGGGTGATCGACTGCGATGGCCGGAAGATTGGCATAGGCGACGAACTTCAGATGGATGACGCCGCCATCATCTGTGTGAAGATCGAGTACGACCTCGGCATCGCCCAAGCGCAACCGCCCCTCCCCCAAGATTTTCCGCCCCAAATCAATGACGAGTCTGCCCACGTACGTCTTTCTCGGCAAGGGCTCCCCGGTGTTAAGATATGGCGCGATTTCGTCGTACTTTTCCGCCGCCATGAGCTCCCGAAAATGAGCGTAGGTGGTTTGCTTGGGTGTTTGGCGGAGGTCCCACGCCCACACACTGTCGAGCGTGACGACAACTTTGGTTTCATCTTCAACCCAAATCATACCGCCGATCTGACCGTTGCCGATAGGTAGTCCGAACACCCATCGGGGTGGAAGGGCTTTATAGACCAGGTCGTTCCGGTCCAGAATCTCTCGGGTAGCCGTCATTTTGTCTCCTTGTGGTAACGCCACAGCCTGGGAAATGCCTAACGAATGAAATTAGCCTGAGACATGCGATAAATAGTGAACTTTCTAGGTAAATGTGATTCAGCCTTGGGTGTCGGTGCGGTTAGAAACTGCACCTACCGGCGTGGTAGAACAGGTTTCTCGTGCCAGTCTCGTTAGCATTAATTGCTTTGCGATTGAACCATTAAATGGTTCTCTAGGTAAGTGTATGGTATAAGTGAGGAGGTCGCGATTCAGAGATCGCTACTACCGACAGTCGGGTGGTGAAAGAAGGTTTACGGCACACGGGAATCTCTATCGGATTCGCTATTCGCTCATTTGATCCTACTACCTTGAAACGATCGCATACACGCTTGGCGAGAAGTCCATTAAAGCATAGCTTTTAAAGTAATAATGGACATATAGACGACCAATCGAGTTACACTCATTTTGGGTCTTCAACGGAGCGTACGAGCAACTCTTGCAAGCGCGGCGAAAATTGATCGTAGAGTTCTCTCTTCACGCGCGGCCACTGATCGTCTGATCGGTGGATGAACCAAGGTAGATAGAATACATTTGCCGACATGCGATGCTGGTCGGTGGTCGTATTCGCGCCGCTGCGATGCCAGAGGCTGTCGTAGAAGACGCACACGGAGCCCTTTTTGCCAATGACGGGAATCTCCTGCGGGTACGACGCGCGAGTCGGGGAGCGGCGAGTATGGTGGCTAAACGGCACGACCATGGTGGCGCCATTTTCATACGTGAAGTCTGTGAGCATCCAGAAGACCTGAAGATCCGTGGGGTAACCGGTAAAGGTTTGGGCGGGCTTTGAACCTCCTGCAGAATGCAAACCTCCGACGTGCGTGCCCGGTTTGCACCATTTCATGGCGACATTGTTCGCCAAAAAGTAGCTCTCGCCAAGAACCATGTCGAGGAGTTTCAGAATCGTGGGGTGGACGCATAGCGGAGCCAGATCGGGGATGTGGTTTAACGACCCTTCCATGCTGACATAGCCGTTCGCGCCCCATATATTGTCCCGCGGTACCTCCATGATGGGACGCGCTATGGCATCAAGACGCTCGGCTTCGCGTGGGTCGAGAAGGCCTTCCAGAATGGCGTAACCTTGTTCGTCTAGCCGCAGTTTAACTTCGTTTAGGTCCATAGAATCTACACAGCGTCGAGAGCTTGAGAGTCGGAGATTATTCCTATTGCCGCTGTAGGAGGGAATTCCGAATTCCGATAAAGTCGCGATTTGGAAATCGCTCCTACCACTGCTTTGGGAAGAATCCTAGTATTCATACCGATTTGAACCTGCCCAATCTCAAGAATCACCATTCGACAGACCGCTCAAGCAACTCCTGAAGGCGGGGCGAAAACTGGTCATACACCTCGCGCTTCACGAGCGGCCAACCGGTCCTCGGTCGATTCAGGAAATCGGGGATATAGAGCATGTTGGCTGCCATTCGATGGCGGTCTGTCGTCGTGTTGGCGCCGCTGCGATGCCACGTGCCGTTGACAAACACAGCTACGTCCCCCTTCTTCCCGATGAGCGGCATCTCCTGCGGATATTCCGGTTGTGTCGGAGGACGCCTGCTATGGTGGCTGAATGGGACAATGGTGGTGGCGCCGTTATCTGCCGTATAGTCGGTGAGCATCCAGAATGCTTGAAATCCCGTTGGCAGTACGGGCCAAGGTTGGGGTATTCCCGCGTTGAGCGGCCAATCCGCATGCAATCCGCCAGCGGCGGCACCGGGTCTGCACCATTTCATGGCAACGGTGTTTGCCAGAATGAACTTTTCCCCCAATACTGCTTCAGCCAACTCGAGGATTGCCGGGTGGGTGCAGAGCGGCGCAAGACCGGGAATGGTATTGAGGGAGTCCTCCATGCTCAAGTATCTCTGATTCGTGTCGGCTTTGGGTTCCATCAGAGCACGTGCCGCCAAATCCAATCGTTCCGCTTCGCGGGGATCGAGCGCGTCTTCCAGTATGTAGTATCCCTCTTCATCCAACCGAAGTGTGGCATCCTCAAGATCCATGACCGTCTCCTACAAGCCTACAAGCTCTTCCGCACAGACATCAATCGACTCCCAATCATGTGTTCCAGCTTGCGATGAAGTCTTCCACATCGAATTTCGTCGGCATCTCTTCGAAAGAGTAGTGCATCGGTCCGGATTGAAAGCCCGAGATAAATTCCTCCTGGTGCGATTGAATCGCTTCATCCAGCACTGAAAATCTCTTCCAGAGCGTTTCAATCTCAGCCGGCGAAAAACGCGGCTTGAGGTCTCTATCTTGCGAGATGTCGCTGCCGAAAGCCGCTCGAGCGGGGTGCGAGGCAAACCGCATTTTGTACGCCACTTTGGACACAAGTATCAGGCAGACAATCCGCCTCGATTCGCCGGGATGCAGAATTGCAAGACCTTCGCGGAAGGCCTCCGCGTTCTTGTCGATGATTGCACGGAAGGTGGATTCCATCACGTCGCATTCTTCGAGGTATAATTGAGCCTGTCGTTCAAATACTGCGCGGGCGCCCGGAGAGAGGTGCCGGGTAAAGTCTAGATTGCGGTGAAAGTGGCAAACGTAGGGGAAGATTGGGCCGCCGAAAGCGCGGTAACCCAAGTGAATTGTCCTTCGCAGTTTGGTGCTGTAGTTGCTGCCCCAATGAAAGATGGTGTTGGTATAAACGACCCCGTCGCCCGCGTTCATCTCTACCGGAATGCTGTTTGGCAGAGGCACCCGAGAATCCTCACTGAGTTGGCTGTTCTCGGCTTCGGTGTTGCCTCTGCGATGACTGCCGGGCACCACCCACAACACACTATCATCGTAGAGCGGAATGTTCCACTGGAGATAACCGGGCGCGTTTTCCAGAAGGTCCATCTGAAGCCCGCGCAGTGGCGCTTGGTCTACCGGGTGAATGTCTCGATGCCAGCTCGCGGGCCCATGATCGCTCACGGGACTGCACATAAACATCTTGTTTTGCGCCCCCGCCTCGGCGGCGCGCATCAGTTGTTTACACACACCCATGGTGTTCTCATGAAGGCAAATCTCGACAGTGTCGGCCGTTGCCGCATCGATCAGTCTTTCATAACCCGAGAGTCGAGGTTGCCCGCTGATCTCCCACGCACCGCCCGGCGGATCATCCGGCGATCGGTCACTAGCCCAGATGGCTTTCTGACGTTCAACCAAGACTTCAAAGCTATCACGGAACTGGTCTAGCTGTTCGGGCGGGATGCAGTTTCGTATAATAAGAAATCCGTCGCGGAAAAATTGTTCTCGATCTATATTCATGAGTGTCTTCGAATGTTTGATTCAGGGGTTTGTTATGATTTGCGTAATCCAATCCATTTTATCACTTCTTCAAGGTTGATCCAAGTGAAATATGTGTATGCTGGAAGACGCGAAGAGATGGAGTGAAAGGGCGCGAATGAATAGGGAGCGCGATAGCTAATCTTCTGCCCACCATCCAGGTGCTGGGAAAGAGGTGTTAAAGGTAGACACGATGCAGCAACGCCAATCGGTCAAATGATTGTCGCGACCGGGAGGTCGCTCCTACAGAGTTAGAATCAGCGATTGTTGGGTACTATGGACCTACTATGCAATCGAACCTTCGGATTAGTCAGAAATTGACCAAGGTCAGGAAGAATTCGAATGTGAGTTTCGCCTGCGTGGAGATGTAGACTTTGAGCAAATACAGGTTAATCGCCAGAATCCCCAGTCCGACGATCAGTCTCGGAAGATTTAAGCGCATAGAGATGCCTCGTTATTTGGGTAAATGTGTTATCTCGAATTACTTTTGCGATCCGAGAGTGTTTCCACCATTCGCCGCCGCTGTAGGGTGTTCCCGCCACGAAGTGGGTGCCATCGACACTGTCCGGATGGACCCATGCCATCAGCGTTAGGTTGGATGCGATTCGCAACTCCGGCGATTCCCCGCAATCGACACCGTTTCCTATAACCCCCGGTAAGCGAACACACCCCTTTGCACCGGGGACCGGAGCACCGTTATCCGAGGCAAGTTTCGCGTAGCCGATAAGTTTCCCATCGTGGCCGTTTCCCGATAGGTCTTTGGTGTTTCCGTTGAATCGGTAGTAGGCTACCAAGCCATCCGGGGTGGTTGCGGATTGATTAGAGGGACTTTCGGTCAGTGAGATTCCTCTGTTCATTATCTCCCGAATCTCCCGCTGCGCCAATACCCGACGAAACAACGATACTTCGTCAATCCTCCCTCGAAAGGGTTCGCCCGGAGTAAAATTTGACCGTTCTCCAATCACGAAGTGAGGCGTTCGATTAAACTTAACCTCTCCACGATAGTCGAGAGCGGCGACGATTTCGCCATTCACGTAGGAGATTGCCTGTTCGCCACTAAAGGTGAAGGCAAGATGCGTCCATTTGCCGGGTTGAACTTCCCCCGCGTTGTATTCGTGGTTTCGCGAGTTCAGGTTTATCCAAGTTGCCATTTGTCCGCCGCGAACACCAATCTGATGAGCGCCGTAAGGGGGCATCCACCCCCCGATGAATCGTTCCACCGCCCGCGGAAAATATAGGTAGCGAATGCCGCGCGAGTTCATAGAATCAACGAGGCCAGCGGGGAAATCGGCGATATAATGCAATCGACGTGACAGGTCACTGCCGTAAAGCGGGTAGATGACATCGTTCTTTCTCAAGCTGTATCCGATGATTTCGCCCTCGGGGACATGTTTTAGCACTTCCCCATATGCGCTGCCCGTAACCCACGGGTAGTTGATATCCGCGTTGACCAACGAGCGCTGTAACGGGGGAAGCGCCATGAGACGCCCCAAATCGTCTTTGGAAAACACGCCGACGTTGAGCACGGCTAGGTAATTGAACAAACTACACACGATGGCGAGCGCTGCCAGAGGCGCCGTAGCCCATCTGATTCGCAAACGAATTAGCAGTGCTCCGAAAGCGATGGCGAACACGGGTGGGAAGAAATGGAGGAATCGACCGTGCCAGTCATCGACGAACACCCAGCCCAACAGAGACAATAGGGATGTGACAAAACAGAGAATGATGAATCGTACCCGCTTGTCGAAAAGCAGACCGTAGATTACCGCGGAAATCCCGCAGGCGAAATTGAACCAGCCCCAGCCGGTGATTCGGTTCAAGTCGGTATAGATACGGAACTGATCCAGTATCTTGTACGTTACGAGGTTTCGGGCGTTTTGCCACATGGAGTGAATACTGAATGAAGATTGGGCGGAGGTACCGGGATCGGGCGCGGCGCCCGATCCGAAAACGAGGTGTCCGAAAAGCTTAAAGTCCGCGGGATAGAACGGGTTGTCGAAGATTACGTAGTTGCGCACGTACCAGTAGAACGTCAGAACTCCACTGCCGAGAAGGAGACCTGTGTAAAGGGTAAAACGACCGGTTGATGGGATGTTCTTGGGATGCAGGCTGAGAATCGCACCCTTTAACAACCGGTGTTTCACCAGTGCGGCGATGCCGAGAAGGATCAAACCCGGCGCGATAAAGACGGCATACGCCTTGGTGCCAACCCCGACACAGAACGCCATGGCAATGAGCAGGAGTCGTCGAGATAGGGGAAAACTTGAGGAGTTGCCAACTCGCAACAAGTCGACGAGGAGCGCCATGGCAAACAGGTACACCGCCGCCACAGCCATGTCGTTTTTGCAAGAGGTCGCATGGATCGCCACCGAGGGGGTGTACGCATAGAGCAGCGCGACACCCGCCGAAAGGTGCTTCCCAAAGTCAAGACCCCGGCAGATGGCGTATACCGATGTCACGGCGAGCAGATAGCAGGAGACGCAGCCGAGTTGAATCAGGAGATCGTTGTGCAGGAAAACGACGAACCACGATTCGAAGACCTCGAAGGTCGCGGGCCAATAACTCCGAAGCACAGGGGTGGAGATAGCATGAATGCGTCCCTTTTGCACCCACTCGGCGACGTTTGGCAGGTGGTAGGTCAGCGTGTCGTGGACATAGGGCGGGGTGTACCAGACATGGAACGCGATACGGAGCAATTGGATTAGCGCCGCAGCGGCGAGGAAACCGGCCACAAGTGTAAATCTTGGGCGCTTGAACCGCGTGCGGAGAGATGAAAAGGTAACTACGTAGCGCGACCGATTCCGGAGGAAGTGCAGCCCCATCAATAGCAATCCAATGAGGCTTGCGAGAGCCATCGGCGCCGGCGCGAGAAACCCGAATATGCCGAGTAAAAAGGTGAACAGCGTAGCGCTAAATATCCATAGGAAACCGAAGATTGGAATATTCAGATGAGGAACGGTTGTACGAAGGAGTCGAAACAGGTGGATGGTGACTCCCAAGACAAACAGATTCCCGATGCCCATTTGGATTAACCGCAACAGCATCTGGTATCCCTAGGCTACATATTCTGCAGATGGGTGATGGGTCCGGTGTTTCCGAATCCCAACTCGATGGCTCGATCCATCATCTTTTGCCGGCGCGGCGTAGCGGTGCGCAAGAGACTCTCGCTGTAAAATCTGCCCCAATGACTCGTCTCTCCGCTGAGAAAGTTCATCAACCAATCGAAGTGTTCCCGGTTCTTTTCGGCGGTCGTGTTCTGGACGGCATTGAAGTAGATGACGCGGCGTCCGGGATTATCGCTCAACGCGGCGTGGTGAGTCTTGTGATTCATGAAGATGACATCCCCGGGTTCGGTGCAGATCCGGTAATGCCCCGGAATCTCCTCGGGTTTAACGCCAATGGTGCCCTTGGTTTCATTAAGCGCGTTACGGTATTCCATGAAATGGCTGCCCGGAATGACGCTAAGGCAACCGTCGTCGGGACCGAGCGGATCCAGATAGATGGCGACCTTCATGCTGAAAAATCCTTCGGGACCGTAAGCGTCGTGATGCCACCGGGTGCCGCCGGCGTGGATGACACCTTCGCTCACGGTAAGGATGAAATCATCCCCAAGAAGGGTATCCAAGACGTTGACAAATCGCTCATCGTCGAGCAAGGGATAAAAGGCGTCCGGATCATAGTCGAAGAAGGGGATGATCTGTTCCCTTCTGGCGGAATTGCCTCCTTCGTCTTGGCGAAGTGCCGGATCTTCTTCTCCGCCGCGCGCTTTTGTCATTGCCGCATCAAAAGCGACGGATAGCCCCTGCATTTCATCGGGAGACAGCAGTCCTTTCCACAGAAAGAACCCTAGCGTGCCAAAATGCCTGATTTGTTCCTCTGTCATGGTTAGTTCTCCATGGTCATCTCGGTTTGAAATAGGCGTTTCTCGATGGACGCGGAACGGGATTGAATGTTTGATTCAAACACTTCAGTCCGAGTCGTACTACATCGTTAGGTTATCTTAACTGCCCATTATGTCGGAGCAATCGCGCGATCCGAGCCAGTCCAAGAGCCTCGGAATCTCGTGCTGGGCGGTTCGGGCGCCGAGGTAAATGATATTGCCCACCCGCCATACGCACGTCTTCTCCCCATGCCTTCCGAGCGTTTGGGCGGTTGGATCGACCTCCACACAGCGGGTATACAGGCTTTGCAGAGACGTGCCATCCAACAGTGCGACTTCGCCCCCAACCTCGACCTCGCTTGAGGAGCGGACACCGGTAGTGGCGTCTCCTGCAGCGAGCGTGTCGCAATCGGATACGATCAGTATGCATGTTGCATCCAATTCCGCAAACCGGCGCCAGCAAATCACCTTCGGAGGAAGCGCGGCAATCACGACGGTGTACGGAGAGAGCTCTTTCCAGTTCAGTACGTCAAGCGATGGGGTCTCTATGGGGTCGTAATGCGTTCCGTAGCGTACGGAAATGCCGTCGAGGATTCCCGTAAAGAACCGGTCGAGGCAGTCGTCTTGGCCGAACGCGTTTAGGCTCCACACGTGATAGTCGCGGAGTGCGGCAACGCGAGCCTCTATGCGCCGCGGGGTGCGCCTCTGAAATTGCATGTTGAGTCCGCGGGATAGCTCCCAAGAGTCTACATTTCCGTTCGGGAAGGTGGCATCCGTGCCCACCGGTGGTCTCTCGGTACTGCCGTAGCCCAAGTACATCATCCGTGTCGGCTCTTGCGCGGTGTGTTGTTCATAGATTCGATTGAGATGAGCCGGAGACGGGTGCCGTCCTTCGTGTCCCTGCATCCACGGCATCAACTCTTTTCCGTGCCGGCGCGCCAGACCGGCGACGTATCCCATATCTCCGGGTATGCTGGCGTCGTTAAACCCGCGATCGGATGCGGGGTACGGGTCGGCAGACACAATGTCTATTTCAAGCGCCGCCATATCGAGCGACATACCGCCGTGATCGTTCCCCACATAGAAACTGTTGCATCGTGTCAAATTTCGATAGGTTTTTACATCCCCCAGTCCCTCTTCGCGCAACGTTTCCTTTGCGGCGCGCAGCAGGCGGGCACAGGCGAAGTGAAGAGACCACATCCAGTCGGCATAGGCGCGCTCGCCGAACGCCTCGCGATACCCCCAGTGGCGAGGATAAGCGTCGTCCGAATTCACTCGCCCAAATTTGGTGATGGCATCGTCGGAATAGTCCCAGAGCGGCATCGACTGAGCCGGATTCGCGGGACCGTTGGGCACGGTTTGCAGGAAGTCTTCATCCCCCAGCCGAATGCCCATGACGACATCGCTAGGAAACGTGCCGCCGTTGGCTTCGGTCCACCGCGCGATTTCGTGCTTAATTTGGGCGCGAAATCCATCGGCGGTACTGACGGCGTGGGGACTCGCCGTGTTGCCGAAGTAATTCGCGGGTTGAGGCTGCTCGTAGATGGGACCGCGCATGCGCCAATAGGCCGCCAGCATGACATTGTCAAGATCGCCGTGCGCGCCGGTAAGGTCGAACTCCATGAGATAGGTGTGCTCGTTGCGGGGTTCGATTGTGGCGGGCAGAATTAGCAGGTGCTGCGCCCCGTCGTAATCCTTTTCCTTGACGATGACCTCGGCACGGTGCGGGGGCAGCAATTCCGCGAAATAGCTGCCGTTCCCCAACGTCCAATCCGTGCCAAAGACAGGCCTTTCAATCACGATCTCGTGCCGTTGGGGCGTGAAGGAAAAACGATGCCAGTCAATCGCTTCTCCCTCGTAGGCGCCGCCAATCATAACGGACGGTGTCGGCGTGATACCGTGGGCGGCGATGCGATCCGCTCGCAGCGTGATGTTCTCAACCGTGAACGCCAACCGCAGATCGTGTCTTCGTGCGCATTCCAACGCCTGGGCGGGTTCGATTTCATCGCCCACCCAAATTGCGGGATAGGTGTTAATCTCGACGCCTTGGATGCCGTGCGCCTTCATATCACGGAAGTCCTCGTCCAGACCGTTGACGATGTTCACATAGGTCATCCAAACGGTTGCTTCCCGCGGCGTCTGTGCCATACCAATTGCCTCCACGGTTTACCGCGCGCATAATTCAGGAACCCGTCCTTAGAAACTCAATGCTTGACCGAATGGCCTCTTCGAGGTTGGCGTTGCGGTAGACCTTGACCGACGCGAATCCCTCGTACCCGACCGAATTCAATGCGTCCAATACGGATTTGAAGTCGATGCGCCCAGCCCCGAACAAGCCCGCGTTACTCTCGCACAGGTGCACATGCCGTAGCGACTCCCCGCAGCGGTAGACCGGCTCGGTCAGCGAGGTTTCCTCGATATTCATGTGGATCGTGTCCAACATCGGCTTGAATACGGGCACGTCAATCTCGGCAATCAACTGTTGGACTTCGGCGAGCGAATTATTGAACCCGACTTGAAGATGATTCACGGGTTCGATGACGAACTCCACGCCCACTTCCAAAGCGGCATGACCGACTTCGCGAAGACACGCGGCAATGCGCTGATTTGCCACTACGGGATCCGCTTCGTCGCTGCGCAACCCCTGCAGGAGACCCACAACGAGAATCGCGTCGAACCGACTGGCAACATCCAGATAGCTCTTCAGGCGTTCCACCGTGAGTTCTCGAATCCCCGGATCCGGCGAACTCAAGCACAATCCGTCTTCGTAAGCCGCGCCGGTCAACAGCGCGGGGACAACCAAGCTATTGGCGGCTACGGTGGTTTCAATTTCATCCAATCGGTTGAGCACATCGGGCGTCAGATTCAGCTCTACCCCGGCATAGCCGCAGCTCTTCAACAGGGCAAAGGTGGCTTGAAGGCCCTCGATTTCGGAGAAGTCGATTATGATGTAACTGTAGCGGAACATGAAGGAATTCTTTTGTTGGGATAAGCGTCGACCATACAGTGCCGCGCATTATATATCTTCCCTCATAGGCAGTCAAGAAAAAGACGGGCCAGAGTAGGGCAAACGCGTTTAAATTATGGAATTGATGTGAGAGGAAATTGTCTGAATCACGGATTAAACGGATTAAGCGGATTACACAAATTAAAACCCTACGCTCCGCACCTCATGTAAGCAATTTAGGAATATTTATGATTTCCTTCTCTGGTAATCATGACACTAGCACACCTTGTATTTGAATCACAAATAATATTCTACAAGTTTTTAGCCCCAGCGGGGATCAACTGAGTGAATAGCGAAGGCGATAGAGATCCTGAAGGTGTATAGAAACGTAAATTGACCACACACTCAAGCCCCAGAGGGGATCAAACGAGTGGATAACGAGTGCGATAGAGATCCCACACCTGGACCACGTTTCAATCGAAAATATTAACAGGCAACAACTCAGCATCCGTTTTTAATTCGGTTGATATGCCCCAGACGTAATTGACCTGTCGCCCCGCTGGGGCTTTGATGGGGGGAGGTCTGATGCTGCTATACACCTATCGCCCCTCTGGGGCTTGGCGCGTAAATAATCCTCAATTGGATTTCCAAGAATTGAAAAATTTAGTAACCACGCGGGTTTACAGGATTTCAATAAATCCCGTAAACTTTGAAAATAGGTGCGGAGTGTAGGATTAAAACCATTGAAAGTGTTTATTTGCCTCGTATGATTGAGTCGCATTCTATTTCGGAACAGCCCGTCTCATTGTGCTTGGCAGCAACACGAATTCATCCACTTAACCCGACCTACACCACCTCCATCTATAATCACTAACTCCCCAATCTACCTTCCACCCTTCAATTCTTCTACATCTCTAAAATCAGATGTGTTGTCCCAGCGCGGCAGAGTCAGAACAACTGCACCGGATTCTAGAGGATTTACAATTAGATGTCGTTCCGTTGCCCATTGAAAGATTGGCGCAATTATGAGATAATCCCTTCCATACGAACACCGGGGCGCGATCCTTAAACGCCCGCAACTCAAAAATTCCAGATCTGAACGGAGTAAAATAATGCTCTTCAACAAAACTCGTGCGATGGTGTATATGGAGCGCTGCGGAGTGGACGTTTTGGTCGCCACCTCGCCCGTGAATGTCACCTACTTTTCGGGTTACTACTGCTGGATCGACCCGCTATTCAGAGAGTATATGATGGCGCCCGGGGCGTCTAGCGAGATACCTCAGAAATTTTCGGTTTTCCCGCTTGAGGGTGAGCCTGCGCTCGTCGTGGGACCGGATTTCGCGACAAACGCGGCGGACTTGTGGGTGCGCGATCTGCATATCGCGGGAAGTCCGGTGATAGATACTTCGTTGACGCCCGAGACATTGCCCGAAGAAGACCGGCGAATTCTAGATCTGCTTCAGTCGCCGCGCCGCAACGCCAAACCGACGGATGCGCTCCTGAGCATCCTGAAGGCGCGGGGTTTGACCGAGGCGCGAATCGGGATGGAAATGGAAGGGCTGGCGCCATCCGCAAAGGCGGAGATCACCGAAGCCTTGCCGAAAGCGGCAATCCTGGATTGCTCGGATCTGATTCGCTTGGTCCGAATGGTCAAGACGGAGGAGGAGTTGTCCCGACTCACGCGCGCCGCTGAAATCAGCGAAGAGGCGGGGATGGAGAGCCTTGCGTTGGCGCGAGCCGGGAAGACGATGGCACATGTTATCCAGCACTACCGGGAGCGGATTGCGGAGGACGGCGCGGATCTCGATCACTTCATGTTCGGCGTGAACGGTCTGGGTTTCGCTTTGGAGCGGGATTATGTGTTGGGAGACCACGACATGCTGTACGTGGACTGGGGTTGCATCTACCGGCACTATTTCTCGGACACCGGCACGACGTTGGCAATCGGAGAGCCATCGGCGGTTTTACGCGACAAACATGCCGCTTTGCGCGAGTGCGTCGATCAAGCGGTGGACGTGGTTCGTCCCGGCGCGAAATCGTCTGAAGTGAGAGCCGTTATGTGGGACACGCTCAACGCTCGCGGAATTACGGCGACGTTTCCGCACGGGCACGGAATGGGGCTGGAGGTGCGCGACTACCCGATCATCGTCGCCGACAACGGGTTGCGCATCAACGACGATTGTGTTGACGCGGCATCGGATCTCCCGCTTGAGGAGAACATGGTCATCAATCTGGAAGCGATGACGTTTATGCCGGGTGTTGCCTCGCCGCACATTGAGCAAACGTTCGTTGTCACTTCGGATGGTTGCCGACCGCTTTGTCCGCAGGATCGGTCGGGGCCGGTACGGCCGGAGGCAATCTAGGATGCTGAGAGTTGGGATTCAGAACGACCATTCGATTCTTTCGTCATTTTTATTCTCATTGCGATTTATCCTAAAATACTGTTATACTATGCACAATTAGTGCATAGTATAATTCCCAATCGAAAGAGAGTCTACTGTTGCGATGAGTTCTCAAAATGGCTATAAAAAGTGCTATACCGCCTATATTGCACAAGAGGATGGTTGGTGGGTTGGTTGGGTTCAGGGGATTCGCGGCGTGAATTGTCAAGAGAGAACCAGAGAAGAGCTACTTGACACCTTGAGAGTTACGCTACCTGAGATTTTAGAATATGATAAGAAGGGATACGATCAAGTTGGATTTGTCCGTACTCCTGAGCCTCATTTCATGCCGGTTACTATTCGGCTATGAAACGACGGGAGCTTGAACAGCATCTCAGAAAACATGGTTGTGTTCTAGAAAGAGAGAGTAAACACTCTATCTGGAAAAATCCAGAGTTTAATGTCATTAGTGCAGTACCAAGACACTCCGAAATACCAAGAGGGACGGTTAGAGCGATTTGCCGTGATTTACGGATTCCCAATCCCTTTTGATTCTGCTGCATGTTAAGAAATCGTGCAAGGGTAACACTTCAAGCGAATATCAAGTGAGCAGAATTCTTCTATGGGATTAACTACCGCTCTTTTGTTCGGTCCGTTGATCGTCCGCTTGCACTAACTCTTCGCCGACAGGTCAATGCAGACCAACTCTTTCTGGTTTCGCAGGTAGAGTTTGCCGTCGAGGAGGGTTGGCGGGGTGAAGCAGCGCCCTTCCAAAACCTGCGTTTCGGCGACTCCTTTGTATTCCGACGGGTTTGCCTCGGCAATCCCCAGATTACCGCCCTCTCCGAGAATAATCAGGTGACCGTCGGATAGGAGCAGCGTGCCTCTGCCAAATCCGCGGTGCGCCCACTTCTGCTCGCCGGTACCCGCCTCGATGCACTTCAAGATGCTTTCGTCGAACCCGTACAGATACTCGCCGAGAAGCACGGAAGAACTCATCCAATTTTCCATCACATCGTGACTGCGCCACACCTCTTCGACGCTCATCTTATCGCCGTCGGATTTCATTTGTACGAGCACCGAGCCCTTGTCGTAGGCGGCGGAGACGAAAATCCGGTCGCCGGGCAAATGGATTGGCACCGCGGCGTTGATGTCGTTTCCGGTGGGCCACGGGACGTGCGACCAGTAAACGGTGCCGTCGGTCGGTGAAACGGAGACGAGCGAACTTCCCGTCATAAAGATAGCTTGCCGGACGCCGTTGGCGTCGATGACGATGGGCGAGGAGTAACCGGCTCTGTCCGTGTGGGAGGTCCAGAGTATTTCCCCGGTCGCCTTGTCGAATGCGACGATGGATTTCCCGTTCTTGCCGCCCGCTTCGATGAGGAGCGAGTCACCTTCGATGATGGGCGACGCCGCAAATCCGAAGCCGGGCATACCGCTCTCAAACTCGGCCACGAAATCGTGTCCCCACACCTTCTCGCCGCTGCCGATGTCCAAGCCGTAGAGCTTGCCCTTGGCGCTGAACACATAGACCCGATCGTCGTCAACCGCAGGCGTGGAGCGGGGGCCGCTGCCTTCGCCGGAATGAAATTTCTCATCGGTTCGAGAACGCCAAATCTCCGTCCCGTTCGATGCATCCAGACAGACAGCGAACTCGTCATCTCCTTCCGAAAGCATGGTGTAGATGCGCCCGTCCACAATCGAGATACCGGAGTAGCCTTCCCCCATCGGGATCCGCCATAACACCTCCGGACCGTCCTCGGGCCAGGTCTTCAGCCAACCGGTTTCGTGGGACACGTTGTCGCGGGTGAGACCCTGATATTGCGGCCATTCCGCCGTAGCCCCTCCGCAGCCTGCGAGGAGAACGGCAACTCCAAACATAGTGATGAGTAGTGTCAATTGATAGTCCCTGTTCATGCGTGATTCCTCCTAAGATTAAGGGATTTTTGCTGTGTCAGTAGTTGAACTTAGAACCTGTTTGAAAAGTGCATCTGTAAGGTGCGCACTGCGCACCAGCCTCTAAAAGCCCCAGCGGGGATCAAGCGAGTGAATAGCGAGTACGATAGAGATCTTGAAGATGTATAGAAGCGTCAAAACCCCGTGTTCCAAAGCCCCAGCGGGGCGAAAGGTACGTAGTAGATTGCAATTAACACATGAAATAATACCTTCGATTCAATAAAACGCGAAAGCGTCCAACGTTTCATGTTATTTTAACAGTTTTTGAGAGGTGAATCAATCTTAATTGAAGGGCAATCTCTATCGCACGCAGAGCTCTATGGGAGTTTTATCGCGGTCGCTGTTCGCTCCTTTGATCCCTCGTTATTCACTTGGTTGATCGCACCTTATAGCATTTCGCTTGAATAATAGTGCATATGATGTCTTAATATACACTCTCTTTATGCTCACTCTTAATCATAGTCCATCATTCAATCACAAAAATCACAATTCAGACAATCCGCAGGAGCGATATCCGAGTCTCGACTCCAATTCACGCCATTTACCAGTTATGCACCGTCATTTTAGAGAAATGGTATTACAACCTCGTTGTTAGTCCCTGTATTCGATTACGCGGGCATCCAGCACGGATAGACCGTGCTCATGCACCTTGACGGGATTCAAGTCGAGTTGGGCGATGCGGGGATTTTCCATGAGGAACGCCGAGACGTTTAGCAGCGCGGTGCGGAGAGCTTCGAGGTGCACCGGTTTGCCGCCTCGAACACCTGTGAGCAACGGAAATCCATCAAGCTCCCGAATCATCTGATCGGCGTCGTCGGGGGTGATGGGGCAGACCCTGAAAGAGACATCTCGCATCACCTCGACATGGACGCCGCCGAGCCCGAACATCAGGGTTGGTCCGAACGTCGGATCGTTCAAACCGCCGATAATAACTTCAACGCCGCCGCTTTCCTCCATTTTGTTCAGCAGCGCGCCCGCGATTCGAGCGTGCCGCTTGAACGCGCGAGCGTTGGCGATGACCTCGTCAAAGGCTTCAGTCACCGCTTCGGACGTGCTTAACCCCAACTTGACGCCTCCGACGTCCGACTTGTGCAGCACGTCTTGGGAGATGATTTTCAGCGCGACCGGATAACCGATTTCATCCGCGGCGTCGATTGCCTCCTGCCGTGTTGTGGCAAAGCGGTACGCCGGGAAGGGCAATCCGGAAGTTTCCAACAACCGGTTTGCTTGATGTTCGAGGAGCGCTTCTGTGCGGGTTCTTCCGGCGGTGGGTTGCGTTGCAATCGAACCGGAAAAGCGTCGTTCAGCCTTCGTTGCCCTGTACCGGGCGTACCGAACCAGCCCCGCCATCGTGTTCACGGCGTCGTGGTGATCCATGAATAGCGGCACACGATTTTCTCGAAGCGTCTCAAACGATTTGGAGTCCGCGTAGGAGTAGTAGGTATAGATGAGGAGGGGTTTTTCGGTCTTTGCGATGAGAACCGCCATCTTCTCCGCCGAGGCTTCCACTTCCGGCGCGACATTCGGGTTCAGGAAATCCCAGCCGGCGAACCCGCCGACGACAATCAATCCGTCAATCTCATCCCCTTCAAGCATAATCTCCGCCACTTCGGGAATCTTCTCCCACATCGCCATATCGACCGGATTGGTCACCTGTCCGATTTCAGGTACAATCCCTTTTAGCCGCCCTTGGAGTTTGGAGGAGAAGGTCGGCAAATCCAGTCCTTTCAGCGTACACGCATCGGCGGTCAGTGCGCAATCGCCGCCGCCCTCGGACAGGATACCGACGCGGTTCCCTTTCGGCAGTTTGCCGTGACTCAGCGCCAGCAGCAGAGAACTGAACTCTACCGCGCTCTCGACCCGCAACGCGCCGCACTGTTTGAAGGCGGCCTCGTAAACCTCGTCTTGTCCGGCAAGAGAGGCGGTGTGGCTTGAGATGACACGGGCACCTTCTTGTGTGCTGCCGGTCTTCATCACGACGACCGGTTTGAACTTGGTCGTCTCCGCCACTTCATCAAGGAACTTTCTTCCATCGTTTACCCCTTCGATGTGGAGTCCGATGGCGTTGACATTTTCATCTTCGCGCAGGTATCGGATAACCTCGTGGAATTGAACGTCCGCCTGATTCCCCAAGCCGATGATGTAGCGGAATCCCAAGCCGCGCTTGATTCCGGGGAAGGCGACCGACCGCGTGAGATTCCCGCTCTGACCGACCAATCCGATGCTCCCTTCCCGGATATAACCCGACAGCAGCCCGTCAAATTTTGCGGGAGCGCTAAAGAAGCCCAGCGTGTTGGGGCCGATGACGCGAATCCCCTTCTCCTGCGCCTGACGAACAAATTCGTCTTGGGCGGCTTTGCCAGCCTCGTCCAGTTCCGCAAATCCGCCTGTGAGGAGCATGATGCCTTTGACACCCTTCTCGACGCACTCCTCAACCGATGCCCCGACAATCTGACGGGCGGTCACCACAATAGCCAAGTCTATGTCATCGGGAACATCAAGGATGCTGGGGTAGCATTTGAGATCGAGGATGGCGTCCGCTCTGGGGTTTATCGGGTGAATGTTGCCCCGATAGCCGTAGTTTTTCATGATGGAGAGGTAGGTATAGCTGAAACTGGTAGGGTTGCGTGAGGCGCCGATGAGCGCGACGGATTTGGGATTGAGAATGTCGTTCAGGGGGTTTGACATGCAAGTCTTTTAATTATCGTTGCCGGACGGGAGTCCAGTAGGAACAATGTTCACAGGATATTGGGATAGATTTTCTGCGCCGGATTCCGTGATGAGGTAGGTGTTCTCGATGCGTGCGCCGAGTCGAGCCTCCGGCGTGTATCCGCCGGGTTCGACGCAGACGACATCGCCGACGCGCAAGATGCCTTCGCGGTCGCGGTTGAGATCGGGAGGTTCGTGCATACGGATTCCGATGCCGTGTCCGGCGTGGTGCACCAAACCGGTGTCTGCCAGCGCCGGGTGCTCCCGAATCTGCTCATCGAGGGCGCGCCATATTTCCGTGCCCCGCGCACCGGGCATGAGCAGCGACGGCACCGAAGCCTGCACGGCTGCGATGTGGTCAAAGATGGAGTGTTGGAGGTCGGTCGGTTCGCTATCGACAATGAAGGTGCGCGCCAAGTCCGACCAGTACCCTCGGCAGCATGTGTGACCGTCAAGGATATAGAGTTCACCCTGCTCGATCTGTCGGTCGCGGGCGGGACCGTGACGTTCGCCGCACTGGTAATCTCCATCGTGAAACACCCGTTCCCCCGCTTTGAGCATGGCGCCGCGTTGGCTTTCAGCCAAGACCTCCAACTCGTTCACGCCCGCCCTCAGGATTGCTTGGGCGGCGTCGTAGGAGGCAAGATTGACTTCGACGCTCCACCGCAACATCTCCAACTCATCGGGGTGCTTGTAGCGCTGCACTTCCGAGAGGGTCTCGTCGAGGGGTACAGATTCGCTCGGCTGAAGCGCACTTTCTATCGTTTGCTGGAGCAGACCAGAGACTGATTCGTACTGTACGCCAAGTCGACGGACAGGCGCCGTATCTTGGAGTTTCCGCTTGACGACTTCCCCCAGTTGGTTCATCAAATCAAAATTCAGCGTATCCAACTGATGCCATTCGTAAGGGATCCAGTCATCGACGCATGAGGAGCCGTCGTCCGTGTGGGAAACCACCCAGCATCCCCCGTCGGTTTCCAGCAACATGAAAACCGGGAACGTGTCCGGGAGGAGTTTTCCCGTGAAATAGTAGACATCACGGCAACCCATCAGCACGGCGGCGTCTATGTTCCGTTCGGCGAGTCCTGTACGGAAGCGGTTTTGCCGGTCTAGGCAGCCGTTGTGTGTTAGTGCGGGCATTGGTCAAACCTAGGGCGGAGTAGCGCAGCGAAAGGCGTTCACAGCATGAAATTAGCGTAACTGTTTAGTTCTGTCCAAAAAAGAGAAAAAATTGGTTTGGCATTTATTTGAGCCCGATCATCGGTAGGAGGAGCAGCCCTCTGTGGGAAGGGATCAACTGAGCGGATAGCGAAGGCGATAGAGATCCCCCCCTGCCCCGATACTAGTTATGGCGAACGTGCAATGAATTGCACTACTACAAACCGACATCGGCGATATAGATTGATGGACTAAACAGTCACAAATTAGCTAATCGGTTCAAATTTCGGGATGCTGATTTCGGGGGTAACGTCGTCGAAGGTGACTTGCACGCGCATTCCAACTTCGACCGCCGACGGGTCGATGTTGACGACGTTGGAGATCATGCGGGCGCCGTCGTCCAGATCGATAATGGCGTAGACGTAGGGCACCTCCGACTCGAAGCCCAGATGCGCGACTTGGTGGATAATCGTGAAGGAGTAGACGCTTCCGATCCCGGTTGACTTGAACCAGCCGAGATCCTCGGATAAACACCGGTAGCACATCACACGCGGGAAGTGGATAACCTCTCCGCAGGCGTTGCACCGTTGCAGGAAGAGTTCGTGGCGCTTCGCCGCTTTCCAGTATTCTTCCGTCTCAGGCTCGATTGTGGGTAACGGCTTGGTATATTCGATTTCGGTGGACATCACCCTATCTCCTAACGCCTACGGGATTTCATTTCCAAAAATCAGGGTGCACTGGTCCGCCATGGAGCCGCCGTTGCCGTTGGACAAACCGAAGGTCGCCCCCTCGACTTGAAGGTCACCGGCTCTGCCCATCAGTTGTCGCGCGGCTTCGATGGAGTGCATCAAGTGGATGCCGGGGTTCGGCTGTCCTCTGCCGAGTTGACCGCCGTCGGTGTTCAGCGGCATATCTCCCTTGTAGGTCAAATCCGTCTCTTCCACATACGCCGCGCCCTCTCCCTTCTCGCACCAGCCGATGTCCTCAAGCGAAATCACGACGGTAATGGTATAGCAATCGTATAGCTCGACGAAGTCCATGTCCGTTATGCCCAACCCCGACATCTCGAAGGCGTACTTCGCCGCGAGTTTGACGGGGGAGGTGGTGAGGGAGCGCTCGTAGCCGTAGGCGGGATTCCACAGTCCTCTGTCAAATTGCTGTCCGCCGCCCAGCAGATAGACCGGCGAATTCTTGGTGTCTTTGGCGCGTTCCGCTGTCGTCATGACCAGCGCGCAGCCGCCGACGCAGGGCATGACGATCTCGAACAGGTGGAGCGGATCGCAGATGAGCCGCGAATCTAGCACGTCATCCACTGTGACCTGCTTTTTCAGCAGGGCGTTCGGAAACTTGGAGGCGTGATAGCGGGCGTTGATAACCACATGCGCGAACTGGTCGTCGGTCGCGTTGAATTCGTGCATGTACCGCCGTTTAATCATGGCGTATGCGGAGTTGTTGAACATGGGTCCGTAGATGCTGTCGAAATCCCGTTCAAACGCGGTGCCGGTCTCCAGCCCGAATTCGTAGATACGCTTCGGATCCATGACGCTGCCGGCGACAATCAGGATATTGTTGCAGAGACCGCCCGCCAACGCCGCCGCCCCGTAGAGGATTGCCGCATTCCCGGATGCGCCGCCGCGATAGACGTTGTCGAGAAACCGCGGGTGGAGTTGAAGGTATTCCTGCAAGTCCTCGGTCCAGGTGGGTTCCTCGTCGAGCGGATAGATTGAGATTAAGCCGTCGATGTCGTCCTTCGTCAGCCCGGCATCCTCAATTGCGAGTTTCGCCGCCCGGCAGTATTCGGTGTAGTTTGACCGGTCGCCGGGATTGCGCTTGAGGAACTCGGTTTCGCCGTAGCCGACGATTGCCGCTTTGCCTTTTATGCTCATACGTGACATTATCTCCTAGCGGTGGACGGTCGAAAGAAATCAATGGTGCCTACCAAAGATAGTGAGCGCCGTAATGCGTAACACGTAATGAGTAATCAAGATTTTTACGTATTACGCATTACGTATTACCTCTTCCATGTATCGATGAAATCCGCATAAGTCCCGAATGAGGCACCAAAAACTCACCTAGTAGGACTGTGGCTGGTTGTTCACGAGGAAGACTGGCGTAGGCGGCAAACCTTCCCAAACCCGCGAGCCGTCCGAACGCTTACGGATGGTGAAACGGTCATAGACATCCCCCGCCAAATTCTTCGCTTCGGCGTTCAGCCTGTCCGCCGTCAGTTTTATCTTAAGATAGTGCATCTGGTGAACCGCCACTACCGCATCGAACCAGACTGGCGCGGCATCGTTCGGATCTACCGGGCGGTAGGCGTTACAGCCGCCGCCCAGCGTGATGAATGCGGTGCCTCGGGAGTCGTCGCGCACCCGACTGACGGGATTCAGCGGGTAGGTGCGCTCGTAGAAGTGTTGATGACCTCGAAAGACGAGATCGACCCCCTCGCGCCATGCGAGGGGTTCCACGAGTTCCGAGATTTCTGGTAAACCGGGCCCGTCGTTCGGCGCATCCAAGCGGCAGAATGCGGTGCCGGGTTCGTGGTGAAAAACGAACCGCCAAGGCGCATCCCGGGAGCGCTCAAGGTCCCTGCTAAACCATTCGAGTTGGGTCATTCTGCCTTCGGGCAGGTCAAACTCCTCGTGCAGCACGCTGTAGGAGAGCGGGGTGACACACAAGCCGGTGAAGTGTGCAGGAGCGGCGTCGAACGAGTAGAAATAGTTCGGGATGTACCGCTCCAATCGTTCAAGCCACTGTTTGCGGGCGGCGTCGAGACCGCCGTCGAAGTCGTGGTTGCCCGGAATCGGACGGAGCGGAATCCCCGCATCGGACAGCGGGCGGATGCGTTCGAAAAAGGCGTCCCACGGCGCCGGATCCGCGCCTTTCGCCATGACGAGATCGCCGGGTATCACGACGAATTCCGGTTTTTCGGCGACGAGACGCTCCGCTAGGCGTGTCAAGTTGTCGTCGGGGATTTGCCAATCCGCAACGACGCAGAAGGATAGTTCGGTGGAACTAGGTGAGTTTGTCATAGTTGCTCAGATTTGTGTTTTGATTTGGAGTAACAATTGGCCCGTGAATCTAACTTCTGCCACTTCGATTATACCGCTGTTTCTCAAACAGTTCAATAGTGTCGACTTCTGCGATTGTCAAGCAGTAGAACGATGGCGAGGAAAAACGCCCATAGCGGCACCGGCGCGTCTAACAGCATCATAGATACGGGAACATACACGAAAATGCCGCTGACGACAATAAGCAACAAAAGCATTGGTAGTAGCACTGCCAAGAATCCTTGACGAGTTTTCAGATCATTGTCTATGATTGTGTACTCAAACTTCTGTCTTGTGTTCATGTTAATCCTTTCTCTAATTTTTCCTATAAGCCCCGACACTTGCAAGCGCTGAGACAACCCCAACGAACAGACCAAGCACAATTAACGCCCAACAGACACTCGCGTTTCCCGTAACCAAGTGGCTAATCCAACCGACAGAAACTCCTCCGCATGTCCACCAGAAAAACCGCCAGCGCGCCCTGTCATTCTCAATAGCCCAAGCGACACCGCAGAGCAAACCAACGTAGATGACGAATGCGTGTGCCTCCGCTGCCCAGTCTGGTTGGTGCTTAACACGTACGCGTGGATTAAACAACCACTGAATCTCTTTGTCGAAATCCCGCTCTTGAGACAATTTATCGTTCGGCCTGTTCTCCTTTTCAGGTGTGTAAGGCAGCTCTTCAATAATATCGCGCGCGCATGTCCAACACAACCTGCTATTATGCGAATGCTCGGCTATGAAGTCATTTTTGAGCACTACTTTCGTTGAGAAGAACAGCGAAACGATGCCGCCAACAACAATCCACGCGACTAATCCGCCTCCAATCATGCACGTTCCTATAACTTACCCCCATCCTTTAGACAGTAAATGACAAGATTTAAGTAA
Source organism: Candidatus Poribacteria bacterium (assembly GCA_028820655.1). Taxonomy (GTDB): domain Bacteria; phylum Poribacteria; class WGA-4E; order WGA-4E; family JAJDTR01; genus JAJDTR01. The sequence continues at coordinate 4 of JAPPIK010000031.1, read as the reverse complement.
TGAA
>JAPPIK010000018.1 GCA_028820655.1 Candidatus Poribacteria bacterium | reverse complement strand
CGTCAATATCGTATGCCGTCCACGCAATCTTAAAGGTTCTTTTTGCCGATGTGCCCTCAACGGTCGGAGAGATGAATTGAAACGATGGAGGCGAGTTGGGTCGAGAAAGCGTGTGATGACTCGCGTAAATTTTCTCCAGTTCCGGCAACTTCGGGAGATTTCGTTGTCGCCACGATATTGCGACATCGGTGATGTTTTGCGGAGCATCGCCCGCAAAGATTTCCCAGAACGAATGAAACTCATCACTGATGTTGTCATCATCGATGTTTGGGAAGAGATCGGTTGATTCCGATGTGTCAAATATGTCCCATAGAATACTTGCGACTGTTCCTTCGACGAGCTCGCCTCTAACGTTCTGACCGGCTCCGTCTACATGTCCCGTCCACCACTGATTTGTTTCAATATTCGGGGAATCCCTATTCCAAAATCCCGTCACGTTCAGGGCGTTGTTATCTACCGCGGCTTCCATGAAGGCAGCCCAGCCCTCGTAAAATGCAAACCCTAAGTTTGAGACGGTTTCCACTCGGTGCACATTAGGATAGTTATCTAGTGGCAAGGCATCAGGATCGTAGCCGTATGCAGCGGTCATCACGGCGTGCGCATATTCGTGAAACATAATGATGCGCAGCCATTGGTGCTCTCCAAAGGCAATAGCGATCTGCTCGCGCATCATCCGTTTTCTTCCGTCGTACACATTCTCGAAATCGTAGTAAGAGATGCTATATGGACCGGGCCACACAACCTGTATGGGTATGTCTCGTTCCCAACCCAACCGATCGTAAAGAAATGCATGTGCATCTTGAATGGTGTTAAAAATGTGTCCAATCCCACGATTCGGATGGTGTCTGTCCATAACGAGATCAACGACGATTTCGCCGTCGGGAACATCGCGAAGCGCTTCGGACTGAAGGGCGTACGTTTGGTCTTTATTGTTCGTTACCGAGAGCACAGAATTGTCGAATCGCAATACCATGTAAAGATTTTGTGGGCTACCATCGCGGAGGGATGGATGATTCAGATTATCAAAATTGTAATTTCCCTGTTCGTCGCCAAGAGTGAGACCGACAATTTCATCGCCCACAATTTTATTTTCCAAATACAGTTGAACTAGTGGTTTTTGTACAGGGAGTTCAACAAGCTCGTTATCGTCAAAATAAGATATGGATCCGCGGATGGTCAGGGCGCGGTCAATCCGGGGTGACGTGGATGGTAATTGGACGTGCGTTTGCAGCGGAAAGTTCCTGACACTTTCATGAAAGGGCCTGACACCTGTTTCCGAACCGCTCGGTTTCACAAGAAGATAGGTATAAAAATGTTGGGCAATTTTTTTTCCACTGGGGGACACGGTATGGATTGACGCCTGGAGAGGATAGTTTCCGGCTGCCTGAACTCGCAGTCGCACGCTGTGTTGCTTTCTTTCGCGAGAGGGAAAATAGACATCGTCGAACTGGTCTGGCGATTCAGCCACAATACCCCGTGGCAATTGAAACAGAATCTGGGTGCCTACGGATTCGAGCAGGTTGGATTGGATGGAGAGAACGAGAGTCGCGTTGCCCCCAATTCGGGGTGGTTTCGTCAAATACAGCATGCCCTCGAATGCCTTGAAGTGAGTTCGTTCGTGAGCGCTGCCAGGAATGGAAATGTGTTCACTGAACAGAACAACAAGTATCAAGAGATATACGAGCCGCGGGCAAATGAGATACCCGGGGTTTGACGGGGAGCCGGTGTCCAAATGCTCATGTTGATTCACCGGTACTTCATTGATGCCCATGTTGTCGTCAATTTGCCATTCGATTGCACCGCGGTTTGAGGATCACTCTCGGCAATATCAAAATCTATCAATTCAAAGATTACGCCACCTGAGTCGGTAGCTTTAACTAAACCGATGTCCGGAGCTAACCACATTGAGTTGGTCAATTCCAAATCTGCGATTGGTAGATTCAAGGCGATGTTCTGTCCAATATTCAGACAGTTCTGGAAAGTACCTGCGGGGGTAGCAACCTCTTCAATGGCGATAACTTCCGCCCGATTCGTCGAACGTACTTTCCCCACAACGGCAATTTCAGCCTCGCTTTGGATCGTCCAGTTAGTACCAAGATTTGCCGGGATTGGGAGAAAAACTTGCGGCGGCGAGTAATCAAACGTCACTTCTCCTATAATGGCGATGGAGACAACAGATCGGACGAGTTTTATTCCGTCGGCTTCTGATTTGACATAAAGTTTATTGATGTTACCGTTGGTGTCTTCCTCAATGAATCTAAGTTCCTCACCATCGATTCTCTCTGGACCCTTGATTGTAACCGTTCTTAGATTCATCCCATCCAAACTCTGTAAGGTCCACCGGTTTCCGATTACATCGGGATAAAAGTTTCTTGAATGCCCTGTCACTGTTATCCAAAGCACAAGCGCACAAGGAAGGAGGACATATTTCAAGTTCCGAAATGACATCAGTGCCAAGAAATACATATAGTTGCCTCCGTCATTCGAACTATGCGCTTGGAGGATCAGATGCGCGACAGGGACATACCCTAGTGGGGCATCAAGGAATTACTATCCTGCAAACCAATATCCTAGTAAAATTCCAACACCAACTAACACAGAAACTGCGCCAAACACACCCAATGCAAGTTTCCACCGGCGCGTTTTTTTTATGTCTTCCAGTTGAGGCGGGTTCCAAAATTTACCTACTCTGCCGGTTGTGGCTCGCCATCGGTGACGTTGACGGGAACGCGTCGCTGCATTATTGCCCTGCCACGTGTCCTCTCGTTGCTGCCGAATCTTCTGAATCATTTGCTGCGTATCGCTGTAATCAGTTGTCGATACTGTGTTCTCTCTGTTCTGACGTGCGACCGCATTTGATTTCAACCGTGTTCGCTTTGATTGCCCGGCGATTGATTGGGAAGGAACTGTAGTTTCTTCCGGCCTCTCCTCCGATGCGACACTTGACTTGCGTTTACCCGACCACATAGAACGTCGCTGCTCTTTATATTTTTTTTCGAGTTCTTTTTTTTCGTCTTCGGAAAACTCCATCAATTATCTCCCAACAATCTGCTCGAGTGTTACTGTTTCCCCATTCTTGACTTTTCCGAATACTGTCGCATCGCCAAGGAGCTTCCCAACAACGTTCACTGCACTGGCTGGTCTAATTTCATTCCCTCGACTCATGGGCGTGGGACCGAAAAAGATGCAGAATGCATTACCGGGGGGCCAGTACGCGATGTCTCCAAGTTCCACTATCTCCTGTTCGTTTTCAAGTTCAGAATGTATGGGAATAGAGAAATATATCTCGTCTCCCCAAGTGCTCGCTTGGGAAGTGAGAGGCAATGCCTCCCATACCTGCAACGCGGTCGATGAGTCATTAAGTTCAGCGTCCATCACAATGGAGTTAGTAGTAATTCGAACCCTCCTTTGCGCCATGTGAGAGACCTCCAACCCGCAACCTAACAGCGTTGTCCGTCTCCCGGTTTTCTCTTAAAAGAAACACCGGGTTTTGACGTTGACTTTGCATCGGCGTTTTGCAATAATGTAGGCGATTACCGCCCTATTCTATCATACGCATCAGGCATTCTCAATACAAAAACAGCTTACGCAATTCGAGGTGCGAAATCGTGGGTCGTCAATCACCGCGCGTCGCCGTATTGTCTCAAGAGACGAAATGCCGTTCGATCAAGAGTTTGAGTTGACATCAACCGAAAACGCGTCCGTATCATTGAATTCTTAAAGCGGGAATAGGCAATCAACCGGATGAAGGATTCAATTCGACAATCAAATGCACATGGATTGTAGCATCAAGAGCTTGTTTGAAAACGACGTTAAAGATTAATTTTTGTGTGTTTGAGTTTCTGATTCCTGATAGATTTGTATCGTCCTCGCCATTTATTCGGTTGATCCCGTTCTGGGGATTTTAATGTGCGGTGACCTGCAGTTTCTTCCTGTCTTCGTCCCTCTGCCTCAGGTGCCGGTAAACACCAATGTGGTGTGATAATCTTGATTCTTGGCGTCAAGATTGGTCTCAAGGATATGAGTCCATCCAAAATAGCCTTTCAAACAAACTCTGAACGGACAGACACGACCGAGGTCGGTTATGGAATTTAAATCGTTGGGGTGTGCTGGCGTAAAGGTTTCGAGAATCTGTTTGGGCGCGATGATGTTTGGCGGGCCAACAGATGAGTCAGATTCGATTCGAATAATCCATCGCGCACTTGATGCGGGTGTTAATTTTATCGATACTGCGAATGTGTACAATGGCGGTGAATCCGAGAGAATAGTGGGCAAAGCGGTTCATACGGTACGCGATGAAGTCGTGATTGCAACCAAGGTTTGCGGCCCAATGGCGGACGGGCCAAACCAATCCGGATCAAGCCGCTACCACATTATGCACGAGGTTGAGGAGAGTCTCCGGCGGCTTGGAACAGATCGAATCGATTTGTACTATCTGCACAGGCCTGACCCAACGACGCCGATTGAAGAGTCGTTGCGGGCATTGGACGACTGTGTAAAGCAAGGAAAAGTACGCTATATCGCCTGTTCGAATTTCCACGCGTGGCGAGTTTGTGAAGGACTCTCCGTAAGCGAACAAATGAATTTGGAACGCTTTGCGTGCGTACAACCCCTATACAACATTGTGAATCGCGACATTGAGGTGGAACTGTTGCCGTTATGCCGGGAGCACGGAATAGGCGTCGTTCCTTACAGCCCCTTGGCGCGAGGCGTGCTATCCGGGAAGTATCGTCAAGGAAAATCGCCACCGGAAGGATCTCGAGCCGCCCGACGTGACGGTCGTCTCCTGCAGACGGAACTCCGCGAAGAAAGTTATGAGGTAGCACGGCAACTGGTCCCGTTGGCAGAGGCACACAACAAAACGCTGACCCAGTTTGCATTGGCATGGGTGCTGGCAAACCCTATCGTAACATCTGTCATAATCGGTCCACGGACGATACAACAGGTCGATGATAATCTTGGGTGCCTAGACTGCGTTCTAAGTGACCCGGATGAAGAGGTGATAGACCAGCTTGTCCCTCGGGGTGAACATACCGGGAAAGGATACGCTGACCCGGCGTACCCCGTGTTGGGACGGCCAAATCGAGAATGAATCCAAAGTTCGAACGTGTAGGAAAACGACGATTGAATCCGCAAAACGCTTGATTCCCCAATAGGGCATACTATGCTAGAAAAGTTATTTCATTTACAAGAAGCCGGGACCACATTGAAACGAGAAATCGTAGCGGGATGCACAACGTTTGCCACGCTATCGTATATTATTTTCGTCCAACCGGCGGTATTGTCTGAAGCGGGAATGGACTCTGGCGCAGTGATGGCTGCGACGTGCATCACTAGCGCGTTTGCGATGCTGTTGATGGCGTTCCTTGCCAATTATCCGATTGCTCTTGCGCCCGGAATGGGACACAACGTTTTTTTTGCGTTCACCGTCTGTGGTGCCTTACAGGTGCCGTGGCAGACTGCACTTGGCGCCGTGTTCATTGCCGGAGTTTTCTTTGTTCTTTTCGCTTTCGTAGGGTTGCGCGAGAAAATAATGAACATTCTTCCCGATTCGCTCAGGAACGCTATTCCTGCCGGCATCGGGCTGTTTATTGCCCTTGTGGGATTGGAATGGTCGGGTCTGATTGTCCAACATGACGCAACCTATGTCACCCTCGGCGATTTAAAGTCACCCCCGGTGCTACTATCGCTGTTCGGTATCGGGGTTATGGCGGTGCTGTTTGCCTTGAACGTACGAGGCGCTATATTGATCGGAATTCTCGCCTCAGCGGTTGTGGCACTCATTACCGGAATGGCGACATTTCAAGGCGTCGTCTCCGCGCCGCCGTCTATGGCTCCGACTTTCTTCAAGCTGCAGATTCCAAACATTTTCATACAACCTGAGTTAATCTCAATAGTCGTCATATTTATCTTCCTCGATCTGTTCGATACCGTGGGCACTCTGGTTGGAGTTACCCAACAAGCGGGTTTGATGGTCGATGGCAAGCTGCCGAAAGCACGCCAAGCACTGCTGTCTGATGCCGTGGCTACCAGTAGCGGGGCCCTGCTCGGTACCTCGACGGTTACCAGCTATATTGAAAGCGCATCCGGTATTTCTGCGGGCGGACGCACGGGATTGACAAACGTAGTGACGGCTGCGCTGATGCTGCTTGCGCTCTTCTTCCATCCGTTAATAAAGATGGTGGGTGCGGGTTATAACATCGGTGACAATACCTATCTGTATCCTGTCATTGCTCCTGCCCTGATTATCATTGGAAGTTTCATGCTCAAGAATGTCGTGCACATAGATTGGGAAGACTTTACGGAGTCTCTTCCCGCATTCTTGATGTTGTTGATAATGCCCCTCGCCTTCAGCATCACGGAAGGGATCGCTTTTGGTTTTATCTCTTATGCTTTCCTGAAGTTGGTTACGGGCAAAGGAAGACAGGTACATTGGTTGATTTATCTCTTCGCGATACTGTTCGTGATTCGGTACATCTGGTTAGTCGGGTGATCGGAAGACGCCTTTTGGTCTGAGAAAACCGAGAAAAAAGAGACAACAAGCGGACTGGATCCACGATGGAATCAGTCTGCCATTGTGTATTTGAGCGGGAAGAATGCGCTTGATTGAAAACTCCGAATCCTTGGTTAAAACATGAACGACAACATTGGAGAAGCGTTGCGCAGAGGTACGTCTTACTTGATGGCGCAGTCGCATGACGCCGGTTTTTTTGAAGGTGAACTCTCCTCAAGCACCTTTCCCACATGCGCTTACGCTTGGGTGCAATTTGCGCTGGGCAAGACACCAGACGCGGCGCTGATAGAGTGGTTGCTGCGGAATCAGAATCAAGATGGAACATGGAGTCTTGATGTATCGGATCAACCAAACCAACATGCGACCCTGTTTGCCGAACTCCTCTTGCAGCAGTTTATTGAACAACAGCCGACGCCAGAAGTTGAAACGGCGCTTGCGCGTATTCCAGATTTTCCACTCGATTTGGCGTTAGTCAAGTTGGCATACGCGGCATTCGGTCAGGCCAAATGGACTGAACTCACAATCTCCAAAAACATGCTTCCGGTATTGGCGCTGGTGCAGAAGATCTCCGCTCTGTTCCCACGACTCCGTGCAGTTTTCAAACCGCCAACCAAAATTCTCCCGCCTGTAGACTTTATTAACACCCCGATGTTTACAAAACTATTTATCGCAGAGCAACACACACTCGCGGCAGTGTTTCTGATGATTGAACTCAATACGACGAAACGAATCGGGATCATCGATTGTCTTTTTGACTGGCTAAAGTCTCACGTCGTTGCTGACGGCAGTTGGTTTCGTGTGAACTACATCACGGCTCTATCATTACTTGCACTGATTGAACTTCGCAAAAGAGGATTCAGAAATGGCGTTGAACTTGATCGGATGATTGATGAAGGACTATCTTGGCTGGGCCGCACACGAAATTCCGACGGCGGATGTCGGGAGGCATTAAATCTCAATGTTTGGGACACCGCATTGAGCGTTATCTCAGTCACGGATATTGACGCTTCAGAAAGCGCAAATGAACTTCAATCCGCTGGTGTCTGGTTAGTTCAAAACCAGAATGCCGACGGAGGCTGGGCGTTTTCCGGACTGCCCGGTAGCAACTTACCTAGCGATGCGGACGATACAGCCTTGGCGTTGTGTGCTCTCCTGAAGTTGAAGCTGGCCGGTTCCGATAGCGCCATGCGTCGGGGGTTTCAATGGCTGCTTGCGCATCAAGGGCGTGATGGAAGTTGGAGTACCTATCTTCCGGGCCAAGGCGATGTTGGCTGCGTTAGCATCACCGCACACGCGATCGAAGCACTTCTTGAATCTGGAGGGTGGGATACAAATATAGACCGAGCCTGCAGATGGTTAAAACGCCAAATGTCTACGGACGGACATTGGAGCGACCTCTGGCTTGCAAAGAATACGTATGGGACAGCAAATGCGATTACAGCACTGATTCTAACGGGAGAGGGGGATTGTAACGAAGTGCGCCAAGGTGTTGAGTGGTTGGAGGACGCACAGAACCCCGATGGCGGCTGGGGCGAGGACATGCTCGGCAACCCCGCGGAAAGTACGGTGGAACAGACTGCTTGGTCTGCGGGTGCACTCCTTCTTGCAGATCCCCAAAATAAAGCTGGATGGAAGGGAATAAAGTTTCTACTCGATCATCAGAGGGCTGACGGTTCATGGAATGCTAGTTGTGTCGGAATCTATTGGGAGATAATCGGAGGTTACGCGGATCCTATCAATGCGTCCGTGTTCCCGCTGCGCGCGCTACACCAAGCCAAGTGTGCAATGTAGTATGGTAGAGGCGAAATTCTTTTTTGTGAATCAAACGAGTTGGCTTAACGTTAACTGAAGTGCAGAGATGATATCCGTCGTCATTCCGACCCTTAACGAAGCGGCTGTGCTAGATTCCACTTTATCTCGATTGACACAGCAACTTGATGGGCACGAACTGCTTATAGTTGATGGTGGAAGCACCGATTGTACGCGGCAAATTGCGAGAAAATATGGTAATGTAATCTCTTCCGGACGGGGGCGAGCATGCCAACTCAACGCAGGAGCCAACGCAGCCTCGGGCGCGACTTTTCTTTTCTTACACGCGGATGTTGAGCTTGAACCGGGAGCAGTTCAAGCAGTCGAGGCCGCAGTTGCCGCAGGTTATGTTGGAGGTGCGTTCCGACAACGAATTGACGGCGCGCATCCCTTGTACCGCATTATCGAATTTGCTGCGAATCTCAGAGCAAAGCATCTCAAAGTGTACTATGGCGATGGTGGGATTTTTATCGGCCGCACTCATTTTCGACAGATTGGCGGATTTCCAGATTTACCTATCATGGAAGAAATCGGATTTTCTCGTGAACTGCGTCGACTTGGCAAGACCACGCTTGTGAAGTCCTGTATTCACATATCGTCCCGAAGATGGGAACAAAACGGTATTATACGGACAACGTTAATTAACTGGTTAATTACCCTCCTTTTTCTCTTTGGAATCTCCCCTACTCGTCTTGCGAAAATGTACCGGCATGTGCGGTAACAATGAAGTCGAATTGTATGGTCATTCCAACGAAGAACAATACTATTGTAGTCATTTCATTCGTATGCACACATAATCGGGACTTGTGTAAATCCGTTATGCGCGCAATAGGATAACTCCGGTACTCCTTATGGAGAGTAGGGAACGGCGGGGAGGTTATATAGGATTTTAATTGATTCCGCTGAAGCGCCTTCTATAGGATCTCTACCGGAATTGCTATGCGATGTCTCGCCGCCCTCGTTTTCCACTCTTTTAACCTCATTCAATGCCACCGTTTCGAATTACACCATGAAAAATTTGCTGATTCTCCGTAGTCTATATTTCTGTTTCGCTGTTAATCTCTGTTTACAATCGCCTGTTCTCGGGAAGCCATCACTAAACGACGCGCTCCTACTGATGGAGGAGGAGAAATTTACGCTTGCCGCGGAGCAATTGAATTCGTTGTTGCACACCTCGGCGACAGAAAAAAGTGTGCACGAGATTCATCACGCACTTGGGTACTGTAATGAAAATCTGAAAAGGTGGGAAATATCTGCCAAACACTACGAAATGGCCGCTTCGCCCAGTTATATTCTGGCCGATTACGCTATCTTCCACTTGGCACAAATCCATCAGGAGCGCGAAAATCATGCACAAGCGATATCATGGTATCAACGGTTGATTGAGCGATACCCACAGAGCTATCATATTTTCGATGCAAAATATGAAATCGCTAGTGTGAATCTGAAGCTGGGCAATCATGCGAACGTTATTGAATTGTCTTCACAGTTGATCGTGAACGAAGCGAGCGATTATTTGAGGCGGGCGACTTATTTGCAAGCGCAAGCTTACGAAGGTATGGGAAAGTGGGCAGATGCTCTAAGCGGTTATCAGCGTCTCATTGATGCGGACAAATCGGACGGGATTTCACGGGATGCCCTTAAGCAGATCCAAAGGTTGGTAAAAACCCATTCTAGATTAAAGATTACCCGCAACCAACGCGTAACGCATGGGATTGTTCTTTACAACCATGGAAGGTTTTCGGATGCAATTGCCTTGCTTCGAACAATTACTCCGAAAAAGAATGACAAACTCACCGGACAAGCAGTTTATTTCACCGGTCGCGCCTACCACCGTCGGCGAAAATACGACCACGCAATTCGTGAATACAACAAAGTTGCCACGCTCTACCCCGGGAGCAATTACCTAACCCGGGCGTTGTACCAAACGACAATCTGTTATCGTCGCAAGAAACAGCCCCATATTGCTCAACAACGGCTGAAGGCATTCGTAAACGATTACAGTTGGAGCGATTACGCACACAAAGCTCTCTTTGATCTTGGATGGGTGCAAGAGAACGAGGAACATTTTGACGAAGCGCTCAAATCGTATCGTCAGTTGACACAAAAGTACCCCAATAGCCGGTTTGCCTCGGATGCCTATTGGCGCATCGGCTGGATCCAATACAAGCATAAACAATATGACGAGAGTATCAAGACATTTGCCTCTTTGATGCGTCTCTTTCCCGGAAACCGTCTAGCGATGGCGGCGCAATTTTGGACCGCCAAGTGTTACGAACGCAAGAATCAACCGGGAACAGCGAAAAAGATATACCGCGAAGTACAGAGGGACCACCATTGGTACTATGGTAGTCGAGCAGAGGTAATGCTTCTTCAGATGGGAGAAGAAATAGAGAAAGCGAAGAACTCGTCTGTTGCCAAACGCGTGAAGGCGGTTCCTAATCACTCAAAATGGAAACAAGCTAAGTTGAACCAGTCGGAACGTGTTAAAGCATTGATGCAGCTAAGAATCTACGATGACGCAATTACAGAGATTCAGGGTCAAATCAAATCGAATCGCGGGAATCGGAATGCCAATTACTACGACTTAATTGTGTGCTACCAGAAGAAGAAAAGATTTGATGAGGCTTACGAATTTGCAAAACAGTTATCTACCGGGGCGTCCATGCATGATGAAAACCAGGCAATTCCACTGGAACTGTATCGGTTGCTTTACCCTGTCTACTATCGTGACACTATTAACAAATATGCCAAGAAATACGAGATGGATCCTCTGTTTATTGCGGCAATGATTCTGGAAGAGAGCCGATTTGGCGCTGAAGCAGTTTCATGGGCCGGGGCAATAGGTTTAATGCAAATTATGCCTCAAACCGGACGTGAGCTTGCTCGTCAACTGAAAATTCGCCGTTTCGAGAAGAAAATGCTAATGAGTCCCAATGCAAATATTGAGATGGGGGCGAAATACATGAAATACTTGATGAATCGCTTTCAAGACAATCGTGCATTGGTGACTGGGGCGTACAATGGCGGGCCTGGACGAATGAGCCGTTGGGTGAAGGAAAGAGGATTGGCCGATTTGGACGAGTTTATTGAAGACATTGCAATCGATGAAACGCGGCGCCACATTAAAAAAGTGATCGATAGTTACTACGTCTATAGAAAACTTTACCCGTCGGCGGATAATTATTACAAGTCGGCTATACGTAAAACCGACAACGCTGGCAGCATTAAAACTAGCGCGAAGTAAATAACGTAGTGTGATATTTTTTGTCGGCACTTTGGGCGCGGGGATCTCCTCCCTACGATTGACCTAGACACAATTCGAGTAGTCCGGAATCTAGTTTGCGCCCCACTCTAACCTGAATCAAAAGCCCGTCTCGCAAAAATGTGGACAGTTCCCGCCAAACGAGGGTAAACGAATTGAAAATCCAAAGTTGGCTTTGTTTGGTGCAATTTCATTGCCCAGATTGGTGCAGTTTGAAGTTCCGACTCACTGATGTTGCGCACATAGCAAGCAGTGCGCGCCACAGCACGATCATTTCACATCGTTTTCGAGTTTTTCCAAGGCATGGTACGCAACTTGCTAAATATCGATTATAATGCATTACATGATTAATTTACGGGCAACAAGGCAAACGATTGAAATGGCTTACGTCGTTAATTGCAATTGCCGGGAGGGAATTTAGCATGACTACAGTGAAACCCAACACCGATAAGCTTACCAGCACCCAACCAATCGTCTTATCTTTTCTTGTCACCCTCCTGTTGGCTTTTGGTCATAACGCACGGGTTGTTGCGAACGACGCAAACGTTACTCGTCTCGATTTCCAAGAAAATGGGAAAGGCGTCCTTGGTGATCGCAACAACTTGAGCGGGCATGTCAACATTTCCGAGGTTTTCTATAATGGTGGTTCCTTCTGGTCTCAGGGAAAACCCACGGCTCTCGGAGAATGGATGAACAAGCGAAGTCGCTTTCAAGTTCGCTTTATCCCTAGGGATACTACAAAAAAAAAGATCTACCTGTCGCCCCCGCGGGGGATCCCGTGGGAGGAAATTGATACTGACGGGCTGTTCAAGCAACCCATACTCTTTTTGGATAGTGATAGTCGAAATTCGGAAATCTATCTTTCGGAAGCAGAATGCGAGAATCTACGGCATTATCTCGTTGAGAGAGGTGGGTTTCTCTTTGTTGACGATAGCTCTGGTATAGAAGGCGAATTCTATCGTTCAATACGAAGGATATTGGAAGAGTTGCTACCCATGTATCCGATTGAGTGGATACCAGACGACCACAAGATGTTTCGCTGTTTTTATCACATGGGTGGTGCACCGGTTGGTATGAACCCAGGTAATCGTCCGCTTGCGCTAGAAGGTATATCTATCAACGGCAGACTTGCGGTAGTGATTAGTCAGAGGGGTTATTGGAGTCTGTTCACGGGTAGTTCGGAACACTATTGCCCCGGCGCGATGAGATTCGGCACTAACATGATCGTATACGCAGTGACTAACGGAAACGTCTCTGACAAATCGGAATTCTCGCCGTAAAATTTACCCTGCCAGGAAGTTCGATGTACTTACTCTCCTAACGTACTTTTCCTTCGTGTCTGCTGAGACAGTGCTTTGAAATACCGTTCAATCTGCTCCCGATACTCAAGTGGAAGAGTCTCTACGCCACCAGATCTAAGGTTTGACTCAAGTTCTTGAATCTGGCTTAATAGTTTCGGATCGAGGGAAGGGGATTCTCTGACAGGATCCATGGGTGTCTTGGCGAGTTTGCTTTGGCGCTTCTTACTGACATCCCGCTTCTGCAAAGATTTCGCGCTTTCGAGCATACGTGTGAGAATCTGCCGTTGCTTTTTCACAATATTCTGATCGACATTTCCTCCCTCTAGTTCCATTTCAACCTTTTTCATGTCTTCAGCAACTCCCTGCAAATCCCCAAGCGCTTGTGAGAACTTTTCCATCATTTCTGCGAGCCGCTCCGTTGCTTCACGAATCAGTTGCTGCTCGTAACCCATTCGCTTCAACATCTGCTCAAGGCCGGGAGTTCTGCCCTGTTGTCGCATTTGTTGGTTGAGATTTTGGGTCATTTCGTTTAACTGCCCTTGACTTTGCGCGAGTTGCTGAAGTTGCTCAAGCATGTTCTCCATACCTGCAATGCCCATTTGCTGATTCATCTGATTCATGGCACCGAGGAGGTCCACTACGGCTTGGTTCAAATCCGCGAGTCCCTGCTTCTGAATTGTAGTTGCCAGATTTGCTTTCCTGTCTTCCAATGCGCTTGCGGCGCGATTCAGCGCATCGCTAGCTTCATTGAGGCGCCACACCACTTTTGGATCAATCTGCATCTGCTGTTTTCCCAGTTCCCAGAGTCGGTCGGCAAGTTGATCAATTCCTATTGCGGTGCTCAATTCTTCCGCGGCGAGTATTTGCAATCGTTCGATTTCTCCATCAATGTATTGCCCGTGCCCCGATCGCAAAATCTCATTTGTATCCTCTATCACGCCCTCGTGTACTTCTGAAAGGTAGACACCGCTCCTCACGGCCGCTCTGAGGGCGGTCAGTGTTTCATCGGCATTTGTTCCTTCCATGAATTCGAGTGCATTTTCCAATCCTTGAGCAAGGTCGCTCATAGTATCCTGAGCCTGAATCCCGGGTTGCATTGCCTGCTTGAGTTGAGAACGGGCCATCTGCCGACTCGCGTCTTCGAGGTTGGAAACGACGTTATCATTTCTCGCGAATTGATTGAGTCGGTCAATTTCATCAGCCACTCTCTTGAGATTGTCGTGTTTTGACATTTCTCGGCCGAGTTCATCGAGGTCACTGTGAAGCTCTTCCATCTCTTGGGCAATTCGCTTCTCTTGTTTGGCGAGTTCATCACCATGTCGATCTAATTCTTGCTGAGGGCCGGTGGTTTGGTTCGCCTCTCTCCGGTTTGCTTGAGCGAGATATTCTTCTGCCTTTTCGAGCAATCTCTGCTGCCGTTCAACCAATTCCTCCGCCAGTTTTGCTGCCTTCTCCAATTGGTTTTGAAGAATCATCTGTTTATATAATTCCTTCAACTGATCCAACTGCTGGAGAAACTGTTCCTGACTGAAATTTGCATCCATCAGCTCCCTTTCTTGATCCGACAACTGTTGTTGTTCCAAAGCTTCCGACAATTTTCGCAGTAATTCCTTATGTTCCTCGGAAAGTGCTTCCTCCATCAACTCCTGCAATTCTTGATATTTCTTGACAGTTTCCAACTCGAACAGTTCGTTGGCTTGCATCTGGTCAGCGGTTTTCTTCATACTTTCCACTAGTTCTTCCGCGGTCTGTTTGATTTGACGCTGTGTTTCAAGCACTTGCTGCATGAGTTGCTCGTCTTTGGCTGTCAATTCCTGATTCTTTCGGATTTTGTCCAACAGTTCATCTACGATTCCGATTGCCTCAGATTGTTCTTCAAAGAGTATTTCAAGGCCTGTCTGTTCAACTTCTTGGCTTGTTTCAATCGCGGCATAGAGTTCATCAAGGGAGGGGAAACGAAGGGTATGTGTGTCAGATTTGCCGATATTTGGTCCGGTGACATTATCAGTATCAATCGCTTCCACATGGTAGGAAATGACGTCTCCGGGGAAGAGACCGATTGGATCCGTATCCCATGAAAACTCGATATATGCTTCTGTCTGCTGTGTGCCCCATTGTTTCAGTGGAACTACCACCGGGTTTTCATCGTTTCCTTCAACTTCATACACTAATTGCAGTCGCTCTAGCCCGTAATCGTCTTTAGCATTAATCTTCAATCGCGCAATCATCGAATCATCAAGCACAACATCTCTGTTCGGTTCGATTAACTCAACCATAGGTTCGGCATCACGTACGGCGTTGATTGTGTAATGAATCGGATCTGGGTTTGTCAAGCCGTGCGTGTCGATCAATTCGGTACGATATTTTTCGCTTGTTTGAATTATGAAACTCCCGGCCAACCTATGTTGTTCAGTGGTTTTCAACCTCACGGGTTCCGATTCGTCAAAGACGAGCTTGTTACCGGAGGACAACGGTTTGTTCGCTTCCGCTTCAAACTGCACTTCCGTACCAATTAGAGCGGTAACGTCACCAAGGTTTTCTTCCAATACTTGCGATGCGAGATGGGTGTATTTGGGAAAGTTAAGTTTCAGTTGAAAGCGGCTAAGAATCGGTTCACGTGTCACTGTAATTTTGTAGGGTTCCGACTGTGCCTCTTTAGTTTTGACATAGTATTCGGTTGAGTACGTGACATTTTCAACAGTCACACGATAGTCAATCTGTTCGTCGTTTTTCGTCATCAAAACCGATTTCCAACTTTCCTCTGATGACTCCGTTGGCTCAACCGTTACATCTGTTTCTCTAACACTGTAATACAGATACACCGGTGCGTTTAAGTGTCCGGTAACATGTGTTGAGACGGTCACGTCGGTGCCTGATTTGATTCGTATATTTCCGGGGTTGACTTCATGAATTTGAGTAGTGAGTAACTCGCGGGGCGTCATGGGGATTTCTTCAAATGCGCGAAGGAAATCAGACATCGCTGACGAGAATACGAGATTTATCGCGATAAACAACGTTCCCGAGCAAATTGCGAATCCACCGTATTTCTTCAGATTCCGGCACTCTCGGTCGAAAACTCGTTTTATCTTTATTTCTTCGATTGATTGGCGAGCCTGATCAGTTAATCTATTGATGAATTCCAAAGCGTAACCGAAACGGTTGCGCGCAATCTCAGGTTGAAGTTGAATGGCGCTCAGGATTCTATTTTCGAATCCGGGGTAACTTTGTTCAACATAAGCTGCTACCCGATCAACTGTGATTCTTCCGAATGCAGGACGGATAAATTTGAAGATAAGCGTATAAACACCAATTCCGAGTACGAGCAATACGAGACCAAGGCGCAGTATGCGAGGCATCGGGACTAGTTGGTCAATCGCGAGTGTGACTGAAAGGGAGACTGCCATCACGCCCAAGCAAAGGAGTAGGCATTGAAATATGAGTAGCATACGCCACTTTAAAGCCAGAGAGCGAAGACGATTGACAATTGTCCGATAAGACTGTTCGGTGTTCCGATCTAACATGATCGAGCCTCCATGGGTATAAACCAGAGAGAGTTACGAATTCAAAATCGTTTATAGGACTTACGAGGTGGAGATTTCAACGACCTGTAGTTCAAATTTTTCTCGTCCCTTCGCTTGAGTTCCGACGCCCGATTAATTGGGCAACCACGGTGAACCCGCAGCATGACAATTGGGCGATTGGCCGCGCGCCCTTACGTGGAATACATTGCCCTACCGCAGATTGAAGAGCGTATATCCTACCATCTACATACAGTCGCAGCCAACGTCGAATTCGGAACTTGCTATCTTTTCGCTTGTTGGCATTGCTGCCCATCTAAAACGGATAGTGTCTTGGGCGCGATTGACTTGCATCATGTTTAGTGAGTCAGCGCGTAAACCGCGATGTTCACCGCCATTTTTGCGGCAAGTTCTCGGACTTCGGGCGTATCGTTCGGGTGAACCTTCGGATCTTCGAGCCCATCTCCGATATCGGAGCTATAAACGTAATAGACTACCATTCGTCCGTCGTGGAATAACCCAAAACCTTGGGCGGGTTCGCCATCGTGTTCGTGGATTTTCGGTAGCCCGGAAAGATCGTAAAAACAGTGATAGATTTGGTGAGAATTTGGTACAGGTTGAAACGCTTGATCACGAAATACGCGCTTCATTTCGCGGCGGAAACTCTTGTCTAGACCGTAGTCATCATTTACAAACAGGAAACCACCATGAGTGAGATAGAACCTTAACGCTTCGACTTCCTTTTCCGAAAGCCGGATTTCACCGTGTCCAACGATGTAGAGCATTGGGTACTGGTACAACTCTCGATCTGTAAGTTTCACGATTACACGGTCGTCGGCTGTCTCGACGTCTGTCTTTGTGCGAAGCAACTTCAACCAATTGGGAATGGTCGAACGATCTCCGTACCAGTCGCCTCCACCACTGTAGTGAACCTGTGCAATTGCAAACTTGCCGTCGGCGCCGATCGCAAAACCGTACAACTTAAAACCTACGAATAGAGAACACATAAGTAGGATAATCTTGAACGGAATGCAATCAGTCCAATTGCATCGCTTTCTACACACAATCATTGTGCGAGTCGAAGGTGAATCCTGTCGCATTGATTTACACCAAGCCCTTTCGCTTTCGTAAGAGCCATTCCATCCCAAGCAACGCAACGACGCTTATCAACACTAGCGCAGTATCCCACAATTCCCGTTCTTCAGTAACCATGACGGGCTGTTGTATAGCACTGATTTTCTCGGGCAGGGCAGAGGCGTCTGCAACCGGGAGGTATGCGCCCCCTGTTTTGGCGGCTAACTGTTTCAATAGGGATTCGTTAAGTTGCGGATTTTCTAATTCTGCCAATTGCAGTTGCGCAAAAACCTCGGTTGAATCCTCTCCGAGCACGACTTCCCCCTGTCTCCCTGAAGCCTTTATGGAATAGTTGCCATGGCTGTCCGCTCTGAATTGCGCCGTATAGGCTCCTGCACCTGCACCGTTGGCACTGGCACGGATTTGAAAGGGCTGATTGCTTGGAGGGAGTACATCAATCTCAATTACCGCGTCGTTGAGAGGCTGGTAGCTTTCATCATACGCGAAGACTGTGATTCCAACAATGTCGCCTACCGAGTAGGTCGTGAGGTTTGTTGTGACGCTAATCTGGTTTTCCTCTCCGCTTGTAGCCAACCAACGAATGGTCTGCGCCCAAAATCGAGGGTATGCATCGTCTTCATTCTTAAAACTCCACACTCCGAATCCCCAGTTCCAAACGCCTTCAGCCGCAATTAAGAGGCTTTTTCCCAAACCGGAACGTTGGAACATAATGATCGGTATGGGTGATGTCAAAGCGTCTCGGTGATAAACGGAAAGTTCAGTTGCGCCGCCTCGAAGTTCCGCGCCGCCAAGCCACCTTGATAGCGGCGGCAAATCTCTCCAAATGGCTTCATTGTTTGCCGTGGTGTTAGCGAGCCGCGTAATTGGGTGGTATAACCCACTTGGAGTAAGTTCAAGAGTGAAGTCTTCATTCTTTGCGATTAAACCATTCGGTGGGAGGACCACTGGAAGAATTCCTGCGAGGCGTGTCTTGACTAATCCGTTTATACCGAGTGAACGCTTCCCACCGAGAAAGACGACAGATTTTCCATGTTTCTCAACGAATTCAACGACTGCTGCTTGTTGTATCGCGTTCAATGTGCTTGAGATTATATCTCCAACGATTAACACATCGTAGACCATCAACTCTCGAAGAGAATCCGGAAATCGACGAAGTCCAAAATGATTAGTGTTCTGAGGATAGTAACCATTCGCAGCATTTAACAGTGTATCACGCAATTGGTACGAACTCTTGCCTGAAAGAATGAGGCATGTCGATTCAATATTTGGATCTCGCTCTAGCGCACGCTTCAAGAAAACGTAGTCCCAGCGTGGACGCCCGTCAATATAAAGGACATGCAGTTTTGTCTTGACCACCTTAAGCAGAAATGTCTTTCTGTTGTTATCAGACGAAACTTCGCCATTAAGGGTTGGCACCGACGCGGTATATTTAAAGCTACCCTCAGATTTGGGAGTCAAATTGAACTCAACCACCCGCGCAGCATCATCACTCAAGACAACCGAGGTCGCATCAACAACACTTTCCTCGTTTTCAGAATTCTCGGCACGCCTCAATGCCACGCGCACTTGATCGCCGGAATAACCGTTAGATTGAACGCTAACATAGACCGGAACCTCATGTTCCACGTGAACGACGGGGTTCACTTCTATTTTTGCAATCTTGAGGTCCTTCGGAGGTTCAGGGTTTCCAATTCCGATTGAGTAGATGGGGATTTGCAACTGCAACACATCATCCAGCGGAAATGTCGAGGCATTGTGAGCACCGTCGGTAATAAGCACGATGCCGGCGGTCTGTTGTCCGCGCCACTCTCGTGCGGCAGCTTGGATAGAAGCAGCAATATCCGTCAAACTGCCTTCGATGTCCAAGGGACTCGGCTGTTCCGAGATTTGTTGTGATTGTTCGCCAAATCGGTAGAGGTGTGTTTCGAACCGTTCGTTGAGACTCGACAAGAACCGGTTTGACGCATCAAAGAGGAGATGATTTGCGAGGGTTATACGAGTCGCTGATTCTCCATTGAATTCGACGTCTTGAAGTTCCATGCTTCGGGAGGTGTCGGCAAGAATGGGGAGATGCATTGGGGGAGTGACGTCTATTTCCTCAACGAATACCGGTTCCAACAGGCAGAACAACAACACCGAAAAAGCTAAAATCCTCAGTGCAATCAGAAGCGATTTAAGCCTCCAACTGATAACACGTTTAAGGCAGAGATAAGCGTACACCGTAACGCCAGCCATAATTGCGAGTCCAAGGATCACCGCCCACCATGGCCAAAAGTAAGTGAATCGCATTCAAATTCCTTCTTCGCTCAATCGGCTTGTGATAGCGTGTCGAATTATAACTTACCCACTGAAACGGCGTCAACCGGAATGCCTTGTAAGGCCAACGAAGATGGTCACAGACTTGCCTTTAGTTAATGCGCTTGATGCATCACGATGTATTTTCTGAAACCAGTGCAAATGGGCGCTCATTGGCTTGTAGGCGGCAATTCATCGCGAGTGAATACAACTCTTGACACCCAGCGAATCGGGCGAACAAAAACTGTAATTGGCGGGCGTTATTTGTCTATGGATTGAGGAACCGGATACTGGAATTCGCGGGTCTTGGTGTAGAAAATTGGGGTTGACAGAAAAAAACCTCTCCGGTAGAATTTGCGGACAATCTACAGTAGGGTGGTAGTTGAGTGTGGTATTAGAACCTGTTTGAATAATCGCAGCAGAGACTTTTTTTGGTCATTTGTAGTGAGTCTTATCGAGTTTTTCATGTCGTCTGTCACGTACCTGTGGGATCTCTACCGCGCTCGCTATCCACTCGCTT
>JAPPIK010000042.1 GCA_028820655.1 Candidatus Poribacteria bacterium | reverse complement strand
TTTTCTAGTCGAAAAGATTACTTATCTAACTGTCTAGTTTTTGGGGGTAATTACATCTCTTAGTGCGGAATGACCGCGAAGCCGCGTGCTACGAACTACCAATAGAGTAACCGGCTTCACTACCCGTGTTAAACATTGCCTTGAACACATCGGATTTAGTATTCAACTCCGATTCAAGGTCGGTGCAGTCTCACCCATGCATCTCCATTCAAGCCCGACTCAATGCGAGGTACAGGGCAACTCCACACCGAGAATTGGATGCTATCGCTCTGGCGAATCCCAATTCGAGCATTGCTTGGAAACTCGAGCCGTGCTAACATATGCTTGTTGCATTTCAGCTTGAAGCAATTCGATGGACTCTTAAATAAAACCCAGCGGAGGTAACACGATGCGATGTGGCGTAACAGTGGTTCTGATTCTTTTTCTAAATAGCGTATCTATTTGGGGAGAGGCGCAAGAATGGAAGATTGTCCGACAAGACGACTTCGTTCGCGGCGACGGCGTGGAAGGTATTCTTCAGGACGTGCATTTCACAAACACCGAGAACGGGTGGGCGGTTGGTCATGGGAGTCTCGTACTCCAAACCACCGACGGAGGGCATACATGGATGAAAGTCGAAATTGAGTTAGAAAGGAGCACTAACTTTTGGAATCTTTACTTTTACGACGAAAGTGTAGGATTTATCACGGGAGTTGGGGGTACTATTCTCAAAACTTCGGACGGCGGCGCGACGTGGGAACGCAAGAAATGGGAAGTTGAAGCAGGAGTCAGTGGTCGAAGACGATTGTTAGATACTTGGCTTGTAGACGCAAAAATAGGCTTTATGGTCGGCGAAAACAATACTCTCCTTAGGACCTCGGACGGCGGCGAAACGTGGAGCGGCGAAGGGCGAGGAGTCGCTGTCGGTCAAACTCGAAACAATCTCGAACGGATATTTTTTGGCTCGCCGACACACGGTTGGATTGTCGGCTCATTCGGAACACTGCTTCACACTTCGGACGGCGGGGCAACATGGGCGCCTCAAAATCCTGGCACGGACAGCAATCTTCACGGCGTACACTTCCTCAATTCTACAACTGGTTGGATATCGGGGCAAGAGGGCTTCATTGCCCACACTACCGATGGAGGGGTGACATGGACGCAGCAGGAAACCGACGCATACGATAACTTTTACGACATCGTCTTTGTTGATGAAAGCAGCGGTTGGGCGGTCGGCGATTTTGGCGCGGTTGCGCACACAACCGATGGCGGTGCCACCTGGATGCTTGGAACAGCAGGATCTTCGACTAACCTATGGGCAGTCCACGCGGTAGACAAGAATCACTGCTGGGCGGTTGGTGAATGGGGACTCATTGTATCTTACAAAGGAGATTGAGCGCTAAATCATCGTGTTAATATTCTACAATGACCCCCGGTTTATCCTGTAACAAGCCCTATGCTTCTCACGTGCCTGACTGTAGACCTACAGCCCCACATTCTATCAGTTCAGCACTAGCGCAGGCGAGGTTTCGAACTGAGCAACCATTTGAAGTAGATCTCCGTCCTCTGCAAATGATGAAAGTAAGAGCATGGGACCTGATGCGTTGTAATCACAGACCGTGTCGATCAACATGTCCAACTGACCGTCTCTGTCAAGGTCTCCCGCCCACAGCAGGTACGTTACGGCCACATCCGTCCTGGCGAAAGAACAGATCACTTGTGAACGACTGCCCTTAACCAGTTCAACCCTATGATCGACACCGCCCGCATTGGATTCCATCCCCCCAAGCGCAGTAATGGAATACGGGTTTTCGTTGTCTAGGGTGAACTCCAACAGACTCTCCGGCGGCAAGGGGAGCCGTCCCGCGAACAGAGTTTTTACCATTCCCGCCCTTAACGATTCCAAACCTGTAATCAGAAAGAGCGGCGGATTGTCTCCATGAACTGAGACACGAGTGGCCCCGGTCATGTTCTCGTCGCCTCCAATCGTTGGATTGTAAAATGCGTCTATCCGAATCTCCGAAGGCATCAAGGAATATCCCTCCTTCGTGGGAAACAATCCCATCCACACCTTATTTGGGTCGGCGGAGATTTCGTAGAAAAACTCCCCGACCTGTAAAATTTGGACTTGCGACCGGGTCACTGCTGTTCGGGGAGAATTTGCCTGAGACTCGACTTCTCCCCGTACGAAATTAAGGTAGCCAAACATCATTATATAGGTGAAACACGCGATATAGATTGGCATCCTGATCATGAATCGTGTGCGAGTGTACATTGTAAAACCTCCTTATGCTCTGACATTGAAACTGCTAGATGTTCAAAAGGATGAGCAAGTCACATGCCAACACACTCTATCCATGCTAATCCGCGATAAAATTAGGCTTCTGAGGAAACAGGCGCATCGGAAGGATGTGGTAGGTATACTGCATTTCGGGGGATGGAACTGAGCGGATGTGTTCACGATGACACATCGTGTCGTGAATTACACTGGTAGGAAGATTGGTAGGAAAAACGATGGGCGCTTTGAGCCAGTGGAACCGAAGACATTGTCTTGGCTATTTCAAACAACCCCATTCATGACAGTTAGCGACAATCCTGCACCCATTAGCATCAGACGTGGCAGCTTACCATTTCGGGATTTCGCCTAAAAGTAACTTTCGTTCGGGCGAACCATCTTCACGAAGTTGGGTGACACGAGGTCCATCAAATGGCTCACGCGATTTCATCCATGCATTCTGATAGCACATCAAGCAGACGCGCCTATGGTGCGGCGACCTGTTAGCCGCTCCCCGGTGGTAGAGCCACCCATCGAACAACACAGCTTGGCGTGGTTTAGCCAAGACAAACTTCTGGTCCGGAAAAACCGGATGTCCCTCCGGCGGTTTGAATGGCGCACGGTGGCTACCCGGAACGATTACAATGGGACCGTTGTCCATCGTCAACTCATCAAGAAAATAGCCGCAATTGATTTGACCCGGTAAACTCCCGTACGGTGTGTTATCCGGGTCCATTGGCCATGGCCCGTCGCGATGCCAATTTTGATCAGGTTGATTTGGCTGGGTTACGCGCGCGGTAGCGCTATGCAATTGTATACAGTTACCCAAGATTGCCCTCATACGATCCATGACCGGTGGATTGTCAATCAAGAAACTAAATCGGTCGTCCTGCTCCAACAGTTGATGCGTAAACTCCGAATTGAGCCGGTCAAACGTTTCATCAAGTGCAATTCGAAGAATCTGCACTTGCTCATCGGTCAGGGCATTCTCAACCACCAAGTATCCCCACTTCAGAAAAAAGTTCACCTCGAGTTGGAGTTCCGCTGAGAGGTCAGGATTTAGGCGGGCGGGTACAACCGGCGCATCGGCGGGCATTTTAATCTCCTTACAATTCTGCACGGTCACGATATTACTTGGAGCTGCGCCAGCGCTTTCAAACTTAGGAAGGTTCTTGGATTTCCAATGTAATAAGGTTGGATTTTAGTTCAACGACTCCGCGGAGGGAGTCTATCGGAAGGTATATTTCATCGAGCTCCTCTGCTTGAATTTCCAAGGCGTTAATCGCCATCTTCAGACCGGCAACATGCTTCTCTCTCGTATGAGCGGCAATTCGAGATTTTGCTTGCACCCTTCCAATTCTTTGCTGTGCATCATGAATTGGTATCGATTCAGCCGTCAACGTTTCTTTGTACACACTTAGGTCTAGTGATACCTGTAGGGTGTAAACGCCCGGTGCCAACGCATAATGATTTTGAATGTTCTTGATGCTTACCATTTGCCCGGTGCCGGCAATCAATTTGATTCCCTTAACGCAATCGACCTTTTTCCCATCCCGCACTAATTCTTTCATTTCGCTTTCGAAAGCTATAGGGTTCTTCGGAACAAGAATCTTCCCATTCTGATTGGTAACAACCAACATGGGAAGCAACCCGTCGCTCTCAACGGTTGCATGGGACACGAGCAGGTCGAAGGTGCCGGTTTCAATGGCTATCTGAACGGGAATGGGTTCACTCGCTTGATAAGCAGGTTTTGGCGATGATACATGAAGGCGAGCGACAAAAGCGTCTTCTACTGGAACTTCCTCTACTCGTTCAGATGTCACCGACCGCTCATCGGACGGCGTTTTTTCAGGTCCTACCAACAATGGCGACGTGAGACATCCAATCGCAAAACAACCCCAGATGAGAAAAATGGAAAGCGCAAAAAATTTCAAACCATCCTCCCGCGCAGTTTGTACATTGTCCACGAATTTTAAACTTGGATCACCCAAATTTGAGTGTAAGATTGAATACGTGTGACGGACACTACCGTGATCCCATCAGCAAAGCAATACAGGCGACACGCATGGGATGGATAGTATCACGCTCATTTTTCCATGTCAAGCAGAACTGAAAGCCATCGAGGCAAACCGCACCTTGTTTGGCGACCTTTCAATTATCCAAGGGTTATCGTCATTCAAATTCGTATTTGCACATATTCAACAACCTAACAGTACGAGATCAAAGGAATGAATAATGACTGATCAAGGGAATGGATAATGACCGCGATAGAACTCCCTTTGAAATCTTCTCCAGGTCGCGATTTTTTGTCGCGGGCAGAACTCACTTCTATAAACGATGTGCAGTAAATTGCGTTACTACACATTGAACTGTCAAGTCATAAATGTGTAATTCTTGGTTGTAATGACTATAGATAGCTGGTCGGCGCGATCACTGTCCATTTAACTATAGCATGATTTCGAGTTGCCTCAACCGCGTCCAATCATCCCTTCGAATTCCTCGCCGTCGGCGAATGGACCATGCGGAACCCTATAACGCAGCAGTCATTCAGCGAAATTCCTACTACTCCCTTAATTCGACTTCCCACAAATAGATGGCGTTGTCTGAGCCGCCGCTGGCGAGTAAACAGCCATCCGGCGAGAAGGCGACAGATTCAACTCGGTTTGTGTGACCGGAAAGTTCAGCAAGATGTCGTCCCGTATCCACACTGCAGATTTGAATTACCGGCTCAGCGCCCGTACCTCCAACCGCAAGTCGTGCACCGTCGGGAGAAAAAGCAAGGGATTCAATCTCTACCGTGTCCAGTGTCTTAATTGCTTTCCACGTCTTCGTACACCACACGATGACCTGTTTCCCCGAAGCAGATGCCACGCGATTGCCATCCGGCGAGAATGCAATCGCGGTGGCTTTCTGTTGAAGTTCGAGAGTAGCGATGTTTTCTCCGGATTCCACCTCCCAGACCTTGACGGTATTGTCGGTCTGGCTTTCATCGGCCGCATAAAAATGCATTGAGCCATCCCCGTCGCTTCGAATAGCGCAAGCTCCATTGCGCCGAAGTGTGCTCCCATCTTCACCTTCCAGATATACCCATTTGTATGCCCCGCCACTAATCAGACGTCGGCCGTCGGGCGAAAATGCGAGCACATGAATCTCTCCCGTATGTCCGGAAAGCTCCCGAATCGGTTTTTTGGATTCTAAATTCCACAGCGTGATTAGTCGGTCCCAACCGCCGGATGCCAGAAACTTTCCATCCGACGGCACGGCGGCAGCCACAACCGTCGTTTCATTTCCAAAACTTTCCGTTGTTTCTCCGTTCCACAGCGTCACTATTTCCTTCCCGGCGCTGTCAAATGAAGAACTTACTACAGAGTAGGTGCCTTCCGATGACACTTTCAGAGTTCGCCCGCGGAATAGCGAAACAGTCTCGCCGTGTCCCGTAACTCTCTCCACCACTCTGATCTTTTGCCCGTTCTCAATGTCCCACTCTATCAATGAATTGTCGCTGTTGAGGCCCGCCAGATATTTCCCATCCGGCAAAAAGGCAACAAGCCAGCCTCTATTATCCAGCAGTTGTCTCATCGGTTTAATATTCATGCCCGTAAGTGCTCCCGATTTTTCGTCTTTCGCTGTCGTTGCCGGAGGAACAACCACTTCAGTTCGCAGATGTTGCAATCGGTTTGTAAGTGTCCGTTTCGCACGCGAAAGCCGAAAGGAGATAGCTTTGTATGACAACCCGTGCGCACGGATTAGTTCCTCGTAGCTGGCATCTTCAAGATAGTACGCCAGGGCGATTTTTCGATCCTTTTCCGGTAAAGTCTCCAATGCTAGTCTAATCGATTCTATCTGTTCGTCACGTATCAACATCGAACTCGGAGATTCAGATATCCGAAGAGTGTCCGCATCTACTTCATCAATCGGTACTGTATCAACTCTCTGCCTTCGTAACCAATTTCGCGCGCAATTTCGCGCGATTTCTGCCAACCAACTTTTGAACTTGGCCCTGTCCTCAAGCTGAGACAAACCGAGGTAAGCGTTGATGAACGTTTCTTGCACCAAATCTTCTGCGTCATGCGAATTGCCCACTATCGCGTTGACAATCGCATAAACGAAGGCGTGATAAGCCTCGATCAAGTCTACGAACGCCTTCTCGTCGCCGGACTGTGCACGAGAAATGAGTGCATCGTCTTTATTCACGGTAATCTATTCTCCCCTTCATCCTATCACGACACAGTTCATCAAGTTTTTCTAGCGCTTTTTTAGAACGAATGAAAGAGAAAAATGATAGCAAATCGGTTGGGAAGTTGGAAATGAAAAAAGGCGAGTGGACTAATTCCACTCGCCTTTTCCCTCTCTTGTCAACTATGTTTGTTGTCGCATTTGACGACGCAACGTCGCTCCAAGGACACATTTCAAGGCGTTAGCGAGGCTTTCAATGGCAAACCCATTGTCCCATTGTCGCAATCCTACAGAATCGTTCCTATCCGTAGGATTACTTTTCCAATAGAACAGTTCGCGGTAGGCGAAATTCCTTTGACCGCCCGTCTATCAATAAGGTCACGCTCTTGGGTCCTATGCGTTCCATTTTCGCGTCATCGAAAACCTCTCCGATCCCGACATAATACATGCGCCCATCCTTGTTACGGCGAAGAAGCGCCTTGTTGCTCTCATGTTCATGGTTGGTCATGGTCGCGATTAGCCGATACGGCGGTGGAGGTCTGGGCTTTCTATAACCAAGCGGCCGAAATAGGTTATTGGTGATTATAACCTGATAGAAGTCTTCTCCTGTTCCTGCCGGTTTTGCCGGCTCCACGCCACCCAGAACTCGGAGCCGCTGTAACCATTTCCTGCGAAGAACGCTGTCGTTCTTCAAGTCCGTGATGGTCACCCCCTCTTTTTTAAGTAACTCCATCACCTTCGGCGGCAGCTTGAACTCACCGTATTCCTCATTCCGTGCCGGTTCATGAGTCTCTTCGTTATCTGCATGGATTCCGAAAACTCCAATCCCGAGAACTGTTAGAATGCAGATCATGCCAAGTGGTTTAAGCATCTGAGCTTAATCCCCGCACTTAAGGACTGGCTAGTAACTCAATTCAATGTGTGGCTTTCATATATTCGCCACTGGCCATCTTCTTTGCGCATTTTAACAAGCGTATCCGGTGGGGGCGGTATTTCCGTTTCTATCACCGTCTCTTTACTCGGTGCGGGAATCTCCGGCGCCGGCATTCCCAATCGAAAGTGAAATTCATTGCCGAAATACCCACTGTCGACAATCGTTGCCTGAGTTATCATTTCAATCACTGGCTCAAACATCAACCGTTCAAGTTGCAAGCGTGCTTCCTCGACAACAACCGGATTTTCTATGACCTCTGTTCCAAATTCCGACTCTCGTCGTATTACTTCTGCCTCTAATGTGAATCCGCTAGGATCGCTAGGATTCCAGCGTTTTCTCAAATCCGCTGTCTCCAGCAAACGCATGCCCTTAAAATCACTATTCTTGAAAGCCTCCGCATAAGCATTCATAACCTCTTCGGCGGATTGTTCTGAGTTCTCGGTTAACGGATCAGTGTTGCCTGCGCCACGCTTATCGTCGTCCTGCTGAAATTCCGCCTCCGCGCGTAGCACGGTCTTTGATTGCATGTTCGATGCTTCAAGTTGTGCGAAAAATTCTCGGTCTGTTTCATTTCCTCGGCGGAAATCTGTGGTTCATCGGTACGCCGAGGTGCTGAGACTACACTTCCAAGAGAGGTGTCGCTTTCAGTGGCCGGTTGGTCAGGTCTCTTAATCTTTGATGCCGTAGCCTTAATTGATGAAGATGGCCCATCCTTTGACGATAGCAGTTGGTGCGAGACGATGAAGACAATTACAATAATCGCTATCACCCCGACTGTGATTTTGGGAACCGTTCCGATTTTCATGGCTGTGAATCCTCCTGATGAAATTTTCTTGAGAGATATCACGGGAGGAACAAATTCCGAGTTGAGAAGATACTGCAACCGTTTCGCCAGTGTCCGTTTTGCACGCGACAGCCGAAACGAAATCGCCTTGTATGACAACCCATGCGCGCGGATAAGTTCGTCGTAGCTGGCACCCTCAAGATAGTACGAACGTGCTATCTCTCTATCTTTTTGAGAAAGCGAATTCATTGCACGCCAAACCATCTCTAACTCTTCGTCGCGTACCAACTGTTCGCCTGGCGAATCCGCAGCTTGGACTGCACTATCGATCAAGTCGTCAATGGGCACGGTATCCGCCCGTTGCTCGCGCTGCCAGTTTAGCGCACGATTTTTCGCAATCTTTGCCAACCAATTTCTAAATCTGGTTCTCTCTTCAATCTGGCCCAAGCCACAATAGGCATTGAGAAAGGTGTCTTGCACTACCTCTTCGGCATCGTGGGGATTACTCACAATTTCGATGACAATCCTATAAGCGAAGGCGTAATATGCTCGCATGAGGTCTGCAAAAGCTTCCTCGTCTCCAGATGTGGCGCGCGAAATGAGTTCACTGTCCCTAGCCACAGCTAGCGGTTCCTCCCCTGTATCTTATAAAGATACAATTCTTCACTTTTTTCTAGCATTTTTTGCACGTATTCAGACTGCAAACTGAAAGCCATGTTTTTACTCACTCTCATTTGATCGGGAAAGGCTTTCGCGCACGAGTTGGTTCTCAAAAAAAAACCTGTGTATAGATTCGAACCCCAAACATCTTAGTAGGTTCTTCGTGAGTTGAAAATAAAAAAGGCGAACGGAACGAGCCATTCGCCTGTTGTATGCGTGATTAGAATAATACGAACTAATCCAATGTCTCACCATCATAGATTCGCCACGCCCCGTTTTCTCGGCGCATTTTAACAAGTATATCTGGCGGAGGCGTTATGTTCGATTCTACTTCTATCCCTCGAACACGCTCCGGTGTTTCCGGCGTAGGCGGCGCAGGCATTCCGAATTGGAAGTGATATTCATCACCAACATATCCACTGCTTACGACCTCTGCCTGCTTTATCATATTCTGGATCAAAGTTAACATCATCTGTTCTAGATTTGCGTGCGTCTCTTCGACCATATCTTCGACGACTTCAGCCGGAACAACAGATGCCGACTCCCTAGACACTTTTGTCAGTTCCACTCCACCAATGTTGATCACAGAGGCCACCTGGGCTCTCATATCCTCTGTTACCAGCGCGCTAATGGTATCGCTGTCAAGATTCCGAAACGCCTCCAAAAAAACGTGCATTACCTCTTCGGCTGATTGCTCCGTGTTCTCGGTTAACACTTCAGTGTTGCCCGCAACACGCTCGTCGGCCTCCTCCCGAAATCCAGCTTCCGCCGGTTGCCCTGAATCCGATTGCGCATCCGCTTCATTGAGTTGAGCGAAGAAGCCCTCAATCTGTCCCATCTCCTCGGCGGAGATCTGCGGTGCATCGGCGCGCCCGGGCACCGTAGCCGTACTTCCAAGAGAAGTGTCAACTTCGGCAGATGTAAGTTCAGGTGTACTGGATTATGGTACCGTGACCGTGGAAGACAGAGAGAAGTCCTCTTTCGGCGATAACAGTTGACGCGAACCGAAGAACCCCAGAGCAATAATCGGTATTACCCCGACTGTGATTTTAGGAACCGTTCCGATTTTCATGGCTGTAAGTCCTCCTGATGAAATCTTTTTGACAGTTATTGCGGGAGGAATGAACGCCGCGTTGAGGAGATATTGCAACCGCTTCGCAAGTGTCCGTTTCGCACGAGACAGCCGAAACGAAATCGCCTTGTATGACAGCCCATGCGCACGGATGAGCTCGTCGTAGCTGGCACCTTCAAGATAATACGAACGTGCAATGTCTCTGTCTTTTTGCGCAAGCGTATTCATCGCACGCCGAACCATCTCTAGCTCTTCGTCGCGTATCAACTGGTCGCTTGGCGAACCCTCGACTTGGAGCGTACGTTCGCTTACGTCATTAAACGGCACTGTGTCCAATCTCTTTGTGCGTTGCCAGTTTAGAGCACGATTTCGCGCAATCTTTGCGAGCCAACCCCGGAATTTCATTCTCTCGTCATACCGCGCTAACCCGCGATACACGTTGAGAAAGGTGTCTTGGACGACTTCTTCTGCGTCATGAGGATTGTTTACAATTTCGATGACAATCCGATAAACGAAGACGTAATACGCCCGCATCAGTTCGGCAAATGCCTGCTCGTCGCCGGATTGTGCGCGTGAAATGAGTGTGACGTTCTCGTCCAAAGTTCGGCATTCCTCCCTTCCATTCTATCAAAACACCGTTCTTTGATATTTTCTAGCACTTTTTCTATTTAGTAGAGCAGATTGACGGTCGGAAGAGCATGTTACCGTCATATAAGAACGATTTTATCCTACAGTGCACCGCTGCAATAACTTCAGCCATAGGTTAAAATCTAAAGCATTTTAGTAAGTTTTTCGGGAGATGAAAATAAAAAGAGGCGACTGGATTGAACCATTCGCCTTATGAAGTCTTCTTTTAGCGCCCAATGCAGACTAGCTAAATTCGTTGCTAGTTTAAGCAATAAATTATCCACGTGCCACTTTCCTTTTTCATCGTGTGCGGAAGCACGACGCTCTTGGGTGCCTCCAGAAACTTGAACATCTCTGGAGTTAGGAACCTTTCCAGAGCCCCTTCAGGTATATTCACCTTTTCAAGACATTGAAGAATCAACCAGGTTGGCAACCGCACTTCGAGACGGAAGCGGAATTCATTTCCGACATGTCCGCTGCTCAAAATCTCCACCTGACCAAACGTCTCTTGCAACGCCTTTCTTAACGCGGGGGTTGGATTACTGTCAAAGTCAACCCAAAGGTCTGCGATCTCTCCGTTAACAGTCGCGGGCATTAAGGAAAGAATTGTCTTAGAATCAAGATTCTTGAGAGCTTCCACATAAGCCCCCATTACATCTTCGGCAGATCGCTCTGTCCTGTCGAAAGTTGCTGATGCGTCGGGAGTGTAATTCTCTTCTGTGTTTTGATTGACTTCCACATCAGTCGCGAGTTGTGAAGACTCCATCTGAGATTGCGCGTCCGCTGCCTCGAGTTGAGCGAAAAATTCCCAATCTGTCCCATTTCCTCGGTGGATATCTGTGGTTCATCAACGTGCACGGGCACTGCGCTAACGCGTCCGAAAGAAGGATCAAATTCGGGGCTTGTCTGTTCAGGTTTAATAGCGGTTGACACCGTAGCTTTTATTGATGAAGATGGACCATCTTTTGAAGACTGCAATTGGTGTGAGCGGATGAAGACAATTACGATAATCGCAATCACACCGACCGCGATTTTGGGAACCGTTCCAACGTTCATGGCTGTGAATCCTCCTGATGGAATTTTTTTGAGCATCGAAATTGGAGGAACAAGAACCCCGCCGAGTACGTGCCGAAGCCGCTTCACCAGCTTTCGCTTCGCGCGAAACAACCGCGCAGAAACGGACTGATACGAGATACCGTGCCGAGAAACCAATTCATCATGACTCGCGCCTTCAAGATAATGCGCACGCGCAATTTGCCGCTCCGACTGCGGTAATGTGTCAATCGTCTGAGCGATTATCCGCCGCTGCTCTGCCTCAACAGAACTCTGATCTGGCGATTCTTCGCAGCTCTGCAAATCCGCTTCAACCTCGTCAATCGGAACGAACTGTATCCGGTTTTTGCGCATCCAATCGCGGCACTGGTTCTGTGCAATCGCGTCCAACCAAGAGCCGAAAAGCTCCGAATTCGAAAGTTGGTGCAGATTTCGGTACGCGTTAATGAAGGTTTCTTGCGCGATATCCTCGCGGTCTTGTGGATTGTTGATGAATTTCGAAATGGTCACATCAATGCGCGCTCGGTATTTCTCGACTAACCTTTCAAACGCCTTTTCATCACCCGACCGTGCGGACTGGACTAACTCAGTGTCCAAGCGTGCTGGCATATTCTCCTCCTTATGATTAAAGACGAAAATCGAAGCAAATTTTTGCATTTTTTCGAGCGAGTTGCCAAAATCTGCACTGGAGTAAAACAAAAAAAGCGAATGGACTCAACCATTCGCCTGTCTCGTAAATAAGTTGGAAAAGATTGTGAGTCAGTTTGATATCCCACTACTTATAAATCAGCCACTCCCCATTCTGCTTCCGAATCTTGTGCACAACCTCAATATTTTCTGGAATCCCGGGCATTCCGGGAAATTCAAATTCCGACAGTCCTGTTAGCTCCGACATATCAGGTAGTTCCGGCATCGGTGTTTTGAGTTTGAAGTGAAATTCATCCCCAACATACCCGCTGCTCACAATCTCTGTTCGACCGTAAGTTTCTTGCATCTTCGCGCGCACCTCTGGTCCTTGCATAATCTCGCGGACCATTGCCAGCCCATTGCTTATGTCCTCTTCCGACAACGTTCCTGACAATAGATCTGCGGCTCCATCTAGTATTTCTTCTGGCATCTCGCCGCTAAAAATACGTAAAATACTTTCAATACCCTCACGCGCGGTTCCAGTCACCAGCGGGAGCAATGATTCAAAGTTTGCATTCTTGTATGCCTCTACGTAAGCGTTCATTATATCCTCGGGAGATTGTTCGTCGTCCGTATCGAACGCCTCAGGTTCATTTCCATTATGCTCATCAACGTCCACGGGCAGTGACTCGTCAGACTGAGCGTCCGCCGCGTCGAGTTCAGCAAAAAAGCGTTCAATTTGCTCCATCTCCTCGGCGGAAAGCTCTGGTTCGGTCTCAAGCGCAGCCCCAGGATCTTTTTCTTCTCGAGCCGTGTAAACTTCTCCACCTGATGACGCACGTTTTTCTTCAGTCGGGCCCAGGGCTTTAGCGGACGAAGATGGAGGCTCCTTTGGATACATTAGTTGGCGCGAACCGATGAATGCGATCACAAGAATCGCTATCACCCCGACCGTGACTTTGGGAAACGTTCCGATTTTCATGGTTGTAAGACCTCCCGAACCAATCCTTTTGAGTGTCGTTGCTGGAGGAAGAAATACTCCGGAGAGCAGATGTCGCAGACGTTTGGTGAGTATCCGTTTCGCGCGAGAGAGCCGAAACGAAATTGCCTTATAGGACAATCCGTGCGTGCGGATAAGTTCGTCGTAGCTTGCGCCATCAAGATAGTACGCCTGAGCAATTTCCCCATCTTTTTGCGATAACGCATCCATTGCGCCGCGAATCAGCGCAATCTGCTCATCACGTATCAAACGTGCGTCCGCGGAATCGACTGTCTCAAGTATGTGCGGTCCCACTTCATCAATTGGTACAGTTTCTAGGCTCTGTTTTCGCAGTCGGTCTCGTGCGCAGTTGCGGGCGATCTCGGCTATCCACCCGTTAAAACTGGCTGTGTCCTTCAGTTGAGGCAAACCACTGTAGACGTTGATAAACGTGTCTTGCACAACCTCTTGAGCATCGTCCGGATTCTCCAGCACTGCGCTGACAACTGCATACACAAAAGCATGGTAATTCTTGACGAGGTTAGTGAATGCCTTGTCATCACCAGCCTGCGCACTCGAAATGAGTAAGTCATTCTCAACCATGACCGTGAGTGTTTCCTCCTTACAATAAGAGACGTCACTGCGCGTCTTTTTTCTAGCACTTTTTTCCGTGTCGCATGTCGCCGAGCATGATTTTAGTTTCTCCAGTCATTCTTCAATGACGAAACCCCCACCATTGACGACAAATATTTTAAGGAGAAGAGTTCAAACTCCAGAGCAACTTTCAACAATAAACCTAGGCTTCATTCTAGGTCCAAGCTGCTCCTGCTGGATTGACAAATCCAGCAGATTCTAATCTATAGAGAGTCTCTAGGTCCCTGGAGACCGATAGCTTGATTCTTTTGCTTCGAAGCAATGGCTATTAAGGGTAGATCGGTGGGAGATCTTCCGCCCTTCCATTATTCCATGCTTCCAATCCCAGTCTTCCTAGTCGATGAGGAACCTGAACTTTCATATTAGACATCTTTCCAAAATGGATCTATGTGGTTATAGTAATGTTGGAGATCAGAATATCTACACCGATTGGCAACTTGCATCGGGGTATCTCAAGTGAACAAACTTTGGTTTTGTCCGGATTATTACTGAAAAAACTCTTGCCTTGTCACGCCCCGATTTTAACTTGAATACTTAACACTCATGTGGTATACTAGCAAAGCGCTCCATCTGCAGGTGCAATTCAATTGATGCCGGGTGTCGCAACTCTATGAAATCAGATCGAATTTACATCGTCGCCCCCCGTAGTTTGGCTAAGCGGGAGGAGGCGCGCTGAAAACTATTCGCAGTTTATCGCAGAAAATCGTATAGCGCTCCAAACCCGTCAAACCCGTGTCATCACTGGATTCCAGGCCGATTTTTGCGAATAGCCATCTTCTGCGACGACATCCGGCATCGCAGGCA
This sequence comes from Candidatus Poribacteria bacterium, assembly GCA_028820655.1. GTDB lineage: Bacteria > Poribacteria > WGA-4E > WGA-4E > JAJDTR01 > JAJDTR01. The sequence continues at coordinate 86,236 of JAPPIK010000042.1, read as the reverse complement.
AAGTTGAATCACGCAAACAGGGGGAACAAGCAGCGTAACCGCCGATCATGGAAGATCGGTTGCGAGTCACGGGAACCAGAAAATCCAGACAGAAAACGCCTCATATGATTGAATCACGGAGATACTTGCCTTCGGCCGGCAAAATGAAGGGCAAGCGGACGAAAAACCTTAACTGAATCGCCAAAATCAACTTATCGTTCATGCACCCCTGTGGCTACTCAACGCTCGGAAAATACTCAGTAGCAACTTCTAATATTTTGGAAAGATGTCTATTATAACTTGCTCGTGGAAGCAAGTTTCAAAAATACACTTTACATTTTGAGGCTGAAATAGAGAATAAGCCCCTGACCGCTCCTGATGCATTGGCAAATCCAGCAGGTCTCTATCTTACCAATAGGGCGGGTTGAATACGGTGAACCCTAACTATTCAACTTCAATTCTTCTTAATCCCCAAAGAAGATTAACTTTCATATTGAAACTTGTTTACAGGTCTCCCATTTCTTTCGAGTACCACCACTAAAGTGCCAATGTGTCAGCATGTGGTTTCAAAGGGGTCGACTCCGGGGTGAGTAAGGACTTGATACAAAGAGAGCGCATACGTCAAACGATGCGCTCTCTCGTATTGCAAATTCTATCTTGGTGAATGGTCTAACCCCGGGGCCCACCGCCTCCACCGCCGCCACGTCTTCCGCCCGGACCGCCTCCGCGACGCATCATCCGATTTATCCGATCCGCCTCTAACTTCTCAAGCTGGCTGATCTGTTCTTCCGACAAGAGCGCATCTCGTTCCGTGGCGAACGCATCGCGAAGGTTTGCCATTGTAAGGCGCATAGCCTGAAAATCACCCGATTCCCTAGCCTCTTTAACGGCTTTTTCAAGCTTCTCACGGTGTTTGTGGAATACCGGTCGTGCTTTCAGAAGCGTCTCATCGTCAACCTTAACCACAAAGGTGAGGTCTGTCCATGCACTGTCAATTATACTAGTTGCCGAAAATCCGCGCATACCACCTCGTTCACCTCGTTCGCCTCGTCCTCCCCGCCCTCTCTCTCGCATTTCGCTGCGGTCGGGGCGCTGGGCTTGAGTAATCTCATTTAACACAAAGACTGTCGCCAAGACAATAGCGAGCACGGAAATAACGCCTAAAGATTTGCGTGTCATGATAGTATCTCCCTCATTGTTGAATGTTAAACTTGAGTTGCGCCACCGGAATATCCCGGTGGAGTGCAAAATTAGTTAGCAATCTTCGATGTCTATTCATTTAGACAAATGACGCGAAGAAAAGTTCGCGCCTCTGTATAGAGACCTGACAAAGGGCTTTGTTTCGCCGGTTTTCATGAATCAGATTCACAGAACGCCGAGGAATTCGTCGAAGCAAACCTTCCAACCTTCCGTTCTTCCATCCTTCCAGTCCTAATATTCCCAAGCACTCCAGAAAATGAATATTCAAATTAAAGCCTATCTATCCTTCCTGAAGATGATGAAACATCGACAGTGGCGTTGCCGCTACCGCCCCGCCATCAACTGGTAAAACCACACCAGAAATCCAGCGCGCCTCTTCACTCGCCAAGAACACTCCCGCCCAAGCTACATCCCATACCGTCCCTTCCGTTCCCACGGGATTGGCGCGTCGGCGAAGATCTCGCGACGTCGCAGGGATCGGTCCAACGAAAGAGCCCCAAAGCTGACCGGGGGCAATCGAGTTGACGCGAATGTTATCGCGGCCGTGGTGCACTGCCATATTCTGAGTCATTGCCATGACGCCCCCTTTCGCCGCGGCATACGGGACGTTCGGCCGCCACCCGGTTCGCATTCCGTCAATGGAAGAGATATTTACAATTGACCCGCCTCCGCTCCGAATCATCGTCGGGATGGCGAATTTGCACGACAGCATTGTGCCCTTTAGGTTGACCTCTACCACCCGGTCCCAACTAGCCTCAGCCACGTCGACAACCGTTTTCCTATCGGTGATGCCCGCATTGTTGAATAGGATGTGCAGTCCGCCGTAACGTGAAACCGCGGCTTCTACCATTCTTCGACACGCGCCGCTATGGGTCACATCCGCGACAAACCGCGACCCCCTTCCGCCCTCCTCTTCAATTTGAGACAGCGTTCTATCTGCATTCTGCTCGTCCTTGTCCACGACCAAGACGCTTGCCCCTTGCCTTGCAAACAGGATAGCGGTAGCCTGACCGATACCCATGACCTCGCCGCGCGAGCCTGCACCGGTAACAATAGCAACTTTTCCCTCTAACCTTTCTCCATCCCGCTGCATATCCTTCTATCCGTTGAAAGAAGCTAAATTCAATCCAGTCTCGACAGATACTGCCCGACAATATCGATACCCACCAGTTCGCTGTACGCCGTCTGTAAGCGGTGCGTAACGGGACCGGGCACACTACCATCACCGATGGTGATCCCGTTGGCCGACGACACGGGACAGATGCAGTAGCTGGTAGAGGTGATAAACGCTTCATCGGCAGTATAGGCGTCAAAGAGATCAATGTCTTCTTCGCGCACCTCGATTCCGAGGTCGGCGGCAAGTTCCATAGTGGTTCGACGGCTGATTCCAGCCAAGATATATTGGTCCTTCGGTGTGATGACTACACCATCCTTTACAATGAGAATATTGGCGCCGGCACCTTCGCAAATGTTGCCATTGATATCCAGTAGAATTGGAATCGCATCCGGGTTCTGAGCCTTGACTTCCTGCTCGCCGAGGAACAGATTGATGTAATTGTGTAACTTAGCTCTCGGACTCATACACTCGGGAGGCGTTCGCCTCGTTGCTGGAGTTATTACCGAGAGACCGTCGCGAAAAAACTTTGCCCTGGCGGCAAATGGAATCGGCATCGTTTCAATGATAACGGTGGGAGTGAACGCGCCGTCTGGAGCAAGTGACCCTCTACTGACACGTTGACTCGCCCAAGTATCATCATTTTCGCCAAGGAGAGGGAAATTTGCATGGACCACCTCGCAGGTCAACTCCGCCATCCGATCTAGAGTCATACCCGGATCTATGCGCATATATTTTAGAGAATCATAAAATCGGTCAAGGTGTTCCTTCAGCTTGAAGATCTCCCCGCCAAATGTTCGAGTCGCATCGAACACGGCATCTCCAAACATGAATCCTCTGTCACGGAAGGGAACCTTTGCTTCACGCTCCGGAATGATCCCCCCGTTAAAAAACACGACACGTTCTTGAACCATTATCAAACCCCGTTTATACATTGGAGTGATTGCGAGTGAACGATTATTGCAACCACTCCCGCCGTTACCGTGGCAAGATGCCTAGCTGTCAAACACTGGTCAAATCCGCGAAATAATTTCTAAAGTTTGCTCGCATTGTAGCACAATCACTTGATGTTTTACAGGAATTTCAACCACCATGGCGTAACGACGGAACGCTTGACTTTCTTGCGCCGCAACGTATAATCTTCGTTAACGTTCCTGCACATTGAACGGCTCCAATAACGAGACTTTAACCATCTCGGTTCGTGCAACCGGCAAATTAAGGAGTATTAGGCGAACACGGGCTGAACCTCTGCCCGCAGGTTAGATTCTTCGGAGATGCATTCATTCTAAGTTCCCCGCCTGTGTTAGAAAGGAAAACAAAATGAAGAGTAACGCAAGAGTCAAATGGAAGTTTTTAATAGCGCTACTAATTTACCCTCTATCTATCCCGTTACACGCCGTGCTCACTTCCGAGCCTGCTAATAAATGTGAAGTCACCGATGACGAGGAGGCTGGTAAAACACAACCATCACTACAGTACATTGAGGTGTCGATCCACGGTCCGTACGTAGAAGCCAAATCTCCTTTTCCATTTAGTCAAACGCCTAAGACAATAAGAGGTTTGACATCTGAACTTGAATCTATTCGCGAAAATGAGAATGCTATTGGCGTGTTGTTGAAGATTGGCAACCTGGGTACCGGTTGGGCAAAACTGCAGGAAATGCGAGACAAGATTATTCAACTTCGCGAGTCGGGCAAAGTGGTAATAAGTCATCTCAATGGCGGGGGAAACATGGAATATCTGCTCGCTTGCGCAGCCGACCGAATCTACCTTACGCCTACAGGCACTGTTGGTTTGACGGGACTTCGCGCGGAGGTGATGTTCTACGCCGGATTGTTCGAGAAACTTGACGTTGAAGCAGAAATGATTGCAATTGGCAAATTTAAATCTGTAGTCGAACCTTTCACTCAAAAGCAAATGTCCGAACCCTTTCGCGAAGCGGTGAATACCATCCTCGATGACCTGCATAGTCAGCAAATCGATATGATTTCGGGAGGACGAACAGAACTTGATGACGCCGTGGTTGCGCAACTTATCGACGGGGGACCGTTTACTGGGGGTGAAGCGCTTGACAACAGATTGGTGGATGGGCTCCTCTACTATGATGAGCTTCTCGCCTCGGTTCAATCTGAATCGGCCAAACCAATTGAGGTCGTCACGGATTCTGCGAAAGAATCGAAGGAAGTGGCGGATTTAACCGGATTCGGGGGATTAATGCGGTTGTTTTCTATGTTGTCGCCACCCCGAAAAGACGTCAAGCGACCACATGTCCCACGCATTGCGATCATTTATGCGGCAGGACCAATATTATCGGATGTTCCGGATAGCCCCTTCAATACTGGCCAGATTATCACGCCTCGCGAACTCACCGAGGCGCTCCGCCAGATTCGCACGGACGATTCTGTTATAGCTGCCGTGATGCGCATCGACAGTCCCGGAGGTTCGGCACTGGCTTCAGACCTCATCTGGCGCGAAGTTTTCTTGACCCAACAAGAAAAACCTGTTGTCGTATCGATGTCGGATGTTGCTGGTTCGGGCGGCTACTACATCGCCATGGCGGCGGGCGCTATTGTCGCTCAACCAGCTTCAATAACCGGATCGATTGGAGTCGTTGGCGGGAAGCTCAATCTCAAAGGGCTTTACAATAAGCTTGGGTTGACGAAGGAAGTTATAACCCGAGGAAAGAATGCCAATATTTACTCGGATTATGGAAGATTCACAATGACCGAACGCGAACGTGTAGAAAAACTGATGAATACCGTTTACGAAGATTTTGTGCGGAAAGCCGCCGATGGCAGAGACATGACGGAAGAGGAGATTCATGAAATCGCGCAAGGGCGTGTTTGGACAGGAAAACAAGCAGTGGAAATCGGCCTCGTCGATGTGCTTGGAGGGCTCGACACCGCACTTTCGCTAGCAAAAGCCGAAGCCGGATTGAAGGTCGACGATGAGGTAGAGGTCTTCGTATTGCCTAAACCGAAGACGTTTCTTGAGTTATTTGTGGAAGATTTGGAACAAAACTTGAGTATTCCGCGACCTCTGAATTTGTCCGTCCCTGCCTCTATAGCACCGTCACTGACTGCGATTTATCGACTTCTGGCATTTGCAAACGAACCAGTGGCTACAGTCCTACCGATTGATTTAGAAATCAGATGAAAAAATCGTTAATGACGGAGCTGATTTTTAGGCTGAAACGGTATCTCTTCCAAATACCTGCAGTAAGCGATACAGTGTATCAGGCACTCATCTGAAGCATCCGTTCTATGGGCGTCCTTGCGCGGTCAATTACCTCGGGTTCGAGAGTGACTTCATAATCACTTACACTGTCACCCGCATCTATGGCTTCAAGAATACCGAGCACTTTGGCAAGATTAACTTTCGCCATGTGTGAACAGCGGATCGAGCATGCGGTCCAAAATTGTACCGACGGGAACTCTTGCGATAGGTTTGACGTCAATTCACATTCCGAAGCTACAAAAGCGCGGTCCAACCGCTTTTCCGCTACCCGCTTTGCGATGTCTGCCATAATTTGGCTGGTGCTCCCGTAAAAATCGGCTTCCCTGAGAACTTCTCGTCGACATTCCCAATGCGCGTATAAGACACGACTCCCGTGCCCTTTGGGAATCTCAAAAGATTCTCGTACGGCAGTCAAATCTGAAAGCCTGAACTCTTCATGCACCTCACACACGGCACCCTTACCGTGGTTTCCTTTACCCGGGTAAAGGACAGTTTTCTCGCCAGCTAGCTCATCCTCCAAGTTCTGAGCAAAGTAGATGTCCGGCACAAACACTATCTTGTCGCCCGGCATCTCTCTAGCAATCTTCGCCGCATTAGCGGACGTGCAGCAGACATCCGACTCCGCCTTCGCATCCGCATAACTATTGATGTAAATCATGACCGGCACATCCGGATACATGGCTTTTAGTTTTCTCACATCTTCCGCCCCAAAATTGTCAGCCAGCGAGCATCCTGCCGTCTTGTCCGCGACCAGAACCGTCTTTGCCGGGTTGAGAATCTTGGCTGTTTCCGCCATAAACGGAACTCCGTTAAAAATAATATAAGGTGCTGTCGTTTTGGCGGCGTGCATACTCAAGCCTAAGGAATCGCCCTGTTCCTCTTTTGCGGACAGCCCGAACACTAGCGGTTCCATGTAGTTGTGACCAAGCATGACCACGTTGTGTTTTTTTTTGAGCGCTAGGATTTTTTGCACGGTCCTGGCATGAGCTTCAATATCCACACGGGTTAAACTCGGATGGCCTCTCTTGTAGAGTTCCGTTTTAACGTTCTCAAATTCTATATTTCCTGCCTGTGTGCTCATTCGCTGCTACCTTTGGATGTTCTCCTCGCCGCTGAATCACTTGACTGCTAGTCGACCGCCGCCGACACTTTGTTCCTTAATCCGGTTTGTTCTCAAGATTAGCTGGATGCTTCATGATAATGAACGGAAATGAGACAAAGAGTGTACATCAAGTCACAGATTTTGTCAAGCGTGTTTCACTAGATATTAGGGGAAACGCATCTGAAATCACTCGATCAAATTCAAACCAGAGAAAATGAAAACAGATGCGTCCCGGTCCATCGGTTTTGCAATACTACGCGCCAGAGGTGCGGAAGCCGTATAATACCGTCAGAGTCGTAGGTTGGGTGGAACGAAAATCCGTTAGTAATCGATCATCTCGTAGTGGTTTTCGAGTGCATACTTCGTTTGAACGTGCCAGGATTTGAGTAAACCCAACAATAATCGGACGTTCTACCTCCTTGAGACCTCCTTTGTAGTTAGAAGCGTTTTCCCCAATTACACACCCATCTTCCGCATTATTGAGCATTCAAAAGTTTGATTTCTCAGGTAGCCGTATCCCGCATCATAATTGACAGAAAGGAGAGCTTGTTCGAAGAATACATTTGTAAGGTAAGCGAGCGATCGGATAGCGAGTGATCAAGTGAGTGTATTACGAACGCGATAGGACTTCCACAGAGTTCGCATACAAATCTTCTCCCGGCCGCGACTCCCGACCCCGGCGGCCTTCAATCCGCCCCCTGTAGGAGCGACCTCCAGGTCGCGATTCCCTGCGTTGCCCGTAGGAGCGATCTCCAGGTCGCGATTCCCCGCTCCGGAGGAACGGCATGTCAGTAGCAGGGAGAAAACTCAATTCTTGCACACCTGCGGATCAAGCGAGTGGATAGCGACCGCGTTCGCTAATACTTACATGTTTGCGCGATGTAACACCCGGTAGGCGCAATCAGACGAGCAGATGGCAACTGCGATACAGATCCCGCGATCTCTGATTCGCGATTCCAAATCACCCCATCTGCCAATTATGCACCAAAATGTCTGTGAATTGGTGCAACCGCTGTCGGCCAACTTTTCTTCCCTCCCGCAACTCGTTATTTTAGATTGACTACTTAACATTTATGTGGTATATTATACGATCCTATCCGCCAAGGCGGCGCAACTTTAATTTTCTGTTGGCATTTTGTTAGCATCGCGATTCCTGAGAATCCGCTCCTACACAGGAATTCTCCGTTTCTGAATATGCCAACACGCCGCTTGAATCGACGCTCCGTTGGCATCTCAGTTCACTGTATCGGATCAAGAGGAAAAGCTGCGAGCGGGGGAGCGGAGATCCAAGCGTTTTTTGAGATAAGCAATGACCGAAAGTAGAAACATATTATGCTCGGAAGATACATAGACGAATTATTGCGGCCTGAACCGCTGTCCGATCGCCTTTCAGAATTGTGGGGTGAAATATATGGGCGCACATTAGCGCCCAATCGTGCAGCGAGCGGCGAATGGCTTCAAGCCACGCCCCGTAAGGTTTCAAGCGCAATTTCAGAGCTGACCCAAGTTGTGCGCTCTAATCTCAAAACCGCCGAAATCAAGTTTTTTCTTGAAAACTTGATTTCTTCCTGGACCGAATCTCGAAACCGAGCTTTTTCTTAAAACTTTGTGTCTTTCTCGAACAATTCTGCAGCGTTCAGCACACCGACTTGAGCGCCCAATCTGCGCGAATGTGGCTTGTGCTCGCACCCACACGTTCCTTTTTTGTGTACCATATTTCGGTGACTCGTGCTATAATTAAGTAAAATTGTGCGTAGCAACGAACATTCAAATACCGGGCAGGTAGGGCGCTTCCTTGGTACTTGACTTATAGATTTGGTGGCAATCCTTGCATCTCTAGTCACCCGCTTCGCCCACCTGCCGAGTATACTGGTAGGAAACAAAAGGAATTAAAATGGCAGACACAGCAACCCCAAATCCTTTACTATCTCAGATTCAGCCGCTAATTGTCGATTATAATCGAGAACGCATAGAAGACGTCGGATACATGACATGTATGACGTTGGTGTTGCTTGGCAATTACGCTCAAACAGGCCATTTCGGTGGCCCATTGGCATACACGCCCTACAATGTGGCACTCCATTTGGTAGGCCCGGAACTCGGTGGACTTCGCTATGATTACCGAAGGCCGAAGCATCCATTCTGCGACAAATTCATGCTCGCGGGAGGACACAATATCCCCACCGCATACGCCTTGTGGATGATAGTGGGCGAAGCGATGGCGCGAAAACACTCGGCGACTACCGATTCACGATATTATGTGGATCCCGAAATCGCCATGCTGCCGATTGACGCTCTCGGTTTCCGACGCGGCGCCGGCGCATTGGAATCGCTTCTAAAAGATCATGGGATTGACGACCATCCGCTATTCACTCAGGCAAGGACGCGCGGGATTCGATCCCTCGCCGGGCACGCCGAAACGACCGACTTAACCAATGATGTCAACGGCGGTCCATCCGGAATTGGTGTCGCAACGGCCGCCGGAAAGGCTGCCTTCTGGAATTTTATGGGCGCGCCCGACTCTCTTAAGATCCTTGCACTTGAAGGCGAATTTGCCATGACCGAGGGGCATGCCCAAGAGCTGAAAACGCAAGGACTCGCCATGGAGGTGGGCAAACGCCTGCGAATCCTGATTTCATACAATAACGCCGGAATTGACGACACCTTGGTCGGCGGCGTGGTAGACGCCAAGTATAATCAGTACAAACTCGAGGATCAGTGGACTTCCTACGGTTGGAACGTGTTCCCTCTTGAAAACGGTAATGATTACGATCAAATCCTAGCCGTTCTAAACACCATGGAGAACTGGGACTCGGATGATCGCCGACCAATGGTGGTCGTCGGAAACACGGTAAAGGGATATTGGCCCGGAGCTTTCAATGGAAAGATTGAGGGCTATGGCGACCAATTGATTAGTTTCCCAAGCCATCCATACGCCATGAAGATGAATTCGGAGTATTTTGTGGCATTGGCCACGACGTTTGAAAACCGGTACGGCGTCGAATTTCAAGGTATTCACGACGGTCCGGTGACTGACGAACGTGAGCGTCTGATTCAATTCAAATCCAATATCGACGTTGTGATGTCGGTGCTGGATCGCAATGGGCTGGGAGACTGGCTGGCGGATCGCGTCGTAGAGATTGGTGACTCGGTGCAGGATGAATTACCGCTGCGAGTCGATGTCACACGCGACCCTTTCCTGGACGACCGGCTCCGAGTTGAGAATCTCCCGGTTGGCCCGCAACAACTCATGGTTGCAAATCCCGTGTCTGGCGAAAAGAAAGAAGTGGAAATCTCGCTGTTTAGGGAGGCGGGCGAGGTTGCCGGAACGCGCCGCGGTATTTCAGAAATTATCAAGTGGGTCAACTTCGTAACGGACAATCGGTTCATTACTCTCGCAGCAGACCTTTCGGAGTCCATAAATGTGGAACACGGTAGCTTGTGGGGACACTATAATCCCGACACCAATCCTGCCGCCACTCGATTTAAGGCGCCCATCCAAGAAGCCGGCAACGCCTCAAGCGCGATCGGGCTGGTGGGGCAAAGTGCGTCGCTAGACCCGGAGAGATTTGCAGGGGTGTGGGCATTAAGCGGGACTTACGGCGCATTCACACCGCTAATGTATCTCCCTGTCCGAGTATGGAGCCAGCAGAGTCAAGACAGTCGCTTTCGCATGGGGATACTGCACATACTCGCCGGTCATTCAGGACCGGAAACCGCCGCGGATGCACGCACACATTTTGGCATCTTTGCCCCCCAAGTTTGGAAGCTGTTTCCGCGCGGTCAAGCGATCCACGTGAGTTTCTGGGATTATAATGATGTTGCCCCCGGATACTTTGCCGCAGCCGAAATCGCAGCTCGAGATCCGAGAGTCAGTGTAATAATCATTGAAGTAGCGCGCCCGGACTTCCCGGTAGCGGACCGAAACACGTTTGCCGACAAAGATCTCAAGGCGGCCGCGAAAGGACTGTATGTCATCCGAGACTTCGCGCCAAACCAACCTAAACACGGCTACGTGATTGTCCAAGGTTCCAATTCCACCGTCAATCTCGTGAACATAATCCCGCGCCTCGAAGAGCAGGGCATCAACGTGAAGATTATTGCAGCCGTTAGCGAGGATCTCTTTGTTCGCCAACCGGCTGACTATCGAGAATCGGTACTACCTCAGGAGGCAAAATATGACTTGATGGTAGTCAGCACCGGTACGCGGAGAGTCTGGCCCGTCTCGGATGTGGGTCCGCTGACCGACGAATTTTCATTGACCGCCGACTGGGATAATCAGTGGCTGACCGGGGGTACAGAATCGGATGTCATCGCAGAGGCTCACCTTGATGCCGAGTCAATTTTTGCCGGGATAAAGCGTTTTGCCGAAATGCGCGACGACCGCCTAAATCGGCAGCGCGGATTTCTGGCAAACTTGGAGTAGGACGCACACATGTTTAGACGGCGCATTGATGATTGAAAAGGAATGTCATCCAATCGACCATACGCACCTCTAAACAGCGGATTGAGGAAGGTTAGATTCTATGGATTTGAGGCCTATCACGGCGAGTCCGTCTCAGATTTTGGTCGAGCAACTCGCGGCACTGGGAGTCAACTACGTATTCAATAACTCCGGCTCCCGAGAGGCGCATTTCTTCGATGCTCTAAATTCCCACCCCAAGATTCACGGCATTCTCGGTCTGCACGAGGGTAGTGTTGCTGCGATGGCTGGCGGTTATGCGCAGGTGAAACTCGATCCTGCCGTAATGCTAGTGCACCTCGGTGCCGGATTAGCTCAGTGTCTCGGCCAATTTTATAACGTATGGTACGGGAGTCTGCCTGTCGTACTCATCACTTTCGCCGGTGACACCGGAAGCTACGGTGACCGAGTTAGTCTTGACCTGGGGCATAGTGTTGCACCAACCTCGATTGCCGCGCCTATGGCAAAAGCAGCTTGGTCCGTTATTGAACCGGAAGGGCTGCCTCAAGCTATTTATAGAGCGATTCACGTCGCCAAGACACCTCCGGTAGGGCCCGTACACCTGGCTGTTTACGATCGGATGCTGTACAATCAACAGGTCTCGACGAACATTATCGAAACTGATATTGCGGTCATGCACGTAGGGTACCCCGACGATGATGATGTGGAAAAAATGGCACGGCTAATTCACGACGCCGAGCGCCCCGTGCTCTACATTGGTGACGGCATCTGGAAAAACCGGGCTGAGTCGGAAGCTACCACGTTTGTTGAGAATTTTGGACTACCCGTTGTCAACGTATGGGGCGATCTGCGTAGCATCCCGCTTAGGCACAGATTTCGCTGTGGACATATGGCAGCCATAGATACACTTGATCCGGACCTTATTCTATGTCTTGGCGTCCGGCACGCCGGGCTTGGAATACCTCACGATTATCATGCGTTTACCGACGGTCGACAGTTAGCCGCCATCGGGTCGGACCCCGCAAACATCAAGAATATTCCGGGGCTCGATTTCGCCATTCTGGCGGATGAAAAGCGCACCCTGGAAAGGTTGAACGAGTTCGCAGATAGTCATTCTAAGTCGAATCGATTGGAAAACCGGCGTGGGTGGGCACAAGAACAGGCAGCATCGCTCCACGCAGAACGCATCAAAACCGAGCGTACATCCAAACCTCGGTCCGGTAGAGTACGTCCTTGGCTGCTACGAGATTCACTGGATGAAGCATTAAACCGGCGGGATGGGGGCGTGGTTATGATCGAACAGTATGTTGTTCCCGTGGAAAACCTCGCGAAATCCGAAGATGTGGGAGACAACCTTTACTTGATCGCGGCCGGCGGATCGGAAGGGTACGGGGTAGGTGCAGCCATTGGTGCCAAACTGGCGGCGCTTGATCGCCCCGTCGTTGGTCTGGTCGGGGATGGATCGCTGTGTTATGCCGATTCAGGTCTATGGACGGCGGTTCATCACGGGATTCCCCTACTCTATGTGATATCCAACAATCGATCTTACGGAATCGTTGCACACCACTTTGGCCGAGCCAAAGGTTCAACAATGGAGGAAACCGACGTGTATCCAGGTGTCGTCTTGAGCGGCATCGACCCCGTGAAGATCGCCGAGGGATTCGGCGTGGAAGCTGTGTGCGTGAAGGACGAGTCTTGTGTCGCAGATTCAATCGAACGTGGATTGGACGTAGTGGAACGGGAAGGACGTCCATTCCTTCTGGATGTACACCTACCGCTAAATCTTCCAAACAACGGGCGGGGTGCCGAACCTTTCCGTGTAACGGACATTGGGTATAAGGAAGCGTATTGACACAGCCCAAACTCATGCAGCAACCTTAGTGCCCCTGAATTTGCTCGCCATGAACCAGGAATCATTCTATGAAGCAGATTCTTGTGTATTCCGACTCGCTTACTTGGGGGATAATTCCAAATACCAGAAATCGGTTGGAATTTGAAGCACGCTGGCCCGGTGTCTTGGAAAGCGCGCTGATCAGAAACGGTATCCCGGTGCGGGTGATCGAGGACTGCCTCAACGGACGTAGAACGGTGTGGGACGATCCGTTCAAACCTGGAAGAAATGGATTAAAAGGATTAGCGCAGCGAATTGAAATTCATTCTCCCCTCGATCTCGCCATTCTAATGCTTGGCACGAACGACCTCCAATCCGTGCATACGTACACTGCTTGGCATTCGGCGCAAGGAATTAGGGCATTGATTTCCGAGATTAGGGGCGCTCCTTTAGAACCTGGAATGCCAGTCCCCCAGATACTGGTGATCGCCCCACCCGAAATCCAAGAACCGAAGGGCACTATGGCTCCAAAGTTCGCCGGCGCCGATGTCAAGTGCAAAGGGCTCGCTACCGAATACTATAAAATCACGGAAGAACTCGGCTGTCACTTCTTTGATGCCGGGTCGGTGACGACGACTAGCCAGATTGATGGAGTACATTTGGATGAAGATCAACATCGAGTGCTTGGAATGGCGATCGGAAAAACCGTTTCTAAACTTTTCGGAGCTACGCTTTAAGCCACACTGGTATCTGTAAAAGAATATGGCTTGATTCATTAAAACATTTGGGAGGTTATATGCCGGAACAGAACGAATATCTTTTTTCATTTGGTCCCTGGAACATCCACGAAGGGGAAGATCCATTCGGTCCCCCTGTCCGTGATTCGTACTCATTTGATGAGAAAGTTGGATTTTACCGTGATCTCGGTTTCGCTGGAATTCAGTTTCACGACGATGACATCGTTCCCGACATTGATGACAAGACGCATGATCAACTCATGCAGCAAACCAGAAAAGTTAAGCGACTCATCGAGAGTCAGGGCTTGACACCCGAGATTGTGGCGCCACGTTTGTGGTTTGCACCGCAAACCATTGATGGCGGCTACACCTCCAATTTGCCCTCCGATCGCGCCTATGCCCTTGAAAGATCCAAGCGCTGCGTAGACATTGCCAACGAAATTGGGTGTCGCAACATTGTTCTCTGGCTCGCCCGCGAAGGCACCTATCTCCGAGAGGCAAAAGATTCGGCAGGTGCTGTCGGCAGAATCATTGACGCTATCAACACTATGCTTGACTACGATCCGCAAATCCGTGTATTGGTTGAACCCAAACCGAATGAACCAATGGATCAGGCTTACATCCCGACAATCGGACATGCCCTGGGACTTGCCTACATTAGCAATGACCCGGATCGCGTCGGCGGTCTGATCGAAAGCGCACATGCCATTCTTGCAGGACTCGATCCTTCGGATGAAATGGGATATGCCCTGCATCACAAAAAACTCTGGAGTGTGCACCTCAACGATCAAAACGGTTTGAAATTCGATGAGGATAAAGCGTTCGGATCAGTGGATCTTCGGCGCGCTTTCAATCAGGTGCGCATCTTGGAAGAACACGGTTACGGCAAGAATGGGGAGTTTGTAGGTTTGGACGTGAAAGTCATGCGAACACAACCTCGTGCAATTTCAACCAAACACCTCCTCAACAGTCGCAAGACCTTCCTCCGCCTGCTTGAAAAAGTACGTACACTTGACCGCGCCGTCGAGCGTGAGTTAATTGATGCACGCGACTACGAGGAGTTAGACCTCTACCTACTTAACCACCTCCTCGGACAATAGGACAGCTATGAGCAAGTTCGGGGTGATGGCGCGGAATGCACAACTATGGAATGCCGATAATACTCCGTTCCTACCTCTCCCACACTTGTCGAGTTGAGGACCGATGAAAGACGATTGCGTAAATGACACGCCAATTCTAGGACGAAATCCCTCGACAGTGACAGAATTCGACCCGGCCTAGATTCTCTGATGGTCACTCGCATGAATTCCTTTTGCCGGCTGGCACACCACACAAATAATCCCTGAACCGACATCTTTTGGTCAGATCGTTATTAGCTAAAATTGTCACGTATGGGTTCTATACGAATTCCAACATTTTAAACCGGGAGACATTATAATTTGCAAGGAGAATTCCGATGATTGTTTCCGATGCTATCGGCGAAATCCTGAAGGCCGAAGGCACAGAGTATTTATTTACTTACCCGGTCAATCCTATCACCGAAGGCGCAGCCAAGGCGGGAATTCGACCCATCGTAGTCCGACAGGAAAGAATCGGCCTTCACATGGCAGACGCATTTAGTCGGATGAATTCTGGAGAGAAGATTGGCGTGTTTTGTATGCAGCATGGCCCCGGCTCGGAAAATGCATTCGGCGGAGTCGCCCAAGCCTATGGAGACTCCGCACCTATCGTGGTGTTGCCGGCGGGATATAGCCGAGACAAAACGAACATTGATCCTAATTTTAGTTCGTTGATAAATTACCGCAATGTCACCAAATCCTGCGAACAGGTCACGGTGCCGGCTGCCGTTCCGGCGGCGCTTAGACGTGCGTTCACTCAGGCGAAAAACGGTCGTCCGCGCCCGACTCTAGTAGAGATACCCCGAGATATCTTCAGTGAGGAACTGCCCGGTGTACTGGATTACCGACCTGTTCCGAAACTTCGTCGTGCGCCCGATCCGAATGAAATTCCAAGGATTGCCAAAATCCTGATTGAAGCCGAGCGACCGGTCATTTATGCGGGACAAGGTGTTCACTACTCGAAGGGGTGGGAGGAGTTAAAGGAACTGGCAGAGATATTGGAAGCACCTGTTACCACTAGCCTGCAAGGCAAGAGTGCGTTTCCGGAGAACCATCCCTTGGCTCTCGGTTCAGGTGGTCTTGCCATTCCAAAGATGGTACACGATTTTTTGCATGCCTCTGATATCATATTCGGAATAGGGTGTAGCTTTACCGACACCGGGTTCGGTGTAGCAATTCCAAAAGGCAAGACTATCATTCACGCTACCCTAGATGAATTGGACATCAACAAAGACGTTGAGGCGGACTACGCTTTGGTTGGCGACGCGCGCCTGACGTTGAGAGCGCTTATCGACGAAATCGGTGATCGGCTGGGAAACAACCGCCGGGGGCGTAGTAGTCGAGTGGCTCAAGAAATCAGCGATATTAAATCGGAATGGTTGGCTGTCTGGAAGCCGAAATTAGAATCTGATGAAACTCCGCTCTGTCCTTACCGCGTAATTTGGGACCTGCTGCATACTGTGGATGTAGCGAATACAATCATCACCCACGACGCAGGCAGCCCGCGCGACCAACTCTCGCCTTTCTGGCAATCCACCGCACCCTTAACTTACATCGGTTGGGGGAAAACCACACAATTGGGCTATGGGCTTGGATTGGCAATGGGAGCAAAACTGGCGCAGCCAGAAAAATTATGTATCAATGTCTGGGGCGATGCAGCTATCGGCTTTACGGGTATGGATTTTGAGACTGCAGCTAGAGCGGAAATCCCCATTCTTTCCATACTCTTCAACAATTTCTGCATGGCTATAGAATTAAGCCCCATGGCACTTTCAACGGAGAAATTTCGTAGCACCGACATCTCGGGCAACTACGCCGACATGGCAAAGGCTTTCGGTGGATACGGGGAACGGATTGAAACGCCGGATGAAATCATTCCCGCCATTAAACGGGGCATTGAGCAAACCCATGAAGGCAAACCGGCCTTATTGGAGTTCATTACCTGCAAAGAAACCGCAATTTCACGGTATTAGGCGTTCACGCAGTGCTGGCGAAAATCGAGGTCTGCTGTCAGGGTAAAACTGGGGTCGGACAACGACGAAGGCAGGTTAAACACCAACCATGACAAGCATGTAGTTTGTTTCGCCAAGATCGATGTCAGAAATGGAGTGTCGACAAGTCAGACTTTTTGGGAAAGTCTGATGCTTGTGTACTGTCTGGTGATTCGATCACTAAACAGTGGATTCAAATCAGGTCAGCTAGCTTTCTTTGCAAAGACGGGATTGTCCAGCAAGCTCTGGACCTCATATATGGAACCCTTGCGGTCGCCGTGTGGCAGGGGCATTCGAACCGGTGCTGATTCGACACGGGCTTGGTTCGTCGGTTCGCCGCGCAGAATAAACGAGTTAAATGTATCCCAGTCGGGAATTCCTGCAAGAGGCCATGCATCAATAGCACAATACTGGGCAAGCAGCAGTCGACGCGGTCTGCTAGAGGTGTTTAACGCGGAACCATGTACCGTCCGCACATGATGGATTGAAATCCCACCGGCTTTGACCTCTACAGGCACTGCACTCACCGGACTAAAGTTTGGATCAGTGATGGCGCCGACAAATTCGCCATGCTGATGGTGATCGTAGGTCGGTCCTCGATGCGATCCCGGAATGACCATCAGTGCACCATTCTCCTCCGTCATGTCATCGAATGATACACCCACCGCCAACAAATCATCGTTAGTATGCGGATAGAATGCCCAATCCTGATGCCACTCTACCGGACTTCCGTATTCCGCATACTTCATATTGAGTTTCTGACCGTTGGTGCGGAGACCGTCTCCTATTAACTGCGATACAACGCCGAGGATTTTCTCATGCCGCAGCGCTCTGTCGTAAACGAGATGCTCCAAATAGGGGTTTTTGATACGGCGCACGCGAGGATCCGTCGCAGAATGACTCGGCTCAAGGTCGAAAACGTCGGTATGTTCGGTTAAGGTTCGAGACTTCTCAACAAACTCATCGGTTACCCGCCGTAGGTCGGCGACCTCATCGGCAGTAAGCACATCTTCAATGCCGATATAGCCATTGCTGTAGTAGAAATCAACTTGCTCCTGCGTTAACATAAGTGACTCCTTGTGAGTCTTTGAAACGAGGAATTCGCAAAGAAGTGTAATTCTATGCTGTCAAAACGATGTGCGACCCTGTTGAACCGTCCAAATCTCAAATTAATTGGTGCGTTCCTATCTAGGACAATCCAAAACATGCGCCAATCTCCGTCCTCCGAGATGTGTCCGACATCCATTTGCAGAAGTAAAGTGCTTACATCCCTTTAACTGTTATCATTATATAACCGAAAAGACCGAGATTGTCAAGTTTAATCCAATCACGTTGAACAGATAGTCATCGAAAGTGTATACTATAACGTTAGGAGATTCTGACACTTCATGTTTCATTTTTCATTTTCGTTTTCATGAGGTAATCCATTGTCATTTGATAGCTTGGCTCTGCGTCATGTGGTTCACGACTTACAAGAAAAGCTGCTGCACGGTAGCATTCGTCATGTTGCGCAGCTAGATGCAACCTCCATTGCGCTCAAGATCACCAGAGATGGTAGAACTCAATTTCTAATTATGTCGGCCCATGCACGCCATGCACGGACTCATCTAATTGAACCCCCTGTCTCGGAACAACAGCGGTCGTATTTTGCGGATTTCTTAATGACCCACATTGGCCGCGGTGTAATCTCTGGAATTGAACAGCTCGGTTGGGACCGCGTGTTGAGAATCACCATTCAACCGCAATTAGACGCGCTAGTTGAATCCCAATCCCGAGTTCTCATTGGAGAGTTCATGGGAAAGCACAGCAATATCATTCTTGTCGATGAGTCTACAGGAAAGATCCTGCAAAGCATGAAACATATCGATGAAACTCTGAGTCGTCACCGCGAAATCCTTCCTGGAGTTACCTATACTCCGCCCAGGAGGCCGGTAAAACTAGACCCGTTAAATCTGGACTATCAAACGTTTCTTACTTTGGCTGAAAACGGCTCAAAGGTAGATTGGCGATGTTTGTTTGATCGGATTGACGGATTTAGTCCAACACTTGCCAAAGAACTTCTCTTCCGCGCAGACAAACCAAATTGTGCAGGAAAGTTATGGGCATCATACGGAGAGATTAAACCGCATTTCAATCCACCTTATGGCAATCCAATCGTGCTGGTAAACCCGAATGAAGGCGATGACCCCGTCGCCGTTTCTCCATTTCCTCTCAACCAATTCCGCGGCATGAACCACCTTATGTTCAACTCAATGAGTGAGGCGCTGAATTCCTTTTACGAGATGGTCGTTACCAAAGAGGCTGTTCAACAAAAACGGCGCACACTTTGCCAAGTATTAGAGAAGCTTCAGGACGCCACCAACCGACGAATGGCACGCTTGAATCGAGATTTAGCCAATGCCGAACAAGCTGAAGACTACCGTATCAAGGGAGAGTTACTTACGGGAAATCTACACTTAATTCAGCGAGGTACAACCTCTATTGAAGCACGGAATTATTATGCACCTGAATTCGACAAAGTTGAAATACTACTCGATCCAAAACTCAGTCCGTCCGAGAACGCTCAAGGGTATTTTCGGAAATATACCAAGGCGAAACGTGGGCGGGCCGTCATCAATCAACTGATTGCAGAGAGTCGTGCCGAACAGAAGGAATTGCTGAGTTATGTGTTGAAGGTACAGCAGACAGAAACAGGAGATAGACTTAACGCGATTCACGAAGAATTCGTCAAAAAGGGCTGGATTAAAGAAAAGAAAAATGTGAGGTCAAAACAGCAGTCCATAACCAGTACGTTTCAAAAGTACACGTCTCCCGACGGTTTCCAGATTTATGTTGGCAGGAATAGCAAGGAGAACGATCTCTTGCTTCGTCGTGTCGCATCGGGCCGCGACATGTGGCTCCACACCAAGCAGATTCGCGGTTCACATGTGCTTATCCGAAACCCTGAGAACAAACCTGGCATCCCCATGCCGACGCTTTTACAAGCCGCGCAGATTGCCGCTTTCTTCAGCAAGGGAAAACATGCGAGTCATGTTCCAGTTGATTATACATGGGCGCGATATGTCGTTAAGCCGAAAGGTTCCGCCCCCGGATATGTACACTATTCCCGCGAAAAGACCTTGTACGTCGAACCAGGGATTCCTAGCGCTTGTTAAGCTGTGGGTTTAAAATGTGCACACCAAAAAGCTCATGTTTTGGTATGTTGACGCGCGTTGATTTTAACAACGGGAGTATAGCGTCAACATTCTCTTTATAAGTTTACCGGGCATTCCGTGTCCGCCGTGGACGATTGAATCACCCAAGATGAACCGATTCTCTCAAGATGTGTTCATTGATTTTCCTAACATCAAACGCGCCCCCACCCGGAACGTGTCCGAATGGGTGAGACCGAATCGGCGAAATGAATCAATGATTGTTTCATTCTAGCGCGTGGTTTCCCGTCCAAAATTGAGTTCATGTCGGACTTTTAAGAACCCAAAACATAGATAGAGTTATGAATCTCGTTAGGATAGCTTCAAAACATCTGTCGTTGATTGCCTTGATCGGTGTGTGCTGCGTCGCGTTCGGCATGATTTTGGCCATTTACTCGGAGACACCCATCCCGGTATTATGCGCACTAGCAGTATCAAGTGTGCTGGTGTTTTTGGCACCCGACCTTGTGCTTTATGTATTGTTAATTTGCCTTCCGTTTTCATTTCGTTACTTTCTTCCCTCCCAAGTGGAAATCCAAACGCCGACAGAGCCATTGTTGGGGTTGTTAATAGCCATATTCTGGCTAAAAAAAATTGTCAACCGAGCAATCAGTCCAGACCCCGCACCGCAGGAGGAAGAGCGGTTCCCGATCGCCTTACCACTAACGGTGTACATTGCAGTGACATTTGTGCCGACTATCAACACACCTGATCTCTTTGTCACCCTTAAGGGCGCATTTCGAGCGTCGGTGTACATGATGACCGGGTTTTTGGCGTATGAACTCATTCGTAATCGCCAAAGCCTCCATCGCTTGTTTATCTCGACATTCCCCTCGGCTTTGGTAGCCGTGGTTTGGACGAGTTGCGTATTGATCTATCAAATTGATCAGTGGCAATGGCGTAGCGCATACTTGGGGACACCATTTACAAACCACGCCAGCTATGGTTCATTCGCCGGTGTATTCTTTCTAATCGTGCTTAGTCG
Organism: Candidatus Poribacteria bacterium; assembly: GCA_028820655.1. Lineage (GTDB taxonomy): Bacteria > Poribacteria > WGA-4E > WGA-4E > JAJDTR01 > JAJDTR01. The sequence continues at coordinate 65,328 of JAPPIK010000042.1, read as the reverse complement.
ATTGCTTTTCGACCGAAGCAATTACGACCGCGTGATCTGGACAATAATGCTATTCATATTCGGGATCGGACTATTGGTTTGTTTTTCAAGAGGTGTGTGGCTATCACTTATCGTCGCGGTTGGATTCCTACTGATGCAAATAAAAACGGGCGAACAACACAAAAAAGTGCTGTTTGCTGGCGCTGTTACAATCCTACTCCTGTTAATAGTTAACTTTCCGATGGCTTCCAACATCGTGCAAGAGCGGGTTTCATCCGTCTTTGACTTTCAATTTGCCTCAAACCAAGCGCGACTTCTGCGGTGGGGACAGGCGTTACTATTGTTTCTGGAAAGTCCAATTATTGGAAATGGGTACGGTGCGTTTGCTATTCTATACGAAGCCGATGCTTCTCTGGTCGGCGAATATACTGCACAGTTTCAATTGGGTGCACATAGTGAATACTTGCAAGTCCTGGCAGAACTAGGGATTGTTGGATTCGTTGCTTGGATGTGGCTGGTCATTGCATTTTTCCGCTATGGGTTTCGCGCGCTAAAGCATATTGACGATGGTTTCTATCGCTCGCTTATCATCGGGTTGCTTTCTGCTGAACTTTCATTGCTTGTCCACTTCGCCGTCAATAACCTGCTTAATGGAGATGCGATTGCAATCCCATTCTGGTTGATCTACGGCTTGCTCCCGGCGGTCGCAATCATGGCAAAGCGTGAGCGAGAGTCTGAATTGGCTGCGATTGGACGTAGGGGCGTCGCTTAGCGCGAGTGCCCGGACATCACAAAATCATGAAATTCATCTGAAGTTACTGGCATTGGTGTTGTTCTTGCATTGCGGGCACCACGGCACGTACCGCTAAGACTGAATACGTTACGAATTGCACATAGTCATTCTCAATTTTACGCACGCTTCTATCGGTGCGGTATCTCAACAGATTACCGGAAATCACTATGACAAGAATGTTATCCGTCAAACAGCAGCATAGAATTCAACATAGAGTCCGGCGTAGATCTGCCATGTTGTTCTCGCTCATAATACACATGTTAATCGCTATCATTTTCCTTTATCTTCACAAAGATAAAGCGGCAGAATTCACCGATAGCATAGCGATAGACTGGGTAAAGGATGTTCCAGCTCCGCAACTCCGGAAATTGAAGATGAAACCGCCCTTAAAGGCAGAAGTTTTCAAGCCGGAAACTCGGCTGGCGCGAGAAGCAAAGAACAAACTGGCAGAATCCTCCCCTAATAAAATTACTGAAGTTGCACGACTTAGCGAACGAATTGTTGTTGAAAATTTGGAAGTCCATGAGGCGCCTCCCAGTGATAAAATTCCCGATCTGATGACGGATGCAGATCTTCGGACCGCAGAAGCTTCGAATCTTAATCGCTTGGTGTCGCAACCTGGGCGTTCAGACGGTCGGGGTGTAGTTACGGGTCGCGTACGCGTAAGAGGACGCGGAATGGGTCGTTTCCTCACCGATTCGTATGGCGATTCGGAAGACGGTCTATTAGGCGGAGGCGGCAACCCTGGAATGATGGACCCATTGGGCATCGTGGATTTTATAAAGGAGAAGGTATCGGGTAATCCCCAACGGGTCATCTATTGTCTTGACGTCTCTGCAAGTATGAATATACCGGGGTTGCGAAAGCTCGAGTTGGCGATTCAATCCATCAAGGAATCGTTACGTACCCTCACTGAGGAAAGTTACTTCGACATCATCACGTTCTCCGCCAAAGCCAAGTCTCGAAAGCAAGAACTCGTGCCCGCGACCGCGGAGAACATCACAGAAGCATCGAGATATCTTGAGGGGTTCAACTCCGATCGAATTCTGGGGAATCGAGAGACGAACCTGCTAGGTGCGATCGAGAAAGCTCTTGAGAAGAATCCGTCTGTTATTGTCTTGGTGACCGATGGTCTTCCGACTGCAGGTGCGAACAGGCAAAGGCGATTATTTAGTCTAGATTTAAAATACCAGACCCATTTGAACAAGAACCGCATAGCAATACTGAATGGAGTGTTCCAAAATAATGGAATTTCCATTTCTCCGAACGCCGTACTCATTATGGAGACGAAAGATCTCCAGTGGAAAGTAATGAGTGGTGAACGGACTTTCTATATACATAAGGAGCTCGGCCAACTCAATGTGTACAGAAAAGGCAAGATGAACATTGAAACTGACAACGATAAAATCCTTGAGGCAGTGAAGGCGAAAAACGTAAACAACACGAGCATTTATGTCGTGGGACTTGAAATTGTTTTGGGGCAATCCATTGGGGCCGAGCTTCTTGTTCAACTTGCGGAACAGAACAACGGTAGATTTACACTCTTGGACAATAAACAGCTACAAAAGTATGCCGTGAAAGATAAACGTGGCATGAATTGAATAGCGTTGAGTCAACCAAGTTGAAGATCCAATCCTACCAAAATGAGGCTCGCGCTGCGATGATTCCGAGGCATCTTGGTGCCGTGAAAAGATGGCAATCTGTGTCGGTGGCGGTGCACACTTTTGGGTCGAATCGAATGAACAAGATTAGGTAAATTAGGTCAGAGTCGTTAGTGCGGAGTTGAACGTTACTTCGTTCAATCCAAATCGTGCAATTGGAAAAAATAGCCATGCAACTTCGAAATCGAAGACGGTCTCACACTGATTTTGTTTATCAGTTTTTGTGCGATTTGTGGTTGTGCCAAAATACTAGAAGGTCCGGGTGCACTCGAACGAGTTGAAGCGGAGTTCTTTCTTGCTCCGACGTCTTCTCGTGTATTGACATCGTATGCTGTCAAGTTGGCGGAACAGCGGATTATCCGTCAGTTATTCATTCACACGCTATTTCCGATGCGGAATACGCACATTTATGTCAGAGTGGGAGAGAACACGTGGAAAATTGTCAAGCACGTCAAAGGGAAGATTGAAGGGGTTACCGCCATTGACATTAGGGCGAGAGGGGACGCCGTTAGAATTACTGACCCTATGGGATTCATCCAAGATGTTGAAGTGTTTGCTGTACCCAAGTCAAATTGACTCTGCTCTACAGCGGCGGATAATGAATTCGGTTTTCGAATATTGCTAACCCTTGAAGCATAGTAAATCTCAAGGCGTCCTTACAATGTACAATCGCGAACATATACCTCCCCCTATTTTTGTGTGCGGGCATGTCCGGATGCGCACAGTTTAGAGCCGGCGGCGGCACTTCGGTGCGGAAGGAATTCTTGGCAATCACGTGCAAGACCGACGCAATGCGAACGGTCGACTGGTTGATTACGCTCTTGCAAGCAGTGGCGCGATGATTAAATGTCCAAAGTCAAACCGAGACCACCCACCTGAAACAGTCAATAATGGAATAACTGACTCGAACGTCTGGGACAATGGGGAAGGTTGGGAATCCAAATTTTGACTGGCGGCATATTACCGTCCGGGATACGGATCCTACTATTATTGATGGTATGATTATCGAGGAAGGCCCTTTTGGCGTTGGGAATGGGAAATCAATAAAGACGAATCAGCGTGGATTGAAGTTGTGTTCCCTAGCTGCATGAGAATTGACAGAGATGTCGTCCATGCGTACTATTAAAAAAAGCGTGTACAGTACGGATTGCGAGAAGCACTCCTTCAATGTTGGACCGAAGATCGATGGACCAACCTTGTGGTAGTAAGAAAAGGATATATCTATTCTCCGACACCCAGCAAGCCAAACCGTGGTCGGTATGAATTCAACTTAGTTCCTGTCGAAATCGACAAACTCCGCTTAGCCGTTTTGCGCGGTGACAAGAAAAAAACAAGAAAGCTACGAATAGGTGGAGGACGTACTGTCGAAGAACATCGGGCACGAATTGTCGAAATTGAGGCCAGTGGTACCGATGTTGTAGAGAGGAATCTTACCCCAGAGCAGGAACTCGCCCCATAGGCACCTAATGTGTTGGATATTCATTAACGACTTGGTCACGGATTTTCCAAGAGACAAATCTGGTCGAACATCAAGGTAGAAGCACACATGCGCACTTCTTCCTTGTAGTATCAACCCCCAATCTTTTGGGCAACGAGCATACCGTATTCCACATTATAGATTCTTGTCCGCCACTCCGGCGATGCCTCCAGATATGGCTTTATGACCCTACCCTTGTCCCCCCACAAGACATCATCGATAATGACGATTGAGTTCGATCTAAATGCCGCCTCACAATTCTTAAACTCTTTCCAAATGTGATCTCCGTCATTCACGGAATCAAATAAGGCGAGATGAATCGAATCCAAGACATTAGTGTCAATCATATTTCTTAGGTTTTCAATGCTGTCGCCTTCAACATAGTTAATGTGTTCGTTATAGTCACGGCACACTGTCCGGCAAATGTGGATGTGTTCTTTGCAAATCTCAAATGTATAGAATGCTCCACGTTCGTTCAGCGTGGACGCAATTGTCAAGGTACTTTCTGTTCCTTCATTGGCATCCCGAATACAACCTGTTTCGATGACAGTTGGGTGCGGAGTTGTTTTGAACACCTCAAGTAGGCAGTTCTTGATGATGGGTCTGTGCGCTCTCCGATAATCCCGTAACCCAAGTTTGTATAAAATCAGGTGTTGCGCCTTCCACATTTTATTGACCAACCGGCTCTCTTTAATCGACATAAAAATGCCTTCCTAAAACCAAAATTCGTAATAGCCCGATACTTAATCGGGGCATTTACAATAGCCACACTCGCTTGACATAGTAGGAATCAACCACCGCTCAACTTCATTTATCTCGCGAAACTTCAAGTGAACAGAACCGCAATTTGCCTCTTTCACTTATTACACAATATCCATACGTTTTCTCCGAATGTCAAGAAAAAATGGTGGGCGTAACAGCATGCCTTCTCGGTCGCCGGCCTTGATTCCACCACTACCACGTATCATGACTCGGACCACCCATCTTGCAGGCATTTTCCGGCTACAAGGCAGCGCCGAAATCGAGGGTCGATTGCTGAAATAATGATCATGGATTGCAATTTAGGATATGGGAATAATCGGTAGTAGTATGTGTGATGAATGTTCCACATCATGGTAAACTGTCTGATTTGCTATTTGAAGGTCCGTGTCCAACCCAAAAGGCCGTCCGGTGTTCGGGTTGCGATCAAATTGAGGAAAGTTGCTGCTCGACACTTCAACACGAATTCGATGATTCTTCAAGAATCGATTGCATGTGGACCACAAATCAATGGTATATTTGTAGATCTTCCCGGGCACGAGTAATGTCGGTTCCTCCCAAGAATCGCGGTACCTCGCGCGAATGATTCCCTGTGCCACGTTTATGGCGCGCCCGTCAGGGAAGACATCCACAAGCTTCGCGGTAAAGTCGGTATCCTTCGCATCGGAAGCCGCAAATAATACCATTGACACGGGACCAGTCACTTCAACATCTGATTGGAGGACCGGTGAATCATATACAAGCACATCCGGTCTCCACTCCACAGACTGTTGATTTCGCGGACCCATCGGGATCGGTGTCACATCTTCAGCACAGCAGGTGCTCCCACCAAGTGTCATGACAGGGTTGCTAGGATTATAGACGAAGCTGTCCGGCTTCTCAACTTTTGGTTTGTGTGGATTTAGAGTACCATCACCAAATAGCGAATTGGCGTTTCCTTCACTGTGGAGATAGTAAGGAACATACTCTGTGCCCGGTATTGGCCAGTTTGAAGCAGTGCGCCACTCATTGGCACCCATAACGAACACCTTGACCGGCGGTTCGTCAGTGATTCCGGTATCGATTCCTTTTAGCCAATAGTCAAACCAACGCAGGCACTCTTGTCGCAAGTTAATTAAGACTGCATGCCCGAAATCCATATCGCCTACTTTGGTTTCAGTGCCGTGACCGCCGAGGTTGTGTATCCACGGCCCAATGATGACCTTTTGTCGACTCTTTCCGGGTTCACGTCCGTCTCGTTTAACCCCCATAAAGTTGTTGAGTGTACCTTGTAAGAACACATCAAACCATCCGCCCATTCCATATATGGGAACCTCTATGTCTTCGTAGCGATCTTCGACCGATTGCATTTCTTTCCAATACTTGTCAAAACTCGGATGGTCAATCCAGTCCTTCCAAATTCTGTTAGTGCGGCCAGCCGCTTCATCCATGGTTCTCAATGGGAGATGCCAATGAAGGTCTGAAAGGTGATTACCTTCGGGAAACCACAGATACTGTACTTGATTCGTGCGAGTGTGCATCTTCACGGCAGCCCAGCGTAGGTTGAATCCAAGCTGGAACGCACCGCCGGTGTATGCCCAGTTGTGATACGCATGCGAATAGCCGACGCGTGGAATTATCGCTTTTAAATATTTGCTCCGCATCGGCGCAGCCTGAAGTTGCACCAAAGCCACATAGGAATCGCCTACCATCCCTATATTTCCATCACACCAAGGTTGAACTCCAAGCCACTCGTGCGTATCAAATCCATCATTTGCCTCATGCTTGAAGGGATACCATTCGCCACCAGAATCGTGCCGTCCGCGCACATCTTGGACAGCTACCGTGTAACCACAAGAAGCGAAATAGAATGCCTGCGCAACCTCGCTCTCACTGTTGTTACCGTAAGGGGTTCTGACCAAAATGACGGGGACGGGATAATCTACATCAGGCATGAATAGATCCGTGGATAGGGTTATTCCATCTCTCATAGGTACCCTGACATCGCATTGCATCTTCACTTTGTGTACAGGATGCGATTCTTCAATTCCCGGTTGTGTCATTGCTACCTCTAAAAGCGATAATGTCCTTCCAAGAAGCGCCAAGAATAGAAACTAAAGGCAGCCTTCGGATTTGATTCTATTTCGGATAGGTCTCCTAGGAATTATTGATGGCTGCTGTTATCGTTAACAGTATGACAGGGATTGTTATGGCAGGAAAATTCGTGAAACTCTGAAAGATCAGTGCCGTGTTTGACAGACCTCATACGGCAAAAAAATCTTCCGCGGATAATGCGTGAGTTCCAAAATTGAACATTGGAAGAGCCTCCGATTTCCTTTTAATCTTTGTACGTCTAGTGCGAATCACATCTACCTGTTGTGGAGGGACATCAACAGAAATGATTGAACCGTTTCGCCTGGCGCTGTTCACATAATATAGAAACCGGAACCAAATTGAGTGTCCAAGCTTGTCAGTGCGAGGTTACACATGTACGACTTGCCCAGTTCTATTGGATTGTACTGCTGCATCCACAATCTCTAGACCGCGCAAGCCATCCTGCCCTGTAACCGCGGGCGATTTTCCGTTCGCCAATCGACTCAGAAAGCAGTGGATATGATCTGTCAAAGAATCATAAAAGGCGGATTGGCCTCTGAAGTAATTGGGACGAAAACACTCAACCTGATCGGGGTCAACCGACCAGTATTTGACGGTCTGCATCACATCTTCAATCACTACTGTTCCGTTTGTGCCGCCAATCTCGGTCCACTCGGACGTCCGCGTCCAACGCGGCACGTTCTGCCACCCTCCGATAAGCGTTCCTAGTGCGTCCCCTTCAAATTGAAGTGAAATAGCAACGTCATGTCCAAGGTTAGAACATGTTCGCGGGCGAAAAGAGGCGTGTATCGAACAGATCTCGCCGCAGAAAAAGCGCATCAAATCAATATGATGGACTAACACGTTTTTTATTATTGAATACTCTTTAAGGTTATCCTTCGAACCGGTAAGCGGTTCGGTTACACGAATCATTACATATCGGATTTCGCCAACTGCACCGCTAGTACAGAGATCTTTTGCTTTCAAATAACCAAATCCGAATCGACGGTTGTAGTCGATTGCGAGATGTCGACCAAGTTGTGCCGCCACATCGGCCATTCGTTTTGCATCTTTCAACGTGGACGCCATCGGCTTTTCACAGAATACGTGACAACCAGCTTCCATTGATTTGACTACGGGAGCCAAGTGTAGGTGCTCCGGGGTTGCGACTGTGACGACGTCCAACCGCTCGGCTAACAATAGATCTTCAAAATTTCCGTACACGTTCGCGCCTGTTGATTCAGCAACGGCTTCTGCGCGTTTCGGTTCAACGTCGCAGGCTGCCATCATCTGGGCATGTCGGGATTGAGTGACCGCCCGCGCGTGCAACGACCCGATGGCACCGCAACCGATTACGGCGACACGCAATTTTTCATTTTGATGCTTTTTTGATTTACCCACCAATGTGACCGTCTTTGACGAACTTCTCTTGATTTCTTTGCTAGCTGTGGTGTGATTTGCCAAGAATTTACGTTTTATCTATAGACTCGGAGAGAATATACCATACAGGAATTGATGTCAAGGCTAATACCCGACGTTTCCCTTAGGGATTGGGCTTGATACACCGACTGTATCTCTGATATAGTATCGTCTCATAGATTCTAGCATTCGGTAACTAATCTAATAGGCCACGCGCGTTGGCAATCGATAAATCATATTGATGTGCAGATTTTGTTAATTCAAGCCGGGACCGCAAGACTGTTGGTTCTTGGATGAGGTCTCCTCCTAGATTCCGTTGATTCGATTTTCAACATTTACTCATCTATGAGCAGGATTTTATTTTTTGCGGCGCCTGAATTGCTCACATGATGCTCAACATCTAGGGAGATTGGAATTCTCGCGACCAATCATTGAGTTATTCTTCCAGACAATTTCATGGCCGAATCTAAGAAAATCAGCGAAGAATTCTTTCAGAATATCTGGAACGATCAAAGTTTTTTTAACATTGACCTGCAGACTACGGATGGTCGGTCGGTAAGTATTCTAAAGGCTGGCATCTGGAATAGTGATGAAGGACCAGATTTTGTCCGGGCGGAAATCATCATTGAAGGGAAACTTACGATCGGTGATGTTGAGATCCATATCAATTCGTCAGATTGGTACGCTCACGAGCATCACCTAAATCCGAAATACAATCGTGTTGTTTTGCACGTCGTATACCTGAACGATGATATAAACTTGCGCACGCGTCTTCAGGATGGGCAGAGAATACCAACGCTTGAACTCTTGAATCGACTCAACACCCCTATCGGAGACCTATTTGACGAATCAGAAGCGGCAAGAGTTGCGACCGGTGACTTCTGTCGAGTTACAGGCAAATCTCTTAATATTGGAAAGCTCAAATCGGTCCTTGAAGACTTAGGTCGAGAACGATTGATGGAAAAAGCGGACGCAATGAAGAATCTCCGCATTCGGATGGACTTTGAACAACTGCTGTATGAGGGTATCATGGAAGCGCTAGGCTACGCCAAGAATCGTGAACCCTTTCGGGAGTTAGCTCGGCGAGTTCCCTTTGCATCTCTTGCCGGTAAGGAAGACGAAGAGATACAGGGAATACTGTTCGGTACGGCAGGTCTATTACCCTCGCAATCTCAACGTTCTGTTGATCTGGACGAAACTGACAAGTCATTCATAAAGCGGATAGAATCGATCTGGCAGGCATCTGAGCAAGCCAAGCCCCCAACTCGAATGGTTGCCGAGCAGTGGCAATTCTCAAAAACCCGTCCGGGAAACTATCCCACTCGACGAATTGCCGCTATCAGCCGACTCATTGGCAACTGCCAAGAAAGCCTGATGATGATCTTCCTTCCCACTATTCAACTCTCTGCGGAGGCAGGGAAAAAGAGATTGGGAGCAATCCGGCGGGAGTTAGTGGAGAAATTGACACCTGCACCTACGGGCTACTGGATTGATCATTCTAATTTTGGAAAAGGGTTGCCTCAAATTGGATCCACTTTAATTGGAGCAGATCGCGCATTGGACATAATTGTCAACATACTTCTGCCAATTGCAATTGTATGGGCCGAGGAATCTCAAAGTGTCGTTTTGCACGACGCTGTGGAACGACTGTATAGCAGCTGTCCGAAATTACAAGACAACCGAATCACCAGAAAGATTCAATCCCAAGTTTTTTCTGAAACGCAGCCTTTTAGTATAGTCTCACCGGCTGCGAAGACTCAACAAGGCACAATCTATCTTCACAATAACTTTTGCAGCAGCCGACTTTGCGATCTGTGCCCGATTATCAACGGTGGTGCAATCTAAAATCCGATAGAGGGAATTGCCAAAGGATTTTACATACAATGATTGGATTCGAGGGAGAGACATTACTAACTAGCCCTAAAGGGCTGTGGCGGGTTCGCAACTCATAGCAACTCTTGGAGATATTGCACACGTGTGTGATGCCGTAACTTTCGAAGCGCTTCATCTTCAATCTGACGCACCCTCTCGCGGCTGATGCCAAGTTGTCGGCCAATTTCAGCAAGAGTATACTCTGTACCATCCGTCAATCCATAGCGGAGTTTTATTACAAGGGTTTCGCGCGGTGCCAATGTATTGAGCACCCTTTCAAGGGATTCCTTCTCCGAGACACAGAGTAGTTCGTCTTCCGGTGTTATCTGCGAATCATCTGCCAACAAGTCTGAAACGGTCGCATCGGGCGACGCTTCGCTGAGTGGCGAATCCAGCGAAATCGTACCTTTTGTGCTTTGCAGAATTTCAATCACGCGGCTCTCAGGCATGTCGACGATTTTAGCAACCTCCCTAATATCTGGCTCGCGCTCAAGATCTTTTGCCAAGGTGGATTGCGCTTGTTTGATTGACCTCCGAGTTTCGCCGACGTAACATGGAATGCGAATGGTTTGACTTTGCTGGTCTAAAGCGCGCTTTATCGCTTGCATCACCCACCATGTAGCATATGTACTGAATCGGTATCCCCTCTTGAGGTCGAACTTCTCGACAGCCTTCATTAGACCGATACTTCCCTCTTGCATCAGGTCGAGAAACGAGAGAGATGATCTGTTGAAATTGTGCTGTTTGGCAATGCTCGCTACAAGCAACAAATTTGCTTCCACTATCTTCAACTTTGCATCGTGGATTTTCTGGGCAGCGGTTTGTAATTTGCCCCACAATGTAGCAAGCCGTTCTCGCTCCTCAAGATATGCCTCCGCTGACTGAGTTTCCTGTACTCCGGTGACGCGGGTGGCCTCAATAATATTACGAACCTGGTCCAAGACACTACCGAGATTCATCGGGCTCCACCACAATTCAGTTTCTGATTGTTGTCTTGCACCGCGGCGCTTGATTGCCTTCGGACGCACTTCCGCCAGAATAGATTCCGGAAGTTGATCCAATAGCTCAGCTACACCTGCTTTCCCATCTTCAAACCTTCTGAAAAGATCAACTTCTTCTTTGGGTTTAAGTAAGGGAGTGCGAGCAATTTCTTGCAGGTAAGAAAAAGCTTCATCCCTCGTGCTGTCCGTCACGTCGGGAGGCTTCCGAATCGAGGAGATGATTTCGTCTTCATTGTGGTCATCTTTATCTGTGTTACCATATAAATCATCATCAGTTGATCCATCCGTGGGCAATGACAGGAATGGGATGTCTTTCTTCACATAATCTGGCTCATGGTCACACGTATCATTGTCAATACTATTCTCATCTACATCTTCTTTCGCTGATTTAACTTGATTCAAGATAGTATAATCGCTTCTGGGTACAAAATACTGGCTGCCAGCGGACAATATGGAAGGACAATATTCCGTATTACCGGTCTTCCACTGATCCAAAGCCTTTTGATCGTGAAAACAAATCTCCTTGATATATTTTGCCGGGATTTGCCCTTTCACGAGCACTTCCGCTTGCGGATGCGTTGGATAGTCCCTGGGCAATTGTAATTGACACCGGTCATACGACTTTGTAGCATCTTCTACAACTTCCTTAAACATACGATGTAATTTTTCAGGTTCGCTCTTCCTTTTCCAAGAAATCTTCTGCATACGATCTGCAGCAGCGTTTACCTGACAAAATCCGCTATCAAATTCCCACAAGACACGCACTTCAAGAAGCAAAACGACCCATTTGGAATGACTCACTCCCTCAGCCTTTGATTTGAATTCCCTTTTGGAACGAAACATTTCAGAGTTTGGAAAGCTTATGCTTAGACAAATTGCGTCTTTGTGTCCATCATGCCGCTCTGGATCATTGAAATAGAACGTTTGGCCGCGTTCTTCCAAAGTTCCACGACTCAACAATCCGTCCTGTAGAATGCTACTTAGGTTATCGACACGGGTAAAATGCAAAAGTGTTCCAATGTCATGCTCCTCGCAAATCCGTTTTATCTCGGCAACACGTTTGGAGCATCTCCCGTGTTGGGATCTGCCACCTTCCTTCTCAGTCATCGTATAATCTGGTTCATGGTCAAACGAATCATCGCCAATTCTTGTCTCAACCACCTCTTCTTCTGCTTTTGACTTATCCACAGTTTCTGCTTCCTCGTAACCCCCATTGTATTGGTAATTTTGCGGGCACGTATTGTTGCTTCTGGGTATAAAGTATTTCTTGTCTGCGATCAACTTGGGAGAAACAGACTCCGTGATACTGGACTTCCAGCGTTCCATAGCGCGTGAATCTTGAAAACAAATCTCCTTGATATAATTTGCCGGGATATGTCCTTTCGCGAGCACTTCCGCTTGAGGATGCGTTGGATAGTTATCAGGTATTTGCAAATCTTCACGCCGGTAATCCTTTTCCTTGGTGTCTGTTACAACTTCCACGAACATATTCTGTAACGATTCGGGTTTTGTCTTCTCCTTCCAAGGAGTCTCGTGCATACATTTAGCCGCAGCGTTTTCCTGACAGAACCCGCAATCCAATTCCCACAAGACTTTTACATCAAGTAGCAAAACGACCCATTTCGAATGACTCACATCCTCAGCCTGCTGTTTGTTTTCCCTTGTGACATAAAACATTTCTGAGTTTGGAAAACTTATGCTCAGACAAATTGCGTCTTTTTGACGATCAAATCGCTCTGAATCATTGAAATCGAACGTTTGACGGCGTTCTTCTAGTGTTTCACGACTCAACAAACCGTCCCGTAGAATGCTGCTTAAGTTATCGACACGGGTAAAGTGCACAAGTGTTGTAATGTCGCGCTCCTTACAAATCTCTTTTATTTGAGCGACACGTTTCGAACTTCTCCCGTGTTGGTCTCTAACATACATATTCCTGATTCTAATCCTCCTAAAGAAAACTCCTGTTTCCACTCAAACTTGCGGCAGTATCATAGACAAATTTGGAATCTACCTAATGGGAAAAAACCCAGTGTCGTCCACCAGTTCCAAGTAGTGGTCCTTATCCTCCAAAATTTCCTGATTGAGCAACTGATTCTGAGACAAGGCCACAAAAAGTGCGGCAGCACGCGCTTGACAGTTGAAGGACCGTTTGGGATTAAAGACTATGTCAGAGAAACCCCCAAACCTTGCGAGTTCTCTTGCCAGATCAGGGTCATTTTGCCACAGCGCTTTTACATATAACCAATCGTAGAAAGCTGTCTTGGGTTCAGCTGGAAAGACTTTCCCGAAGTAGTCGAATCTTATTAACGTACCCGAAGTTGTCAACCTCAGATCCTTTTTTGCTGCTCGGCTTGATTCGACGAAGTACAGATCGCTAAACGGACCGCCATTTCGAAACACCTTACTTCCTTGGTAAGCACATTCCACGCTTATTGAGGAACCGTTTGGTGTTATCAATTTTAAATTAAATGCGCTCAATGAAACCCCAAGTCGCGATGTCGATTTTCCCGATATTTCCAGAATGGGGGCGATTCCTAGTTTTTCAGCGGCATCGTGCAATGACTCGATAGATTTTTGAAGCTGTGATTTCGCAAACCCGGGATGCCATTGGAAGTCGACATTCACGACTCGAACATACGGACACTTGCTAGGATCCGGCGAAAAAATGGGGCGTTGTGCCATCTATTTAGTTCCTGACTTTGGTAATGCCCTCAATCTTGTGCTATACTATATCGTGGGTCTATCACATGTAACGAGATTAATGACATTCTACTCGTAACCGCACCAAACTCAGACACATTCATCTGTCTAATGATTGATACCTATCTTCATCTATGTGTGAAAGACAATTTTCCTCATGAAAATCGGAAATTTCGAAAGCCAGATACTCTTTATTCCCCCACAAATTAAATTCCTCTCAGCCAAGACTCGGGGTAAAATATGAATCGAATTAGCAAATCTGATGTAGTGAAGCGTATACGAGATGGCAAATCTCTTGCGGGTGAAAATCTCGCAAATATTGATTTGTCTGGTGAACAATTGGTCGGCATTGATTTTTCACGTGCAAATTTAAATGGCGCGAGACTGAAAAACACCAATTTAACCGACGCTAACCTTAATGAAACAGACCTTTCCGACGCTGATTTGTCAGACGCCGTATTACAGGGTGCCTATCTGGTTGGGTCCAATCTTGTGAACACAGACATTGAAGGAACAAATCTTCAAGGAGCATTTCTCGGCGGCAGTATCCTCGCGGGCACGAATTTTCGTAATGCAGATCTACGTCGCGCAACCATTGGTTGCCCTCGCTGGATTGTGCCGGATCAGTTTGGAAGGCTTACAAGCTTTGAGAATGCAAATCTTGAGGGAACCATATTTGGCGAAACCAAGCCGCAAGGCGTTATCTTTAACGGAGCCAAGTTTACAAGCGCTTACCTGTATGAAGTAGACTTTTCAGAAGCTGTGTACAAGCGCTCTGATCTCAAAGATGCCATCATAAAACAGGGGCGTAATTGACTTCATCAATGAAGTTTAGACACTCGAAATACTCGCGCATTGGTTTTATCTATTGATTTGTTCCAAATGAGACGGGATTACCCAATGTTAAGTTTACGTATTCCTTGCAATTTAGCCCAATTTTATTGGCCTTCAAGACCCGCAATTGTTAACGGAGTTGCATTTTGCATAAACTCTGGTACAAACCTTTCCGTTTCAACAATTCATCATGCGGTCCGATTTCTACTACTTTGCCGTGGTCCAGTACGACAATTTTGTCCGCATGCGAAACCGTTGATAGCCGATGAGCAATGACAAAACTCGTTCTCCCTTTCATCAGTTTTGCGAGAGAGTCTTGAACAAGCGCTTCCGAAGTACTGTCTAACGCAGACGTGGCTTCATCAAGAATGAGAATACGGGGATTCTTCAGAATGGCCCGTGCGATTGAAATACGCTGTTGTTGCCCGCCGGACAATTTCAATCCGGATTCACCTATTGATGTGTCATAACCATTGGGCATCTGCATGATAAACTCGTGTGCATTTGCCTGCTGCGCTGCCTCAACCACCTCCTCGCGAGTCGCATCAGGACAACCGTAGCTTATATTATCTCCGACCGTCCCATCAAATAAGATTGTATCCTGCGGCACAATCGCAATTTGGTGCCTCAGGGATCGTGCCGTCACTTCAGAAATGGAGTGATCATCAATCAGAATCTCTCCTGCACCAACCTCGTAAAACCGCGGCAACAGATTAAGCAACGTGGTTTTTCCACTTCCACTTGCCCCTACCAAAGCAACAACTTCCCCCGGCTTGGCATGTATATTAATGTCTTTTAAGACGACCCGCTGATCATAACCGAAGGACACATTGCAAAACCTGACATCACCCACTACGTCGGGAAGATGCGTTTTCTCTGATTTCTTCGGTTCCTCATCCTGAAAATCCAGTATGTAAAATATTCTCTCTGCTGACGCGAGGCATTGCTGAAGTACGTTGTTGAACTGCCCGATGGTTTTTATCGGTTTGAACATAAAACCAATCATGCCGATGTAGCCGATGAACCATCCGGGAGATAGCGTTCCTTGGATGACTTGCCAACAGCCAAACCCAAAAACTGCCCCAAAGCCAACGGCACTGATTAACTCAATTGACGGTGGTAGCGCTGCTACAAGACGAACGCGTTGCATTGCTACGCGGTATTGACGATTGCCGACAGTCTCAAAGCGTTGCTGTTCCAACACTTCAGCAGTAAAACTTTTTATGATTTTGATGCCAGTGATAGTCTCTTTTAGTTGTGAAACAATGTCTGCAGTGCTCTGCTGAATTCCGATGCTCGCATGGCGCACCCGCTTCCCTACACGTGAAATGATGTATGCCAATAGTGGCAACACCAATACCGCGAAGACAGTTAATTCAAAATTCCGAACGAACAGCAAACAGACAAAGACAGGAACAGTGACAATTGCACGGATGGTTGGTGCAGTTGTTCCAACACTATTGAGCCATGTTCGAACATCGTCAGTGACTCGCGACATCAAATCGCCAGTCCGATGCTCCCTAAGCACGCCTAATGGAGCAGAAAGTATCTTTGCATACATTTCGTTGCGAACTCGGACAAACAATCTATGTCCGACTCGCGACATAAGGTAGTCATTGCAAAACGTGAATACCCCTTTCACGACCACCAATATCAAAATACTTGTGATAACCAGACCCACAAGCTGCAGTGCGTCACCAGAATCTACCAATACAATTTCGGGGATTCCGTCAAAAAATCCTTCCACGTAAAAGTAACGAACGACGATAGGCTCCGCGTCAAACCCCTCTGTTGTAATCAATACTAGGAGGTCTGTAGTCTCCGCCAGAATGTGAAAGTAACCGTATTCGCAAATCGAAATTACAATCGCGCAAAGTACCGCAAATAAGATTTGTACAGAATATGGCGCCAGATACCGTACAAACCTCCCAAAGATCGGTATCACGTCGACTTCTCCGCAACTGTGATCATGCGCCGCGACCCGGTATTGAAGTCGCTGCCATCAAAATCGCCATAAGTGGCCCGAATGCCCAAACCAACGGCCTTTAACAACCTCTCCATTTCCGTCGGGAAGTAAAATCGTACAGTGTTGACCATTTTGCGGATTGATTTTGTGGGCAATTCTATGATCGTGCGATAGTCGTACAACCGCCCCGATTGAGGCTGATATTCCACCTCCGCCAAGGCGAGGGTCGATTCTGAAACCCACCACCAATTTCGCGTATGGTCAAGCTGGGCAACCGCGTATGGATTCCAGTGGTCAATTAGCAACCGACCATCTGGCTTCAATACCGACGCGATTTCTGAAATGACGTTTGTGTTGTCCTTTTCTTCAAAAAATCCGAAGCTTGTGAATAGGCTTATGACTGCATTACACGACGACTTCAGAGGAATATGTCGCATATCCGCTTCAATGAGTCGAAGTCGACCTCCATCTGCGTCGGTATTATTCTGCGCCTCGTTGAGCAGAAACCGAGAGTTATCAAGACCAATGACATCGACGCCAAAATTCGCCAATTTCCGCCCATGTCTGCCCTGTCCGCAGCATAGATCCAAGACAGTCGACCCGGGTTGAAGATTTAACACATCAACGATAAAGTCTGCTTCTTCCTTCGTCTCGTCTTCTGATGGCAACTCAGAGAGCAAATACGTCTCATCCCACATGACAGGTCCAATACTTTAATTTATGGCCGTAATAGTAACCGTCCTCCTCTCTACCCGACTTGTTCATCCTTATAGCGTCCAAATTGCACAATCTTCGTGTTCTCTGCTGTATCCGGTTTGCAAAGCAGCGTAAGACAATTTGCTTCAAAGTCAACTGCTTTGATGATTGCAACTGAAACCGTCTTACCCCTCGCATCAATTAAACCGACAAATCGGCGCTCAAAATATCTCTGGGGTCTCGCGACCAAATTGGATAAGCTCAACCGATGCTTCAATTGCGACTGAACACAATCTGGTAAAACTTCCTGAGTTACAAGTGCCAGAGTTCGATGACCCCATTCTGCATAAAGGACTCGGGTTTCGGCCAGGTCAGAAAGAATCTCCAACTCTCTTGCATTTGCACTTCTACCAACGAAATAAGGAGTCCTCTGTCCACGAAATCTCTCAAACGGTAGACATGCTTCCACTGTTTCGGAAAAATAACGATTGACGCGGGATTCACGATATTTTCGTCGGAAATCGCTGGTTTTGGAAGTGGACGCGCGATGGGGGGCAAGCCGATGAACCTTCACGGGGTGGATGTCATCAAATCCTGCAACGATTTCATCCAACTCGCCCGAACGCTGGATACAAACCAGATGGCGAGGCTGAATTATCTCGATTTTGTGCTGTTTAAGCGTGACGGCGCCCCTACCCTTGACATAGCCAGATGTGTCGACCACAACAAAATCCACACCGGCTCGAACGGCAGTATCCACCATTAGGCGGACTCCCGTGACACACCGCAGTGAATGTCCTTCGGGAGAAATCCAGCCGACGAAGTATAAATCGTCGGCTTCGATTTCATTCCAATCAGGGTTTTGGGACAAAACCTTGAGGCCAATTGTCGCCGGCGGGCCGATTTGTGACTGGCCTAAGTCCGCATCAACCAGTCCTACTGTCAAGCCACGAGCCAGGCCCTGTTCAACTAGGAATCGGCAAAACGTAGATTTGCCGGTGTCCACCGAACCAATTACAAGAACAATCGCTTGGGGATGAATGATTCTTCGCGCAATACGTTCCCAATCATGGTTCCCCTGATAATCACCCTTCATACTCTCCAAGATTGGGTCGAAACTTGACCACTCGATTGCTCCCGTATAAATCCTCAATCAACAAAACTGAGGTTTTTCTACTCGTGTGACTCTATTCTGCAAAACTTAACTCGTACCGAAATAAAACACCCGTGCCATCAAAAAAATCCTCTAACGCATGTGTTCCGGAAATCCCGATTATCCGTTCAAGCAAAGAAGGCTCGTGTTTAACGCGCGTTATCCGTGGTTTTCCTTCAATTCCGGCGAGTTCGGCGGCATGTGCCACAGCGTCAGGAAGGTTTCCCAATCTGTCAACGAGTTTATATTCTAATGCTTGATTCCCCGAAAAGATACGCCCATCCGCTAATGCCTGCACCTCGCTGCGAGTCAGTCGATCCTTTCGCGTGTCAAATATTGCGTCTATGAACTGACTGTGTACATCGTCAATTGTCGCCTGCAATAGTTCCTTCTCTTCTGGCGTTAGATCGCGGACGGGTGATCCCGTGTCCTTGAATTCGCCACTTTTTACAGTCTGTTGATTTACCCCTACTTTGTCGAAAAGCGCCTTCATTTTTACGAACTGCATAATGACCCCTATGCTTCCTGTCAGCGTTCCCGGATTAGCAAAGATTTCATCGGCTGCGCTAGCAATGTAGTATCCTCCGGACGCAGCTGTTCCTCCAAGTGACGCAACAACCGGTTTGTCTAATTTTTTTAATTCACTATAGATTTCCTGAACTGGTGCAACACTACCGCCCGGTGAGTCTATTCGCACTACTATCGCTTTAACACTTCCATTGTCGCGGTATTGATGAATCAATTCAATGACCTTGTCCGACTTTGTTATCGTCCCAATGATATCGACTACCGCGATTCTTCCTCCAATTGACCCGTCACCCACAAATGTCCTTACAAGAAGCACAAGAATCACTAAGGCTGCGAGGGAGACGAGAAGTTTTATGATTGTCTTCCGCGTCATGTGAGTATGTTTTCCTTACTACCGCGCTATCAACACCTGTGAGAAAAGACAATCACAAAAGGTGTCTTGAGCAGCCACAGTAAATCGGCGGCTACGCTCTGATTTCCAATATAGTCAAGATCGATTTCAAGCTTTTTTGGCATCAATTGGGTGATGTAATACTGTTCAGGATGAGACTGACCTTCCAGCTTCTTCTCTTCATCACGATTCGCAATTTGCGCCGGACCGGTAATTCCAGGTCGAACTTGGAGGACTTGCTTTTGAACCTCAGTATAATATTCCACGTACGCCGGCGCTTCAGGGCGGGGGCCAATAATACTCATGTCACCTTTGATGACATTGAGGAACTGCGGAATCTCATCCCATTTCGTCCACCGTAAGAACCGACCCAGTTTAGTGATCCGCGAATCACCGTAGATCGTCAATCCTGTACCAAGTGACTCGGCATTTGCGACCATAGTCCGGAATTTGTACATCTCAAAAATCCGCCCGCCACGGCCAACCCGTTTTGCTCTATAGATGATTGGCCCGGGAGACTGAATGCGCGCTAATAATGCACTTAGCACCACTAACGGGAGAAAGCAGATTAAACCCAATGTCGCAAATAGAAGATCCAGAAGTCGTTTTGCTACATTCTGAAAAACGGAGCGATTGAGACTGCTACCGTCTAATGATAGGTCAAGAGCTTCCCACTGCTGGCTTTTCATAGGGTTTCCGCCCAATAGGAAGGTTTATCACTTGCGGCTCGGATTGTCTCAATCTTTCATCGCCCAATTGGTCGATGTATGTCCTTTGCGGCTTGTAGGTTGGGACAATCTCCTGAAGTTTGGCAATGATGCCTTCTGTATCGAGCCGATTCGCCAAACCTTCTAACGAGCCTATTTGAGCTAGTAATTCAGTTTCTTCAATTGTCTCTAGTTGCCCAACGAAAATTCGTTGATGTTTGGTGGCGGTAACCCCTTCTTTCGGAGTTAAAAGCTCTTCGTACAGTTTTTCGCCCGGCTCCAAACCCGTGAATTCAATCTTGATATCTTGATCGACTTCAAGCCCCGAAAGTCGAATCAAATCCTGTGCCAAATCGAGTATTTTGATCGGCTCTCCCATATCCAGAATAAATATCTCTCCCCCATTTCCCATAGCCCCAGCTTGAATAAGCAACTGTACTGATTCGGGAATCGTCATAAAGAATCGCGTGACCTCGCGATGTGTGACCGTGACGGGACCGCCTTTTGCTATCTGGCGTTTGAAATTCGGTAAAACACTTCCGCGGCTGTCAATTACGTTCCCAAAGCGAACCGCGATAAAATCGGTACCGTTACGTTTAGCTTTACTTTGAATCAACTTCTCAGTGACGCGTTTAGATGCCCCCATAACGCTGGTCGGATTGACCGCTTTGTCTGATGATACCAAAATAAATGCCTGAACATGATGCTTGATTGCGGCATCAATCAGGCTCTTAGTACCCAATATGTTGTTCTTGACGGCTTCATCAGGATGCGTTTCCATGAACTTTACATGTTTATGCGCCGCCGCATGAAAAATGATATGCGGCCTATATTTCTCCATGATTCGATCAATCTTCGATCGGTCACGAATGTCTCCGACGATTACCGCACGGTTTACATTTGGGTCAGACTCGTTTAATTCAATATCAATGTGGTATAAGCTGTTCTCGCCTCTTCCAACGAGAATAAGCAACTCAGGCTCGAACTTTGCTACTTGTCGGCACAACTCGGATCCGATTGACCCACCGGCGCCAGTCACCATTACGCGCCTACCCGACAAGTATTTTGATACCTCTGCCAAATCGATTGATGATGTCGAGCGGTTGAGCAAATCTTCGACTCTTACGTCTCTAATCTGACTAATGCTAACGTGTCCATCAAGGATTGCGTGTATGCTCGGAACAATTTTGAACTTACACCCCTTATATTTGTGCTGTCGGACAATTTCGCGAACCTTTCCTTCCGATGCAGACGGCATAGCAATAACGATTTCATCTACTTGGCGCCGGTGTACAATATAAGCCAACTCGCGGGTGGTGCCAAGAACCTCGAGACCTTGAATGCTCTGTCCGACCTTCTCACGGTTGTCTGTAATGAATCCGACGGGCAAATAACCTTTCTCCGGATGATTGCGAATTTCACGTAATACTCCAATTCCTGCTTCCCCAGTGCCAACAATTAAAACCTTAATCCACGGCGTTGCAACTTGCTTTTTTCGGTATTCCTCAACTATTCGAAGGGAATATTTCGCCAATCCTATGAATACAATATTATAAAATCCATCCATTGAAAACAATACCCACGAATGGAGAAGGTTACCGGAGTATTGGATAATTCGGAGGAGATGTGCAACATAGGGGACAAGCATCAGCGCAAAGGTCCCGCATATAATTGCACCAATCAGGGATAGGAATTCTCGAACGCTCGCGTATCGCCAGACCGGCTTGTAGAGCCTGAAAATCAAGAACGCTACCAAACGCACAATGGTGATAATCGCTGCGGTGATTATAAAGGAATGCTCATGTAGTGGGAGACGCTCAACTTCCCCCTCCGGCACAAAAGAGGCAAGTATATCGACGCCTAACGATTTACACGAATAATACGCTGCCGAGAAGGCAAGATTAATCAGACAGACATCAAAGACAATCGAAGTTATCAATCTTTTCCTGGATTTTGGCATATTACATCCTTACTTGTAGTGAACCGCGTAAATGCAATTCTGTCTCTACCGCTTTAACTGTAATGGAACATTTTTTTCATATACCAGACTATAGAATCCACACAAAACATTAAGATAATGCTCCGCGACTACTACGAAACGGTCTTCAATGGTTCACCACTTAACATCGCATTAACATCGCAAGGCAAAACCGTCATGTACGCTACTGCCAGGTCATCGGACTCGACCTGCACCAAATTACATCAGTGGCAGATTTGGGAATACACTCCTTCCAGTTGATTTACCAAAACATCCCAGCAATACTTTCTCTCGACGAGTCGTCTGCCCGAAGTGCCAACCGCTTGGCGGAAATCTGGAGATTCGATTAAGTCAATGATCTGTTTTGCGAAGGCTTCGGGTGTGTCGCCAACCAGGAGGCTTTCTCCGACTTTTGCATCTAGCCCCATAGCACCCAGTGAGGAGGTTACAACCGGTACCCCCATCGCCATCGCTTCAAGGTTTTTTACTTGCAAGCCTGAACCCGCACGCATGGGGGAAACAAATACGGCAGCTTCGTCAAAGTATGGCCGCGTGTCGGGTACACGCCCGGTGACAACAACACTCTTATGATTGGCAAGCTTACGGACACGACTGGTAGGCGAACTGCCTACAACATAGAATACAGTTTCCGGATGCGCCTCTTGAACAAGTGGGAAAATCTCCGAGTGAAAATACTGCACGGCATCCCAATTTGGAAAATAGTCCATAGTTCCGGTGAATAGTATGTGAGGTCGATATCCATTTGACGCCGGTTGAAAATGATCCAAATCGACCCCCATCGGCACCACAGACAATTTTAACCTTTCATCCTGCTTTAGCAAATAGTCCCTATCGACTGATGCAGCGACGGTACCCCAATCAAACGAATTCATTATCTCAACTTCATAGTGACGAACTCGCCTTGCTTCAAGTTTCACTAGAGTGCGCGTTAAGCTTCTATCAAGAGCCGCACGACGACTTAAGTTAAGCCCAAGCGAATCGCACAGATCCAACATCTTCGGAACACCGCGGACGTGGGGAACATATTGACCCATCCGAAATAGCTGCGCATGGATCAAATCATAACTGTGCTGATTCAACAACCGGTTAATCGCACGCTGCATCTCGGGGACAAACCAGTAATACACCTGCAGAGGACAACTAGACAAACAATGTAATAGAGAGTTCAATCTAGCCCGGCCATGGTGAAATCGCACCGATTCGACTCTATCACAGAAAGACTGTAAGTGTTTGACGTAGTCCACCTCTTGATCTGATTCGAAAAAGGAGACAACAGTGACGGAATGATGTTGGGCAAGTTGTTTAATGAAGTGATAGGCGCGAATTCGATCTCCTCGATGGGGCGGGTATGGAAATCTAAGGCTCAAGAACAAAATCTTCATGTGAGAAAAAAGAAACACAGAACTATAGCTTGCCTTTTTGTGAAGGTGACACTTTCTTAGCACAATTTAGGCTACCGGAGTCTCAGCCTCGTCAATGAGCATAACGGGAATACCGTCCCGAATGGGATAGCGACGCTCACATTCACCTACACATATTAGCTTTTGATTCTCACTGTCGTATTCAATATCGCCTTTACAAGCCGGACAAGCCAATATTTCAAGCAACTCGCGACTGATTGTTTCTTCCTGCGAAGTCAATGCCGTTTCCCCCAAAAATTATTGCATTATACATGTTATAATAGTTGGGACGCACAAATCAAGCATAAAATTTCGAGCCGATATTGGAATCTCTCACCCTTTCCTCATGTGGTATCGCCGGTATTGCGTCAGCTACTTTCCATGACAACGCTTGAACTTCCTCCCGCTACCGCAAGGACAGGGCTCATTTCGACCAACTTTAGGAATACTTCCCATGGCTTCCCGGCTGGCGAATTCGGCAGATGAGGAAATGTCTTCCTCCCTAGAACTAGATGCCATCGACCTTCGCCTACGAGGGACGCCAGATTGCGGCGAGCGGCGTTGTGGTACGGTACGTCTAGGTGCTTCTACATCAAGATGCACTTTAAAAATGTATTCACTCGTCTCTTCTTCAATGCGCTGATACATCGCTTCGAAAACATTAAAGGCTTCATTCTTGAATACCACAATCGGGTCCTTTCCCCCATAACTCCGAAGGTGAATCCCCTCCTCGATGTAATCGATATTGTACAAATGATCCTTCCAGTGGCTGTCGATTCGATCCAAAAGCAAAAGCCGTTCCAGGGTCCGCATCTGCTCGGCCCCCATGTCTTCTTCACGCTTTTCGTAGGTCGTGCGCAGCGCTTCAATCGTTTTCTCCCGAAGTTGCGGCAGGTTCATCTCCGTCATCGGACTGCCCCAAGCCCTTAAATCAACGGGAAACGTCTGCGCCAGCCACTTTGTGATGCTTTCTAATTCCTCTTCTGTCCCTTCAATTGGCACGTCAACTTGTAACCTGTCATCAAGTACATTCTCTATCATGGCCCAAATCGTCGTCTTTAGGTTTTCGCCTTCAAGGATGCTATTACGCAGATCGTAAACGGTTTGGCGCTGGGTGTTCATCACATCATCGAATTTAAGCACGTTTTTTCGAATCTCGAAGTGCCTCTCTTCCACCCGAGTTTGAGCCTTCTCAATGGCCTTGGTGACCCAGGGATGTTCGATTGGAATATCCTCTTCCATACCCACCCGGTCCATCATACCGGACAATCGGTCTGACCCAAACTTGCGCATGAGATCATCTTCCAGCGACAGATAAAATCGGGAGGAACCGATATCTCCTTGTCGTCCCGATCTACCACGCAGTTGATTGTCAATTCTTCGAGAATCATGCCGCTCGGTGCCAATTATGTGCAATCCGCCGGCCTGCAGGACTGCTTCACGGTTCTCTTCGCAAGCAGCCTCCGCTTCCGCGTAAGCCGTTCTCCACTCACCTGAATCCTCGTCGATCGCGTCTGCGTCACCATTACGCTTGCGGAGAATTTCTTTAACCATTCCGTCGGGATTCCCGCCTAGTAGAATATCGACTCCTCTTCCCGCCATGTTCGTTGCAATGGTGACGGCCCCCGGTGTGCCAGCCTGGGAAATAATCTCTGCCTCGCGAGCATGTTCTTTTGCATTCAAGACCTGATGCCGCACATCGCGCTGTTTAGCCTTAAGCAATTTGCTCAATTTCTCAGACTTCTCAATGGAAATGGTACCGACCAAAACCGGGCGTTTCTTTTCATGTTGTTCTACGATATCGTCAATGATTGCCCGGTATTTCGATTCCTCCGTTTTGTAAATCTGATCCGAATGATCTTCTCGTATCATCGGTTCATTTGTGGGCACAACCACAACATCTAATTTGTAGATATGTCCAAACTCGGCCGCCTCAGTTTCGGCCGTTCCTGTCATTCCTGCGAGTTTACCGTACATTCGAAAAAAGTTCTGATAAGTGATACTTGCTCCCGTTTGGCTTTCCTGAACAATTCGAACACGTTCCTTCGCTTCAATGGCTTGATGAAGTCCCTCGCTTAGTCGTCTGCCCGGTTGTTTTCGACCGGTGAATTCGTCCACAAGTATCACTTCGCCCTGCTCGACGAGATAGTCCACATCACGTTGATAGAGGTGTTGAGCGATTAATGATTGATTCACATGATGGACGAGTTCCATGTTCGTGTGATCATACAGATCCGTCACACCAATAAGGCGCTGCATCTCTTCAACCCCGTCCTCTGTTAGCGCTACGGATCCACGCTTGCTACTTTTCTCATCAATCTCATAATGTGCAGCCGCCTTAAGCCGAACTACGGCACGGTTAATCTTCGTGTACAACTCGACGGGTTCCCCATAGGGTTCCGAAATGATTAACGGTACGCGGGCTTCATCAATCAAAATGCTATCAACTTCGTCAAGAATCGCATAGTGATGACCTCTCTGTACTTTTGCGTCCAGGTACGATGCTTTGTTGTCCCACAGGTAATCGAAACCAAATTCGCTGTGGACTCCATAAGTAATGTCCGCTTTGTACCCGAGCTTTTTTTGCTCGTGTGGCATCATACTAATGGTCAAACCAACGGACAGGCCGAGGAAGTTGTAAATTTTTCCCATCCATTCCGCATCCCGCCGTGCGAGGTAATCATTCACGGTGGCAACATGGACCCCATTTCCTGTTAGTGCATTCAGATAGACAGCAAGCGTTGAAGTCAGAGTCTTCCCTTCGCCGGTTTTCATTTCGGCGATACATCCCTGATGGAGTGCGGCTCCGCCCATTATTTGTACATCGTAGTGGCGTTGTCCCAACGTCCTTACAGCAGCTTCTCGGACGACAGCAAATGCATCGGGAAGGAGATTGTCCAGTGGCTCTCCGGCGTGAAATTTCTCTCGAAAATGTGTCGTCTTTGACTGAAGTTGGGAATCGGTTAAGCGTTTTGTTTCGGCCTCTCGTTGATTCACCGCGTTAATTATCGGTTGAAATCGCTTGAGATCTCTATCTTGTTTGCTTCCAAGAACCTTAGTGAGAATCTGCTGAAACATAAAACATCATCCCCTTTTAAATCCCATCGCGGGTGAAACGATGTTTGTGGGAAATCAAATTCCCACCTACAACTTGTCAGGTTCCCGCTCCAAAACTAAGGAGCAAATCCCGATTATTTCAATTATCATCTCGTGGTTGACAAATCATTGGATTCAGTTGACCCACACCTTCACCTACACGAGCGAATTCTATCGCGGCAACATAACTAGGAAAGAAATACCGATAACTTGGCACCATTCAGCGATTTCTGACTATGCATCAGGCTTCTTTTCAACTGATTCCTCGCTAGCTTCCTTCTCTTGCGGTGCTTCATCGTCCGGGAAAGAGTCGTCTTCCTCATCAGCTTCCAGCAGGTTTTCACCGTCACACCGTCTTCGCAAAATCACATAGATGATTGTGTTTCCGACCGAAGCGATTGAGAAGAGATATGCCAATATCAGACCCGCAACAAAGAGTAGGGACAGCGTGATGAATACTGAGGTTAGAGCCACAAAAAAGGTATCAAACGCTGACAACTGGGTCGAAGCAGCAGTCGAAGGTGCGATCGTGTCAAATACACCTAAATCCCGGAGAAGTGGTAGTGCAGGTATTTCATCCATCAATTTACCAAGCCACTTGTTGGCATTTCCCATAAAAAGAATCATATCCTCGGGTAGGAGATAGCGAATCGGCAACATCACCAAGCTGAGTCCTAACAAGGAAGAAATGATCCAAACGGGTATGCAGATTAGTTTTAGGCCTACTAAGAGGAATTCATAAACCACGATGCGCCACGGTTGGTTCCAAACGATAGAAAAATGCTGATAGATCGTTTCAAAAGTGTCGGTGTCAGCGGCGGCAACAACCGCAGGAACGAACAACAGACTTACACTCAAAATTACAAGCAGGTAAACCATGAGTAACCCGAGGAAAAATGCAAAAGGCATTAGCAAAGATGAAAGTGTCACGATAACTTTTCCAGCCCACGGAATCTTGCCAAGCAGACCCACGACAATCGGACCTAGCATACAAAGAACTAATACAATGATTATTCCTATGAACGCTCCAAAAACAGCTTTCCAACGTTTCTTCAGGAACAATGCGGCTTCCTTCATCGAAAAGAAACTGTCTCCCCGCAACTGTTGTATCGTGATTTTCGATACCATGGTGCTCGTCGAAAAGAAGATAACAAAGAATACCAACAAACCTAACCACATCGCCCCGACCGTAACGGGTTTTAGCTCGTAATCTACAATGGGGCAAACCGGAATCAACGCATATTCATTCCAGAAATCCTTAAGGGCACTTCCTCCAACAATCAAGAGGCTAATATACACAAACACCTCGTAAATCAGATACGCGAGTGCCAGACCAAGGAGATGAACGGTGAGTTTTTTGCTACTAAACCCGTAGCGTCCGGCTCGAAAAACATCCCTAAAGTCAAAGTGTAATTCGCTCATTGGAAGTTCCTTCTCTTGTCATTGGAAACTCATCTCTCATCCAGATTTAATACATGAATTTACCGAAATCTTCTTCGAACTTAAGTTTCTGAAACTTTTCCGCATGTATAATACAACAAATGACGATTTCTTGTCAACAGCCGCCTCATCTTTAGTACGCCCCTCATTAAGGCTGTGGCGCGGGTTTAGACGAGTGAATTTACTAGAATCGCCGCTCAACAAATTGGCTTGAAATTTAGACAATTGACGTCGAAAGTAATACATTAGATGTGTGTAAATATCGCCAGTCGTCACGGAACCTGCTAATACTCCGTGGTTTTTCGGAGTCAAGAGCGGGAAGTCATTTCAACCTATGCCTTCGAGGACTAAAATCCGCTCAATTTGGCAGTAGAGAAAAACGGAGAATCTCTATCAATATTTCTATGGAACTCTATGAGAATTCCATCGAGCAGGGAACTCCATCGCGCTTGCTATTCACTCGCTCAATCAGTCGTTATTGAGGTCTCTCTCACACTCCATAATCGGTCGATTTATTTTCCTTGGTCCATCGATTGGCGTCATCTCTTTTTCCATTCGAATGATTCCACCCTACAGATTTCCTCTGCTAATTGGTCGCGACCGGGAGGTCGCTCCTACCAATCGCGAAGTTATCGTCTGAATGCGTGTCGCAGTTAATGCGATTCGGCTCAAAATGGGTGTCGAAGCGCCCGTAGTTTGGCTCCGTGCCGCTTTTTGCATGGAATATTAGTATGCGAAATCCTGCGAAATCCTGCGATTATAATTTCCCTCCCGCCGCCCGGCGGTGAAATGTCTGCCCAAAACTGCGCCCGGTACTAAGGCCGGACGACGCGGAGATGCACTCATTTCCAAGCAAAGTCGGCGCGGAAATGGGACAAGAACAGTTGGGGTGAACAGACGACTCAGAAGTAGATTCGACATTAAATTCTGCGTTTTTTCCTATTTTCGCATTGATAATGGAAGCCCTTGGCAGCGCGGGTGAACAGCGTGCATTCGGGACACATGCGATTTCCCTCCCGGCGACCGACGATCCAGATGTACGGCGGCGACAAGTGCCAACCGGCTATATTATACTATACACGTATGTAGTATTCAATCCAAAATTGGGAAGTATTGTACTTACGTTCCGCATTATAGACTTATGAAATCTCGAATTCTCACATACTAGTCTTGGATCACATCTCCACGAACGAGCAAAAACCGCCTAGATACTACCGCGAGTCCGATTGATTGACCGATTTTGTCCTCCATCATCAATTTTAGACTATAATCGGCAACTAAGGAATCTATTCACATGGCACTCCGCTGGAGTGCAAGAATTGAGTTTTCGCCCTTCTATCGACATTCCGCTCCGCTGGAGCGGGGAATCGCGACCTGGAGATCGCTCCTACAGACAACCCAGAGAATCGCGACCTGGAGATCGCTCCTACAGACGACGTAGGGAATCGCGACCGGGAGAAGATCTCTATCGCGTTTCTTATTTGGTCGCTTGATGTATTCGCTCCCTTGATCGTTCGCTATTCACTCACTTGCTGGATCTCTATCGCACGAAGATTTCTATGGGAGTTCTATCGCGGTCATTATCCATTCCCTTGATCACTCGTTATTCACTCGCTTGATCTATCCGCTCCATTGATCACTCGCTATCCACTCGCTTGATTACCCTACAAATGTACTTCTCAAACACGGTCATTTCTGTCAATAATGGGTGCGCGATACGGCCACATGAGGAATTAAACTTTTAGATGCTCGCTAATGCGGATGACAAGTTGTATTGGACTTCCTTCCAAAATAATGTCAATCGTATCAGACTTTTTTCACGGTGTTGAGCGACCAAATGCGCAATGCACGGTCGAGAGATTAGTAGGATGTATTTCTGTGCCTCCAAACTTGCATAGCCACTGGATTTCCTACTTGGCGCCTCTGAAGATTCATGATTTGATTCACACAAGTTGCAACCTCTGGGAAGTCTATCGCAAGCGATAACTCACATGGCACAGGATTTACCATGGGATCTCTATGGGAGTTCTATCGCGGTCATTATCCATTCCCTTGATCTCCTACAGTAGGGAATCGCGATTTGGAGACCGCTCTCTCAAGGAGAAGAGAGAATTGTGTGCATGGCAATTCTATTCACATTGCACTCCGCCGGAGTGGGGAATCGCGACCTGGAGATCGCTCCTACAGGGAATCGGTTCATGGACTTCTATCGCATTCGCACGAGGTTATAGCGCACAAGTTCGACACGCTCTGAGATTGCGCTTGAAGCCTTGCGTGGAGAGGCTTGAAGCCATGTACTACACGCGCCACGGGAGTGCGCTTTTGGGCGCGTATTTTTCGACGCACTTTTCGAGAACCACCTCGATGGCGGGTTAGGAAGCAATGTTGCGTTCAAAAGTTTGCGGCGCTCAATTTGCTAGCAGATTCGGTCATCTCTTGACTCAATGAACGCTTTGATCCTTATCGCACTCGCTTTCCACTCGCTTGATCACCGTATTTTATTGAGGCGATTTAGTGGAAAGAGATGCTAACGGAGCGCCGGTTTAAGCGACGTGTTAGAGTCATTTAGATTGGAGAATCCCTTTAACGGTGCGGATTTTCAGGAATCGTGATGCTAACAAGATGCCAACGGAAAAAAAAGTTTCGCCGCCATGACTGGCGCTATGTTAAAATATACCACATACATGTTAAGTTGTCAATGTAAATTTTCAAGTTGCGGAAGGGAAGAAGAGTCAACTTGACAGCGGCTGTCAAGGCACAGCCAAACTGTATGTCCCAGGCCCATCAAGAAACATCGGAGCCAGCGCTTGATACAGGGAAAAGGTAATTCAAACGACAGTTGACGCCACAAGATGGTTACCGTGAGCAAATCGTCAGAGGATGTAAGATTTTTCACATCGCTAAGAACCTGATTGAATAATAGGTGCCAAGGGCCTATTTGTCATTTGAGAAGGAATGTGTCATGTTTCTGCCGTGACTTGTTGTACACATGTCGCCCCGCTGGGGCTTGGGTACACGGGGTTTTGGCGTTTCTACACACCTTCAAGATCTCTATGGGATTTCTATCGCGTTCCCTATCCGGTCACTTTATCACTCACTATCCATTCGCTCGATCCCCTGTGGGGCTTTTAAATGCCGGTGCACACCCTACAAATGTACTTTTCAAACAGGCTCTAAAGGCGTCCCTCGAGAAGGCATCAAATAGTATCGTAAATCTACTCTGCAAGGATACCATATCTGCGACGAGCTATTTCGGAAAGATGTCTATTAAATCTGAATGCATTGGGAACATGCACCTTGTTAAAGTTTAAAGCAAATCAGATTCGCACATTTAACTCGGAAGACTACTCTGATCAGTGCGGCGTTGATCTTCCCTCATCTTGAGTATGTCTATTGTACTTCTTCATCAATTCACACAAACGATCGAGAGGGATTGCGTGAACGACATTTCCATTTCTTCCGACAGTAGTAACTGCCATCGTCATGGAGTTGATGACTGCCTCCTCCGTTGCTTCAATAACAGCTTCGTAGAAGACGTCTATTCGATTGTTACGAAGCATATTGACCGACAATAGGCTAGTCTCGGAGGACGAGGGCACCGTGTTGGCAGTGGAGAAAGCTACAACGAACTCACCGCTGCTCATTGTACTGGGTGTGCCGGTCCGCGCCAGACCATGCGTTGCTCGCTGAGCAATTTTCGATAGCTGACGATGCACTAGCGGCGCGTCAGTAGCAACAATGATTATGAATGAACCGTCTCGATGGCGTTCAGGTCTCAGGTCCGTAATTTCCTCTCCAATAGGAACGCCGTTAACTCGTAGTTGATGGCGGCGACCGCCGTTAGCGTTGACCAACACTCCCAAGGTGTACGTCTGATCCGCTACATTCAGAATTCGTGAGGCGGTTCCGATTCCTGCCTTGAATCCGTATGAACGCATTCCCGTACCTGCACCGACACATCCCTGTAACACAGGACCACCGGCAGCACTCTCGATTGCCTCGATTGCGTGTTCGGCAGTTACATGAAGCCCGCTAATGTCATTCAACCCTCCATCATAACATTCAGCGACGATAGGCAATACAATGTGAGATCGTGGATATCTCTTAATCATATATCGCACTACCCCGTCGTGGACTGCCCCGACACTGAGTGTATTGGTCAGCATGATAGGCGACTCAACCAATCCGGATTCGTTGACCCAAGCAAGCCCGGTCGCTTCGCCGTTTCCATTGATCACGTAAGCAGCGCCAAAAGCTCTTTTTGACCAAATGTCATCACGCGGGATTATTGCGGTGACTCCGGTGCGGACATTCTCGCCGACGAATAAGGTAACGTGACCGACTTTCACGCCGGCGACATCCGTGATTGCATTATGTCTTCCCGGATTGTGCATTCCTATCCGAATTCCAAGATCACGTGCGGAGAACCTTGATTTGGAGGCCGACAACTCGCTTTGACATTCAGATAAGAAAATGAGATGTGAGATTATGGAGCAGAATGCTGCGACATAAAGATTTCGAATTTGCATGTGAATGAAATGATCCTTCAACTAATCCGGGTGTGCGCGCAATCCTCTTGCCTTTAACTGTCCCAGATAGATTTCGCGAATGTGATTGAAAATTTCAATATACGCGGGTGTGCGGTAGTCCGGGTATGTCCATTCCCATGGTTGGAAGGTTTTGTTACGGAATCTCAAGGTGTTTTCGGCGTAGATACCGTTCTGAAGATGAATACGGTGGGCGTGATCCTTTGTCGATGCAAGAATCAATTTTGCAGCAGAGATATATCCCGGATCGAGATTCACCCGGCGCCGGGCTGTCTCGCTTTCCGCAAACTGGCATTCAACCGTGTTTGAAAAACGCTTTGCCGCGGCAAGCTCATCTGGCGGGACAAGCTGCTCAAAACTAACGAACTGGCGTTGTAACTCTCTGCCCATTTCTTGGGAATAGTAGGCT
This sequence comes from Candidatus Poribacteria bacterium, assembly GCA_028820655.1. Lineage (GTDB taxonomy): Bacteria > Poribacteria > WGA-4E > WGA-4E > JAJDTR01 > JAJDTR01. The sequence continues at coordinate 32,428 of JAPPIK010000042.1, read as the reverse complement.
GTGTAGTCAAAAGGCATGAATTGGCTCGCAAAGTCGATTTCGCTAAATCTATCTTCTAGTTTAAGGTATACGGCATCCAGAAGAGCCGCATTGGCGGTAATGACACCAACTATTAGTTTAACAGGCGAAGCCGGTTTAATCTGTCCCACGATTTAGAACTTAGATATGCTAGCCAAAACAACATTGACGATATCACATATGTTGCAACAAAAACAGTGATTCCCGTGACGCAGACAATCCATTCGTTGGGTTAAATTGCGGTTTTCGTTTTATTCCTTCAGTTCGTTCTCCAATATCGGAATATCGTCGAAGATGCACTTCCATTCCCCCGCATCAACATGATAGATTGCTAGGTTATTCTCCAAATAGTCTTGGAATCGTACTTCGACGCCATCTGCCGATTTACTCCACCTTGCCAGACCGGTCAAGCCCGTTACGCAGAACCCGTGGGCAGGATAAACCATGTACCAAGTCTTCGAGTTATCGTCCCAGTCATAATTCTCGGCCTTGAGCCTATCTTTGATTGTCGTGGTCGGGTAAGGGCCGCGTCCTTTTTGATTGCCTACTCTGATGGTGATATACTTTGATTTGCCTTCCAGCGGGGGGAAATCCGACCACTCCAGTGTAGGTACGTCTGAATCTGCGACCAAATCGTCAAGAAACGGCGAGAAATTGGCCTGCTCAGTCAGAATATACAACTCTTCCACAGCGCGGGTCAATGCCACATAAAATAGACGGCGCTCTTCTTTCTCCACATGCTCATGGCTATCACCAAAAATGCGAGTAAAAATCAAATCCGGGTGCAGTAAAGGATAACGTCTATCTGTAGCATCGAGCACGATTACTGCATCTTTCTCACGCCCCTTGTAACTGTGAACCGTTGAAATTGTGATTTTGTCCTTTTGTTTGGCGGAAAGCCGAGATTGTAACGCCGTAAGAAATCGATCAAGCTCACTTTTGTCAGACGATTTTACCCGATTGCCAGAATTTACGTACCAAGGCACCCTATGTGTTCGACTGAGTAAGACAACTTTCTTGCCATCGTCTATGATTTTTCTCGCGAGACGTAACACGGCTAACGTAGAGTCGTCTCCGAGGTCTATGTTCTTCTCTTGTGGAGTCGGAGAAAAAGCCGCTAAATCAGCAATTACGACCTTGCCCCTCCCAGCTTTCTTGTGAGCCTGACCAGGCTCACCTTCATCCTTCATCAATGCGTTACCGACATCAACAATCATCTTAGCCGATCGGTAATTCGTAACCATGTGAAGTTGCCGAGGGGTCTGAAAGATATGCTTGAATTCTTTGAAAAAATGGAGATCGGCACCAGCAAATCCGTGGATGGCTTGCCAGTCATCGCCAACACAGAAAAAACGTGCACCGGGATTTTGTGCTTGCAGTGCCTGTATTAGACGATGAAAGAGTTCCGAAAAATCTTGATATTCATCAATCAAAACGTACTGCATACGTTTTAGGTCACCCTTTTTAGATTTGCGCCGGAATTTAGTTTCCCCTGCGGCGACTATCTCCGAAGCTTTCTGCATCAGCCCATCAAAATCCTCTTCCCCCGTGGCTTGAAGGTACTCTAGATAAGACCAATAAAACACTTGGGCAAGATTTAAGAAGTGCTGCTCAACATCGTCATCGCAATCGTGGTTGTTCACCATTTCCGAGAGTTCCTCTGAGGTCAAGGAAAGTTTTCGACAGCGTTGTATAAACCCCCTCGCAACACCAGTGAATTTATCTATGGATCGATCTTTAATCCGACTCCATATTTCATCGTCGCTGAGTTTTTCGCAGGAAATCTCAAGACGTTCAAGGTCTTGTTTCAACCGAATACAGAGGCCTTTTTCTCCGTGCGCGGCTAGATCTCGTCGAGAATAGTCAAGCAGCGTCCAATTCGGCTTTTTTCGCCAAAAGCCGCGCTTCGCCTCAGACATATCGTCATAGTCAGGATCGCCTTCAAGTCCGAAATACTCAATGACTACTCCGCGGCTATCGCTAGTGAAAATAGTGAAGTCAGGACGGTAATTGTCACCGTTCCACTGAAAATTCTTCTCGTATTGGTATTTTACATTGTGTTCAAATAGGAAGTTAGCAATAACCTTTTCGCCAAAGGATTTCACGTACGTACCATCAAGGCTCTCGCGTAGCAATGCGCGGCGATAATGCAGCATCTCTTCTCGGGGCCTATCGTAACCGCCAGTAACGATGCGTTCCCAATCCGAGCGAAAATATGCCATCATCAAAGCACGGACTTCATCAAAGTAACAAGGATCTCGCACGTATCGATCTATCTGGGTTTGCAAAACACGGCTTTGACTCTGCGGCCCTTCCGGTTCGTCCACAATGATACTTTTTTCAGGTTGAACTATGGCATACGCCAACGCGTGAAACGTCATCACGTGAGGCGTAGAATCTGGCACAAATGAAACGATGCGTTCTCGCATCTCATCTGCCGCCTTGCGATTGAACGCCAAGAGTAGCATCTCATCAGGCGATACCCCGCAGTGTTGTTGCAGAAATCGCGCCCGATTGACCAACGTCGCCGTCTTGCCGCTGCCAGCCCGCGCAACCAACTGAATATTACCGTGGACAGCGCCGATCGCCGCTGCTTGTTCCAGGTCTGGCTCTGGGTCTAGTTTATTTTTTTTCGCCCAAGACCGCACAAATTTGACTTTTTCGGAATCATACTCTTCGGACGATATGTGGGCGCTGCACTGACCCTGAAAAAAACTATCCGCTCTAAGAAAGTCATGCTTGAAGTGCCATCTCAACTTGTCAAGCAAAGTCCGTTTTTCTTTTGCATGGAGTTCCTCGGCTGCACGTTGTTTCCCCTTGCTTTCAAGTTCTTGCGCCCTTTCATTCCGCCCAGATGCGCGAGCCTTTGCGGCATAATCCAGCAATATTTCCGGAGGAAGTTCAGATAATAGGACATTTAACGCGCTACGGTTGTCAAGCCTAACAAGGATTTCATTAAGATACCCATCATCGTTGGAAAGATCATTAGAGGTGGCCGCTTCATTTTCGACCCTTTCAGATTCCTTATACCCGCTGCATGCGGAAGGATCCTCGACCCAATTGAATTCTACGGTATGCCGGTCACACAATTCAGACAATCGAGCCCATAGATCGGCATTTTCAACTCTAGATTTGTTGATACGGTCGGCTGTGTTGCCATAGCACCAGCCGTTTGCCTTCCATTCCTGGGGCCACCCATTTGTCATTGCCTCAACCAAGTGTTCGCAATCTGTGTATAGTTGCACCATGCAAGGAGCTTTTAACGCTTCTAATCCCGCGACAGCCCCCATGAGATGCATACGCCTTCCTGTTGTAAAGCGAAATCTGCGAGACAACTGTTTTTGGATGTCACTATAGCTTAATATGACCGCGTAACTACCGCAGCCCGGCCTATCGAGGGCTGCAGCAGCGCCCCTTGTGTAGATCGACACTTCCTTTCTATTCATTCTGTACGCTCAATAAACTATGGTAAATGATGACACCGCAACGCTTAACAAATCACAACTCATGCGCCGTCCAAATTGAGGCTCAAAATTATGCATTCTGAGGGATTCATGAATTGCAAACACCATTCCCAAGCAATGAACCGTGCAACTGCCGTTTGAAATGTGAGCCCCTTGTGGTATGCGCCGGTAGTATAGCACGACTCATTTTCCGATTCAATCGGATTAGCGATTCAATCAGTTGTGGCGTAGATTGAGTTTATTGCACTGGTTGACAGTCCGATAAGCACTTAAGATAGTTCATTTTTTTCGGAATTATTTGAAAATTCACTTGACAGTCTAATGTGAATTCTTATATAATATCCTGTTGCGCCTACTTTAGGGCTAATCGATGATCGCCATCAATGTTGTCCCTCTAATTCCCTCCGACGCATTGTTAAGTGATGAACTGCAAAGTGTGTCCCACAAAAGGTAAACGGTGAAAGTATGCCCGATGTAGTCAAGTTTGGGAAACGCGAACGACTCTCCTTTGCGAAATCACCAGAAATCATGAATCTCCCGGATTTGATCGAGATTCAGAAATCCTCCTACCACGAATTTCTTCAAGTAAACATAGACGACGACAAACGCAAAGATGAAGGTTTGCATGCTGTATTTAACGAGATATTCCCTATCCACGACTTCTCAGAAACCTCGAGCCTTGAGTTTGTAAGTTACTCCCTCGGCGACCCAAAATACGATATCAACGAGTGTCAATACCGCGGATTCACATACGGTGTACCGTTGAAGATTCGTGTCCAGCTTATACTGCGCGAGTTAGACAAAGACACCGGAGACAAACAGGTCATCGACATTAAGGAGTCCGATGTCTACATGGGTGAGATTCCGCTGATGACGGAGAAGGGCACCTTTTTCATTAATGGTGCGGAGCGCGTCATCGTCAGTCAACTCCATCGTTCTCCCAGCGCCACTTTTAACGAAGAATATCACACAAGCGGTCACAAACTATTTGTCGCCAAGATCGTTCCGTATCGAGGCGCTTGGATTGAATTTGAATACGATATCAAGGACCAAATCTACGTGCGCTTGGACCGCCGGAAGAAGATGCTCGTGACTATTTTGCTGCGTGCCTTGGGTTGGGAAACGGATGAGCAGATACTCAAATTATTTGCGAAGGGAGAGTTAGTATCGCTCACGAGCGAGGTAGTGTTGGAAGAACCCAAAGAAGCAATTTTGACCGATAGTAACACCAGTTCTGCAAAGTTGGAGGGCGCAATTCTCGTTGATTCAGTCGTCAATCCCAGCACCGAGGACGTACTGCTTGAAGCCAATACCGTATTGACCAAAGCACACCTGAGTTTGCTCCGACAGGCGAATATTAGAGAATTAAGAGTGCTGTACCCTGACGATTTAGAGGCACTGAAAACACTTGAAGGCAGTATTCTTGGGGCCTCTGTCATCAATCCTAACACTGGAGAAGAGCTGATTGGAGCCGATGCTGAATTGACTGAAACAATCTTGAGGGAATTCTTGCAGGCTGGCGTTAATATCATTAAAGTTTGGGATATTGAGCACTTAAGAACATTCGTAGGTAGAGTTCTCGCAGCGCCTGTGATCGATTCCAATACCGGGGAGGTGTTGCTCGAGGCCAACACTGACTTGGCAGAAGATGAACTTGCGACACTTCAAGAAGCTGGTGTGGAAACCATAGAAATTCTAGATGAAGATGATGCACGAAGGATTCTGTTTTTGCGAAACTCGCTTCAGCGCGACGTTCAGTCCGATTATAAAGAAGGACACATCCAAGACCAAGCGCTGGTCGAGATCTTCCGCAGAATTCAACCTGGTGATCCTCCAACTCTAGAAAGCGCTCGCAGCCGTTTCGAGAAGCTAATCTTCGACCCTGCGCGATATGATCTATCACGTGTCGGGCGCTACAAACTCAACGAAAAACTTGGTGCACTTCCCATCTACCGAAATGGTACCCCCGATGAGCCCTCCGGTTCAAATGGACTTCCGGATGAAAGTGTTCGCACTCTGCGAAGGGAGGACATCGCTGCTACACTTGACTATCTGATGCGTGTGCAACACAACAACGGCGAGATGGATGATATCGACCACCTGGGAAACCGTCGGGTTCGAGCAATTGGCGAGCTTCTCCAAAATCAAATACGCACCGGACTGATTCGAGTTGTTCGTGCAACGAGGGAACGGATGACGGCGCAGGAACTAGAAAGTGCCACTCCGCCTGATCTGATAAATCCAAAGCCGTTGACAGGAGCAATCAAAGACTTCTTCGGATCCAGTCAGCTTTCCCAGTTCATGCAGCAAACAAATCCTATAGACGAACTGACTCACAAGCGTCGACTTAGCGCGCTAGGTCCCGGTGGATTGCACCGGGAGCGAGCAACGTTTGAAGTTCGAGATGTACACCGTACGCATTACGGTCGTGTGTGTCCGATCGAAACGCCCGAAGGTCCCTCCGTGGGTTTGATTGTTTCCCTTTCTACGTACGCCCGCGTAAACGAATATGGGTTTTTGGAGACACCTTACCGGAAGGTAAAAGACGGTGTTGCCACCGGTGAGGTTACACATATGACCGCTGACAAAGAGGACGCCTTCGTCATTGCACAGGCAAACACAAAGCTTGATGGAAAGGGTAAGATAATCGAAGATCAGGTGTCGACCCGTTTCAAAGGGGATTTCCCGCGAATGGCTCCAAAGGAGGTCGATTACCTTGACGTCTCTTCGAAGCAGATTGTGGGTGTCTCCGCATCATTGATTCCGTTCCTTGAACACGACGATGCCAATCGCGCGCTAATGGGCGCGAATCAACAGCGCCAAGCTGTCCCCCTCGTACGTCCTCAAGCTCCAATGGTGGGAACAGGAATGGAATTCAGAGCCGCCCGCGATTCCGGTGCGGTTGTTCTCGCAAAACGCGACGGAATCGTTGAAAGTGTTTCCGCCGCCGAGATAATTGTCCGTACCGACGACGCTTTCCGCGTAGATGGCGGCGAACAGTCCTTTTCTGAAATGGGCTACGATGTATACCATCTGACAAACTTCAAGCGATCCAATAACGGAACTTGCATCCATCAGATCCCGTGTGTTGCGGTAGGAGAGCACGTTGAAGCAGAGCAAGTCATCGCCGATGGTACTGCCACCGACGACGGTGAGCTTGCGTTGGGCAACAACGTTTTGGTCGCGTTCATGCCGTGGGAAGGATACAATTTTGAAGATGCGCTTCTCATCAGCGAGTCATTGGTGTCCGATGATACTTTCACATCTATCCACATTGATGAATTTGACGTGGAGGCACGCGACACTAAGATGGGGCGCGAGGAAATCACTCGCGATATACCTAACCTTTCAGAAGAAGCTCTCAACCAGCTTGACGAGGAAGGAATCATCCGGGTGGGTTCGATTGTCCGTCCGGGGAGCATTCTTGTGGGAAAGGTTACCCCAAAGGGTGAAAGCGATTTGGGCCCCGAGGAGAAATTGCTCCGAGCCATTTTTGGTGAGAAGGTGGGCGAGGTACGCGATGCATCAACATATGCCAAACCCGGTGTGGAAGGTGTGGTAATCGATGTCAAGGTGTTTTCCCGCAAAGAGCGCGAGAACGATAGACAGACAGAACTGCGCGAAATCGCGAAGGAAAAAACCATCGAGAAAACGTGGCAAGAAAAATGTACGCTCATTAATCGACGTAGGGATGAAGAGATACGACATGCCGTACTTGGCAAGCGTTTGGCACAGCCAGCATCTAACGGTGACCATCAGCTTGGGGAAGAGGGTGAAATCGTCACAGAAACGCTATTAAAGCACGACATCGCGCTCGAATCGATTGTGGTCGATGATGCCGACGCAATGGAGCGCATTGAACGCGTCCAACAGCTTGCCGACGGCCGCATTCAAGAATGTACCGTTGAAAAGGATGCGGACCTAGAGAAGATTAGGAAAGGTGACGAACTTAAACCGGGCGTAATCAAACTCGTCAAAGTGTACGTGGCTAATCGCAGGAAGATTTCTGTTGGTGACAAGATGGCGGGGCGACATGGGAACAAGGGCGTCGTGGCCAAGATCCTTCCCCAAGAGGATATGCCTTACCTTGAAGATGGCAGCCCGGTTGGGATCGTACTGAACCCGTTGGGTGTTCCTTCACGAATGAATGTAGGGCAGATTCTTGAAACTCATCTCGGTTGGGCAGCCAAGTCATTGGGACTTCACATTGCCACTCCTGTGTTTGACGGTGCCACGGAGTCGGAAATTTCCGAACTCCTCAATAGGGCGAATCTTCCGGGATCTGGCAAAGCGACGCTTTATGATGGACGAACGGGGGCCCCCTTTGCACAGAAGGCCACGGTGGGCTATACCTATATTCTGAAACTAAATCATCTTGTCGATGACAAAATCCACGCTCGGAGTACGGGGCCGTATTCTTTGGTGACACAACAGCCGCTCGGTGGAAAAGCACAACAGGGCGGCCAACGATTTGGAGAAATGGAAGTCTGGGCGCTTGAGGCCTATGGCGCGGCATATACCCTTCAGGAATTGCTGACCATTAAATCGGACGATGTGGCGGGCCGAAGCAAGATTTACGAATCAATCGTTAAGGGCGAAAATGCGCCTAGTCCAGGTACTCCGGAGTCATTCAACGTCTTAGTTAAAGAGTTACAAAGTTTGGGACTTGATGTCGGCCTTGAGCAACGTGACGCACAATCCGATGATATTGACAATACCCCCGCAATGCCGTGGTTAGAAGAATCTTAAGTAAAGATTGTATCAGGTTGCCTGACGGCTCCTTCAACACTGCGCAATTGACACCCCCGCATCAACGCCGCTGCGTCCAATAGAATTGGCGATGCGCTCTAATGCGGGGAGAAGCACACGTGATCGGTCGCAGTAATCTCAAAACATGACGACAGCGGAACACGTCCCCTCCCAATGTGGTTGCGCTGTAAGTCCGAATGAGCCAAACCTATCATTTCGAGCAGTAGTCCCGCCCATATGGACATATTGATAAGCGTAACGAGGCTTAACGGTACCCCGTAAACCGGAAGGTGAGAGCAATCGCCTCATTTTCCACATATTTAAGGAGAATTGCCTTGTCAGCGAATCTAAACAACTTCGACGTAATATCAATACGCATCGCATCACCAGAGCAGATAAAGAGTTGGGCAAAACAGACTTCGTGCGAGCGACGAAGCAACGGTATATGGCCTTGTCCAATGATGAACAAATGTTCCTGTGCCGAAGTTCGCAAACCTGAAACCATAAATTATCGGACATTTCGACCGGAACGTGACGGGTTGTTTTGCGAGGCGATTTTCGGTCCGCAGAAAGATTGGGAATGTGCATGCGGCAAATACAAGCGAATTAAGCACAAAGGCACAATCTGCGACCGATGCAGAGTGGAGGTGACGCATCAACGTGTGCGCCGCGAACGGATGGGATACATCCAACTCGCCGCGCCGGTGTCCCACGTTTGGTACTTCAAAGGGATCCCTTCCCGGCTTGGGCTTTTCTTGGACTTATCGTCGCGGGATGTTGAGCGCGTTCTGTATTTCGAAGCCTTCATCGTCTTGGAAGTCTCCGATCCGAATTGTCCGTTGAAATTCAAGCAACTATTGACGGAAGAAGAGTACAATGAGAACCGGACACAATTTCCGGACGGTTTTCGTGTTGGAATGGGCGCCGCAGCGGTCAATGAGTTGTTGTCCGGTATTGATTTGAATCAGGAAATCGAAACTCTACGCACCGAACTCGAAGAAACCGGCAGCAAGCAAAAGGCAAAAAAATTGGCAAAGCGGCTTAAGCTGGTATTGGGATTCAAAAAGTCCGGAAATAGGCCGGAATGGATGATCCTGTCGGTCATCCCGGTCATTCCGCCCGATCTCCGACCGCTGGTCGCACTGGATGGCGGACGCTTCGCCACCAGCGATCTTAACGACCTATACCGACGCGTAATCAACCGTAACAACCGGCTGAAACGCTTGATGGAATTACGAGCACCCGATGTAATAATTCGTAACGAAAAACGGATGCTGCAGGAAGCCGTCGACGCCTTATTGGACAACGGTAGACACGGTCGGATGGTGCGCGGTCCCGGGAACCGTCCACTCAAGTCGTTGGCTGATATGCTGAAAGGAAAGGTTGGGAGGTTCCGACAGAATCTTCTTGGAAAGCGGGTCGATTATTCGGGACGCAGCGTCGTAGTGGTTGGACCTGACCTTCAGCTTCACCAGTGTGGTTTGCCGAAGGAGATGGCACTTGAGTTGTTTAAACCGTTCATTATCCGGAAACTGCAAGAAAAGGATTATGCGCACACGATCAAGCGCGCGAAGCATATGACCGATCAGATCTCGCCAGAGGTGTGGGAGGTACTGGAGGAAGTCATTGACGAACACTTGGTGATGTTAAACCGAGCGCCAACGCTTCATCGCTTGGGAATCCAGGCATTTCAGCCCGTGTTGGTCGAAGGAAAAGCGATTCGCGTACACCCTTTGGTCTGCAAAGCATTCAACGCAGACTTTGACGGTGATCAGATGGCGGTGCACGTCCCATTGTCCGTGGAGTCACAGATCGAAGCAAAGCTCCTCATGATGGCGCCCAGGAATATACTGAAACCCGCTCACGGAGGTGCCATTGCAGTTCCCGAACTTGATATGGTGCTCGGCTGTAGTTTTCTGACAAAATCCATACCGGCTTCTGATCGAGACGCTCCAGGTCTGCGCCACTATCGGAATTCCGACGAAGTCATAATGGCGCACGCATGTGACAGATTAGGTTTACACGATTCCATTCTGTTGCATATTGATGACGGAGACGAACCTATCGAAACAACTGTTGGACGGGTCATCTTCAATCAGGTTGTTCCAAGAGAGCTTGAGTTCACCGATTTGAAAACCGGCCAGCGAGTCTGCTTTGTCAATCACGAGGTTAGATCAAAAGATCTCTCCCGTCTTGTCTCGCGCTGCTTCAACGAACTTGGAAATAGCCGAACGGTTGAGTTCCTTGATGAACTGAAGCGAATTGCTTTCCATTACGCTACTTTCTCAGGCCTCTCGATTGGCATGGAAGATCTGATTATCCCCGAGGCAAAAGAGACTTTAATCGCTGAAGCGAGAAAAAAAGTGGACGCAATCGAGAAAGAATACCGAGGCGGCGGTATGAGCGAAGGAGAACGATATAATCAAGTGATTGACGTATGGCATCAGTTGATTCAATCGGTAGAAGCGGCGTTGTTTGATTCATTGGAAGAAGGACGTGATGATGAAATTAGAGGGTTCAACCCCGTACATGTGATGGCAGACAGTGGAGCACGATCCAAAAAAGAGCCGATTCGTCAGATTAGCGGCATGCGCGGTTTGATGACAAAACCCAGTGGTGCAATCATCGAACAACCCATTGAGTCCTGCTTCCGTGAAGGCCTTAGCGTGTTGGAGTATTTCATCTCTACACACGGGGCACGTAAAGGACTGGCAGATACAGCGATCAAGACTGCCTCCTCCGGATACCTTACACGCAAACTTGTCGATGTTGCCCAGGATGTCATGATAACCATGTCTGACTGCGGCACATTGAACGGCATCACGAAAATCGCAGGGGAAACGGAAGATGATACACTTGCCGAACGAATTCATAGCAGAACTGCCGCCGAAGATATCGTAGATCCTAACAATGATCGCGTAATTGTCGCCAGAGACGATCTCATAAACCCATTAACCGCCGAGAAAATTGAGGCGGTTGGGATCACAGAAGTCCGCGTACGATCCGCCCTGACATGTGAAGCTTCACATGGAGTCTGTTCCAAGTGTTATGGCGCTGACTTGACAACGGGACAGTTCATTGATATCGGTGAGGCGGTTGGCATTATCGGCGCCCAGTCAATTGGGGAACCGGGAACGCAGTTAACAATGCGGACTTTTCACACGGGGGGAACCGTTACAGCGGGTGATTTTCAATTCCAATCCCAAATCGAGGCGCGACACGACGGACGGGCTGAGTATCAAAAAATTGAATATGTGGAGCGAAGGGTTTCCGCATCCGACGCGTCGGCGTCCGAGGCAATGGAAAGAGTTGTACTTTCTCGCAATGGACAATTGTTAATCGTTGACGAAAACGCCAGGGTAGTTGAACGCCATCAAGTACCGATTGGAGCGACGCTTTGTGTCGAAGACGGCGCTAAGGTGACAAAAGGAAACCCGGAGACAAGCGATCCGCCGCCTACCCTTTTGCTTGAACGCGATCCATATCGTGTACCAATTCTAACGGAACATAACGGAACAGTTGTATTCAGGGATATTGTCGAGGGGCATACCGTTCAAGAAGATAAAGCGTCGGGACTTGCAGAACGGGTGATTGTGGAATACAAGGGTGAAGACCAACCTCGTATGGAGATTCAGACCGCCAGCGGCGACGTATTAGCGAGTTACTTGATGCCGACAGGCGCTCATCTGTCCGTTTCCGATGGTGAAGAAGTGGAAGCTGGAACGGTGTTGGCGAGATTGCCAGAAAAAAGTGCCACGAGCCAAGACATTGTAACCGGGTTGCCTCGCGTAACGGAACTCCTTGAGGCCCGAAGACCAAAGGACAGAGCGATTATCGCAGAAATTGAGGGATATGTGAAACTGGAAGGTATTTCCAGGGGTATGCGCTTGCTTCGCATTGAGCACGGAGATGTGGCAAGCGGTCTCTACCGTATTCCCGTTGGAAAACACCTCGTAGTTCACGAGAACGATTGGGTCGAGGCGGGTGACCGCATGACGGACGGATTTCTCGATCCCCACGACATTCTAAAAATAAAGGGTGAAGAGGAAGTCCAATCCTATCTGGTTAATGAAGTGCAGGATGTCTATCGTAGCCAAGGGGAACACATCAACGATAAGCATATTGAAGTGATTGTTCGCCAAATGTTGAATAAGGTGAGAATCCTCTCGGCGGGAGATACAGAGTTTCTTGAAGACGATGAAGTGGATAGGTCGGTCTTCCATCGAGTCAACCGTCGGGCTGAAGAAGAAGGGCGTCAGCCAGCCATCGCCGACCCAATATTGCAAGGCGTCACGAAGGCGGCGCTAAGCACGGAGAGTTTCATTTCGGCTGCCTCGTTCCAGCAAACTACAAATGTGTTGACCAAGGCCTCGGTTGTTGGGCAAAAGGATTATCTTAAAGGCCTTAAGGAAAACGTCATCATGGGTCGGCTGATTCCGGCGGGGAGCGGTGTGCCTAATTTTCGAAAGATTGAGGTGTATCCGGAATCTGAAGAATTGCCAAGCGTGGAAGACACAATGCTGACTAGCGTTGACGAAGATGACCGAGCTGCTGACTAAAGTGTCGTTGAGGAGAGCACGACAGGATTCTTCTTTCAAGAACCCTGTCGCCGAATTTTGACATTAAAGTTTATTTTTGTTTCAACAAGCGATTGATCGTTTCCCAAGAGTCAGCGTGTAAAATTTGTTTGTTCATAGAGCGTGCTTCCTGGAAATTCACACCTTGAGAAACGCGTTTAATCGGGATTTTGTAGTGGTCAATTGTTTTTAGGCAAATCTCGTTGTCACCCACGAGTATGCCCACGTCGGCTTCAAGGATTGCACGTAGATCCGATATGGAGTCGCCAACGAACCCTGTTAGCCCAGTCTTCGACCGACGAAATTTGAAATGTCTCAACTTGTCGTGGGCGGAAACAACTCGCAACTTAAGTTCACCGGTCGAATATCCGCGTTTATCAAATAGTAAGCGATTTGCTACCACCGAATCACAGAACCCCAATACCGCTTCCTTGACAAACGTCTGTGACCAATTCGCCGACAGAATCTCAACGACAACCCCCGCAGAACGCATCTCCGATAGACATTCCTTCACGCCTTCTCGTGTCTGAACTTGGCTGCCCGCCTTGCGCAGTTGATCTTGTCTCAGCCCTGCCAAGAAGTTTTTCTTCATGACCCTGCCAATTGAATCCACGTCCAAAGACTCAATGTCGCTTAGGAAGTCGGTAAATGTCTCTTGACTTCGATCACGGGGGACGCTTAGCCATTTGTTGCATCTGCGAGAATAGCGAGAGGTGTACCACCCAGCCATCTGTTTCCATTCTTCTACGGTCGGGGGCTCATTGGCAGTGCGATTTTGCATCGCGATGCCGACTATAGTCTGGATCGTGTCCTTCTGCGAGATTGTTTCATCAAAGTCAGAAATGAGTTTATCGACTCGATAGATCGGCATTAGGAATGGTTAATGTGTATGGTATCAGACGTCAATGAACAGCGTCTACACCCTTCAACCTACGTTGGGTCCAAGCATTTTTTGCGGTACCACAATCGCATCGAATTCCGGTCCTGTCAGAAGTTCCAGTTCGAGCGCTGCTTGGCGCAGCGTCTTTTCTTCACTGTGCGCTTTTTTGGCGACTCGAGCCGCATTGTCATAACCGATGTGGGGATTCAGCGCTGTTACCAACATTAAGGACTCGTTCAGATACTTTTCAATCTGTTTCCGATTTGGTTCGATACCGACGACGCAGTTCTTACGGAACGAACTACAAGCATCTCCCAGTAGACGAACGGATTGTAGCGCATTAAACGCAATAACGGGCATGAACACATTCAGTTCGAGGTTACCTGACGCTCCGGAAAACGCGATTGCCGCGTCGTTACCAATCACTTGGGCGCAAACCATTAGCATTGCCTCACACTGCGTAGGGTTAACTTTCCCTGGCATGATGGAACTTCCGGGCTCGTTTTCGGGCAAAAACAGTTCCCCTAGTCCACAACGGGGACCGCTGCCCAGCCACCGGATGTCATTGGCGATTTTGAACAGCGAAATTGCCAACACTTTGAATGCTCCGCTGGCTTCAACAACTGCGTCGCGCGCACCTAGGGCTTCAAACTTACTGGGCGCCGATACAAATTGCATTCCCGTACGTTCGTTGATTGCTGCAACCGCCCGATTGGCGTATTCCGGGTGGGTATTTAGTCCCGTCCCAACGGCTGTGCCGCCGATCGGTAACTCATGCAAATGCGGTGACACATGATCGATAGCTCGTATCGCGTTGGTCAATTGTTGTGCATAACCGGCAAATTCTTGCCCTAAAGTCAAAGGAGTGGCGTCCATTAAATGGGTTCGCCCTGTCTTTACTATATCGGAAAACGCTTCAGCTTTATCCGAAAATGCATCTCGCAGCGATGTCACTTCTGGTATTAGGTGATTGTAAACGCGATCGACAATAGCCACGTGAATAGCTGTCGGAAACGCGTCATTGGTGGATTGCGACTTGTTAATGTGATCGTTGGGATGGATAGGTTCTTTGCTTCCCGGAGCGCCGTCGAGCATTTCAATCGCCCGGTTTGCAATCACCTCATTCGTATTCATGTTGGTCTGGGTGCCGCTTCCTGTCTGCCATACAACTAGCGGAAAGTGGTCGTCCAATTCACCGTTTATCACCTCCTGAGCTGCCTGCACAATTACTCCGGCCGTGTCCGGCTCAAGCAACCCAAGTTGCGAATTGACTTCGGCAACCGCTTGTTTGACAATCCCTAGCGCCCACAGCATTTCTCGCGGGAAACGCTCTTCTCCGATTTCAAAGTTCTGTAGCGATCTTTGTGTTTGTGCGCCCCAATACCGATCGGCAGGCACCTCAATTTCGCCCATACTGTCCAATTCGATTCTTGTTTTCATCGTAATTCTGCTCCGATATGCCGTTCAACAGAGTTAACAACCATCGCGTATTATAGCACTTTCCACCTGTGTTGCTCAATCGAATTTGGTGAGGATTTGGGTTGATAAGTCCTCGTGCAGCATGATATATTCTCTGACTAAGATTCGCGAACTATCAAGGTGAAATGGTTATGAGTGACTATTCCTTGGCTAACCCATTCCTTACAAGGGACCTATCGCCCCCACCGCCGCGGAGTTTTCGAGACCGCCAATGGTGTGCACGAGGGTATCAGCACAATCTGCGGCCAATTTCACCAGATAGTGAGCTCGGCGTTTTCATAGGCCAGATGGGTTGGGTAGGGAGTCATGCACATACCCACGGGTATTTGTGGGGATCCGCGGGGAACATGGGCGCGCTGCTCGATGAGTCAATCGATCCCGATTGTCTGCTCCCATACGTCGAATCGCCGCGATACACGTTACCACGCACGATTTCCGTACCTAGCTTGGCTGGACGGCGCGTGCTATTTACAAAATCCGGAGCAAGGCTGGACATGATCTCGCTGGAACATCCGGCGCTGAATTTGGCGATTGTCGAAGTGGAGTCAGATGGAATCCATTACCGCATGCGTTTCGGCACACAATCGGCATCTCGGCTAAAATCGGAGAAACAGAACGCAACTAGGCCAACGAGCGAGATGTTCCACTACATGCTAATCTTCGATCAATTGGAAACACATGGATTCAAAGCTTTGGTCCACCTACAGCCAAAGTTCCTGAATCTCATCTCTCGGACTGAGTACGGACACCCATCGCGATTCTATGATTTTTTAAAGGGCTATGAGCCGGAAACTCCAATAATGTACGAGGGCTGTGGAGGAATCGGATTCGTCCAAGAACGGGCGCCGGGAATACCGGAACTATCTCACGAGAGTCTTCGTCTCTTCAAAATGGAGGATTCTCCTTCCCACCCGGAAAACGCAATGCGCTATATTCTTTATTGGGTCGGACACGGGACTTTTTCCAGAGGTATTGATTTATTGGATGCGTACAAGCACGGCGAATATTTCGAGGCGGCGGCACGTATGGCATGGGAGGCCAATCAGGGAAAGATTAACGCGCAGCCGTATAACGATGAAATTGTAAATTGCATTCTCCGCGAATTTCACGCCAACCAAAACTCAACAGAATCGCCGGTTACGGAAGATGGGGAAAAACACGGCGTTTATAATTATCCATGATTCGGTTTCGTGGACAACACCGGGACTATTCGTGCGGAGATTAGCTCCCCCAACGTTTGGATTGCTTAGCATTAACAATAACATGGATAGAAAACACGACGACCTGTTCTACTCCCTTACACAATGCAAAGATTCGGAAATCGACCTTGGTTTAGGCGCGCTTCTAATTGCCAAAGACGCGTACCCTGGGCTTGACACGAGTACCTATATGGAACAGTTGGATCGAATGGCACTGGAAGTGAGGGATCAGATTGGGGAAGCTACTAATCCGGGGCGGCAAATCGCGCAGTTAAATCACTACCTGTTCGCCGAGAAATCGTTTAAAGGAAACAAAGACGACTATTACAACCCACAAAATAGCTATCTTAACGATGTACTTGAGCGGAAACTCGGTATCCCGATTACCCTCTCGGTTGTGTACATCGAAACGAGCAAGCGAATCGGACTCCCAATCGTTGGTGTCGGTTTCCCCGGGCATTTCATAGTCAAACATAAGGGTGAGTACCTTGAAACCTATATTGATCCGTTTCACGACGGGCGAATCCTGTCCGACGATGCGATGCTCGAACAGTTGGAAACTGTTTTCCAACAGCCTACCCCACTAAAACCCGAATTCTTAAGACAAACCAGCAATAGGGAGATTCTGGCGAGAATCCTGCGTAATCTCAAACAAATCCACTTCAGAGAGAAAGCATATACTCGTGCTGTTGCGGCCTGTGAGCGCATATCTAGTCTCTTTCCCGATCTCGCACAGGAACATCATGATCTTGGTTATCTCTATTACAAAACCGGCGCTTACGGCAAGTCGTTAAAATCTTTCGAGGAATACTTGCGAATTGCAGGCAACGCACCTGATCGAGAGGACATTGAGGAAAACATAGAATTGTTGAGGAAACAGGTTGCAAGGTTTAACTAGACATCAGCCAAAGAAGCCGTATGATTGAACCAATTCTACAATGACATGTGCGTAATAATGGCGAAAGCAGGCACGGAAAAAGAGTTGATTTTCCAATCCCCCATGTGTTAACTTAAGGCTTTCCGGTTCTCGTAAGAATTGTCAATCGCACGCCGGTTCACAATGAGAAACCAGAGTTTCGGGTTATTCAAAACCTGCATAGACATAGGAACCATTCGGAGGAAAAACTGTTTATGACGCATCCCGAATTAACGTTGGAGGAACGACGGTTCGGCGAAACGACACGCCAAGATGCTTGGTGGTTGCAACCTTTGGTCGTGTTCCTGGGATTGACCACGTTTGGCATCTATTCGGCTTGGGCAGCTTTTCAGAATGCCCATTACACCTTTGGACCGTATCTATCTCCATTTTATTCGCCGGAGCTCTTTGGAAGTTCATATCACAGTTGGTTCGGAGATAAACCCGGTTGGTGGCCGCTTTGGCTTCCGTTTTCTCCTGCTTTTCTTATTCTGTGGGCTCCGCTCGGTTTTCGTTTGACGTGCTACTATTACCGGGGTGCGTATTACAAGGCGTTTTGGGCAGACCCGCTTTCATGCACCATCGGCGAACCTCGAAAGGGGTATCGTGGCGAACATTCATTCCCGCTAATCATCCAGAATGTGCATCGTTATTTCCTTTATTTTGCCTTACTCTTTTTAATTTTTCTTTCTCATGATGCGTGGAAGGGTTTCTGGTTCAAAGACGGAAGTGGTACGACATTCGGGGTTGGTATCGGTTCCCTAATACTCGTTGGCAACGTTTTCTTTCTCGGCGGATACACACTTGGCTGCCACTCGCTTCGCCATCTTGTTGGCGGATTTCTCGACCGACTTTCGAGCGCGCCGGTGCGCCAGTCAACGTACAATTGCGTCAGTTGTCTGAATCGCCGACATATGATGTGGGCATGGATGAGCCTCTGCTGGGTAGGGTTTTCGGACATCTATGTTCGATTGTGCTCTATGGAGATTTTGACTGACTGGAGATTTTTTTAATGAGCCAATACGACACACACACGTATGATGTATTGGTGATTGGCGCCGGCGGCGCAGGGCTTCGCGCCGCAATCGAAGCGTCTTCGGCCGGGGTGTCCGTGGGATTGGTGTGCAAGTCTCTATTGGGTAAGGCGCACACTGTAATGGCGGAAGGGGGCGTCGCCGCGGCGTTGGCTAATGTGGATGAAAGGGATAGTTGGAAAGTTCACTTTGCCGACACCATGCGAGGCGGACAGTATCTCAACAATTGGCGTATGGCTGAAATCCACGCCAAAGAGGCGCCTGATCGGGTGCGTGAATTGGAAGCTTGGGGCGCGCTTTTCGACCGCACTTCCGATGGTCGCATCCTACAACGCAATTTCGGCGGACATCAATATCCGCGACTTGCTCACGTCGGTGACCGAACCGGCTTGGAGATGATTCGAGTTCTCCAAGATCATGGGATCCATCAAGGCGTCGATGTGCATATGGAATGCACCGTCGTCTCCATTCTTAAAGACGGTGATCGCATTTCGGGGGCGTTTGGTTACGAACGAGAGAAGGGACGATTCAAACTGTTTTGTGCGAAGGCAATTGTGCTCGCGACCGGCGGTGTGGGCAAAGCTTACAAGATCACAAGCAATAGTTGGGAATATACCGGCGATGGCCATTCGCTTGCCTACCACGCAGGCGCCGAACTTATCGACATGGAGTTTGTTCAGTTTCATCCTACGGGCATGGTATGGCCTCCGAGTGTGCGCGGAATATTGGTTACAGAAGGAGTACGGGGAGAAGGTGGGATTCTGAAAAACAATCTAGGTGAGCGCTTTATGTTCGACCATATTCCCGAACTCTATGTCAATCAGACATCCGACGATCCCGAGGAGGGTTGGCGATATACGCAAGGCGATCGAAATGCGCGACGACCTCCTGAGTTACTTACCCGCGATCATGTGGCGAGATGCATTGTTAGCGAAGTTCAAGAAGGACGAGGTAGTCCGCACGGTGGCGTGTTTCTTGACATTTCATGGATTAAGGAAAAGTTGTCAAATTCGGAAGTCCACATCAAACGCAAATTGCCGAGTATGTACCATCAATTTATGCAATTGGCCGATCTTGACATAACGAAAGAACCAATGGAGGTCGGTCCTACTACTCACTACATTATGGGTGGAATACGAGTCGATGGCGATTCTCAGATGACTTGCGTACCCGGTTTGTTCGCCAGCGGTGAATGTGGCGCGGGGCTACACGGAGCTAATCGACTTGGAGGAAACTCACTTTCCGACCTCCTAGTTCTTGGGAAACGTGCCGGAGAGTACGCTGCAAAGTTTGCAAAAGAAAACAGTGAAGCTACACTCAGCGGCACGGAGATTGAATCGTCGGCAAGTTGGGCATTGCGATTTTTCAATAGTGACGCCGATTCCAATGGCGCGAACCCATTCCAAATTCAATACAACCTTCAAGATCTGATGCAGGAACTTGTGGGAATCGCCCGGAGCGAGGAGGGACTGAACAACGCACGAGTTCAGATTCAAAATCTAATGGATCAGTCCGAGCAGATTAGCATTGGGGGAAATCGAGAATACAATCCTGGGTGGCATACGGCTTTAGACTTGCATAGTTTGATGACCGTGTCCGAATCGATTGCGCTTGCAGCCTCAGAACGAAAAGCAAGCATCGGTGCACATTCACGCGACGACTATCCCGAAAAAGAAGAGCCGGGCGCAGGAAAATATAACACGGTCGTACAGAAGAGTGAGGATGGCACTATGGAGGTCAGGCGCGAGCCGATACCGCCAGTTCGCGATGACCTTCAAGCGATAATAGAGGAGATGGGTTGATGGCAACGGCAACGTTCAAGATTTGGCGCGGCGACGCCAACAACGCGGCGTTCGTCGATTATGAAAGCGAGGTCTCCGAAGGGATGGTTGTGCTCGATGCGGTGCATCAGATCCAAGCGCAGCAGGCGAACGATCTCGCGGTTCGGTGGAACTGCAAAGCCGGAAAATGCGGTTCTTGTTCCGCCGAAGTCAATGGCAATCCCAAATTGATGTGCATGACTCGATTGAACGAATTGCCGCTAGACCAACCAATTTCCATTGAACCGATGCGCGCGTTTCCACTAATTAAAGACCTTGTCACGGACGTGTCATGGAATTTTGAAGTCAAGACGAAGATAAAGAAGTTCAACCCGCGTCCCCCCGACGCGGAAGACGGCACCTGGCGGATGGCGCAGGAAGACATAGACAGGGTACAAGAATTCCGCAAATGTATCGAGTGCTTTCTTTGCCAAGACGTTTGCCACGTACTCCGCGATCATCATCTCCACAAAGAGTTCATTGGACCTCGATATTTTGTCCATAACGCCGCCTTGGAAATGCACCCTCTCGACACCGAAAACCGCCTTGAAGAGCTGAAGGAATCGGATGGAATCGGCTATTGCAACATTACGAAATGCTGCACGAAGGTCTGCCCTGAACATATTACGATCACGGATAACGCCATCATTCCGCTCAAGGAACGCGTAGTCGATCAGTTTTACGACCCGCTGAGAAAACTTTTCCGAATTTTCCGATCGCGAACCTAGGTTTATTGCCAACCGAGCCTTGATGACTAACGTTAAACTTACCGGATGCAGTTTGTCGGTATTCGCTTTACCCGTTTATCGATCCACCCGCTCTCTCTACCCTGTTGAATGGAAAAGTCGACGTTGCTTGTATTCTTGATGATTTACTTCTACTCCATTTCGGATGAACATAAGTCAAAATGAAGTGTATTTAAAGGACAAAGGAGAAGACAGACATGAAATTTGCGAAACGCTGTATTTTAATTCTAAGTTGCTTAGTCGTCCTATCGCACGCCGCTTGCATCTCGGGAGGTGTCTCTAACAAAGTCGACAAATTAATCGAAGCGAAGGATTACCACGGTGCCATCGAGGTATACCAAACCGTTGTCGATGCAAAACCCGGAACTGTCGAAGCTCGTGAGGCCCAACTTGAGATGGCGAAGCTCTACGTCAAAAAGTTGAATCAACCGGATCAAGGTGTGACATTGTATCGGGAGGTAATCTCATCCGAACCAAAGAGTCAAGAAGCGGCGAATGCCCATTATGAATTGGGTATGCATCATTTTCGATCTAAGGATTATAAATCTGCACAAGAACAGTTTGATACGGTTGTGAACAGTTTCGCCGAATTAGAACTAAGTAACAGTGCACAACTCATGCTTGCCAA
This sequence comes from Candidatus Poribacteria bacterium, assembly GCA_028820655.1. GTDB lineage: Bacteria > Poribacteria > WGA-4E > WGA-4E > JAJDTR01 > JAJDTR01. The sequence continues at coordinate 10,918 of JAPPIK010000042.1, read as the reverse complement.
GAGTTTTGAAGAAGCAAAGGACTACAAACAAGCTGCGGAGATATATGATAACTTTGCGAATCGCCATCCAACGAGCAACCGTGCGGCCCTAGCACTTGTCAATAAAGCCAGAATTCAAAAGAACAATCTAAAGGACCAACAAGAAGCCAAACGAACGTACCAATCAATTGTAAAGAAGTATGGTAGACTCGAAGGCGTTGAAGATCAAATCAGTGAAGCAAAAAAAGAACTGACCGAAATCGGCGCGAGTATCCCTAAACCTGACGACCCCTCCTCAACCAAAGTGGGGCGTGCCATTGAGCGGCAAAACAATCGCCGCGAAATGAACCGTCCGCGTGGCGGCGTTGAGAAAAGCCGCGCCATGGGTACTACCGCCCAAATACCGGATTCCGGTTTTGGCATTAGCGCACAAGAGGTCATGCGAAATTTTGGCGGCCAGCGCGGCGTACAAGCCGATCAAGATGGTACTTACTACGATGCAGAACTTATGATTGCGGAATTTCTCTATGGAGATGAATACTATCGCGATGCGGGAGCCCTTTTGTTTGACGCCATCCATCGGGCGAAAGCCGACAATGCCAAAATTGATCCGTATTCCTATGTGCGCCTGTCCGTCTGCTATCGCAAATTGGGCATGCACAAACGAGCTAAAGAGATGCTCAGAGAGGCGGTAAAAAGGGACCGCCGCGTTCTTGATGCCGTCATCACTACGGGACAGAATCATTACAGTGATGCCAAGATTATGGATTCAGAAGATGATAGGCGAGAATCTTACGAAAAAGCAATAGCAGTCTATAACTCCGTATTAGGCTTCAATCAAAGCAAGGATGCCGAAGTCTATTTTCGGCTCGGTCTCGCTTACCAAAAGATGGGAAACCTGGATATGGAGCGTGAATCCTTCGAGCGCGCCGTTGCTGTCAAACCAGACTTCATGGACGCGCTGCAATGGCTTCCGGATGTCTACAAACGCATGAAGAATCGAACACGGGCGGTTACCTTTCAAAACATTGTTGTAGGCAAGGGGGATATCTATGAGAACAAGATGGCGATTGCTGACGTTTGTTACAAGTACGAAAGTTATGGAAGAGCCAAATCAAACTATTCCGCGGCATTGCGGAACGCCAAACGCGGCGGCAAAGTCGACATAAATATGGACTCTGTTGACCGCCTGACCAATTTGCCCGGGATTGGCTCTACTTTGGCAAATGCCATCGTGGCGGGACGGCCATATGAAGGCGTTGACGATTTGCTTCGTGTCGAGGGAATAAATGAGCAAAGACTAGAACCCATTCGAGAAAGAATAGCGGTACAAAGGGCGGTAGTGCGGGAAGAAAAGCGAAAGCGAGAAAAAAGAATTGTTTATTCGACGATTCGTACCGCGATGGCGGCTCTTAAACTCGGACAAGAAGACCAAGCGAAGGAACTGATGGATGAATTGGTTGCCGGATTTCCCGATCACCCGCTTGTACCCTACGGACAGGGAGAAATCGCTTTGATAAAGGGCGATACCGGCACTGCCATCGAATCCTTCAAGAAAGCCATTGAGAAAGCCCCACACTCCGACTTTGCCCCGGTAGCCCTCGGCGAGTATTACCTCTCCCAAGGTTATGATGACGAGGCATTGGCTGTATGGGAAACATATGTAGAAGGGAACAGATACAATAAAAACATCAATCAGCGCCTGAAGCAGTTGAGATCCAGAATTGGGAGTACCGATTCAAGTGCGGAACTTGAATAATTCATAATGGCTGCTTGACGCTGCGACTTGGAAGATTCTCCCACTTCACAATTTGAACGACTTTGCGACCATAGGAAACAGGACTATTGACAAACGATCCTGCGGAAATGCTGGAATCTGTTGAGAATATAGCACGGGATGCCGGCGAAATCTTAATGGATTATTTTGGCAGGATTTCCAAAGTGGAGTATAAGGGCATCGGCGACATTGTGACGGAGGCGGACAAGGCCTCTGAACAGTTCATCAAAGCGAGTCTCGAGTCACTATTCCCAAATGACTCTACTCTCGGAGAGGAGTTTGGGTTGTCGGACGTGGAGTCCGAAAATTGTTGGGTTACCGATCCTCTAGACGGAACTGCCAATTATGCGGCGGGATTGCCCATCTTTTCGGTGGCTATAGGACTGTTGGCCAATGGGAGCCCGATTCTAGGGGTCGTCTTCGACCCCAACACAGACAGGATGTTTAGTGCGACGAAAGATCGTGCTGCGACACTCAATGGTAAAGCTATCCAAGCCAACAGACGAGCAGAATTGGACCCCATTGGCCTATTTGGATTTTCCTCCGAGGTAATGAAAGCTCTAAACCCCTTTATGCAGAATCTTGCAAAGGGACGGTCACTCGGTTCGGCTGCTCTTCACATCTGCGGAGTCGCTGCGGGACATTTTGACGGTAGTCTTGATTATACGACAAAACTATGGGACGTGACCGCTGCGACAGCCATATTGGAGGCGGCGGGTGGACGTGTGTCACTCCCGAGCGGAGAACCTATTTTTCCATTGTCGACTGACTCATCCGCATACCGCGGCGCCAGCGTGCCTTTTTTGGCGACCAATGGCAAACTTCATGAGGAATGTGTGGACAAGCTCGACCAGATTCAGCCTTGACCGCAATGAGAACCAGGTGAGGCATTCTAACAAGCTCTGTACAATCCGTGTTGTCTCGCAATCTATCTCAAATCGATAGCTTATCACCAGTGCACCGAGAGTAAAGATGTCCTGTTTTTCACACTACTAAGGAGAGGATAATGGAAACCGTCAGTCTACTTAATCCGCAAGATCAAGGCGGAATGATCACAAAGTATCTTGCCCCTCGCCTTGATACCCTCAACGACAAGACGATGGGTTTGCTCAACATCGGGAAGAATGGGAGCGATGTCTTCCTCGAACGCATGGAAGAACTGATGCGGGAAGAGTTTGATGTCGCGGAGGTTGTCCGCGTCAACAAACCGACATTCACGCGGCCTGCTCCCGACGAATTGATAGTCCAGCTTGCCAATCGCTGCGACTTCGTCGTTGAAGGGCTTGCCGACTGAGGCTCATGCATTTCGTGCAGTATGCACGACGGAGCAGCCTTGGAGGAACGCGGAATCCCATCAGTTGCCATCTGTTCGGAGGTGTTTTTTGCAGCTGGAAAGGTCCAAGCGAAAGCACTCGGTTATGATGACCTCGAACCAATAACTGTCGACCATCCGATACAAAGTCTAACCTCGGATCAGATTCGGAATCGCGCTAACGGCATCGTTAAAAAAATAGCTGCCGCACTGACAATACAGTTTGAATGAGACGGTTCAGCGGGCCTACGGGCGCAAATGAACGTCATGCGACATGTTTGAACAATTTTCGCCGTACAATCAAGCCGCGACTAAAACAGCACGTTCTCACCAAAAAACGGGATATCGCACTTCCGACATGAAGATTGCAATTCATCCTTGACAGGCCAAATCCGTAGATTGTAAAGGTAACTGAGCACTGACGAAGAGTGAATTAAGGATGGAAAACCAAAACAAACCAACACTATTGGTTACCGGTGCCAGCGGTTTCGTGGGGAGGACGCTGTGCGGTACCGCGGCTGACAATGGATACGGTGTTGTGGCACTGTCCCGTGCGCCGGGCGCTGCCGCCGCCTTGCTCCCTCAAGTGAATAGGGTGGAAGCTTGGAAACCCGATACGGAACTCGTACCCCCTTCAGCCTTGGCCGACATCGGAGCGATCATTCATCTAACCGGAGAGACCATTGGAGCCAGATGGAACGCTGACAAGAAGCAGCGAATTCGAGAAAGTCGCGTAAATTCGACAAATCGACTGGTAGAGTCCCTATCGAAGGTTGAGCCAAAACCCGAGGTGTTGGTGTGTGCCTCGGCAATTGGATTTTACGGTGATAGTGGAGATGAAGAATTCACGGAGGATTCTCCTCCAGGCAATGATTTCCTTGCCGAAGTCTGCCAAGATTGGGAGTCGGAAGCACAAAAGGCAGAAGATCTGGGAATACGGGTGGTCCGAGTCCGGTTTGGCCACGTCTTGGGAAAAAACGGAGGATTACTTAAGACGATGCTCCCTCCATTTTATATGGGTCTGGGAGGCAGGCTAGGAAGTGGTACGCAGTGGATGTCATGGATTCATAATGACGATGTTGCGGGAATCATACTGCATTCCATCGAAAACCAAAACGTAAGCGGCGCACTCAATGCCACATCACCAATGCCTGTTAGAAACGTCGAGTTCACTAAGACGCTGGGTCGCGTTATCCGGCGACCAACCTTCCTTCCTGTACCGACTTTTGCCTTAAAGCTGCGCTATGGCGAGTTTACCGACTTTGTGCTCATGAGTCAGCGTGTTCTTCCGGATAAAACCCTTTCACTGGGATACGAATTCCGCTACGCGAACCTCGAATCGGCTTTGCAGGCATCTTTGCGTTGAAAATCTGGCAGACACCGGTCCGTGAATTGAAACCTTTCAGTGACCGGCGGCTCCCCTTGCGTTAATGATGCGGCACGAGCATACGTAATCTTGACTTTACCTCTCTTCCGATCAATTCGCTAGGCGTAATTTTAGCCACCGTCTGAAAGTCTGCTCTCGCTTGTTCGATATTCCCCAATCGTTCATGAGCAATGCCTCTTCGATAATACACCGGCCCTAGAATCGGATGATCTTTTTCCCACATCTGAATCTCTGCATCTGCCAGTTCAACAACTTTGAGATAGTCTGATTTAGCATCGTGCTGCCGATTCAAGCGTTCATAAGTTTCGCCGCGACTAAGGTACGCCTCCGCAAACTTCGGTTCTATCTCTATCCCCGTGTTGAAATCATCGAGTGCTAGTTCGTTCTCTTGTAGCTGCACATAGGCTCTTCCCCGTTGATAATATCCGGCTGCGCCACCCTTGCGCTGAATCACAGCGGTATAATCGGCAAGCGCACGTTGCTCTTCACCGATTTGCAAATAGACGTCCGCTCTTTTCCATATGACAAACGCCGCCCACCTTTTCTCCAATGATGCTGTGTAATCCGCAATGGCTTCAGGGTAATTTGTCAATTCCCGGTGGGCATCGCCTCGGCTATAGTACGCTTCCGCTTCGTACCGCCGCAATTTGATCGCCCGATCATAATCGGCAATTGCCTGGTCGTATTCGCCAAGGTAATGGAATGCCAGTCCCCTTCGGATCACGGCAAGAGCACATTTGGGATCTCTTTCGATCGCGCGGGTAAAAGCGGCGACTGCGCCTTGATGATCCGGGTTGATTCCTTCCAGTAGGGAGGTCCCCTCATTGACATATTCCACGACAACCGGATCCTCCCCTTTGAGGCGATCCCAACTGACAAACCGTGAGGCTAGCAGCACACAAATAATCAACAGGGGCGTCATGATCCAAATTAGCGCGCGCATCAGTGCTCCTTTTGCGACATATAGCCTGCAACAGTGTGAAACGAATTCAACGTGAGGGTTCCCATGGAAATCGGTTTGCGGTGATTCAGGGGAACTGCCTTCGTTCAACCGAAAATTCCCCTAGCTTACAGCATGCGATCTTATCATATGATACTCTATGTTTAACTGAACAGACAAACCGAATCGGATGATCACGGCAATCCTTCAAATACAGGACTAGCAACAGGCCGTGCGGTTGTTGCCATGAACCGATCTCTTTATGCAAAGGCTTTCTCACATCTCTACATCGAATCACCTTGCGATTGCACCGCCCCCGTGAGGATGGAACCCGGGGTTGAATGGCACCGTCCGACAACATCTCAACAGGCCTTTATTGATATTACCGGTTTGACATCCCATCGCGATTGATGTATCATTGCTCTGCAAAACAGTCCTAGGAATTTGACCGTGACCGCCCCACACGTCGAAAAATCACTTACCCATGATGATGCCGAGTCCCCGTTTCAATACTGCCCTAAATGCGCAGCTCGGCTCGGAAATCGGTATATTGAACAACGCCTTCGCCAAGCGTGTTCGGAATGTGATTTTATCTACTACCGAGATCCGAAACCGGTAGCGGGAACCTTAGCGCTGAAAGACGGAAAGATCCTGTTGATTCAGCGCGGAAACGAACCTAAACACGGTTTCTGGAGTTTTCCAACCGGGTACATCGACATCGGTGACACACCGGAAGAGACAGCCATTCGTGAAGCCAAAGAGGAATCGAATGTCGACGTGGATTTAGTCCGGCTCTTGGGTGTTTACTCCGACACGGATCGGACGGTTGTGTTAATTGTGTATGTCGGCAGGATAGTCTCCGGCGTCCCAAAGGGCAGCGCCGAAGCGCTTGACGCTCGATTGTTTGATATTAAGTCCCTGCCGGAACTTGCATTTGACCATGATTATCAGATTCTGGAGGATCTGTTTAACACGCTGAAGAAATAATACAAAATAGGGATATCATTGGAAGAGTAGCCGGAAGACATCGGAATCACGGCCACCAAAAAGAATATCTTCTGTGCAAGGAGACAGTGAATGCCAACAATTCTGGAAAGATATGCGGAAGCGTTTCAGCAGCACGAAAAACTGGCACGCCAAGCGGGGCAGATCTTCCCCGACGGCGTCACACACGATAGTCGGCATGCGGATCCATTTCCTATTTATGTCGATCGAGCAGACGGCTCGAAGAAGTGGGGCGTCGATGGAAAAGAGTTTATCGATTACTGGGCTGGTCATGGCGCCCTGTTGCTAGGTCATGGTCATCCAGCAATTGTCAGCGCTGTGCAGCGCCAAATGGAATCCGGCACTCACTATGGCGCATGTCATCCACTTGAAATTGAGTGGGCAGGTTTGGTGATGGACCTGATCCCGTCCGCCGAACGGGTGCGCTTCGTGAGCTCGGGCACCGAAGCCACATTGATGGGATTACGCCTTTCCCGCACTTTTACCGGTAAAAATAAGCTGCTAAAATTCGCGGGACATTTTCACGGTTGGCACGATTTTGTCATTCAGGATGCATATCCACCCTTCGGGAAAGCTGTCCCCGGAATCCCGGCGGAGGTATTGAACACGACCGTGGTTTGCCCGCCAAACGACATCACCGCAGTTGAAAGGTGTTTGAAAACAGATTCAGACATTGCATGTATAATCTTGGAGCCGACAGGCGGATCTTCAGGAACGATTCCGACCAAAGGTGAATTTTTACGTCAACTGCGTGATGTTACCCATCATTACGGTGTTGTCTTGCTCTTTGACGAGGTGGTTACCGGTTTTCGAGTGGCGCCCGGAGGTGCACAAGGTCATTACGGTGTGACACCGGATCTCACGAGTTTAGCCAAGATTGTGGCTGGTGGTCTACCCGGCGGCGCTCTGGTGGGAAAGAAGGAAATCTTGAACCTGATATCAATCAAGGAGGAGGAGGCATCCGAAGAACACAAGAAAATGCCTCATCCCGGAACGTTCAACGCCAATCCCTTAACTGCGGCTGCCGCAATCGCAATGCTAAACATTGTGAAAACAGGCGAACCGCACCGACACGTAAACCGCACGGCTGACAACTTGCGAGACGGATTTAATGATGTCATAGACAGCCACGGGCTTGATTGGGCAACTTACGGTGAGTTTTCGTGCATCAAGACGGTACTCGGACACGGGGAGAGGATGCCTGCAAAAGACTTCAATCCTCATGAATGGGACTATCGTAGGCTGAAAACCGCGAGTCAACCGGATCTGCAGATGAACCTCCGCTGCGGTATGTTGCTTAATGGAATTGATTTCCCCAATAACGGAATGACAACGGCGGCTCACACGGATGAAGATATTCAACAAACAGTTGCCGCATTTGAAAAGACTATTGGGTGGATCAAAGAAGATGGCCTGGTTTGATTGCGATTTTCGAAGAGCGAATGATGATCTTCCGCAACAATCGCATCTTTGAGATTTCAAGCGGGGCATGGACTCTTACCTGTTAGACAATCGCTGGCGTCCGTAAGGGTTGGGAAAATGCGACTAGCTATCGAGTGTGATAGAATTTCTTCATAGATTTCGCCAACCCTGTTTGGTGCCTCCGTGGAAATACACATATCCTATACATAAATGTCAACAGGATTTCGTAGAAAACGAATGTAGGCGATGAATATGGATGAGAAACAGACAAAGGAGGAGGCACTGCTGTATTGGCAGGAGGCGCTAGAGTATCAAATGCGCGGTGAATTTGCCGACGCAATTGAGTTATACCTGAAATCCATCCAACTTTTTCCTACGGCTGAGGCACACACCTATCTCGGCTGGACGTATTCTATGATGGGACGAATTTACGACGCGATTGCCGAGTGTAAAACGGCTATTTCAATCGATCCCGATTTCGGCAATCCATACAACGACATCGGCGCATCTCTAATTCAACTCGGCAAACACGACGCCGCAATACCTTGGCTTGAAAAAGCGATTGCTGCTCCTCGCTATGAGGCTCGTGCACACCCTTTTATGAATCTCGGCCGCGTCTACGAACACCGATTCGAGTGGTCGAAAGCCATAGCGAGCTACAAGCGGGCGTTGGAGGAAAGTCCCGACTACAAAATAGCGTTCGTAGCGATGAGAAAACTACAGGCAAAGCTGAATTGAACCCATCTCTAAAACCCCACCGCCATTTAACACCGTTTACCCATTAAGAGAAAACAGCATGAACACCAAAATAACGGGATGCGCCGACGCTCTCAATACGCGGAAATTTGCCGACCGAATACGAGAGCGTAATCCCTCTTTCGAACCGGAGGCTTTCCGCCAACTCACCGGCACGGATTTAACCACGTCGAAGATTGGTTACGGTTCCTATCGGGTCGACCACCGATTTGATGAACACGCCGCAACGCTTCATGAAGCGATCCAATCCGGCTGTAATCTGATTGATACTTCAAGCAACTACACGGACGGCGGCAGTGAGACGTTGATTGGAAATGTCTTGAGCGAGCAGATTGCGGGAGGGAAGATTGAACGAAGCGAGATAATCGTTGTTTCGAAGGTTGGATACATACAAGGACAGAACCTGGAAGAAGCCATGCGCCGTGAGCGAGAAGGAGAATCTTGGAAAGAGGTTGTCAAATACATGGATGGTTGCTGGCACTGTATTCACCCCGATTTTCTCGTGGATCAGTGGAAGCGCAGTTCGGATCGACTGCAACTAGAAACCATTGACGTTTATCTGTTGCACAACCCGGAGTATTTTCTCTCTGATCTTCACAAACGGAGCCCTCGCGCGAATCTTGAGGAGATCCGAGACACCTTTTATGACCGTATTTACCGCGCCTTCGTACAGATGGAGCGTTTCGTAGCCGAGGGCAAAGTTCGTTACTACGGGATATCATCCAACACCTTCCCATCTCCAAAGGCGGACTTTGAACACGTCTCCCTCCGGCGCTGTTATGACGCCGCTTGCGAAGCATCGAAATCGGTACACGGCGCACAGGACGCAGACCATTTCAAGGTGATTCAACTCCCGTATAATCTATTTGAACATTCTGCACTATTGGAGGTCAACAACACAATCAACGGGCAGAATATGACGGTGCTTGAAGGAGCAGAATCGCTTGGGATTGGCGTGTTGGTGAACCGTCCGCTTAATGCTGTCCAGGGCAATCAGATGGTACGCTTGGCACAATACCCCTACAATCCTGATCTTGACTATCAAGGCGCGATCGATAGAGAAGTCGAAGTGCTTGGTGAGACTGAGAACCGGTTGCGAACAACGCTGAAGGATTGGGGAATTTTTTCTCAGTTGAGTGAGTCCGCCAACTCGACTCTGTTTTTTGACGTCGCTCAAAAACTTCCCCGATTCTTGCCCCAAATTCAAAACCGCGACCACTGGGAGCAAATCGCCCAACAGTACATTATTCCCCTAATTTACAACTATTTGGGACAAACAATTGAAGCATGCCCAAATCCCAATCAAGCAGAGTGGAATGATATGCAGCAGGAGTATGTCGGAGCAATCAAAAGGTTGCTTTCCCTCGTCTCCGGACGTTTCAACCGTATGGCGTCGCTACAAGCGGAACCGATTTCAGAGGCATTGGATCAAGTGCTGACTGGCGAACAGAGAAAGTTGACGCTATCGCAGAAAGCGCTGAACTTTGTTACTTCATCCCCAGGCGTGTCGGTAGCGTTGAACGGCATGAAGCGCAGCGAATACGTAGCCGATGCCATGGGGTTAATGAGTGTTCCGGCTTTCACGGAATCGGTTCGAAAGCTCATAAAAGCCATTGAAGAATGAACGGTTTCTTCACCACCATTAACCTGCTGTCTTTGATGTTTCCATGAATGTATACGAGATTCACTTCCCAATCAACATTCTGAAACGCGATCTGAAAGACTAAAAATCAACGGAATAAGTAGATGCCAACTTATTAGTGTTAAATACACATAGCTCTTGTATCATAAATAACCTTCTTGGTATACCTAAAAACTCAAGAAGTTTTACATCCCTAACTATCACTTTTTCTTTATCTCTATCTGAAACAATCCTTATTGATTTTGGCTCTAAGGGATTTAATACATCTATGTATTCAGGAATATTGTAATTACCCCCAAAAACTAGACAGTTAGATAAGTAATCTTTTCGACTAGAAAAATGGTCATCATCTGAGCGAAAATAGGACTCGGGAACGCCAAGTAAATGAAAGGAGTTTCTCCACTATGTCCCTTAGAAAACAGCGTGATGGCCGATTCAAAGCGCAAGTGGCTCTTGAAGCTATCAAGAACGAGCAGACCATCAGTCAGATTGCCAGTGAATACGGTGTCAATCCATCAAGCGAGCGAATAGCGAGTGCGATAGAGATCCCCTCAAGTTAGCCAATGGAAAAAACAGGTTTTTGAGGAATTTCCTCAACTCTTCGCCAATGGACGTTCAAAAACGGCTTCCGACAACGACAAGCTAGTGTCTGAACTGTATCGCCAGATCGGTCAGTTGAAGGTAGAACTGGACTGGCT
>JAPPIK010000019.1:53347-101453 GCA_028820655.1 Candidatus Poribacteria bacterium | reverse complement strand
GTTGAGTCGGATTTCATTACTTAAATCTTGTCATTTACTGTCTAAAGGATGGGGGCAAGTCATCTGCCATATTAACTTGGGGCTGACGAATAATGACCAGACAGGAATTTGATGATAATTTCAAGAAGGTTCAAGCAGACATAGCAGATTTGAAATGAGATTTTGAAAATTAATTATTTGAGACGCAGTTTGAATTGAGTGATAGAATTGATGAAGTAGAGAATGCCACACAAGAGATTATTGATAATGCAGAGTAAAGATGAAGTGTTAACAGGATTGGGTGTTATTACGGCTTGTTGTAACAATTATAATAGAGAAGGCAAACTACGACAAAGGATGAAGCAAGTTAGCAGATTGCCTGTCGGAACTAAAGATAGAAATGCAGCAGAACGCAATATTTTGGCACATCGTAAAGAAATATGCGATACAAGCTATTGGAAAGCGAGTTAATGAGATTTTAAGAATTATGGAAACCAGAGTAACCTATAGAGAGAGAGAAGCAGAACCAGAGAAACACCAATTGAGAAAATGGATGAGGATTCTAATACTGGTCAGTTAGTGGTTTACTCGCCAAGAGTATATGGAATCGTTTCAAAGTAGTAGGCACACTCCGTGTGCCGTACACCGCCTTACATCACCCGACTGACTGTAGGAGCGATCTCCGAATCGCGACATCCTCACTTGCATAAACACTTACCGAGAGCACCAGTTAGAACTGAAACTAGGAGTTTATAATAGAAAAGGCTGGGCGTTTACACAACCCAGCCTTTGTCATTCCTATTTTAGTATCAGTTAGTTACAATGCTCATTGTGGTGTGTAATGGCTTTCTCTACTCGCTTCCAAGCCTGCTGGGCAGCGTGTCCCTTCCTGTAGAAGTTTGCTCGCTTCTTCAATCTGTCCCACGTGCCCTCGGCGTCTTGCCATTCCTTCCATGCTTTGTATGCTTCCCAAGACTTTAGAACAGCCTCAGCAAAAGCACGGAGGTAAGTTTCATACAAAGCGTCGCAGTCTGATCCGCTTGTTTGATGTGCCAAGATTGGAGTGAACACACCAAGTGAGAATGCTACTAGCAAGCAAGTTGCTACGATTGCGTATCTCTTTATGGCACTCCCTCTTCAGCCAAAACTGCTTGAATCTCAGTAGGGATCAGTTCCTTCGTGATATACTGAAATTCTTCAGCCGTTAGCGTCGCAGTCTGATCCGCTTGCTTGACGTGCCAAATTTGGAGTGAACACACCAAGTGAGAATGCTACTAGCAAGCAAGTTGCTACGATTGCGTATCTCATTATAGCACTCCCTCCTCAACCAAAGTTGCTTGAATCTCAGTAGGGAACAATTCCTTCGTGATATACTGAAATTCTTCAGCCGTTGTGGTTGGATCATCTTTTAGGATTTTAACTATTCCCCGTGCTTCCTCAAGCGTCAAAGTGGCAGCATCAGATTTCAAGTGGTTATCAATCGCCCTCGAAGCAACCTGGGAACTCTCCAACATGCTCTCAAAATCCTTCAGGTTAATGGTCGGGTCAATAGGTATTAACTCCATAACCTTACTGATAGCATTAATTGATAATCCAGCCGATTGCCATAAATCCTGCAAGGTTTGATCTGTTTCATTCTTGACAGTCGGGGTTCCCTTAATAACCTCTATTTCCTCTTGCACCTGAGCCAAATACAGATCAATATAATCGTCCATTGTCAAATCCAATTCCTCGGTTTCAGTCAAAGCATACTCGGAGTTGGCATCCCTTGAGGTCGATTCATCTATCGGTTCAACGGATTTTGGAATCTCATACTGTCTCACTGTATAAGGGCTAAGGGCAACCTGATTCACGGGAGGCTCCACTGTGTGTGAAAACTCTTTTCGTAACTCATTTCCCCTGTATTCTTGATAACCTATAGAAATTCCGAGCATAAGCACAACCACGATTACCAAGCCAACCAATTTCCGTTTCATTGATCTGTTCCTCCGAGTTGTGGGAAACGTTGTGCTTTCCCGATTCTCTAATTCTATCAAGCCAGTTTCCACTTGTCAACAATAATGTTGGAAGTATACAAACATAGAGCCATAGTGTTGATGTTTTCCACATCTGCCTGTCACAAGGTTGACACTATGGCTCTCTTTCCATCTATCTATCACGCATGTTATAATACTTCCCTACAGCAGTTAAAGCAAAATAGATGGCTCCAATAGTTCGTAGGTTGGGTTGAACAGTCTCCCACCAAAAAAGTCGAGAATTCTGATTTAATGTGGAACCCTCTTTTTACGTGATGTCCCCGAATTCCGCGTGAAACCCCACAATAGCGTAAGAAAACGAATTTGATCTGCCAAACTCTGTTTCTCCCCTAAATCCCAGTGCAGTTGTAGGGTGGAATCAAGCGAGGGAATAGATCAAAGCAATTGGACAACGAGTGATCAAGGGAGTGGTTAACGACCACGATAGAGATCCTATAGCCAATCTTCTGCCCACGAGCCTTTCGCCGTAGGAGCGATCAAATCTGCGGATAGCGAATGATCAAGTAAGCGAATAGCGCACGCGATAGAACTCCCATAGAGATTCCACACGTATGTTGCGGGCGACAATAAATACATGAAGGAGCCTTCTACAAACGACCGAAATGACTTTGCTACCGACTATTCAATCAGGCTCTAAGGCTGTGCGCGTTCTGCACCCTACAGTTAAAGCTAGGAAGTTCGGCCTACGGAAGTGGGTAATAGCTTGATTCTACTTCCTAACCAGCATCCTCCGCGTCGCCGTGTACTCGCCCGCGCTCAACGTGTAAAAGTATAATCCGCTCGCAACGGGTTCCCCATCCCGATTCCGACCGTCCCAATACAACGCGCGGTTGCGGCTCCGGTACAACCCCGCCGCTTGATGCCCCACTTCCAAGCGCCGCACCACTCCCCCGCTCATGTCGTAAAGCGTCAACGTGACGTCACTCGGCACCGCCAACTGATACGGTATCCAAGTTTCAGGGTTAAACGGATTCGGGTAGTTGGCGTGCAGCGCGGTTTCCTCGGGAATAATCAGTGCGGTTAACAGGCTTTGAAGATTTGCAATTCCCTGTTGAAAAACAATCGAACCATCGTCTGCCAAGCGCGCCTCTGCAATCCATGCTTCTATCGTTGCGGCGTCTACACTTCCCGTCCCAACCGCGGGCGCGGCGGCGCCCACAATCCCCTGCGCCACCAGCGTCAGGTCGAAGATGTTCACGATTCCATCGGCGTTGATATCCACCGGAGAGCCGGCGGCTACCCGTTTCCCCAACTGTTGCGCCACCAGAATCAAATCCAAAATACTCACCCGTCCATCTCGATTGACATCCCCGGTCACCAGTCGTTCCTCCACGGTGAGGCGTACCTCAAGGGGGCTTGCAGGAATTTTTGCGCCTGTGATTGAGCCGAACTCGAAATTGCCGAGCGCCAATTCCGTTTCACCTTCGGATTTTGCCGTGAACTCCACCTGAAGCAGGGAGCCGCTGCCGCTCGCGCCGCCTTCGCTGAGTCGTCCCGCAATCAGCCCTGTGATTTTACCTGCTAAGTTGTCAATCCGCCCACTCTGGAAGAAAGTGGCTCCGCCATCCGACTTCAGGAAGCCGCCTTCGCTCACTCCCTTCGCTTCAAGGACGGAAGGATCAAAGGCGAGATCAAACTGCCAACCTGCCAAGTCGATGACGTTTTCTAATCGAACATCAAGGGTAAAAGTGTCGGCGGTATGAATTGACGACTCGGAAAAGACGTAATCGATAATGACTCCGGCGGAGTATTCCGTGTCCTCGTGCAACCCGACGAATAGGTTGGAGGCATCATCGGGACGAGTGGCAACGGCCACCAACAAGACGTTTTTCCCCCGCTGGAGCGTGACATCAAACACCTCGATATAATCTTCGGCGTGCCCAGAACGCTCACGCTGGTACATCACCTCGCCGTTGAGCCAGACCCTTACTTCCTGATCAGCACCGAGAAACATGGTCGTGTCCTGCTTGATCGGCGAATGGAGAAAGAGTGCGCCGTACATAACGCCGTCGGGGAGCCTGCGACCCACCATATCAATAAGGTTGTTCCTGCCCGTAGGCGGTAGTCTGTCGAGTGTCCATACCGCATCGCCGACGGCGTTACCCTCTGTCGCGCCTGCAGTGCCGATCTTCTGCTCGGTCACCTCCCCTTCGCTGGCTTCCGCTAGTAAATCCACGTTCTCGTTGAGTTTGTGTCGTGTGGTTGGGAGAAACACCCACAACCAGGGACCCTCTATTTTCGGGCCCGCGCCTCTCAAGAGTTCCAGATTTCCGTAGGCTATCAAGGTGTTTAGATTGTCCCGTATTCCATCCAGAATAGACAGGTCGGTGATTTCGTTATTGGATATCTTCAGCCATGTCAAATTATTCAATCCTGTAAGCGGAGATAGGTCAGAAATTCGGTTCCGGTGCAGGCTTAACCACTTCAAATTGGTTAATCCAGCAAGAGGCGATAAATTTGAAATTCGGTTATGGTCAAGTCCCAGCCTGTCTAGCTCTGTTAATCTCGCGATGAGTGATATGTCCGTTATTCCGTTTCCGGCAAGATAAAGCTCTCTCAGATTGGGCAGGTTTGTCAGTGGGGCGAGGCTCGCCTGGCTTAAGTCTGCGCCGCAAATGTCGACTTTCTCCAACTTTTTTAATCTCGCCAGGGGTGATAGATCAGAAAAACGATTGCCCCACGTGGAGATGTGTGTCAAATTAATTAATCCCGCAAGCGGCCCGATGTCTGTAATTTTATTTTCGTTGAATCCCAGTTCTTCGAGTTTCGTTAATTGCGCCAGCGCTGGGAAGTCAGACACGTTGTTACGGTGAAATGTAAGGATTTCCAGATTAATTATGCTAGACACCGGCGATAGATCAGTCACGTTGTTCCCCTTAAAACGTAACCTCCTTAGATTGGCCAATCGCTCAAGCGGGGACAGGTCCGATATGTTATTTTCGTCGATCAGCAACTCGTCTAGATTGGTTGCAAACTGAATGCCTGTTAGATCACGAATTCCTCTGTTGCTCGCATTAAGTCCTCTCAATCCTTTCATCTCCTCCGCGGTAATGGGAGCATTGGCGTTTTTGCCAAGCGCTTCTGCAACGGCAGCACGCAGGTTGGAATCGGGAAAATGAACCTGCCCTCCCGGCAACACCTCCGGCTGCGTTATGACTGGGGGCTCTCCAACCCGGTCCGGATAGTCCAGCGCAGAAATTATGTCTCTAAAACTAGATGCCCAGGTGTCTCGCTTCACACTCCCGTTTGCATTATCGAGCGCCAGCAATCCAACGTTCTGAAGCCCCGTGTTCTCGCGAACCCTCTCAAGGAAGGTCTCGGTCTGCAATCCGACCACGGCAGCGGCGTATGCCGCGTCCACCGGTCCCTGAAACGCCTCGTGGAAACGCGAAACCGGTTCGATGCCGCCAAACTCGCCCCCCGTGGCTTCAAGCGCGTCTCTGTATTTGTCCATGTCTTTTTCTACGTGAGCGTCCATCTCCGATTGCTCGACGTACAACCGCAGCGCCTGCGCTTTATCGTAGGGAGGATTGGGGTTGCTCTCGATCACCGAACGCACCTCGTCTTCAAACGTCTTCATGCCTTCGGTATGGCAGCCTATACAGGAGATTCCGTTGCGTACCGTCGGGTCGCTTGCCGCAGGATTGGACACAATGTTGATCGGGGCTTCGTCCAATCGGAGACCGGAGGCATTGGAAAGGTAGTATCCTTGCAGCCCGTTTGGGAGATTGAAGATAACTTCTCCCCCGTCATGCGTGAAATTAAGCGGGTGCGTTAAGATGTTCTGTCTACCGGCGCTGCCGGCAAAGTCGTAACTCTTCCAATAGGCTCCATAACGAGAGATATGGCGTTCCACTACCCGGTTGTGGTTTGACACACCCGAATCTTTGAAACCGGCGCGCCAGACGCGAACCCCGGGTGCATTCACCAGATTGGCTGCGACATCGACCTCCAATCGGGTTTCCAACTCGCTGTCGGTCAACGGCAGCGAAAGCAGTTCGTGATACAACGGCGGCGTAGAAGCTGTTGCAATAAACCAGTCCACATGCAGCGACGGCACATCGGTCTTCATCTGTGTCTGCAACCGCCCCAGTTGATTCCGGGTTGCGAGATGGGCGGGCGCGTCGAACGAAATGTGATAGGGATAGGCTTCTTCCAGCTTCGTCCAACCGTCATTTCGATCCCACTCGTAGTGACGTAGGTCAATGTAGAAGATGGTCGCTTGGGGGTCGATGGGTTGCGGGTTGATAATCCCGTTTCCCCATGAAAGGCTGTTGACCAATTTATACAGCGCTGCGCGGTATTCGGCAAGTATCTCGGGAGTTTCTCCGGCATTATAGAGATGCGTCATCGTGAAGTAGCGCGCGAAGGAACGGTCGAACGACGAGAGAGAGTTGAGATGCGACTCAATGCTCGTGAGCACTTCGCGGGGCGTGATGAAACGGCGGAGGGTTGTCGGCGTAATCGTCCAATCGGGTGCTCCGGCTAGAATCCAACGTCGAACCGTCTCAATGGACTGAGCGGGCAACGGTTCCTGTCCGGACGGCATCTGTGCGCCGTTTTCGGTGGGACCGAGCAGGCGCTTGTACAACTCGGAGGCATTGGGATTTCCCGGAACAACGGTTCCCCTGTCAATGAGTTCGCTGTGTTCGATGAGGAGCGTTTCTCGAAAAGCGCCGTCGGGACCGTGGCAGTTGAGGCAACTCGCCTCAAATATGGCGTAGGCATCCTGTGCCAATTGTGATTGAGCGGATACATAGTAATCACCTGCAATAAAGAGAAATAGGCAAATCAATGCGGAAGTGAAATGGCGTTTAAACATGAAATATCTCCTGTAGATAACCGATCTCTTGTGCCCGGTAGGTACGCAAATGCATCCAATTCATGGAACGCAGTGGTAGTGTAAAATAATGCATAATGCAAAGAATAAAATATGACGCGCCCCGACCTCTTTAATCGTAGGACGTCACGGAGACGGTCCCCTACTACTTGCTCATTAACATCTTGCGAGTTGCCGTAAACTCGCCCGCTCTCAGTGTATAAAAATTAAGCTCACTGGCCACGGATTCACAGCGTCGATCACGGCCGTCCCAACAGGCAGCGCGATTATGGCTCCGGTACCTCCCCGCTACTTGATGTCCTATCTCCAAACGCCGGACCACTCCCCCATTCATGCCATAAATTGTCAGCACCACCTCTGCGAGTACACCTTTTGAGCGTGGCGTTATTCCAATCGCCATACTTTTTTCGGCAAGCAACTACCTCAAATTTCTATGTGGGAAGGGTATCTTGCCCCAAAGTTTCGTCTCTAGCATATATCATCCTTGGTGGAATAATTCCCGATTCAAGTGACACTCCACTCTCGTGTTACGGCTGCTCCGAAAAAGTACCACTTGAAGATTCTATACTTTCGATCCAGAGGTTCGGGATATTGATAGCATGCGATGTGTCCAAATTCCCGTACTCCAGCGGAGCGCTATGTTGAGTGTCACCTGAGAGAATCTATTGTGCCGTCATTACCATACCCCATCTGGACGACAAGTCGGTCGTAACTTAGATGCATTGTCCGAATTTGTCGAAATTTCAAACAGGATTAGTCTTGTTAAACTACGCCTGCTAACTCGCGAATGTTTCATTTGCAGCAGTTAATCATTTTGTAGGATACAATATACAGGACTCCATATTTACATAACCTAAAATACCTTTCCCGCTGACGACTCCCAGTGCTGTTACTGGATATCCCTTAATGAGATTAGCTGCCTTCAAAGTTTCGCTCTCCTGCAATTCGCACTGAACGTGAGCCCAATCTTCACCCTCAATCAACACAACTACTTTCCCAAATCTTTTCTCTATATCGAATACATAACCTGTTACGAATATTACCTCACCCTTATATGTAAGGTCTGCTTTTATTTCGTTCTTTTCATACTCATTGACTATACTCCTTGCCGCCACCGTTATCGGGATTTTAAAATCATCTGCAGGACTATCGACTTTACCTAGAGCCGTGTCTGTAGCCTCAAGGTTCTCAATTACTGAAGTTTCTTTTGGTACTTCAGTGTCGTTAATCTTGACTTCAATCAATCCGTCTTGGTGTGAGGATGAAAGAATTTTAATAATTACCAATAAAACAAATACTACAGCTAGCCAAAATACTAAAATTGCCAGTGATTTCCTCATTTTTACCCTTACCCCCAATGTTTAGACGGTTTTGAACGAAAATTAAGGTTGAAGTTTAAAAGCCATTTAAGCTGTGGCCTACATTGTCGTTTGCACTTCAGTCTGCGAAAAACTTACTTCCTAATCAGCATCCTCCGCGTCGCCGTGAATTCGCCCGCGCTCAACGTGTAAAAGTACAATCCGCTCGCAACAGGCTCCCCATCCCGATTCCTGCCGTCCCAATACAACGCGCGGTTGCGGCTCCGGTACAACCCCGCCGTTTGATGCCCCACTTCCAAACGCCGAACCACTCCCCCGCTCATATCGTAAAGCGTCAACGTGACGTCACTCGGCACCGCCAACTGATACGGTATCCACGTCTCTGGATTAAACGGATTCGGGTAGTTGGCGTCTAGTGCAGTTTCATCAGGAATAATCAGTGCGGTTAACAGGCTTTGAAGATTTGCAATTCCCTGTTGAAAAACAATCGAACCATCGTCTGCCAAGCGCGCCTCTGCAATCCATGCTTCTATCGTTGCGGCGTCTACACTTCCCGTCCCAACCGCGGGCGCGGCGGCGCCCACAATCCCCTGCGCCACCAGCGTCAGGTCGAAGATGTTCACGATTCCATCCGCGTTGATATCCACGGGCGAGTCAGCGGCTACCCTTTTCCCCAACTGTTGCGCCACGAGAATCAAATCCAAAATACTCACCCGTCCATCTCGGTTTACGTCCCCGGTCAGCAGTCTTTCCTCCACGGTGATGCGTACCTCAAGCGGGCTTGCAGAGATATTTTCTCCCGTGATTGAGCCGAACTCAAAATTGTCGAGAGCCAATTCCGTTTCACCTTCGGATATTGCCGTGAACTCCGCCTGAAGCAGGGAGCCGTTGCCGCTCGCGCCGCCTTCGCTAATCCGCCCCGCAATCAGCCCCGTGATTTTTCCTGCCGCGTTGTCAATACGCCCGCTCTGGAAGAAAGTGGCCCCGCCATCCGACTTCAGGAAGTCGCCTTCGCTCACTTGCTTCGCTTCAAGGACGGTAGGATCAAAGGCGAGATCAAACTGCCAACCCGCGAGATCGGAAACGCTGTCTGCACGCACGTCGAAGGTAAAGGTGTCGCCGATGTGGATCGGCGTCACGGAAAAGGCATAGCCGATTCCGGTGCCTACCGTATATTCGGTGCCTGTTTCAAATCCGAAAAAGGAATTATAGTTGGCCTCAACCGCTACTAACAAAACATTTCTTCCCTGCTTCAGCGTGACTGGGAAAAAATCTGTATAATCGGCACTCGCATGGTAACGAAGAGATTGGTAAATCAAAGACCCGTTGAGCCAGACCTTGAAATCGTTATGGCTGCCGACATACATGGTGGTTTCCTGCTCCCGCGGTGAATATAGAGATATAGTGCCGTAAAGCATGTGGGAAAAACGGAAAGCGTCCTCGCGGTTTCCGAGCATCAGGTCAACGTTGTTCCATCCCGTCGTTGGGAGTCTGCGGTAGGTCCATACGTCCTCGCCGACTGGCTCCCCCGCAGTTGCGCCGTGTGTAGCAATCTCCAACTCTGTCACGGTGCCTCCACTTGCTTTTGATAGTAAATCTTCCCTTCCACTCGGCTGGACGTAAGGTAGCACGACCCATAACCAAGATGCGTCGATTTTCGGCGCGTCGGTGGGAAACACCGGATTGCCGTGCCAAAGCAGTGTTGTATTTTCGCGTAACCCTTTCAAAGGCGACAGGTCAGTGATTTTGTTGTTATAGACCCCCAGCCACCTCAGGTTGGTTAAACTCGCGAGCGGCGTCACGTCCGAGATGTCGTTGTCTGAAACCCTTAACCATTTTAAGTTGGTTAGCCGTGCAAGGGGCGATATATCTGTTATGGAATTGGCTGCAAGGTCCAGACGATTTAACCCAGCTAGTCCTGCTAGGGGCGATGTGTCCGATATTCTGTTACCATCGAGGTCTAATTCAACCAATTTGGTTAAGCCCGAACATGGAGTTACGTCCGAAATTAGGTTGTCTCTAGAATTTACATGCGTCAATTCGACTAATTCAGTAAGAGCGGACAGGTCGGATATGGAGTTGCCACTAATATTTAGAATTCTCAGATTTATCAATCCCGCGAGCGGCGATAGATCGGAGACTTGGGCATGGGTAAAACCCAAAAGCTCCAAATTGATGAGTCGCGCAAGAGCGGATATATCGGATACCACAGTGTGATCGAAATTTAAGTGAACGAGTTTTGTCAGGTTTCTTACGGGAGATATATCGGAGAAAAGGTTATCAAGCGTCAATAATTCGCGCAATTCAATTAAACCCTCTACCGGCGACAGGTCAGTTATGGTATTTCTCAAAACGTAAAGGTGAGTGAGGCTGATTAGACCCCTCACGGGAGATATATCGGACACCTGACAGCGCTCAAATCCTAGGTGAGTGAGATTTGTTAAGCCCCTCACGGCGGATATATCGGATACAGGGTTGTCGGTAAGCCAGAGCTCGCGCAGTTCGATTAAACCTGCTACGGGTGATATGTCGGACACTTGATTGTGTGATATATTTATTCGTCTTAGATTTGTCGCAAACTGCACCCCTGTCAAATCTTGGATACCCTTCTCGCACCCACCCTTGCACAAATCTAGGTTTGTTAATCGTTTCATCTCCTCCGCTGTTATCGGAGTATTCGGGCGTTTGCCAAGTTCAGCGGCGATGAAGGTGCGAAGGTTCGGATCCGGGATATGGACATGTGAACCCGGCAGCACATCGGGCTGCGTTATGTCCGGAGGCGCTCCAACCCGGTCCGGGTAGTCCAGCGCGGAAATTATGTCTCGGAAACTTGATGTCCAGGTGTCTCGCTTCACACTCCCGTTTGGGTTGTCTAGCGCCAGCAATCCAACGTTCTGAAGTCCCGTGTTCTCACGAACCCTCTCAAGGAAGGTCTCGGTCTGCAATCCGACCACGGCAGCGGCGTATGCCGCGTCCACCGGTCCCTGAAACGCCTCGTGGAAACGCGAAACCGGTTCGATGCCGCCAAACTCGCCCCCCGTGGCTTCAAGCGCGTCTCTGTATTTGTCCATGTCTTTTTCTACGTGAGCGTCCATCTCCGATTGCTCGACGTACAACCGCAGCGCCTGCGCTTTATCGTAGGGAGGATTGGGGTTGCTCTCGATCACCGAACGCACCTCGTCTTCAAACGTCTTCATGCCTTCGGTATGGCAGCCTATACAGGAGATTCCGTTGCGTACCGTCGGGTCGCTTGCCGCAGGATTGGACACAATGTTGATCGGGGCTTCGTCCAATCGGAGACCGGAGGCATTGGAAAGGTAGTATCCTTGCAGCCCGTTTGGGAGATTGAAGATAACTTCTCCCCCGTCATGCGTGAAATTAAGCGGGTGCGTTAAGATGTTCTGTCTACCGGCGCTGCCGGCAAAGTCGTAACTCTTCCAATAGGCTCCATAACGAGAGATATGGCGTTCCACTACCCGGTTGTGGTTTGACACACCCGAATCTTTGAAACCGGCGCGCCAGACGCGAACCCCGGGTGCATTCACCAGATTGGCTGCGACATCGACCTCCAATCGGGTTTCCAACTCGCTGTCGGTCAACGGCAGCGAAAGCAGTTCGTGATACAACGGCGGCGTAGAAGCTGTTGCAATAAACCAGTCCACATGCAGCGACGGCACATCGGTCTTCATCTGTGTCTGCAACCTCGCCAGTTGATTCCGCAGGGCGAGATGGGCGGGTGCCTCGAACGAAATGTGATAAGGATACGCCTCTTCCAACGTCGTCCAACCGTCGTTCCGGTCCCACTCGTAATGCCGCAGGTCGATATAGAAGATGGTCGCTTGGAGGTCAATAGGTTGCGGGTTGATAATCTCGCTTCCCCATGAGAGGCTGTTGACCAGTTTATAGAGCGCTGCGCGGTATTCGGCAAGTATCTCGGGAGTTTCCCCGGCATTATAGAGATGCGTCATCGTAAAGTATCGTGCGAAGGAACGGTCGAACGACGAGAGCGAGTTGAGATGCGACTCGATGCTCGTGAGCACGTCGCGGGGAGCGATGAAACGGCGGAGGGTTGTCGGGGTAATTGTCCAATCGGGAGCGCCGGCGAGAATCCATTGTCGAATCGTGTCAACGTCCGCGACGGTTAACGGCTGCTGTGCCAACGGCATCTGTGCGCCGTTTTCGGTGGGACCGAGCAGGCGCTTGTACAACTCGGAGGCATTGGGATTTCCCGGAACAACGGTACCTCCATCAATAAGTTCGCCGTGTTCGATAAGGAGTGTCTCACGGAAGGCGCCGTCGGGACCGTGGCAGTTGAGGCACCTCGCTTCAAAGATGGCGTAGGCATCTTGAGCCAATTGCGATTGAGCGGACACGTGTTGAGCCCCGACGATGAACGTCAAAAGGCAAATCAAAGAGACAGCGAACGGATGTCTAGACATAGAGCATGCCTCCTGATGCGTTTTCAAGGTTGAAAGGATTAGGCGACTGAACGCCGAGCGCGATAGAATTCAATCAAGTGACGGAACAAGGATCAGATCCTCTATCCCCTTCCCTATTCAATCATTCAATTGAGGATAGAATCTTCAAACTGCCTAAACCTGACGATTGCGTGATTTTAATCCCCGAAATCCGTTTAATCCGTGATTCAGACAGAACCTACTCCGTCACCCGATGCTGGTACAACGGCTTCACACTCTTCGGAAACGCGGCAAACACCTCTGTCGAAAGGATGGGGATAAGTTCACTTTGTATTGAAACATCGTTGATTATTGAGTATATTTAACATTGTTAACTCGTTCACAATTGAGGAGTTGACACCCAAAGGAGGTTCGAACAATGGAAATACTGACTGCGTGGTTACCTCCGGCAGTCATTATTGCTGTTATTCTCTTCACTAGCAATTTAACCAACAAACGTATCGACGACCTGCGTACGCAAATGAGTCGAGAACACGATAACCTTACCAAGAAAGTAGATGCTATTGATGTCAAATTGAGCGAGCATCTCACCAATTACGACGTTCATTCTATGCAAAGTGGGTAGGTTGGGTTGAGCGGACCTTTGCCGCAAAAGCAGGAAGTACATATTATTAAATGCGCAACTCCCTTATCGCTTGGTGCCGCCGAAAGTGAAGTGAATGCCAACACCGCACTGTACCGTCCGACCTCACTGACCTACCGATATCTTTCACGTCCCTACAAACTCTTTCGTCCTCAGAATACAGGAAAATAACCCACTGACCGCGGGCACGGTGTGCCGATTCATGCCCTTCCGTGTGCAGGTTAGAGTAGTGTTAACAACAAAAAAGCAATAATGATCACGAGGAATAGGAGGGCGCAGCCGGCGCAGTATTTACCGTCAGACACCGCAGGCGCTCGCCAGCCCGCTGCATAGGCTGATTTTGCACATTCTGTTGAGCAATGATGCTGTTCGTCATGTTGGGGTTCAAACTGCTTCTCGCAAACAGGGCAAACTTTCATGTGAATGTCAGCCAAATGCTGTTAACATCATTTCTCCTAAAGGACGATGAATGACTGGAAAACGGGGTGAATTGAAGTCCCGATTCATAGATCGCTCCCATCGCGTGCTATACTGCACAAACGTGAAAGTCCTAACGAAATAACTGCTTTACTCTATGGACTTTTATCAAGCCGAATGTTAAAACCTTTTACCGGGCTCATGGTTGAATGTATCCTTCAGGACGTAGTCGTAGGTTGGATTCAGGGGAGACCAACGAACGATCAATTGAGTGCATAGCGAAGGCGATTGAGTTCATCTAGTGAGTGCGATATTAGATCCCATATCGACTGCGAAAACACTCCATCAAGCGATTGAATAGATCAAGCGACTGGACAAGGAGTGCGATAGAGATCTCTTCAATCAACTAATCACTGACCACTAACCACTAGTCACTGGTTTTCACGCTACTCCGTCACCCGGTGCTGGTACAACGGCTTCACATTCTCCGGAAACGCGGCGAACACCTCCGCCGGTATCGTCACCCGATTTCGCTTCCCCATCTCCACACTGACCCACCACGGGATATAACGCGCCAACAGCGCAATCCGCGGCTCATCGCTAAGATTCGCCGTGGCGGTATGCCAAATACGGCTGTCCGTCATCAACACGCTGCCGGCGCTGCCCGTCACCTGCATCTCGTTCGGAATCGGTTTGTCCGTGTCGATGCCGTCGTTTCCCCGCGGGTTTCGCGTGTCACGGTGGCTGCGCGGCACAATCCACGTGCCGCCATTCTCCTTCGTAAACGGCGAGAGCATCCACAGCGTGATAACCGCCATGGTGATGTCGGGGAAGGGTTGGTGGATATGCCCCGATTTCGATAAATCCCGGAGATCGTGAGGCCAGTCGGAATGGTAGGTGCGGAGAAGTGCGTCGCCGTTGTGCGGCGCGATAGTCTTCAACTCGGTTTGAGCGATTCGGACATGCGGGTGATTGAACATCGTCTTGACAATCCCCAACACCCGCTCGTCGCCAAGGTAGGGCGCGAAATCCGGTACGCCCGCAATAATGCTTATCCAGTCGTTTGTGTACGCCTCAAGCGCCTTTTCACTCGACGCCGAGACGTATTCGCGCACGGAGTCGATTTCGGAGTCGGGGATGACACCCTCCAGTACGCACCACCCCTCCTGCCTGAGCTGTATCAGGTGCGGTTCAACCTCCGCTTTCACCTCTTCAGAAACCAATTCGGCTTGCTCCTCCATGATTAATCAATCCTCCCCTTGACCTTGACGCCCCAAGCGGTGACCTCGGGCGGGTCTAGCGTCAGCGAGTAGAGCTTGGCGCCCGGGGAGATGTGGAATCGCAGCTTGATATAGAACTCCTGCCTCTGCAATTTGGGGTGCCTCGCCTGCCGTTCCTCGCTCAAGCCGGGCCAACCGGGAACGCCGTTCCACGACAATTCGCCGTTCACGGTGTCCGTACGGATGGGGTCGCACTCGGCGGCGGTATATCCGGGGATGGGCTCGCCCGTGTCCTCCAAAACTTCGTACCGCAACTCGCCCGCCGAAGCGTCGACATTGACTCCGATGGTGCCGCCCGATTCCTGCCGGAAGCGGTGTGTGGTCAGTACGCCGGGCGCGTAGGAGACCGCTTCCACGCTGACATACCCGTCAAGACGCAAGGAAGCCAGCCCCTTTCCTTTTTCCCTTCCCGCCGAATAGCGCTTTAGGTAGGGTCGCGGAGAGCGGCCGTTGTGGGATTCGCAATAACCGTCGTAGAAGAATACGGTTTTTCCGTCGTGCGATATGGGGCCGCCTCCGTAAAGCATCCCCCAATCCCAGGCGCCGGGTTTGCCGCGCGGGATAAACGGTTCGCGGTAGCGTTTCCAGTTTACGGTGTCGCGACTTACCGCCAACTGCGTGTCGACGAACCCGTCAATCCGTGCGGGTATCACGTCGGGCCCCTTTTCCGCCCCCCAGTAATTCTCCGGATCCTCGATAGCGTAAGGTTCGGTGATGTCGGTCAAGTAGGTGTTCAGCATCATGATATGCAAGCCGCCATCCGTGCGGTTCGCCGCGTCGAAACCGGCGCTGTAGAACTCCGTGCCGGTGGGGTCGTCCAGATCCTGTTCGATCACGGTGCGCAGCCCCGACCAGTTGAGAAAATCCTGGCTGTCTCGCCGCCCCAGAACGCGTGTGCGCCGGCTCGACCCACGCTGCGAATACCACACAAAAGGCGCGTCGGGATCGATTGGGCCGCCGAAGGTCTCTCGCCGTGAACCGAACGCAAAGAGTTGCGTCTGACTGCTGTGCGTTCCAAGCGGATAAGGTTTCCAATCGTATCCGTCGCGGGAGTAATAGGCGCACCACACCCGTTCGCCGTCGGGACCAACTCCTTGAGGTTGAAATTCGATCCGTTTCCAGCGATACGCCTCGTCGGTTTCGTGCGGATCGCACAGAATGGCGCCTATGTGGGATGGGCAGTTCGTGATGTTGTTGGCTTTGGAACCGTTAAACTCGACCAAGCCCAAATTCGGACGTTCCCAGTGGATGCCGTCCTTCGACTCGATAACGCATACCTGCGAATCCGCGCCGTGGTAGTACATCCGAAACATTTGATTGACTTCATCGTACACGAAATTGCCGCTGCTCTCGGCGTCATCGCTTTCCCACGGTTGGTCCCGGGCAATGATGTTCAAAGGCTCGTCGACGGTCAGCTTCTCCGCCGGGTTGAGCACGCGGTGCGCGCCCTCCATCGATTCGATGAAAAAATCATCGATAAAGGTCTGTTTTCCGGGATGCAGTTCTGAATTAGAGATATGTATCACCGTCCTTACGCAGTGGTATATTATCTATCGCAATCGAAAGCCTTGTAACCTCAAGAGATGGCAATTCATTATGCGTTATTGATTTTTCTTACGCATTATACAATTGCGGTAACTGTTTAGTTGGAAGGCAGGTGCGGTTTCCAACCACACCGGTACCGAAAAAACGCCAGTTGTAGGGAATAAAGGATCGAATAGTGATTGCGCCAACAATCTTTTATGCCGCCGATTTACCGGCATTGTGCTTTTCTGATTGGCGCATTCCCTGACTGCTCGGTCCGGATTGGCAAATCCAGACCGATAGACTAAACAGTTACCAATTACGTATTACTACCACGTAACATTCTCGGAAAGCCAGTCATAGAGCGAAAAACGAGTTACGAAATGAAGGAATCGTATCGTTAAGCATAATGGCGCACGCTGTACCGCAAGGGAGCTCTATCAGGATTTTCTATCGCATTCGTTATTCACTCATTTGATCACTCATTACTCATTCGCTTGATCTGTTAGATTGTGATCGCAAACTAACAGTTTGCGGTACAAGCGTGTTACTTGCTGAAGGGATTATTCCGACAGGGATAGTGGCGCTCTCTCAAGTCACTTTAAGAGCCTGCTTGAATAATCGGTAGCAAAACTGTTTTCAGGATTTAAAGACAGGTTTTATGCATGTTTTTGTAATTGCCTGCCATTAACCTGTGGGATCTCTATGGGATTTCTATCGCGTTCGCTATCCACTCACTTGATCACTCGTTATTCACTCGTTTGATCCCCGCTGGGGCTTGGGTGCCGGGATTCCGGCTTTTCTACACACCTTCAAGATCTCTATCGCACTCGCTATCCACTCGCTTGATTGCACCCTACAAACTGCACCTTTCAAACAGGTTCTATCACTGCTCGCGGTGGATTGACAAATTCACCGCATCATATAATTCGAATCGCTTCCCAATCCGCCGAACGATTCTCACGGACCACTGGCCACTGTCTCACGCCGACATCCGCTGCGGCTGGTACTCAATCCTGCGCATGAAACGCTCGCCGATGTCGTAGTCGGGTTGATCGGAGACGTACCGCCACATCTGGACGCGCTTCATTAGTTCATACCTCATGTCGTTGCCTTCCCAGCCGTGGCCCTTCGAGAGAATACTTCCTATCTTCGGATCATCAATGTCCGACGTGTCGAAGTTGCGAACCTGAGGTTGCGACGGGTTGAGCCGCAGTTTGTACATATACCGGTCCTGATCCGTATGATTGCTGCGTGCCCCGTGCCATACCCGCGTGTTCCAGACATACATCGTCCCCGCAGGGCACGTCGCCCAAATTTTGCCGGCGACTTGTTGGTAGAGTTTTACCTCGAACGTGCGCACGTTTCGAAAATGCGAGCCGGGAATCAGGAAGGTGCCGCCCATCTCGTCGGGCGTGTCGTGCGCGAAGAACGACAACTGGATGTCGAAATAGTTCTCGCGAAAGTCGATGACCGAGTCCTGGTGCATGTTCGGACCCGCCATGCTGTTCGCCCGCAGCAGGTGCACCGCGTGATGGTCATAGACCGGATTCGGGCCGACCAACGAATGGATTAGCCCCTTGACCTGCGGCAAACGGAACACATCGCCGAGCGGTGTCCCCTTGGGCCACGTCTCCTCGAACGGTGTGCCCACCTCAAGATAGCCGCGGTGGTTTTTCATGTCCTCAAGACATGCGTCGGACATATCTTTCGGCACCATGTTTTCGAATTTCAGGTAGCCGGAAGCCACAAACTGCGCCATTTCCTTTGATGAGATCAGATGCTCGTTCATTATGAACCATCCTCCTCGTCTTGTAGTTCATTGAACCGCGACAACACCGTCTGATACGGCAGCGGTCCAAGTTCGTAGCCGTCGTCGGCACTGCGATGTTTCATCTCGCTCATCTGGATGACCTGCCATCCTTCGCGCATCGCCGCCAACGCGTGTTTGTAGGGGGGTTCCGTTTCCTCGACTAGATTTTTGATTCCCGTCCCCTTGGACGCCTCATACCGCGACCACGCGGAGGGGGTGATGTCGAGACCGGGGCTTGTTTGGAAAAACACCAAGATATCCTGAACCTTCGGCATAGTTTTCTCCTGCAAATCGTCTGGACGTTGCGGGCTGTCTCGAGAGCTCCAAAGCCGGCAATGAATACGGCATCGAATCTATGATACACCCTCGTCATACCGCAAAATCATCGTACCATACTTATGAATTTTATGTCAACGCGAATCACGAGTATTGGCAGTGCCCTCGCGCCGGAATATTGGACGTGAGATGAGAGGAAATTGTCTGAATCACGGATTAAACGGATTACGCGGATTACACGGAAAAAGGCGGTCGGAAGTGATTGGTCTACGTGATAATTAACGCGTGTGTTGGATTGAAGTGTTGGGTTTCGCTCGAATTTATTGGCGTTATCGGGAAGAGTCGAGCATCGGAGGTTCTTCAGTGCATGGCATGATATTTTTAGATAGCCGCTCTACCCAACCTACGCCACTTGTCTGAATCACGGATTACACGGATTACACGGATTACGCGGATTACACGGATAAAGGCGGTCGGAAGTGATTGGTCTACGTGATAATCAGCACGTGCGTTGAATTGAAGTGTTGGGTTTCGCTCTAATTCATTGGCGTTATCGGGAAGGGTCGAGCATCGGAGGTTTTTCGGTGCAAGGTATCTTCAAGATAGCCGCTCTACCCAACCTACGCCACTTGTCTGAATCACGGATTAAACGGATTACGCGGATTACACGGATAAAGGCGGTCACAAGTGATTGGTCTACGTGATAATCATCGGGCGCATTGGATTGAAGTGTTGGGTTTCGCTCTAATTCATTGGCGTTATCGGGAAGGGTCGAGCATCGGAGGTTTTTCGGTGCATGGTATCTTTAAGATAGCCGCTCTACCCAACCTACGCCACTTGTCTGAATCACGGATTACGCGGATTACACGGATAAAGGCGGTCGCAAGTGATTGGTCTACGTGATAATCAGCACGTGCGTTGGATTGAAGTGTTGGGTTTCGCTCGGATTTTTTGGTGTTATCGGGAAGAGTCGAGCATCGGAGTTTTTTCAGTGCATGGCATGAGATCTTCAAATAGCCGCTCTACCCAACCTACGCCACTTGTCTGAATCACGGATTGAACGGGTTACGCGGATTACACGGATAAAGGCGGACGAAAGTGATTGGTCTACGTGATAATTAACGCGTGTGTTGGATTGAAGTGTTGGGTTTCGCTCTAATTCATTGGCGTTATGGGGAAGGGTCGAGCATCCAAGGTTTTTCAGTGCATGGCATGAGAACTACAAATAGCCGCTCTACCCAACCTACGCCATTTGTCTGAATCACGGATGGCGCAGGAATCCCGAAAAACCCCTTCCGCCTCTGCACCGCGCAGGGCAATTAGAACCCGATACCTTGACCCATTCCGTGCACTTGAATAACGGAACCCGTCTCCGGGAGCCTATAACGGGCTTTCTATTGGCATGGATGTTGCCCTTTAACGCACTACACGCCTTCAACCATAAGTCGGCAGAGCGGCGATTGAAATCGTTGAATACTATTCTTTCCAAAATTAACATAAGCGAATTCTTACGGAGATTTGCCGTTTCCAAAAAGAGGACGACAATGCTGATGAATAAAGCCCGATTTTTCACGTCCTGCCTCTCACTCCTTGGCATCCTGTCTACACTCGACGCCTCCGCCCATGACGTATCACGATGGAGATTGCCGGAAGGCGCCGAAATGCGGTTGGGCAAAGGCTCACTGACCGGCGCCGTCGCTTATTCCCCTGATGGTGCGCGCCTCGCGGTCGGGAGTAGCCTCGGGGTCTGGCTTTACGACACAACGACTCTTCAAGTGAGTGTCCTGTTCAATGAAAACACCGCTTGGGTCGAGAATATGGCATTCAGTCCGGATGGATCGACGCTGGCGACTGTGATGTGGGATGGGATCTACCTCCGGGATGCGGTCACGGGCGCGCACAAACAGACGCTTGAGGGGACAAAATACGGCTTTCTAAGCTTGGCGTTCAGTCCTGATGGCGAAACGGTTGCGTCAGGAAGTTTTGACGGCGCCGTCCATCTATGGGATGCGGCAACAGGCGAGCATCTGCATGCGCTTGAAGGGCACGACTGGCAGGTACCTGCCGTGGCGTTCAGCCGGGACGGAAAAACGCTTGCCAGCGGGAGTTCGAGCGTGGTTCGTCTGTGGAACGTGGAAACAGGTGCTCAAAAGGGGGCGCTGGAGGAGGGGTTACCGTGGGAGGTTCATAGCGTGGCGTACAGCCCGGACGGCAAAACCCTTGCCAGTGGGGACTGGGGTGAGGGCATCCGCTTGTGGGACGCCGTTACCGGCGAACACATCCGCACGATTGAAGTGGCCGGCGATTGGGTGAATAGCTTGGAATTTAGCCCGGACGGGAAGACGCTTGCAAGCGGGGCGCTTTTCGGCACCGTCAGCCTGTGGGACCCGGTCACCGGAGACGAGAAACTCACGTTTGAGAAAGCTGCCACTACCAGCAGGAGCGGCCGCTCGTTCAACCCGAAGGTTGCGTTCAGCCCGGACGGGAAAACGCTGGTCAGTATGAGTTGGGAGCACACCGTCAGCCTTTGGGATACAACTACGGGCGAGTTGGCTCAGACAATCGGCGATTATTCCTCCTGGATCACCAGCATCGCGTACAGTCCGGATGGGAGTACGCTGGTCAGCGGGAGTGAGGACGGCGCCATCCGTCTTTGGGATGCGGTCGCTGCTTCGCAGATGCGAACGCTTCAAGCCGGCGAGAAGGAGGTCATTTGCGTGGCGTTCAGTCCCGATGGCTCGACGTTCGCCAGTGGGAGCAGGGACGGGGGCGTCCATCTCTGGGATGCCGTCACCGGGGCGCGCCGCACGCTTGGCGGGCATTCGAATTGGGTTACCGGCGTGGCGTATAGTCCGAACGGTTTGATCCTTGCCAGCGGCGGTTGGGACAGAACCGTACGTCTTTGGGATGCGGTCAGTGGCGAACAACTGCGCCTAATCGACGACGACACGGACTATGTCCTGTCCGTCGCCTATTCGCCCGACGGTCAGACGCTTGCCAGCGGGAGTTTCCACGGTATCATACATCTCTGGGATGCCGCCACCGGTGCCCGCAAGCGGGCGCTTCAAGGGCACTCCTCCAACGTGATTTGCCTGGCATTCAGCCCCGATGGATTGACGCTTGCCAGCGGGAATCGTGATCAAAACGTACGTCTGTGGGATATGCGCCGGGGTAGGCTGCTGCGTACACTGAAAGCACATGCGGGTTACGTCGAGAGCGTCGCCTTCAGTCCGGATGGTGCGATGCTCGCCAGCGGTTCAACCGACGATACCGTCCGTCTGTGGGATTCGGCGAGCGGCGATATGCTGGCCACTTTCAATGGTCATGTCTCTGAGGTTAAGAGCGTGGCGTTTCACCCGGATGGGACGGGACTTGCCAGCGGAAGTCTGGACGGAACCATCTTACAGTGGGACATAACCCCATACACAAACCTCATTCGTTCAAGGGCGGCGGATGTCAACGACGATGGGATCGTGGATATCCTCGACTTGGTGTTGGTTGCCGCGCATTTCGGACAGCGGGGATTGAATCGCGCCGACATCAACGGAGATGGGGTTGTCAACCGCCACGATCTGGAGTTGGTGGCAGAAGAGTTTGGAAATGCTGCCGCTTCGCCTCCCATTCACACCAATGGACTTGCGGGGTATACCACGGAGGATGTACGGACGTGGTTGACCGACGCCAAGAAGCTAGATACGACAGATCCAACTGTGAAAAGAGGAATAATCGCGCTTGAACGACTGTTGGCGGCGTTGACACGGGAGTCGAGCATTCCCGCCGAGACGGCGCTGCTGCCGAACTACCCGAATCCGTTCAACCCGGAGACGTGGGTACCGTATCAATTGAAGGAAGCGGCGGATATCACCTTGACGATTCATGATGTGACCGGGCGGGCGGTTCGGACGCTGGCGGTCGGTTACCAGTCGGCGGGGGTGTATCGGAGCCGAGACCGCGCGGCGTATTGGGACGGACGGAATGAACGCGGCGAGCCGGTTGCCACGGGGGTTTATTTTTGTACGCTTGCGGCGGGGGATTTTAGAGCGAGTCGCAGGATGTTGGTCGGCAAGTAGGGCATTTTAGGATTGCGACAGGCAAATCAGCGTTCCCGGCGCGGTAGTTGCGATCGATTCACGCTGGCGACGGACGCGGTGTGAAACAGAAAAGGCTGGTGGGCAGTGCCCACCCTACAACTACGCTTTTGGATTTCGGTTCAACCCAACCTACGTATTTAACGAGTGGACAAGTAGTGGCATTTTAGGATTGCGGCAGGCAGATCAGCGTTCCACTACACAGGGACAATGAGGAAAATGTCGATGCGGATGAAAAAGACAGGGCTGCCCAAATTGTGTCTTTTTGTGATTTCTGTCTTAATTTCACTTGACGCCGTCGCACAAGACGCATCGCGGTGGGAGTTACCGGACGGCGCCGCTATGCGGTTGGGTAAAGGTCGGGTGTCTCAGATTACCTATTCCCCGGATGGCGGCCAGCTTGCGGTCGCGAGTACCATCGGCATTTGGCTTTACGATACGTCGACGAATCGGGAAGTTGCACTGTTCACCGAGCATGCTTCTATTTTCACGTGTGTCGCTTTTAGCCCGGATGGGGCGACAATCGCCGGCGGCACTAGGGACGAGATGATCTATCTGTGGGACGCGGCTTTGGGCGCCCAAATTCGCGAGATTAACGGGACCGGAATCGTGGACAGTGTTGCATTTAGCCCGGATGGTGAAACGCTTGCCAGTACGTATTCGCTCGGCAAAATCCGTCTGTGGGATGTGGCTGCGGGGGTGCAGGTACTGACGTTTGAGGCGGATCCGTCCTTCATCAATAGCGTGGGGTATAGCCCGGATGGACGTACCCTTGCGAGTGCGAGTTGGCACGATGTTCGTGTGTGGGATGCAGATACAGGGGCGCTGGCGCGCACGCTTGAGGGGCACGGGTGGGAGGTCGTCAGTGTCGCATTTAGCCCGGATGGCAAGACACTCGCGAGCGGGAGTTGGGACCGCACCGTACGGCTGTGGGACGCCACGACCGGCGCGCACCTGCGGACGCTCGAAGGGCATACCGCTTTGGTCAACAGCGTTGCCTTCAGCCACGACGGTGGGACGCTCGCCAGCGCGGATTCGGAAGGTACGGTTATAATTTGGAATGCCAATACAGGGAAGCAGATACGGCCCCTCATAGGACATACGTCTTGGATGACGAGCGTGGCATTCAATCCGGATGGCTTGACGCTCGCCAGCGCCGGCATGGAGGATGGAATTCGTCTATGGAACGCTAACACCGGTGTGCGGGTGTGGACATCTAGGGGGTACACTGCCGGGATCGGTAGCGCTGCGTACAGCCCGGATGGTTTGGCTCTCGCCGTCGGAAACGAGGATGGCGCTATCCATGTATGGGATGCGGTCACGGGTGCTCAACTTCGGACGCTCCGAGGTCATACGAAGAGTGTAACCGGCGTTGCATACAGTCCCGGTGGCTTGACCCTCGCGAGCGGAAGCAAAGACTACACTGTCAGGCTGTGGGACGCCGCTGCGGGCGCGGGGGTTCGGGTGCTCGAGGGGCACACGGTGGACGTTACCAGCGTGGCGTTTAGCTCGGACGGTGTTACGCTTGCCAGTGGGGACAAGGGCGGCAGCATCCGTCTGTGGAATGCGGTAACGGGCGCACATGAACGCACTCTTGACGAGCATAAGCATAGTTGGAATGTAAATAGCGTGGCGTTCAGCCCGGATGGATTGACGCTCGCCGGCGGGGGTAGAGGCAAAGTCCGTCTCTGGGATGTCGAAACCGGTGCGCATCTTCGGGCGCTTGACGTGCAGAGTAGCAGGGGGCGTTCCTCCGAAGTGCATAGCCTTAGCTTCAGTCCGGACGGATTAACGCTCGCTGGCGGAAGTCCGGGTGAAATCCGCCTATGGGACGTGAATACGGGAACGCAACTACGAGTGCTTGAGGTGCGAACGGCAATAGGATACGCGTCCAGGGTCGATAGCCTCGAGTTTTCCCCGGATGGCTTGACGCTGGCAAGTGGGGGCGGGGGTCTGGATAACACCGTCCGTTTGTGGGATGCAGTGACGGGCGATCTGCTGGGTACGTTCACTGGACACTCGCTTGATGTTACGAGCGTAGCCTTCAGTCTCGATGGCTCGGCGCTCGCCAGCGGCAGCATGGACGGAACCGTCCTAATCTGGGACCTATCCCCATACACCCGACTCGTCAAAACAAGGGCGGCGGACGTCAACGACGATGGGACAGTGAATATCTTGGATTTAGTGTTGGTCTCTGCCCATTTCGGGGGGATGGGCAGAGATGGCGCGGATATCAAT
Organism: Candidatus Poribacteria bacterium; assembly: GCA_028820655.1. Lineage (GTDB taxonomy): Bacteria > Poribacteria > WGA-4E > WGA-4E > JAJDTR01 > JAJDTR01. The sequence goes on along the minus strand of JAPPIK010000019.1, from coordinate 76,582 downwards.
GGAGATGGCGTCGTGAACCTCCAAGATTTGCAACTGGTTGCAGGCGTGTTCGGAAACGCCGCCTCGCCTCCCAGCCTCGCGCATGGACGTGAGGCGTTCACCGCGGAGACTGTACGGACGTGGCTAACCGTTGCTAAGGAGATAGAAACGACGGATCCCACCTTACACAGAGGCATAATCTCGCTTGAACGACTATTAACGGCGCTGACGGGGGAATCAAGCATTCCGACCCACACGGCGCTGTTGCCAAACTACCCCAATCCGTTCAATCCCGAAACATGGATCCCCTATCGATTGAAGGAGCCGGGAGATATCTCCTTGACGATTCATGACCTGCACGGGGGAATGATTCGAACGCTGGAACTTGGCTATCAACCGGAAGGACAATATCAGAGCCGGGAGCGTGCCGCCTATTGGGACGGCCGCAACCGATACGGCGAACCCGTCGCCTCCGGTGTCTATTTCTGCACGCTCACTGCAGACGATTACACCGCCACCCGCCGGATGTTGGTCGGCAAATAAAATCTCCCTGCCCTGCACGAATTTCGTGAATCGTGACAGGTCACTGCTGTAGGAGCGATCTCCGAATCGCGACCTCCTTCGAAAGCGACAAATTCCGTAGGTTGGGTAGAGCGACAATCCAATAAGAATTCACGCACGGGAGGAAGACTTACGATGATACGTTCCGCGCCAAAACCCCGAAATCCAAGCGAAACCCAACACGCAACTTTGACATGACACTGGTGGAATCTCCAATCCTTTGGGAAGGCACTGCCCACCAGCCATCGAAAGCGCCGGAGGCACGACAGGTATCTGACGGGTAACAACCTAACACGACATTGCCGCCTATTATTCAAACAAGCCGTAAGGAGCATGATGATGACAATCCAAACAGCGCGGTCAATCACATCTAGCCTTGTGTTGCTTTCCATCCTTCTGTCGCTCAACGCCTTCGCACAAGACGTCCAACGATGGACGCTGCCCGAGGGCGCAATCATGCGATTGGGCAAAGGCGAGATTTCCGAATTAGCCTATTCGCCGGAGGGGAACCGATTGGCGGTCGCAACCAGTATCGGGATATGGCTTTACGACGGGAGCGACGGCACGGAACTCGACCTGATTACGGCGCATTCGCATAAGCACTATTCAATAGCGTTCTCACCGACCGGCGATTCGCTTGCAAGCGGCGGCGGGGGAGAGATTCGATTGTGGGACGCCCACACCGGGGAACTCAAGAGAATCCTTGACGGGATCTCCAGCGGACCTACCTCACTGGCATTTTCCCCGGGTGGAGGAACAATTGCCGGCGGGGGTTGGCAAGACCTGCGCATGTGGGACGTGCGCACCGGGCAACTCCTGCACGCGCTTGAAGGTCATAAACACCAGGTCGATTCCGTAGTGTTCTCTCGGGATGGAACCACACTCGTCAGCGGCGGCGAGGGAGTGATTCGATTATGGGATGTGCGCACCGGCGCGGCTTTGCAGACACTGGAAGGCCACAAGAGTACGGTGAACTCCGTGGAGTTTTCGCCGGATGGGCGCACACTTGCCAGTGGGGGTCAGGACGGCACGATTCGGCTCTGGGATGCGCACACATGGGAACACGAGCGGACCATAGAGGTCGATTCGGCAAATGTCAATTCTGTCGCGTTCTCTCCCGACGGTCGCACGCTCGCCAGCGCGAGTTGGGGAGCAATTCGACTTTGGGATGCCGACACCGGCGAACTTCAGCGGAAGCTTGAGGGGCACAGGGCGTGGGTGTGGTCGGTAGACTTATCGGCTGATGGGCGCACAATTGCCAGCGGCGGAGGTTGGTTCGACAACACCCTCCGGTTTTGGGATGTACGCACGGGCACACTCAAGAGGACGGTTGAAGAGCACGTGGGCGAGATTCGATCTTTGGCGTTCTCGCCCGACGGAAGTGCGGTTGCCGCTGGAGATTCCTGGGGTGACAACGCGGTTCGATTGTGGGATATCCGTACCGGCAATCTTCTACGAAAGCTTGAATCGGATACCTGGGACAGATTTCATGCCGGCGACGTCAATTCGGTGGCATATTCTCCCGACGGGTCAACGATCGCCGCGGCAAGTAGTCACGAAACCATTTCCTTGTGGGACACCAATACCGGAGAACTCACGCAAACGCTTGAGGGGCACACGCACTCCGTCTTTTCAGTTGCCTTCTCTCCTGTCGATAGCACGCTCGTGAGCGGAGGGTATTGGGAGGACAACACGGTTCGTCTCTGGGACACCCGGGATGGAGAACTGCTGCGGATCCTCGAAGGACATTCGAATGCAGTCTTGACGGTGGCAGTTTCCCACGATGGTCTCATCATTGCCAGTGGCAGTCGTGACAAGACGATTCGATTGTGGGATGCCCGCACCGGCGAACATAAACATACTCTTGAGGGGCATACCGGAGACATCTGGAACGTGGCGTTCTCACCCGATGCACGGACGCTTGCCAGTGCAAGTGAAGACGGCACGATTCGGTTGTGGGATGCACGTACCGGGGCACTCGTGCAAACTCTTGCGGATCATACAGATGGTGTCGGATGCGTAGCGTTTTCCCCCAACGGACACATGCTTGCCAGCGGCGGAGACTGGCGTGACAGCGCAATCCGTCTGTGGGATCTTCGCGCGGGCGCGGTTCTGCGCACCCTTGAAGGGCATACGGGCACGCTTTGGGCGGTTGAGTTCTCGCCCGATGGGTCGATGCTTGCCAGCGGGAGTTGGGATGGCACCATCCTACTATGGGATGTAACGCCTTACACCAACCTCCTTCAAACACGCGCGGCGGATGTCAACGACGATGGGGCAGTGGATATCTTCGATCTGGTGCTGGTCGCCGCCAAATTCGGCCAATTGGGGGGGGGGTGACCGTGCCGATATCAACGGGGATGGAATGGTGAACCTTCAAGATTTGGAACTGGTAGCGGATGTGTTCGGTAAAGCCGCAGCCTCTCCTCCCGGTCGCGAGGGTAGACGTGAAACTCTCAGGGCAGAGGACATACGGGTGTGGTTGGCGGATGCGGCAGAGCTGGAGACGACCGATCCAACTGTACAGAGAGGGATTATCGCGCTTGAACGGTTGTTGACGACCTTGACACGGGAGTCAAACATTCCGAACGAGACGGCTCTGTTGCCCAACTATCCCAATCCGTTCAATCCGGAAACATGGATCCCGTATCGATTGAAGGAGGCGGGGGATGTCTCCCTGACGATTCATGACCTGCACGGGGGAATGATTCGAACGCTGGAACTTGGTTATCAACCCGCAGGGGAATATCAAAGCCGAGACCGTGCCGCCCATTGGGACGGGCGGAACGAGCGTGGCGAACCCGTCGCCTCCGGCGTCTATTTTTGCACGCTTGCGGCAGGGGATTTCACCGCCACCCGCCGGATGTTGGTCGGCAAATAAAATCTCCCTGCCCTGCACGAATTTCGTGAATCGTGACAGGTCACTGCTGTAGGAGCGATCTCCGAATCGCGACCTCCTTCGAAAGCGACAAATTCCGTAGGTTGGGTAGAGCGACAATCCAATAAGAATTCACGCACGGGAGGAAGACTTACGATGATACGTTCCGCGCCAAAACCCCGAAATCCAAGCGAAACCCAACACGCAACTTTGACATGACACTGGTGGAATCTCCAATCCTTTGGGAAGGCACTGCCCACCAGCCATCGAAAGCGCCGGAGGCGCGACAGGTATCTGACGGGGGACGACCTAACACGACTTTACCGTCCATTATTCAAACAAGCCGTAAGGAGCATGACGATGACAATCAAAACAGCGCGGTTAATCACATCTAGCCTTTTGTTGCTTTCCATCCTGCTATCGCTCAACGGCTTCGGCCAAGATGTCCAACGATGGGGTCTGCCAGAGGGCGCGCTCATGCGGTTGGGCAAAAGTGAGATTTACCAAATTGCTTATTCGCCGGATGGCAGCCGGTTGGCAGTCGCGAGCAGCGTCGGGATATGGATCTACGATGGGCGCGACGGCACCGAACTCGACCTGTTTGCGGCGCATTCGCCCTTGATTGGTTCCGTGGCGTACTCGCAAGATGGTAACACACTCGTCAGCGGAGGCGGAGGCAAGATCCGATTGTGGGACGCCCGAACCGGCGAACTCAAGAAAACTATAGGCGACTATCGCAATGGCCCCTCTGTGTTGGCAATCTCGCCAGATGGCGGCACAATCGCCGGCCGCGCATGGCAGGACCTGCGTTTGTGGGATGTGGGTACCGGGCAACTGAAGCACACCCTTGTAGAAAATAAAGACCAAGTCCACTGCGCGGCATTCTCTCGGGATGGAAGCACCCTTGCCAGTGGTGGATGGGGAGTGATTCGATTGTGGGATGTGCGCACCGGTCAAGAATTTCGGACGCTCGAAGGCCACCAACGTGACGTACGCTCCGTCGCGTTCTCGCCGGATGGGCGCACGCTTGCCAGCGGAGGTCGGGACGGGATGATTCGTTTATGGGATGCGCACACATGGGAGCACGAGCGGACCCTAGCCGTAAAAGGACATTCAGGTCCTATAAATACCTTGGTCTTTTCGACCGATGGGGGGACGCTTGCCAGTGCAAACCATGGACCGATTCGACTGTGGGACGTCGCCACCGGAGAACTCAAGCGGTCGTTAGAGGGCCACACGGATTGGGTGTGGACCGTAGCCTTCTCGGCGGATGGGGAGACACTCGCCAGCGGCGGAGACTTGGACGACAACACGCTCCGGTTTTGGGATACACACACCGGAGCGCTGAAGAAGACCGTGGATGGGCACATTTCCACGTTTTCATCTTTGGTCTTCTCCCCCGACGGCGGTACGCTTGCCAGTGGTGGCGCATGCGGGGACAGCGTAATTCGATTGTGGGATGTCCGCACGGGTGAACTCCAACGGAAACTTGCACGAGATGCCGCTCACGGACTCTGTACGTCTAGTTTCAATTCCGTCGCGTTTTCTCCCGACGGCGCGATCATTGCCAGTGGAATCGGTAACGGAACCGTTGCCTTGTGGGACACCCGTACCGGAGAACTGGTGCACACACTGGAGGGGCACACGCGTTCGGTCTCGTCTGTCGCCTTCTCACCCGTCGGCGGCATGATTGCCAGTGGAGGGTACTGGGAGGACAACACGGTTCGTCTGTGGGACGCCCGGGATGGAGAACTGCTGCGGATCCTCGAAGGACACACAAATGCAGTTTTGAGGGTTGCGGTATCCCCCGATGGTCTCACCATCGCCAGTGGCAGTCGTGACAAGACGATTCGATTGTGGGATGCCCGCACCGGCGAACATAAACATACTCTTGAGGGACATACGCACGACATCTGGAGTTTGGCGTTCTCGCCCGATGGAGGGACGCTTGCCAGTGGAAGTGAAGACCACACAATTCGTCTGTGGGACATCCGTACCGGAGATCTCCTCCAAACTCTAGATTATTCGAGGAGCGTTTCATCCGTAGCCTTCTTCCTAGACGACTTCATGCTTGCCAGCGGAGGCGGCATGATTCGCTTGTGGGATATTCGCACCGGGGAAGTTTTGCACACACTTGTAGGCGGGGATGTTACATTCTCGTCCGATCGGTCTACACTTGCCAGTGGAAGTTGGGGCGGATCCATCCTACTCTGGGACATATCCCCTTACACAAACCTCATACTGACTAGGGCGGCAGATGTCAACGGCGATGGAACCGTGAGTATCTTGGACTTGGTATTGGTCGCTGCCGAGATCGGTCAGTTGGGAGCAGACGGTGCCGATATCAACGGGGATGGAATGGTGAACCTTCAAGATTTGGAACTGGTTGCGGATGTGTTCGGTAATGCCGCAGCCTCTCCTCCCAACCCCACGGGCGAACGTGAGACGCTCATGGCGGAGGATGTGCGGAAGTGGTTGGCGCATGCGGCGGAGCTAGAGATGACCGATCCAGCCGTACAGAGAGGGATTATCGCGCTTGAACGGTTGTTGACGACCTTGACACGGGAGTCAAACATTCCGAACGAGACGGCTCTGTTGCCGAATTACCCCAATCCGTTCAATCCGGAGACGTGGATTCCGTATCAATTGAAGCAAGCGGCGGGTGTCAAGTTGACGATTCATGACGTGACCGGGCTGGTGATTCGGACGCTGGAGGTGGGCTACCAGCCGGCGGGGGTGTATCAGAACCGAAACCGCGCCGCGTATTGGGACGGCCGGAATGAACGCGGCGAGGTTGTTGCAACGGGCGTCTATTTCTGCACCCTCACCGCCGGCGCATTCTCCGCCACTCGACGGATGCTAGTCAACAAATAAGATTTCTTGATTTCACTCGGCTGAACCCACGGTAGGAGCGATCCCCGAATCGCGATGAGTCGAGAATTGGAAGGGATCTCTATCGCATTCGCTGCTCGCTCCCTTGATTCCTCGTACCCAAAACCCACGCCCTTTAATGTTCCCTGAATTATTCGATCGGTTGATCGGTCATTATTCATTGGCTTGATAGTTCCTACAGGAGTTGGGTTTCACTCTAATTTTCCGACTTTTCGGGTAGATTGAACCCGCGGAAGTCTTCTTTCTAAGCGGATTATTCTTGAAATTCCGTTCAACCCAACCTACGTATTTAACGAGTGGACAAGTAGAGGCATTTTAGGTTTGCGGAATGCAGATCAGCGTTCCCAGCGCGGTAGTTGCAGCCCATTCACGCTGGCGGCGGACGAGGTGTGAAACAGAAAAGGCTGGGGGACTCCTATCGCGCTCCCTATTCAGTCGCTTGATTGCAGTGCGCACCCTACAACTAATCACTGTTTCACGCCGACATCCGCTGCGGTTGGTACTCAATCCGGCGCATGAAACGCTCTCCGATATCGTACTCAGGCTGGTCAGACACATACCGCCACAACTGGACGCGCTTCATCAGTTCATACCGCATGTCGTTGCCTTCCCAGCCGTGCCCTTTCGACAGGATGCTTCCAATCTTCGGGTCGTCGATATCCGACGTGTCGAAATTGCGAACTTGGGGTTGCGACGGGTTGAGCCGCAGTTTGTACATGTACCGATCCTGATCGGTAAAGTTGCTCCGCGCCCCGTGCCATACCCGCGTGTTCCAGACATACATCGTCCCCGCCGGGCATGTCGCCCAGATTTTGCCGGGGATCTGCTGGTAATAGCGAATCTCGCCCGTCCGAACATTTCGGAAATGCGAGCCGGGAACTAGGAACGTACCACCCATCTCGTCGGGCGTATCGTGTGCGAAGAACGACAACTGGATGTCGAAATAGTTCTCGCGAAAGTCGATGACCGAGTCCTGGTGCATATCCGGTCCGATCATACTGTTCGCGCGTAACAGATGCACCGCGTGATGGTCATAGACCGGATTCGGACCGACCAACGAATGGATAAGCCCTTTGACCTGCGGCAAACGGAACACATCGCCCAACGCCGTGCCCTTTGGCCACGTCTCCTCGAATTTCAGGTAACCGGATGCCACAAACTGCGCCATTTCCTTTGACGAGATCAGATGTTCACTCAATGTAGTCGTCCTCCATGTCTTCGAATCCGCCGAACAGCCGGCGTGCCGTAACCTTCATGCGCACTTGGCATTGCACGAAACCATCGTATCACATATTGAAACCGATTCCAACGAGAATATATGAAATCTCCTACGAATCAGCGAGCCCGACCGGCGGGGCAAAATGCCTCTCCCGCGCGTCTGGCTAGTCGATAGCACATTTTGGGGTAATCGCCGTGAAGCCCAACAACTGTGCTTGATTGAATCAGATGTGGACACTAATTACCCGTTGCTGATGCACGATGCAGTGCAACAAGCGCACTAACCTTGCCCAATTGTGTGCTCTTAACGCGCGAAAACACGGCGAAATGCGCCCCTTACTCATGGCACGTTCCTTGCCTACCTGTTTGACGAATTCAACGGGCAGTCATCAAATCACGGATGGCGTGGAAAGGGATCTTCCCACGTTCCACACTTCCATCCTTCCTATCCAAGTATCGGAGGACACATCATGAGAATCAAGAAACTTTCCTGTGCGTTAATGGCTTCTTTGATGATACACACCGCTGTCGTGCTACTTTTTGGCGCCTATTGGGTGACGAAAACCCCACAGCCGAACGATTCGATGAATATAGATCTGCTATCGCCATTCTCGCCGCAACGGAGAGCCATAATGCGAGCCTATTCCACCCGGCAAAAAATCGTCCAAGTGAGGGTATCCGCGCCTCGCAGAGGACTGGCTATGATTGAGACGAAAGGCGCACAGCCATCGCCGCCCGTCGCCCGCCGCCCCATGCTTGAGAGTCGGGCGAGCTCCAATTACCAGCCAACTTCAGTGTTGGAGTTTTCCTCAAAGGTGGCACGCGTAGATTCCCCGATACCGATGCGTGTGGATTCCCTGACGGGTTCACCGACACCAAAGCCTGGCGCACCAAGGTCGCATAATAATACACCTTCCAATCGTAAACCGCTGCTTGGTATAACACCCATTGTTAAAGCCTCTTTGCCGGATGTCTCATCTGGGACGGGGCAAACCGCGCATCAAATAGCTCCTCGACTCAAACCGCCGAACGCTGCCGCCTACCCCGATATGTACTTCAAGAGCAGCGGTGTCAATCCCTTCCTTGATACGGAGGACGAACACCTCTCGACGTTCGCGATGGATGTCGACACCGCCTCGTACTCGGTTACGCGCAGCTACTTGACGGAGGGACATCTACCCCCGTCGGAGGCTGTGCGCGTCGAGGAGTTCGTCAACGCCTTCAAGTACGACTATACCGCCCCGACCGAAGGCGCATTCGCCGTCCACCTTGAGGGCGCGCCGTCAAAATTTGCCGATAGCAAGCGCACCCATCTACTGAGAATCGGATTGAAAGGGCGTGTAATCCCTGACGAAGATCGAAAAGACGCGACGCTTACCTTTGTGGTTGACGTTTCCGGCTCAATGGAGAGGGAAAACCGGTTGGGGTTGGTGAAGAGATCGTTGAGGCTGCTTGTCGATCAACTTCGCCCCACCGACAGAGTGGGGATCGTCGTCTACGGCTCGCGGGGACGACTCGTGTTGCCGCATACGGGAGTGAACCGGCGCGCCGAGATCCTGACTGCCATCGATTCCCTGTATCCGGTCGGATCGACCAATGCCGAAGAGGGGCTGCGCATCGGATACGACCTCGCCTGGCGCAACGCCGAGATCGATCGCATCAACCGCGTGATTCTCTGCTCGGACGGTGTCGCGAATGTCGGACAAACGGGGCCGGAAGAGATACTGAAGGAGATTCGCTCGCACGTTAAACGCGGAATCACTTTGTCGACCGTCGGATTCGGTATGGGGAATTACAACGATATCCTCATGGAAAAACTCGCGAACGCGGGGAACGGAAACTACGCCTATGTTGACACCCTCGGCGAGGCGCGGCGCATCTTTGTCGAAGATCTGACGGGAACATTGCAGGTCATCGCCAAAGACGCGAAGATTCAGGTCGACTTCAATCCGGAGGTGGTTAGCCGATTCCGGTTGCTCGGTTACGAGAACCGGCACCTCGAAAACCATCAATTCCGCGATGATACCGTTGACGCCGGGGAGGTTGGCTCGGGGCACAGTGTCACCGCGCTGTATGAAATCAAGTTGCACGAGGGCGCATCCGGCAAAATCGCGACCGCCTCGATCCGCTACGCCAATCCTGACAGCCAGCAGGTCACCGAAATTGGAGAAGACATCTTCTCATCGGATCTGCATGAGTCGTTCGAGACGGCTTCCGCGCCGTTTCGCCTCACGGCAGCCGTGGCGGAGTTCGCCGAGATCCTTCGGGAAAGCTACTGGGCTAAGAACGGAAGTTTGGAAGAGGTTCGCCGGGTGGTCAAGAGCGTTTTTCCCGAACTCGACAACGAGGGGGTTGTGGAGTTGATTTATTTGGTCGACAAAGCCATCGACCACAAATCTCAACTCGATTCATAACCAAACCATTCACGCTGAAACCCATCAACTGCCTGAGTAAAATATCGTAGGGTGCGCACGGCGCACCAGCCTTTGAAACCTTCAGCCCCGCCGTCTATGAGCCGGACCTAATAAGACGTTCCATCGCGACCGATTCCTATCGGGCGGGGTTCCCCCGCCCGATAGGAATCAAGTTAAGCGTTTCACGGCGCAGGCTGCGCACTGATCAGGGAAATGGCTAATGACTGCGATTGAGATGCTGCACCAACCAAGTTGAGCAGCAGTCCGTAGGTTAGGTTGAGCGGCCAATAACCTCGTTCCATGAAATTCCCACGAGGGATTCTGGTTTCCGATGATCCGTTTATAGAAAATTACATTGCGAATCCCAATTCCCTCCTCTCCAGGCACAAAATCCTCGCGGCAGCGTGAGAAAGCAGTCCCAAGGAAGGCTCATCTGCATTCCCCTGAGCCATTTTGAGTTCTCGTTGATAGTAACTCCAACTTCATGATATAATGTGCCGGCAAAGTGCGATACTACCTTAATCCACGGAGCAGCTGCAATTTGAGGGCAAAGGCGGTAGTATACAGAATACAATTGTCACGATGCTGGGTATAGAGCGGCCTTAGTTTGGTGAAAAAACCGACAAAATAGGATTCAGAGCATGTCGCCACCAAAACAGAATTGAATCCTCGATTCGACTCCGGTTTTGTAAATCTTGAGAGGATTACGGTGATTTACCGAGTCGAAGTAAAGGATGTATCCCAGAGTATAAGGGATTTTACCAATTACGAAGCGAGGCATTACAGTGAGTTATATAATAACCGTTATACTAACACCTCAAACAGAGGGTGGCTATACGGTCACATGCAAAGAACTGCCCGAACTGATAACCGAAGGTAATTCAATCGAAGAGGCGCTAAACAATGCAATAGATGCCTTCGCTACAGTGTTGGAACTATACGAAGATTTTAGCCGTGCTTTACCTGACACGATTCAAGTGACGCCAAAGGCAACTCCACCAAAAAAGCAGCCTGTATGGTTCGAAACAATGACACCTACATCACCAGTTGACGGCGATGCCTCACCCTTCTTCTTTCAAGCTATAGTTTCTGAATTAGAACCAAAGGCTACAGTCCTGTGAAATACCGAGAGGTAGCTCGAAGACTGAAGGCGCTTGGTTGCGAAAACAGACACGCTCGAAGGCGTGGATCCCACCGCAAATGGTACAATCCTTCCGCTAACAGAACTGTGGTTATTCCCGATCACGGGGCTGCTGACTTAAAAATTGGAACCGTCCGTGCCGCTATTCGAAATCTGGGAATTAATTGGAGAGATTTCATGGACATCTTCCGAAACACCCACCAATAAACGCGCCAACAATTCCACTCGTCTCTTAATAGTAGAATTTCCATCAGGATCAGCTACATTGAGCGGTATGCGCCGTTTCTTACAACGGGGGTTGTAAATCCACTTCCTTTCAGCATGCAATTGATATCAGCAAATCGCCGAATTTCGTCATGACCAGCACTCGCCATTTAAGCCAACAAGGGACATCCTATAATCAGCACGCAAGATGCAACCATGAATCCTCCCCGAGCCCCCGCACCCGCTCCGCCTCCCATTTCATTGAAACAATCCCAAAAGAAAGGGGTAATTCAAAAAAACAGCCTGGCAGACCATTCGAGAGAAATCATGCGAAGAAATAGCCCGTTCCTAATCATACTCTTGGCAAGTTCCCTGCTCTTCTCACCGATCTCATTCGCTCAAGAATCCTGAGGCGCGTGAAGTAATCCCGTGATTCCGCGAAGCGGGATTGGTGAAGTCGGTTCGACTTCCGATGATAGCAAACTTCGAGTCTCCCTCAACCTACTGCGCGGATTCGGTGCCGACGGCGGACATCTGGAGACAAGAGGGCTTTCGCCAACAGGGGACGTGGTTCAAGTGCCGCTTCATCGCCACAACGTCTCCTTGGATTACTCTCGCTTTCAACTCGATATCGCCTATCGCGTCGCGAATGATTGGGACATCGCGTTGAGTCTTCCTTACGACATCAAGAATCAAAACGCTTTTGTTGATGAGCTTTATCCCGTAACGTTGGAGGAACGGGGTGCAATCCTGCGAAATCAAGACATACACCACCGTGACGAGGTGTACTGGGGATTTGCGGATGCCCAACTATTGGTTTCGCACAACCTTGCAAACCTGATGCGCGAAACGGATCGCTTGATGGTGTCGGTCGGAAGCAGTATACCGATCGGAGCGACGGAAGAGGATCCGTTCAAGCTGGGCGACGCCGGTCAAAAGCACCTTCACATCCAGTTCGGCACCGGCACGTTCGATCCGTTGGCGGCGCTGCACTACGAAACACCGTTGTCCGAGGCGCTCTCGCTACACGCCTCGGTACACGGTTACTTCCCGTTTTACGAAAACGGGAAGACCTATCGCGGGCCCGTGGAGATAACCGAGACTGTAGGAATGCGGTATCAATTCGGGGAGTGGTTGGCGCTGCACGCGAGCCATCTGGGATTGTTCCAATCCTACGCCCACTGGGACGGATTCCGGGACGTCAACTCCGGTCTGATTTTCAACGCCCTACAGTTCGGCGTCTCGCCCGATCCACGGTTCGGCGTGCCCATTCGACTTAACGTGACGATCCCAATCCAAAGCCGGACCCTGTCCGACAAAGGCGACGCATTCGAAGTCGGGCCCCTGTTATCAATGACCGTATCCTACCAACTCTAATTCCTTTGGTAGGAGGGGTTTCCGAACCCCGATCCTAACCTCACCTACGATAGAAATCATAGCGATACCCAACTCCAACCTTCTCGGTCTGGATCGCCAAATCCAAACCATCAAGCTACCAGATAGGATCAAACGATAGGATAGCGAGTGCAACGGGCATTTTTAATGTCCGTAGGGAATGCAGATCAGCGTTCCCTGCAAATGTTGTTGCCACCTACCCTCTCAAACCGTCCCTCAAGCTATCATCCCCTCCGGCGCCTCGATCAGCCCCTTCAACTCCCCGAGGAAACGTGCACACGGCGCGCCGTCTATCGCACGATGGTCAAAAGTGAGCACCAGCGTCCCGATATCCCGCGCCACGATCGATTCACCGGCAAACACCGCAACCCGACGCACACGCCCCACACCGAGAATCGCGCACTGCGGCGGATTGAGAATCGGCGTGAACCAGTCTACTCCAAGCCCGCCGAGGTTGGTAACCGTGAACGTGCCGTCCACATAATCGTCAATTCGCAGTTTACCCTCCCTCGCACGCTCGGCAAGCGCTCTGACCTGAGTCGCAATCTCCACGATGCCGAGCGTTTCGGCGCGTCGAACCACCGGCACTACCAATCCGTCCGGGATGTCGACCGCGACCCCCAAGTTGACCTCGCGGTACTGGTGTACCGCCCCGTCGACGAGAGTCGCGTTGAGCCGGGGATGCGATTTCAGCGCATCCGCCGTCGCTTTCAGCACGAAATCGTTGATTGACGGTGCCACGCCGTGAGACTGGCGCCACGCCTCCTCGTTCACTGACCGCAGGTTTAGAATGGCGCTGAAATCGACTTCGATGCCCTCGGTCACATGCGGCGCCTGCGACCAGATTTCACCGAGACGCGCGGCGGTCGTGCGGCGGATACCGCTAAGCGGAACGACTTCAACCTCGGACGTAGGTTTCTCCTCCACCGGGTTCGTGGGACTCGCTGCTCCCGTGTCGATAGCTCGCTGCACATCCTCCTTCGTCACCCGTCCGCCGGGGCCCGTGCCGGCGAGCGATGCAGCGTCTATGTTGTGCCGCTCCGCAAGCCTCTGTGCCACCGGCGTCACGCGCGACCCTGAAGGTCGATCCGCTACCGACACCTTGGGTTGCTCGGCGGTAGTAGCGGCGGGTTTCTCGTCTGCAGCCTTCTCCGGCGTCCCCCCGCCCTCGTCAATAGCCTTCTGCACATCCTCCTTGGTTATGCGCCCGCCCGGTCCCGTGCCGGGGAGCGATTCAGCGTCTATACCGTGCCGTTGGGCCAACCGCAGCGCCACCGGAGTCGCACGCGACTCCGCGGGCTGAGCGGCGGCAGGGGTTTTGGGTGCGGCGGCGGGGACGTCCGGCACCGCCTCGCCCTCCTCGCCGATCCACGCCAAGGTGTCGCCGACATCGTACTCGCCATCGGGTTCGCCGACAATGCGCAGCACGACGCCGCTGATTGGCGACTCCACCTCGACGACCGTTTTGTCGGTCTCGATCGAAACCAGGGGTTGCCCCTCTTCAATTCTGCTCCCTTCGGCGATGTGCCACTCGACGACACGCCCCGTTTCCATGGTGTGACCAAACGCCGCTAGACGGAACTGTACTGCCATGTGATCTCCTTTCCTGCGATACGCACGAGTGGGATTCTAGAACGAATCCCGCTATGCCATTACGCGATTGACGGCCTCGGTGACGTTGGCAACCTCCGGCACAACGTGCTTTGCGAGTTCCGCACTGAACGGCATCGGCACGTGCGGACTGCCGATTCGAGTGACCGGCGCCTTGAGGGAGTCAAAGCAGTTCTCGCCAATCATCGCCGCGATCTCGGAAACCGCCCCCGCAAAACTGGAGTCCTCTCCGCACACCACCGCATGACCCGTGCGGTTCACCGATTCGCAGATGGTCTCGGTATCCAACGGCGACAGCGACCTCACATCGACTACCTCAACGTCGTAGCCGTCATCCTCCAGCAGCACCGCCGCTTCCAGCGACTTCTGCACCATGGGTCCGATAGCGACAACCGTCGCGTCTTCGCCTTCTCTACTGATATCCGCTTTGCCGATGGGCACGATGTGCTCCCCGTCCGGCACCTCGCCCTTAGAGGTATAGATGCGCTTGTACTCGAAAAACAGCACCGGATCCGGGCTGCGCACCGCGGACTTGAGCAATCCCTTGGCGTCGCTCGGTGTTGAAGGCACAACCACCTGCAAGCCCGGCACGTGCATAAACCACGATTCCATAATCTGCGAGTGCTGCGCCGCGAGCAATCGACCGACGCCGCACGGAAGTCGGATAACCATCGGAACGCTGGCTTGGCCTCCGGTCATGTAACGCATCTTCGCGGCTTGATTGACCACTTCGTCCATGGCGCACGTCACAAAGTCCATGTACATAATCTCGACGACCGGACTCATGCCAGCCATGGCGGCGCCGACGCCCAATCCTACGATACCCGCCTCGGCGATCGGCGTTTCGAAGATCCGTTCCGGGAAACGTTCCGCGATGCCATCGGTCACCTTGTAAGGTCCGCCGTGCGTGATGACATCTTCTCCCATGACGAATACGGACTCGTCACGTTCCATCTCCTCGTGCAGCGCCTCACACAGCGCCCCGCTGAAGGTCAATGTCTTCATTATGCCACCTCCTGCTCGGGAGCGAGCACGTCCGTGGTAACGTCCACAGCCGTCGGGTACGGGCTTTCCTCGGCAAACTTCACCGCGTCCGTGATTTCGGTTTTTGCCTCATCCTGAATCGCCGCGTCCTCTTCCTCGGTCAACCACGCCTTGTGTGCCATCACCGTATGGAAAAGCGTAATCGGGTCGCGGTCGTTCTTCCACGAATCCACTTCATCGCTGGAACGGTACTGCTCCTCGTCGCCCAAGCTATGCCCGTGAAAGCGGTAGGTCTTTGCTTCGACCAAGGTGGGACCGCCGCCGTTGCGGGCGCGTTCGACCGCCTGACCAACCACCTCGTACACCTCGACGATGTCCTGTCCGTCAATGGATATGCCGGGAATGGCATACGACCCCGCCATGTCGGCGACCGAATCGAGGACAGCGACGTTCGACCGCGGCACCCACTGCTGGTATTGATTGTTCTCGCAGACGTAAATTACCGGCAGCTTCCATAGCGCGCCGAACCCGATTCCCTCGTGGAAGGTGCCCCGCGCGGCGGCGCCGTCGCCGAAGAAACAGACCGACACCTGATCGGTTCCGCGCATCTTGCTGGCGAGTGCCGCGCCGGTGGCGGGCCCGATACCCGCGCCCACGATGCCGTTGGCGCCCAGCATGTTGAGCGAAAAATCGGCGATATGCATCGACCCGCCCTTTCCGGCGCAGGTGCCCGTGGATTTGCCGAACAATTCCGCCATCATTTCGCTCGGCTTGGCGCCCTTGGCGATGCAGTGTCCGTGGCTGCGGTGCGTGCCCAACACATAATCGTCATCGCGCAGATTGCCGCATACGCCGACAGCGACCGCCTCCTCCCCGCAATACATGTGGAGCGCTCCCACCACGCTGCCGAGACTCGTTTGGCGATGCGCCTCCTCCTCGAAGAGGCGAATGCGCCACATATCCTTGTACATCTTCTTGCACAACTCAGGTGACAGTGCCATAAGTAATCTCCTTGGAATTGTTAGTTGAATACGTCGTGAAATATCGTTTTGAAAGCCGCTTGGAAGAATCCAATTTCTTTGTAAATTGCCCGTACCATTTTACGCAGGGGTCGCTGTTCGGTCAAGGACAAACTCTCCAATTACCGCATTCGTGCCGCATCGGCGTGCGGCTTTTTTTGGGCGATCTCATTTCAGAATATGCATTATAGTAACCATCAGATGAATTCAGACAACAGGTGTCGGCGGGAATCAGGCGAGTGAATAGCGAGCGCGATAGAGATGCCCTGCCCGCAGCGGAGAGGCTCAATTGACGTTATCAAGGCACTGAAAATATATAGAAATGTATATTGGTCAAGGAGATGGTTGGCACATTGTGCAGGTACTGCAGATTGACCGTGCCTATCAATAAAGAATTAGTTTCATGACGGATCTGGGTTGTCCGTTGGCTACCACGAACTTGCCTCTCCAATTTCGCATTCCGCTACTCTGGAGCCGGAGTATAGAGATTTACCGCAGGCTATCAATATCGCGCTCCTCCGAAGCGTATGAGCCAAGACTGTCGAGTGGTCTATATTCAACTTGACCACTACAGAATATGTAGAAATGGTTTAATACTTCTACATGCGTAATCTAGAACTGACTCATCTACTCAGGCAAGCATACGGGGAAACGGTAGAAAAGTTCAATTTGGAGACTCTGCCCCGCGGCAACAGCGGCTTATTCAAAACTCGGATTTCCGGAAGCGTAAATCGCCGACGCTTTTCTGCCGTGGTAAAGGGGCGGCAGGACTTCCGGGATGCGTGTTCCGTTCTCTTTGAAGGTCGTGAGCGGTGGAAAGGGGAGTCACGGGTACTCGTCTATAATGACTTTCACCCAAGCAACGTTGCTTTGCCGAAGTTGGGGCAGGAATTCGCTATTCTGTTTGATTGGGAACTTGCCGGGATAGGTTTCCCCCATTTTGACTTGCAGAACTTTTGGACAGATCGCGATGTCGACAGAGAACGGATCCTGAGCGTCTATCTCGACTACGCACGAGAAGTTGATGTCGACCGTTTCGTGTCCGTCATGCCTTATGCGGAGTTCTGCCGGCAGTTCTACACGCTTTGGCTGCCGTATCTCAAGCTGGAGGCAGACCCCGGCGGCAAGCTGCCCACTTGGTTGAGATTGGGTTCAGAGCGGCTGTTCAGCGGCGAACTGGCTAGGTTAGCCGAGGGAGTTCTATTGTAACGTGCCAATACCACGCGGCAGAGGTCTTCTGCCGTTTGACATCAGGGCAATCGTCTATCGCCCATTGCCCTCTTGCACAAAAAATGGACATCCCCGTTCACATGTTAGATACGAAAGCACGAAACATCATTGTGTTTCCGTAACACATCGGAGAACAGTGCCGATGAAATTCGTGAGGTAGCGCTAAGTCGGGGCCACTTATGGGCGTGGCATAAAACTTGCTTCCGCTCTACTAACGCAATCAACCCGACAGCCATCGATTCTCAGGGAGGAAATCCAATGGTATGGACTCGACGTTTTATGCGATCCGCTTTCATTTTCGTAGTAACGATGACGATGTTAGCAAACGAATCGGATGCGAATATCCGCGTCGAGTGTACTCAACTGACTGTCGCGCAGCCCATGGGGCGTGAACGCACTTGAAACCGATTAGGAGGCGTACCATGCAGCAAACGCGTAGACTTACTTCTCTCGCACTTCATCAAGCTTTTCGCCTGCGGCCTGCTCGTGATCTGGCTCGTCGGCTGCCGCGAGGAGCAGGAGGACATCCTGCCCGAGGATACACCGCAACCGGGCATACCAACACTTGATCTTAAATGGCGGGACACGAACCGCATCTCACCCTACTGAAGCTTCGACATCACCGCCAGCGAGCCGCTTCCCGAACCGATAGCACTGCGCATAAATATGCTGGCCCACGTATACGATGCCGGCAAAATCCGCAAAGTGTGGTATGAGATTGGCGTCACTTTCGAACAAGGAGACCTTAACACATGAACACCTATCTCACTGTCTGCGCCTGCTTCCTAGTCTCCCTCTCCGGTTGCAGCTACGATCACGACCACGAACACACACTGCCCATGCACAACCATAACGACCTGTATACCCTGGGAGTGCTTACGCCTTACATCGTCAGCGTCGATCCGCCGCTCACCGATTTCATCATCGTGGATTCGTCCTGGGATCCACCCCTCGCCAGGCCCTTCGGCTATCTAACAAAACGCGAGGACGGTCGTGAAGTCGTTATTATGAGGCTTAGCGCCGCCAGTAGCTGGCAGTCGTTCGAGAACATAGAGTACCGGGATCTCGACACCACCCCGGTTCGCCATTCTGGTTACTTAGGGCGGAACGACGACCATTACCTGTACATTTACACGGACTGCAGCGAGCCCGATCACACCGGCCTCATCGCCTACCGATACGGCTGGGGCCAGGGAGAGCTCCAGGGACAAGCCGATTTCATTTTCAAATGCCCCGAAGAAGAGTAATCAAATCCGAACCCTAATCACCATCACCGGTTGAGCCCCTGAATCTGAGCTAATAGCTGGTTGAACGAAGCCTGCTGCTTCGCGATCGTCGCCCGACCGCTCGAAATTACCCGTAGGCTCTTCGCCCGAGAACACCGGAGACTGCGACGGAACACCCGAATCAAGCATATCACCGACTAGAGCCACCGCCTGAAACAGCGAAACGGGCGCCTCGCCCGGCGGTATGAACGGGAAGTCCTCATTGATCTTCTAGCCTTTGTTGAGCTTGATATTCGCACCATGAACGTTCAAGATCTGATCGGAATTCAGTGTCCCCTGCGTCGTGACGACGCGCCCGACCGGTAGATTCTGAGTGATGTTAAGAAACTGACCGAGTAGATGATCGTAGAGCTTCTGCTCGCCCTCCATCTTCGAAGCGTGACCGTCTCCCCAGAACCTCGTGACCTTGTCCACCGCGAGCCGCGTGAAGCACCGCCCCCGGCAAACGGGAACGACGGGTACCATAACAGATTAGACACCGCTTGGAACGGCTCGTCGTCCACGAGCCACACCGTGACCATGTACGTGTGCTCTTTCGTCTTGATGCCGCAGTACCCCGCCAGCTCCGGCATGATCCACATTTCATCGATGCGGGCGTTAGCGCCCATCAAGTGCTGGAGCGTGGACTGCGACCGCATGCGAGTGTCATGATCGCGGATCTTAGCGCCCTTATAGCGCCGGCCGACTTGAAATTCGTTATGATAGTTGGTGTGGACTACGTACTCGCAGGAGTCCGCGAAGGACATGGAGTAACAGGAGGGATCAGGAGCGAACGACAGCGGATAAATGGGCAGTCCCTGCACGATGCACGTCGCCGGTCCCAGCGGAGCTTCGAAATGCGATTGCCCATGATGCGGTTGTCATAGATGAGGGTCTCGAGACGTTCGTGTTCGTCGTCCGCCTGCTCATGCGCCTCGACATACCGCCGCAGGTCTTCAATGTAGAGCTCGTCGCGCTCGGTTTGGTTGGATTTTTCAGATTGGATCTCGACCTTAGTCAGCTCCGACACCAACGCCGGCACCATCTTGTCGATTGCCTTATGAATCCGAAGATCAACCGACCGCTTAGCCACGAACGGCAAATGCCGCTGCCATCACGACGCAACCTCGTCGTTGTGGTAGAGCATCATCTCGTGTTTCATCCGCTCGTGGTCATGGTGCGACGCCTCGAACGCAGCGTCTCGCAGATCCACCAATGGATGGATATTCTGGTAGACCGGCATTAGCACCTATGCTACAATGTAGCATCCACAAGGTCGGAAGCGAGGGCTCCTCGTGCGCTAACACGAGGAGCGGTGAAGCGAACACGCCGGGGAGGGTGTTGTCAGCATGCCCGATGCCCTCGCGACCGTATGCCACGGTGCCGCCGTCGGTTTCGCGTTCTTTGCGATCGCGACCTTCGCCGTACACGGCGTGGCATACCTCGTCAAGTTTGTGCGCTGGCTGGACGCCTAGCCCACCAGTCCTACGTCACACACTCAGCCGTATGATTATGCGACTGAATATCGAACCCGTCCTCGTCCTCCTGCGGGTTAACATTTGTGTAGCAACTGACGAGATAGAAGTGGTTATCTAATTTCGGCACTCTTGTGTTCCGAATATGATCAAGCCCCTCCTCGAGCTTAATCTTCGGCGCGTCCCAAGTCTCGTTTGCGTTCACGGTAATGTCGTCGAAAACGGTGGCATTAACCCCGCCCGCCCAATTCTCCAAATCATTGTGCCGCTACTGCAGCCGATGACTATAGCTGACACGAAACGTGCGCGGATCGCTGGTGTGATTGTGAATCGTCACACGATGCGTACTGGAAGCTTCAACATGAGTGTCCGCAGCATTAACATCACAATCCGGCACACCCACTACCCCAGGTTCTACCTCGCTATCTCTCCAAGCCTGTTCTGTCGCTCTTGTTCTTGCCATAATGTATCCTTTCTTTTTATTTACCACTCATCATCAGAGGACGAATAACCCTGTGCGTCCCCTATCAAGTGCCCGACATCCTGAGACTTACGGGCCAGATCTGGCACGCGTTCAGTGTAAGAACCGCGAGCCTCGACACTGTCAACCACCGAGACAGACCGATAGCCCTCAAACGCGTTCGGTCCATCAACATAATTACCATTCGGAAACGCCTCCACCTGATCCCAAAACTCATCATTGAGACGTTCATCCGTGTTAATCCAAAAAATAGGTTTCAGGCAATCTTGAAACCTATTTCTCCGATTGAGATCTCAGAAGTGTCAGTTTTTCTGACACAGCCACCTAATCTCTACCTAAATTATACTATACATATGTTAAGTTATCAATCTAAAAATTATCAAAAACATATAAAACTCTCATCGTGACTATGATTTACTATCGCCTTAGGATCTCTATCGATCAACCGACTGGATAAGGAGGGCGATAGAAAATCTTACTCCCTATTCGTTCAGTTGATCCTCCCTATCTGGACGGTTAATCGGCTTGTATTGCCAAGTCCCATCCGTGACCGACGAAGTTGCCTGTAATGCCGTCGGCCTCTGGGACATCGTGAAAGATGCCTATCTTTTGATCAGCCACCTTTTACCATCATCACAATCGGAACCGCTACCGCCGCAATTACGCCAATCCCAGACAAAATCCACTTGAGCATCGTGAGCTCCCCCTTGTGCTTTTGGATTTCGTCCTCGACTGCCTTAAGTCTACTGTCCTGATTTGTTAACTTCTCGCACTGGGTATCGATACGCTTGGAGGTGTAGTCGAGATGGACCTCCATCTTGTGCATGAATTCAAGTATGTTATCCACCTTCTTATCTATCTCGAGTACCCATTGCTTTACGCCAACATCTTTTGCCTCGGTCATGGTTTAATGACTCCAATATTATCCTGCATCGGGCGCCTCCTTCTTTGAGTGCATGTGCCGCCCAGCCCATTGTGGGATGGCAACACAGAAACATATTGTCTTTTGGTAGGCTGTTGTGGCAAACTATCCAAATTGTCTATAGCCTCTTTCTCCTGTCGAAATCTCGGAAGCGTTGATTCTTCTAACACAATCGCCTGATTTCTACCAAAATATACCATACATATGTTAAGTTATCAATCTAAAAATTCCTAAAATATTTACCATTCGGCGGAGTAGGAGCGATCGAACGAGGTCAATGGAGCGGATAGAGACAACAGTCGATTGCGAACACCCCCAAACGGTTTCGGCTTGTGAACAGCCGCACATTCGCTACCGCAGAGATATTCTAGAACGACAGCGAAAAAACAGAGGAGATAGTATGGCAGGATTAGAAACGCGGCGGATGGGGCGAACTGAAATGATGCCCGCATCACTTGGACTTGGGGCGGCATGGCTGGGTCAACGCTCGGAACGCGAGACGATCGAAGCGATCCACCGCGCAATCGACTTGGGGATTAATTACATCGACACTTACCCCAGAGGACAGGAGGAGCGCTGGGGGAAAGCGTTGGAGGGCGGCCTGCGCCAAGAGATTTTCCTGCAAGCCAAGGTTAGTCCGCCGGACGAAGGAGGCAAGAAAGACTTCTCCGCCTCGGCGACGCGACGCAGCTTAGAGAATAGCCTCAAATCCCTCAAGACGGACTATCTGGATTCCGTGCTGATTCACGATCCGTTTGACATCGAGGATCCACTCGCCCCCGGCCACGCTTTGGACGAACTGATTAAAATGAAGCAGGAGGGGTCCATCCGGCACCTCGGTCTCGGCGAGCGTCAACACGAGTTTCATCGACGCGCCATCGAGACCGGGCAGATTGACATCATACTCACGTTCTTGGACTACACCCTGCTGGACCAATCGGTGGCGCAAACCACGCTGCCGCTGGCACGGGAACATGACATCGGGATCATCCTCGCGAGTCCAATGGGGATGGGCACACTCACCGGCGCAGAGCCGAATCGGGAGGATGAACTCCGCCGCGCAAGAATAGAGAACCCGGACGCCAAGCCGCAAGCGCACGACATGTGGAGGTGGTGTCAAGCACGGGGCGTGAACATCAGACACTTGGCGGTGCAGTTCTGCCTCGCCGCACCGGTTGAGGGGATTGTCATGTTCGGTCCCGCGGACAAACAACAGGTCGAAGAGGGGTACGAAGCCGCCACCGCAGACATCCCGGACGATGTCTGGCACGACTTCGAAGCGGAATTCGGCGTCACCGCGCTCCGCAAATCACGGTAGGAGCGATCTCCGAATCGCGACAAATTAGCGGAAATTGAAGAGTCGGGAATCGGAGGGGATCTCTATCGCCTTCGCTATCCACTCAGTTGATCCCTCCTACAGGCGGTTGCGTCTGTCAAATGATAATTTGCATATCCACGAATCACGGTAGGAGCGATCTCCGAATCGCGACGCATTGTCTGGAACCAGAGCATCGGGAATCGGAGGGGATCTCTATCGCCTTCGCTATCCACTCAGTTGATCCCTCC
>JAPPIK010000019.1:41496-53247 GCA_028820655.1 Candidatus Poribacteria bacterium | reverse complement strand
TCGCCTTCGCTATCCACTCAGTTGATCCCTCCTACAGGCGGTTGCGTCTGTCAAACGATAATTTGCCTATTCGCGAATCACGGTAGGAGCGATCTCCGAATCGCGACGTATTAACGGAAATTGAAGAGTCGGGAATCGGAGGGGATCTCTATCGCCTTCGCTATCCACTCAGTTGATCCCTCCTACAGGCGGTTGCGTCTGTCAAATGATAATTTGCATATCCACGAATCACGGTAGGAGCGATCTCCGAATCGCGACGCATTGTCTGGAACCAGAGCATCGGGAATCGGAGGGGATCTCTATCGCCTTCGCTATCCACTCAGTTGATCCCTCCTACAGAATTGGCCGCGCCTGTCAAACATAAATTTACACACCCACGAATCACGGTAGGAGCGATCTCCGAATCGCGACGTGTTGGCTGGAATCAGAGCATCGGGAATCGGAATTCCCTCCTACAACAATCACGGTTCAATCGCTTGATAGAACCGAATCTCTCCATCTTCCACCGTGTTGATGACCGCGCTTTTGATGGCATACCGATTTTCGTCAAAGTGCGACAGATTCGTTGCGCCGCTGTAATCCTGCGTCGCCGCGATTTCATCGCGAATCGCCACCGGAGATGCGTCTCTCGCTAGCCGCATCGCTTGGATTGCGATCATGGTGGAATCATATCCGAGCGCCGCCGGACCGTCGGGAGCGATACCGAACATCTCCGTATAAGCGAATACAAATTTCTGTGCTTCCGCGCTTAACCGGTCCAGATTACCGATGGCGGAAAAGTGATTCACAAAGAAACTCCCTTCGACCGCCATTCCGCCTATCTCGATCAAATCCGGGCGGTCCCAACCATCCCCGCCGAGGAACGTTGCAGCAATACGGAAATCGGAGGATTTCGCCTGCTTGACCGCAACCGGAAATTCGGAGCCCAAGCCGGCAAGAAAAATGACATCGACCGGTGGATCGACAGCGTCAATCGCCTTCAATTGCTCGGTGAAATCCGTTGCGCCCGTACCATAAAACTGGTGAACTTTGATTTCGCCGCCCATCGCGGTGAAATGTTCGATGAACGCGGTCGACAGTTCTTCCGAGTAAGTTTCACCAATCTCTGTGAGCACTGCGGCGGTTGTTGCCCTCAACTCTTGCGTCGCGAACTTTGCCGCTACCCCTGCCTGAAAAGGATCGGTGTATGCGCCCATAAACGCGAATCTTCCCGATTGAGCGACCTTCGGGTTTGTCGGATAGGTTGTCACCATCGGTACCTCGTGTTTCAGCGCCACCTTTCCGACTTCTACGGCTTCCGTGCTGAAATCGGGCCCAACGATTACGGAAACTCCCGCAGCGATCAGTTCCTCGGCGTGTTGAACGCTGAGTGACGGATCCCCTTTGGTATCCCGAATAATCAACTCTATCGGTACGCCGTTTATGCCTCCGGCTTGGTTCGCAAGCGCAACAGCCAACTCTGCCCCGTTCCTTGTCGTTCCCGGGTCGGGCGGGCTATAAATAAAGCCGATTTTGACCATAGCTCCGCTATCAGCGCCTTCCGAACCTACGGATTCAATGACGCGTTGAAGTTGATCGCATCCCAAAATACCGGATCCTATCAAGAGCGCCAAAACGAGAATCCAACAAGCTCCGGGATCCTTAAGCGTTGCTCCGTATTGTGAAATTTGCATGAATACCCTCCCATTTCGCTCAAATCACTACGTACATAACCAACTGGCACACCGTGACCTACACCGGCATGGTGCGCTTGGTGTATTCCCTGCCAATTATGGCGGATTCTTCGCCTCCCGCGCCAATCATGACCCCCTCGTCAATCATCTCGGTGATGTCGTCCGGAGCCATCCTGTTCAAAAAGGCGATATTCACCGCGTCACACGCCGCTTTGACCCGTGCACGCGCGTTCGCCATGTGTTCGGGGTACGGCGCGTCGTGCGGCGGCGGCGATCCGAACGACATCCCCATATCGGACGGTCCCCATTCCGCGAAGGCGATGCCGGGCACGCTGGTGCTTGCTTCAACATTTTCGAGCGCGCGCCGATTTTCGATTTTCAATCCCAGCATGAGTTCACCCTTCGGATTCAGAGGCCAAGGGTCCGCCAGTTGAAGGTACTCTTGCACGGATACGCCCCAGATGTCCGCCGCTCTGCCCTGTCCGCCTGAACCGCGGCGTCCGACATCCAGCCCCTCGCCGACGCCAATCGTCTGGAACGGGTAACGTGCCGACTCCACCAGCGCTTTCGCGGCACCGGCAGTTTCCGCATGAACGAGCAGGATGCCGTGGACGCCCGTCGCCAACACCTGCTTAATCATCCAGGCATTGGCACGTACTACATCTTCGTTCGTGCCGTCGGTCGGCAGCGTCACAATCACCGTCGGTGTGGGATGCCCGCTTCGCGTCGGACCGCCCGCGGCGAGACCACGCATGAACTCCTGAAGCGCGGGCACGTCATACACGCCGTGTTCCATTTCATACATGAGGTAGTCCGCCCATGTGCCTACGGCTTCGATGCCGCCCTCGTAACTGCACTCCTTTGGAGAAGTGTAGTAGAGCGGTTGTCCCTGTTCAAGCAATTCGATTGCTCGGTTAATTCTTGGCATATTTCACCTCGTTAATGGTATGTATCATGAATGGTGAATGAGCCAAAGGCTCTGGTCCTGTTTTGTAAATCATTCGACTTGATTTCGTGTGAAGTAAATAAAAGAGACATACGCGTTAGTCGTAGCACGCTTTGGATAGTGGAAATTGATGAATTCAACCGTGCCAATGATCGGGCTCGAAAATTGATCCTGGATTTCGTCTTCCAATGTCACCTTGTCAATATCTTGCTTGACAGTTTGGTTCAATGAGGTTAGAATTTCATTCAGAGATGCGGACCAAAACAGGAAACCATTATTCAGGGAACTGTTTTAACCTCACTACATGGAGGCGATCATAATGGAATTGCAGATAGTGGCAACCCTTGGAGTAGGTCTTTTGACAATGGCGTTAGGTATATTCATAAAACTAGGGTTCAACGGCATCCAGAAGCAATTTGACGGAATCCAGAACCAGTTTAATGGTATTCAGAACCAGTTCAATGGTATGCAGAAACAATTTGACGGAATCCAAAAACAGTTTGAGGCGATGAATGCTAGACTCACCGATATTCACAACGATTTGAACAACATCAAAACAGATGTGCGTGCGACCAATCAAAACCTCATTGACCATTTGGCACAACATGACTAAACGCCTGCGTGATTTTAACCTCATTTGACGGCTGATGTGATGCCGTAGATTTTGGCATCCCGCAGGAACAAACGCACTCTCACCTGTTGTCCCGCGAACTCGCCCCCGTTCTTTCCCTCCCAAACCAGCGGCAACTCCCTGCCGTCGCGATTCTCAATAAGACACTTCGTTCGTTCATAACCGGGGATCACGCCACCCTTCGTATCACGCAACTCCGCCATAATGTAAGCCTGCCCGCTCGGCCGCTCCACCTCGCGGTACACCGCGTACGCGTTGAGAACCAGTCCCTCCGCCGGCATCGTGAATAGCCGGGTCGAGAATTCACCGTTCGCGCGGCAGGTCGCATAGAAGATTCGGTCCGACGGCAACCCGGCGATCCTGCCGTCCGGATGGTAGAACCGGAACACACCATCATGTTCCAGCGGTCCCTGAAGCGCCAGCCAGAATTGAGAGGCGTACGCGTTCGTGTCCCGAAATGAGCGCTTCCAATTCAGCCCGTCCCGGCTACTCGCCCATTCTGCCATATAGGACGGGCCATGCTTAGTTGTGGCGCGCCGCGAGTTGGCTTCCGCGGGGGGCGGCATGTAATCCGCGATCAGCATGGCGTACCGCCCCAGATGAGGAAACACGACAACTCGATAAAACTCCAAATCTGCGGGATCGTCTGAATCCGGCAGCCACAACTCTTGATTCTCAAGAAACGACGGAGAAAAGGATTCCCACCTGACGCCATCTGTAGACCGCCGGAAGGACAGCACGCGGCGCATAGCGCCAATATTGTCGGGGTAGCGCTTCGGGTAAGGCTGCGTTACCGTCTGGTAATTGAGAAACTGGCCAAAGGGCGGATACCAGGTCACACACATGGCGTCGTGACCGGCATACGCCTCCTCCGTCAACAGCGTAAAATCTTCTCCATCATCGCTGCGGAAAACATAGAGGCGGCCGGCAGCCCACGAAAACAGGAATATCGCGCCGTCAACCGGACGGCGAACGATATTCGCGAACCCCTGCCAAGCGGTTTTCCCGTGAGAAAACACGACCTGTTCATCGAAAAACGTCACTCCGTCTTCGGTTGTGCATCGAACGACCTCAAGCACCCGGTTACTTGAATCCGCCCAGTTTTGAACGGTCCACCCATAGATAAAACTGCCGCCCTCGGCTCTGGGGACTTGGCAGCCGTACTGCATATGGGGATAGCCGGACGCGGCTCCAAGATTCCGCAGCGGCTCCGCGCGAAACTCAATCCTGCCGAAGGGGTCGGCTATGTCTTCCGTTTCCCAGAAGAGGAGGGGTAATCCGTGATTTGAAATTTGGTCTTGGCTGTGGTTTAAGGGTAGGTTACATGCCATGGTCGCGGTCATCACTGCCGTGAAAAAGATTCTCATACATCGTCTCCAACGTGTCACAAATTACTGCTGCGGCCAACTCAATTCGGATATTCGTGCTGCCTCGGCAAGCGACCCTCCATCTCCGGCAACGCCAGCGCCTCTACAATCGGAGTCTGATACCAATACGCCACCGAGGAATAGTCGTCGCTTCGATGATTGTTGTGACCGTTCTCGATCGTCGCTCGCAGCGATTTTGTAAACGGAATCGGATCCTGAATATGGTAGCGGTACATCGACCATTGACCCTCCCAGTTCGCATGATCGGTGTTGAACAACGGTGTGCCCGCATACGGATAGCAAATATTCTGCATGCCCCACGCTTGATTGAAATAATCCTCGCTGCCGGTGCCGTGGAACGACGGCGGAAACGGTTCGTCGTCGATAAAGATCATGTCGTCGCCCTCTCCCCACCAACCGCCGGTGAAGTTGTCCACGCTCAGGCTGCAACCCAAGAAATTCCCTTCGCCCCTCGTGTCCAGGATACAGTAATTGTCGTGACCCGTGAGGTTGGCTCCCTCCTTCCCGTCGATTAACGGCGTCGCCCGGCGCGGCATCTCCGCCCTCCAATTCGAATGGAAGTAGTATAACTTCTCGGGAAGGCTCTCCATCTCCCGATAATCAAAGTAGTGGAAGAGTCGAATCTCCGCCTCGGATTCGTTATTGACGACCACTTTGGCGCGTTCACGAAACGGCATTGTCACCCAGCAGTTAAACGAGGCAGTTGACGCTCCGGGATTCAGCGACATCTCGAACAGTGCCGAAGTATAATCCCGAATCAGCCCGTGTCCAACTCCGAAGAAGTCTCCGAACGGCACGCGCACGCTCGGAAATTCGTTGTCATCCCAATAGAACTCCAAGCTGTTCTTCCTCAGAAAAAGCGGCTCCTCGGCATTGAAGTTACTGAGCGCGAACCAGATGTGCACAATCATCCCCGGACCCGGAATCTCCGCGAGGACACTCGCCTGTGAGGCGGGATACACCTTTCCGTCCCGGTTATATCCTTCGCGGTCCCAACTTGAGTCACGCTTCGCCTTAAACGGCAGCGGCGCGTACAATATGTCGTCGTTCATGTTCAAATTAACTCCCGCATGATTCGATCTAGCGTTGTAGGGTGGGCACTGCCCACCGGACTTTCAGTATTCAAGCCCGATGATTTTGATGTCGCGATTCGGAGATCGCTCCTACCATAAAGTGCGCTGTGATAGCGCTTTACTGCTTGTGATGGTCGTTAGTTGCTTTCGCAATGCTCTTCTCGCCTAATGACGCGTCGCCCTACTCGGGCTTTAAAAGGCTGGTGGGCAGTGCCCACCCTACAACTAGCTCATTCGCGAAAGCCTTGGGCAATCCAAGAAATCACCCAGAACACACCGTGCCCGATTGCCATGACGATGATGAAAGTTAAAATTCCTCCCTTGGGATCGTTGATAAACCAAGCAAATGCCCCCAGCAAGAATGACAGCACCAGCCAAAAGCGGCTGAATCCCCTGTACACTGTCTTTAATCTCATGTGCACCGCCCGTCTTTCAAGTTCGTAGGTTGGGTTGAGCGCGGCGAAAGCCAACTATCTAGGTCGTGTTGACATTTTACGGAATTACGCCATCTCCGTCCAAGAGACGTCGCTCTGATGTACGTTAAGTCGGTTTGGCGTAATCTCAAATATCCACCGTGGTACGAAGGTCTTTGTCGTAGGGGCGAGGTAAGATCTCTATGGGAGTTCTATCGCGTTCCCTATTCGGTCACTTGATCCTTCCTTGTTCAGTCAGTTGATCGTTACTTATTCGCCCAATCCAACAGATAGTTCCCGCCGCACTGCCGCCAATGCGGGGAGAGCTGATGATCCTTTTCCGGCACGACGTGCAATACGAACCGCGACGACGAACATCCCTTCTCCGATTCCGCTCGCAGCACGGCTTCCGCAAAGCGCAGGCACGAATCCGTTCCAACCCGAGCGTCGCAATTTCCGCTTGCCGTCCAAACGGCGCGCCCCGCCAACGCTCCCGCAAAATGTGTCAACGCCAACGCCGCGACCTCCGGCGCATCCTTGAACTCTTCGAACTCTCTCAACACCCGCCAATCCGTCACCGGGGAAAACGCCGCGCCAGCCCCGATGCGTACATCCGCCGCCATCAAGCGCAGCGCACAATAACCTCCTCGCGAGGTACCGGAAACGAAAATGCGGCCAGGCTCGGGAAGCCGGCGCTCAATCAGCGCATCAATAACGGCGCGTCCCTCATCAACGAATTCTGCGAACACGTCAACCCCTCTACGCCACTCCGCGCAGAACCCTGCAATCCCTCGGGGCTGACCCGGAATCTCCCGGTCGCCGTGGCACGGCAGATTAAAACTCGCGGCGCGATGCCCCGCGGCGAGGAACATACTAGGCGTGATGTTGTATGGCTCCGATTTCAGCGAAGCCATCCGGTCTGCCGCAAAATTGAGCAGCAGCGCCGGGCAGTCTGACAGCTCCTTCGGTTCCGCCAACAAACACGTCAGCGGTTGCCCGGATACCTCAACGGAGAATTCGCACCAGCCGATCATTCCCTTTTCCACACGCACATCCTACGCAATTGACGTAACTGTAAGAGCAATCTCCGAATCACGACTTTTCAATCGTTGGGTTTCGCCGTGCTCAACCCAACCTATAAACGGACCATCGGATCATTCGTGCACGTATTTTAATCAAAGGCGGAAAATGTAGGAGGGATCAAAGGTCGAAAGGCTGGTGGGCGGTGCCCACCCTACAACTCCCACGCCTCCACAAGGCACTGTGCCACGGTTGTGCAGTCTACGGCATAAACAACCCGCCGCTCACATGCAACGTCTGCCCGGTGACAAACTCCGCGGCATCGGACGCGAAGAAACTCACGGCGTGCGCGATATCCTCCGCCGTTCCTCGCCGGTTGACCAAGAACGGGATGCCGAGCCAGCTCTGGGGTTCATCCTCCCGAATCGCTACCGGTATCGTTCTATCTTCCGCCAAATCCTTTTGCGTTGGACCGGGACAGATCGCGTTAGCGGTGACAAAAGGTCCGCCCTCATGCGCAATCCCCTTGGTCAGCGCAATCATCGCCGCTTTCGACGCCCCGTAAGTCGCGAAGGATCCGCCCCCGCGCCCGTAAACCGCGATGTTAGACGAAATCGAAACCACACGCCCGAACTTCCGCTCCATCATACCCGGCAACAACTCGCGGGCAAGCGAAAACATGGCGCGCGCGTTGACGTTCATCACGCGATCCCACTCCTCGTCGGACGTATCGACAATCTTATTCGGCTGGCCCATCCCGGCGTTGTTCACCAAGATATCCACCCTCCCGAACGCCTCGGTTGCACCTTGAGCCAACGCCTTGCACTGTGCGCTATACCCGACATCCGCGCCAATGACAACGGCGCGCCGACCCATAGCCTCAACCTTGCCCCGAATCCGTTCCGACTCCTCCGGGCTTGCCCTATGGTTGATGACGATGTCCGCGCCCGCCTGCGCCAACACCAGCGAAATCGTGGCGCCGATGCCGCGTCCTCCGCCCGTAACCAATGCCACCTTCCCGGAGAGATCTATCTTCCCCGCCTTTGTGTACCCCGGCTGCGAACCGGAATTATCTCTGTTTCCCATCATCTCCCTCCCTGTTTATACTCCTTCGTTTGAAATAATAGCGTGTGTAAAGATTTTCAATTATTCTACTAACTTGAGTTACAACCTATTGAGAATCCATCGGATTCACGCAATCGTGAAGTGCGCAATTTTTCGCTCCAGCAGTAGCCGGAACTCAAACGAGTGAATAACGATCAAGCGACTGGATAAGGAGCGCGATAGCTAATCCCGTGAGATGGAAATCTCACAGGTGTTTAGAAACGGGCTTATACGCAATCCCGAGATAGGCAACCGTTTAACACTTCATTGCAGCCAGCTACAAGAGCTCGGGTTTCTCTACTTGATTCTTAACTGTGGTTCTCTCAGCATAATTGGGACCGTTCATGCGTCGATTCGGGTACCTCGCCCGCCATGGACGGACGGCTCGGCGCACCACTGCTCCCGCAGCAGGTCTAATCCTTCCTCTAGGCCTGGGTCGAGCCGAAGCACGCTCGTGATTCCAAACAGGAGTGCGCGATCGAGGGACTTTCGTGTGTCGTCTCGGTACGCCTCGTGCGCGGGCAGAAACAACCTGTCCCTGAAGTCTTCGAAGACTGCGCGGCAATGATCCACCTGGGCGTTGGTCAAGGTGCGGGGGTCGAACACCGGAAGGTCGGGAATTGCGGTGATCGTCATGCTTGCACGACCCAACTGTTGGCGCGTTCCTTTCCACCAGTACATCAGTAAGCCCAACGTGGAATTGCCCCACAGCAGCAGCGGGATTTCGTGACGCTCGTCGCCGGGAACGATGTTCGGCCAAGCTCTTCCCCCGAGGCACTTCTCCGGCGTGACACACATGGCGAGGCTCTGAGAATTCAATCGAAAATCTCTGTTGGCGTGTAGAAGGGAAGCCGCGGAATTCCAGCGCTCGGCTGCGCGCGCTTCGTCGTCCTGACGCGGTTCTCCGCAGGAGTCGGGCATCACCACGAATCTCCGCTCCCGGTCGGCGGAATGTGCCCACAGCATGGGGTACGTCGGCACCTCGCCCGAACGGATGGCTCGCTTATTGAATGGTCCCTGCGGTGGACCGGTCTTGGCGGCATCCGTGGGACCGCCGTTAATGTCTCGATCAACCAGGCCTCGCGCCGCTACCGTGCCGAGCGTCACCATGGGCAGGTCGACCGCTTCCACCTGCCGCGGCAATTGGAGATTCCCCGCCTCTAAGGATCGGGCTGCCTCAATGAGGCTAATAGACAGGACACCGGCTGCACCCGCGTCGAGGATGTCTCCCAAAACGGCCTCTTCCTTAGCTTTCTTCGCAACGACGGCGGCTTCCAGGAGCGACAAGGGTCTCGTCGGCAGATTGGAGAAAAAGGCACGTCTGTTGCCATCGCCGCGCTTAGTCGCCACGACTAGGCATTCAGCCATGTCCGTGTCTGCGGAGAATGCCCTTGCAGTCGTGCCGCTGGCGGCAATGGAAACGACATGCACGTTACTGTAATTATCGTGTAGCGCTTTTCGCGCTCGGTTCCACGATTGGCCTTGGGCAAATGCGAACGGAATAACCAAAGCGAGCACCCCGCCATCTCTCACTTTGTTGTTCCCAAGGTCCATGAAGTTGGATGCTAGTCCGGCGTGGCCGCTGCTGAACATGCCGGCCGCGTCCCTGAGCCTTTGGCTCATTGCTTGCTGCTCGTCGTGCGAGGTGTTGAAACCCGCGAACGACGGAACCGGTATATCGGCATGGCTTGCTTCGTGGTTCGTGGGTCGCGTGAACGGGGGATTCATGATGACCAAATCACATGAGTTATCCTCAATCCTGACGGAGTGCACGTTATGGCTGTCCGATTGCGTGCCACCCATGGACTCACCCGTGGGGAACAGGGAGTAGGCAGGCGCGGAATCGAGAAGGTCGAGCGCGCCGATGTGCGTGTTCACGCCTTCAATGCCGTAGGGCATCGTGTGGATCCGGGACTCCCCATAGGGCAAGGAGGGATGGGAACTGGACAGCATGGAGCAAGTCAGATGTGTTGCGGCGGGCATGATATCCAGCCCGGTCAATACTCGCTCCATCAGGGACCGGTGCAAGTCCCCGTCATTCCCACCGGTCCTGCGGTAACGCCGATAAATTGCTCGCTGCGCCGCCGAGAGCAAGGCTCCGGTGCCGCAAGCGAAATCTGCTATCTGCAGCCCTTCGATCGCGTCCCGGTCCGACCAGTCCACGTCCAGCCGATCGACAGCGAGTTCTGCGAGCAAGCAAGCCGACTCGGGCAATGTATAGTAGGTGGCGAGGAACTTGCGATCGGTGATGAGGGTCTGGAACATCCTGCCGGTGAGGTCGTGATAGGTCGTCGCGCCTAACTGCGCTAGGTCGGAGATCGACTCCGCTATGCGGTTCATGACGGGAGGCACGACCGTGAGCGGCAAATCCGTTACTACATCGCGGGCGATGCTAAAGATCGGCCAGTAATTCACCGCGAGGATTTCACTCCACGTGTTGACAAGCGTTCTTCTGTCAATCGATCCCGCTAGCGGGACGGGCGGGATGTTTTCCTGATCTTCGATCGCAGCGTGAAACACAAAAGCCGAGACGCAGATGGCCGCAGCCATGCGGTTAGTCTGCTCTCCCGCACCCTGGTGCAAGTCTCTGGCGATCCGTGCTAGGGAGCCTTCTCTGGCATGCCTGGCCAGTAGTCCCGCTGACTGCCGCACCACTCGTTCGAGAGCTTCCGTCCCTCGGGCGAGTTGACGTTCCGAAAGCGACAGCCACTCGATAGCGTCCGCGAGATCGCCCACACCCCCTTCAAGCCACCCCTGTTCTGTCGGCCAGCGGATACTCTCGCCCTCCGCGTTTAGGTAGTGCGTGGCATATCGGAAAGTGGACGTGCGAACGGATTCCAGGTCGCCTGTCCTTAGGCTGTCCGGCAGGATTACCGACAGTACACCCTCAATGTCTTCCCCGGTATTGTGCAAACGCGTCCCCAACCTGTCAATGGCATCCCGCTCGACCGTTCGAGCAGGGGCGAACTCCGTTTCCACGATTACTGGCTGGCGGCGCGAAGGGGCAATGAGAATATCCGGCTGCATTCCCGCGCCGGACTCGGCTAGTTGAATTACGTGGGTGCGCTCGGCGTGGACAGTTTCGTCATTCCAGTCGGGATTCTGTCTTCTCAGGGCCAGGGCAAGCGCGCCGTTCGCTTGCGGTTCCGTGTTGCGCGGACCATTCATGATGTCAGAGCCCTCCTCCCCAACTCCAGGCTGTTGCGCTTGGTGAAATCCTAATAGCACGGCGGCTTTCCAATCCGCTATCGTATGATAATACCATTTCTTTTAAATGCTTGGCTCTTCAGAGTTAAGTGTGGAACAAGAAATTGATTTAGGACGTAGGCGTTCGAGTGCTCAAATCCGCCCCTTGCTCACGCTCTATTTGGAGGAGAGCCGGTGCGGTTGGGAGGGAGTTCTACGGGAGTTCTATCGCGGTCATTATCCATTCCCTTGATCACTCGCTATTCAGTCAGTTGATTGTTCGCTTGATCTCCACCGGGGAGATTAGAAGCTGGTGG
>JAPPIK010000019.1:0-41396 GCA_028820655.1 Candidatus Poribacteria bacterium | reverse complement strand
GCGTAGGATTTCTATCGCCCTCCCTATTCAGTCGGTTGATTCCACCCTACAAACTACCGCGCTCGCTATTCAGTCAATTGATTGTTCGCTTGATCTCCACCGGGGAGATTAGAGGCTGGTGGGCGTAGGATTTCTATCGCCCTCCCTATTCAGTCGGTTGATTCCACCCTACAAACTCGCCATCCACTCACTTGCTTACCCTACAAACTTCTGGTGGGCGGTGCCCACCCTACAAATATCGTCGCAGTCAAAGCGTTTCGACTCGAAAAGGGCGTCGAAGCGGCGCGTAGCTTGGCTTCGCGTATGATTTCTGCCCGTGATTGGGGTGGGCGAAATCCTGCGATATATTGCGAATACAGGTTCAACCCCTCCCCCGGTGTTGAAGCCAACCCTCAAAACCACGGCAGGCTCAGTGACCGGACGCCGACTAGATTTGCCCAATTGCAAATTAAACCGGCGCCGAACAGGCACAAGAACATCTCGAGATAACGTACGACTTAAAAACAGATTCGACATTTTACACCGCGGGTTTTTCCTTTTATTATGTCAATAAACAGCGCGCAAAAGTGATCTTATTTGTTCTCAGTGCAGCGGTTTGAAGGTGTTACGACTTCTACAGCGGCGGAACACTTTATCAGCGCAGGTGCGGAGGATGCGCCGGCGAACAGAGCGCATTCGACCTACCTTGGATTATCGTCGCGGCAACATATTGCCAACCGCAGCGGGGCTGCAACACACGCTACCAGGCCCTATTATACTATACATGTGTATAGTTTGCAACTATAAAATTCGGGAGATACAGCAATCAATTTGCACCGAATGGGCACACACGCCGTTTTGCAGTGAATCCCGTTCCCACGTTTGACTCTGAAGAACCAAATCCTTGTGCATTAATCGCGTGAATCAGAATAAGTAGCCGGCTTCTGCGCAAATTCAGCGGGGTAAGGAGATTTCTATTGGATTCCTACCGCGCTCGCTATCCACTCGCTTGATCCACTGGAGTGCGAGAATTGAGGCCTCTCCTTTCTATTGACATGCCGCTCCGCTGGAGCGGGGAATCGCGACCTGGAGAGCGCTCCTACAGAGGGGAATCGCGATTTGGAAATCGCTCCTACAGGGAGAAGAAAGAATTGTGTGCATCGCATTTCTATTGACATGCCGCTCCGCTGGACGGGGAATCGCGACCTGGAGAGCGCTCCTACAGAGGGGAATCGCGATTTGGAAATCGCTCCTACAGGGAGAAGAAAGAATTGTGTGCATCGCATTTCTATCAACATGCCGCTCCGCTGGAGCGGGGAATCGCGACCTGGAGATCCAGGGATTTCTATCGCGCTCCTTATCCAGTCGCTTGATCCTACAGACTACGTAGGGAATCGCGATTTAGAGAAGGTTTCTATGGGAGTTCTATGGGAGTTCTATCGCGGTCATTATTCATTCCCTTGATCACTCGCTATTCACTCGCTTGCTGGATTCCTACCGCGCTCGCTATTCACTCGCTTGCTGGATTCCTACCGCGCTCGCTATCCACTCGCTTGCTGGATTCCTACCGCGCTCGCTATCCACTCGCTTGCTGGATCTCTATCGCGCTCGCTATCCACTCGCTTGATCAGTCATTATCCATTCCCTTGATCACTCGTTATTCACTCGTTTGATCCTATTCGGTCACTTGATTCCCGACTACGGAATAGGGAAACGATATGGTTAAGGCATCCACTGCACTTTTATCAAGCGAAATGGTATAAGTTCCAGCGGCGCGGCGGTATCGGGCACGCGTAGGTGGTGTCGTCTTTCGAATTCCTAGAAGTAGAATTGCAGGCGCGGCGGCATCTTGTGACACGCACCAATGTATTAGCGCTTGAAAATGAACCCGATCAACTCTACGTCGTTTGTATGTGATTGACCGCACATCTACATAACTATCGTAATTAAGCAAACAATTGACGTCAAGCGGAATCACCGAATTATAGATTCTCGCGTTTTCTCGGACAGATGACGGGTGGCTTGGTAAGGTATTATTGCTGCCGAAATGTGAAACTGTACAGTTTGCTCCGATTTAATAGGAACCGGAGTTTCACGTCTCCGTGGATATTTGAAATATCGGCGTCTCTCCATCCAACCTGCCACCGCAGGTCGTCGGTAGTCAATGGGAGACACTCCTCTCGAGAAAAACCGTCCAAAACTCGTCCGTCCGCCCCGCATAGTTCGACGCGTACCCGCCCGCCTTCGGCGTCCGCGTTCACTTCCAGACCAGCCGCATCCTCGGGCAGCGCCACTGTTTTCGTGGTGACCATACCGTCGTCCTGAGCGCTCAGCGCGACGAACCGGTGCCGTTTCCACGTGGCGCGCGCCAACCGCTTCACCCGCTTTTCCATATCGGTCTCGCCGTGCGTGTGCTCGCAGCCGGTGTAGTACCAGTGCACCTCGTCTCCTTCGATTACCGGTTCCTTGGCGGTACCGATTATCATACCTCGATCGAAGGCGTCACCCTCTCCGCGAGGAATGACGGCTGTCCGCTCCCGGTCGGCGTGCACCCAAGTTATCCCGTCGCGGCTGTACACGATTTGCGAATCGATCGGCCCGTCGCACGGTACCTGATTCTTCTGTCCGGAAATCTGCTCCGCCGTCACATACAGGGCGCCCACCAAGCCTAGATACAGGTTATGGTACCGAAAACCGGACAGATTGTGAAATTCGGCGCGCAGTGCGCCGTATTTTCGGCGTCCGACCTCGTCGTCCCAATTCGTCGGCTCCAGCATGGGCACCGAGTCCTTCCATGGTCCTTCAAGCGACGGGCTTTCGGTGTAGCAGATGACGCGGCGCTTGTCCACGTCGTCAAACCGCATAACCGAATACGCCCGGAATAGTTGGCTGTGGGTATCCCAAATCACGTTGAACGTACCCTCGTTCCCTCGATCCGAGACAGGCTCGACGTTGTCCTTGTCGTCCCAGTGGATGCCGTCGGGTGACGTGATGAGGAAGATATTGCGGTAGCGGCGGCAAAACCCGATAGCTTTGTATCGCTTGTTCGGATCCTCCTCCTCGCGGTCGATAAACACCGACGCGCCGTGGAGATCCCAAATGATGTTGTTGTCGGGGCTGCCGTCAAAGGTAAAGATGCCGAGATTCGGTTTGACCCAATTGATACCGTCATCGCTCTCCGCATAACAGGTCAAATCACCCCGGTCGTTGTCCACAAAGGTTCGTCCGTATTTGTCCCGAGTCACGCCGTTGCAATTGTAGGGCTTCTCGTCGGTACGCGGCACAAACAAGCCCGGGATCTGATAGTTGCCCGCTTCCTCGCGCCAGTGGGGACCCATTCTTGCGAAATACCACATCCGGTATTTCCCCATGAGGTCGTCGTATAGTGTCGTGCCGTACAGGTGAATGCGTTTGCTCATTCCGGGACCGCAATACTCCCACGGTTTGTCCCTGTCGGGCTCCATGACGACACCGCTCTTCACACCGGGATGAACCTCTCGTTGGATGCCGCTCTCGGCGTCAATCAGCGCCTCGTCAAGCAGCAGCATAGTCTCGTTAGTTGGCATTAAATATAACTCCTCGTGTATGATTGCAGCTAAAGTTTCTGCAGACAGGGCTCAGGTTGTTCCGTTTGCAGTGGCGCGATTCATTGCGTGTCTCCTTTGGGAGCGAGTGCTGCTCACCAAGGGAAACCGCGACCGGGAGGTCGCTCCTACAAGGACGTCAAATAAGACAGACCTGTCTGTGCGCGAATGCTCCGGGTATGTCCACATCAGGCGGAAACGGTCATTTGCCTAAGGCGCTCCGGCAGTTGCTCGTAGACGTTATGCTTCACCAATGGCCACGTGTCTTTTGGGCGGTGTATGTACCGCGGCAGGTAGAAGATGTTGACTGTGCCCCGATGTCGGTCCCGGCCGGTATTCTGCCCGCGCCCGTGCCAGACGCCGGGGCGCATGAGGAATACGGATCCCTTGCAGCCGAGTACCGGAACCTCACCCGGATAGCTGGATCGCGTCGGGGGCCGCCGTGCGTGGTGACTGAAAGGCACGACCACGGTTGCTCCGTTGTCCGGAGTGTAATCGGTGAGCATCCAAAACACCTGCAACGCGGTGGGAAACGCGGGCCACGGCTGAGGCATCCAAGACAACGGAACGTCTGCGTGCAGAGGCTGCGCCGGCGCTCCGGGTTCGGTGCGCGTGACATCTACGTTATTTGCCAGTATAAACCCGTCGCCGAGTTCATGTTCCGCGATCTCAAGAATTGTCGGATGAATGCACAGTTGAGCGAGTTCGGGCACGTCGTTGAGCGCGCCTCCCAGATGAAAGAAATTCGGCTCGGGTGACTTCATAAAGGGGCGCGACAATTCGCCGAGTCGATCCGCGTCCGCCGGATCCAATAGCGCCTCCAACACACAGTAACCCTCTTCGGCCAATCGGATCTTGGCTTCGTCTACACCAATCACGTATATCGGACCTCCTCGATCGGTTTAATGCGTTTTTTCTTTCCGCTCAGTGACTGTGACCCCTTGACGCCTGCGTTTCTTATACATTTTCTATAAAATTGCAGGTATTGACTACGTGGATCAGAATAATGAGTCTCGTCTCCGCGCAAAGACAGCGGGGCAAGGGGATTTCTATCGCACTCGCTATTCACTCGCTTGATCTCCTATAGTAGGGAATCGCGATTTGGAGACCGCTCTTTTAGGGAGAAGAGAGAATTGTGTGCATGGCATTTCTATTCACATTGCACTCCGCTGGAGTGCGGGAATTGAGATGTCCGTTTTCTATCGACATTGGGGATCTCTATCGCGGTCGTTATTCACTTCCTTGATCGCTCCTTATCCAGTCGCTTGATCTCCGCTGGGGCGGGGAATCGCGACCTGGAGATCGCTCCTACGGACGACGCAGGGAATCGCGACCTGGAGATCGCTCCTACGGATGGAGCGGGGAATCGCGATCTGGAGAAGATCTCTATTGGATTTCTAGCGCGGTCGCTAGCCACTCCCTTGATCACTCGCTATCCACTCGCTTGATTGCCCTACAAATGTACTTTTCGAATAGGCTCTCCATTCTGTCAATCATGATGCGGGATGCCGTCACCTGAGAAATTAAACTTTTGGGTGTTCAATAGTGCGGATGATAAGTGTTAATGCGGAAGATAAGTTAAACTGTAGTCCTACTCTGTTTGGCTAGGCAGATGCAAGCCGTATCCGTATGTGTGCAGTGGATTTGCCAATCCACTGCGAGCAGAATTCGTCGATTTAATGTACGCCGCCCCGGTTTGCGATGCATTCTATAAGAGTGTCGGGCCAGAAGCCCAATCTACGGGAATGGGTAGCAACTTGCGTTATTCTAATCAGCAAGGTTACCGTACCTGCAAAGAGTTATTTCGGAAAGATGTCTAATGTATCTCCCGTCATCAAGAATGGAGATGTAGAATTCATCTCACGCGGTATGGCGGAGGTTGCCGTGTACACCGAAATTCGTTTACGGTAATCAAACAAGTGAATAACGAACGCGATAAAAATCCCATAGAAGTGCCCTTGACTTGCATTGGGGTAAGACTTGATTCGCAGTTTTAATGCACTGCAACTATAAGGAAATGGTGTAAGGATGCGCATATAGAAACTAAGACCCACGCTTCAACTTGCCCCAGGTGGTTGCCAGTTTTCCCGCCGGATCTACCGCAAACGAACGTCGCACATTTTTCCCAATTTCCGCGGCGCTTAACGCACGGTCGTACACGCGGTAGATGGATATCGAGCAATTGCACGTGCGCACCGCTTCGGGCCGGCTGTGGGCGAAGATGGCGTGCAGGTTCATGTCATGTTTTTTGTTCCACTTTACATCTATCCGACTCTCAGAGACCTGCTCGCCGTTGATGTAACCGGTTAAGGTTTTTCCACTTTTAAATACGAGATGCGTCCAGTGCCACTTGCCTTGGTCGAACGACATCAGCGTTTGGCCGACGCGCAGGTCGGCGCGCGCCCCGATGGCGCCTTGGGCAATGCTAATGTTTCCGAACCCGCCGCCGTTTTCGTCCAGCCAGATTCGCACGTTTTGAACCGATTCTCTTGGAGTCGCCTGCAGCCCGACAAGATGGTGTTCTTGCGCGATCAATCCGCCGTTTATCCTCAAAAGCAGTCCCATTGTGAAGTCTTCAAGGTTGACGACAGGCACATCTCCCGGCCCGTCATTGCTGAACGTCGATCCGGATGCTCTGGTGGTATACCACTTGGTTTCCTGTTTAAACCCGATGCCTTTGATCTCAATGGCGCCCTCTTCCAATCGCGGCGCGCCGGTTTTCTGCAACTGACCTCCGGCGGTGCCCGCATTTCTCCAAAATTTATCATTCTCCCGCTGCTCGGTTTCGACGGGGTCAAAATAGAGCACGGGATCGGGGACCGCCTGAGCGTGCGCCGCTGAGAATGATAGGATAAGGTGAAACGCCATGCCAAGCATGGCAACTATGCAAAAGGTATGGTTTCGCATCTGAGAGTCTCCGTTACGGTCATTTCGTCTGATCCTGAGATGTAGGGGCGACATGGCAATTCTTCATTTTCAAAATGGGACTTACGAACGTTGCCACGATTTATAGAAAGGGACAAGGGTGTGAAGCAATGCGTAATGCGTAATGCGTAAGAATCCGGATTACGCTTCAGGCGTTATTGATTGACTCTACAAGGCATTGGGGCGTTCAAAGGCGCACATCCTACCACAATATAAACTTCAACCCTGCAACCTACCTCACTGTTTCAAATCAAACCCGAACGAATACAATTTGGCGCCGTTCATACTGAACTCAATTC
Organism: Candidatus Poribacteria bacterium; assembly: GCA_028820655.1. Taxonomy (GTDB): domain Bacteria; phylum Poribacteria; class WGA-4E; order WGA-4E; family JAJDTR01; genus JAJDTR01. The sequence goes on along the minus strand of JAPPIK010000019.1, from coordinate 34,609 downwards.
GTAGATTTTCGTCTTTGACCGAACCGAGTGAAAACTCGTCCAGCCACGCGACAACGCCGTCGGTAACCGTCTCTTCTATCGGCTCACTCTCGGCAACCACCCCTTCATCGGCTTTATTCAGCAGGCGCACCTGCACCGAGCCGACGCCGTAGACATCGGCGCTCAGGTGAAACTCGCTTCCCTTGATTGCTATCGGCTTGCATGTGACCACCGCGGGCATCTTGGCGGAGATCTGCTCGTATCCCGCGAACCCGTCCGGTCGCAGCCGCGCCAGGCAGAGAAATCCGTCGCGCCAGCCGAAATGCGTCCAGTTGCTCGCGCCGTAGTAGAGTCGAATCTCGTCCCCGAGGATAATTGGGTAGGCGGACGAGTAGGCGCATCCCCAGTCGTAGCTTCCCACCTCGTCGCTATTCGGTATGAGCGGCGAGCCCGGGCAAACGAAACGCCAGTCAATCGTGTCGTGGCTCCACGCCAACTCCGTCCACGCCCTATCCGTCCGTTGGTTGTGAATGACGGGCAGCCCGAGATACACGTGCCCATGGCGGAAGACGGGCATGGAGTATATCTGCAGATTTTCGTCCACTCCCTGCATGACCGCCGTGGCTTGCGTCCAATTCAGAAAATCCTTGCTTGTAGTCCGTCCCACCTGCCGCGGCGGCCAAGCGCCGTGGCGCTCCATCACCTCGTCGGGTCCATCGCCACACGGGTCGCGCATCCGCGTGAACCCGACATACTCGCCCAATTCCTCGACCCACAGGACGTTGTAATGCGTGCCGTCGACCCGATAGGGATTTATCGTCGGACACAGCGTCGGCGGCTCCCACCTGACCCCGTCCGGCGAGAAGGAGACGCCTAACCCCTTCCGCCCGCACGAGGCGAGAATCTTGTAGCGCTTCGCCGGATCGTTCTCCCGATCCTCCTTCAGAACGCCCGAGCCGTGCACGGTGCGGATGACGAGGTTGTTCTCCGTGCTCCCCTCGAATTCGACGAGCCCGAGTTCCGGCTTGTCCCACACAACACCGTCCTCGGATGTGGCGTAGCAGAGTCCCATCTCCCTGCCCTTCGGAGGGTTATACTCCCGCCTCTGCCGCTCCGCCAAACCGATGCCCTTGGCGGGAAGATCGGAGATGAAGGGGCTGTACCAGCATTTGTACAGCGCTTCCTGCCGGTCATACATGACATTCGGGTAGAGATTGTCGAACCGTTGCTCCCACGGCTTGTCCTCGCCAAAAAGAGGGTTGCGTGGATCCTTTTCCGCCGGCGTGACGGCCAGCTTCGCGTTCTGCGTCCTCTCCGTGATGCGCGTGTCTAGTAAAAGGTGTCTGTTACCCACTCTGATTTACTCCAAAAAGAATCTACAGATGCCGAAAAATGCCTTTGATAGCCGTCATTCAAACCGGCACTTATGGTGACTTAAGCGCATGTTTTAGGCTCACTCCGCAGCGGATTAGGCGAACACCTTCACGCTGACCTCGAAATTCAATCCTGTTCGCTTTGTATCTGAAAAGTTTCAATTGATGCCGCTTGAGTTCACCGCCGTAGGCTGCAACCGGCCGGAACTTAGCTTCCGCATTTCTAGGAACAATGTCCTCCGCGATTGAAGCGCCTGCCCGGAGTTGGTGTACAATCTCATTCGCGGTTGGCTGACCTCTCTTCAGTTCCAACGGCACAACCCAGCCTTGGTTTTCGCACTCCCCGACGAAAAGGAAATCGCAGCGTTGCTCATCTTGCGAAGCAGGCGATTCGGAGTGGTCCATATCGATAACGACGTATGGACGCTGTCTATCCGGAAACCCTCCAATTCTTGGGAGACTTACTTTGCACCCTTCTTTTTGGCACCTTGTCGTTAGACACTCCTCCGAGACTCTAGTGCGGACGGCATTTGCAAGGCTACTCATTTATCCTCGTCTTTAGCCGTGCGGCTCGTCATCTCAGCCCAACGGTTATAACCATCGACAGCCACCTTGTCATAACCGGCGGCAAAAGTTCCCGATTCCCGATTCAGCGGGATTTCCTCCACGACTGAACCCTTAGGTCGTCTCTTGGGTTTAAACAGCCACGCTCCAACTTCCTTTTCAGTGAGAGCGATGTCGCTACCGTTGATTGCTAACCTTTCGGATTTGCTAAGTTCCGAAGCTTGTACCAAATTGGCGAGTTCCTCTAGCACCCACTCGCTATGTGTTGTCAGGATGATTCGAATGCCTGAACGAACGACAGATGCAAGGAAGCGTGTGAACTCGACCTGCATCTCGGGGTGCAGGTGAGCCTCGGGTTCGTCAATGATGAGCGTGTCGCCGCGCGCAATGACGCCCCGGAGAAACAATACGATAGGAGCAAGTTCGGTTACCATGGACGACGCACGAGCCAAGCGAATGGTTTTCTTCGATTTTCGCGGCTGATACACGAAGTCCGGATATCCGCCCGCTGAGGCTCTGTTGACCCGTATTTTTCCGTCAAGAACATTACGCTCAAGCACATCGGCAAAGTTTTTCATGAGATTGTCGGGTGTGCGTTCTTCTTCGTAAAGGATAAGTTGTTGCAGGAAATCTGCTACCATACCTGAAAACGTCGGAATCTCCGGAAATGGATCCATCCCTGCACGAGTTGCGTTTGCCATCAAAGAACTTGAAATGACACGATGGCTCAGCATAACACCGCTCCGGGCTGCCGGCAGGTAATGCGATTCACCTCGTCTGTCATTCCAAGCGGCGGAATACAGGAATTCGTCGAAGAATTCTCCAACTGTCTTTTTTGCCAGTTCTCGAAATTTTCCGTGTCCCCAGCGGTTAGCAACGGCACCGCCATCGGGGAAAAGTACCATGCCCTCAATACGTCCCTCCGTAGTAATGCCCGATGTCGAGACTTTTATATCGACATTCCAAAGGGGCCGACATTCGTCACTGACATTCAATGAAAGCTCAGCGCTGTCTGAACTCCCTGACAGTCGCACCAACTCGGAAATGGACCGAAGGCCAAAACAGCGCTGTAGTTCGTTTTCCAATTCCTTGCCCAGCAACTGGTTATCGTTGAGAACAATTTTCCACCGCTCACGCACAGGACTGGGCAAATCCGTGAACATGAAGCGTCGCCCCTTAGTCTGAAGTTTTCCGACAATATCTTGAAATAACACTTCCCAAGAGCGCTCATCTCTAGTTGACGTTTTGGTGTCTCCCAAATCCTGCACAAAACGATGAAGGTGTTTACCCATGACTGGAAGCAGTGAGAAATCGGGAAGAGTCTTGTGAAATGCGTAGATGAGCGTGGCGAGATAGGTCTTTCCGGTGTTGCTAGGACCAACGAACACCGTCAGCGGCCGCAGGTCTATACTGCCGTTTACGATAGGGCCAAAATTCTCCGCTGAAATCCGAACATCTGGGAGTGTCGAAATTCGTGTCTCCGTGGTTTCGGTGTTCCCATGTGCTCTCATTGTGATGCTCCTGTTTCAATTCGAGTCTTCAACAGCAACGCTTTTTTATAAGCATTGGAAGGTCATTATTGATTGTGGTAGTTCTCATACCGTCCTGTCCCAACTACGTATCAGGATTTGCAGGTATACCTTCCAACTTTTCCAACCAACTGCAAAAACGTGGGCACGCCGACCGGATTGCCGCGAGACCAATGTCTAACGCCGCTAAAATCCCCAATGATGGCTTTTGGTATCCGGGAACCAGCGATTCAATACGTTTGGATGGCGCCGTTTCGGGCGAGTCATCAATTTCTTCCGGGGTTGCAAATTTGTCACGGATGGCTTGAAACTTCGGTGCCAGTTCAGGCTGCCCGATACCTTCTGCGAACTTGCCACAATCGCTAAAAAGCATCGCTTCAAACTCATGCATCATTACATGAGGAACGAATCGAATCGGGTTAAAGTTTGTCCCCATTTGTTCGCAGACATTCAACGCGAGTGCGTTTTCAACCGTGCATGCATTTTTCGGAAACGCGAAGTTACTGGCTTCAGCGCGTCCGGGCCATGCCCTTGAACCGGTTTGTGGCATTCCGTAGTAATCCACCATAGTGGTGGCAATGCACCCTCGGTCTTGCTTTAAATGATTCGTTATGTCCTTACGTACTGTAATCCACGCCCGGACCCCTCCGCGCTGGCTCCGTTGACGTGGCTTTCCCATTAAGCGTGCACTGACGTTTGAGAATCCGTGAGTACGTAAATGAGTTTCAAGGATTCTATTGACGAAATATTCCTCAGTTTGGCCCTCCACATGAACGAGCAGTCTCGCCATTACGTGGACTCCCGATCTGTGAACTCCGGAGCCGGCCGACCACCGAGTTCATTCTTCTCCCAGAGTTGACCGAGGCTATAATCCTCAAGCCAGATTTTCAGTTTTTCTCCTTCCAGTCTTGTGAATTGGGTAGCTCCCTCCACACGTTCGGCGACGAGCACGTCTTCGGGGTTGAAATTATCCAAAAGCAAGGAAGATTGAGTGGCAACGACAATCTGAGTTTCCACAGAGGCTTGCTTAATGAGAAAGGAAAGAATCGCGATCGCGGCGGGGTGCAATCCCAGTTCCGGCTCGTCCAACAGAATCACCGAGGGGCGCAGTTCCGTCGGTTGCAGCAGCAGTGTTGCCAAAGCGATGAAACGCAAAGTGCCGTCAGAGAGAGACGACACATCAAAATAGTCGTCTGAACCCTGATGCCGCCATTCGAGCCGAATCGTATCTTCGTTTAGCGCAAGCGGTTCAAGGAAAAAGTCGTCGAAAAATGGCGCAACGAGCCGTACCGTGCGGCGTATCATGTCGTACGAGCGTCCATGTTTTTCGCGCAGGTAGTACAGGAAGGCGGCGAGATTCGAGCCGTCATGCCGCAAGTAGCGATTATCGTTTAGGGGTACGGTTTTCTTAATGGGCGAGGATGAACTCGTATCGTGGAATTGGTACAATCGCCAGTGAAAAAGATGTTCCCGAACGTAAGAAATTGCGCGAGATTTTTGCTTTGTGTTGCTAATTCCCGCTTCGCTATCCCTTCCGAGGAGCGCATAAAGCGTAGAAACGGCGTCATCGGGAATCGTCTCTTGTTTGACCGAAGTATAGACGTTTTCATTCGACGGAAACATACCATCGGCATCATTCGGAGCCAAATCTATATTGTACTTTCTTTTTCCATTCTCGAAACCAATTTCAATACTTAGCTGCTGAGTTGTCTTTGAACCGAAGTGAAGTATTCTGTCCGCGCCGCCGGACCTCATGACGTAATCCCTTAGGCCCCCTAGGCGCATCGTGTTAAGGAGCGAAAAAACCTCCATGAAGTTTGACTTTCCGGCACCGTTCGATCCAATTAGGACATTGATTGGACGGAGTTCCAACTCCTCAATAGATTTGATGCTCTTAAATCCCTTTACGGTAATCCAGTCAAGTGTAGACATGGCAATCTCAAAAAGCAGTGGTTAGTGAATTACGAATCTCTAGCGAATTCATAAGTGTTTCCTATCCAACGTTGGTTAATCGGGGCAAGATGCCCTTCCTACCTGTCCCTAGAGAAACTTCCACAGGAATTCTATAAGAATCTTCTATCGCGCTCCTTATTCAGTCGCTTGATCTGTTCGCTCAGTTGGTCACTCGCTATCCGCTCGCTTGATCCCGCGAATCCAAAATATCCCTCCACGGCTGAACCTGACACCGATCCGCCCAATCGTCGTGCAGCCCGCGCAACTCTTCGACAATCTCCGGGCATTTCCCGCTCAAATCCTCCAACTCCGTACGGTCCGCCTCCATATCGTACAACTCCCAATCCCCCGGATACTTTATGACCAGCTTCCAATTCTCCCGCCGCACCGCTCTGTTCCCCTCGTGCTCCCAATACAGCACGCCTTTGCCGTTGTCCCGATTATCGAAAACAGGCACCAAGCTCGTACCCTCCAGCGGGTAAACCGGATTTCCGTCGTTCTCCTCGGGATACGCCGCTCCGGCGATCTCCAGACAGGTCGCCATCACGTCTGTCAACTGCCCCGGCTGGTGCCGAAACTCGCCCGCCGATGCAATTCGCTCGGGCCAATGCACGATGAACGGTGTGCTGATGCCGCCCTCATGCACCCAATGCTTGTATTCGCGGAACGGCGTATTCGACAGGTTCGCCCACGGCACGCCGTAGCTTTGGTAAGTGGTTTCCGGTCCCGGCATAATCGTCGGGTCGTTCCCCCTGCTGACCGGCGTCCCGCCGCGTGTCAGCGGCGGTTCGACGGGACGATCTCGAGTGACACGTAGATTGGTGCCCAACTCTTCGGCGCACCCGCCGTTATCCGCCAAGAAGAGAATCAGCGTGTTATCCAGTTGACCCGTGGCTTTCAACGTGCCGATAATCCGCCCAATCCCCTGATCCATGCGGTCAATCTGAGCGGCGTACACTTCCATTCGACGTTGATTCCATTCTTTGTGTTGCGCGTCTCCCCAAGGTGGCTGTGACGGATCCCGATCGCTTAATTCCCAGCAATCCTCCAAGATTCCCATCTCCCGCATACGCAGCAGGCGTTCTTCGCGCAGCGTATCCCAGCCGGCGGAGAACCGACCCTGATAACGCGCGATATCCTCCTCATGCGCATGCAGCGGCCAATGCGGCGACGTGTAAGCGACATACGTGAAGAAGGGGTCGTCGGGCGATTTCGCATGATGGTCTCGGATGAAACCGGATGCTTCATCGCTAATCGCATCGGTCAAGAAGAAGCCGTCCGGGAGGTCGTCGTGCAAAACATGATCGTTGTCCCGCGTGAGGGTATGCGGCTGCCAGTAATTCGCGCCGCCGCCGCGGAGACCGAAATACCGGTCAAAACCCCGCTGGCGCGGCCAGCTATGCTTTGGACCTTCCGCCCCCAAGTGGCGCGAAATATGCCACTTGCCGCTCATATAGGTGCGATATCCCGACCTTCCAAGCGCCTCGGCAATCGTCACGCAGCGATGATTCAAATCCCCGCGATAACCCTCCAATCCATCGTCAACCATCATGTGTCCGACGCCGGTTTGGTGCGGGTGCAGCCCGGTCAAGAGCGATGCGCGCGACGGGCAGCAACGCGCCGTGTTGTAGAACTGCGTGAATCGCAACCCGCCGTTCGCCAGCCCGTCAAGATTTGGCGTCTGCACCTCGCCGCCATAGCAGCCGAGGTCGGAATAACCCATGTCATCATTCAGAATCAGCAGAATATTCGGTTTCTTCTCTTCGCTCATAAATCCATCGTGCGGCGGTATGCCTCCGGTTGTGTTTCGAACCGTGTATGACGCGGGTTCGAATAGATTCTGTGCCGGTTTGAAAGGGTCGTTAAAGTCCGCTAATGTCCGTGCACATCGTTAGGGGTGACGCTCGAAAACTCCGATCGCATGGTGATTCGCTTCAGACGCTGCAAGGTAGTAATGCTTCCTCTGTTTGACGGATAGCTTGTAATCCGGCCTGGCGTTGCGGCATTTAGTTCGGAGTTGCGTTTTCGAGCGTCGCAGACTGGCGATTCTCGCATAGATCGCTTGGGAATCCAGTGATGGCGCGGGTTGGAAGGGATTTTGGCGGTCTGCGAAATCCTGCGATTTTCTGCGAATAGACAATTGACCCACCCCTATACCCAGGACAAAATCGTGGAGAAAAAATGAAGTCGGACTGATATGGTGTAGGTGTAATCCATGGCATTTTCGGAAATACGCTTCGCTTGATCCTTCGTTATGAGGATCTCTATGGAATTTCGATCGCGCTCGCTATTCGCGATTCGGAGATCGCTCCTACCCGTAATCCGTCGTTTGATCCGTCACTCGATTCGGCAAATTATACCATAACATATGTTAAGTTTTCAATGCGAAGAACGGTAGCTAAGCTTCAGAAGTGGGGTTAGGTTAAAAGACGCGAATTGTTGGCTGAAGACCTAGCCACATTTCTGCGGTTTTTATCGGGGCCGGCGTGTCCACAATCCGGAGCGTAAGTCTCCCTATCTCAGGTTCGCCCCCGGCCTCCACTGCTGCGGGATAGGTTCGACATCCCCGTCGTACACAAGCCTGAGCGGCTCCATCCGACGCTGCATCTCTCCCGGTGAACGCTTGGTAATTTGGGTTCCGGTTTCCAAAGAGACCACCGTGGCTTGGGTATGCTCGGGCAGGTCGACGAAATCGGGATAGTACCACATGGTTAAGCCGGTACGGCGCCGGTCTGTCCTATTGGCATGGGCGGAATGAAACAGCGTGCCGTAACCCATCACGGCGTCGCCCGCATTCAGCGGTACGTCAATCTCTCCCTCCGCCTGTTGGAAGGCGATGTGCCCCGGGTCGGCGTAGGTCGACAGTTTCTCGGTGTGCCGCTCCGGAACCTCGTCATGAAGTGCGTGGCGCTTCAGGTGCGACCCCGGAATCACCCGCAGGCAGCCGTTCTCCGGGGCGGTGTCCACGAGATAGTACATCAGAAAACACTGGATAGGTTGCGGCGTATAGCTGACCGGATCGTCCCAGAATCGACCATCTTCGTGCCAAAACAGCCGCGGACTGTGCGGCGGTTTGCTGATGATTCTGCCGTGCCCGAACTTAGGTTGCGCGAATCCCAGTTGAGCCAGACGCTTCAGCAATTTGGGGTGGGTGATGAGTTTGGCAATGGTGTCGTACCGGTACGCCAGTTCCCAATCGATCATCACCATGCTGCCCGGAGCGCGTTGCCGCTCGAAGTGCGCCTCATCCTGCCGGTCAAGCACCTCATCGGTTATGCGCGTTAATTCATCGATTAACTCCGGCTCAAGCATGTTTCTGAAGACATAAAAGCCGTCATTCACAAACTGTTTCTGCATGTCCGAATCATTGATTTTCATACACGAACCCCTGCACGGTACAGGTCGTTGGCCGAAACGGTCGATAGTGGAGTGGCGAAAGGCGGTGTTGCGGCGGCGCCGATTGGTTGGTGATAGGCGATCAAAGTCTCATTCCCTTATTGTCAATTTGCGCCAGCATTTCAATAACCATCATAGCGACGCTTGTGGCAAAAGTCAAGGACATTGTGCGGGAAGACCGCGGCGGAGGGGAGTTCAGAATTGGACTTGAGGTAGGGTGTGCGTGGTGTCGAAGGAACGGACATTGACTGCGGGAGAAGTACCGCTGACAACCCGTCTTGGAGGGGTGGGTAAGTGATCGAACTCGAAAGCGGAATATAAATCGGATCTACCGCTCCAAAACGATGCCCAACGTTTTTTGGCTGAACACATACCCGGCCTGCTATGATGCCGCCAATAGTCTTGGCAATGTATCGAGGTTGCGAGGCAATAGAAAGGAAAGAGCGATGCCTCCAAGCGGCGCTCGGTAGGATGTAGGACGCCCCGCAGTCTATCTAGGCGGAATCATCACGATTGAAGACTTAATGGCAAACACACGAGGCACACGGATCGACGGGTTGAGCAACCGCTTAGGCGCCGTCGCCAACCGCGACATCCATGTTAATTCCCGTGGTTTTCCGCAAACTGTCCTCGAGAATATGGGAATTTAAACAAATCTCCGACTAATGAATCGGTTGACAGCCGATAGAAAAAAGCTGTACCACTATTGTACGATTGGCTCCGTTAAGTGGTACTCTCGCTAAGTGTTTAATACAAGTAAGAAGATCGCGATCTAGAGATCGCTCCTACCGGTAGTTTGGTGGTGAAAGGCGGATTACGGCACACGGGGAGTTCTACGGGATTTCTATCGCGGTCATTATTCATTCCCTTGATCACTCGCTATCCACTCGCTTGATTCTACTACTTTGAAACGATGCCGTTATTGTACGATTGGCTCCGTCTAGCGTCACCGCCACGCTCCCATCTTGATCCGCCCCCATTGCGTAAAGCGCTTGCCTTTGGCGTCCACCGCAACCGTTTTCTCAAGTGGATAACCGGCTTCCCTCCATGCCCCGATTCCCCCTTCCAACACTCTTAAGCGCTCATGCGCATAGCCGAACTCGTTCAGTAAAAGTCGTGCCGCCCGGGCACTTGTTGCTTCCGCAGGTCAGCTTCAGTAGAATGCGATCAGCCCCTCTTTGGGGAGTTCGGTATGCCGCATCTCTAGCTGTGCCAGTGGAATGGAAAGCGCGTCCGGAATATGCGCCTCTCGGAATTCCCGTTCGCTGCGAACATCCACCACGACAACCTTCGCACCGCTATCAAGCAAGCGCTTGAGTTCCGGCGGCTGAATACGTTCCGGTTCCGCCGCAAACCCGAGAATCCGGCTCAGCGGCAGCAGACAGAGAAAAATACCGGCAATCAGGACGGTTAAATTCCTGTTCAATCGCTTCATGAATAATCTCCTCTCGGATGGAATTGACTGTAAATTGCGATTATCTCCAAATCGCGGCATCCTCTAGATTGGGCCGAACACAGTGAATCCCAGCATTTCATCTTCATCTTAGAGCCTGTTTGAAAAGTATGATTTGCGAGGTGCGCACTAAGAAATCTGCAGAACAGTGCTAGAAAGAAACCAAGTTTTCAAGAAAAAACTCGGTTTCGACACGCATGATTCTGCTCGAAATGACTTTTCAAACAGGTTCTTAAGTATACCATTTTATAGAATTGCTGTCACCACACAAATCAATCGGGTCACCAAATTGTCCTTCGCGGATAGAGGACTTACCTGTGCCACCCCATGATCGTCGATACAGATAGCGGAATTAGAATCTAACGGCTTTACGTGTTGAAAACCATCCTATTGACGCATCGAATGGTATGGCATACAATTAACCAAAGGCGCGGACATTCTCCAGATTGGAGGGAGTTCGAAGGCTGCATGTTTTGGATTGTTCCTTTTCAAAAGGCGATCCCGATAACGGAATGGGGAGAAGGACTTATCCCGAATGCGGGCGCGATCTGAAACACGTAGGTTGGGTTGAACGAAGAACCTCTAAAAACCTGAGAGTTTGAATTACGTGTAGAAACCTTGATTTGCGTGATGCCTATGGATTCGGAGTGAAACCCAACACCCTCTTTTCCCGAATCGCTCCTCCGTTGGGTTTCATTTATGCTTTACAAGGATTTGAGCGCGATTGAGCATCAGAGCCTTGGTGGTACGGCGGATGTTTTATTGGTTGGCGCCATTCAACCCAACCTACTGACTGACTCGTTTTGAGTGATGCCTCCGAACTCGGAGTGAAACCCAACACCCAAGCGAGGCGAGAAATAGTAGTAGGCATACTCCGTATGCCGTAACCCGCACAAAAGCGGAGGACAAACCGATTGACCGACGACAGCACACCGGTCGCTCCCGATTCCCTCGACTCAAATCCACTGATATACACCCCGCCCGACCGACTCCTCCAAGATTTCGTCTGCCGAGGGCTAGTCGTCCTCGCACCGGAGGAGTTGGGTATACCCCTCGATACTCACGACCGCATTTATGAGCGCCAAAAGCGTGCGACCGAACCCCCGCAACGTGCGCTGCTTTCCCAAGTCCCGGAAGTGTTGGAGATTCTCAACGCGCCCGGCGTCGTCGCCGCCTGCAACCGACTCGTCGGCGAGAACTGGGCAATCGTTCCGTTTGCCGCCGTGCCCCTCGCCAGCGACGGCAGAGATCAGATCTGGCACAAGGATGACAACAGCCCAGCGAACGGCAGAAAACAGCGCCGCCATCTTGGACGATGCACTCGAGCCGACGATAGACGCGCTGACAACCGTGGTGCGAGAGGATCGGAACGCCGTCTGTGTCGGATTCGCTTCCGATGCGTTGACGCGGCTCGTCAATTTGGGGCACCGGGACGAAACCCCGCCGCCTATCCGCGAGTTGCGGGCAAACCTCCCGACGATACTCAAAACCTCGCCCGTTCATAGTTGGGACGCGCTTGTCCGCGCCGGAATGAACGCTCGCGCCCTATCCGAACTTGGATTTGCGCCGTGAGCCGAGGTTTGGCATTGAGCAGGTGAACAGGGGATATGATTGGAGCCGTCTTGGATTCGGTTTAATTGGTGCGTGGCATACCGTTTTTGGTTATAAATAGTAAGACATTTCGTCTCTTTATTGGCGTCTGCTGCTTTTGAAGGCTGGTGCGCAGAAGATTAGCTATCGCACTCGCTAACCACTCGCTTGATTGCACCTTACAGACTATCCGAACTGGGACTTGCGTCGCGCGCCGTGGTTTGGCATGGAGCAAGTGAACAGGGGATATGATTGGAGCCGTCTTGGATTCGGTTTAAATAGTGGGCGGCAAAACCGTTTTTTGGTTATGTGATACTCATCTTCAGCATGATAGACGTGTATAATCTCGAATTCTCACAACCTAGATCTTGGGGCACAGCTCCACGATCGAGTAAAAATCGCCTAGATACTACCGCGAGTCCGATTGATTGACCGATTTTGTCCTCTATCATCAGTTTTAGACAATAGTCGGCAACTAAGGAATCTATTCACATGGCACTCCGCTGGAGTGCAAGAATTGAGTTTTCGCCCTACTATCGACATTCCGCTCCGCTGGAGCGGGGAATCGCGACCTCGAGATCGCTCCTACCTGTAATCTGTCCATTGATCGATTATTGGTTAAGCGGGGCAAGGCGATTAACTATCGCACTCGTTGTCCGCTCGTTTGATTCCCGCGTACAGAACACAGTCGGCTGCAGACTATATACACCCGTTCGGGGATATGATATAATGATGTCCGGCATTCGACGTACTCGCGTGCTCCGATATCGACCGGATAACAGATTGACGACACGACATCAACTTTACGCAATCGCTCGGGGGAACCGAAAATGGCTGCCACCACTATCGAAGATGTCCAAACCATCCTGACCCAGCCCGAAGGCTCGCGATTAATCGTCGTGAAAATCATGACATCGCAGCCGGGGTTGTACGGTCTCGGCTGCGCCACGTTCACGCAACGCTTTCACGCCGTCCACACCGCGATCGAAAAACACCTGAAACCGTTTCTGATTGGACGGGACGTTTCCCGCATCGAGGAAATCTGGCAGATGGCGATGGTCAACGGCTACTGGCGCAACGGACCCGTGCTAAACAACGCCATCTCGGGCGCCGACCAAGCGCTTTGGGATATCAAAGGCAAACAAGCCGGTATGCCTCTGTACCAACTCTTGGGCGGGAAGTGCCGCGAGGGGGCGGCGGTGTACGGGCACGCCGACGGCAGGGACGAGCACGAAGTCGAAGACAGCGTCCGGAAGTACATGGCGCAGGGATACCGCTACATACGCATCCAGATGGGCGGTTACGGCGGTCAAGCGGAAAAACTCGTCAAACCCGACGGCGCCCCGCCGGGAGCTTATTTCGATCCGAAGGCGTATATGCGCGACATGCTGCACATGATGGAGCACGTGCGCTCCAAAGTCGGCGACGAAATCGAACTGCTGCACGACATCCACGAGCGGTTGAAGCCGATCGACGCCGTCCAATTTGCCAAAGATGTCGAGCGTTTCAAGTTGTTCTTCTTGGAAGATCCGTTGGCGCCGGAAGACTTGGAATGGTTTCAACACATCCGCCAGCAGTGCGCTACGCCGATCGCCATGGGCGAGCTTTTCAACAGCCCGCGCGAATGGCAACCCTTGATTGCCGACAAGCTCATCGACTTTCTCCGCATGCACGTTAGCCAGATGGGCGGAATAACGCCCGCCCGCAACGCCGCCGCATTTGCAAATATGTACGGGATTCGAACCGCTTGGCACGGACCCGGCGACACGTCGCCCGTGGGACACGCCGCCAATCTGCACCTCGATCTATGGGCGCCGAATTTCGGGATTCAAGAGTGGTGCCGCTTCTCAGATTCTGTCTACGAGGTTTTCCCCGGCACGCCCGAGGTTCGCAACGGGTACATGTACCCCAACGATCAACCCGGCTTGGGGATCGATGTCAATGAAGAATTGGCCGCAAAATATCCCTGCGCCGACGAGGTGGTAGACTGGACACAGACGCGATTGCCCGACGGCAGCCCGACGAGACCGTGACCCTTCGACCCAAAAACCGACAGCGTTGCCGCAGCGCACATCAAACCTCCGCTATTCAAATTACGTTCGTCGCACCGGCGTGATGAAGGCGGCTCAGATGCCCCGATTCCAACCGTATTCTCCCCCACTTTCAGGAGGTGCCAAAGATGCCACTGACCCAAGAACAACTGAGCTTCTTCGATGCCTTCGGGTACCTATTGATTCCGCAGATGTTTTCACCCGAAGAGACAATTGAAATCGTCGAAAAATTCGAATGGACGATCCAAAACTGCGGCGGAGGACGGGACCACGACGGCTCACGCCGCACGATGTTCCTGAAACCGATTGAACATAGACCGGACATGTGCGCGCTCCTCGATCACCCCGTGATCCTCGACCTCATCGGAAGCATTCTGGGAGAGGATTTCAACTACTGCGGCGGGGACGGAAACTACTATAGCGGCAACACGGGCTGGCACCCCGACGGAAGTTGGGGGCAACTCTTCGCCGCCAAGGTCGCGTTCTACCTTGATCCGCTCACCCGGGACACGGGCGCGCTGCGCTTCATTCCCGGCAGCCACAAGCCCGACCACTACGTGCGGGCAGGGAAGATAGATGTCAATAATTCACTTGAGCTATTCGGCGTTCCTCCGACAGAGTTCCCCGGCAGCGCCGCCATGGAAACCCATCCCGGCGATGTCGTGGTTTTCAATCACGACCTCTATCACGCCTCGTATGGCGGCAGCAATCGAAGGCGCATGTTCACCATGAATTGCACCCGCCGCGCCAGAACGCCGCAGGATTTGGAGATGGCGCGCCGTTACCTTGGTATGCATTCACCCGGCGGTTACAAGCTCAAAACAGGAGCCGGCGTATACTATCCCACCATGATAGACACCGCCGACGAGAATCGGATGGTTCACCTCCGTCAACCGATGGAAATCCACGACCAACTCTTCCCCCATTTGGCAAGGGACGTCGTTAGTCCGTAACATGCTCAATCCTGCATGGATTAAGCGAGCGGAAAACAGGTCATCGCCGAGGAGTTTGGCTTGGATGATGTGAAGGCGGGTGCGAAGGCGCTTGATATAGTGTTGACGGCGCGGGAAATGCAGTGGCCTGTGGATAGTGGTCAGTAGAAACCGAATTTGAAAGAAGGTTATATATGGCAAGCTACATTTCGGATGTACAATGGAAGCACTACCGGGAGGACGGGTACGCCCGAATCGGTCGGGTGGCAACCGGTGAGGAACTTCGGGCGCTTCAGAGCCGGATAGATGATATCATGCTGGGCAAAGCGCCGTTGGATTATGACCGGATGTTGATGCAACTCGACCGAGAACCGGGCAAGGACGGTCCGGGGCCGCAAACTGACGGTCACAAAGGGGCGACGCTGTCGTATCGCAAGATTCAGTCGCTCGAGTTTGATCCGCTCTTCCTTTCATACATGCAGAAACCGGTTTTCCGCGAGGCGTGCGCGACGGTTTACGGTGAAGAGACTACCATCGCCTGCTATCGTGCGATGTTTATGAACAAACCGGCGCGTGAAGGCACTGAGTTGAACTGGCATCAAGACCGCTGGTCGCATCTTGACCGGGAACCGTTACTCACCATCTATACGGCGCTTGACCCGGCGACGGAGGAGAACGGTTGCGTTCGGATTATTCCGAACTCTCATCGTCTCAACCTTGTTCCCCTGACTCGGCCTGACGAACGCCGTGCCCGGCAGGAGAGGCTTGTGGCGGAGTCCGAGTCGATTCCGTTGGAGTTGGAAGCGGGCGAGGTAGTGCTGATGCACAACTGGATGTTTCACAGTTCCGGCGTGAATTCCAGCGATGCGGCGCGTCGGGCGTTTAGCGTCTGCTATATGCCCGCGGAAACGAAGTCTCGCGACGGGCTTACGTATTCGCGCATTTTTGGATCCGGGGCGTTGTCGGTCAGCCAATTGACCGGATGAAAGCGGCTTGGGCGACGATCCGAGAGCCTGTTTGGGCGATGTGCGCCGAAGCGAATGTTGGCGATTCGAAAGCAAGAGTCGCCGCAGTTCTACAATAACTCAAGACCAGCGGTAAGTTCAATCGGATAGACAAACAACCGAGAATCCTGAGAGACAGCGCCAAACTAAAAGAGAGTTCCTTATGTCCCTATCCCTAAACATAGAATCCATTTGCGATCAACTGTGTGCGAAGGACCATATACTCGCCGAAGTCATTGATATCGTTGGCCCGTGCACCCTGGCTCCAGGGCACGCTGCATTTGATTTCTTGTGCGATTCCATTGTCCGACAGCAACTCTCAAAACATGCTGCCAACACAATAATTAATCGCTTTCATGAACTTTTTGACGCCGGAAAACCCACGCCAAAACAACTGCTGGCTCTACCGAAGCAGGCAATACTTGATGCCGGCATATCGAATCGGAAGTACGGGTACGTATTGGATTTGGCGCGCAGAACCGAATCGCAACAGCTAAACTTCTCCACACTCCATGAGGAGGATGATTCTACTATCCGACGGTTACTCACGGAAGTAAAGGGTATTGGCGATTGGACCGTCGACATGTATCTGCTATTCGGTCTTGGCAGAATCGACGTGTTTCCCGTGAAAGATCTCGCGCTGCGGAAATCGATGTCCTCTGTTTACGGTTTGGATGTCGATGACCTTGAAGGCGCCGAGAAGATAGCAGAAAAATGGAAACCGTACCGCAGTATTGCCAGCCGCTATCTGTACAAACATGGAGATTTGCCGCCCCCAATAAACTGACACTTGATCTTAGGCGGGTGAAGACCATGAGAGGGGAAGATGAAAGCGAAGGGAAAGCATGTGAATCGTGAAGGTCGCGCGTAAAGAGGGGAAAACGGGGCGGGCAACTAATGGGGTTTCTATGGGACGGATCCCGGGGACATATTCACCATAAAGAAAGAACAGATGCGAGGCCATAAGCAACCAAAACCGCAAAAAAGACCACAAACGCGAAAACAGTTATGCGATCAAGCGCTTTTAATGTCCTTTTAGGTTTTAAGACATACGCTAGGAAGACTATCCCGCCAATGACTATCCATTCCATTGCAGTGCTCTCTCCTTGCGCCGAATTGCTAGTGTGACGGTTTAGCATATCAAGCGGCGACGCAAGTCCACCTACTAGGCAACCGCAGACTTGACCAACTTGACTTTGATAATCCGACGCGGCTGCTTGCCGTGAAGATTCAACCAAGAAACGGAGTGTTGTGGAGAAAACTCGGCTTCTATAGCATCGTCATTTCTGCGGAATGGGGCTTATTTGTCGTACTTTACCTGCCCCCACGCTGTAGCGAGTTTGTCAATAGCTTCCACTGCCGCGCCCCCAACCGTTTGGGCGATGTCGGCATTGATCTCATCCGCGCTGAGCCAGCGATCCCACAACTTGAAGTTGACCGCCGAACAGTTGCACGCTTGGACGGATTCCCCAGCGCTATTGGCAAATAATGCGTGCAGATTCATCGGGTGTTTGGGGTCGAACGACACCTCGGACGGCACTTCCCCAGTCTCCTCGCCGTCAAGATAAAACGTCACGGCAACACCGCTTTCAAACGTGACGTGCATGAAACGCCAGACGCCTTGACCGAGATCCAAACCGGTGTCAGCGATGGATTCATGATCCTCTCGGACGCCGATGGCGGTTTGCATGATATTCACGTTGTCAATCCATCCCCAATCCTCCGCGTCAAAGGGAAGCATGACGCGCATGGTCTGGGTTTCTTCCGGCGCATTGGAATGGATGCCGTACATGTGATGCTCCTCCGCATCGCCCGGGAATCGGCCGCCGTTGATTCTCACCAAGGATCCCCACGTCCAATTTTCGAGGAAAACCACGGGGGCGTCGTCAAGGGGTTCGTCGTTGGCGAAAACCGCGTGGGAATCGGGCACCGTGTAATATTTCGTGAAGAAGGACATGCCGGCAACCTCCACGGTGCCCTCTTCAAGTATGGGGCGTTCGTCGGTTTGCGGCACCGCTCCGCCAGCCGAACCGCTGTTTTCCCACGCGTCATCGTTCTCATCCTGCGTGTTGGCGTCAAAGAACAACACGGGCGGTTGGGCGGGGGCGGCCGGGCACGCCAGTGCGGCTATGATGAGTATGCTCAGAGTTAATCTTGTGTATGTCATGGTTATGCTCCTTAAAATTTCTCGTTTTCTGGATTGGAGTGATTTGCCGCAACGCTATGTGAAGAAAGGGACGAAATTGGTGATTTAACGACTGACGATTGTTCAATCTAAGCACTACCGTAGGCAGGGCATCTTGCCCTGCCACGCACAAGCGGTCGCGACCTGGAGATCGCTCCTACAAATCGTTGCGTTGAAACAGTAACTGACCCACGGCATTACTGCAGTCGTAAAATCGCATGAGACCTATAGCAGTCCGGCGGCGCGGAGGATCGTTTCCTGCGCGATAAATTCGTGGTCGAGTGAACGGTCGGGCGATTTCTCGCCGCGGATGTCCGCCGCAAGCGCCTCCAGATCGCCGACATGAGCCGGCCACTCATCGATTTCTACACGTTGCCAACCTTGGGCATAACCATCCCTATCTTCATCAAGGCACAACCGCAGCGCAGGTGGACTCAACGGTTCAAGTATCGCGCTGCCGCGAGTCCCGTAAACCTCCAACCGTCTCGATTCTCCCGACGACACCTCCGCCGCGGTAGATTCGATGGTCGCCATTGCGTCCGGATATTCAAAGACGGCGGCGGTGTTATCTTGCGCCCAAGGGAAGGCGCCGTCCAAGTTCTGCGAGAACGATGTCACGCGGTCGGGGCGCCCAAGCAGCGCGACGATAATGTCGATAAGATGCGGTGCGAGAATGAACATGATGCCGCCTTCGTGTTCGCCTCGCGAATCCCACCGCGCCCACAGAGATTCATCGGAAGGGCGCGTGGAGATGCGTCCACGAACCGAGAATATGTCGCCCAGTTTCCCGGAATTCGCCCAATCAAGCACAAACTGGAAACCCGCGTTGTAACGAAACATATAACCGAGTTGGACGCACAGCCCCTTCTCGCGTGCGATGTCCAGCACCGCCCGGAACGCCTCCAAATCGTCGCCCGCCGGTTTGTCGAGCCAGACGTGCTTGCCGTGCTCCACCGCCGCCCGCGCGAAGTCGAGGTTTTCCGATACCCGTCCCTGCGCCGCGATCCCCACAACGGTTTCGTCTTCCAACACCTCCTCCGCGGACGGCAGCCATTGAACGCCCTCAAACGCATCGTTGGCGCCGAGGGTCGCGCGCACTTCGGATGACGGTTCATAGATGCCGACAAAATCCACATCCTCGTTTGATTTCAATGTGCGTGCCTTGCTTGGGGCGTGGTCATGCGAGATGCCGAATTGCGCGAACCTCAGTTTCATTCGGTCTTGCCTCCATGGAATTCAAGCTACGGATAATGGGATGTCGCTAAAGTTAGCAGAACTCACGCAGCAACAAAAATTAGTACAGTAGGCAGGGCATCTTGCACCGCCCCGACTAAGCGGTCGCGGCCCGGAGATCGCTCCTACAGGTTGTAATCTCTATCGTGGTCATTATACGCCCACCCGATTCGCTAATTTGCGCATACCACAATCTGACAGATTGTGGTACAGAAGAGCATCATTGCTCTGCCCCTCCCACGTGCGACTGTATGTGCGACATATTGCCCTGCCGCGCATGAGCGGTCGCGACCTAGAGATCGCTCCTACAAGTACCGTAACGTCAGCACTACGAATATAACGTCTTACGGCAATCTTTCAAATGTTCAATCGCGTAGGTCCTATAACAACCCGACGGCGCGCAGCACGGTCTCCTGCACCGTAAATTCATGGTCGAGCGAACGGTCCGGCGATTTCTCACCGCGGATGTCCGCCGCAAGCGCTCGAAGACTTTCGACGTAACGCGGCCGGTTCTCCACCTCCACCCGCTGCCAGCCCTTGACATAGCCGTCACGGTCCTCGTCAAGGCACAGCCGCAACTCCGGCGGTTCCAGCGGTTCGAGAATCGCGCTGCCGCGCGTCCCGTAGACTTCGAATCGTCTCGATGCACCCGACGACACCTCCGACGCGGTCGACTCCAGGGTGGCCATCGCGCCCGGATATTCGAAAACACACGCGGTGTTATCTTGGAACCAAGGGAAAGTATGGTCCAAGTTCTGAGAGAACGAAGTCACACGCTCGGGGCGTCCCATCAGCGTGACGACGATTTCGATGAGGTGGCACCCTAGAATAAACATGATGCCGCCCTCGTGTTCGCCGCGGGAATCCCATTGCTTCCACGAGGCTTCGTCCGAGCGATCCGTCGAGATGCGGCCGCGGACGGAGAATATCTTTCCCAGTTTTCCGGACTTTGCCCAATCGAGGACAAATTGAAATCCCGCGTTGTAGCGGAACATGTAGCCGAGTTGGACGCACAGCCCCTTCTCGCGTGCAATGTCCAGTATTCCCCGGAACGTCTCCAAATCATCGCCCGCCGGCTTGTCAAGCCAGACGTGCTTTCCGTGCTCAAGCGCCGCCCGTGCAAAGTCCAGGTTATGCGATACCCGCCCCTGCACCGCGATTCCCGCAATGCTCTCGTCCTCCAACATCTCCCCCGCGGATGAGAACCAGTGAACCCCCTCATACGCCTCGTGTGAGCCGAACGCTTCGCGAATTTCCGGGGAAGGTTCGTAGACACCGGCGAAATCAACCTCGTCGCCCGCCTTCATCACTTTCGCCTTACCGCTGGCGTGGCCGTGCGCGATACCGTACTGCGCAAACCTAATATTCATTTAGCATTCTCTCCACGAATTCTGAATGTGTACAAATTCACTTGAATAATAGTGCAAATAATACCTTAATTTAGTTGTAAACGGCTCCCGTAGGCAGGGCATCTTGCCTTGCGGCGCCCAAGCGGTCGCGACCTGGAGATCGCTCCTACCAGCGCCGTAGGTTGGGTTGAGCGAATCAACACGAAACCCTACTCGCAGCAAGAGGAGAGCGGTCCTTAAAATACATCCCGAAAAATGTAACGACCGAGCGAAACCCAACTGCTTCGAAATGCAACACTCGTTAAATCATTATTGCGTCGTCCAACCCTACCTACGCACAATCTGTGGCGACTTATACCATTTCTCTAAAATGGTTGTGCATTGGTTGCGTGAAGTGGAACAAAAGTCTTGTCTTCGCGCAAAGCCGGCGGGGCAAGATGCCCCGCCTACGGCGTAAGTGAACGATATAGTGAAGACATCATATACACTATTATTCAAGCGAAATGGTATTATAACAACCCCACGGCACGGAGCACCGTTTCCTGCACCGTGAATTCATGGTCGAGCGAACGGTCCGGCGCTTTCTCGCCGCGAATGTCCGCCACCAGCGCGCGTAGACTGTCGATGTAGCGAGGCCGGTGCTCCACCTCCACCCGCTGCCACCCCTTTACAAAGCCGTCCCTGTCCTCATCAAGGCACAGTCGCAACGCCGGCGGTTCCAGCGGTTCGAGAATCACGCTGCCTCGGGTTCCGTATACCTCCAAGCGTCTTGTCGCACCCGACGATACTTCGGACGCGGTCGACTCGAGGGTGACCATGGCGTCCGGATATTCGAGAACCGACGCCGTGTTATCTTGGAACCACGGGAAGGTGTTGTCCAGGTTCTGCGAGAAGAATGCCGCGCGCTCGGGACGCCCGAGGATGGCAACGATGATGTCGATAAGGTGGCAGGCGAGAATGAACATGATGCCGCCTTCGCGTTCGCCGCGGGAATCCCATCGCTCCCACGAGGCTGCGTCAGAGCGCCGGGTCGAGATGCGTCCGCGAATCGAGAATATGTCTCCTAGTCTCCCGGAGTTCGCCCAATCGAGAACGAACTGAAATCCCGGGCTGTAACGGAACATATACCCGAGTTGCACGCACAGCCCCTTCTCGCGTGCAATGTCCAGCACCGCCCGGAACGTCTCCAAATCGTCGCCCGCCGGTTTATCGAGCCAGACATGCTTTCCGCGCTCAACCGCCGCCCGCGCATATTCGAGATTTCGCGACACGTGCCCCTGCACCGCGACACCGGCGATGGTCTCATCTTCCAGTATCTCCTCCGCGGACGAGAGCCAATGAACGCCCTCATACGCTTCATTGCCGCCGAGCGTTTCGCGAACCTCCGCCGACGGTTCATACACGCCAACAAAATCGACATCGTCGTTCGCTTTCAGCGTCTTCGCCTTGCCGCTGGCGTGGTCGTGCGAAATGCCGTACTGTGCAAACCTGATTTTCATTCGGCACCGCCTCCATATAATTCAAATTGAGTAACGAAAAAGTCCTTGCATTCCAGTTAATTCTTGTCGAAAGCATCATTTGCTGTCAAGCAAATTCAACACAGCCACAGGACAATCGTCCTCAAGGCGGAGTCCCGGGATCTGATGATTTTTTTTGCAAAAGAAATCGCGACCGGGAGGTCGCTCCTACCGGCAAAAGTCTCGAGAGATTGGCCGCGTCTTGGTAGCGATTGTTGTTGACCGTGAAGCGAAAGCCGAGTAGAATTGCCAAGTACCTGTCATTGTACGACTTATGAATCTTGTACCATAGACCGGACGAATAAATCCCACACGATATTCCCTGTAGGAGCGATCTCCGAATCGCGACCTCCCGTAGGAACTTAACTTCAATCGGGTTATGAAACCCCTCAAACATGTCGCCCGAAACATTGCATGATCTTGCAACCGAAGGATTCGAAGATGGCGGAAGAGAGAGGTTACCTTGTCCTCGATTCACGAATCATAGCCGACGTTGAAGGCGGGACACTCACGCTCGGTAAGGTGGGCAAGCACCCCGAGAACCCTCTTTTCACCGAGGAAAAACCGTGGGAGCCGCGCTACGACAACGTGTATCCCGATGTCATATATGACGAGGACGAAAAGGTCTACAAGTGCTGGTACAACCCGTTTGTGGTTGACGCGCGCGTGACCAGCACCACGCCGGAACGCCGCCATCCCGATATCATAAAGTACAACGATGTGAAACCGACGGATCGAGAGATTGGGCTTTGCTACGCCGTTTCGACCGACGGAATCCATTGGGAGAAACCCGAGTTGGGCCTCGCCGAGTTCGAAGGCGGCACATCGAACAACATCGTCACGCGCCGCCGCGGGGTCGCAGGCGTTTACAAGGATGACCGGGACCCTGATCCGGCGAGACGTTACAAGATGTTTTTCTCCGCGAGCAGGGGGGCGTTCGCGGCGTTCTCTCCCGACGGATTGCACTGGGACGAGCTCATCCCCGTCCCGGGGCACGAAGGCGGCAACCGCCCCAGCGCGTTATGGTCGCCGCTTCTCGGCAAATACGTTGTCATCACCCGCCGCAACTCGGATCTCGGCAGGCGCCAAGTCACGCAGACCGAGTCGTCCGACTTTGTGACCTGGAGGCGTGAGCGGAGCATCATGGAGGGGCCTACGGCGCAATTGCAAACCCACGACATGATTGTCTTTCCGACATGCGGCGTCTACATCGGATTGGTCGGCGTAATGACGTTCCCCGAGGAGGCTTCCGACCACGGGGTGAAGCAGCACGCCGAACTTGCGTGGAGCCCGGACACCGTCACCTGGCACCGGATACAGGAGGGCACCCCGTTTATCGGACACAGCCCCGCCGAGCACGAACGATTCGGGGAGATGCCGTACGACTGGGGCACCATCTTCGCCGCCGCGCCAATCTTCCATGACGATGAAGTTCGAATCTACTACGGCGCCGGGGACTGGCACTTCTTCGAATGGCGGAACGGCTACCTCGCGCTGGCGACGCTCAGACCCGATGGCTGGGCGGGCTACGAGCCGATCTCCGTAGAAGCAACGGCGGTGATAACGACCGAATTGCTGGAACTTGGCGGGGAGACCCTCGGGCTAACCGCCGACGTAGACGATGGCGGTTCCGTTCAGGTCGAAGTCGTGGATGCGGAGAACGCACGCTTGGCAGCAAGCCAACCCATCGGCGATACAGTCACGGGAGGACGGGTGACGTGGAGTGCTGATGGAGGCTTGGCCAGTTTAAGCGGACAGCAAGCGCGTCTGAGATTTCGCCTTCACAAGGCGAAGCTGTACGGTTTTCAGTTCGGGTAATTAAATTCAAAAGCTGTGGGATCCCTATCGCGCTCATTATTCATTCGCTTGATTGCGGTGCGCACCCTACAACATCGCTGACGTATATTGCCCTGATCTGATTCTTGAAGATTGCCACTAGAAACCGAATGTCATGAATCGAATCGGATAGAACATACGCAAATCTTCCCCAATACGTATTACGCATTACGGATTATGCATTGTTAGACGTTCAGTTACGGAAACCCCAAAGGAATAAAACATGTCAGAATCCATACCTTTTAATATCCCGATGATCGACCTGTGCGACGAGACGCACCGCCACGTGATCATCGCCCAAGGCACACCGGAAAGCTACAAGGGACACCCCACCACGCTACTGATGCCGGACCAAAAAACGATGTTCTGCGTCTATCCGTTGGGGCACGGGGGACCTTCGGCGGTGCTCCAGCGCAGCGACGATGCCGGTCTGACCTGGTCGGATCCATTGCCCGTCCCGGAGAACTGGAAGACGGCTACCAACTGCCCTGCCATATTCCGATTTGTCGGACCGGACGGCGTGGAACGGCTGTTTGTATTTGAGGGTTTGGGAAAGATGCGCCAATCGGTGTCGCTTGACCGCGGTGAGACCTGGACGCCGTTCGAGGAGAACGGACTGAAAACCGCGATGCCTTTCACCACCATTATCGAAATCACCGGGAACCGCTTGATGGGCGGATGGAGCCGCAAGCCATCGACGCTTATCAGCTTCTCCGAAGACGGCGGCTTGACGTGGTCGCCCGAGCGGGTTCTGGTTGAGAGCGGAGGGAAGTTTCCCGATTCAAGACCGTGCGAGCCGGCGTTTATCCGTTCCCCCGACGGGAAGGAAATTGCCTGTGTGCTGCGCGTCAGCAGCACCATGAAATGCCGCTCTCTCGTCATGTTCAGCACCGACGAAGGAGAAACCTGGACCGATCCGGTGGAACTTGACCGCACAATGACCGGCGACCGCCACCAACCGCGCTACTCCTCGGACGGACGCATCCTGATGGCATTCCGCGATAGGACGCTGCACAGCCCGACCTGGGGGCACTTCGTGGCATGGGTGGGAACCTACGACGATATTCGCAACTGCCGCGCAGGGCAGTATCGCCTCAAGCTGCTGCACAGCTACGCCACGGATAAAAAGCACGACACCGGCTACCCCGGTGTGGAACTGCTGCCCGACGACACGCTTGTCGTGACGACCTATGTCAAATACAGACCCGGCCCCGAGAAACAGTCTGTGGTAAGCGTACGCTTAAAACTGGAAGAGATCGACGCCATGGCGGAAAGCATGGGCAATTAAACCATGGGAAAGACCATAATCAACCCCCGTTTCATAGTACCATCTTGTGATTGGTTTAGTATTCCCGCCTAAATAGTGTCTCTCATTTGCTGTAGGAGATCAAGCGAATGAAGAGTGAGTGATCAAGTGAGTGAATAACGAATGAGCAACTGACCGGATAGAATCAAACGAACGAATAGTGAGTGCGATAGCAAATCCCACGCGCTAGAACTCCCATAGAAATCCTGTGCAATAGAAGGTCCCGCTGTTAGTGGTTTACTCGATAAGTGTTTATGATAAGTGTTAGGTGTCGGTCGTTCACATTGTCTGAACTGTGATTTATCGGATCTCTACCGCGCTCGCTATCCACTCGCTTGCTGGATTTCTGTGATTACCTTGATTGCATGCGGCAAGTTGCCGGTGATGAGTCGGCTAGATCGTTATCTTGAGGTCAATAGGATTCGGGGAAAAACTCGGTTTCAACATGCATTACAGTCTTAGCGAGTGAACCAGTTAGTTTGCGGATTCCAAAATCTAACAGATTAAGGATAGGACCTACGCAAATCTTTCCCATTACGTATTACGCATTATGTATTTCGAGACATTCAGTTACGGAAACCCCAAAGGAATAAAACATGCCAGAATCCATACCTTTTAATATCCCGATGATCGACCTGTGCGACGAGACGCACCGCCACGTGATCATCGCCCAAGGCACACCGGAAAGCTACAAGGGACACCCCACCACGCTACTGATGCCGGACCAAAAAACGATGTTCTGCGTCTATCCGTTGGGGCACGGGGGACCTTCGGCGGTGCTCCAGCGCAGCGACGATGCCGGTCTGACCTGGTCGGATCCATTGCCCGTCCCGGAGAACTGGAAGACGGCTACCAACTGCCCTGCCATATTCCGATTTGTCGGACCGGACGGCGTGGAACGGCTGTTTGTATTTGAGGGTTTGGGAAAGATGCGCCAATCGGTGTCGCTTGACCGCGGTGAGACCTGGACGCCGTTCGAGGAGAACGGACTGAAAACCGCGATGCCTTTCACCACCATTATCGAAATCACCGGGAACCGCTTGATGGGCGGATGGAGCCGCAAGCCATCGACGCTTATCAGCTTCTCCGAAGACGGCGGCTTGACGTGGTCGCCCGAGCGGGTTCTGGTTGAGAGCGGAGGGAAGTTTCCCGATTCAAGACCGTGCGAGCCGGCGTTTATCCGTTCCCCCGACGGGAAGGAAATCGCCTGTGTGCTGCGCGTCAGCAGCACCATGAAATGCCGCTCTCTTGCCGTGTTCAGCACCGACGAAGGCGAAACTTGGACCGATCCGGTCGAGCTTGACCGTACGATGACCGGCAACCGCCACCAACCGCGCTACTCCTCGGACGGACGCATCCTCATGGCTTTCCGCGATAGGACGCTGCACAGCCCGACCTGGGGGCACTTCGTGGCGTGGGTGGGAACCTACGACGATATTCGCAACTGCCGCGCAGGGCAGTATCGTCTCAAACTGCTTCACAGCTACGACACCGTGAAAATGCATGACACCGGCTACCCCGGTGTGGAGCTTCTCCCAGACGACACGCTCGTTGTAACTACGTACGTCAAATACAGACCCGGTCCCGAGAAACAGTCTGTGGTGAGCGTCCGGTTAAAGCTGGAAGAGATCGACGCCATGGCGGAGGGGATGGATAGCTGAGCTATCGTGGAAGAATAGTATTTAGAGGGAGTATAAAATCAGAGAAATACTATGTGCCGCTGTACGTAACCTTATCCATTTGCCTGCGGATTTCCTTTGCATAACTTCTAATTGTGGCTATAGTATTTTCTTGCTTTCTATGTTCTTCAAGTTGCTGGAATGCGTGAGAAAAAGTCTCAACCCCTTTGGGCAACTCGTTTTTCTCCATTAAGTCTCTGCGATTATCGGTATCTCTGTCAAACGTTTCACAATAATCCAAGATGACTTGTGCCGCGTCCATGACTTGCTTTCTGGTCGTTTCTTTATTCATTTCTCTCTCTATGCCCGTTTACAATATGGTCTAACAACACTTTTCTAATATCCCGAACTTCCTCTTTCAGATCACCTATTCGTTTATTTAGCAGATTATACGTCAGCGTGGTTGTAAAAATGATTACAGAAATAATCACGGCTGGGGGTAACCAATCTTTCGCATTCATCATACTTCTCCATTACGACATTTAACAGACATCTCCAAAATCAACAGTTGGATTATATCATGCATAGCACAATGTAACAACCCCTTTCAAGCTTGGAAAACTATCAATCTAAAATTAGCTTGATTGGCTCGGGCAAAAGAAAAATGTCTTTCGCGAAGATTCGAGATTTGGAATCGACTTCAATCCTCTATTGAATCGGATTTGGTTTACTAGCCTGGTCCTTGTCGATTGAGGTTTGGACGATGGTTGTGGTATACTTTATTCTCTCCCAAACCACATAGGATATGAACAAAGGAGCCTGTAATCTATGTCCAAGCAACAGTTGCGCAGCCTGACGCAGGAACAGGTGGCGCAATTCAAACTCAACGGTTTCCTGACGGTCGAGAATGTCCTGACACCCGAGGAAGTGGATATGATCGCGGCGCATTCCGACGTCATCGCCGCCGGAAAAGCGGAAAACATACCGAGCACCAGCATCCAGATTGAACCGGCGATCACCCAGAGCGGAAAACCCATCGACAACCAAGTTTTGTCCGTGCGCAAGCTATATAATCTGGCGGTGTACGACGACATCATGTGGAGTCACGCCACCAATCCGAAGGTGGTGGATATCATCGCCGACCTGTTGGGCACCGACGACATCAAGATGTACGCCGATCAATTCTTCATGAAGGCACCCAAAGGCGTCGGCTCGGCGCAGCAGTGGCATCAGGACTCCGCCTCGTGGCGCGACATCTTTCCCATGGATCTGGTGAGCGCGTGGACCGCCCTTGACCACGCCACCGAGGAGAACGGGTGTTTGAACTTTCTCCCGGGAACGCATCGCTGGGGTATGGTGCGAGGCGAACGGCTGCGCGTGTTTTTGGACGACCTCGGAGGAGAGCAGTGGCCCGTGGTGCCGGCGCCGCTCACGCCCGGCAGTATCAGTTTCCACCACAGTCTTACGCTGCACATGAGCAACGCCAACCTTTCCGGTAAGCGCCGCCGCGGCTACGCCATACACTACATGCGCGCTTCCTCGTGGAAGGATGAATCGGTGACGGACGCGCCGAAGGTGCCGCCGTTCAAGTCGGTAAGAGGACGATCCTTCCCCGGACGAGTGTAAGCCTATCGTCAGTGTTCAGCGGTAGAAGCGATCTCCGAATCGCGATTCGTAAGATTATCTATCGCTGTCGATATTCGTTCGATTGATTCCTCCCAAGTTCTGTTGACATTTCATCGCAACCGGGCAATCAAAAGCAGCACACAGACACATGCCACTTCGTAGGGGATCTCTACGGGACTTCTATCGCACTCCTTATTCAGTCGCTTGATCCCTCGCTATTCGCTCAGTTGGTGGTTGGGTTTCCCAACCCGTTGTTCACACATCAAGGACGAGTTCAGACGGCTGTCAATCGATTTCCAAAATCGGCATTTCGGTGTCGAGATGCCAATCTCGACTTACAATCTATTCAAATGTATGGTTTGGTCATCCTAACCCGCGTTGGCTAAGGGGCGGGGCAACCCCGCCCCTACGATTAGGTGTTTTAAATCAATTCACGTAGGCGGAATCAAGCGAGTGAACAGCGAGTGATCAAGGGAACGAAAAGTGACTGCGATAGAAATCCCATAGAGATCTTCTTGCCCCTCTGGCAGCTTTTTCGGTAGGAGGGAATTCCGATTCCCGACAATACATCGCAAACTTCACCTCGCAACTACAACCACGGAGGAATCTAACATCACACGTAACAGCGACTTTCTTCAGAACTTCATGGGACAGAAACCGTCGTTAGCCCCCAAACTGTCGTGGGGTGCAACCACCGTCGATGAGCACCGGGCGTGGCGCCGGGGTTTTGCGCGGCGGCTGCGGACGCTCTTGGGGCACACCCCATCCAAAGTCCCTCTCCGCACGGAATGCGCCGAAGAACTGGAGACAGACCGGTTCACGCGCCGCAAAATCTATGTCCGCTCCGAGGAAGACTACTGGATACCGGCGTACCTCTTTCTGCCGAAACCCCTACCGGAGAAAGCGTCCGCCGTGGTCTGCTTGCACGGACACAGCGGCATCTACCCCTACATTCGCGACGGAACCGAGGAGCAACTGGCAAAGTCCAAGAAACTCGACCTTGACTTCGCCCCGTATTTCGCCGAAAACGGATACGTGACCATTGCTCCGGTGCAACGCGGCTGGAACGAGACTACGAAGAGCGCGGGGGTATCGGGGAGAGGTTGTCCGCGGTTGACGATGAACAGTTTCCTCACCGGCAAGACACCCGTCGGCTTGCGATGCTGGGACGCCTCGCGCCTCGTGGATTACCTTTACACGCTGGAAGCCGTTGACTCGTCGCGTATCGGGGTGGCAGGACTGTCGGGCGGCGGAACAATCGCTCTGTTCTGGGCGGCGCTGGAACCCAGAGTCAAACTCGCCATGGTCGGCGGATACTACTGCACCTTTGCCGACTCCATCTACTCCATACACCACTGTATATGCAACTGCGTGCCGGGTATCATGGAATGGGGAGAGATGCGGGAGGTTGCCGCCCTGATAGCGCCCCGTCCGCTTCTGGTCATCAGCGGCACGAAGGATCCCATCTTTCCGATCGATGGAACGCGGCGAGCCTATTCGGACCTGGAACCGGTTTACGATCTCCTCGACGCCCGTCAAGACTTGGAAAAAGACTTCTTTGACGGACCGCACGCCTGGAGCAACCGAAAGACGCTGCTCTTCCTCGAAAAACACTTCGGGATCTGAAACGCCCCGCCATTCCGTGCACAG
This sequence comes from Candidatus Poribacteria bacterium, assembly GCA_028820655.1. Lineage (GTDB taxonomy): Bacteria > Poribacteria > WGA-4E > WGA-4E > JAJDTR01 > JAJDTR01. The sequence continues at coordinate 4,464 of JAPPIK010000019.1, read as the reverse complement.
TGACACATTGCATCCCCTTCAATCGTCACTGCAACTGGCAACCGCATGTGGATGTGGGTAGAAACATTATTCTGTACCACAATCTGTTAGATTGTGGAATGCACGACCCGCTTTCCGCGCGGCTGTTCCCCATCGAGGCATGACTCATGAATACACCCACACGGTAGGCGCGGTTGGAAACCGCGCCTGAATATTGTCACTGAATTTCCCCCGCCACAAACACCAAATCAAACACATTCACCACCCCATCAAGTGAGTGAATTACGAATGCGATAGAAATCCCGTAGAACTCCCATAGAGATCCCATCTCCGTTCACGACCGCACTGTTTTCACTGGCCACTGGCGACTGGTCACTGACCACTGCGCTAATTCAGGCGTGGGTTCCGAGTAAAATGGCTGTCATCTACTGGAGATTGTTCATTTCATCTCGAAGCGGTTTTCTGCTATAATCTCCCGGGACAGCAGATTCCAAGAGCCAATCCACAATTCGCACTCAGAGGACCGACTATGCAGGACTTTCGGAAACCGTTCCCGGCTTTAACCCCCGCCCAACGTCTGCATCTTGAGGTGTACGGTTACGTCATCATCGAAAAGACGCTTTCGGAAGAACGCGTCGCCGCACTGCTCGACAAAATCTATGAGATTGAAACGTATTTCCGCAAAACCGGAGACTATCCGTACGGACTTGTCGCAAACGCACACAGCAAAATCGATCCGAACTATTTCCGTATCGACAATCTCCCGCACATTGCCGTATGTTTCTTCGAGTATCTGACCGATCCCTACTTGGTCGGACTTGCCCAAGAAATCGTCGGCACGCACGTGCGGCTACTGCAATCGGACGCCCATATTATTCGATACCCACCGGAAAAGATGGAGCGGCAGAACTACGGATTTCACGGCGGGTGGCACGCCGAATTTGGCCGCACCACGCACGGTCTGTACCACTGTCCGTTCATCAAAACCCTCTCAAACCTAACGGACCTGGGCGAGGAGGACGGGGGCACGGCTGTCATCGCGGGAAGCCACAAGCTGGGCGGAATCGAGCGGCATGAGATCATTGAAGTCGCGCTGCAGGATCCCGACGATCTGGTTCATCACGTAGTCGCTCCGGCGGGATCCACTCTCCTGTTCTTCGAATCCCTCCTGCATTCGGGCGGAATTTGCAAATCGGGCAAAGAGCGCGTCTTTATCCTCGGAGGGTACTGGCCATCGATGTTCCAACCCCATCAAGGCTACGAACCGAACCAGGAGTTCCTGAAAACAATCCCCGAAGAATTCCATCCGGTGCTGACCGGCAGCAGGTGCTTCCAGTTGGAGACATTCACGCGCGAACTAAACACGCCTGCCGAACAATATCCGTTCGACTGACTTCCAAATATTGTTGACATGTATTAAGAGTCAGGGTATGAAACATCGACATGTACGACCTAAATGATTATAAATAGTAGTGGAGAATGTCAAGGTAAAACATCCATATCTTGCAGACAAAACCTGCCTCCACTCATTGCTGAAATGCTTGCCTCTGACGCGCAAAGACGGTTGCCGGCTCAAGTTGCCACCGTCAAGTTCCGCGTTTTCCAGCCCCAGGACGCCCGCAAAGTCAAGTCAGAAATCGGTGAATGTGGCAGAGAAATGTAAGAGCCAGAAAAAAAGACAAGGGAAATGCACTTGCTGCGGCTGACTCGAAGGGAGAACTCATCACCTGCGGGAAGCTGGTGCCGCCGTCTGATTCAATACTGTGGTCGTTGCGCGCAGAACAGGACCGGCATTTCCTCCTCAGGAATCCATCAGATTATGGCGACCTTTTGAGAGAAAGGATGGACACGGTGGGATTATGATAAAACTAACGTCCGAGGAGATTCGATTCTTTAGAGATGAAGGCTACGTAATAAAACGCAAGGTCCTCGATGAAACACTCATGGCTCGTGCGCGAGAACGATTATGGGAAAATGCGCCGCCTGAAATCAAGCGAAACGATCCGGATACCTGGGTCGGCCCGATCAAGACGTATAAGAAGGAAAACAGCACGGTCGCGGTAGATACATCCAGCGAACGCAACTTCAATGTGCCCGATAATGGTGGCGAATTTGGCTGGTATTATCGGAGCATCGGTCGCGAAAATTGGATGGTCCACATGCTTTTAACCAATGCTCAGGTCTGGCGCATGGCTGAGCAGATGTTAGGAGAAGGATCCATCGCGCTCCCCTCGCGACTTAGGGGTATTTATTGTCGTCTTCCCGAACCAGACAACGGGAATCAGTCAGCTGGTGACCACTGCCACACTGACAGACACAGCTTTCATCTTGGTGTGGTAGGCTACATCGATGACGTGCCGCCCAGCGGCGGAGGGTTCACAGTCTGGCCCAAGAGCCACAGCGTATTTTACTATAGACACAAGACTGAACATGGCGGCGAAAGGACGGAGGAATGGCAGGCTGATATTGATTTTTTCAAACAAAAGCTTCCTGTCGAGTGCCATGGGGGTGCAGGTGACATAATCTTCTGCCATCACCGATTGGCACATGGAGTGGGATACAATCGCTCCAAGAGCATCCGAAAAGCGGTGTTGGGCGAGTTCAAGAAGATCGATCTCGAAGACAGAATGACGAAGCCTCCTGCGGAAAACATGTGGGATGGTTGGCCTGGGATATCGACGGACAAATAGTTGCCAATATGTGTGCTGATGACATTACTGTCTCGACTGAGCGAACTGAAACACGAAGAGATGGAACGAGAGAAACTGGTATAATATGAGTATGCGGTACGCACCAAGAGAGAAAGGATGGACCCGGTGGAAATGTGATAAAACTAACTTCCGACGGGATTCGATTCTTTAGAGCGTGCCATTATCCCTGTCGGAACAATTCATTCAGCACGTAACACTCATTATTCGATCTATGACAGGCATTGAGGAGGTGTTGTTTCCAATAATGCTTTTCACTCCAGCGTGAGATCAAGCGAGTGGATAACGAGCGCGATAGAGATCCTCAATGTCAATAGAATCGCGATGCCCCCACTCTCCGCGCTCCGGAGGATCAAACGAACGCATAGTGAGTGCGATAGAAAATCCTGCACCATGTAAAATAGGATGATTTGATAGTTGTAGGGTGCGCACTGCAATCAAGCGAATGAATAATGAGCGCGATAGGAATCCCCCAGCCTCTATAGGCGCCAGCGGCGATCAAGCGAGTAGACACCGAGTGATCAAGTGAGTGGATAACGAACGCGATAGAGATTCCATAGAAATCTTAAAGGTGTACAGCAACATGAATTCACCCTTCCCGGACAAGCCCCAGCGGGGCGACACCCGTGTGAGCACTCCGGAGGCGTGCCATGTCAATAGTAAGGAGAAGCCAAAATTCTTGCACTCCAGCGGAGTGCAATGTCAATAGATTCTCTAAAAATAGCTTTGCTGCCGACTATTCAAACAAGCTCTGAAGCTGATGATGGAAGGGAAATCCGGTCAATCAATCGGACTCGCGGAAGTATCTAGACCGTTTTCGCTCATTCAAGGAGATATGCCCTAAAATCTATGATGTAAAAATTCGAAATTACATAAGTTCATTATGCGGAAGATGAGGAAAACTATAATAGACATCTTTCCAAAATAATGTCAGTCGTGTCGGGCTTTTCTCATGGTGTTGATTGACCCAAGGCGCAAACGCACGGTCAAGAGCTTGCGGAGGTGTTCCTGTAGCATGTTTACTCGTATGTCTACTCATTTACCTGCTTGGATTCTCTGTATCGCTGTGATTCAATTAACGTATGTTGCTATCTCTGGGATCTCTATCGCGCTCACTATCCATTCGCTTGATCCCCGCTGGGGCTATGTGAGTTAATTCGATTAAGCTTTAAACACGCCGATCCGGCGGCGCTATAGGTTGGGTACTTCAATCTTAGCGTATAGCCGATAAGTTTTCAATCGGCAGCAACTCGGATCAATTAGGAAAGATGTCTAATAAACTTGCTGAGCAGGGCAATGCCCCTTGTTGTCATCGCTATCTTTGTGTGCGCATTCTTTGACGTTATGTTGCATCTGAGCGTATCAAACGATCTTACAAATGAACAAAAGGAGAAACTTTGAGTTGTTGGCAATGATAATAGACCTTAAATCAAGGTACTTCAGCTAAACGACCTCTGCAATAGGGGTCATACCGAAAAGGAGAGGATTGCTGTGAGTAAATTTTTGTTTCGCGTTTCTGCATTGGTTTTAGCGATTGCACTGTTAGTTCCGGGACTCGCTCAAGGTGACGAGAGTATTCTTGACAGAGTTAAAAAGAGAGAAAAGTTGATATGTGGGGTCCACGGGGGGTTACCCGGCTTCAGTTTTTTAAGTGAAGATGGAAAGTGGAGCGGTTTCGATGCAGACTATGGTAGGGCGATAGCTGCCGCTGTCCTCGGTGACCCGGACAAAGTTGAATTCGTCCCCTTGAAAGCACCCGAACGTTTCCCGGCACTAC